>CAZIWB010000023.1:79626-97925 GCA_964542655.1 uncultured Cellvibrionaceae bacterium
AGATATTAATTAAGAAGGGAAATACAAGAACAAAACAGATTCAATCAACAAATATAACGGAGCCTTATTCTTTAGTAATACTTTCGTTAACGCGATCGCGCATTTCTTTGCCAGGCTTAAAATGAGGGACGTACTTTCCCTCCAGAACTACAGCATCGCCAGTCTTGGGGTTTCTTCCTGTACGAGGAGCACGGTAGTGCAATGAAAAACTTCCGAAACCGCGAATTTCAATGCGCTCACCTGAAGCCAAAATGTCAGACATATAGTCAAGCAAAAGCTTTACTGACATTTCAACATCCTTAATCGTTAGTTGATTTTGCTTTTCAGTAATGTATTCAATCAACTCTGACTTTGTCATAACACTGCTCTCTGTTATTGAAAAAAACGCTCAAACACATAACCGGTTAAATCAACAAAAATCTGCAGGACAAGATAAAAATTGAATGCGATATAATTGGTGACCAGCATTGCTGGCCACCAATCCATAACAAAGATTACTCTTTGCTTTGCATTTGCGCCTTAATCAAATCACCCAACGTAGTTGGAGAGGCTTGATCCGATTGCTTGGTCGAAAGCTCTTTCATCGCAGCCTTCTCTTCTTCAACATCTTTAGATTTCACTGACAAGTTAATGCTACGATTTTTGCGATCTACAGCAATAATCTTAGCCTCAACCTCATCACCTACTTTCAGCAAGTTGCGCGCGTCTTCCACCTTCTCGCGGCTCAATTCAGAGGCCTTAAGAACAGCTTCAACGTCGTCAGCCAAAGTAATTACAGCGGCTTTAGCTTCAACTTCTTTAACAATACCTTTAACTACGGCACCTTTGTCATTCACAGAAACATATTCTGAGAATGGATCGGTTTCGAGTTGCTTGATACCCAAAGAAATGCGCTCGCGCTCTGGATCAATGGCCAATACCACAGTTTCCAGCTCATCGCCTTTCTTGTACTTGCGAACAGCTTCTTCGCCAGCTTCGTGCCAGGAGATGTCTGACAAGTGAACCAGACCATCAATACCACCATCCAAACCAATGAAGATACCGAAGTCAGTGATTGACTTGATTTTGCCGCTAATCTTGTCGCCTTTGGCGCAAGTGCGAGCAAATGCATCCCATGGATTCTCTTGGCATTGCTTCAGGCCGAGAGAGATACGGCGACGCTCTTCGTCGATATCCAATACCATAACTTCGATTTCGTCACCCAACTGAACAACTTTAGAAGGATGGATATTTTTGTTGGTCCAATCCATTTCTGAAACGTGGATCAAACCTTCAACACCTTCTTCCAACTCTGCGAAGCAGCCGTAATCAGTCAAATTGGTTACTTTTGCTTTCACACGAGCGCCTTCTGGATAACGCTTGGTGATTTGTATCCACGGATCTTCACCCAATTGCTTCAGACCAAGAGATACACGGTTACGCTCACGATCAAACTTCAATACTTTAACGTCGATTTCATCACCAACGTTTACGATCTCACCTGGGTGCTTGATGCGCTTCCACGCCATATCGGTAATGTGCAACAGACCATCAACACCACCCAAGTCAACAAATGCGCCGTAGTCGGTAAGGTTTTTAACGATACCTTTAACAGCTTGACCTTCCTGAAGTGTAGCAAGCAATTCGTCACGCTCAACAGAATTGGCTTGTTCCAGCACTGCACGGCGCGAAACAACTACGTTGTTACGCTTTTGATCGAGCTTGATGACTTTGAATTCCAGCTCTTTACCTTCAAGATGGGTAGTTTCGCGCACAGGGCGAACATCAACCAAAGAACCAGGAAGGAAGGCACGGATACCAGCAACGTCAACGGTGAAACCACCTTTAACCTTACCGTTAATAACACCTTTGATAACTTCTTCAGCAACATGAGCAGCTTCAAGAATTTTCCACGCCTCGGCACGCTTGGCCTTCTCGCGTGACAACTTGGTCTCACCGAAACCGTCTTCTACACTCTCAAGTGCAACTTGTACTTCATCGCCGATTTGGAGTGTCAATTCACCCAATTCATTGCGGAATTGTTCAGCAGGAATAACTCCTTCCGACTTCAGGCCAGCATGGACAGTTACCCAATCCTTATCAATATCAATTACTACACCAGTAATAATTGTGCCTGGAACCATATCAACGGTTTTTAAACTTTCTTCAAATAACGCAGCAAAACTTTCGTTCATACTCATGGTAATACCTATAGATTAGAGGTACAGACGTAAACAACACGCCTTACCTATTCCGCACGGCCAGTCACACGGGTCAGTTAAAGTAAAGTGAAAACTCCCTCAGGCTGGGTTTGACCAGTTTCCACTACTGCCAAAAAACGATAGCTAAGAGGTAAATCAAAACATAGGAAATCAGCAGGTGCGCAAGACTAGCAGAATGCCCTTTATTTTTCAATAGGTTAGCGTATTTGGGGGGCATCGGGAGAAAGGAAAGGACTTACTAGAGAAGAAAAATCCGGATTTTGCCAGAGCAACTGGCAAAATCCAATAAAGCAAGCTAAATCAATGACTTAAAACACTTAAACCACGACCAACAGCGTAGTATTCAAATCCCAGGGCCGCCATTCTCTCTGGCTCATACAGATTGCGCCCGTCAAAAATAACAGGATTGTGCAAAGCAGATTTAAGCAACTCGAAATTCGGGGCACGAAAGCTCTTCCATTCAGTGCAGATAACCAGAGCATCAGATCGCTCCAGTGCTGCTTCTTTAGTGCCCACCAACTTGAGGTCATCCCTCAATCCATAGATATGCTGGGTCTCCTCCATTGCAACTGGATCATAAGCCTGCACTTTAGCACCTGCTGCCCAGAGAGCTTCAATTAAAACTCGACTTGGTGCTTCACGCATATCATCAGTGTTGGGCTTGAAAGATAACCCCCAAAGGGCAAATACCTTACCCTGCAGATCATCGCCAAAATGACGAGTTATATAGCCAAACAGTTTGTTTTTTTGGGCCTGATTAACCTTATCAACCGCCTCCATTAAGCCCGCCCGATAATCAACATTCCGGGCGATATTAATCAATGCTTTAACATCTTTTGGAAAACATGAGCCGCCATAGCCACAACCAGGATAAATAAAGTGGTAGCCGATACGAGGGTCAGCTCCTATCCCATTGCGAACCTTTTCAATATCAGCCCCCAATAACTCGGCCAGATTAGCCATCTCATTGATGAAGCTGATTTTTGTTGCAAGCATTGCATTAGCTGCATACTTGGTTAATTCGGCCGAGCGAACATCCATAAAAATCATGCGATCATGACTGCGATTAAACGGGGCATAAAGCTCGCGCAACAACTGCTCGGCTTTCTCACTATCGGTTCCAACTACAATCCGATCAGGTTTCATAAAATCGTTAACTGCGGCTCCCTCTTTAAGAAACTCAGGATTCGACACAACATCATAGGGAACACTAATCCCGCGTTTTTTTAATTCATCAGCGAGAGCAGAATTTACTATCTCTGCTGTGCCTATAGGCACGGTCGATTTATTTACTACAACCCTATAGTCGGTAAGGCGCTGACCAATTGTTTTTGCTACAGCAACGACATACTGCAAGTCAGCAGAGCCATCTTCCCCGGATGGAGTTCCTACGGCAATAAATTGCAACTCACCATGCTGGACTGCGCGATCCATGCTGGTAGTGAAATTCAGCAACCCATGCTGGACAGCCTGCTTAACAATAGCCTCCAATCCGGGCTCATAAATCGGGATTATCCCTGCATTCAGGTTGTCCACCTTTTTCTGATCGATATCAACACAAAGAACATCATGGCCAACGTCTGCCAAGCATGCGCCCGTTACCAAACCAACATAGCCAGTTCCAAATACTGTGACTTTCATTAGAAACTCCCTAGCCTGTTAACAAAATAGATTGATAAGCTTTTTAAGATCGACCATAACTATCTTCGTAACGAATAACATCGTCATCTTCCAGATAGGGCCCCGATTGAACCTCAACAATTTCCAGCGGTATTTTTCCAGGATTACTTAATCGATGTTTTGTCCCCACCGGAATATAAGTGGATTCATTTTCTGATAGCAGAACAGTCTCGTCTCCTTTTTGAACAAGCGCGGTCCCCTTAACAACTATCCAGTGCTCAGCACGGTGATGATGAACTTGCAATGACAAACTTCCACCAGGCTTTACACGAATGCGATTTACCTGATAGCGGTCGCCTGCATCGATTGCATCATAACAACCCCATGGGCGATAGATTTCACGGTGCTGGAGATGCTCTGAACGATTCTGTTTTTCAATTTGGGTGATGATGGACTTTACCTGCTGTGCCTGGGACTTATCCGCAACCAGCACAGCATCCGGAGTATTAATGATCATTAAATTATTAACACCTAATGTAGCCACCAATTTGTCCTGTGAAAAAACCAGTGTATTGGTTGAACCTATATCAATACTATCGCCAATCAAGCTATTACCCGTAGCGTCTTTATCGGAAAGATCCCAAAATGATTTCCAATCACCGACATCACTCCAACCCGCATCAAGTGGCACGCAGACGACATTTTTACTTTTTTCCATTAGCGCATAATCGATTGAAATGTTGGGTGCTTGCGCAAATGCCTCTTTATCAACGCGGATGAAATCCAAATCTTGCACTGCCCACACCTTAGCCTGCTCTGCCGCAACAACAACATCTGGACTTTGCTCTTGCAATTCGCGCAAAAAAACTTCTGTCTGGAACACAAACATACCGCTATTCCAATAGTAACAACCTTCGGCCAAATATTGTTCAGCCGTTACTAAATCGGGCTTTTCCACAAACTCGGAAACCGGAAAAAACACTGTACCCTTAGCATCAGAACCACGCGATGTTTTGATATACCCGTACCCGGTCTCCGGGCGAGTTGGATGCACACCAAAGGTTGCCAGATGACCAAGCTGGGCGGCCTGTAATGCATCAGCCACTGCAGATTGAAAAACGGTAACATCGCGAATCATATGATCCGCAGACAACACAAGTAGAATAGGATTGTCATCCAATGTGCGAGCATGGATCGCCGCCAGCGCCAATGCAGGAGCAGTGTTCCGCGCAATTGGCTCTAAAATAATTGAAGATTTTTGCTGACCAATTTCATGCAATTGCTCGGCAACCATAAACCGATGCTCTTCATTGCACACAACAATTGGAGGTGCAAGATCCGGCACCCCTTGCAAGCGCAATAATGTTTGCTGAAGCATCGTCTTATCACCAAATAACTTTAGTAATTGTTTGGGATAATGTTTACGCGACAAAGGCCACAGGCGTGTTCCGGAACCACCGGCAAGTATTACAGGAATAATCAATTAATTCTCCTTAATAGCAAAATTACACCTGAAGCCATCGTTGCGATGTATACGGCCAGCATCTTGCTGGCCAACAAATAACTTTGACCTCAGAAATAAATTAAACCTTGTAGCGCTCTTTTAAAAATGTTTTAAATTTGCTGCCAACCTCACCATGGCGCTCACCATAGATTACATTGGCCATCAAATAGCCAATTTTTGTTCCGCAATCATGGCTGCGCCCCACTAGCTGATAAGCCTCAACTGTTTCTTGCCCCAACAATGCATCCAATGCATCAGTCAACTGAATTTCCCCTCCTGCTCCCGGCATGGTTTTCGCCAATAAATCCCATACTGTTTTTGATAAAACATAACGACCAACAATTGCCATATTTGAAGGTGCTTCATCAACGGGAGGTTTTTCCACCATCGCTTTAATTGTTGCTGTTTTCCCTGATGGAATTTCCAAGCCAGAACAATCAACCACACCGTATTTATCAACCTGATCATGGGGAACTTGCTCAACAAGGATTTGGCTGTTTCCGGTTTCCTCAAAACGCTTGGTCATGCCAGCAAGATTATCTTGTTTGAGATTACACTCCGCATTATCAACAATGACATCGGGCAGTAACACTGCAAAAGGCTCATCACCAACAACAGATTTCGCACAAAGAATCGCATGCCCCAAACCTTTGGCCTCAGCCTGGCGAACAGAAATAACGGTAAGCCCCGGCGGGGTAATAGAACGCACCTCAGCAAGCAAAGAGCGCTTCAGGCGCGATTCAAGTTGTGCTTCCAATTCGAAGCTGGTATCAAAATGGTTTTCAATGGCATTTTTACTGGCATGCGTCACCAATACAATTTCCTTAATTCCTGCTGCTGCTGCCTCTTCAATTACATACTGAATTAACGGCTTATCAACAACTGGCAACATCTCTTTGGGGATGGCTTTAGTTGCAGGCAACATACGTGTTCCAAGACCAGCTACAGGAATTACTGCTTTTTTAACTTGCATAATTGTACCCTTGTGGATTTTTTATTCTAACTGTTGAGTAAATTTAAAACTTCGGTTGTTTTTTGCTCGACTAGCGCTTGATCATTTCGACTTTCTACATTTAAACGAACGACAGGCTCGGTATTAGACATACGCAAATTAAATCGCCAATCATCAAATTCAAGACTGATTCCATCTGTCTTATCAATAGACTTTGCATCAGCAACATAGTGATCAAATACTTTATCAATTGCCGCTTTTGGATCGGCTACGTGACTGTTTATTTCACCAGGAGATGGAAATTTTGCAATCCGATCCTCCAGCATACTGGATAAAGGCTGACCTTTGCGACAAAGCAATTCACACACCAATAACCAAGGAATCATCCCACTATCGCAGTAAAAAAAATCGCGGAAGTAATGATGCGCACTCATCTCACCACCATATACAGCATCTTCTTCGCGCATACGCTCCTTAATAAAGGCATGTCCAGTTTTGGATTGTATTGCACGACCGCCATTTTTTTTGGCAATATCAAGTGTGTTCCATGTCAAGCGTGGATCATGAATGATCTTCGCACCGGGATTTTTTAACAAGAATGCTTCAGCTAATAAGCCAACTATGTAATAGCCTTCCGTAAACGCGCCACTTTCATCAAATAAAAAACAGCGATCAAAGTCTCCATCCCATGCGATCCCCATATCCGCCTTATGCTCAACAACAGCTGCCGTTGTGGATGCGCGATTTTCTACCAACAATGGATTAGGAATCCCATTTGGAAAAGTGCCATCAGGCTCGTGGTTTATTTTGATAAATTCAAAGGGAAGATGTTTTTCTATGGCATCAATAACATGCCCAGCAGCTCCATTGCCCGCATTGACGACCAAACGTAAGGGCTTTAATTGTGCAATATCAACATAAGACAATAAATGCTGCACATAGGCATCCAAAATGCTAACGTCGTGAATGCTGCCACGAGCGGAAAAATTTACCGGGGAAAAGTTATTATCTTCAGCAAGACGTTTAATGTCATTTAAGCCAGTATCACCACTAATTGGTTTTGAATTGGCTCGCACCAGCTTCATACCATTGTAATCAATAGGGTTGTGGCTTGCGGTGATTTCAATTCCACCGTCTGTTTTCAAATAGCTTGTGGCAAAATAAATCTCTTCGGTCCCAGCCATACCTATGTCGATGACATCGACACCTTCATCACGCAAGCCATTGCTGAGTGCATTTTTTAATGCCTTACTTGTCAGGCGAACATCGCCACCCACAACAACACTTTTAGGTTGCAGAAACTGTGCATAAGCACGACCAATACGGTACACAATATCTTCATTGAGTTCTTCACCCAATTTTCCACGAATATCGTAGGCTTTAAAACAAGTTAAGCTCATATTCTAATCTCATCTTGAATGGAGGATATCTTTTAGCCCGTTGCTGTCGTTTTAAAAATATTGGTATGGGGCAAGTCATTTATACAAATTAATTGAACATTCTTACCATTTGTTGACTCACAATTTCTATTTCTGGTGCATCAACGAATCGCTGCAAGCATACTGGCAAGCACCTCATCAATCGTCATCGCTGTACTATCAATAATTACTGCATCCTCTGCCGGCCTGAGCGGTGAAATATTACGATTTGAATCGCGTTCATCACGCTCACGAATATCGCGGACCAACTCGCCCATATCAACAGACTCACCTTTTGCACGTAACTGTTTGTAGCGGCGTTCAGCTCGCGCCTCTGCGCTTGCAGTCAAAAACAGTTTGGTTTGCGCATTGGGAAATACCGTAGTCCCCATATCTCGGCCATCGGCAATCAATCCGGGAGCAACCGCGAATTCGCGTTGCCGCTCAAGTAATGCAGCCCTGACTCCAAGATAAGCAGCCACCTGAGAAGCCCCCATACTGACCGCCTCTTGGCGGATTGCATCGGTCACCTCTACTCCCTCAAGCAAAATCTGCGCCGACCCGCTATTTTTAAGACTAAACACCACATCCAAACCTGTAGCAACCTCACACACTGCAGATTCGTTATGCAAATCAATCCCTTTATTCATCGCAGCGAGTGCAACCAAACGATAAAGCGCACCACTATCCAGCAAATGATAACCCAAGTGGCGAGCTAACATTTGACTGAGGGTTCCTTTACCAGAACCGCTTGGGCCATCAATGGTGATAACAACGGGAACAGAAACATTCATAGGGAGAACCCAACTCATTAATTACTAAATGAAAACATTAGTGCAGGGTTTGAATAATGGACTTGCAAGTATCGACAGGATTTGGGGATTGAGTGATTGGCCGGCCAATAACCAGGTAACTGCTGCCAGCCGCTATCGCAGAGGCTGGAGTCAAGGTACGTCGCTGATCATCGGCAGGGGAAGTATCCAGACGAATACCCGGAGTGACAAGACAAAACTTGCTGCCAAACTGGTTACGCATCAAAGCTGCTTCCTGGGCTGAGCAAACTATGCCATCAAGACCACATGAATGGGTCAAACGGGCCAGCTTCATCACCTGCTCTTCCGGGCTACGCTCAATCCCAATGCCCGATAGATCATTGGTATCCATGCTGGTTAGCACCGTTACCGCAATCAGTAAAGGGCGCTTGCCGCTGCGTTGTTCCAGGATTTCACGCGAGGAATTCATCATGCGTTCACCGCCAGATGCGTGTACATTGACCATCCATACGCCTAAGTCTGCGGCAGCTTTAACGGCTTTACTCGTGGTATTGGGAATATCATGAAATTTAAGATCGAGAAAAACCTCAAATCCCAAGGTCATTAATTGTTCGACTATTTTCGGGCCACACGCAGTAAAAAGCTCTTTACCAACTTTGAGGCGGCAGTCCATTGGAGATAATCGTTTTGCCATTGCAAGGCATTGATCGGCGTTGTCAAAATCCATAGCAACAACAATTCGTGGACCCAGAGTGGACATTTCTTGACCTCACAAAAAAGAAGAGCCCGAGTTACCAAACCCGGGCTCCCATTAAAACAAAAAATGCAGCAAAATTCATTCGTTAACGCTGCTGCATACGTTAACCAGGGTTTAAATACGGATATTTTCGCGATTAGCTGCGAGCGTAGCCTCCCCAATCCCCTTAACTTCCAATAACTGATCTACAGTTTTGAAGTTACCATTTTCCTTACGCCACGCAATGATAGCTTCGGCTTTCTTCTCACCAATACCTTTCAGTTTGGTTAGCCCCTCAACATCAGCAGTATTAATGTTGATTGCATCTTGAGCTACAACCGTTTCCGTTTTAGCGACAGATTCCTTCGCTGTTGGGGGTTCGACTGCAAATGTCAGAGATGAAGCGCCAAAAGATAAAATAACGATAGAGATTAGAGAAAGAATAAACTTCATATGTAACTCCTTAAGGTTAAAGAAAAAACACGCTATGTCCTACGGCGTGTCCAGGCAGAATATTGTGTGTTCGTTTTGCTTAACAGCAGACAATCGCCATGCTTCATGTGCGATATCTCTTACAAAACAGGCAAAAAAAAGCCCTGGGTTTCAACCAGGGCTTTTAAAGCATACCTTCTGATATCAGCTAAGCAATTTCTTTAGGTCTGCGGCATTCCAATGTGGGAAATGCTTGCGAATCAACGCATTCAACTCCAGCTCAAATTCACTGAATTGTGTTGTGGGGGTACCCGTTACTGCCAACTGCTCGATAACCATACCAGCACCAACAGTGATATTGGTCAGGCGATCAATCACAATAAATGCACCTGTAGCACGATTATCACTGTAATGATCTGCAACTACCGGCTGGGTTAACAGTACATCAATAACCGCTATATCGTTCAGTTGCAATTGATTAACAATTGAATGCTCTTGTGTATTCACATCGATTCGGTAATCAATAGCCTCAATAGCACCACTCACCACTTTGCTAGCAAATTTGAATAGATACTCGGAGCTAGCCTGTGCCGATTTTTCAGCCATCCATACAATATGGGCTTTAAGATGATTTGATTGTGGCACCGAGTCTTTTGCCAATACCAGCATATCACCCCGGCTTACATCAACTTCTGTTGTCAGGGTTAATGTCACCGCCTGACCGGTAAAAGCTTCCGATAGCTCTCCATCGTAGGTCACTATAGATTTAACATGACTTGTTTTTCCTGATGGTAACACTCGAATTTCATCACCAACCTTAACTACACCTGAGGCAACATTTCCGCAGAAGCCGCGAAAATCGAGATTGGGACGATTTACATACTGCACAGGAAAACGAAAATCTGAATAGTTTTTATCGCCTGCAATAGGCACAGTTTCAAAGATTTCCATCAAGGTTTGTCCTTGATACCAAGGCGCTCTTTCGGACCGATTAACTACGTTATCGCCATCCAGTGCTGAAATGGGCACAAACATTACATTCTTCATGCCCAGTTTTGCAGAGAAATCAAAATAATCCTGTTTAATTTTTTCAAAGACAGCTTGATCAAAGTTCAACAAATCCATTTTATTAACGGCAACAACAATATGTTTAATGCCAAGCAAAGAAGCAATATAACTGTGACGACGAGTTTGGGTGACAACACCATAACGCGCATCAATTAAAATAATCGCAAGGTCACAGGTTGATGCACCGGTTGCCATGTTGCGAGTGTACTGCTCATGACCGGGAGTATCTGCAATAATAAATTTGCGTTTCGCTGTAGAAAAATAACGATAGGCCACATCGATAGTAATGCCCTGCTCGCGCTCGGCTTGTAAACCATCTACCAGCAATGCCAAATCGATTTTCTCGCCCGTTGTTCCATGTTTAACGCTATCGGAACGTATTGCATCCAATTGATCCTCATAGATCATTTTTGAATCGTGCAACAAACGGCCAATCAGGGTGCTTTTCCCATCGTCTACACTACCGCAGGTTAAAAACCGCAGCAGTTCTTTTTGTTCATGTTGGGCGAGATATGCATTGATATCTTGCGCAATTAATTCGGACTGATGACTCATAAAGGTCTCTTTGCAATCAGTAAGGTGATAAGCATGTATGTCAGAAATGTTAGAAATAGCCTTCTTGCTTTTTCTTTTCCATTGAGCCGGAGCTGTCGTGGTCGATCACTCTACCTTGACGCTCTGATGTGGTCGTCAATAACATTTCCTGGATAATTTCGGGCAAGGTAGTCGCTTCTGACTCAACGGCACCAGTCAATGGATAGCAACCAAGCGTACGGAAACGCACCATTTTTTCTTCGATTTTATCATCGGGACCGATTGGCATACGGTCATCATCAACCATAATCAAAGTACCATCGCGCTCAACTACCGGACGCTTGGCAGCAAAATAAAGTGGGACAATTGGGATATTTTCCAAATGAATATATTGCCAGATATCCAACTCCGTCCAATTTGATAATGGGAACACGCGAATGCTTTCGCCTTTATCTACACGGCCATTGTAAATATTCCACAATTCGGGACGCTGGTTTTTAGGGTCCCAACGATGATTCTTATCGCGGAAAGAATAAACGCGTTCTTTTGCGCGTGATTTTTCTTCGTCGCGACGCGCACCACCAAATGCAGCATCAAAACCATATTTGTTCAGTGCTTGTTTGAGCCCCTGAGTTTTCATGATATCGGTATGTTTGGCACTACCATGAACGAATGGACTGATTCCCATATCCACCCCCTCCTGGTTAATGTGCACGATCAAATCCCAGCCCAATTCCTTGATTCGCTTATCGCGAAATTCAATCATTTCGTGGAATTTCCAAGTGGTATCCACATGCATCATCGGGAATGGCGGCTTGCCAGGGAAAAAGGCTTTCATGGTGAGATGCATCATCACCGCTGAATCCTTACCGATTGAGTAAAGCATGACCGGTTTATCAAATTCAGCCGCAACCTCGCGGATGATATGAATACTTTCAGCTTCAAGCTGCTTGAGGTGAGTCAAGTTGTAGTTTGACATTCAATGGTTACCAGATTGAGTACAGCGTGGGCGATTGCGCGGGTGTTGAAAAAACAGCAGCGATTATATAGGGCCTGAACGCAAGGTTTAATGATTAAATGTTTATAAGTTTATTCCGATAAGTTTGGAAGGCTGACCAATCAATCCTCTTTCGGTGCAGCATGGCGCTTGGCCAGCATAAGCGTAAATTCATCCCGCGCCCCTTTAGCGCGACTAAATACATTGAGTAAATAATCGCTATCTTCATGTTCGATGCTGCTACGCAAGCGTGAAAGGTTATCGATAAACAAATCCATCGACTGCAAAATTGCAGTTTTATTCGCTCGCATAATATCGTGCCACATCACCGGATCACTGGAGGCAATACGGGTAAAATCGCGGAATCCACCCGCTGCATAACGAAAAATATTGGGATTTTTAATATCTTGGGCCAGGGTATCTACCAACGAATAGGCAATGACATGGGGCAGATGACTGGTCGCACCAAGGACTTCATCATGTTCGTCTACTGACATGCTTAGCACTTCTGCGCCGACCAGTTGCCACATATGCGTGACAAGATCCAAATGCTTGGCAGATGTATTTTCAAGTGGTGTAAGAATAACGCGGTGGTTTTCGTACAAATTGGGATTTGCGGCAGTGACTCCACTTTTTTCTGATCCGGCAATTGGATGCCCGAGTACAAGTTGTGGCGGCATCACACCAAAAACGGCTTCTGCGGCCCGCTGGACACTGCCTTTTACACTGGCCCCATCAGTAATAGTCACATCAGGAGAAATGCAACTTTTAATTTCTTCCAGAATTGCATTGACAGAAAGTGTAGGTACGGCAATAAAAATTACATCGCCCTGTCCTAACTCGGCCGCAATTTCCTGCAAGGATGTATAAGCGCGATCAACAATTGAATGCTTTACGGCCTCAACACAGGTGTCAGGCTTGCGTGCAATTCCAATGACTTCGGCACAAGCGCCGCGCTGCTTTAAACCGGTAGCAAGGCTGCCACCAATCAAACCTATACCAACAACAACAAATTTATTGATCAAAGGTTGGGACATAGATAATTACAACACCGCTTTGGGGTAGGAGCCGAGCAATTTTAAATCGGCGCAACGGCTGGCAACTTCCTTCATTACATCGCTAATTAAAGACTCGTCGACATGCCCGGAAAAATCAATAAAAAATACGTAGGTCCATGCACCCGTACGCGATGGGCGAGTCTCTACCCGCGTTAAATCAATATTGTGACGATGAAAGGGCTCCAGCAATTTATGCAATGCACCCGGTTCATTGCGCATCGCAACTACGATAGAGGTTTTATCAACACCGCTTTGCGGAACTGCTTGTTTGCCGATAATTAAAAAACGGGTGGAATTATCTGGCTGGTCTTCAATTTTTTCAGCAATCATTTTCAGGCCGTACAATTCCGCAGCCATAGAACCAGCGATAGCAGCCGCATTCCATTCACCCTTAAGGCGTTTTGCTGCTTCGGCATTACTACTGACAGCTATGCGCTCAGCATTGGGATAATGAGCATCCAGCCATTTGCGGCATTGCGCCAGGGATTGGGAGTGGGAGTATATACGCGAAATACTATTGGTATTGGTGACATCTGATACCATCAAATTGTGGTGAATGCGCAGTTCAACTTCACCGCAAATTTTAAGGTTGGAACCCATAAAATTATCGAGCGTATGGTTCACCACACCTTCGGTAGAGTTTTCTACAGGTACCACACCGTAATTCACAGCACCCGCTTCAACTTCACGAAATACTTCATCGATAGCAGAAAAAGGAAGCACTACTGCTGAATGACCAAAATGCTTGAGTGATGCTTGCTGGGTAAATGTTCCTTCTGGCCCGAGATAAGCAACCTTAATCGGATTTTCCAGCGCCAGGCATGCCGACATAATTTCACGGAACAACCGCGCCATTTCTTCATCACTAAGTGGGCCGGTATTACGCTCCATCGCTTTGCGTAACACCTGCGCTTCCCGCTCGGGACGATAAAAAAGAATTTTGGCATCATCAGGCAGGTTTGCCTTTTTCACATCTGCAACTTCTTGTGCACATTCCGCACGAGCTGAAATCAAACGACCAATTTCTTCATCGATCGCATCAATTTTGTTACGCAGCGCAAGCAGCTTTTCCGCTTCTGTTTGAACAGTGCTCATTTACTTACTCGTCGTTTGCCTCGTCAGCGCCATCATCGGCAACATCATCTGCTGTGTCATCTACAATTATGCCGTCTTCAAGCGCTTCTTCGCCCTCAGCCGCTTCAGCGCGCGCCAATTCACGCTTGGCATTTTCATCCGCACTTTCTTCAATGCGCTCCAAGCCTTGCATGCGCTCACCTTCTTTTAATTTAATCAGGCGCACACCTTGCGTATTACGGCTCAACACAGAAACTTCATCAACACGGGTGCGAACCATTGTGCCTTGGTCGGAAATTAACATAATTTCTTCACCATCAAACACTTGCACTGCACCAACCAACTGGCCATTACGCTCGGTAGTTTGCATACCGATAACACCTTGCGAGCCACGACCTTTAGCTGGGAATTCGCCCACTTCGGTGCGCTTGCCATAACCATTTTCGCTGACGGTCAGTACCTGGCCGTTTTCCATCGGGATAACCATGCCGACTACACGCTGGCCTTCTGCCAAACGAATACCGCGTACGCCGCGCGAGGTACGGCCCATCGCACGCACTTGTGATTCACGGAAGCGTGCCGCCTTACCAGAACTTGAGAACAGGATTACATCGCATGAACCGTTGGTGATAGCTGTGCCCACCAAGGTATCGCCTTCATCCAATTCAATCGCACGCAAACCAACACTGCGTTGACGCGAGAATTGAGTGAGTGCAGTTTTCTTCACGGTACCGTTAGCGGTGGTCATGAAAATAAATTTATCATCGTCGTACGATTTCACCGGCAGGATCGAGGTAATGCGCTCCCCCTCTTCCAATGACGGCAGCAAATTAATGACCGGACGTCCGCGCGATTGGCGGCCCGCAACCGGAATCATATAGACCTTCAGCCAGTAAACTTTACCGGCATTAGTAAACAGCAACACAGTATCGTGGGTGCTGGCGATCAATAAATGCTGGACGTAATCTTCGTCTTTTACTGCAGTAGCCGATTTGCCCATACCGCCACGACGTTGTGCCTGATAATCATCCAGCGGCTGGCTCTTCGCATAACCACCGTGAGAAATTGTCACAACACGATCTTCAACGTTAATCAAATCTTCAGTGGTTAAATCGAGGGTTGACGCAACAATTTCTGTGCGACGTTTATCACCGTAGTCATTGATAACTTGTGTCAATTCTTCGCGGATCACTTCCATCAAACGCACGGCATTGCCGAGAATTTCAAGGAATTCGGCAATCTGGATTAATTTTTCATCGTACTCGGCGAGCAGCTTGTCATGCTCCATACCAGTCAAACGGTGCAGGCGTAATTCCAGAATCGCCTGGGCTTGTGCGGCTGATAAATAATAGTGGCCATCGCGCATACCAAACTCGGAGCCCAGGTCTTCGGGGCGGCATGCATCTTCACCAGCGCGCTCAAGGTAAGGTGCCATTTCAGCAGCGTTCCAACCACGCCCCATTAAACTGTCTTTTGCCTCGGCTGGAGATGCAGAGTTTTTAATGAGCGCAATAACTTCATCAATATTGGAAATCGCAACTGCGAGACCTTCCAGGATATGACCGCGTTCGCGCGCCTTGCGCAACAAATAGACTGTGCGACGGGTAACTACCTCGCGGCGATGCTTAACAAAGGCCTCAAGCAGTTGTTTGAGGTTAAGAATTTTTGGCTGGCCATCATCCAGTGCAACAATGTTTACACCGAAGGTGGTTTGCAATTGGGTTTGTGAATAAAGGTTATTGAGCAATACGTCCGCTGATTCGCTCTTTTTCACTTCGATAACAATGCGCATGCCGTCTTTATCGGACTCATCGCGCAGCTCGCTAATCCCTTCAATTTTCTTTTCTTTTACCAGCTCAGCGATGCGCTCAATCAATCGCGCCTTGTTCAGTTGGTATGGAATCTCGTGAATAATGATGGTTTCGCGCCCGGTTTTGTCATCGCGCTCGATTTCTGCTTTAGCGCGCACAATGATGCTGCCACGCCCTGTGCGATATGCCTGCACTATCCCGGCGCGACCATTGATGATGGCGCCAGTAGGGAAGTCCGGCCCCGGAATAAATTCCATCAACTCATCAATGGTGATATCCGGGTTGTTGATCAATTCGAGGCAGCCTTGCACTACTTCTTTCAAGTTGTGCGGCGGGATATTGGTCGCCATACCTACTGCGATACCCGATGAACCATTAACCAGCAGGTTGGGAATACGGGTTGGCATTACTGCCGGGATTTGCTCTGTGCCGTCGTAGTTGGGCACAAAATCAACGGTTTCCTTATCCAGGTCCGCCAACAAATCATGGGCGATTTTCGCCATACGGATTTCGGTATAACGCATGGCCGCTGCGCGGTCACCATCTACCGAACCGAAGTTACCCTGGCCATCAACCAACATGTAACGCAGGGAGAAAGGCTGCGCCATACGGACGATAGTGTCGTAAACCGCGGTATCACCATGCGGGTGATATTTACCGATTACGTCACCCACCACACGGGCAGATTTTTTGTAAGGCTTATTCCAATCATTATTAAGTTCGCTCATCGCAAACAGCACGCGACGATGCACGGGCTTCAAACCATCACGCACATCGGGTAAAGCGCGGCCTACGATTACACTCATTGCGTAATCAAGGTACGACTGTTTGAGTTCGTCTTCGATACTTACTGGTGATATTTCTTTGGCGAATTCGACCATGGGAATACAGCTTTCCTTTCTTATTAAAGCTACGGGCTTATTTAAGGCTTTGGTTATGGATCGCGATTGCAAGCTATTAGAGCAGGAGCGCCTGATTTGCGCACCAATCGAATAGAGGTGAAAACCACTACCCTACTACTTGCCAAATGACATTCTGGCTAAAAATGCATCTAACGCCTGATTCAGGGGCGCGATCTTAGCATAGAATCTGCTGGATAGGCAGTTGGCCAGTCTGTATCGCTATGAAAATACAGACGAATTTGGTCATGGCGGAAACCAGGCAACCCTGCAAATCTGCGATGGCCGCCCAGAAGCTTTGCAGTATACTGGGCGCCCTTTTGGCGCCCATGTTCCTGGTTACACCTATGTTGACACCTACGCCCGACCGGCCTTTAATCGACCTGATTGTAAAAGCCCGCTGGATTATTCCTGTAGTACCCGAAAATCGGGTACTGGAAAACTGTGCACTGGCAATCGATAAAGGGCGGATCCTGGCGCTGATACCTAGTGATGAGGCAGACCGCCGCTATATCGCCACCGAGACAATCAATCTTGGCAGCCATGTGCTTATCCCCGGACTCGTAAATGCCCATGGCCATGCGGCGATGAGCTTGTTGCGCGGCTATGCCGATGACCAGCCATTACACACATGGCTTAACGATCACATCTGGCCAACCGAAAGCCGGTGGGTGGGTGAAGAGTTTGTGCGCGATGGAACCCAGCTCGCCATGGCGGAGATGATCAAAACCGGCACAACTTGTTTTGCCGATATGTATTTTTTCCCTGAACAAGCCGCCCAGGTTTGCCTGGATGCAAAAATGCGCAGCCAGATCAGCTTCCCAATCTTTGATTTCGCCACCTCCTGGGGCCTGGGGGCAGACGACTACTTCAACAAAGGCCTTGCGCTGCACGACAGCCTGCGCGCTACCGATCTGATCAGCATCGCTTTTGGTCCTCACGCGCCTTACACAGTATCAGACGCACCACTGCAAAAAATTGCCGTGCTCGCGCAAGAAATGGACCTCCCCGTGCAAATCCATTTGCATGAAACTGTTTATGAAATAGAAGAATCGCTCAAACAATACGGCAAACGCCCAAGTCAACGTTTGATGGAACTGGGTTTGTTATCACCACTGACCCAATGCGTACACATGACCCAAATCACCGACCAGGATATTGCATTGCTGCAACAGACAGGTGCGCATGTAGTACATTGCCCTGAATCCAATTTGAAATTGGC
>CAZIWB010000024.1:0-82626 GCA_964542655.1 uncultured Cellvibrionaceae bacterium
GGCCAAGTCCGCCTACGGCATCCCGCTGGACGAGTACGAGCAACTCATGCGCGAGGGCAAGTGCGCGATCTGCGGCAACACCGAGCGGCTGCGTATCGACCACTGCCATGTCTCGGAGCGCGTCCGTGGCGTCCTGTGCGACGCGTGCAACAAGGGGCTCGGGTTCTTCCGCGACGATCCTGCGCGACTTCGGGCGGCGATTCGCTACCTCAAGCGGGAGTAGCGCCAAGCCGGACATTTTCGAAGCTACGTATGAGCCGGTGCGGGTCAACCCTGTAGAGGACGGTGAAGGCTGATGTGTCCGCAATGCGGTGGTCAAGATCCAACCTGCCCGTTGTGCGGGCCGGTCAACCCGGCAGGAGAGGAGGAGCGGTAACGATGTATTCGGTAGTGGTTGAGTGCGAATGGAACACCACAGATGCGTTTGAGTTCGAGACGTTTGAGGAAGCTCAAGAGTTCTGGGATCGCGTTTCAAAGGGGGATCTGTCCGCGCTCGTGGCTGCGGGGGATGTGACTTCCGAGCATGCGTCATTGACCGACTGGGGTGTCATCAGCAAGCGCCCTGCGGCCCCGGCAGGAGAGGAGGGCAAGTGAGCGGGATGCTGCACGGCAAGGTTAGGCACTACAGCACGCGTCTCTTCACGGAGGAGTGGGCGGCATCGCCGGAAGCGATCAGCGCGTACCTGATGGACGCAACCAAGGCGCGGACCGAGATCGACATTCTGGTGGATCGGCTGAATCGTTTTCTGGCGCGCCGGGAGACTGAAAAGGCGGCTGGATTGTGGCCCCCGGCCTCTAGTGAGGAGGGCGAATGATGGAGTTCCCGCCAGTCATAACGGTCTGGTTTTGCCCGAAGCACAATGAGGCGCAACTGGTCAGCGGTTTCTCCGACGACGAGTTCGACCATCGCTATTGCCCTGCCTGCGATGGGCCGTTGGTGAAGACGGACTACAAGCATGTTGCGGGGGGTGTCTGATGCCAGCGAGTGAGCTACGGGAGCCGGTCGAGGATCTGCCGTTTGAGTGCCCTGGCTGCGGCGGACGGTTCGGCCTTGGTCCCGCCGCTGTGCTGTTAAGCGTCGTCACCCGCACGTCCGTGAATGAGCCAACCCCGTGCTGTGGCTACAAGGCCCCGGCTGTGTTGGAGCGCGACGGACGCGGCGGGCTGATGTTGACCTGGGAGGGCGAAGACGATGGCGGGCTTTAAGCTCGGGAATCTATCCCCGGAGGAGTTCGCGAAGCGCGTCGGGACGGAGTTCACCGCCGACGAGATCGCCCGGCTGAAAGAGCATTGGAGCCAGAAGGCGGACCTGATGGGACCGGAAGACTGGCATGTGTTTGATGCCCCGACGGTCAGTGTGCATATCGGGTCGGTGACGTGTGGGGCGGTTGATGTGTTTCGTGCTGCTGATGCGAGAAGGCCGTTCAATCGTGCCGTCCGGTTCAGTCTGGATGAACGTTGGAAGGAACCGGCCCTGGCTGCCGTGGAGGAAGGAGAAAAGGATGCGTAGAAGATCAGTAGTGCCGCCGTTTGATACGGGCTTGGAGGCCCGCGATGCCAGCGAGTGAGGTACGGGAAGCAGTGGAGCGGTTTGGCGAGTGGCTCAGTGAACGCGAATCCGCAGCCGTCGAAATGATTGATCTCCTGACGGAGGGAGGGCACTCAACGGAGTATGACCATGGGCGTCTCCATATGGCGCGAGATGCAACACGAGAGGTGCAAGTGCTGCTTGCTGCCGTGGAGGACGAATCATGAAGCTCTACCTGAGGCGTCCGCTATCGCGCTTCGCGCCACTGGTCACCGCACCGTCTGCCCGGCATCGGGCCGTGCGAGGTGTTGTCGGGAGGCGGTGGGCGTTGCTGCTGGTGACTGACAATTTCAAGCCGGGCGAGCGGCCCTGGAGGCTGCCCGTGGAGGAAGGACAGGCCGATGGATGACTGCTACGTCGCGCTGCTCAGGTATGAGCCGACTGGCCCGGGTGGCACTGGTCGCTGGCCGTTCTGGGGAGTACACCTTTTCAGCGAGCAACCCACGAACGAGGACGTGGGGCCCCTTCTTGGCCGTGATACCCGTGTGGTGGCTGTGTGGGGACCGGAGATGGGTGGCGGCACGATTGTTGACCACCGGGAAAGCGAGGAAAAGTGATGGTGCATGAGGACATGGCGACTGAGCGGGAACGCCTTGATGCTGCCCGTGCTTGGGCTGGATGGCATTTGGGTGACAAGTCGTGGGGCGACAGCATTGTGTGGGCTTACAAGAATCCTGATTCTGCGATGGAGTCGATTCGGGTGGATAAGTACCTGCCGGTGGAAAGCGAGGAAGCATGAGCGACCCACTAGACGTGGAGGTCACCGACGACCTCGGGGGCACCCATAACTGTGAAGCGGGAATCGAGATTGACCATGATTCCCGTGTCCTCGACTTGGTTGTGTGGAGGGATGACGTGGAGATGGTGAGGATAATGTTCAATCCGATTGATGCGGCGCGGATCGCGGACCGTTTCATGGGTGGTGCTCGCGCATTAAGTCTTCGCTCCGCCGGTTCTAGCGAGGAAGCATGAGCGACGAACAGGTCATCCTGAATCGGGAGGGCATTGATGGCCTACTGCGCGCCCAGTGGAGCAGCGACGATTTTCGGGAGCGCACCGAATCAATGGCGCGCCGCATGATGGACGCGACAGAGATCATCGAAGGTTGGGAGCTTGAGTTGGTTCTCCGGGTCGCCGCTTCTGGGGAGGGCGCATGAACTGGCTGTGGATGCGACGGCTGCTGCGTGAGAACCCGTCTGCGACCTGGGAGCAGATCGCTAAGAAGGTCCGGGCCGCTTCTAGGGAGGGGCAGGGCAATGGCTAAGGCCAAAGAGATCCGAATCGCCCTGGGCAAGGGCACGGAAGAGAGATTCTGGGAAAAGGTTGAACGAGGCGCTGATGATGACTGCTGGCAATGGATGGCCGGAAAGCGCAACGGGTACGGGGCCTTCTCCCTGGACGGCAGGCTGGTGGTGGCTCACCGGGTTTCCTATCAGCTACTCAAAGGTCCGGTCCCGGATGGGCTAGTCCTTGACCATGTGTGCCGGAATCGAGCCTGTGTTAACCCAGGCCATCTTGAGCCGGTTACCGAGCGCGAGAACATCCTCCGGGGAGAGGGGTTAGCGGCGGTCTGCGCTCGCAAAACACATTGCGATCATGGCCATGAGTTCACCGAGGAGAACACTTATTTCCGGCCATCTATGCGGGTAGAACGAGAATGTCGAATCTGTCGTGCTCGGAGCCGCCGTGAGTGGAAGGCTCGGAACCGGGCGAGCGCGGGGGTGTCCGGTGAGTAGCTGCGGCGAGCCTTGTCCTCATTGGCCGCATTGTCCTTGCGGGCACGGCCTGGGCCCGGACGGTACGCGAAAGGAGTCATCCGGTGAGTAAAACCTTGGCTCGACTCTCGCCACCCTGCCTGCGAACGGAGAGACGAATGGCTGAGCGGCAGATCATTTGGCGGGGCGACCATAGGCCGATCCATGAGTGGGCCACGGTGATCGCCGAATACGACGGTGACCCTGGCGATCTTCAATGCGAAAACTCGTTTCTCAGCGACGAGTGGACGATCACTGCCCCAAAGAAGGATGAGGGCACTGATGGTTGACACCTTCACTGCCCGCCACCACGGCATATGTCCGACCTGCGAGGGTTACGGTGGTCCCCGATCTCCCGACCCGTGCGAGTGGAGCGAAACCTGCCCCGGTGTTTGCCCTAAGTGCTGGTGCCCTGGCTGCCAAGACGGGCATCTTGACGGCATCGACCTGACCGGGATCGACCCGCCGGAGGGCGATTGGCCCGGGTCGTACGAGGCTTATCGGGCCGTGCAGCGCCACAAGCGCAAGCCGAAGGCGCTGGCGAAACCACCGGTAGATCAAACGGTGCTGCTGCCCGTGAACGGAGAGACAACCAATGAGTGAGCCGACCGAAGAAGCGATCCTATTAGCCCTCGTGAAGGCCCAGAACAGGTGGTCGCGTATCGGCGTATCTGCGGACGAGATAGCGGGCCACCTTGTTCATTTCGGATTCGAGCGGCCATCGGTCCAAGGGCTTTCGGCTCGCCTGCGGGCGATGTGCGCGGAGGATTTACCGCTGGTGGTGCGCGAGATGCGCGAGATGGTGCCGCCCTACGAGTACAAGCCCACGATCTATGCGCGGACGTTGCTGTTCAACAATGGGTGGCGATTTGACCCCGAGCGAACGTCGTGGGCTGTGCCGCCCGCCCTTCCTGAGACAGGAGAGAACGATGGGGAGTGAGCGCCTAGTCCTTCAGCGGCTTCGCGACGGTGACCTTGATCTCCACGCTGCCCGGGTGACGCAGCGCAACCACATAGACCTCGCTGCATGGTGTGAGGGCGAGGCGTTCGATGTCGGCATGGCACCGGGCCTGGGTTACGCCGTCCGCGTCCCTGGTTGCGGGAGATGGGCGAACGTCGGAATGTGGATCGTCGACCTACGTGACCGGTTCTGTGTGGTCGACACGGAGGATCAAGCCCGGGTGCTGCTCGCGCTCGGCTCCTACTTCGGCTGCGGGTCCACAACATCGGTGGCTGCTGACTGCAACCGTGCCCGGCCGTGGCGCGAACCGAAGATGACCAATCGGGTGGCCATCCGGGTCTGTCGCGATCTCGCTTTCAAAGGCATGGTGGTCGAGTCGGGCAAGAAGCGAGGCCCGAAATGCTGGTCGCTGCCTGCCCTACCTGTAGAGGAGACGAAACGATGAGTCTCGATGACTTGATGCACCCTGATTGCCGGGCCTGCGAGGAGCGCAAGCGGTTGAGCGTAGGGATGGCCGCAGAAATCAAGCAGCTCAAAGCACGGCTGGAAAAAGATCTACGTGTCGAAATGGAGCGCATGTTGAAGACGTACTTGGAGGGTGAGCGCGATGCCGCGTGAGACGGTAACGGTAGAACTCCAGCGACAGACCGCGTTCTTCCTGTGCGAGTTCATCGCCGATCTGAACCGCAAAAAGGTGTTGCCTCGCGGCGACAGGGAGGCGTTGGCAACGTCCGCTTGGCTAGAGGAGATCGAGGCCAAGACCGCTGCTGCGTTGGAGGCCCCTGATGCCGCGTGAGCGAACCTGGCCCATCGATGGCTACATAAACGAGCTGGTGGTAGAGACATGCAATCTGGGTGGCGATGGCGTGTTCACTATCTGGCTGACCGAGCGGCTGAACGGCGACTCCCATGTTCTCAAGCCCCGCGAGGCCCGCGAGCTAGGGAGGGCATTGGTTGAGGCCGCAGACGAGGTTGAGCCGGAGGTTTCTGATGCCGCGTGAGGTGATCGAGTACCGGGCCGTAGGGGTGGACAGCTCGGAAAGTGACGAGACGAAATGGACGACCCGCGACTGGGCAGAGAAGGGGGTCGAGGACTTCCTTGACGCCGACCCCCCGTTCGATGAGGTCTTCCTGGAGCGCCGAACAGTGGTTTACGGGGAACCGGAGAGAGTCAAAGAGGGCGAAGATGCGTAAGCGGAAGGTGATTCATGTCCCTTCGGCTGCCGTCCGTCCGGTACCGATCGTTCCCCGTCCGGGGGTGCTCGCTTTGATGCCTGTGCCGGAAAACCACTTGCGAACTTTACGCAGGTTTCATGGGGTGGGGCGATGAGTGACATTCAACGGTATCGGACCGACCGGCGACCCTGGGATCGCCTCGGGGGGCAGCCCACCGGACCGTGGGTGGACCGCGACGGTGATTGGGTGCGACATGCCGACCATCTCGCCGCCTTGGAAGCCGAACGGGAGAAGGTGCGCCGCCTGGAAGCGAAGATTGATGAGATGCTTGCTGATCTTGAAGGGCAGCGCTTTGCTGTTTAAACGCGACATGGTTGATGCCATCGTTGAGGGCCGGAAATGTCAGACCCGCCGGTTTCTTTCCAAGAACCCCAGGTCGCCTTGGTGGGAGGGCGGGTGCCGTTACCAGCCTGGCAAGGAGTTTGGGGTGCAGGGTGGCCGTGGCATGGGTGCCGTGACCCAGGCGAGGGTTACGGGACTGAGGAAGGAACCTTTGGGACATATTTCGGAGATTGGTGCATTGTGGGAGGGGTTTGTGGCGGGCCAGAACCCTCACGGATGGTTCGAGACGGCACGCGATGCGTTCATGGCTTATTTCCGAATGATCCACAGGTCCGAGCCCCCGTTGGAGAAAGAAGTGTGGGTGGTGACGTTTGAGGCGTTGAACGCGGAGGCGGTGTTTCAGTATGCGATTGATGACTATTTTGGAATCGAAGCGTTGGCGGGAGTGGGTGAATGATGCCAAATAGGGAATACGCGATCATTTTTGATCTTGGGTTGTGGTGGGTGACGGTTGATGGTGTGAAGCGTGCCGGGTTTGTTGCTGGTGGTGAGGCGCAGGCATACCTTGATTTGCAGAGGTCGGCTTTGGACTTCGGGTTCATGGTTCGGCAAGCTAAGGCCATTGAGGGGGTTCGGGATGAAGTGGCGGCCCGGCTGTGACACGGCAACTCCTTTACGGCTGGGATGCCCCAGGCTACGAGGGTGCGGTTTATGGTGACGGAACTATCCGCCTGTATGGGCTTGCTGACCAGGCCGCGCCCACGGCCAAGGAGCAGCGCATGGAGATCGTTAAAGCCCTACTGTTGGTTGACGGCTGGGAGCTTGAGTACATCACCGAGGATTATGGGGGGCTTGAGTTGACGTTCCGGGAGCGGGAGAAGTGAAGGCGGCTGACATTCCCGACATTGAGATGCTGGAGTTCATTGATGGACTGAAACCGGGCCGGATACCAAAGTGGAACCTTGAACCGTATTGGATAACCCGCAGCGAGATATTGCTGCCGGAGGTGGAGTACCGATTCCGCATGTTCCCCGTGAAGGTTGTGCGGGCGAAACTGGCCCGGATGATTAAGCGGGGTCTGTTGAACGGGTGTGCCTGCGGTTGCCGGGGTGAGTTCGAGGTGACGGAAAAGGGAAGACAAGTGATGGAGGACGATTCGTGAGTAGTTGGTTGAGGCTGGAGGCCGCGTTCAAAGGGGACAACCTGAACCATGAGAAGATCATTGCCGCCTGCCCGCATGGCAGTGAGGGTGGTCCAGGCGGTTGGCCACCGGACGAGGGTGGATATGTTTTTGTTTACGGTGACCTGCGAGATATGGACGACGGTGAGGATTCCGCGGAAATACTGGCATGGTTCGAGAAGCATATTCGGGACTGCGCGGAGGGGTTTTTGTTCATGCGGTTTACTGACGGTCCCTGCTATATCTTTGATTGGGAGGGCGGCGCATTGACTCGCCGCAAGGGGGTGTTGGAATGAGCGACACGCTTTACACATGGGTGGATGCGGGCGGCAACCAGGGGTTTGTGGATCGGGACGGCAAAATCTGCATTGACGGCGACAACTTTGAGCGGGTGTGGGTTGAGTCCCCCGACCAGGCTTTGCGGGCTGCCACCATGATCATGTATACGCAAGGGATCGTGTTAATGAAGCAGCGCCGGGCAGTCACGCTCCGTGAACTGGGCTGGAGGGACGACCCCCGTGGCCCTTGGATGCCTGTCGCAACCTCCGATGAGGAACTGGCCGATCAGACAGGGTATGAGGGGCCGTACAGGTTTGAAACAAGGTTTGTTACCGAACCACTACCTGAAGGAAAGGCAGGATAGATGTTCACGAAGGAAGAACACGCAAAGAGGTCCACGAGGCTTGGCCTGTGGGGTGATCTTTGTCATAAGCTGGGTTTCATTGAGGGCAGGGTTGTTTCGGACCGTGAATGTTCAGCGTTGGATAATCTGGCGAAGCAGGTTAGCGATCTTCAACATCAGGTTGGGGTGGTGGGCGATTCGGCTGGCCGCGTGACGTTCGTTGAGGGCAAAGCACTGAACCCCCAGAAGGCCGCTCGGCTGGTTCCTGAACTGACCGCCGACCTGTTGAAACGGTCGATTGAACGCCTGGAGCGAGAAAAGAGCGCACTGCTTGATGAGGTGAAGCGGCTGGTCAAACAGCGGGACCAAGCGTTGCGGGACAAAGAGGACTGCGCCAATAAGTGCGCAGAGCTTGCTAAAGAGCTTGTTGCGGAACGGAACCGGGTCGCACGGCACCTGAACGACATAGAGGCCCTTGAGCGGGACCTGGAACGGGCCAACCGGCATGTCGGGGCGAAAGAACGCTCCGCCGCCGACCAGTTGTGCTACACCGCGGAGCAGGTGACCCATAACGGTGGTGACATTCGGGACCTTCACTCCGCTATCCAACGCTACCGTGCGCACCGCCAATGGGCTGAGCCCGGCGTGTTGGACAGGAGCGACCAGTGAGCCGAGCCATTCTAAGCCCTTCTAACGAAACAGAAAGCAGAAATAGTGAGTTGACCCTAAAACCACCCCCAAAACCGCTCAGCGGCCCGCAGGCACACCCCAAAAGCATGGCAGCGCTCAAAGTCGCAGACCAAACCCGCGGGAAATGCGCCGAACACAAAAAATACCTCAAAACACTGACGCCACAACAGGCATGCCACGAAGCGATCCGCACCATCCTAGAACCCACCATTGACCAACAACCCCTCGGAGCAATCCGAATCTGGGGGCTCATAACCGCAATACCCCTCATCGGGCCAACGAAATGCCGGACCCTCATGCACGCAGCCGGAATCATCGGAAGCCCCAAACTACGTGAAGTCACCCCCAAGGGCCGCTTAAGGCTCGCAAGACAACTTAAACAAAAGGCCCTTGACTTCAACCCTTAAACTTTGGTTAAATACCCAAAGGCAATCCCCTGACTGGCATCAGGGCGAACTAAAGGAGAACAACAATGCACGCAACAGACGAACTGTTCGTCATGATGGTCGAAAACGGTGAACCGGACTGGTATGTGGCCGAACGATGCGACCTCACCACCAGCCAGGTCCGACAGAAAACTCGGGCATTACGCCTCAACGGCCATCACATTCCACGCCGCAAGGCCGACATGTCCCCCGAAGCCGTCAAGGAACGCCGACGCGCGGTAAAAGAAATGACCCAGCGGGGAATCCCTGCACAGCAGATCGCTGACGATCTCGGGATTCATTTCACCACCGTTTACAAGCTACGCAAATGACCCCGCTACAGGCCGTGGGGCTCATGGTGGGCTGCCTGCTGATGATGTCGTGCTGCGTTTCCGGTTGGGTCCTGCACGCCGCCGGGGACACCCTGGCGGGGGCGTGCATCAGCATTCTTGGGTTGCTGGCCGGTGGCACCACGATCTTTTCGACGCTTGTTGTGGCTGCGGGACCGACATGAAAGCCCGGTACAGGGATGTGCTTGCCGTGATCCCGGACGAGGGCACCGTTGAGGCCAGTGTGGTGGCGGAACAAACCCGTTTCAGCCATTTGGACACCCGGTGGATCTTGAATGCCCTGCAACATCAGGGCCTTGTGTTTCAGGGCGGCGGCAGGGTTTGGTTGACCGAGCCGGGGCGACGTTTGAAGGGAAGGGTGTTGTGCATCCCGTCTGTCTGATTCATGGCCATCATTGGTTTGTTGCCGATCACCGGGACGGTTTGAGGCGCCGTTGTGTGCGGTGCGCAAGGGAGGACCGTCATGACGGCAACCGGTGGGTTCGGGTGACGTTGGTTGACCGGGCCACGGATTCTTTGAAGGCGAGCGTGTGATGGCGGTCGTGGCGGGGAAGGAAGCGTTTGATGTCGCGAACGGCAGGATGGTGAACGTCCATCCCCGGTCGGCATGTGAGGGGCGGCACTGTTGTGTCCACAGCCCGTCGGATCATCACATGCGGGACTGGCCTCAGGTTTGGCGCCCGGACCGGGGGCTAATGGAACGGATGTGTCCGCATGGCATCGGTCACGTAGATCCAGATCACATCTCGTGGGTTCGGGAGAACCGGGGCGAGAAAGCCGCGCAGGTTGAGTCCGTCCATGGCTGCGACGGATGCTGTCATCCACCGGGCGGGGAAACGATCGAAGGGACCACCGATGAGTGAGCAGATCATGAATCTTCTCAGTGACTTCTACGGGATCGAGGTGGGTCAGCGGCGCCTGATAACCACCGAGCATTATGGGACCGTGATTTCGGCGGACCGGAATGAAACGTGCCCATCAGGGTTTTCGGTGACGGTTCGCCTGCCTAACAGCACTTCTGACCACTGGGACGCTGAGGAGTTCGCGTTGCGGGAAATCGTCGGGGCGGAGCGATGAGGGTTGCGTTCACTGGCGGGCGGAACTATACCGACAACGGTAGCGTTGCGACAGTGCTTGCGTTGCTGAGCCACGACAACGTAGAAGTTCTGCATGGTGACGCCAAGGGCCTGGACACATTGGTACGCAAGATCGCGGACCGCATGTACTTGGATGCCGAGCCGTTCTTCGCGGACTGGGATAAGCACGGCAGGGCAGCCGGTCCGATCCGTAACCGGGAAATGGTTGCCACCGCAGACCTTCTGATCGCGTTCCCCGGCGGCAAAGGCACCGAAGACTGCATTAGGGCAGCGAAAGAACGCGGCATACCTGTGCTGCGGCTAGAGGAAGGTGAACAGAATGTTTAACTTTGGTTTCCACATGTTCCATAAGAAGGACCCTTGGGTTAAAGGGGCGCAGTGGGATTTGGCGCCGACCGTGTTCGGGAAGTATCTCGGCGGCGTCATGAAGGGCTGGTGGCATCTCGGCACAAGCGGTTTCTCCAACTATTTCGCGGTTGAGTTCGCTATCGGCGGCGAGGACAACATGGTCCAGTTTAAGGTGGTTCTACCCTACCTTGGCTGTTGGGCGATTGGTGTCCGGGTGCCGCGCTGGTTGACCCGAGGGTGGGTTTATGAGCGGCGCGAGCTTACGTTCCGTTCAGGCTACATTGGTCGCTGGTTTGAGGTTTTGGTTGGTGTTGACCAGGGGCTTGATGGCGGAATGGCCCGTTATTACCGCGAGAAGCGGAAGGCTGGGGAGAAACTGTCGTGGTCGCGTGCGGCTCTGTGGCCCGGCTGGCATTTGAAGGTTGGCGGCTAGAGGAATCGTCGTGATTGCCGAACAGATCCTTGCGGAACGTAACCGCAAGCTCGAAGAGAACCGGGCCGAGAGGCTGCGTCGCCAGGAAGAGAACAACCGGGCATCCGCACGTAACGCGGCGAGAATGCGGGAGCGCGCGCGTGACTGTCTGATGGGCAGCGGGATCAAGCATCTGGAGAGCATTCTTGGCCGTTACATCGCCCCGCCGAGATGGAGGTTCACGTCTGACCGGTCGTGTGTGGCCCGAGTGGAAGACATGGAGTTCTTACTTACCGTGGATGGAGCCCTGTCCCCTGACCCCTATTGCAGCGCGTATGTGCGGCGGTACGGCTACGACGTGGACTTTGACCTAGTAGGGAATCGTCGTGAGCTAGGTGAATGGCTTGAGGTGGCATTTGCGGAAGGTGAGGAGGACAAGTGAGTGACAAGACGCTAGAAGGGCTGATTGGGGAGGTCGAAGATGATCTGGGCAGTTTGGTAGATGAGATCCACGCGGGCCGTTTCTGGGTGGCTGCGATGGTGCTACGGGACATCAAGGACGACATGGCCCGTCTGGTGCCCTTGGCGGACGAACGGATCGCGGCTGGGTACCGGGCTAAGCGTGCTGTGGCACCAGATGCGGACATCCTGGACGGGCTTGACGATGACTGTTCACGACTCGAAGCGGGGATTGATGACGGCCCGTACTGAAAGAAGAAAAGGGCGAGAGAGAGGAACGGTAGTGAAGAATGCAGGCAAAAGGATCACGGCAGTCGCGCTCAGTGTTATGGCGGCACTCACGCTAGCGGCATGCACATCAGATGCAGACAAGGCATCCGACAACCTGAGCAAGGCGGCGGAACAGTTCGAGGTTCAACGCAAAATCGTTGGTATTAACGGCATCACCGACAAGGTGCTGTTTGAGGTTGAGGGACGCTGTTCATTGGAGAACGGTGAGTCGATGCGAGGTGTGCTTGATGTGATCTGCAAGCACGGCCCGAAGGATTACCGCAAGCATTATGTCGGCCTGAGCGACAATGTGACGTTCATTTCCACGCAGATTGATGGCGTGGACGCTTCGGTGTACCGCACCCGGATCATTTTGAAGCCGCAGAACCTCGTACCGGATCTTGATTTGGTGACAGGGGAGCAGCCATGAGCGGACAAGAGACAATCCCGGTGATTCGGGGTGCGGAACATGCCGGGACGACTACTACCTGCGGGAGACGAAGGCCGATGAGTGAACCGGACCCCGGTTTCACGCAGACCCGGGACGATGTTCTTTGGGGAACAATCTTTGCGTGCCGCAACGCCATTTGGGGGCCGAAAGGCACCCACGGTAAAGGGATGGCGGGGAAAATCAAACGGCTCGGGGCGGCCATTGAAAGCGTGAACCAGGCAGTGAAGAAAACGCGGGCACACACACGGAAACTTGAGGCCCGCATAGACGTGCTAGAGGCACACATCGCAGGGAGAGGAACCAGTGATACTTGACCATCTAGGCGACACTATCCGGTGCCGTTCATGTTGCACCGATGCCTGCTATGACGGCAGGCCCGAAGATGAAGTGTATGAGGAAGGCATGGCCGGCGACGGCACGTTCGACGGCGAAACGGTGATCTGTGACCCGTGCTACATCATGGAAGGAACCCCGGTAATGCAACCAGTTGTTGAACACCGCTTCAACGTTTCGTTCAGTTAACACCCGGCACTGGCATGCCGTTGAAAGGAAACAACACAATGAACATTGAAACATCGAAGTCCGCATTAGGTGACGCACTCAAGTTTTTGAAGCCCGCAGTTGGGAACCATGAATCCCAGATCGGGGTCAAGATTGAGGCCAAGACTCCGAGCGGGGAGGTGCGGCTGTTCACAGCGGACGGCACGCAGGCCCGTGTGGTTGACCTGGACGACACAACAGTGTTCACCGAGGGAATCGCCGTAGTGCCGTTTGCGCTGCTGAACAAGGTCGTGGCGAAAGCGAAGAAAGACATTCACCTCCGAGTGGTTGACAGCAGGCTGATCCTTGAAACCGGCGGGGTGAAATACGAGATCCCGCTGTTGGATGCAGCCACATTCCCCACCGTTGCGATCCCGGAAGAATTCCCCGTCACTGTTGACGCCGAAACGTGGGCTGCGGTCAAAGCGAAGGTGCTGCCGTTCGCATCCGCAGACCTCATGCGGCCCGTCTTGACACAGGTGGTGTTCGGGGACGGCGGGGTTGCCGCAACCGACTCGTACCGCCTATCCGTGCTGCCAACGTCGATTGATGATCTTAGGTTGCCCCGCGAAATCGTTATCGGTGACGCACCCCAAATCCATGACGGCACCAACATGGTTTGGATACGGGAAGGCAACCGGCTCGCCGGACACGTCCGCATCGAGGGCCAGTACCCGAACTGGAAGCAGCTCATTCCGCCCGAATGGGAATACAGCGTGCAAGTTGACGGGCCGGCGTTCCGGGAGGCCGTTGAAATGGTCAGCCCGGTCAGTGGCAACAACCTGCCGATCAAACTGGTGTTCGACGGCGCCACCCTTGGGCTCGAAATGTCGTCCAGTGAAGGTTCCGCCAGCACGGAAGTGGAAACCGGTGGGCTGGAAGGCGATGCGGTGACGATCGGTTTGAACCCCGCGTTCCTTGCTGGCGCGCTGAAATGTTTCACCGGCTCGGCGCGGATTGATTTCATTAGCCCGCTGCGGCCCATCATGTTGTCCGCGGGGGACCTTCAGCACATGCTGATGCCGATCCGTCTCAACAGCTAGTGGGCACCGGATGGCATCGCGGCGGCGGGAACGGGAACAGCTCCGTTGGGCGAAACATGCCCGCCCGAAACAGCCCCAACGGTACCGATGCTCCACCACGGGCAAACATGGTTACAAAAACAAGCTGGATGCTTTGACTGCCTTGTCGTCGGCGTGCCGTCGCAAGAACACCCAGCGGGCGTACCGGTGCCCTCATTGCGGGAACTGGCATCTCACGTCAATCAAAGATTGGGTGCCGCGGTGAACCAACCGCCATCCGGGGCAGCCATGCGCGCCGGGGTCGATCGCCTCATTGCGGGCCTGAAGCGGCCTGGTGCGGAATGGGTTTCACCATTCAACGGGCGGGAACGGGCCGGACCGGTGCGGACCCGGGATCTCGAAGTCACGCGGATCGTCAGCCCACACGATCATGGTTCGATCCTCCGGGGGCTGTCGAGCACCACGACGCACCCAGACAGTCCTGATTACGCCACCAAGGTAGAGCCGCAGGTTGTCACCAGTGAGGTTTGACAGGTCCACAATCTCCCCCAGCACCGATTCCTGTCTTAGCAGCGCTTCATGCCGGACACGTTTCATGTCGCGGTCTTTAACGCGAAGTTCAAGCCCGTGACGCCAAACCTGATCTCCCATCAAGGACCGGGATGCCGTGTCGGCCACGAACGTTTCAACCTCCCGTTCAGCGGCAGAGAGTTCCCGTGCCGCGACAGTGAGGGCCTGCTGGCTTTTCACGGCAGTCAAATGGCCTTCAAGATGCCGGGTGGCAAGTTCGGCAACATACGGGTTGAGGGTGTTGGCGGCAATCATGGCGGGTTCGGGGCAGCCACGGGACCGGTAGCCGCACAGATAGTTTTGGGTGAGGTTCCCGGAACGCTGGTTCGCCATGTGGCCCACCATGCTGTGGCGGCAAGATGCGCAACGAACCAGCCCGGACAAAAGCGGCTTGGATGCGGTCCGTCGTCTCCCTCCGGGTGGTGGCTGGGCAGCAAGGAACGTGGCGGGGTCCGTCAACGGGGGATGGCCGATAGCGCTCGTGCCGACATTGCGGACAGCCACTTCACCAAGGTAGGTGCGGTTGCGGAGCCAACGGCGGATTTCACTACTGGACCACGGAACATCATTGTGCCGGGGGGCATGGGTGGTCATCCATTTCGCCAAGTGGTGGCTCGATTCGCCCCGTGCGGCCCGCTCGAACAGTCTTGTGATGGCAGGGCCGTAATGCGGGTCCGGGACAAGCATCGAAGGGGTGAGACGGTAGCCGAGCCCGTCAAGAAGGTTCTCCGCGACCTGCATGGACACATGGAGTGGCTTCGTGGGTTCAGGTTTGGCGCGCAGATAACCAACGGGGGTGGGGCCGATGTGGACACCTCGGTCAACGGCACGTCCTTTTGCGGTGAGCCAACTGGCCCGGATGCGTTCCACGAACAGTTCCCCGATGGCAAGGAACTGGGTGAGCATGTATCGGCCTTCAGGGGTCGCGGCGTTGAGTTGTTCGGTGGCGCTGATGAAAACTTGGTCGCGGCCAATGACCTGCCGGATGATGGTGAGCCCATCGACGGTGTTTCGGGCAAACCGGTCGATTTGTTTGACGATGAACCCGTCGCTTTCGCCGCGTTCCATTCGGGCGAGGATTCTTTGGAAGCCGGGTCGTTCCAGATTCGCCCCGGTGCGGTCCTCATCGGTTTCCCAGTTGGCAATGGTGGCGCCGATCATGTCGGCATGCATTTGGATGGTGGCGCGTTGATCGTCGGGGGAGATGTAGCCTTCCCCGGAACGTCCCCCGATCCGGCTGACGCGAATGTATCCGTCCAGTTGCATACGATAGGATCAATATGCACCTTAGCACTAACCAGTTCTGGATCGTGCCAAGATACACATTGGGCATTTTTATCGCTTGGTAATGCGAAATGTACCCCGCTGGCATGGGGTGAAAGGAAACAACAATGAGGCGAAAAGACGGCACTGATTCGGGGCCAAGCACTGCCCGGGACGTCCTGGTGGAGGCCCGGAGGCTCGTTGAGACAGTGGGGTGGTGTGCGGGCCGGGCGGCGTGTGATGCCGCAGGCAAGCCGTGCCATACACGCGACCCCAAGGCGGCGAGCTGGTGCATGATCGGGGCGGTTGACCGGGTATCCGGTGGCCTTCGCACAGACCTCGGTTACAGGGCGTGGTGTTTGCTCAGACGGGCGGTAGCGGACAGGGGTTGGCCCGGTTCCGTGGTAGACCTGAACGACAATGCTCTCAAGGACGGCCAGGAGGCGGGACGTATCCTTGGCGCGGCGGCGAGGCTGGCATGACCACCAAATATGTGATCGTGGAACGGCCACCGCAAACCGGCCAAGTGGATCTGCTTGCCGGGGAAGAGGTCGCTTGCGCCGTCGGGATTGATGCGGCAGTTAAAGCGTTTCGGTTGGCGCAACGTGGGTCAATGCGACCTGCGGCGATCCGGCTTCTTCGAAACAATAAGGGACGGCGGGAGTGTCCAACAGTGGCGGACATGACCAGTCTTGCCGCTGCAATAACTGGCCCGACCACCACTGGCAGCTTGTAGGTATGGGTCGCGGGACGATGATGGAATCAATATCCGATTCATGGAGAGGAGAGGCTATGCAACAAATGGTGACGCTCATGGAGGCCCTGGAAGCAAAGGAGGTGGCGGAACAACAGGCCCAAATGAACGCCCAACGCCTAGAACGGGCGGACCACATGTTGCGCGACCTGCTGGCATGCGCGAAACAGTATGTGGACGATGCACGCAAACAGGTGGCACGGGTACCAGGTCAACAATGGGACCAGGCGGAAGCGATCGCTGAAACTGTCGCACCGTTAGAGGCAAGGATCGCGGACATCGAACGGTTGCTGTAACGGCACGAGGGCGGGGCGGTGAGGGGTTCACCCCGCCCTCGTATCTTAACTTTGTGTGACCCCCGACCAGGCAGCCCTTCTTTCATCCGAACTTAAAGGGCTCAATAAAGGCTTAACACGGCAGTTCGACAATCTTGAACAAACCGTGAAGACGGGGTTCGCGGAGTTTCATGAGGATCAGAAACGCCAGGACAAAAAGATTGACGGCATCCTGTTGCGTGAGCAGCGCGAAGAGGGTCGGAGACAGTCCATTTCGGCAGTGAAAGTGTTCCTGATGGGGTTCCTGATTACTGCTATCAACAGTGGGATCGCGGTTGGTGTCGTGAAGGCGCTGGGATGATGGACCCAATTTTGACACCCCTTCGGCGCCGGCGGGTGAAAGCGAAAAATAATGCGGCCCGTTCCGCCGAGCGGGCGTCGGTCGCGCGCCGCAATGCCGCGAGGCTCCATGCCCGGATTTTGAAGGTGAGGGCACGTCGGGCACCGGAACGGATGCGTGACGCTGTGGCCGTGGACGGCACCCCTGTGCCTCGCGGATTGGCGCTTGTTCTTTTGGATGCCCGCGCGAACGGGTGGGGTGGCAGGTTGAACTCGGCTGATCGTCGTGCCGGTGTGGCAGAACGGTTCGGAAAGTTCAGCCAAAAGAAACTGTATGCATGTTCGCTGTCGTGCCGTGCGGACTGTTACGGCAACTGTAATCCCGCGAACCCGCCCGGACGGTCGTCCCATGAGCTGCGTGGCGACGGTGTGGTGGGGGACGTGGGAGCGCACCTTCAGTGGTGGCAGATGGGGATGGACACGTCGGAGGCCGACCAATTGCGTATCGTATTGATGCGGATTGGGTATGACGCATACCGCCCCTATGCGGACGCCAGGGAACAGCATCACACAAACTTGCGGTCCAACCCGAAACGGCGCCTGATTGAACGCGGGAGGATCTGATGGGGGACCTGAAGACCGCGAGACGAAAGAAGCTTCGTCGCGCCCGAGGGTGGGGAAGACAGAACGACCTGTGGGAGCAGACCGGCAAGGTTGGACATCTCCGTAAACGGAACGAACACGGGCGCGCGCTCCGGTTCTTGACAGGAGTGATTGAGCGGCGCTCCCAAATCAGGGGCATTTCGCCGCACGGCCTGGCGTTCATCGCAGAGTTCGAGGGGTTCTTCCCTGAGCCATACAACGACCCGGTGGGGTATGCGACCGTGGGTTGCGGCCGTCTGATTGGTTACAGGCCAGTGCAGGCATCTGACCGGCAGGGCGTCTGGGTGCAGGGTCAACAGGCGCCGGGGCGTTTAACGAAGGTTGAGGCCCGAAGGTTGCTGCGGCAGAAGATTGAGGCCAACTATGAGCCTGCCGTTCGGGCGCTGTTTGAGCCGGGTGGCTACCTGGAGGGGATGTGGACACAGGGGCGCCACGATTCGCTTGTGAGCTTCGCTTTCAACCTTGGCCCCAACTCGGTTAAAGGCGTGCCAGGCTTCGAGACGATGGGCAGGGCGATCCGGTCCAGGGACATTCAAGCGATCGGTGACGCATTTCTTCTGTATGACGGGTCCGCGGCAGGCAGGCTGCCGGGGCTGACACGGCGCAGGCAGGCGGAACGGCGCATGTTTCTGCATGGCGACTATTCAACGAGGTGAAGCAATGAAGGAAACAGTTTCAAACAACCCCGTCCAGACAACCATTTATGGTGCTGGCGCGATCGTGATCCTTGCCAATATGGTTGGTATTGACATCACCGGGGAGCAGGCCGCCGCGATCCTTTTCGCTGCCCCGCTGGTGGCCGGTTTCGTTGCACGTAACAAGGATCGGGCGCTCCGGTTCATTCGTGAGGTCCGTGAAGCCATCACGGGCTGAAGTTTTCCCACGTATTTGCGGCCCCTGCCCTTGAACCGGTGGGGGCCGTTTTCGTACTGTTCCAAATGTGAGTACAACAGAACAGCACGAAGAAGTAGACCCAACCAAAACAGACAAGCGTGCGTTGGCGTCCGAGATGCGATATGTCGCCACCCGGTTGTTGAACATGCGGGAAGCGATCACTTCCCGGAGCCCCTGGGCACGCCTGTCGAAGCGAACGTTGTGGAAGGCCGCGGACATTCTCAGTGAACGCGCCCGGCTGCTGGATGGCGGAGATTTCGATGTGGTGGCGTAAACGACACCAACCCGAACCGGAGCCCCGGAAATCGCCCATTACGGCCAGCGCAATCCCGATGATTGAAGTGGTTGAGGGGTGGGGTCAGAACCCGATCAACATCATGCCGAACTGGGATGAAGTTCGCCGTAATGCTGCACTGTCGTTGGCCGAGAACACAACCAAAGGGTTCATCATGTTCCGGGTGCGAAACAGTGACCTTCCCGGTGGCCAGGACCGTGTTGTGTTGGATGCGTGCGTGATGCCGTATCAGCGTGAATCGTTGAAGGATGCATGTGAGTCGCTGTGGAATCAGCTTTGACGTACAAGGGTTTCAGTCAGGACCAGCTTGCACAGTTCGGGGTTGAGTTTCAGGGGGACCGGATCGTGGTACCGTATTACACCACGAAGGGTGCCGTGTGGCGCAGAAAAGTGTTTCAGCCCGGCGGTGCCCCAGCGGTGTTCTGGGAAGGCGAATCGAAAGCACAGGTTCCGTACGGTTTGGAGACGGTCCAGTTGGGTGGCGAGATCGTGTTTCTCACCGAAGGGGAATCGTGCTCATGGGCTTTACGGGTTGCATACCCGAACATTCCCGTCCTTGGTGTCCCCGGTGCCCAAGCATGGAAGCAGGATTGGGCGGGGATCGTCAAGGGGTTCAAACGGGTCTATTTGCTGTTTGATGCCGATAAGGCAGGCAGGCAGTGCCGGGAACGTGTTTTGGAGGATCTGCCGGATGCACGAGATGTGGTGTGGCCGGATGGCTTGGATACCCGTGATGTGCTGCAACATGAACAGATGGGACGGTCGTTTTGTTCCGCGGCGATCCTTGAGGCGGAGGCGGCGTTGGGTCGTGACATTGCGGTTCGGGATGGTGACCACGTTGACACATGGTTGCGACGTTACCTGTATTTGCAGGCGCAGGGTATTGCCAAACTGAGACGCGCGGGAGTGATTGAGTAGTGTGGTCAGGGCAACCTGGTGGCGGGACGATTTTGAGCCCGATGACAGCGACCCGTTCGAGAATGTTGCCGAGGAACCCGTGGTGGCGCCGGAGTGCCCCGCCGATCCGCCAGATGCAATGTTGGAACGGGAGCTTCGCGAAACGTTGCAGCGAGAGGCGGAACTTGACGCCCTTGGGGTCAGTTGCCCCATCAAACGGATGCCCGATTCAACCTGTCATGCCTGCCCGGTTCGTCGCACCGATGACAGGGACCCGTTGAAACCGTTGTGTGATGTTGGGTTGAGGCAGGAACAGATCCTTTCCCTTTTGGCGGCACGCAAACATGGCTAGACCGTTCGTGAAACGTGTTGTTGGGAGCCAGTTCGTGCGGGTGGAGGCCGGGGACTGGGTTGATGTGAAACGGGGCCGGCGACGGGTTTTCCGTACCCCGTATGTTCAGCAGGGCACCAATGTGCCGTGGCCGATGCCAGCGGTGGCGTGGCGGTGGACCCAACAGTACGGCCATGACTCCATGCTGATCGTCGTGGAATCCCTTGAACTTGGTTTGCTTGGTGATGTGGGGGACGGGTTGTTGGGGGAACTCGGGTTTGAGTCGTTCGCTGACTATCGGCGTGACTGGGTGATACGGCACAAGAAACGGTTCCCCCCGGAGAAACGAGTAATGACGGTCCGGTTCAGGCCGTGGGTGCCAACCGACCGGGAACTGTTTGGCGACAAAATGTTGACCTATCTGTACCGGGACTGGGTTTGAGGAATCGTCGGCCAGACAAGAAGCCGCGACAAAACCTCGGCATGTTGGGTCTTGTTGCAGAGGATTTGTCGGTCCCTGACGAGTTCTATGCGGCAGGGTATGCCCAAAGGGTTTGCGCGGTCACAGGGAAAGCGACGAACCGTTACAACGGGGATGTCCACCATGTTGTCGAAAAGCAATGGCTACGAATCAATCATGGGCCGAAATGGGACCCCCGAAACGCCCTGCTGCTGCGCACCGACGTGCATGAACTTCACACCAGCAAGATGCGGAAGGTGCCGTTGCGGTGTTTGTTGGACGTAAACATCGAGTTTGCGTTCGAGATGATGGGAGCCGCTGCCTACGGTTATCTGTCCCGACACTACTCTGGGCCGGATGAACGCTTGGAAGACGCCCTACGGGCCTGTGAGGGCGCCTGAGGGGCATTGGGTGTGTTCGTACCTTACAAGGTGGCATGGGTGATTTTGGTGGCACGGGCTTCACGATAGAACTACCGGGTGGTGGCACGTTCCCCGCCCTGTCGCAAGACGAGGTTGATCTTGCGGCGCATGTGGAGAAATCGTATGTTGACGAGTTCAACATTTCCAAGTCCGCGGACCTGGGACACATCGCCGCCATCATCGTCCAGCGCATCCTGATCCACCGGGCACACCTGGAGCTTTCAGGGTTCGAACCGGTCCTCGATGCGCTCGGGAAACCCACCGGGGAACTGAAGCGATCCGAGAAGAAGCGGTCCGCGAAGGACCTCTCTGACCTTCAGAAGACCGTCAATGAGGCACAGAAGGAGATCCGGTCCATTGAGAAGTCACTGGGCGTGGACAAGGCCACCAGGGAGAAGGGTGGTGCGGACACAGTTGCGGACTACATCAGGAATGTGAAGGCTGCCGCGCGCGCCAAGGGCATCAGGCTTAACGAACGGCTCGTCGCATACGACGACCTGTTCAACCAAATCGACGTAAAGACACGGCTGTTGGAGAATGCCGACGACGAGGATTTGCGCCTTGAGGACCTGTCACCGGAAAAGTTTATCCGCTGGCTACGAAGTGAAGTTGTGCAGATCCAGAAGGCCGAACAGGACTGGTGTAAGGATAAGTTCGCGGTGTACGTCGGGAAGATGTAATGCCCGATAAAGAACCGGTGCTGGGACATATCAAGGGTTCCTCCCAGCCGGAATGGCGTGATCGGGACGGGAACTTTTTCGATGAGGATGACTTCCTGCTGATCGCGATGCTTCAGGACCCCATCCTGATGGCAGAACTGTTGTGGTCCGACCCCAACAATGCTGAGTACGGTGGCGCCTATACCGTCCGATCCCACCAGTACCGTTTGTTTCGCCCTAAAGGTTGGGTTTCCGGGGAGCACCGTGACCAGATTGCGTCCGGTCGCGCAGTCGGGAAAACCGAAGGAATTAAGGCGTGGGCGGCCTCACACGCGTTTAGGCGGTCGCGGGCGAACCTATTGATAACGGCACCTGAACGCATCCATTTGGACCCGTTGACGCGGGAGATCGAGGATCGGATTAAGAGCACACGGATGCTGAGGGACTTTTTGGACACTGACTCCCGTACCCAGAAGACGGGCATTACCCACATGCCGTTTGGGGTGGATTTCGCTGACGGAACGAAACTGGTTGGGCGAATCCCCCAGAAGACGGGGCCGCAGCCACTCCACGAGAAGATCCTAACCCCCACGGGCTGGATCACGATGCGCGAGGTGATGAACGGCGACCTCGTGATCGGAAGCGAGGGTAAACCAGTCAAGGTGCTGGGTGTCACCAACGCATGGGAGGGCGAGACGTACGAGGTTGAGTTCACCGACGGGACGACCGTTGAAACCGATGGGCGACACCAATGGACCGTATCGTCGCCTTCTAGCCCAATGTGGCGCACAAAATCCACCCTGGACATTATGGCGGATTTGGCCAGCTCTAACAGGAAAGAGAGTGGTGCCGCACTCAACATGTGGCGGATACCACCGACGCCTGCCGTCGAGTACGGCCCGCCACCGGACACGCCGCCGTTGGACCCATACATTGTGGGGGCGCTGCTGGGGGACGGGGCCATTTCTGGCAAGGGCGCTGTCCTGATCGCTCACGATGATGAGGTGCGGGACGAAGTTGAACGTCGGCTACCCGCGGGATGTTTGCTGACACCGGTCAACGGGAAGACGCGGAACTACAGGATCGTCGGGCCGGATCGACACAAACCCAACCCCGCGCTGTGGGCGCTAAGGGACCTGGGCCTGCTGGGGCTCGATTCGCACCAAAAGTTCATCCCAGACCGCTACAGATTCGGTTCCCACCAGGAAAGGCTAGACCTGATCCGTGGGCTGCTGGACACGGATGGCACCGTGAAACAGGGTGGCGGTGCGGCCAGTCTCGTACTGGGCAACAGGACGATGGTGAATCAGGCCGCAGAACTGGTCCGGTCCCTTGGCGGCTGGGCGTCCGAGGCCCAAGCCTCATACCGGAAGCCTTCCGTGATCGTGAACGACGGGAAAGAATACCCCCACCCAGGCGGCACATACTGGCGCGCCACCCTTCGGCTACGGGGCGAAAACCTCTTCCACCTATCCAGAAAGGCCGCCACTTACACCACGGGCAAGAAGACCCGACACAAGTCAATCAGGTCAGTGAAACCCACCGGAAAGCGAGAGCTGGTGCGGTGTATACAGGTTGACGCGGACGACGGCCTATACGTCACATCGGGTTGCAACATAACCCACAATAGTGGGGTTAAGGGCATGCATCAGCCCGATATGGTCATTGACGAAGCCCAGGACTACCCTGAGCGCGGGTGGGTTGAGATCGAAGAGACGATCATGCAGGAGTTTGATGACTGGTCTGTGCGCGTGTACGGCGTTCATTCGGGGAATCGGGCATCGACCTTCTACGAGATGGCCCGCAAGCATCCCGAGCGGGTGACGAACGTAACACGTCTACAGGCCCCGGATTGGGGTCCGAAGCAGAAGCAAGACAAGATTGACCAGTACGGGTCCACCACCTCGCCGGAGTACCAGCGGAACATTCTTGGGGTGGCTTCCGATGCCGCATCGGAGTGGTTCACGCTTCATAGATTGATGATGTGCATCGACCAGGGTCCGGCAAACGGTGACGCGATGGACTCGGCCTACAATTCGAGCGAGTACCAGTCGCAGACGCTTCGGGGTGAAGAGTTCGACCTGATGGCGGACGTTCCGGTCGGGTCCGTTCTTGACCTGCCTGCGAAGTTTGATGATGTCTATGTGGGGATGGATGTCGGCCTGAACAAGGACCCAACTGTGATCAGCTTGTGGTCTGAGGGCATGTACCGCTTTGACTCGAAGGACGATAAGCGCCAGCGTTTGAAACTACTGCGGCGGTACAACCTGGAACGCTTCCGCCCGAAGGACATTCGGGGTGCCATTTACGCGATTGCGTGGCATTGCGGCAGCAAGCTGAAGGCCGTGGGTGTGGACGGAACCGGCATGGGGGAGCCGATGTTCAAGGAGATGGAGGATGACCCCGACGCTCCTGGGCATCTGGCGGACATCTTGTACGGCTGGAAGTTCAACGAACTCGTGCCAGTGTATGTGAACCCGGAGTTTGTGCAGAAGGATGCCACGGGCCGCATGAGGGACCAGTATGGGTCAACGGTCAAGGTTGAGACGGATCAGTGGGGTAACGCCCGTCTTGTGGTTGAGATGCCGATGGTTGAGGCGGCCACCAAGTTCTTGCGGGAATGGGTGGATGACGAGTTCTTGATGCTGCCGTTCGATACCGAGATAACGGCTGACCTTCAAGGTGAGACGGTGCAGCGGGTGAAGTATCTTTCCGGTGCCCGCAAGAAACCTCATTCGTTCCATATTCTGGATAGCTTTAGGGCCATGGCGATGGGGAAGATGCAGGCCCCGATTAATGAGATGTTGGCGGAGGAAGACCCCGATGACATGCCACCGCTAGCGATGGTTTGGAATGAGGGCGGTGGCGGAGGCATGGAGATGGATTACAGGTGACTGTTGATGAGATCAAGGCCACGCTCGCCACGGCATCGAAGCTGAGGATGCCGCGCTGGGACCCCACGAGTCCGTTGGGTGCGCAGGACAAGATCGAAAAGCTAGAAGAACATCTAGTGAACTGCTCATATCATCGGGCGGAACTGGAAGAGGCGGACCTGCATTTGTCGTCTGCGGTCCACCGGTTGCGGGTGGAGTGGGAGACGTTGGAGGGCTATGAGGCCGGTTTGGGGAAGGTTGATCCCGATAAGGCGACCGGTCCGCAGCATCAGCGGGCGAAGCGTCTTCACCGCCCGGACTTGTTCACCGAGATTTCGGATGGGAAGCATTTGTTGGACAGGGTTGCACGTCAGATCCGGCGTCTGGAGCATGATGAGGATGTGGCTTCGCGTGCTTACACGATGATCACTGGCGGGTAGCGGGGGCTAGTGGGTTCGTAACTTATGTTCTGTGACCGTTAACGCTGAGTTTCCCGATCTTAAGGCTGATGACCGCGTAACGGTTGTGAACGAAACCGGGCTTCCCGATGAGGTCGTTGAGGAGGCTGTCGCGGTCCAGTGGGTTGGGCAGGACCATTTCGCGTGGGGGTCCGGTTCGACGTTTCAAACCTACAGTGAGGGCGGGTCAGCGTTTGCCCGTGCTTCGTTTGATACACCGTCGGATGTGTTCGGGGAGATCCGGTTGGCGCGCGACATGGTGGAACGGGACGATGATGTTGCCGCTGCCGTGGGTTGGATGATCGCTTGTGCCTATGAGGGCGGAATGCGTAACGATCATGAGGACGAGCGGACCCGTGGTTTGTTTGATGCGATTGCGAGGAACGCGAATCTGGATCATGTGTTCGCGGAGCTTTACCGAGAGTACCTGATTTCGGCGCAGGTAAACACGGTCCAGTTGTTTACCCGGAAGGCTTTGGAGTATCGGGAGTTTGCGAAGTCTGAGGTGAAGTCGCAGGTTGTTTCGGCGCCACTGGTTGGGGTTTTGCCTGCGGAGAACATGCGGGTGCTGTCGAATGACATGTTTGGCACTGGGGAGTTGGCGTATGTGCCGGACAGTGAGCGGCTGCGGATGTGGTTGAACAAGTATTTTGACCCGAACACTTCCCCTGGGGTGAAGGCGAAGATGGCACGGGAGGATCGTGTCACGGCGGCGATGTTTCGGGGTTACCGGGATCTTGGTGATGACGGGATTGATGATTTCACCAATCTGGGTTGGATGTTGGATCAGAGGGTGTGGTTGCTGAATCCGCGGATGGTTCATCGTTCGACGGCACCGAAGGGGGTTGCGAAGTACCCGAGGCCGTTTTTGACCCGGAACTTTGGTTTGCTTGAGGCGAAGCGGCTACTTAATATTCTTGACTGGTCACTGTTGCAGGGTGGGGCGTCTTACATTGTGGTGGCGAAGCTCGGCAACGACACCCACAAGGCGAAGAAGTCAGAGCTGGCCGGTTTGGAGAATGCCGTCCGATCGGCAACTAAAGCCGGTGTGATGATCGGTGACCACCGGTTGTCGTTTGAGGTCATTACCCCGAACCTGGAACAGTTGTTGTCCCCTCAGAAGCGGCGTCTGTTGGGCCGTAAGCTCGCGATGGCGATGTTGCGCACCCCGGAGCATGGCACTGAGGAGCCTGGCGGGGAGGGCATGAAGGCCGAGCAGTCTGAGCAGGGCCGGATCATCGGGTTTGACCGCCGGCTGCTCCGCCGGCATGTTGAGCGGGCGGTGTATGGGGAGGTCACGAAACGGAACCCGAGCGTTTTCCCGAAGGGCGCCCCTTCGCTGTGGCAGCCGAAGATTGTGCTTGGCGAAAACCAGTTCTTCCTTGACATCGTTAAGACACTGGGTGACCGTGGGTTGCTTTCCCGCACGACGTTCGCTTCGATTGGCGGGTTTGATCTTGAGGCCGAGATGGCGCAACGGCAGCGCGAGAAGGATGCGGGGATTGATGAGCTGACCGAGGTTGTGGTGCCTCATTCGTCCCCTAACGCGGGACCGCAGGATTCTGGGGGTGGAAGGCCACCGGGGGCAGGGAACGGCCATAAGCCTGATCCTGCGGCGCCCAAGAGGACGATCCGGCAGACCCCTGGGGAGACGGTGAAGACAGCCGTGTTGAAGGGCAGCCCGGTGAAGATCGGTGAGGCAACGGAACGGATCATGGCGGAATACCCGGAGGCCACCTTGGGCAGGGTTCATGCCAGTGAGCGGAAGGCTGTTGAGGCCGGGGTGTCGGCGCAGGTTGGCCCGAAGGTCGTTTTGGTTGCCCGGTCCGATTATGCGTTGACGGACCTGCGGGCGGTGAACCTGTCCGATGGTGTCAGGTTGATCGCTGGGAAACGCAAAACGGATGGCGCCTTGATGACTGCCGGTTTGGTGTTCCGGGATGAGGACTTGAACCCGGTTGATGCTGTGGCGCGTGCGGAACGTTGGGGCTTGGATGTCGCCGGTTTGGGTTGACCGGGAGCGCCGCCGCGTGTTTGTGTGCGGACGCAGGTTGCATCATGGGCTGGTTGGTGCCGTGATGGTTGGCGTGGGGGCCGTGTTGGTGTGGCATGATCGCCACGATTTCCCTTGGTTGCCCGTCCGTGAGGTGCGGTGGCCTTACGGGCATCCGTGGTTGTCTTGATTCCGGCACATCGGTGACGTTTGCCGCCTTATGCGGTTTTTGAGACAGTTGGCGTCCGGTGCATTGCGTATCTTATTGGTAACAGTTCAGTCTGCCCTGTTGGTGTGGGCTGGATCTCGGGCTTCCGTTGGTGGCCTCGGCTGGTAAAACCCCTTGTGGTCCCGGCTGGGGGAGGGTTCGATCCCCTCGTGGTCCATTCCCCATTGTGGGCCTTTGGTCTTTAGGTGGGGGCACACCGTGGGGTGGAGCAGTCAGGTAGCTCACCAGGCTCATATCCTGGAGGTCGCAGGTTCAAATCCTGTCCCCGCCATCCCAGTGGACGCTGGGCTTGTGTCAATGACTGCCCTGGATGGGGCGGAAGGGAGCTTGGGCGGATGCTTAAGCGGATGAGAATAGAAGTTGATGGTGAAGATTCGGCGGCTGCATGTGAGGCCGCGCTGACGAAGTATGAGCACGCCTTGCAGGTAGTGGAGGCAAGGCGGTACGGTTTGCACAGATCTTCGCCGAGTGAGGAAGTCGGTGACTGGGATCGCGAGCCGGTAGATCGGGATTTCTTCAGCTGGGATCTCGGGCGCGAAGTGACTGATGAGGTTATTGAGTACGACCCTTCGGTTCCGGGTTATAGGGGGCGCCGTGTGGTGCAGTTCCGGCGTATTGATACTCGGAGTGCCGGCATTGGTCTTGCCGAGGAAGCACTGGCTGCCGAAATGAAGCGGTTGAACGACATGGCTGAGACGGAGCGCGGCGAGGCATTGAGCAACCTTGGGGCGCTGTTGACGGGTCGCAAAGACGCTGCGGCAGTTGATACAGACGGTAACGTTTGGGCGAAAGAGAAGGCAGCCCAAGCCAAGGCTGGCGTGACGATTGGCGATTAAATAGTTCCGCCCGGTCCCCGTGGCCGGGCTTTCGCCCGCCTAGCTCAACTGGACTAGAGCAGCGGTTTTGTAAACCGAAGGTTCGGGGTTCGACTCCCCGGGTGGGCTTCAGGGGATGTGGCTCAATGGTTAGAGCGTCCGGCTGTCGCCCGGAAGGTTGAGGGTTCGAGTCCCTTCATCCCCGCTGCCCGGTGGTCTAACGGCATGACGGACGGTTCTGGACCGTCAGGTGAGGGTTCGATTCCTTCCTGGGCATTGGGTGCGTGGTGTTAACGGCTAGCACTTCGCGTTGTGGTCGCGACGGTCCGGGTTCGAGCCCCGGCGCACCCTTCGGGGCCGATTGGTTTCGACCCTTCGGGGGACGACAGTTCGATTCTGTCCGGCTCCATCGCATCCACGTACCTTAAAAGGATGTGACCCAGCATCTCTTTGAACGGAACGGCCTCTACTACTTCTGCACCCCACTGGAGGTCGCGCAAGTCGAAGAGGAAGAGGTTGAGGCGTTCGCGTTCGCCCAAGCACTGAAAGACAAGGCGCCGAACGGCAACATTCTTTGGTTGCGCGGCAGCTACGTTGAGGCGGACCGTCCCAACACTAACGGGGACATGTGGGAGGCCAGTGAACTGGCCGCATCCTACAAGTCCACCCAGTACATGCCTGTCACGGTGATGCATGACACCACTTCGGCTGTCGGGCTGATTGCTGATGTGCAGTTGAAAACCCCGGAGAACGATGGGGTTGCGCGGTCGCGTGTGGAAACCATTCTTGCCATTTGGGCACACCGTTTCCCGAAGATCGCCGCGGAGGTTCTGGAGAACGACAAGCTAGGCACATTGATGCAGTCAATGGAGTGTCGGGCGAAAGTGTTTTCTCTTGACCCTGAGTTGAACGCCACTGATGTTGATGAGGACGTTCGTATCTTACGTGATGTCACGTTCACCGGTACAGGACTCATTTTCGGGAGCCGTGGCAGTAAGGGTGCGTACGACGAGGCGCATCTGGAGGTTTTTGAGGAACGGGTGGCGGATCATCACGCCTCTGTTCACAAGAGTAACCGTAAGGGGAGCAGTCGGCCAGTGAGCATGATTCAGGTTGAACCGGAGAAGTACGAGGCACTACTGGCCCGTCCTTCCGTCGAAGATTTTACCGCCGCTGAGAGGCGTGCCGAGGCCGCTGAGAGCGAGGCTGAGGCCACCGCTAAGCGTGTTGAGGAACTTGAGGCAGCGGAAAAGAAGCTGACCGATGAGCGGGACAATCTCGCTAAGGAACTGAAGGAAACCAAGGAAGAGATTGCTGCCGAGCAGCTTAAGGGTGACCGTCTCGGGAAGCTCGGTTCCGGTTTCCTCGCGAAGCTTGGTGACAGCACTAAGGACCGTCTTGAACGTCAGGCGAAGGAAATGTCTGATGAGGACTGGGCGGACCGGATCGCTGAGGTTGAGGAACTGGCCGGCGTGAAGAGTGACCTTGAGGCGTCGGAGAAGACCGATGACGAGTTCACTGAGAAGGAAGTTCAGGCTTCCGCGCTTGGTGACGAGGGCGGCACTGGTCCTGATTTGTCCGATAGGGAGTTCGGTTCAGCGATGTATGAGCTGGCCGGGGTCTGAGTAACTGCGGGAAGAGTAGAAGGGGAGAGAACACAACATGTCTACCGCCGGTAGTTACGTTGTCGAAAATCTGGTGAATGAGCCACTGGTTCATGTCGCTAACAAGGATCAGGCGCGGTATTGGTCTGACATGGTGGCTTCGGGGGATCTGCTTCCCGGTGAGGCCGTTGTGGTGGATGCTGGGGTGCTGGATGTGCCTCATGGTCTTGGTAACCGGGGGCGTCTGAGGGTTGCTGTTGGTGGGGATTCCGCGACACCGGATCTGTTCGTTGCCACGCGCACCATTGAGAATCCGCGCCCTGGTCCCGATTGGACTGCGGTTCAGACGGTTAATGAGCCGATCAAGAATCGTGAGTTCGTTCTGGCGTACAGCACCATTGGGTTGTCGATGTGGACCACGCTGGTGGTCCCGGACACCTATGCGATTGGTGACCTGATTGGTTGGGATGCCGATGGTGTTCGTCCTGCTGGTTTGAACTCCGCTGGGGGCCGCACCACTGGCGCTTGGGCGAAGAACTCTGCCGCGGACATTAAGGCTGTGTTCCGTGTGGTTGATCTGGAGAAGGTGAACGATTCCAATGAGACTCGTCTGCTTCTTCGGGGCGTGAAGTGAGCCTGGGGTCTAGGGGAGACTGAAAGATGGATACCGCTGTTAAGAACATTCTGGTTAAGGCCGGGAAGCTCGCGAAGTCTGAGGACGAGAAGGACGTTTTCGCCCTTGAGGATCTGAAGGAAAAGAGCAACCGTCAGCTTGGCCGCTATTTCCATGAGAACGAAGGTGAGTTCGACAAGGTTGCGCGCGCTGCCCTGAATGTCGCGTGGGCCGATTCGGTTAAGACCGACATTATCAACCAGGTCATTCAGACCAAGACGGTTGATGGGACACTCCGCGAGGACACCGTTGAGGAGGATCTGCGGGGACTGAAGGCCCGTTGGCAGGGGTCTGGCGGTCAGATCCATTCTGATCCGATTCATGACAGTTCGTTCAGTTTCGGACCTGATGAGATCGTGTTTGCGCATGACTATCATGTGAAGGATCTCCGTAACGATTTTTGGGGTAACTACTCGAAGATTGTTTCGCATGGTCGCGCCAAGATGGATGGTGTTACGGTTGAGCGTCTGATTGCGCTGGTGCAGGATGGTGTCAACAGTGGCACTAACGCTGCCCAGTATTTGACGACCGCTAAGGCGTCTGTGACGGATGCGATTGTTGATGCGCTCATTGACCCGATTTCGGATCGTTCCAGTGGGAACATTTCGATTCTGGGTTCGCGTTCGGCTCTGGCTCCGCTGGAGAAGCTGGGCGCCGAATTCTCGGAGAATCTGGGTGAGCGGTATTTCCTTACCGGCCAGATTGGTGTCTATAAGGGTGTCCGTCTGGTTAAGACCCAGAACTATGAGGATGCTTCCGGTAACCTGGTTCTGCCTGATGACGAACTGTGGATTGTTGGGGAGAACGCCGGTCGTCTGACCTGGTTTGGTACTGAGGTCAGGACTCAGACGCAGCAGCTTGCGGCGTTCCATCGTCGTCTTGAGGTTGCGCGTGATGCCGGTATGCGGCTGTGGGGTGCTGAGCGCGGTCGTGTGGGCCGTATTGTTTGGACCTGAGGTTGCGGCATAGTTGGTTGTTTCCGCTGGGCGAAGGGCGGGCCTTCGGGTCCGTCCTTTCTTTTGAGAAATGGGGTTTGTGGTGAGCGAAGGGCTGTTTGAGAACCGTTGTGGGCACCTGTATGGGGTGGCGTTTCATGATGATCGCGGTAAGCGTGTCGGGGTTTCGTTGAAGCCCGGTGATGAGATTGTGTTGACGGAGGATCAGCAGCGTGAGGTTGCGCGTGCGCCTCGTGATCCTGCCGATAACCCGTTTGTGAATGGCACCCTGGTGTTGGTTGCTGAGGGGGACGGTTTGGATGATAAGCGTCCGATTGGCACCCAGACCCAAGAGGTGGTCGGAACACCTGTCAGCGTGCCGCAGGTGAAGCCTGAGGGGTCGTCGGTGGGTGAACTGACCGGCACTCACACCGGGGAGTCGTTGGAGCTGTTGAAACGTGACGAGCTTAACGTGATCGCTGTCGGGCTTGGTGTGAAGGATGCCGCGGAACTTCAGAATAAGAAGCTGGTTATTGAAGCGATCCTTGCCGCGCAGGGCTGATGGCTGATCTTCTCGACATCAAGGTTTTGGTGCCGAGAGTCAGGCGTGCGCTCGGTGAGGCCGCGGAAGGGCTGACGGACCAGGAGGTCACGGAACGGGTCGCTGACGCGGTGGCGGGCATTCTGTTGTTCACGGAGGGCGAAATGTCGCTTCGGCTGGAGGTTGCGGCCCGTGACGATGATTTCGGTGCCCCGATCTCGTGGCAGACATCGCGTGAGCTGACCGAGGAAGAGGCGGTGGTGTTTGCGTTGCAGGCCGCGATTGATTCGCTGACCCGTGATCTGTCGCAGACGTTTACCGCCGAGAAGTTCTCGAACCCGATTGACTCGTATGAGTATCAGCGTTCCGCCACTGCGTTGACGGAGCAGATCAAGGGGTTGAGGGCGGACAGGGATCGGGCGGTTGATGTTCTGTTGAATGCTGGTCGCGTTTCGGTTTCTTGGGTGAACACGTTGGGGGTCAGGGACCGGGAGACGGACCAGTTGGTGGAGCCTTTCGCTAACCGGGGTGTTGGGGGCATGGTTGAACTGTGAGCACCCCAAACTGGGATAGATTCGAGGCAGCGCGCGAGCGGTTTCGTGAGGATTTCGGGCACGAGGTTCTGTTCCATACCCCTTTGGCGGCGACATATCCGCCCGGTACGGCGTTGAACTCGAATGGAAGGCCGCTTGATCCGACCGTTGATCCGGTTGCTTCCGGCTGGGATGACGCTTCGGGGCTGGTGAACGTTGTGGTGGGGTCTGTCACCGATAAGGATGAGGCCGCTTTCACTGCCGTCGGCTATCTGGGGGAGAAGGATGCCGCGGCGATTGTGCCCGAGAGTCTTTACCAGCAGGTGAAGGACGCGACGTTTTTCACTCATGCGACAACGAAGTATCGCGTCACGCAGAGGGATAAGAGGGTGTATGGCCCGACGGCCCGGTGGCTGATTTATGGGGAGCAGGCATGACAGCGGCGCACCATCACCGTGAAGTGTCACGGAACAGTGAGGGTTTTGACAGATGAGTGTGCCACGCGAAACAGTTGTGATCCAGTCGGTCCTTGAGTTCGTGCAGGACGCGATCGATCATGCCAACTATGGGAATGATGCGGTGGTGTTGGACGGGTTCCCGGACGACACGGTGCGGGACACCCCGCTGGAAAACAACATGGTTGCGGTGGCATTCGACTTCGGTCCAGACAGTGAAGATGCCGAACTGGGTTCCGCATTACAGATCGGCACCTACACCATTGAGGTTTACATTTTCGGGCAGGACGAAACATGGTTGCCTGCCCTTTCGAGCGCCATCAGGAGCCACGTAACCCGCTATGGCTACATTCCTTTGCTGGACCTTGAAACCGAAGGGCACCCGGTTGTTGACGGCTTAGAAAACCCGAAGGCCGCAACGGAACGCCTTTACCCCGAGGGGGAGCCGCGCGCATGGGAAATGTTCATGCAGTCCGTCACGATCACGGTTGAACACACCTTCATGCCGTAATGCCTGTTGAGTACGAAAGGGACGGTAGGGATCATTTCTACCGGATACTGGACCCTTGGCCGGGCCTGGTGGATGCCCATGCGGTGGCGGCAAGGATCGAGGCGAAGCTGGCCCGGATTCCTTCGGTGGACGCGCGTGCCAAGGCGGTGCTGCTACGTACGTTGATGCGCGATTTGGACCGGGAGATGCGGGGCGTGGAGTTCCGTACCGCCAGTCATGGCACCGATGCGGTCAGGAATCGTTTGGATGCCACTAGGCGGCGTCCTGCGGGCTCTGGGAGGCTGCGTGGGGCTATCACGTCACGTCCGATCACTGGCCCTGTCCCGTTGGGTGCCGTGGGGATTGGTGACATTGATGTGCTGGACCGCAGGGCGGTCGGGGTGCGGCACAGTGGGCGTGGTGGCACGGCAGGCAGGCAACCGTACTGGCATGTGCAAGAGGAAGGGTCAACCCATCTTGTGGGCCGCACAATGGTGGGGTTCTTCTCGCCGGGGTTCAGTCGCCCGAACCCAATGCAGTTCCGGCAGCATCCCCTGTTCAGCACCCAGGCGGGCGGGCACGGTTACGGGGGACCGATGACCGTTAAGCGGCCTATTGAACCGAAGTATTTTCTGCGGGACGGATCGAAGGATGCTGAGAAGTTCCGGTATCGCGAAACGGTCCGGGTGACAATGATGTCTGTCGCCAGGGCGAGAACTATTCTTGCCGTGGGATCAAAGGGCCGCCGGCTGTAATCGCTAGGGCGTCCCCGATCCATGCCGTGTCGGCAAGACCGGTTGGGGTCGGGTACCAGTGGCCGCTTGTGGCGTTCACGCTTGTGCCGTCGTCGCGTTGATCGGTTTCAAGTATCTCCCCGACGTTTAGGTCAATGTACGGGTGGGCTTCCTGTAGTGCCATGTGGCAGTTCATCCCAGGGTTGTCGTCGTTGACCTGTCGGGCGACGAGAGCACCGAGCTTGTCGCCTTGGGCTGCCAGGATGGCCCCTTCCATGCCTGCTGTGACGACTCGGAGGTCTTCGTCAAGGGTTTCGCAGACGGCACGCCAGTCCTGCCTGTCAACCGCGGCCTGGTAGTCACCCAAAAGGTCTGTTGTGTTGTTTCCGCCGCATCCCGTGAGGGCGGTGGCCCCAATGAGGATGCATGCCAGTTTCGTTCTCATTCCGCTCCCACAGTCGGTTGTTTAACGGTTCGTATCTTACTACATGCTGCATGGACGGGGAGAAACTACTTCAAAACCGTAGAGGAAGAGTGATGGCACAGGTCCTTGAGGAGTTTGAGGACACCATCGAACCTCTGGTGGACCCCGTGTTGGCCGGGAGTTTTAAGGCTTATATCCGTAAGAAGATCAATGAGTTCACCGGGGACTGTCAGTTGGTGGTTGACATGGTTTCTAAGGGTGAAGAGATCAACGGGTTTGTTTTGCATCAACAGGATCGTCTTCAGTAAGGGAGCCTCGTGGCCGTTAAGTCCAGTAGCATCGTTCATGTAGCCGGTACTTCGGTTATTAACCGTATCCAGTCCGCGACCCTGAACGGGGATGTGCCGCTGGAAACCGTTCGTGAGGTCGGTAACCGTGAGGTTGTCGAGAAGGTTCCTGGGGATCTTGACAGCACTTGGAATGTTGAGTCGTGGGATGTTTCGACAGAGTTTGAGGCTTGGCTGAGTGGTGTTGAACCTGGTGCCGGGGTCGGTTCCGCTTCCGCACCGGGGTTTGATGACCCTGACGGCACCGAGTACGAGTTTCTGGACATGGCGGGCCGGTTCGTTAACATTCCGGCGCCGTGGAAGATCGACAAGACTGGTGCGACAGGCACGGTTGGGGCCGGACACCTGTTGCCTTCCTATTCGGTTGCAAGGATCGGATACCGGTTCGGTACTACCGATAACGCCACCCAGACCGCTGATCTTGCCGGTGGGTCGTATTACTACGCGATGTTTGCCCCGGTGGAGCAGCGTGAGGTAGGAAACGGCGCCACGAAGGCGTTCACTACCGACGATAGTGTGGTGCATCACCGTATCGGTGGACCGGATGGCACGGAGTTCCGTTCTGTGTTCGGGGTGCTGGTTGATGGTGTCCTGCAGGTTGAGGAAGCAGATTTCACTGTTACGGGTGGTGCCGCCGGTCCGACTGGTGCGACGGCCACGGTCACCTTCGTGGTTGCGCCCGAGAATGGCGCCGATGTTCGGTTCTGCTATTTCAGTGCCGCAGCGAAGGCATACCCGCAGGCTGTCCACAAGTCCGCGATTGTTTTGCCGGGTGCCGTTAAGGGCCGTGACATTCGGGTGTTGCTGAACGGGGCGTTCCTGCCGGGCGCGCAGACCGCAGAACTTGAGGGCACCGTGGAGGGCGAGGTTGGCCGTCAGATGGGTTCGTCCGATCCGACCGACAGGTCTGTGACCGGCACCAATGTGACCGGCACACTAACGATCCGGTCTAGGGACATCCAGGCGTTCTACGACACTCTTGAGGACATCACCGGGGTGAGCCAGGATGAGGTGTACGGGTACCTGAACCAGGAAGAGTCTGATGTTCAGATAGAGATTCTTCATCCTCGCACCAAGGATGTCATGAAGACTTTGTGGGTTAAGCGTGCGACGTTCAAGGTGCCCAGCACCCCGGCGCAGGTTAACTCGAACACCGATTTTCCTTTCGCATTTGAAGCCGCTGACGGTAACTATGTTGCCGTTAAGGGCGAGATTTCCTGAGCTTAGACGTAGCGCCCCGCCAGTTGGGGCAGGCATGGCAATGACGGAACCGTCCGGTTCCCCAACGGGAGTGTGAGTAATGACTACGGATGTGGCCGAACGGTCCCCTGCCGAAAAAGAGGACGTTAAATCCCTGTTTAAACATGCGACGTTTGTGCATGTTGGTGCAGGTGCGGATGAGTGTCCTGGTGGCGAGGACGGGTCCTGTGAGAACCCGGATCATTTTCATGGCTGGCTGCGGAAGCCGAATTCGATGCAACACAAAACGGTGTTGGAGCATGCGTTGGCTGCGAAGGCCCGTCGGGGACGGCTGTTTCGTGACCCGGATTCGACACTGTTTGACATTCTTGAGGCTGAGGTTGAGGGCCTGAAGGCTGCGGCTGACCGGGACGGGATGGTTGAGGAACTGTTGCAGCACCGGTTCCTTGCAAATCAGGCCGAGGCGGTCAAGGACATCAAGGAGAGCGAAGAGTTCGAACTGATTGACCGTGATTGGGCACGTCTTGATGCGCTTATTGGCCAGCATGATCAGTCGGAGGAACGGACTGAGCTGGAGAAGCACACCGCGGCGTTTGAGGATGCCGTAGGGGCACGGGTTGATGAGATTCAACGTCCCCAGCGTGAGGCCTTGTTGGCGTTGCCGTTGGATGAGCTTGTTGATCAGGTGAAGGATCTTCGTGTTGAGGCTGATACCAGTGAGGCGTTTAACACTGAGGCGAATGTGTGGTCTTGGTATTTGGGGTGTTTGAGGCCTGTCGCTAAGGGCCGTCCGTTTGAGCGGGTGTTTGGTTCGGTTGATGAGGTTCGTGAGGGTCCTGAGGAGATCGTTCGGGCTCTCGCGCAGGCCCATATGGAGTTGAATATGGCGGCCTTGGGAAACGTGTAACGGGCGATGCGTGGCTCGGACTTGTCCGTGTCGCCCGTGATCTTGGTGACATAAGCCTCGTTTTACCGGAGGGGTTTGGTTCTCTGGCGGATGCCCCTGCGGATTGGGTGGAGCAGGTTCGTCTTGGGTTGATGTATTTGGGCTGGGAGGAAAACCTGGCTGAGGACGAGATCCCGCCGAAACGCATTTGGACGGATGGGGACCGTTTGGGTGAGTGGTTCGCTGACGTTAAGCGGGCGCGCGCGGAGAAGTACGGCTTGGATGACGATAAGGGTGACTGGGTTGAGAATGACCTGGTTGATGAGCTGGTGGTTGGCTGATGGCCACTGGGGGGTTTGATAGCGGGATTGATCCTACCCGTCGCATTGGGGACATGTTGCGTCGGGTTGAGGCGGAGGTTGATGGTGCTGCGGCGGCCCATCAGCGGCTTCGTGGCGCCGTTAGAAGGGTTGAGGATCATGCGCGCCGGATGGAGACTGCCCCTGTGGCCCGTCCGGTCGCTGGCCCGGCAGGGACCCCTGCGCGTGGTGGTGGCGGTACAGTGCTGGTCCCGGGGGGCGCTGCTACCACCGGTCCCCCGAGGGTTCTTCCCTCAACACAACCGGTCGTTGTAGGGCTGGAGAAGGAAGCGCGGGCCACACAAGCAGTTACGGGTGCGAAGCGCGCCTACACATCCACGACGTTGCAGCAAACATCTGCGATGGCTGCCTACAACCGGCATACGCAACAGTCGGGTGCGTTGACAAGCCAGTTCTTGGCGGAAGCACAGGCTGGCCGTGCCACGTTACGCCAGTTCGGGGATGAGGCACGCGCGACCGCGGGCAAGTTTGGTGGTTGGCTGGTCGCCGGGTCCGCAATCTATGGGTTGCTGGGGGCTGTCAGCACAATAGGTAAGGGCGCGATGGATTCGGCGTCTGGTGTCCGTGAGCTTCACCGTTCCGTCAATGATGTGAAGGATGATGAGGCGTCGGCGCGTTACAGGTCGTTGGCCCGTAAGTTCAACTTGCCGATTGAAACGGTTTCGGAGGCCGGTGTCGGGATGGGGGCGGTGTTCCACAATCAGGCCGACACGTTTGTGGCTATGGAGGCGGCGCTTGCGGGTATCGCGACGGGTGGGTTGTCGGCAAGCGATTCCATTGCGTACCTTTCCAAGATCACGACGGGGTTTCAGGGCGATGCGACGGATCTGATCAAGGTTTTGGATGCCGCGAATGTGGCGCAGAACAGGTACAACACGTCCATTCAGGACATGCTTGCTGGTACCCAGAAGGCCGCTGGTCAGTGGCATGCTTCCGGTGGTGACCGTACTTCGTTGATGGCGTTGATCACTACGGGTATGGCGGCTGGTGCGGGTTCGGGCCTTGAGGTCGGTACTGGGTTGCGTCGTTCCGCGAATCAGATGCGGAAGGAGCAGAACGCCGCGGTGTTGCGTGCATTCAGCCTTGAACCCGATCTGCCGATTGACGAGTTTTACAGGCAGGCGATTGAGAAGGCACCAAGCCTGGATCGTCAGCAGTTGCAGAACCTTGCGAACGCCATTGGTGGACCGGACTTGGGTTCGAAGGTCATTTTGCCGATCCTGAGTCAGCCCGAAACGTACAAGAAGGCGATGAAAGATCTCGCGGATGAGAACGCCGCCGGGGAGTCGATGCGTGAGTTGGCGATCCTTGCCGGAAGGTTGAATGCCCGCGTCAAGTCGCTCGTGTCTGATTTGGAGGCGATGGGCAGCGCCCTGGATGGTCTTGGGGCGTTTGATGGCTTGAAGGCGTTGGTGGGGGTTCTGGGGCTGGCTCTCGGGCTGACGAACAACCTGCTGGAAGTTTTCAATGCGTTACCTGAACCGTTGCGGTTGGCGGTGTCCTACTTGGGGCAGGCGGCACTGGCGATGAAGGCGATGCGGTTCGTGAATATGGGGTCGTCTATGCCGGAGGGCTCGTTCCTTTCGGCGCTCCTAGCGAATCCGAATGAGGACCGGAAGCTGCTCGACAGGGCATTGGGTGAAACCGACGAAGCGCTCGGCAGGGAAGCGCTATCGAACCAGCGGGACATTAAGCGTGCCTACCGTGAGCGGGATCTTTGGAACCTGGATTTTAACGAGGCCAGCGAGAAGCACGCCAACCTGCTGAGGGGCGGCAACGCGACCGAAAAGGAGATCGCGCGGTCGAAGCTGGGTGTTCTGACGCAAGAGGAAGGTCTTACTCGAACGGAAGCCAGGATTGCTCAGCTTAAGAAGACGCAGCTATTGATCGAGGAGGATCGCGCCGCGACTGCTTCCGCGCAGGCCGCGCTTGTTCAGAAACAGTTGTCGGCGGAACAGATTGCCCGTCAGCACGGGATCGTCACGTCTAGCCGGATCGGGATGGGCAAGCTGGATGAGGCCGAGGAGCTGCGCCGCAAGACTGGCGGTACCACGATGGTTTATGGGGACTGGCGTGGTTCGGAACTTAAAGGGGCGGCCGGCAGGGGTGGGCCGTGGGACGCGCAGAAGCTTGATGATTTCCGGCGCGAGGGCGGAAGGTTCGGGATCGTGGGTGCCGGATACCGGCGGACGATGGACCGAGTGAAGGATATGTCGTCCCGCCAGGGTTCCATTTTGAATGCTGGCATGAACGCCACGAAGGCTGCGGGCCGTGGTTTGCTGTCGTTGGGGCGTGGGGTTGTTTCGTTCCTGGGGCCGGTTGGGTTGGCGATCGCAGGCTTGATGTTCTTGCCGGAGGCCATTTCGCAGTTCAACAAGCAGATTGTGCAGCGGGCCAAGAACCTGCGGCAGGGCGAGGCCGCATTGGGTGCAGTGCCGAAGAACGTTGAGGCTTTCGAGAAACAGATCGCGGATCTGGAGAAAGGGTCGGGGCTGCCTGATCTTGATGCTTTCAAGGCGCTGCCGCATGTCGGTTTGCTGGACGGCCTGTTGGACATCGTTGATGGCGTGGTGGCGGACACCTCCCAGGTCGCTGAGACGTTAGGCAAAGAGCAGGAGCGGGTCCTTGGGGAGCTGAAGGCCGGGAACGTGAATCTGAAAGCCACCCCGGGCACACTGTTCAGTGAGCATTTGAAGGCTGAGGCGGAACGGTTGAGGGCTGACGAGAGTTTGTCCCCCGGTGAGCTTTCGGGCCGGATGCGGATTTTGCATCAGATCGCGGAGGCGAACAATGTGGTGTTCGAGGACGCTAAGGCGACATTGGATGAGGCGGAGCAGGATGAGGTTGCGCTGATTGAGGCCCGTGGGAAGCTCATGCTGGCCAGGGCGACGGGCGATGTGGAGAAGGCGAGGGTGACGTTACAGACGGCGCAGCGGGTCGCGTCGGCGGTCAAGGCGAACCCGAAGTCCGACCAGGCCGACCTGTTGAACGCGCAGGCCGAGGTTGTTAATGCCCAGAATGCGTTGCAAGATCAGGTTGCCGAGGAGGCCCGCAAGCTTGAGCAGGCGGAGGCGAACCTGTGGGTGTCGCGCGCCAGGACGAAAGTGCAGGCGGCCCGTCGTGCCGTGAAGGTTGCTGTGGATGCGTTCAAACGGGTCGCCACGGACGCGCAGGCATCGGCGGCGGACCTGTTGGCTGCCCGACAGACCCTTGAAGAGGCGAAACGTGAGGCGGCGGACGAGATTGCCCGTGAAGCCATTGATATTGGTAAGTCACGGGATGATCTGCGGTTGAGTCTTGTGTCTGGTGATTTGGCCCGGGCGAAGGTGGAGGTTGAGAACGCGGCCCGCCAGTTGCAGCGTGTGCAGCAAAACCCGTTGTCTGACCCGAACGAGCAGGCGAAGGCTTTGATTGGTGCGCAGGTCGCTTATAACGATGCGTTGCGGGCTGTGGCGGAACGTCAGGCCGATGATGCCCGTGAAACGGCGTCGGCTTACGATCAGTTGTGGGTTTCGCAGTCGAAGAATGATCGTCAGGAGCATGTCCGTCAGGTTGAGGTGGCGAAACGGGCGTTTGATCGTGTGAACTCTGACCCGGATGCCACGCAGGCGGAACGCATTGATGCTTACCGCACGGTGGTTGAGGCGCAGAAGTCGTTGGATGATTTCCTTGAGCAGCAGGCGCAGGAGTTGCAGGCGTCGGTGTTTGAGCTTGCGAGGGCGAAGGCGGGCGATAATCCTGTCAGGGTCGCGGCGATCGCTGCCCGTGAAGCTGAGGCATTGTTGGGGGATGCTGAGACTAGGGCGGAGAAGAACTCCGGTCGGGCACGTCTGATTGATTCGCGGCGTTCCTACGAGGAGCAGGTTGCCCAGTCGAAACTGTCGGACATTCAGTTTGATGCCGACATGGAACGGATCACTACGCAGCAGCACATCAACCGGTTGAAGGATTTGCTGCAGACCACTAAGGCCGGTCGTGAATTTAAGCGCGGGCTGATGCGTCAGATTCACCAGTTGGAGAATCAGGACAGCACGGATAGTTTTGGTTTGGATGTTGGGCAGATCAAGTTGCCGACCATGTATGACATCCGTAGGGCAATTAAGGGCGGCAGGTCGGGTGGTCCGCAGCCGGGGTTTCAGATGGTGAATAACAATGCTGTGACGATCAATGTTGCGACCGATAACCCCGATGAGGTGTTGGCGACGTTGAATGATGCTTTGGTGCCGAATAGGTCTGCGATGCAGTCTGCGGGGATCATCTGATGGCCCAGTGGAAGTTAACGAACCCTGTGAATGCGCAATCGTATTCGTGGCCGATTAATCCGTCGGAGGAGGAGCAGGTTGTTCGGCGGCGCAACATGGAGTCTTCGGGCAACACCGCTGGGACGGACGTGGTGGTGCAGCAGGGTGCCCCGGAGACACGGCGGCTTGCCGGTACGGGACGGATTTTGACGCAGGCAATGAAGAACACACTGGAATCGTGGTATTTGCTGTGTGAAACCCAGTCGGTGTATTTGACTGATGATACCGGTAGTCAGTGTGAGGGGATCATTACAGAGTTTTCGACTACCCGGAAGCGTGTGGGGATGAACCGGCGGGATATGGCGAACGCGCCGCATCACATTTGGGAGTACCGGTTTGAGTTTCTGATCATCAGGGGCATTAGTGGCCGTTGGGTGGCGAGTTGAATGCCGGACCCTGGGCAGGTTGCGATACAGCGGCAGCGTTGGCGCTCTGGGAGGCACGTAGGCGGACAGAAACCCGTCGTGAGGGTGTTTGTCCGTAAAGGACGGTTGCGGCGCTCCTATAAGGCCCTGGCGGCGTCTGAGGCGTATTCGTTCACACCGGGGTTGTTGTCTCCGAACCATGTGTGGTTTGGGGAGTGGACGGCGGACACGGCCTGGAAAGAGGTCGGTGGGGTTGTTGACATCAAGGGCGACAGTGATTTCGGGCAGAACGGCGTTGAAACACTGACCATCACAGTCCAGAACACCACCCTGGAGCAGCAGTCCGGGCTGGCGGGCATTTTTCATCGCATCAAACGGGGGTTCATGTCCCCGTTCATGGGGCACCAGGGCAGGTTCGGTTCGGCAGTCGGCACAAAGAACGAGTGGAACGGTATCTGGCGGGATAAGGCCACCCAGATCATGGTGGTTGGCGGGTATGGCGATGCGGTGTTCCCGCTCTTTACCGGGCTGTTGGATACGGCGTCGTTGAAGTCCCGGCCCGATCAGATCACAGCGACGTTCCGCAACATGGGTGTTTTCTTGACGGATCAGCGGGCGTTCATGGATGCGAAACCGTTGTGGGTTCGGGACCCGATCACTTTTGCGGACCGGTTGCGGTCGCATGAGCGGGTGAATGTTGCCAACACCGCAATCGCGAAATCCCGGAGGGACGGTAGCCCGGCACGCCTTGCGGTCGATGAGGATGAGGAATCGGCCTGGATCTCCGATGCCTACGACAGCGCGGATTCCAACGAGTGGATTGAGGTCAGTGTCCCGAGGGGCCGCTACATCAACTTCGGGCTCGTGCCGCGGTTCCCCAACATGGAAATGTTCGTTTCGGTGTATGCGTCCGGGAACGGCATGGACGGTCCACCGAAATACGGTAACGGGGACAGCCTTGGGGCCGGTTGGGTCAATACCGGGAAAGGGAATGTGCCCGGAACGTCGATCCCCTATACGGCCCGGGTGCAGCTCGGTGAGGGCGGCGGGGCGTTCAACCTTGTTGATGGCCGCACGATTGTGGTTGGGGACGACAGCAAGGTAAGGCTCTGGTTCAGGAACTTGCGGCAGGTTCCGGGGCCGTCGGGTTCGGGCGGGGTTTACCGGGCTGGGGTCAGGGACATCAAGATTTGGAAGCGCAGTATCCCGGATGAGGTCCGGCAGGAACGTTGGATTCTTGTTGATGATGCCGCGGACATTGTTCGATGCGTTTTGCAGTGGGCGGGCTTGCATGATTGGGAGGTAGAGGACACCGGGGTGAGGTTGTCGGACAAGATCGTGTTTGACCGCCAAACCACGTTGGCGGACATCATCAGGTGGGTGGCGGAACGGACCAGTTACGTGTTTTTCATCAAGCCACCAGCGGATTTCGATATGGACAATCTTGCGGCGGATAACCCCAACAACTTGTCGATGGGTGTAGCGGTTTTCCGTCAGTCCAGTGCGGTCAGGCAGCAGTTGCCGCCCGGTGAGGCCAGGGAGACGGTGAACGACACCGATTTGTTGACCGGCATCGAACCGGTGTTTGATAACACCCAGTTGCCAGATTCGATTCGTGTTCGGGGGAAAGATAAGAGCCAGCGGGCGGCGGAACGAAACCCGGAGTGGATTCATCCCCTGGGCGCCGACCGGAAGGACCGGATTCAGTATTCGTATCGGCCCCATTGGGCACGGGATGGCAGGTCAGCGAACCTCCGCAGGGCGGTGGTGCATTACGAGCAGATGATTGAGGATCTGTTTGAGGCGAAGGTGGCCTGCCTGATGATCGCGATGCGGTACGCGTTGGAGGCCACGAAAATGCAGGTCGAGTTTCCCATGTGGCCGCTGGTTCATCTCGATAGCGAGGTTTTGGTCCGGGACACCGGAACAGGCATGTCAACCCGGTTGTGGGTGGCGTCAAGGTCTTGGGAGTATCAGGGCGGCAAGAACGCGAGGTTCCGCATGTCCGTTGGGGGGTCGTGTCTGGACACTGAGGACATCACGGTCACGAGGGAAGAGTTTGAACGGCTGTTGAACCATCGTGGCTATATGCCTGCCCCGATTGCGCGCGGGCCGTGGACAGAGCAGAGGGAGTTCTGATGGGGGCACCGAAAACAAACCGGCTGGATGCCGCCATGCGCGGTTTAACGATCGGTGTCGTGAAAGGCGTTGAGGAGCGCCGCCGGCGGATTGAACGGGACGGGTTGCGGGAGCGTGACGAGCAGATCCGCATCCCGATCAGTGGCCGGGCGGAGGAGTTCGCGTCTTGGTCCACGGTGGAGGTTGAGTTTGAAACGAACTGGGTTGATGCTACCGGGCAGCGCGACAGCCCGTTTGTGACACCCCATTTCACGTATGGGTCGTATCTTACGAAGGGACCGGATGTGGTTGTGGTGGCGAACGTGGTTGGCTGGAATGTGAATGACCGCAACGAAACGGTTGGTGCCACGATCAGGGTTGGGGCGTTGGGGACCGATACGCCACAGGAGTTTCGTGGTGAGCTTCATGCCACGTTTTCAGGGTTCGGGCAGCCGTTCCTGCAGGGGGTAGATGACGATGCGTAAAACGGCTTTTGCGGGCATAACTGAGCTTGATCCCGGTGAGGGGTTGTCGACTGATGGCGGGGCGGCGCTTGGCCGGGACCGGTTGACGATTGACCGGTTGTTGCGGATTGGCGCGAAAACGCATCGGCATGACGGCACGGCTGGTTTAGAGAACCCTTCGGTGGCGCCTACGGCTGCGGTGGAGGCTTCGGGCGGGTCGATCCGTGCCGATTTGACGATCACTGTCGGGTACACGTTGGAGGACGTGCAGGGCGGCGAAACGGAACTGTCTCCGACAGTGACGGTGACCACTGACAGTCCGGTTGCGGCACCGACCGGGGCGCCTGTCGTGGCGTTGAACAACGATGCGGGCACTCTCGGGATCGGGACCTACTATTATGGGTTCACGATCACGGATGGGACGGGTGGTGAAACCCCGCTTGGGCAGGTTGTGTCGGTTGAACGTCAGCCTGGCGCCGCTAACGCGCAGGTTGCGGTGTCGGGCCTGTCCGCCGGGCTGGCGTCCCCGCTGGGCTGGAAGCTCTACAGGGCCATTAACGGCGGTAGCTTCCATCTGTTGGCCAGCGGCGACCATGAGACTGACACGTTCACTGATGATGGTGCGACGGAACCGGATTGTACGGTGCATCCCCCAATGTCGGGCAGTAACACCACGGGTTCCACGAACCTGCTGAAGGTCACTTTGCCGGATAGCGGGGCGGTCGGTGACGCGGAGTTCATTAACGTGTATGCGACGGTCACTGGGGAGTTCGGGTCGGCATCGTTGTTGGATACCTATCCGGCGTCGGATGCGGGCTCGGAACAAACGTTCACCGAGCTGGTGTTCACGTTGGCGGCGCCCCCGGATGTGAACCAGTCCATTGGTGGGGCACACAAGATTGATGCTGAGGTTGATGTTGACAACCTGTTCTATCGGGGGCCGGTGTCTTCTGTTGGGGATCTTCCCGCGACCGGCTTGGACCGAGAAATCAGGCTTGTGTCAGACGAGGGCACCTTCTATGCTTTTGATGCTGGTGCCTCCGGTTGGTCTGCGGTCGCTGGCGGAGTTGGGGGAGGGGGAGTTTCGGTTCTCGTGCCGGGCGTCTCAACGGTCCTGATCGAGGACGACTTCCTGGTGGACACGCTAGCGTCCGATTGGACACAGACAAGCACTGGGGCCGACCCGCCGACCGTGAACACGACCGCACCTGGAACGCTGGTGCTACCCGAATCCTACCCGCCGGTTATTCTGGATCACAACACCCCAGTAGGGGATGTGTCGGGTGGCCGTACTATTGAGGGAACCATGAAAGCGCATCTCGGCACGGGCGCCAATTCGGAACTCAACGTAGGTTTGTACGACCATATTGCCACTCAGTCGTCCAATTGCCGCATTGAAATCTATTCGGATGACACGGTCAGTATCGGGGCCGGGTCATTCTCGGGTGCCATTGAAACGTCGCTTTCGGAACTTGGGGTGGCTCGCGGCGACGACATTTGGATACGCATGGTTTGGAATGTCGGCGGGGTGATGGGGGCTGTCCGTACCGAGATTCATGCCACGAACCCGGATTTGGGTGGCGAACCGCTAGTAATCCATGAGGATGATGTCGCGGCATGGTTGGGTGACATGACTGCCGCCAATTTTCAGTTGTACCTGGCTGCGAACCCGACTTCCGCCAACTGGTGGGTTGACTATGTGGTTGTCCGGGAGATCAGTGTCGCGGCTGCGGAATACTCTGCGGAGCAGCTTCAGTTCACGGCGGGCAGCGGTATTGATATTGCGGTGACGGGCGACGGTTCCGGGCTGGTTGACGTGAAACTGGACGTGACCGCGACGGGTGGGGGCAGCATTGAAGAGGTCAGCGATGCTTCCGGGTCGGTGGTGGAGCCGTCGAAGATCCATTTCGTTGGCGAGCATGATGTTCAGATCGCGGTGACGGAAACCCCGTCGGGCACCGCGCAGGTGACTATTGGTGCGGAGGGGCTGTCGGGACTTGATGGCCGAACGGTTCTGCATGGCACTGGGGCGCCTGGATCAGGGCTGGGCGAGGACGGGGATTTCTATATCGACACGGCTGCAACGGTCTTGTATGGCCCGAAAACCGCTGGGGTGTGGGGCGCTGGCGTGAACCTCGTGGGGGCTACCGGCGGGACCGTCGAGGGGCTGGTGGTCAGTGATGGGGACGTGTCTGTTGAAACGCTGCATTTGACGGTGGTTGGCGGCACGGTCACTGATGACGGGGATGCTTCCGCAACATTGACCGTGGTTGGTGGCGGTGGGGGTGGGGCGCGCGAAACGTTGTCGGATATGACGGGCCTGATCGCCCCAGATGCTTCGGCGGCCATTGACCTTGCGGCGTATGCGGGGCAGCGGATCATTGGCCTAGAGACGAACGTGGCGGCGAACGTGCGGGTTTACGGGTCTCCTGATGATCGGACGGCTGATGCGGGGCGTCCGATGGAAGAGGTCCCCGAGGCCCCGGTGAAAGTGATGTTGGATTACATTACGGACGGTTCGGCGTTCCATGCCGTGAACCCTGCTGTGGATGCCCATAACCTTGAGAATCCCGTGGGGGATGAGTTGTTTTTGGCTGTGTGGAATCTCGATGCCGCCTCGGCGGACGTGGGGGTTGACTTGCTGGTACAGAAAACGGAGATGACGTAATGGTTGGGCAGCTATGGCCACAAGGGGCACCGATGAGTGGGGCGGTAACAAGCGGCCCCGTGTTTGAAGCCGTATTCGACAACCCGAGCGCGCTTACACAACTAGAAGATGCTCCGGGGTCGTCTGGCTCAGTCGCCAATCTACAAATCGTGGCTAACAGTTACGCCACGCCCGTTGCGGCCACACCGGTCGCCATATGTGCGAGGGATGTTTCACTTAGGAATAGTCTGAGCGTAGTGAAAGGACGTGTTAATGCGGCTGGGACGTCCGGCAACACCAACGGACTAGAGCTTGCAGGTATGCGACAGTCGCCAGCCGACACGAAAGTTGGCATCCGGCACGGCAAGGCAAGCTCCTACTTCTCCCACACACGGCGCGTAATAGGCGGCGCAGAAACCCTACTTACATCGGCTTCGGACAGCTCGGATGGATCGTGGGGCCTAAATGTATGGTGGCTTCTCCTGATTACCGGCACGTTCGTCTCCGCCGGCATTGTTCAAGTGGACCCGATGCAAGATGTCGCAGGGTTCACGAGGACTTCTGCGTGGGGAATGCGTCCGATCGGGCACGACGACCTTTATAGTGCGCCCGCAGGGAAGAGTGAGGTCAATATCAGCGGTGGCACGTCTATGACCGCAGTGCGGATATACGAGTGGAAGATATGGTCGCTTGACTAATGGATCTCACGTTCACTAACGGCACGACGGAACAGCAGGAACGTACCGATGAGGCACTTGGCCAACTGCTCAACTACAATGTAGAGGACGTTACGCTCAACGTTGAGGTAACGTTCGTGGAGTCAACTGGGCAGTCCGACGGCAACAGGTTTGCCTACTCGTCCGCATCGTCCGGTGCAGCCAGCATCGAGATCCGCGACGACGCTCCATCCTTCGAGGACGAACTCACGGTGGGTTTCTCGCACGATGAACATCAAAGATTCTATAGGGAAATAGTCGCCAGAGAGCTTGGCAGAATCATCATTACCGGCACACTATTGGACGAGCAGCGAGAAAAGTTAGAGGTCCTGTTCAATGCGCCCGCCGAGAACTGGGAGGCGGGGGAATGGCACGAGCGACCCATTGAAGGCATCGTTGAGACCTTCAAGGCGGCACTACTGCCTAGGCATTTGAGGCAGTTCCACAACAGAACCCAAGTGTCCATTCCGCTGGAGTTATATCCTACGTTCCGGCGAATCGTGCGTGGGGCGAGAAGCATTCCAGGCCAAGCGTACCCGCGAGATACCATCGCGAGCACATTTACGACAACCCTCTCGTCGGGTAACAGGGCTTTGTATGTGATTGATAACGGCACCCCTCTCTGGGATGCCGGCGTCAGCACTACAATTGACGTTCTTCACGATGAGTTCGGGCTGGAACCAGCAGTCTTTGATGTTCGGCCCGCCGCCTTTAGCGCGGCGGAGCAAACACTCTGGTCGGTCCGCAGTGTCAACCCAATTGCTTCCGGCGCCAAAGACCACCTAGCGGAACGCCGTGACCGCGGCCTTCCGCTCCAAGTCCGCTACCGGGAGGGCTTTGCCCCATCTCCCTTCGGGGGGCCAGAACGGCTGGGATCAGCCCTACTCCAAGGCCTCGCCATAGCAGTCACATCCATGCCGATGCAGTACGTGTGCAACTACATTGAGAAATACGCACCCACGGATCGAAGCCCAGAGTTGCCATACATCACCCCCGCTGAGCTGGATGACCTTCTCCCGGTGGGTACCGTTATCCCCTTAAAATACGCATACATCCTTAAGCCCGTGTGGGTGCTAGAGGACGAAACGCTTGCGATGGGCGAAGGTGTCACTGTTGAATACGACATGCCGTTTGAGGTCAAGGAGTACCGGGCGTTCTCGGGGGGTGGCAGTTCTGCCTACCCTGGCCTGAACGGCTACATTCCGTGGATGGCGCCCGCGTACATGGACTTTGAGTATGTGGGCAGCAACCCGCCGCGCGGCACCCCATCTGACATCGGCATCTCGCGCTGGCCGGCCATTTCACGAGATCGTTGGGTTGATGTGCCAATCCATCCCCACGCCGCAGGACTTTTTACCCTCCTCGTGGGTTACCCTCACAGGGACTCACACCAATTTGATCCTGAACCTCCAAGGTTCTCTGGCGGTAGCAGTACCGTGACTGCCAGGTGTCGAGGCATGGGGCAGTACTGGATCAGTGAATACCTGTCATGGCCTGGGTACTCCAGTTATGGGGGCGGCGACTTCCCGATCTCCCAAACAGAGGCGATACTGCCTGCCGAACAAATGCCACCGATCGTGGTTGGCGGCATGGAGGTTCCGGTTGGGTCAATGTCTGCTTTCCCGGGGGGCCACGGCGCCCGTTCCGCCCTTCGCCCTGTGATTGGCCGCTAACCGTAACGTCCGGTTGTGCTGTTACTGTTCGCAGTAACAGAAAGGCTGGCGTCTTATGAAGTTGTGGTGGAAGTGCATCCAAAAGGGTGCCGAACGAGCGTTGCGGTGTGAGGGGGCACTATATTGGATGGCTTACCGGTACCCCGAACCATTGAAGCGACTAGGTGACGTGATCGGTGACCGTGCCCTACGAGTGGCTGAACATGCCGAAAAACGCCGGTTCGAACTGATCCGTGACAAGTACAACTGGGGGCCATGATGTGGGATGCGGTTCTCATGGGTGTGGTACTGGGAGGCATAGGCGTTTTGGCTTACTTTCTTGAAGGCTGGGTTGTGCGGTTGATGGACCGGATTGCCCGCAAGTTCGGCAGGGGGGTTTGATGCCTGAAACGCACACGCTGGTGATTGATGACACCCCACCAAGTCTGAACACGGTTGCGGGACGGGGTTCCAACTGGGCATACCGGAATGCCAAAAAGGACTGGGATGAACGATTCACCTACGCCTTGAGGGCATCCACGTTGACTGGCCCGGCGACCCATGTGCGTGCCACAGCGGTGTTCAGGTTCCCGCAGAAACGCCGCAGGGACGGTGGCAACATGAGGTTCCTTGCAGAGAAGTGTTTAGGCGACGTGCTCACCAATGAGGGTGTTCTGCCAGACGACACAGTTGACTTCTACCAGTTCGGGGATGTGGCCGTTGATCCCGAGCGGGGCGACAAACGAATCACGGTCACGATGGAGGTAACGAGATGAGACTTTTGGGAACCATTGCTGCGTTTGGCGGGGCCATTCTCGCCGCCGCAAGCTACCTGGCGTTCTGGGCGCTCGTGTACGGGGCACTGTTTGTTGTTTTGACGAAGCTGGCGTTCGGCTGGTTCGGAGGTTTCTGATGACCACCACCAAGTACGGCGACAAGGAACGGTCGGCGCTCAAAGAAATGTTCACCCGCTACAAGCAGGGGAGACCGCAGCAGGTCCCGAAGGACGCCGAGATTGAACAGTTGATCGTTAAGGCTGAAAGGACCGGCCTTGACCCTTTCGCCCGCATGATTTACGGCACATGGCGTGGCGGCAAGTGGTCCGTTGAGGCCACCATTGACGGGTTCCGGGCAGTCGCGGAATCCACCGGGGATTATGCTGGGCAGGGCAACCCGGAATGGTGCGACGACAAGGGTAACTGGCATGACGTTTGGCTGGTGAAACAGAAGCCCGCTGCCGCCAGGATTTCCGCCAAGAAGGTCATCAAGGGCATTCTGGCTGAGACGCCGGGTGTTGCGCACTGGTCGGAGTATGCGGTGACTGGCCCGGCCGGACAAATGTGGGACAAGATGCCTGCTGGTCAGTTGGTCAAGTGTGCTGAGGCGTTGGCGTTACGGAAGGCGTTTCCACGACAGCTCGGTGGACTGTATACGGCGGACGAAATGGCCCAGGCGGAGAACGGAGCCGTAGATGTGGTCAGTGAGGCCAACAGGAAGGCACCTGAGGCTTCGCCACAGCCCACTGGAGACGATTCCAGCCCCGAAACGACCAATGACACCAGAACGGTACTGTCCGACGACCAGCTCGCCCAAATCACATCGGGCCTAAAAGTGCTGTTGGCCGACGGAACCAAGGTCGGGGATCTCGGCAACCTGTTCGGCGCCGCAGGGATAGGTGGACCATCGGCACGATCCAAGAAAGCCATCTTCTCACGACTACAGGAACTCACCCCCGATGAGGCACAGGCGTTCCTTGCCGAGGTTGAAAAGCAGGTTGAGGCCGGGTTGAAGGCTGAAGCGGAGAAGCCCGCCGAGGAACCCAAGGCCGAACCGGAGGCTGCACCCGAGGACCTGCTGGATGCCGTCGAAGCGTAGCCCGGCATCCGTAACGAGAGCCGCAAAAGCGATCTGCCGGGAACGGTACGGGCGATTCGTGTGGTTCACAAGCCCACGGGAGAGGGCATTCTGTTACCGGCTCGCGGAGGTTGCGCTTGCCGCCGCGGAAGAGGGCACCGATGGCTGACCGCAAAACATTTGAGCGGGCGTTCTCGGATCTTGGGGCTGCGTCCGCCAAGTTGCGTGACCTGATCTGCCGTGCCATCAAGTCGCCGGGCAGAATACGGGAGGGCGCCCTGTCACCCCTTGCCGCCCCGGAGGGTTCACCTCCCAAAACGAAACTCGTGCCCCTTTCGGGAACGGACATCAGAGGCCAGATCGGAACCGTCTGCCTGACGAAAGCAGGACAGGACCCCGCTGTCCTCGTAACAGGGCAGCAGCCCGGAACGAAACCCGTCAGATACATCTGGATTGACCGGCGATGGGTGGAAGGGTGACTGACCGCGGCCTCGTTTGGCTGGCGGAACCGAAAGCCCCCGACGCCCCACCGGGAACCTGCCAATGGTGCGGGGAACCCATTGTGATGCACCCCACCGCGAACGGAAACCATCGCCGCAGGGTCCGCCACAAGGGGGACGCATACGAAATCGGGGTAAGGAACTGCGACCGGGAGTTCCGTTGGGCGCTCTGTTTCAGCGCTAGGGAACTCATCGAGAAGCGCGGCGATCCCGTGTGCGTTGACTGCGGCTCATCGGACAGACCTTGGGATGCCGACCACATCGTGCCGCTAGGGGATGGCGGGGCACATCATCGGGACAACCTTGCCCGAAGGTGCCGGCGCCCCTGCCACGCGGAAAAGACCGCTCGTGAAGCAACAGAAAGGGCCGCGAAGAAGAGTGGCCAGGAAAGGCTGGTGGCCTGATGGCAACCAAAACAAGCAGGCCACCAAACGAAACGTTCGAACTGCCGGACGGCACAGAGGTCTGCTACTGGGATTCGATCGGGGTTGATCTTAAGCCCCAACAGCGCCGCTACACGGTCGGCGGACAACGCTGCATCAGCATGAGCACGATCGCGGGGCAGCTCGACAAGCCCATGCTGCTTCCCGCCGGGGTCAAACTGCAAGAGGCCGGAATCATCGAACTCGCCCAAGCCGGGGTCAACATTGCCCACGAAACCCAGCAATCGCTACGGCAGCTCCTCAAAGACACCGGTCGCCACTACGACAGCATTTGGGGTAAAGCCCGTGACCGTGGCGATGTGGCCCACGACATGATGCTCAAGATCGTTGGGGAAGGGGCCATGATTGACCTTGCCCAATACCCTGACGACATTCGCCCGTGGTTGCAGGCCGGGATGCGGTTCGTGGCCGACCACCGCCCCAATGCGATCGACAGTGAATACATGGTCGGTGACATTCGTGAAGGCCGATTGGTCGCGGGCCGCGGGGATCTTTACGCCAACGTCACCCTGTCAACCGGGCAACCCGGCACGGCACGCATTGATTACAAGACAGTCACCAAATGGCATTACAAGGATGCCGCCCGCACCAAACTGTCGCCGCCATATGACGAAAACCTCATCCAGTTGATTGGCTACGAAACCACGGCGCGTCATTGCGGGTATGGGCCGGCGGATGAACTTTGGATCGTGCGCTTGGGGCCGGACGGCAACTATGACCGGACCGTGGTGCCGTACCGCCCTGAGGTTTTTGAGTGCGCGCTGAGATTCCACCGGGAACGGCAGGCATTAAAGAAAGCCCTGCCTTAAACCGCCATTTAAGGCCAAAACACAAATACCCTTAACAAAAACCTAAAACTGGGTATTGGTTTTTTTGGGGAAATCTGATTGGATACCCCTCGATGGCGTTTCCAAACCGGATCTGGGAGGAACCAATGCTGTAGTGCGGCGTGCCCGATCCGCCCTGAAAGGCTGGCATTTCCTTAACTGGGCAGATCGGGCTACTTCATCTCCAATCATCGGGTGCGCCGCCAGGAAGGAAAACAACAAGAACCTGGTGGTGCTTCCCGATGATTTTTGACGTGGTGAACGATACCAGCATTTTGGTGAGGTTGCGCCGGTTCATGTGCGGCTTGCAACAGTTCTACCGAAAGGAAAGGCAAGCAGTGAAGACCGAGCATATTGATTTCATACTCAGTGAGGTCAGAGGCACCGTGGCTGAGGTGCAGGACGCACAGGATGAGGTCGAGGCCGCCAGGGACTACCTGGTGGGTGTCAAGGAGAGCGCCGCGGGCATGGGCGCGATGCTCCCTGATGACGTGCGCAATGCTCAAATTGCACATTACTACTGGGATCGCACTGACATTGACTGCAAGGTGATCGCTGACCTTTTTGGCGTAACCACCAACCATCTCCGCCTTATCGCCGGCCCGCGCCCCACCGGACAGACATGCGAATGCGGCGAACCCCTAATGGTCAAGTCTCGCTCTAGGCGAGCAGCCTTAAAGCGGGCAAGGTGGCGGTGCCAAGCCTGCAACGAAAAGACGAGCCTTCATGTCCACCACAGGACCTACAAGCGGCGCGGCTGCGAACTGAACCGCGACGTGATCGCTCTTTGCGCCGACTGCCATGGAGTGTTCCACGAGAATCTGGAGGTTGCCAAATGAGCGGCAAGGTGGTTGGCTGGGCGTTCGAGCAGGATGGCCTGAGCGTAACCCAAAAGTTTGTCCTAGTGGCGCTGGCGGACAACGCCAATCAGCACGGAAAATGCTGGCCGTCCAAGGACGAAATCATTAACAAGACGGGGTGTAGCCGGGCCACCGTTTACAGGGCGCTGGATGAACTTAGAAACAGGGGGCTGGTGAGGGAAGGCGTGGCCGCTGAGGGGTGGCCTTGCTTCTACCTGTCGTCGTCTCAGAATGAGAATGTGCCGTCTCAGAATGAGAATGATAGGTCGCAGACTGAGAATAAGTCGTCTCAGAATGAGAATGATATTTCTCAGAGTGACACGCCTATATATAGAGAACCGTCAAGGAACCGTCAAGGAACCCCCATTGAACCGTCAACGAACCAAAACAACAATTGTCAAAACGAGTTTTTGACGTTGGATCAGAACCCCCCTTCAACGGACGACGGGGAGGGCCAGGACTCGCCGCCCCGTTCTTTCTTGGAAGCCAATTCCACAAACGTTCAAGGTTCTTCAACGCTGGAAGGTTCCCCGAAACGTAAAAGCAATCTGACCCAAGCCCAGCTAAGGGATGTAGCCAGGGCAGAAAAGCTCGGGCTGAAGGAAACCCTCGACCTGATCGTTGAGCATGGCGGCGGAAAATCCCGACCGGGAACGAAACGTCACTTGGATGTCGCCAGGGCGTTCCTGAAGAACCTCGATGAGCTGGAGTTGCCCGAGATCCATTTGGCTTTGAAGTTCAAGCTGGCGTCCGAGTTCATCAAGGAGCACCCGGAGTACCGGACCCCGAAAAGTTTGTTGACCCCGAAAAGTCTGCCTGAATGGTTCGAGAAGGCTGAGGCGGTTGGTGCCGAGAAGATCGCGGAGGAGTCGTCACCGGATGCGGTCAGGAAAAAGCTGATCACCGAGGTGGGGCAGCCGGGGTTGGATCGGCTGAAGTTGATCACGTCGGCGCAGGCCACGACGGACCCTGGTGCCCATGAGCGGGCCGAAACAGCCAAGGGGTGGTTTGTGGACCGTGGCATCAACGTTGAGGTCGTGGATGGCATGGCGCGGATTGTGGGACGGCTGTGAAGACGACAGTGCAGAAGGCCCAGTGGCGGCTGGAACACGGCGGCCCGAAGGTCCGGCAGAAGATGGCTCCGTGGCTGATGCGCGAGGCGCTGGGCATCAAGCGAATGACGGCGGGTGAGCGTGACGATGCTTACCGGAGGGTTGCGTTGGCTCCGCGAAACGAGCGGGCAGATAAGGCGCGGGAGTTGGGGGTGGAGTGGCCGCCACCGAAACGGAAACGGAAAACGATCTCCCAGCAGAAGCGTCAGCGAATCTACGAACGCGACGACTATCGTTGCATTGAGTGCGGGCTTGACGGCAGAGATAACCCCGAACTGTTGACTTTGGATCACAGGTTGCCGCTCGCGCGCGGCGGTTCGGACCGCAGCAGAAACCTTCAGACGATGTGCCGGTGCTGCAACGAAGCCAAGGGGGCCAAGGTTGGCTGACTACCATTCAGTTGACGCCGAGCGTGCCGTGCTGGCCGCGATCCTGCGTGAGGGTGCTGAGCGTGCCGGGCAGGTTGCGAGCGAGGGGTTGAAGCCCGAGGATTTCCATTCACCGGGGAACCGCATCATTGCCGAGGTGGTGTGGGAGGCCATGCAGGACGGTGACCCGATTGACCCGGTTTCCGTTGGGGGGCGCGCGGCAACATCGTTGGCGAAGGTTTGGGGGAAGACGGAGGCGGAGTCGCAGAAGCTCGTTACTGCTTTGGCGAAAATCCAGGTTCCGGGGGATCTGGCTGCCCATACTGGCGAGGTTTCCTATCAGGCCAGGAGACGCGATCTGGCGGACCTGTTGGACCACGCCAAGGGTGAGGTCGAAAACAACGCCAAAACACCGGAGGAGGTCGCTGGTGGCGTCTCGGAGGGTGTTCTGGCGATACTCACCGACCGGGTAACGAAATCCGAGGTCATCAGTCACGCTGAGGCGGGCCGACGCTTCCTGAAGGAAATGAAACGCCGGCAGCAGATCGTCCATCAAGGCGGGGAACTGGGGGCGAAGTTCGGGCTGCCGTTCATTGACGATTTCACAGGCGGCATTCAGCCCGGCGAACTTTGGATGCTTGGCGGTGGCCCCGGGGTAGGTAAGACCGCGATCTCGATGCTGTGCGCCCAAAGGTTCGCGCGCGCGCAGTCACGCAAGCCACCCGAGGAGCAGGTCGGCACATTGGTTCTGTCGCTTGAAATGGACGAGTGGCAGTATTCGTCACGGCTCGCGCAGGAAATGGCGAAGATCAGCGGCAGGGCACTTCGTAGCGGCAACACGACCGATGACGACTACCGGCGGCTCGCGGAGGCATGGGGTGCCGAGAAGAACTACCCGATCTACTTCACATATCCATCCGGGCTGACGGCCTCCCAGATCAAATCAACGTTGGTGGAATGGATTCGCCGGAAAAACATTGGGTTCGTGGTGTTGGACCATTTCACCTATTTCCACATGGATAAGTGGTATGACGATCAGCGACGGGAGCAGGGCGACAAGATGCGGTTCCTGAAGCAGTCATTGGCGAAGGATCTCGGTTTGGCGGTCTGCTGCCTGTCGCATACCAACAAGAATGTTGGCCGTGACAATGATCCCCGGCCCCGCATGGAGGACATGAAGGGCGTCCGGGAGGTGTCGATGCTTGCCGACATGATCAGTTTCTTGTGGTCACCGTACGATGAGGCTACGGAGCAGGTTCGGCAGTACGATGAGCTTGACCCAGGGGAGCTTGAGATCGTGTGGGCGAAGAACAGGATGGACCGTAAAGGTGAACGTAGGTTCAAGATGGATTTTGACACCATGACAGCCACATAAAAGGTTTTCAACGTATTTGCAGGGTTTGTGTGGTTTGATGTCCAACACCACTGATACCTTACTGGTGTGGCTGGCATTTCCACAGTGTGTAGCGTTTTCACCCGCGGCAGTGTTGCGGATGAAACCCGACCCGGATGCCCCCAGTTCTGGGCGGTGGACATCGGGGCTGACAGTGAGGGCCGGGTAGCTGTCAGTGATTCTTCCCCCCAACACGGGGGACGGGCAATCCATGCAAGGGGGTTTTCTGCTTTCCCTCCTGCGACCTGTTGCCAGCGGCACCGTAGGGCATGGGGCGGTGCCGCCTCAACTTCAAAAGCTTCACCCGTTGAAACGAAGGCGATGGGTGAATGGGCTGGTGTTGCGGAAACGTTCGGCGCGGAACCGCAGCACCGGCCCTCAGTTTCTTTCAGGGAGATGATGGCATGAGCGAGCGGCCAATCAGATGGGATGACCTACACGTTTCCGAAGCCCACCAGCTGTACCTGGATCAGGTCCCGGCAGGCGAAACCGTGTATGTGCCTTATAAGGGGGTGCAATTCGGCCCCGGCTACCACTGGGCGATCATCCCCTGGGGCAACACCGAAGTTGGCCCCAATGACCCCACGGGGTTCTGCGAAGACAGAACTGCCGCACTGGCTGAGGCGCAGGAGGCATGGTTGCGGTTGAACCGCCCCAAGGTTGCGGACGCATGGGAGATCGCTTACGGCCTTACACCCGAGGAAGCCGAGCGCATCCACAGGAAGGTGGTTGGCGAATGACCACTGAATGGGAAGTTGAAGATCGACCCCATGACGAATGGGCGCTCTACTGCCCGAACTGCGGCGGCAAAAATGTCTGCGATGTGCGGTTCGCGCAGAACGTTTCGGTCACCAGGCGCGTGGATGGGATGCTTGAGACTGGGGTGGCGCTGGACATTCACTGCCAAATCTGTTGTTACGTCCAGAAGGTCGCGGTGTCAAAGGTGGCGGACCGATGACCGTTGACGCCCCCGCGGAAACCCTTCACGGCACCTACCCCAAAATCCCCACCGTCTGGAAACGATCACCGGAAACCCGCCAACTGCTGGTTGGTGCCCCGCGCACAGACGAAATCGAATACCTCATGGGCCTCACCTGGGTGTGGCAAGAAAAGATTGATGGCACCAACATTCGAATCCACTGGGACGGCTACCAGGTTCACTTCCGAGGCAAAACAGACCGTGCCGACCTGAAAGGCCTCAAGGTACTTCCGATGCTTGAAGAACAGTTCGGTGGCGAAAAGAACGCCCAACTGTTCGAGCAAACCTTCGCCGGCAGCCCGTTGACATTGTACGGGGAGGCGTTCGGTGCCGGAATACAGAAAGGTGGCGGCGACTACCTAGACGGCAAAACGTTCGCGCTGTTCGATGTGCGCCACGGCCACAACTGGTATCAGCAGGATGCGGTTCGCTGGGTTGCGGAATCTCTCGGCTGCCTTTACAGCCCTGTCGTTGGTGAAGGTGACCTTCATGACGCCACAGAGTTTGCCAGGGAAGGGTTCGGTTCCCGCTGGGGAACCAAACAGGCCGAAGGGATCGTTGTGCGTCCCATGGTCGAAGTGGTTTCCCGGCGGGGCCACCGGATTATCGCGAAGCTCAAAACGGAGGACTTCAAATGATGGCCCTACAGGAAGCCCCGAAGGCAACCCTGCACCCCTTCACCGCCCACCTCACCGATGAGCAGACCGCACCGGAATCCCGCAACACCCTCGTGATCATCCCAACTTTTGTGCGCGGCGACCGAGAAGTGGAACTACTTGAACGCACCCTCGAATCAGTGTGTCGCACTACCGACCCTGAGACGACAGACATCCTGGTTGTGGATGATGGAAGTCCCGAAACGGACTGGGCTGACGGGCTCGAAGCCCGCCACAACTATCGGGTTTCCGTTCGGCTGTTGGAACGAAACCTTGGGTTCAGCGCAACAGTTAACTCAGGGTTAAAAGATGCTTTGAAGCACGGTTCCGATGCGGTTTTGGTGAACGCTGACATCGACATCATTACCGACCAGTGGATACCGGTCATGCAAGGAACCGTCAGCCAGAAAGACGGTTTGGCGGGGATCGTGGGGGCCATGCTGATCTACCCCGACAGCGGCACCCTGCAACACGCCGGGATCTATTTCTCTCGACTCCATAAGGCATTCCTGCACCGCTACATGCACTGTGATCCCGCCCTGCCGGCGGCCAACCGTGCCGCGGACTGCCCCGTCACAGGTGCCCTCCAGTACATCCGATGGGAAACACTGGATGCCATCGGGCTCTACGACGACCTCAACTTCCGCATGGGCTTCGAAGACGTGGAGTTCTGTCTGCGGGCGCTTCGAAACGACATTCCGTGCGTGTACCAGCCGAAAGTCAAAGCGTGGCACCACGAATCAGCGATCCGCGGCAAAAAGACGGGCCACATAGCGGAATGGGAGCACGACTCCCGGCGTGCCCTGGTGGAAGCCTGCATGGATCTGGACATTGAAAGGCTGGTGGACGGACAGTGAACGACCAATACTGGGTGACTGACCGCACCGATAGCCAGTCCATCAACCCGCCCGAAAGTCGCCTAACCCATGCGGGACGGGATGCCCTCAAAACGATCCACGGTCAGGTCCAAACCGCACTGGCCGCCCTGGAAGAAGCCCGCGCGTTGGCCCCGGAACTTGACGGCGAGCTGGACGAGGCAACCTGGACAGCCGCCTGCGCCACCCTGGCCGCGGAAGGCATCCTTGAAGTTCTCGCGGATGAATGTTCGGTGACCCTTTGAACCCCGATGTCGTTTCGCTCGTCTTGGTTGTGGATGACACAACCACTGATCCTGCCGCCAGAATCCGGTGGTGTCGCGACACCGCGGGACGTGACATTGAGGTCATTGCGCTCGACCGGAGGCCCTACACGATGTTTGAAGGGCTCGCATGTGTGGAGTCCATTACCCGGGTGAACGAATGGCTGCCGTTGCATGAGGCACTAGATAGCGCGTTCCTTGGTGCCCAAGGGGACTTTATTGCTGTCCTGCACCCCCATGTTGACCCGCAACCCGAGTGGGCGAACGCCGGACGGGACATCCTTACCGCCGCCGGTCTGAAAGCTGTCCTCGGTGACGGACCCGAACTCGGCCTGCTCGGGTTGCATCGTGGCAACGTGAACCCCGATGATGTGACCGCCACACACCGGTTCTGGCAGGAACAATGGGTGGTTGATCCCGGGTTCGTGATGATCCCAGAGTTCGCCTACAGGGCTTTCAAGCCGTTTCAGCACACTAGTGGTGCCCTGGACCCGCTGGAGGTGTTCGCCATGTCGGTTGCGCAGTCTGACGGTTGGGCGGCAGGGGTTGCGAAAGTGAACTACGGGAGGGCACATGTCAACGCTGGCTGAGTATGCAGGCCGGGCCGCGTGTGAGAATGCGGCACGAGAGCAGGCGGAGGCCGTCAGGTATCTGATGAGTGTCCTGTTGCTGCATTCGCCACCAGGGAACGTCACGAGCATCGAAGCACGCTATCGGAAGGTGTGGTGGATGTGCGACATTGACGAATACAGCTTCGTTTTCGATGCCGGCTTTATTCAGGCCGCGCCCAAGGGCGACAGAGTAAACCTGCCGCGTTACGGGGGCGGCTGGGGGCTTGAGTCCGGTAAAGGCTGGCAGTACGTCGGGCAGATAGCGGACCTCGCCAAGATTGACCTTGGGGCGAGTCGTGCCTGATTGGCGTGTTGAGAACGGTGACGCCATCGAGTGCCTGTGGGAGATGGAAACTGCCAGCGCCCAAACGTGCATCACGTCTCCACCATACTGGGGGCTGCGGGACTATGGGGTGGAGGGGCAGCTCGGGCTGGAGGCAACCCCGGATGAATATGTGGCGAAGCTCGTAGACGTTTTTCGGGAGGTCCGTCGTGTGCTAAGTGATGACGGGACCTGCTGGTTGAACATGGGCGATAGCTACACGAGCGGGAACAGGGCGTCACGGTCCAAGGATGCGAAACTGGGCGCTCGCGAAATGGAAGAGCGCCCGCCGACTCCAGGAGGGTTGAAGGCGAAGGATCTCGTTGGGATTCCGTGGCTAGTTGCATTCGCGTTAAGGGACGACGGATGGTTCCTGCGGTCAGACATAATTTGGGAGAAGCCGTCGGCCATGCCAGAAAGCGTGGCGGATCGGCCCAGTAACTCGCACGAGCACATCTTCCTGCTCGCGAAATCGGCCCACTACTACTATGACGCTGACGCTATCCGGGAGCCGATCACCTCCGAACGTGCAGCTTCACGTAAGGCGAAGAAATCTGGGGTCGGGCACTCAGCTTTGCGTCCCAACGGCGCAGCATATGACGGCACTGGTACGTCTCGGAATCGTCGGTCGGTTTGGTCTGTCGCCGCCCAGCCGTTCTTGGGCGCGCATTTCGCGGTATTCCCGCCGAAACTTATAGAGCCATGCGTGCTCGCCGGTTCCCGTGAGGGCGACACGGTTCTGGACCCATTCGCCGGTTCAGGTACCACCGGAATGGTTGCGTTACGCCACAACCGGAACTTTATCGGCATCGAACTTAACCCGGAGTATGCCGAGATGGCACGCAAGCGGATTATTGACGACGCACCACTGTTGAACGGGGTGACGGCATGAACGCCGTGTCACCGGCCCAACGGGCATTCCTTGGCAACCTGTCACTCGGGATGAACCCAAAGATCGTGGATGTTGGCGCGAACGTCGGAGAATGGGCATTGGCCGCATTGGACCGGTGGCCGAAAGCCGACATCACCTGTGTTGAACCGCAACCAACCGCGTTCAAGGAACTCGAAAGTGCCGCCGGGGGAAGGTTCCGGTTGGAGAACGTCGCTTTGGTGGCATCGGACACCGAACGGTCCCGCCCGTTATGGGTTGATGCTGACCGGGATGTTCTTGGGAGCTTCCATAAGCCCGGCACGTTCATTCCCGGTGCCGTGCAAGGCAAGAAAACGATTGATGTGCGGTGCCAAACGTTGCGGCGAATAGCGATGACCGGGGTGGATCTTCTGAAACTGGACGCGGAAGGCAACGAGCTAGAGATCCTGCGGGGTGCCGAACAGGTTTTGTCTCCGCGCAACTATCGGATCATCGAGTGGGAGTACAACCAGTGTGCTATCGGCGCCCATGTGTTCGTGCATGACTTTTGGGTGCTGCTGACCGGCGCTGGCTACCAGGTTGGTGTGATGAACGATGACGGTTTGGTGGACCGCATTGACCGGTACGACATGGCTTTGGAGCATGTCACCCCGGCACGCGAGTTTGTTGCGGCGTCAGCAATAACAGATGAAGGGAAAGTCAGATGAGCGTCAGTGTCGTTATCCCGCTTGGTCCCGGTGACGCCCACAAGGGGAACCTGTTTCGGGTTGCGGAATCGGTTGGCGACCAAATGGACATGCCCGATCAGGTCTGCATCGTTGCCGATGGCCCTGGGGCATGGTTGAGCGTCGATCAGCAGGACCTTGTTGCCGCGTTGGCGGGGGTACCGGTCCTGTTCGTGGATGCCAACAAGTTTGAGCGTGGCCAGATGATGACCCGGAACATTGGGGTGCAGCGGTTGTCCGAGCATGGCATGGCAACCGAGCTGATCTGGTTTCTTGACTCCGATGTGATGGTGGAGCCCTTGGCGTTGGCGCAAATGTGCGAGGCCCGGTTTTGTTGTGTGTCCAGGCCGTTGGTGGTTGCCGGCCCTTACGAGTGGCTGCCTCCCGGTTATGGTTTGCGTGACCCGCGCATCAAGAACGCCCCGTGGTGGAACACCGTGGGGAGCATCGGTGAGGGGCAGCACCGGTATTCCCGTTCGGCAGCGTTGTGCAACCTGTCCGGCAATCTGCTTTGGGAATGGGATGCATTCATTGACGTTGGGGGTTTTCATTCCGAGCTGAAACGTGGCGAGGATGGGGAACTGGGTTTGCGTGCCGCAGCGCACGGCATCGAAACGTTGTTCGTTGAGGCGCGCGGCTGGCATCTCTGGCACCCAGTGAACGAACGCGGTGTGGGGGAAGCGAACGCGGTTGACCTCCCCAAGATTGACGCATGGCATCCCTGGGTGAAGGCCGACACCGATGATGCTTGCCGTGACGTTGAACCGGGCATTGAATGGGTGTCATCGGTGACCGGTGAAACGGTGAGATCAATTGAAGCATGGGATTACTATCGGTCACTTCCCGATCCGGTGGTCAAGGAAAGGTGGGTCAAGCGGTGAGCGTTGACGTTGCAGTAATCGGAGCCCAAAAGTGCGGCCTGTGCTCAATGCGCCACTGGCTCAAGCAGCACCCCGACCTTGACGTGTTTCACTGGGAATGGGCCGGCTGGGCATGGTCCCCTGAGAAACGTGAACAGTACGGCATGCCACCCAACGACCGGGAAGAGATCCTTGCGCTCCTAAAGGACATCGGCGGTCTCACGCCGTTCACCGACCCTCCAACGCCCGGAAAGCAGCGCGTGTTGGTGTCACCCCAAATGAGCATGTACGACACCGCGGTCAACGCCCGGATCATGGCAGCGGTGAACCCAAACATGAAGATCATTCTCATGACCCGTGATCCGGTGGAACGGGCCTACATTTCATGGTGGCAGGCCAGCATGCAAACGGACCGTCCGATCGTGCATGAAACCAGGCCATTTGAGCGGGCCATTGATGACTGCCTGCAACTCCGTCCCGTACAGGATCTCTGCCAGCCGCTACAGGACCAGTATGTGACCGCAGGGGAGTATTACCGCATCATAGAAGACTTCTTGACTGCGGGATTGAGGGTTCACGAAACTTCCGCGACGATGCTCAGTGGCCCTGACGGATGGCATCGGGGGAAGCTCCTTGAGTTCATTGGTGTTCGCGACATCTTTACGGCTTTCCCGCACGTTCATGCCGAGGGCCCCGAAATGCCGATGAGAGAATCCGCCACGGCAGACGAGCTGCGGTGGTATTACGACAGTCCCGCTTGGAGGCAGCACGCATGATCGCCCCCGCCGTAGTGATCCCGATATCGCCGGGCCACGAAAAGAACCTGCACGCTTGCCTTCATGCCCTTGGACGCCAAACCCTTCCCCCGTCTGCGGTTGTTGTGGTGGCGCACCGGTTCAGCCTAACGGGTTACATGGATCTGGAGAAGATCGTCGGGATGGGGGTGCCTTGCACGCTCGCGAAGGCGCACGATCACCAGTCGCCCCGGAACGTTGGGGTGGACATTCTCACCAGGGACCTTGGCGGCTACGGGCTGACCCATGTGGCGTTCCTTGACTCGGACATTGTGGTTGAGCCCCGTTGGCTTGAATGCCTAGCCGACACAGCCTTTACGGAGAGCGCCGATGTGGTGGCGGGTCCATACGAGTTCCTGCAGGAAAACGAAAACCCGTTCAACCCCGAGACCCGGAACGATACCCGTTGGCCGCTGTTCAATCTGGATCGCGCAATGAAAGCGTCCCCATGCCGCTACGGACCCTGGCGGGGAGACATCACGCGAGGGCTGGCGTTGTATGGCGGCAATCTCCTGTGGGATCTGGCTGAGTTCCAACGGCTGGGGGGATTCAACCCGGGCCTGATTCGTGGCGAGGACGGTGAACTCGGCATCAGGGCGACACGGCACGGCACATGCATGGCGTTTGACGGTCGCGCGCGCGGCTACCACCAGTGGCATCGCGTTGACGTGCCCGCCATCCTTGAACGAAACCGGCAAGACCTCCCGAAAATCTGGCAGATTCACGGCGACTACCTGCAAGCCCACGGCATTGAGATGGTGCCTGAAGATGGCATGCGGCTCAATATCGGGGACACCGAAGGATGGTTCGACAACACCGCCCTCATGTGGGAACGTGAAATCACCCGACCGACAGGCGTGCAGTGGATTCACCCCTAGATCCCGCCGGGGTGCTGTTCATCGGCAAAGGGAACTCCCCGGCGTTGATGCACTACCGGGTGCAGATGCCCGCGGAAGAACTCGGGGCCGACTGGATCGGGGCGATAGGGAGCCCCAAGCACCTGTTCGGCATCACCACAGGCCGAATCCAGGGACAAGCAACCCCGCCCGGCATTGAAGCCCCGGACAACATGCCGCTCGATGTGAGCCGCTACCACACCATCGTGCTGCAATACGCCACCGCCGATGGCTGGCAGGAATGGCTGGCCGCGCACCAACGGGGCGGCAAACGGGTCCTGATTGAACTTGATGATTACCTGCACGGGGTAAGGCAAGTCAGAAACCATCGGTCACGCAAGACGTTGCGTGGGCAGGGCCTCAAAAACATTGACAATCTGCTGCGCCAGGCCGATGGGCTCATTGTGTCCACCGACCATCTGGCAAACCTCATGGAGGACCGCAACGACAACATTCATGTGTGCCGAAACGGCGTTAGGGCAACCCGGTACCGGTACGCCAAACCACGTCGCAGCCACATAGCGGTCGGCTGGGCCGGTGGCAGCGGACACGATGAGGCGTTATCGCGTTGGGCGCCCGCGATCGCACAAGCCATCGACCACAACCCCCACAGCCGCCTGATGGCCATTGGTGCCGACCTCAGGCCCCTCATGGCGAGATGCGGGCTCAGGGAACGGGTGGGCTTTCATGGCGGCACGACCGTTGACAACTATCCCGCCATGCTGACCTATTTTGATGTCGGTTTGGCGCCCGCCGGGAACACCGAATGGGCGCGCAGCAAATCGGAGCTACGATGGCTGGAACTGTCCGCACTTGGGATACCTGCTGTTGTGGACCCCAGGCTGTATGTGTCCGCTGAACACGGCAGAACCGCACTGTGTGCCACCACACCAAAGGAGGTGGGGGAACATGTTCATGCGCTGTTGAATAACGTTGATTTGCGTGACCGTATCGGGCAAACGGCACGCAACGAAGTGACAGTTCGGTTCAACATTAAACGCATGAGCGAACAGTGGGCCGATGCGCTCAATGTTACGTCCGAACCCACTGATATGTTCACACTGTGAACTTTGAGTCATGGGAAGACTACGAGGGGCTTGTGCATGGCACCATTAAAAAGCACGGTGTGCCGCCCGAAATGGAACGCGAGGATGTGGAACAGATCCTTCGTGCCAAAGTGGTTGAGGCCCTTAACCGGTTTGACCCGAAGCAGGGTTTGGCCCAGAAAAACTATGTGTTTGGATGCGTGTTGAACCAAATGCGTGACCTGTTACGCAAAAAGCCTCGTTTTGACGTTTCTATCCACCAGTTTGAGGACAGCCACACCCGTGACAGCGGTGAGCATGGTCAGCCAAGGGTCGGTAGGGCCAGGGAACTCAAAATAGGGCTCGTGGAAACCGAAGAGGAAGCGTTCGCTGAAGTATTGAACGACGAACCCGTCCATCTCCCCAACACGTTGACCGGAGATGAACACCGGATGGCAACGCTGCTGTCTGAAGGAGCAACCCCAACCGAAGTTATGGAAGAACTCGGGTTGAACATTTGGGTGTGGTCACGGAACCTGAAATCTTTAAAGCTGAAACTGGCGGACTGGAATCCGTCCCCCGTTGTGACCGATGATGACATTGAGGATGACGCCGAGATCCGTGAAGTGATGGAGGAAGCGCCAGTTGGCCACTAAATACCAGTACCCAGAACCCAAGGATGCCGTTGAAACGATTAAGCGGCTGGGCTCCAAGACTGCTGCGGCGGAATACTACGAGATCCCCACCACGACATTTCGTGGATGGCTGAAGCGCCAGAAGCTAACCGACAAGGTTGATGAGGTGCTTGCGGCTACCCGGCAGACCGTGAATAGCACCCTGCCGGACCCCAAGCCGGTTGATGACCCAGACCGTATCGCGGCGGACCGCATGCGTGATCAGGTTCGTGTGCTGAAGAAAGAGAACCGGGAGTACGCCAAGCGGCTGGCCTCGCAGGCAGAGTTCTTCGAGCAGATCGTTGACGCAACCCGGATTGACGTTGAAACCCCGAAGTTCAAGCAACGCAAGCAGTCCGGCAAGAAGCCCCCGAACTCTGTGATTGCACCGATCTTCGATCAACAGTACGGGCAGTTCGTTCGTCCCAACGACACACCCGGCAATCGTGGCAACTTTTCCGTTGACGAGTTCGACAAGCGGTTGGCCCGCTGGGTTGATGGTGTTTGCGGCATCATCGGGAAGCGCGCCGAGGGCTACAACATTGAAGAACTCATCATTCCGCTTGGTGGCGACCAGGTTGAAGGCGACGAAATCTTTGCCGGCCAGGCGTGGCAGCTTGAGATAGACCCGCCAAGGCAGGTTTGGGAACTCTCTGTGAAGATGGACACCGCCATTCGTGAGGTCATCCGGTACGCCAAGGAAGAGGTTGGCATTCCGTGGATCGGCATTTACGGCGTCGATGACAACCACGGCAAGGTGGGGGGGAAGCGCTCCGGTGCCCGCCCCGCCACCTACTCGTGGAACTGGCTGTTCCAGATGATCCTGTTCGATCGTTTGCGTGCCCAGCCGATTGACGAGATGATCGCGGAGCCGGGCGGTTCACTGTTTTTTCGGTGCGCCAGCCATGAGTTCCAGTTGATTCACGGCCATCAGATCAGGGGTTGGGGCGGGTTGCCGTTCTACGGTTTGACGAGGTTCGATGGGCGGTCGGTGCGGTTGCATAACCGAATTTACCGTTACCTGCTCATGGGGCATCATCATCAGCCCGCCGAGATCCCGAACGGTGCCGGTGAAACGATAGTGTCCGGTGACTGGGTTGGGGCTAACAACCTGTCCGGTGCCATGACCGCGGCGTCAAGGCCACAACAGAAGGTGCTGTTCGTGTCGGACCGTTGGGGCGTGGATGGTTCGGAGCGGATCTATTTCGCTGAGGCCGATGAGGCGTATGCGCCAACTCGGATTCACGGGCAGGAGGTGGAGGCGTGAGTCTCGCCCAGCGTGCGTTTCATTGGCTCCCGAACTTCGGGGACAGTGTGGACGAGTGGCTTTTTAATGATGACTACTGGCGGGGTGTGACGGTAACGGCAACAATCGCCCTACTGTTCGGGACAGGTAGCTTTGTCGCCTTGTTGGTGATGGCCGTATGCTTCTTGGTTTGGGGGTGGCTGCGTGGCTGAACGGACCATCTATATCACCGGCCCGATGTCCGGCAAACCGGGGTTCAACATTCCGGCGTTCGACAAGGCCAAGGCATGGCTAGAAGCCAACACGAACTGCCGGGTCATCTCCCCACCTGATCTGGACTCGTCTGAACACAAGCAGAAGTGCCTGGGCTCCATTGACGGCGAGGGGCACCCAGACGGGGTCAGTTGGCTGGACTACCTTGTTCGTGACCTGCGGGTTCTTGAAACTGAGGTTGACGCGATCGCGCTGCTGCCCGGTTGGCACAGTTCGGATGGTTCACAAGTCGAGGTTAGGGCGGCGTTGAAGCTCGGGCTGAACGTGTTCGAGTTCAACCAGTTTCCGGTCCCCGGTTGGGCCCCGCGGTGGATCATGCCCGTAACACACGATGAGGTTCGCCAGGAAATGGGTGAGGGGGACGATTGCGAACCCGAAGGTGTAAGCCCGGAAGAAGAGCGGCGTAAACTGGCGGAAATCGGTTTGAGCGCGGCGGGGGAAGGCCCCGTGGAGGGCCTGAAGGATACCACTATGAAGTTCTCGTTCGGTCCTGTGGGGATCGTTGCCGATAGCCGCCCACCTGAAGGGGTGGTGGCGTCGAACACCGAGATCTTCGTTGATGGCAAGCCGTTAGACTCGGGGTTACGGTCAGCGGACAGCTTGCGGGCCGATTTGAGTGAGGCGTTCTACGAGGCGCTAGACGCGATGCCGAAGGGCGGGCTGCTAGACGGCGAGGAACGGGTTGTCAACAAAACCACCGGGGGCGCGAAGGGTCGCAAGGCGCAACGATTCGAACTGCTGCCCTACGACGCGCTCGGGAAGGTGGCAGAAGTCTACGCTGCCGGTGCGACCAAATATGAGGACCGAAACTGGGAGCGGGGTTACGAGTGGTCCCTTTCGTTCGGTGCCCTGCAACGCCATCTAGCGGCCTTCTGGCAGGGCGAAGACAACGACCCAGAGTTCGGTTTGCCTCATCTTGCCCATGCGGCCTTTCATGTTCTCGGCTTGCTGCATTACAGCCTTGATGACCGGTATGCGGAAATGGATGACCGGCCCGTAAAGGTGGTGGCGTGATGTCAATCCCAGTTGACATGTTAGACCGAATCGTGCGGCAGCTCGGTCAAGAAGTTGAGAGTTTCAGGCAGGCCGTTGAAGATGATTTTCAGCAGCAGCGCCGACAGAACGGTGCCCTGCTGCAACGCATAGATGATCTAGAAAACCAGCTTTTGCTGGTCGAAGGGAAGCAGGTGAGGCGATGAGCAAGACAGCGATCAGTCGAGAGGATGGGGCGGGTCCGCCGCCGGAAGGGTACGAGGAACTGTACGATTCCCTACCGGGGTGGGAGACGCACGAACTGGTATGTCTTGCGCAGATGCAGCTATCGCACGAGGACAAGGTGAGGCTGGCATCCCTTGTGGACCGTCACGCAGCGACAATCAACGGAGTTGTTTCAAAAACCCTAAACCTTGCTGATGCGGGCGACGCGCTGACCAAGGCGGTTGCGCTTATTGAGGACCGGACCGAACGGCGCCTAGAAGCCCTCGAACGGGCAGTGGGTATCCGTGAAACCGTTGAAGCACTACTAGGAGAAAAGAACTGATGGCGAACATCAACCGTGTAACCATTACCGGCAACCTCACCCGTGACCCCGAAGTCAAGACGTTGGACAGCGGCAACAGTGTCGGCAAGCTCGGCGTGGCAGTCAACGACCGCCGCAAAGACAACACCGGCCAGTGGGTTGACGTACCGTACTACTTCGACGTGACCGTTTGGGGCAAGCAGGCCGAAAACTGTGCCCAATACCTCAGCCAAGGCTCATCCGTCGCCGTTGATGGCAAACTGGAATGGCGAAGCTGGGAAGACAACGAAGGCAACCGCCGTTCAGCCGTAGGGATCGTAGCCCAGACCGTCCAGTTCATCGGTGAAAAGTCAACAGGCGGCAACAGCGAAACGTCAACGAACGACGACGAAGACGCCAGCATCCCGTTCTGATGGCGATCCCCGAGGCAACAATGGAGCTGCTGGAACACTGGCGGCAACAACTCATCCCCGAATGGCGCATACATGCCACCGACGAGGTTGACCCCGGGGACCGCCGTAACGAGCCGCTAGGACGCGCAGGGCTCATGGACGACCACCAGCAAGGCTTCGTGTTCATTTCCGCTGCGGAAGCCCACGACGACCCGGCAGAACTCGAAAACACGGTCATCCATGAGATCTTGCACCTCCTGTTAAGCCCGCTTACCGAACAAACGTGCCGGATCATCGAAACGTTAAGCGCCGACCGGCAAGACACCGAACGGGACCTGATGCGCGGACATGAAGAACAAATCGTGGACCGGATCTCATGGGCACTGACCGGTCACACCATGTTCGGGACCGTTCAGGCATGACGTTCCAGCGGGCCACCCTTCGACTCAACCATGCGGTTCGCCGGACAGTCGAGCAAATCCTGATCGAAATGCCAGCGGGCCGAATCCGGGCATGCGGCTACGAGCTTCGCGCTGCCCGTCTCGACGAGGCCGTCACGAGGGCTCTGTGGCACCTCGCCGCACGAGGCATTCACCCGCGGCCTGACCTGCCAGCCGACACCGCAGGGCGAATGCTGCACGACTTGACCGAAGCGGCACGCCAATACGCCAACGAAATGCGGGCGGAAGCCATCTGGGCTAGGGGAACCCGCTAAGCGGCGACAAGGTCGGGCTCAAGCGGGCCAATGCCATACCGGCGCTGCCGCAACCGGCCCTCAAGGCGTGCCGCCATCCCGATCACATCGGCCCCGTCAAGCTCCGCATACGCCAACGTTTGGGCAATGTTCGTGTGCCCCATAAGGATTTGCAGGAACCCAATGTCCATCCCGGCCTTATACCAGTCGGTGCCGCACGTATGCCGCAACCGGTGCATACCCCAATTGTTGCCGTTCAGATGCAAGATCGTTTCCCAGCGCTGTTCACCCATCGGATGCAACCAGCCCCCGGGGGTGTTGTTGTAACGTGACGCGCTGATCCACGGGTCATCATGCTGCGCAACCCCAGGATTGTTGGCGCTCAAAAAAAGATGCTGCCGCCACTCCAACCAATCACGGACCGCCTGCCGGGAATCGTCCGTGTGCGGTGCAATGCGATCAACGCCACCCTTCGCGGGATGATTGATCACCACATACTCGTTCTCCCAATGGAGATCATCCACCGACATGGCACGCAGCTCCGCCCGTCTCGGGCCGGCAGCCAACGCAACATGCACGATCGCCCGTAACTGAAGGTTCATCGTGTGGCCCTCAACGCGCCGGAAATGCGCCAAACCGCCCCGGAACCGATCCAAATACCATTCCCGGTCCTCCCTCGGCCATGTGGCATCAATATCAGCAAACAACGCCTGAACCTCCGACGGCTTATAGGGCCGCGGTTTGTCGCGCGGCACCTTCGGGGAAGGGATGTCATCCCAATCCAACCCCGGATGGTAGCCCTCCTGTTCAGCCCAACGAAAAAACGGTTTCAAAACCTTCCGATGCTGCTTCACCGTTGATGCCTTCCGGGTTTCGGCCAAATGTTCAAGCCACCCCCGCATGTCCCGTTCAGACACATCCCCCAAAGGCCCGTTCAACCATCCCCCGAACCCCCGGAGCGCGGACCGAATCGACTTCAGGCGATCCCTGCCGAGCCCATGAAAGTTTTCCTGAACCCCAAGGTATTGTTCTTGAATGGCCCCAAAATCCATGAGGGCATCCTATCAAGACCGTTTAGGTTGCGCCAACATGTTCTCGATCTGTTCGGCCATCGCCTTTAAGGGCTGAATGCGGGTCTGTAACGCGACAAGTTCCTCACGGCGTCTTTGGATTTCGGCCTCGAACTCCGCCAGGAGGTCCTGTGTTTGGGCGCTCAACCGTGCCAAACGGTCCGGGTCGTCCGGCGGCAGGCCCAATGACCCGTTGCCGGCCAGGCTGTCCGGGATCACCGTCGGGGCGTCATCTGACGGCACAAGCTGCGAACCTTCAAGCACCAACAGGCCCTTCTTTTTCAAATGGTCCCGCATAGCGTAGATCGTTGCGACCGATTTCCCTAGCTGCTCCGCGATCTCTTTGGGTTTCATGCCCTGGGATGTTAGGTGCAGGATTTGTGCCTGATATGGGGTTAGCGACATGGCAAGCCTTTCGGTTGGTGCCAGCCTTCCCCCAAAGATTATTGCAGACCTAAGAGTTCTCTTGCACGATTGATACCCGAATCGGTCAACATTCTGCCGGCCGAGGACATCTGAATGTAGCCCCTTGAGATCAACTGGGGCTCATGGCGGAGCTGGATCGACTTGGGATCTCGCGGCAAACCGATGCCTGTCGCGATCGACGGTAAGCTCGCGACATGCGCGGTTTCGCCCTTGGCGTTCTCCCGCTTGGCGTGCTGGTAAAGGTATTTGAGGATGCGCTGTTGGGGATAGGTCAGCCCGTCTAACGTCATGTTGTTTGCGTCCGTGATGATCTCGCGCGCGAAATCGGCGGTGATTCGGTCACTGTCCCCCAAAGCTGCCGCGTTCGTCATGAAGCGGTTCACATACCGGGGCACCTGTGCGGCCCGCCCGAAAACCGCTGCGGCTTCACGGTCAAGATGCACCCCGAGCCGTTCAGCGTTCATGAGCGCGATCTTCGCCAGCTCCGCTTCGCTGTAAGGCATCAAGTGAGGCTGGATCGGGAACCTGTCGATGAAAGGGTCCGGCAGCATCCCCGGGTCGGTAGTGGCACCAATAACAGTGATGCGGGGGAACTGGATCATCCCGTGGGACGTGGCAAGGACAAAATCTTCAAGAAAACGAAGGAAGACCTCGGGGGACGAAATAGACTCTTTCCCGCGGCGTTCACGGATCGCCTGCTGGTGACAGTTGTGGGTCGGCGCCATCGTTGGGCCGGCTAGAAACAAGTGGTCCTCGGCGTCAACCTCAATGCATCGCACCGCCCGCCCCTCGACCTCATCAATGGATGTGATGCGCCGATAGACCGGCACTTTAACCGCGGCAACCCTATCGGCGTTCCGTACAAGGAACGGGTTCAGGTCGGGTCTGGCACGAAATGTCACCTTGGCCCCAGGCGTGTACGGCTTCCCGGTCTGCGGGTTGACTTTGGGGGCATTGAAGCTGAGGCGGGGGACATACCCCAGGCTGTTAAGTAGCTCCATGGTGCCCATGATGAGATTTTCGCTTGTGTTGCAGAACTGCGCGACGGCCCCGCGCTTGTCAAGGTAGCCGTCCGAATCCATCAGGCCGCGCAACAGATCCAACCGTTGCTCGACGGACCCCCGTAGGTATTTGAGGGGGATCGCCTTTTCGTGGAACACCCCAAGGCCCTCCAGCGCCCGCCGGGCCTGACATTGGATGCCGGACCCGCGCCCGGTTGCCCGACCCCGCCCCAGAGAAAGGCGCCGCAACGACCCGTTGCTGATCGTGCCGTCAAGGTAGCGGGCATCCGGCAGGGTTTCCCGTACCCGTTCTAACGTTGGCTCCGCCAGCTCAGTTCTAACGTTGATGTAAACCTGCCCAACGTTGCCGTTCCCGAGCCACTGGCCGAGGATGTAAGGGTCAAGCGGCAAATCTGCCTCTGGAAGTTCAACCGGGGCGACACGCGGCAGCCGCCATTGAATCTTAGGGTCCCGTGCTTGAGCTTCAAACATTTCGTGAGTCGTCAAGACCCGCGGTTTCAGGTAGCCGGTGCCGTTCTTTTCCTTCGGCTGCACCATCCACTTATGCCCAGCGTCCGTCACGATAAGTTCAGTGTCCGAGAGCATCACCCGATAGCAAACCTCGGGGGTCTGCACGGGGGTCAGCCGCCGCACTTTCACGGGTTGGCCGTTCACGCCAAGCACAAGGTCACCGGGGGTCAGATCCCCGACCGTTGCCCAGCCTGCAGGCGTCGGTATGCGCGTCGCGAGATCAAGCGCCTCATCAACAATGAGCGTGTCGCCGTCCTTCATCACGCCGGCCAAGTCAACGAGAACATCATGCGAAACCGGCGCCTCGACTTCGTAACACCGGGACCCCATCTCGTTCGCGATCACCTGCGAAAATGTTGTCTTTCCGGTGCCCGCGGCAGCCGTCAACAGAACATGGGGAAGAACCTTCTCGCGTTCTCGGGCATTGCGGACATATTTCCGCATCATCGCCTTGGTGGATTCCTGACCGATGATGTCGTCAAACCACATCGGCCTAAGGTTGTTCTGTGAACGGTCGTTGAACTCCAAAGGCTGGGGGAGGGGCCGTTCAACCGCGGGCTCGGCCCTCAACTGCTTCTCAAGCTCCCGCCGCTCGGCACGGATCTGTTCAAGACGGCGATCAACATCAAGCAGCCCGTTCACGTTTCCTTCTCTCCTCGCTCGGCCATTTCCCGGCAATCCATGCGTTCATCGTGTAGGGGGACACGCCAGCCACCCGCGCCAGATGCAGCTTGGATGCTTGCCCGTCGGCGGCGAGCTGCTTGGAACGTTCGATAACGGCCTTTCGTGCCTCTTCGGCTTCTGCTTCCAGTTCGCGCCATGTCGCCACCAGCGCTTCAAGTTCATCTAGTTCAGTCATGTTTCCTTTCTACGGGGAGGCGACCCTCGGGTCGCCTGAAAGATTGCTAGCCAGTGGGTTGGGCCGCCATGTTCTCTGGGCTGCGCAGCACCGCCAGCCTTGCTCGCGCCCGGCTCTCCGCCGGGGATCTACTGCCACCAAACGGGCCATAGGTCACGCCGTCAATGATGGCCGCGTAGGTGCCGTCACCGGTCCGCTGCACATACATGCGGGGCAGCTCCGTGACCTCCCGCACCTGGAGCCGCCACGACCGCACATCCCCCCAGCCTTGCTCCCGGATCGCCGCACGGTCACCGACGTTCAGCCGCAAATCAGGCTCAACATGGGCCATATGCTCTTGTTCGCGCCACTCCGTGTATTGGTCGCAGATTTCCTCCACGGCACCGCTGCGTGTCGCGGTCACAATTGCTACCCACGGCATCCCGCTGTGACCGGCGAAATGGTCACGATAAGCCAGTTCGCCCGGCTCGTAATCCCGCCACTTGGGCTCGGTACGGACCTGTATGCATTCCACTATCCACGGCATTGCCATTCCTCTCGCGTCGGTTCCGCGCTCAGGCCAGCGGGTCGTGCTGCGCGGCAGCCTTGCGCACGATCTCGGCCAGTGTCTCCAGCCGCCCGGCGACCGCGTACATCTCCTCATGCTGCGCCGCGCCCATGTTGACCTGCGCTGCGCCATCGGCCATCTCGCGCACGATTCCCTCCCACCTGGCATCAGGCAGATCGGCCAGTACCGTCGCGGCTTCATCCAGTCGGTCCTCGGTGATCAGCTCGTTAATCGCCTCAATCGTGTCCACTGTCGTATCTCGCATCGCTTGCTCCTCTCGCGTGGCGTTATTGCCGGTCAGTCTCGCGATTGCCGCAAGATCTGACAAGTCCCGTTCCCGACTTCGCTCCGGGATGGCCGCTTGGCTACGGCAACGGGACAGATAATTAGGTGGCACCCTCCGCATATCTGGCAAGTGCCTGCCGATATGCCTCGTCGCTCTCATAGATCCAGACCGCGACGTCGCCCTCGCAATACTCAACCACCGCTCGCTCAGAGTCGGACGCGGCATAAACCAGGTAAGGCCACTCATCGCCAGGCAACGTTCGGATCGGTGCATCGTCAGTCTCGGCAGTCAGCAGGTCATCCCTGCCTGTGATCAGCGCAGCCCACTGATAGCCATCTATATCCCCGCCAACAAACCCGGTGTACAGCCTGTGGTCGTCATGTTCGCCCCTGTCGGTGCATAGCCGCTCTGCGATTCGCTGCACTGTTATGCCACTCACGCTTCCGACCCGTCTCTCTCTATCTCGAAATTGTCGGCAGCGATCTCGATCATGCGTTCGACCGAGACTCCCTGCTGATGCGCATAGTGAAGAATGTTCGCCACCGCATCCTCGGGGTTCTCCAGCCCGTCATCTGGGCTGCCCGCTACGCAAGCCTTACGGCCATACTCTGCGCGCTCTTCGTTAGTCATGCCGCCACCTCCCGCCGCACAAACTCCCACGGGGCATTTTCGTACCCGGCAAGCTGGGTGATCAAGTAGCCCCGGAGGGCATCGCAGAACCGTTTAGCCTCCGAATTCGCCCAGCCGTCATGCTCACACGCCTGATATTCGTAGCAGCCAAGCATCGAGAGGCCAGCGACAGTGCTCAGTGGCTCGTAAACCTCCCGAAACTCGTATAGCAGCACCGAAGGGTCGCGGTCTTCCTGATACCGGAACCCCACCGATTCCGAGTTCTCTGCTAGCAACATTCGACCAATCAGGGTTAGGTAATCGGGGGTGCGGGCGGTCCGTTGAATTCTGCCGTACCCGGCCCGATGCTCTAGCGCCTCTGAGTCGGTACGCCAGATCAAAGAGGAAGCCCGGCTGGCAAGCGTTAGTAGCCCGTCGATGTGGTCGTGGCCGACCATGAAAGCGCTCATGCCTTCGCCTCCTGCGCCTCGTTGTAGGCGTTGATAACCTCGTCCAGTGAGGGGCCTCCGCCGCCCGGCCTTGAAAAGTCGCCCAGCGACACCCCGGCCAAACGTGCGAGCAGCAACCGATTACTCGGCTCCACCTCAACCACAGTCCCGTCGGAAAGCCGCGCGGTACCCGTATCAATCGGCCAAAGCAACCCGAACCCATCGGCCAACATCTGCGCCACGTCCTCCGTGGTCGCCGCTGCGCGACGAGAGACGACCTCGTAGCGGTACGGCTCTGAGCCGGTCAGATTGACGTGGCTCGGTCGCCTCACCGTCACTACATACGGGCCGGTCATGATGCGACCTCCCCAAACGCAAACCCCGCCCAAAGATCAGCGCCATCTTCCCAGTGGCGACAATCATGCACCGCAACAGCACCCGCCACATGGTCAACCCACGGCCTCAAATCGAGGAGATCGGCAACCGCCTCCGTAAGGCGCGAATCGCTCGTTGCCGCGTAGATCCCGCTGGCCGTCCACATGCCCGGCTCAGTATGCCAACCGTCACCATACTGAGCCGCTGGCACCAGATGCACAGACGGCATGGACATATGCCGCACCAACAGATACGGCGGCGAGGCCGCATCGGGCTCCGCCGGCCCAGGCACGTTCAGCACACAAAGCCGCGCCAGCTGCTCGCTGCGCGCCGTCCCGGTCTCCTGGCCTTCCGCCTTGAGTATGTTCACATTCAGACCCATGTTGTTCTCCTTTGGTTCGCCCTGATGCCAGTCAGGGCGGGTTAACTATGCCAGCTTGGCGGTTCGCCTCAAAATGTCAGCGGTAGGCCAGATGCAGCCCCCTTCGTGGTAACGACGGTCAAGCCGCAACTGGTAGGGAGATGGGCCAAAGGCCGGGTATCTCTCCAACGTCCCCACGTAGCATTCATTACCGGGCAGCTGCACCTCGATTAGATGTCCGACCAGTTCATCAATTGGCATATCTGTTCTCCCGTTCATCTGTTCAGCATGGGGCCGGGGGAGGCAAGCCAACGGGCACCCACCCAGACACAGGCAACCAGAGATTCTGGCTTCGGCCATGCGGGGCGCCGATCCTTCCACTGTGTCACTCTCGACCATACCAACATGGTAGCACACCTACCAGTCGATGTCAAGGGAAAACCTTGGGCAATAGTGGGTACTGGGGTCAAAACTCACGCGGGAACCTCCGCCGCGCATCCTCCACAACCTCCCACCGCGAAGGCCGAGGGTCCGTGGCCGGCAAGCCATCAATCTCCAGCCGATACAGGCCGCTCTGGAGCCTTACGACACGCCATGAAGGGGGAAGGTCCGACTCGCCACGATCCAACAGCACATGCCCAACCATCAGGCCACCGTCACAACGTCGCGCTCAGCCCACTCACGCATTAGACCCAGCTCATACCTGGCCGCGTCCCGGGCCTCGTCCATCGGGTAAACAGTCTCACCATAGTAACCCCAGCAGGAATCAATCACGGCCCCGCCGTGGCGCACCACCCACCCAAATACTTCACCTGCCTCATACGCGGCAACAACCTCACGAGACAACGCCGCCGCGTCCCAAGTCTCGCGAGGATCCCCCGCGTCACAATCCACATGCAGCTCACAAGTCAGCGGACCAACGCTCACCACCTCAACTGGGCTCAACATGACTCCCTTTCCTTCGCTGCTTTCCTTTTCTATGCCAGACCCCCGAAGGGGAGAGACGCGACAAGGAATCGAACCCCGCCCAGAGCCCACCAGGGACGCCCAGAAACGCTTTAAGGGATCAGCACCCCCGCAAAGTCATGGCGAAGCCTGCCACCCCGCACAAGACGACAATCACCCACAGGCACCAGATCCCCCGGGCCGGCACTATCATCCAGCACAGCACAATGGCGCAACATCTCGCCGTCGCGCTGACCAATAATCAGTAGGCCATTGGAGCGTCTGAGGGCAACCAGCGCACCATCGGGGACATGGGAGACGCGGATGTCGCTCATGCCGTCACCTCCACATATCCTGCCCAGAGTGCCCGCGAATCTTCCCAATGGCGGCAATCATGCTGTCACCCCGGGCAACGCAAGCGGCTCCAGTGGCAATGGTACGCCGAACAGTCCCCCGGACCGGATAATGGCGGCCGTCTCAATGTAGTTGGAATCCACCATCCAACCTGTTGGCTCCGCAATAGACACAGCATGCCCGCGAAGCTCCGGAGCATGATCAAGCACGCCCCGCACAAACCTATGGGACCGACGCCGGCCATTAACCAATATCTGGCAGTCCAGCCGATCGGCGCCCTCCACAGACAGATCCGTCAACGGCTCAATAATCAACTCTGCACGCCTCATGCTGCAACCTCCCAATAAAGAATGACCTGGCCATCACGCGATTCCACTAACAGCGCGGCAGGGCTCGATGCAACTACAGTCATGCCCTTATAGTCGCGGCGAGAACCGTCCATAGACACATATGTCGCCCGGCTAGCGTCAATCTCACGCGCCCCCGGCGCCCATACGCGGCCGCCATAGCCGAGCTGCACAGTTTCTACCTGCCGACCGTCGCGCGCGCTAAACCAATCTCTCATAGTGCCACCCTGCCCGGTAGGCACAAGATCCCGCACATAAGCAAACCCGGCGGCTTCCACCGCGGACATAAAGCGATCAACCACACTCATATCGCCACCCCTTCATAGGCACCATCAAGCGCGCCGGACTCCAGCACCCGATACACGCGGCCATCCTCAGAATCCGCAAGCAACAAATCGCCAACCAGGCCACCGACCACCAGCGGGCGATCAAACCAGCCCGGCACATACACGCGGTCGCCATAATCGAGCCCAGCGACAAACTCGCCAAGACACATATTGGTTAGCTCCGATAGATCCCGCATCAACCAATCGTCATCCGCGCCGGTCATGCCGTCACCTTGTCACACAGGCAAGGCACCGAATAGGCGCACTCAATGCGGCCGATCCACTCCTTCAACAGCACCGCCTCGGCAGTCAAAAACCCGTGCTCATCCCGCTCCCACATGCTCGCCTCCTTCGCTCGATTGACCATGGGGACATAGTAGCAGACCTACTAAAGGATTGCAAGGCCGAACATAGATCCGCCCCAAACCCTTCAAAGCCAACAACCCCCCATAGGGAAGAAGGAAACCCCCAACACCCAGCCACCCCACAAGGAAGGGAAAGAGGGGAGAGGCACCAGCGCAACGCCAACCGCACCAGGCACAGCCCACAGGGAAGAGGGAAGGGCACAACCACCCGGCCCACCAACCAGCAGCACCAGGCCAGGCAAACCCCAGCGCAACCACCAAACGTAGCCCCGAAGCCACCACAGCCCACCACACGACACGCCACAACACAACCGCCAAAGAACCACCACCCAAGGCCAAAAACCCCGCAAACAGCCGCAAACACAGACCAGGACGAGAGAAACCAGGCCCCAGGCACGAGAAATCCAGACCCCAGGACAAAAGAAAGGAAGTGCAGCCGTCGCGCATTTTCGCTGTTTGGCTCTGCAAAGCCAAGTGCTTCGCTTCTCCCCCGCGTCGGATGCCCCGATTCCATGGTGGGAATCCCCCCACCCCCCGGTTTTTCCATCGGTTTTGGGATTGCCGGCGAAAGCCTCAACTGATGCGCGCATACACCGGCTTCTAAATTTTGGTGTTCCCGTCGTGGTTGTTTAAGTGGCCCTTGTGGTTTTTTGGGGTTTTGTGTATTGTGGGGTTATGGTTGATTTGTGTGTTGAGCCCTGGAATCCGTCTGCTGAACCGTGGGAGGCGCTGCGGGAGGCGGTGAGCCGGGTCAAGGATGGTTGGTCGATCCCGGTGACGCCGAAGGATTTGTCCGAGGCCCTGTCTGGGATGGGCTGGGTGTTGGCTCCTAATGAGGGAATGTTTCCGGCGTCGTATGCGAGGTTTTCGGCCCGCATTCATGAGCTTGAGGCCGAGAACAAGCGGCTGCGTGAGACAGTGAGTTTGTATAGGTATTCGGGGTTTGATGGTGGTGCTGCTGCCCGGCGGGTTTTTGCCGGTTCCCCTGGTGGCGATGAGCAGCCGTCGCAGTGTGAGTATGTGGAGGCGTTCGAGCGTGCGCGCTGCAGGGTGGAGAGCGAGGAGGGTGAGCGGTTGGATCGGATCGAGCATCACCTGTGGGGTGAGACCGGCACCCTGGAGCAAACGCTAACAGTGCCGGATGACATCACCCGCGTGGATCGCCGCATCAATGCGCTGATCCAGCGGCTCCGTGATTTGGAGGGCGGTGGCAAGCCTTCCCCTGTCTCTGTGGGGGATGACACCGGGCTGACTGTGACGGTGCCGCGTATTGACCTGGAGGCGCTACTTAATAGCTGGGTGCGTGACCTGACATCGAGGGCGGCTGAGGACGCATACGACCGGCTTCTGGCCGCTATTGAGGAGGCGAAGTGATGGAAGGGCTACGGGAGTGGGTGAACGGCGAGGTCAAGTATCTGTGTGACCAACCCCGTCCTTTGTCGAAGTGGATGGACGGATGCCTGTGGGCGTTCGAGGCAATGAAGAGGAAGTTGGACGCGCTCCCTGCCTCTGTGCCTGTACCGGAGAGCGATGCGGATGACTCGCTACGGCAGCGCGTCGAGGCGACACTGCAAGCCGTTAAGGAGTGCGAGCTGCGGTCGAGTAGCAGTTCCGCGTTGCATGAAGGAAGAGACGCGACCCGAAGCCAGTACTACTTAGGTCGCTACGACTCTTATCATGAAACGGCTTCTCGCCTTAAGGAAGACCTGAAGGTCGCCCCTGCCCCGTCGCCTGTACCGGAAGAACCGGAGGGCGAGAACTATCGCAAGACGGCGAGGCGGCTGGCGATGGAGAAGGTGGACCGTGGCGAGCTGCTGGCTGAGTTCGATGCATGGCTGTCGTTTCGGCCTGAGTTCTCGGAGGTTCTGACGGCGTTTCGTGAGGCATTCGGGACTGACACGTCTGCGGACGGTGCCCCGGTGCCTGTAGAGGAACCGGAACAGAAACCGATCCACGAAGCACGACCCGACCTAGATCTCGCCGCGCAGCAGGTCAAGGATGAGTACATCGAAAGGGCACTCAAGGTCTACGAGCTTGCGGTTGCCCCTGCCCCGGAGATCAAACCGGGCCAAGTTTGGGTCAGTAAGGAACACGGCTACAAGACGACGATTGAGCGGGTTGAGGGTGACGATATTTGGTTGGTGGAGGGCGACAAACCCACTAGGGTCGATGGTCAGCCTCACGCTGTGCGCGATGCGTTCTTGGCGGCTTGGGATCTTGTAAGCGAACCGACCCCGGCTACCCCGGAGATCAAGGTAGGGCAGTACTGGGCCAAGGCTGGCGACATTGGCGCCGATGTTTGGAGGGTCGTGGGCGCCTTCTCCGGCGTGGAGGGCGAGCGGGTGCGGCTTCGCAATGTCGTTGATAGCTGGTTGAGCCTTTCCGGGGAGATGTTGCGGCGCGACTACCGGCTGGTCTCTGATCCCGATCCATCTCCCGCCCCGTCGCTTAACCCGGAAGGGCTGCTGCGGTGGCTGGACGGCGAGATTAACCAGCTGTTGCATGATGGTGCGATGGGGAATCTCACGCCGGCTGCTAAGCGGCGGTTGGAGGTCATGCAAGAGGTCCGTTCCCGGCTTGTCAGTGAGGAGGCAGAGAACGATGAACGCTAAGCCCTGCCCGACCTGCGGCGGAACCGTAAACAAAGCCAAGGCGCAGGCGCTCCGTGAGTTCGCTGACGCCCACCGGATGCCGTTCACAATGTTTCGCCGTGCGGACGATTCCAAGGTGACGGTGAGCGATCTGCTGCGGGAGCAGGCCCGCCGGTTGGAGGAAACCGGCCAGCTCGAAGACATCTACGCCACCCCTAGTGAGGGCAGCGAGGGAGGGGAAGGCAATGGGTGAGCCAGGGTGGTTCCGTAAGAAACCGGTGGTGATCGAGGCGTGGCAATGGGACGGGACCGCCGAGAACGCGACCCCAATCATCAACTCGATCCTGCGCAACGATGGCACCGCCCGCTATGTCTGCTCGGATCCGGAGCGGTGCGCGAAGCACGACGGCGACTGTCCGCACTGGATCGAGATAGACACACTCGAAGGAACCATGACCGCAAGCCTGGGCGACTGGATCATTCGGGGCGTGAAGGGCGAGTGCTATCCGTGCAAGAGTGATATATTTGACGCAACCTACGAGAGAGTTGCCGACGATGAGCGAACCGATCCGGTGTCCGAAGTGCCGGGAGATGAAGCCCCGTGAGGACTACTACGGGGTTCGGAAGCGGTCCGGCTGGTGCAAGGTTTGCTCTCGCGCCAAGAGCGCGGCGTACTACGCCGCCAACAAGGAGCGCCAGAAGGCCAAGCACCGCGAGTGGGTCGCGGCCAACAAGGAGCGTGTGGCTGCCCACAAGGCCAAGTCCGCCTACGGCATCCCGCTGGACGAGTACGAGCAACTCATGCGCGAG
>CAZIWB010000025.1:0-37331 GCA_964542655.1 uncultured Cellvibrionaceae bacterium
TTGGCAATTTGAGCGTCACTTTCTTGTTGGTAGGTAATGGCCTGCCGGTTGCCGGGGTTTAACAGCTCATCCGAGCGGAGCTCGCTTTTCTGGATAGCGGCCTCAATGAGTTCAGGGTTTTTATCTTCCAGAATGAGCATTTGTTGTTGCAGGGAGATAACCATGTCATTGATGTGCTTGGTGATGGTCCTGTTCGGCAGTGCCTGCTCCAGGCAGTTTACGACTTCGATCAGCTCCTCAACTTGCACACGCAGCCGACGCTGCTGCAATCGACGCTGGCGCTGGCGTTGCTGGATGCGATCAATAACACTCACTGCGAAAAGTGTTATCAACATCAAAAAAACAAGAATCACAATCAAGGTCATGCGAAATCTACTAGGGCAAGGTAGGTTGGGTTTCGGGTTTTTATTGGTTTCTTGTCCCTAAGCGATTAGTAAATAAAATTATCTTAAATAACAGCTAGATACGATATAAGGTTAAAGTAAAAAACTATCTCCTGAATTGCTAAATTTTGCACATCGTGCAGGGTTCAACTATAAGTCATGCTGGAAATTATAGCTTGACCCCTTGCTATTCAAGACTTATATATGCGCACCTTTATGCCTAGTTTAACCCCTCTTGGGGGCTATATTGTAATCATTTGGCGCATTTTTCAACTTTTTGCGCAGCCTTCCTTTATATAGAGATATTTCTAACCACCATGGGTAAATCCTTAGTTATCGTTGAGTCGCCCGCCAAGGCGAAAACTATTAATAAATACTTGGGTAGCGATTTTGTCGTGAAATCCAGTATTGGCCATATTCGCGATTTGCCTACCAGCGGTGGAGGCAAGCCCATTGATGCCAAAGAGCGCGCCAAACAGGCTGCGGCAACCCGCAAAATGTCAGCTGATGAAAAGGCCATCTATCAAGCGAAAAAAAGCAAAAGCCAACTGATTAACCGAATGGGGATCGATCCGGAAAATGGCTGGGATGCGCAATACGAAATCCTCCCCGGTAAAGAAAAGGTGGTGGATGAGCTAAGGAAGCTCGCGGAGAAGGCCGATACAGTCTATCTCGCAACCGACTTGGATAGAGAGGGAGAGGCTATCGCCTGGCATTTGCGCGAGGCCATTGGTGGCGATGAATCGCGCTACCGTCGCGTCGTGTTTAACGAAATTACCAAAACTGCGATCCAAAACGCCTTTAAAACACCCGGCCCAATCGACCAAAACCGGGTAGATGCCCAGCAAGCGCGCCGCTTTTTGGATCGTGTAGTGGGTTACATGGTATCACCCTTACTCTGGGAAAAAGTCGCGCGCGGACTATCTGCCGGCCGCGTACAGTCTGTTGCTGTGCGTCTGGTGGTTGAGCGTGAGCGCGAGATTCGTGCGTTTGTACCGGAAGAGTATTGGACATTGTTTGCCGATTTGCAGGCAGATAAAAACCAGACTGCCAGCTTTGAAGTTAAAAAACAGGGTGAAGAAGCCTTTAAGCCGATCAATGAAACCCAGGCGATGGCTGCCGTCAAAGCTTTGCAGGGCGCGGCTTACAAGGTTATCAGTCGCGAAGATAAACCAACTCAGTCCAAGCCTTCCGCCCCTTTTATCACTTCAACCCTGCAACAAGCTGCAAGTACCCGCTTGGGCTTTGGAGTGAAAAAGACCATGATGATGGCGCAGCGCTTGTACGAGGCTGGTTATATCACTTACATGCGTACTGATTCGACCAATTTGAGCAAAGAAGCTGTTGATTCTTGTCGCGAATATATCCTGGAAAATTTTGGTAAACGCTATCTGCCCGAATCACCCACCGTTTATTCGAGCAAAGATGGCGCTCAGGAAGCGCACGAGGCAATCCGTCCCTCGAGCGTTGCTGAATTACCTAACCAATTGAATGGAATGGAGCGCGATGCCGAACGCTTGTATGGTCTGATCTGGCAACAATTTGTTGCCTGCCAGATGACACCTGCTGAATACACCAGTACCAGCGTGGTGGTCGCCGCAGGCGAATATGAATTGCGCACTCGAGGCCGTGTTATTCGTTTTGACGGTTACACCAAAGTCAGCCCGCAAGTTGCCAAAAAAGATGAGGATGTTGTATTGCCCGATATGAAAGTCGGGCAGGTACTGCCGTTAGTGAAACTGAATCCTCAGCAACATTTCACCAAGCCTGCCGCCCGCTATACCGAGGCCAGCCTGGTGAAAGAATTGGAAAAACGCGCTATCGGCCGCCCATCAACCTATGCCTCGATTATTTCCACTATCCAGGAACGCGGTTACGTGCGCCAGGAAAACCGCCGCTTCTATGCCGAAAAAATGGGCGACATAGTGACTGAGCGCTTGGTAGAAAGCTTTGATGACCTAATGGATTATGGTTTTACTGCCAATATGGAAGAGTCATTGGACGTGGTCGCCCAGGGCGGTAAAAATTGGCGTGCACTTTTGGATGAGTTTTATGCCGGGTTTAGCAAAAAACTGACGCTGGCATCGAGCGGTGCTAAAGGCATGCGTGCCAACGATCCTACTGATACCGACATCGCCTGCAGTTTGTGTGGCCGCCATATGCAAATCCGCACCGGCAGCACCGGTGTCTTCCTGGGTTGTTCCGGCTATGCATTGCCTCCTAAGGAGCGCTGCAAAAACACAATGAACCTGGTATCTGGCGATGAAGTTATCGATGCGGATGCGGATGAAGAAGCTGAGTCCCGTCAGTTGCGCTCCAAGCATCGTTGCAAGTTGTGTAATTCAGCGATGGACTCTTATCTGCTGGATGAGAATCGCAAGTTGCATATTTGCGGCAATAACCCTGACTGTTCTGGCTATGAAGTGGAGCAGGGGAGTTATCGCCTCAAAGGCTACGAAGGCCCGACGATTGAGTGCGATAAGTGCGGCAGTGAAATGCAATTGAAGACCGGCCGATTCGGTAAATACTTTGGCTGCACTAATGGGGAATGTAAAAATACGCGCAAACTCCTTAAGAGTGGGGAGGCTGCACCGCCGAAGGTTGACCCTATTGTGATGCCGGAGTTGCGCTGTGAAAAAGTAGATGATCATTATGTACTGCGCGATGGTGCTGCCGGATTATTTTTGGCGGCCAGCCAATTCCCCAAAAATCGTGAGACGCGCGCGCCTTTAGTGGAGGAGCTGCTTCCATACAAAGACCAAATAGATCCGAAATACCATTTCTTATTGTCTGCACCGGTAAAAGATCCAGAAGGTAATAAAGCGATTATTCGCTTTAGTCGCAAAACCAAAGAACAGTACGTTCAAACTGAGGTCAATGGTAAAGCGACAGGTTGGAAAGCCTTTTACGATAGCGGTAAATGGAAAGTGCAAAAATAAGTCCCTTGGGGCAGTTCAGCTATAGAAAGTCAGTAGCTGCCCCTTTCTCCAAACCCAGCTAACCAATTATGTCCATTAGTCATCTATCACTAGTCAATCAAAAATTGGCTTATACCACTGCTATCGTCAACCAGCTAAATCTCTCTCTGGTTGAGTCAAAGCCATCAAATAAGCTTCTGCTGCAAGCCCTTGGTGATGCGGCGGTATTTCATTTGGCGATGGCACTGCATTTTTATCTGCGCGAGCTTGCTGAGCAGCATCGCATCAAAAATTTGTCGACAATAGCCTCTATTCAGGATCTGGCTTCAGCTTTGGAGCAGAGTGATAAAATCTCTTCGGAAGTGTCTGAGCTGCTTGAGCTCATCCAAACAAATGACACCTGGCTAAGCCAGTTGACAGACTACTACGGTCACTTATTCCAATCCCCGGTGAAACTCAAAGAAAAGAAAGCATTTGGCCAGGGGGAAAACCAGATTGAATTAATTGAGTTAACAGAAGTGGGGGTAGGGTCTTTGGCGCAGCTAACGCCAGGACTCCTTGTCTCCTGGTTGGATAGCTTCCGTGCGTTAGTTATACGCCAGCGCGAGACAACTGCCGAGTATTGATAAAAAGTTGAACCCGCAGAATGACTGTGGCACAATCAGCACCCTTCGCGCGCTGGGACTATTGATTTTTATAAAAAACATTAAAAATCAATAAGTTGGAGTGCGATAAAAACTAAGTCAGGGCCTTCATTGAATTAAAGAAGGCAACTCAAGCGGACGTGGTGAAATTGGTAGACACACCAGGTTTAGGTTCTGGCGCCGCAAGGTGTGAGAGTTCGAGTCTCTCCGTCCGCACCATAAAAGTTCAACAAAAACAGAGGCTTAGCAATAAGCCTCTTTTTTTTGCCCCGCATTTGTCTCATTTCTCAATAAACGGGTTTAGCTTTTTGCTGAATAAAGTTTTACCGATTCGCGATGGTTGTCGGTAATGTCTCTCCGTTTAGTGCCATAAAATTCCTATAAAAACAGAGGCTTAGTGATAATTCTCTGTTTTTGACCGCTTTTTATCCAAAATAATTTATTTAAGTTGGATGATTTTTTGTGAAATGGCCGGTCTTAGCTATAGTAGTTAACATATATATTAACTATAATGACTCCATCAAAATAGTGCCACGGTGGGGCTTTATGAATAAGAAGAGTGAAATGAAGCCGAAAGGTTCTTCCGAGGTTGCGCCTTCGGGAGAGTCTTCAGCGGCAGCCTGTACCTCGGCAGAGGTTGTTGGTGGCAAAGTTTCACGTTCTTTGAAAGAAGTTCATAAAGGGAAGAGGGCAACAATTATTCATTGCGAGGATGCATTGAATTCGTTTCATGAAGTGATGGCTCAAAAATCGCTAGAGGAATCAAAAGCTCGTTCGCTTGAAAATAACCTGGCAATGTTAGTTGAGCGTTTGGGTGATGGCTTGCAAATGTCGGGGGAGTCATTTCCGTTTGAGGGAAAGTTACCTGACGGAAATAAATTTCGAGCTTTTAAGAAAATTCCGATTCGCGCTTACCTTTGGTTATCTAAGAGGAGAAAAAATGTCTACTACATAAGTCACTACAAATTTAAGTCAGAAGATGATCTGGATCAAAAAGATACTGATCGAATATGTCGCAACTGGACGCGTATCGAGGTGAATGATGATGAACGATGATGCAAGATTAATGTTTTATCCCGAGAATAAAGAATTTACTAAAGATGAGGATAGAAATTATGCGAGAGAGCGCTTGGTGTTTAATGTCACAGAAGACATTTTACTTGCAATGGAATCGTTAGAAATCTCTAAAGTTGATTTAGCAAAAGAACTGAAAAAATCTAAGTCTTATATTACCCAATTGCTGTCTGGTGAAAGAAATATGACGCTGGGTACCTTATCCGATATTTGTTTTGCTTTGAAATTAGAGCCCGCTATCAAATTTATGTTGAACGATGCAATTCTCGATTTTAGTAACCCTGAGCTTTCTGATGATGAAGTTGTCAGCGAAGGCAGTGAGGTGGAAGTAATTAGTTCATGTGAATCTTCCATCAAAAATACTTTTCTGCATTCTGTATCAGTAGTTTCAGTCTCTGATTTTAATCATGCAGAATCTCATAAATATTTAATTCCTTGTAATTCAGAAGTAAAAGCATTAACTGCCAAGTGGGAGCAAAAAATGACAGATGTTGCGAGTACTTCAAAGCAATGGCAGAGTTTTTCCTGTGAACCCCAATATGCGAGGGCAAGTTGATGGCCGCTTTAGCATGCGAATCTCCATTCGAGCTGGCAAAAAAAAATTTACATGTAAAGCATATATATCTTCAAAACAGCATCGTCAAAACTGCAGCGAGCTTTGATAGAAATGAACTTAGATCTGGAGACCATTTTTGTGAGTATTTCAATGGGTGCGATAAATTAACTTATTTTATTGCAGACCGGATTCATGAAAATGATAAGGAAAATCATTGGTATAAATTTAGTTACTCTGCGGGAGTGCGTGTGGTTAGGGAGCTAATTGAGGGCGAAGAGCTGGGTGATGATGATGTGCTAGTTGAAATTAAAGCAACATTCGATGTTTTTTATGCTTCGGAAGTGGAAGTTTCATCTGATGCAACGGACGCTTTTGCGGATCAGAATGTGCAATATCATGTCTGGCCGTTCTGGAGGGAATATGTTCACTCTGTTTGTGGCAGGATTGGTGTTGCGCCATCCATAGAAGTCCCGAGCTACATAATTTCTAGGGCTGCCAATAAAGCGATTGAAAAATAAAAGCCGGCAAGAGCGCCAACTCTTACCGGCTTTAGGTAAAAATGCCTGCGGTGATTGAAGCACGTCGCAAGCATCTTGGGGATGTATCTTTGGAAGCGATACATGAGCATAGTAGGTGCAAGTTTAGCATTTTGCAATATTTTGCCTTTCCTCCAAGTTTCCGTTGCTTCATGTTGGAGGAACGTACTATGCGTAACCCCACTGATGACGAAGAGGTGATTTTCGTTAAAAGCTTTCGCGCGCGGAACGGCAAGCTCATGGTAGCTGCTGCGTATGGCAAGAAAGCTTGGCGCCTCGTAGTTAAGAAAAAGCGTAAGTAGTGATGACTGGCCGAGCCCTAAGGAAGGGGTTTGGGCTATAAAGCTCAGCAACAGCTGGCTCTTTGTTCTATCGCATTCCTGCACCGGACGTATCGTGCTGAGTCAGCAAGTCCATTACGGTATTTCCCTGGTTTTCTCTGCATAAAATTTTGTCGTTTAAATCCATCCTGATTCTCGTTGCCTACCTTCCATTTCCCAATACTGTATGCATACTCATGTAGCTGGCTATAAAGCCAGTATTATCGTCATCCAACAAAAAGGGTCGTCTATGAGAAAAGCGCAATTGGGTAACACTAATGCAGGGTTTGGTATCTTGGTGTTTGTCGTTTTGATAGTTGGGTTAATGATATTTAGATGGTCACGAGAGCTTGGGGTAGATTTTGAGTTGCTGTTGAGGGCAACTATTAGCACTGGTGTGGTACTGGCTTTGTATTTTGGCTTTTTATTTTTTTCGAGAGCTGCCTTTTTTTGGATGGCTACATGCATTGCTTCTATCATCATTTGGCCATTGTGGTGGCCAGTTCTTATTGCGATGAGTTCAAGTTCGTTGCCTGATTTTGTTGGATGGGATACTGCTATTGAAACCGCTTGGTATGCCTCGGCTTGGTTCCGCTGGGGCGTGGAGGTGTTGTTGATTGCTGCCACTGGGTATGTGTGGTGGTCATATGATAAAGACAGTTGGTAGTTGCATCTGAAGCGCCGTTAATCGGCGCGTTTCGCTGAGGTGTCGTTTTCAATATGTAATCTCATGTAATAAATAATGAATCCTATTTAATGGATGATGTTAACTGAGGTGGTGCACACGCTCGACCATTCAAAAATAAATGTAAATATTCAATGGGGCTATGTTTTATGAGGAATTTTATAGTATTTGTGTTTTTTTTCGCTGCATCTATAAATAACTGCTTGGGTTTAGAAGTTGCCAAAATTGAGGATAAATTTGCCGACAAAACTATGGCGCAACAGGCAGCCGTGTCATCGTTAATAAATTCGTTCTATTCGAAAATGCCATGCCTCACTCCTGAAGGTCAGGCTGCATTTGACAAAAAAAAGGGGGAATACGCAAACAAGTTTATACCTCCTGGAATGTCAAATTTGATCGAAGATATTGCTAATCAACAGAAATATCAGGTTAACAATAGAAATCTCACTAACATGATGCATTTGTTTAGTTATACCGCTACTGGAGCAATTGAGGATTTGCCTGGATCTGACACTTATACAGGAAATGCAATTGACCCTAGGGACTTGCTTGACAAAGGTAGAACCAATTTTATCTATTCCTTAGATTGCAGTGGTTATGTAGCTATGCTGGCGAGTGTTAAAGCGGGTATTTCAAGTGCACAGATTCAAACTGAAATACAAAACTCAATAAAATTTACTGTATTAAATACAATGATTAGAGGTCAAATGACGCCGCTACTTAATAAGGCAATCCAGCCTGGTGAGTATGGGGCTTTAAAGTATTTGAATGCCGTACCCAGTATTTTATTTTCTTTAATTAACAAAATGATCAATGATGGCAAAACTGAGATTATCGTCCCCAAATATATTGAAGTTGTATCCTATGCCTCAAGTGGCACTAACAGACTCCAGGGGCAGGTTAATGGGGCTGCAAATGGTTCGGCTGCATTTGGTGTTGGTTCCGCCAATATGTCTGCATCTTCTGGGTTTGCCGTAACTCAATCTTTTGAGTTTGTTAATCCTAAATCAATAGTAATTGCTAGTGGGGATAATGTGACCTATTCCTTGGATGTAATTAAGCAAAAGTTTGCGGCAAGCCTTAAATCAACGCTTCTTAATGTTTCAGTTACAAGCAAATATATTGAGGTCTTATCTGATTTACAATCGAGTGTATGTATCCAGCCAACATGGAATGCTAAGTTCGAAAAAGATGGGACGATCTTTGCCACCGAGACTGATATTTCGGACAAGTCAATCAATGGTGAAGGTAAATGTTCTATTAAAATTAGATATGCAGATTCAGAAGCTAAGTTGACTCTAGCTAAAGTAATGGAGCCCAACGTGACTATTCAGCTATACCCTTCTGAAGGAATTTTTTCACAGGCAAATCTGGATAAAATAGCCTCAAAAAAACTAAGGGTGACTGACTAACAGAGCCTTCTCAATGAGGTCTATCTGTACCTGGTTCTGATTGCTGTTGATCCACTTCGCGTAGGTTTTAAAAAACTCTTCTACTGAGTGGCCCAGCTGGTCAGCCATGAAGGCTGGGTTCACTCCGTTCATCAGGCCGAAGGTGGCGTAGGTGTGGCGCATGTTGTACATATCGCGGTACCGGATGCCCAGGTCTTCCAATATTTCCCGCCACATGTTCCGTTGCGCTTTGGCGTTGTAGGTATCGCCGCCAGCGTCATTTAGGAAAATCAGGCCACCAAGGGTATGGGTGAGGGGTTTTAATCGCTCCAGCGCGTTCCTGGAGCGGGAATTGAGGTATAGGGTGCGGCTCTTGCGGGTTTTGGTACGATTTTGGAGCCCCATCTTGGTATTGCTCTTGTTTATCCGGGCCTCTGCCTTGTTTAGGTCGATATCGGCCCAGGTGAGCGCTGAGGGCTCGCTAGGGAAGCGCATGCCGCTATAGAACCCCATTTCAAACCATGCGCCCCACATGTCCCCAAACTTGCTGTAGGCGGCTTCTATGATGCTATTTGCCTCCGGGATGTCAAAGGGGTCTACCTCGGTCTTATCCCGTGTTTTGTTCTGGAGGTCTTGGGTGGGGTCTTCCAGGCGCTTAATTGCGCCGGCAGTCACTGCGGTTGCGAATACACCACGAATGCATAGCAGCCAGTCGTTGTAGAGGCTTTTGCTTGGCTCTTTGTTGTTTTTCTGTTTAAACAGGGCGATGGCGCTGGCCAGTGCGTCCGTGATTTTTGCTCGGGTGATTATTTTTACCTGGTAGCTGTATAGGCTGGGCATCCATACCCGTTGGAGGATGCCTTTGAATTTGTAGCGGCTTTGGGGTGTCCAATCGTTTTCGGGTGAGTCCAGCCACGCCTGGGCATATTCTGTGAAAGTGCCGCTGGCCAATTGGGCGCGAGGGCTGTCGGGAAAATAATCGCCGTACACAAAAACATCGTGTTTGATTTTTTCCATAATTTCGGCGCGCAATTTGCCCGCCTTGATTATGTTAGTAGGGGAGGGATTCCATTTGATAGTTTCATAACAGTAGTCAGCTTCACCTTTGAGCTTGAACTTGATTTGAATTGCTTTTTCTCTTGGTTTAACGCCTGTTGGGTTGGTTTTAATCCGCTTCTTATCCATTGTTGATACCCTGATCGTGACACCCATATTTTGCCGTCTGGATCGCGGCAATATTGCTCACCTTCGATCCACTTTTTGCTGTAAATTTTTCCGTAAACTGCTCTTTTAGTTACGCCGGTTTGCTCGCTAAAAATCTTTAAAGTGATTAAGTCTTCGAACAAATGGCTGTGGTCTTCCGCCGCGCTCATGTTGTCTCCAGCTTATTTCCAGAATTGACAAGTTGTTTCCAGCACACTGAACTCCGTTTTCCAGACCCATGGGTTTAAATCCCATGCATCGTTTCCGTGAATTGAATTCCATAGACTTTGAAAGCTATGAATTGGTGCGGTGAGTTTACCTTCTGGATACCAGGTATCTGATTTTGTATAACAGCGCCAGCGTCTGCCTAATTCGCAATCGAGAAACTCTATTCCTTCTGCAATTGCGTCTTGTGCAGTAATTTGTTGGAGGCGTTCGGCTCCTACCGTTTTTACCTCAAGTAAAATTCTGCTGGCCCAGCGGGGCATGTGTATTGAAGGTCTCCATTTTTGAGCGCACATGCGTTTGGTGTAATCGGGATCGGCTTTGTAGTCGATATCAATCACATGATTATTTTTATTACCTTGAGCGTACACAATGTAATGCGCCTCTCGAACCCAAAGGCGGTCAGCTGGTTTACCTTGAGGGTGTTTTGCTTCCGTGGCGTGGTAGGGTGTAATTGGCAAAAAATCTAAACTGCAGGCGGCACCCCAAGGAAATTCCCAAAGCGGTTTGTGGTAGGTTGGTTGCGGGTTCATGAGTCTGCGTGTTTGAGTTTTTCTTCCCGCTAAAATCGCCTGAATCATTGGCGCTGAAAAAAGTATTGGTTTTTCTTTCATGTTGTTACCTTTGGTGGCCAACTATTTAGGCCAATTAATATTTTTCTCGCCGGTTGCTTCGAGATATTCTTTTTCGGTCACGCCTAATGCAGCGAGTACGTGATAAATGGTGGGCATTGTGTCTGTCTTCTCATCGTAAAAGTCGTCAACAAGATGCTCCCAATATGGATCGTCCTTATCTGTTGCTCTATCAATTAACTGAATGGAATTGGCGCGTGTTAATTTCCCTGGCCATTCATTACTGGTGCGTTCATCAATTGTGATGAATTCATTTTCCATGGCGGCGGCAATGTCCGCGTGAGAAGCGGCAGAGCATTCCCACAGTCCTCGGCCTTCGCACACATCGCATTTGCCATCATCAGCTAATTGGCCGTGTTTATCGCAGGTGATCATAGTTTTATCCCCACACATAACATTCATACCCGTATTTGAGAGTTGGAAAGGTTTCAAAAAAATGGTCTATCTCTTCATTGCTGGTGCAGTCGTTTACTGCGATTAAAAATTTTGCCCAGTGTTCATATAAATCTGCTTGGGCAAGATCCATCAGGTCGTTAGCTTGCGCGTCCATGATTGTTTTTAGTTGGCCGAGTGTTATCGGTTCTTTGGTGCGAAAATCGTTTACCTCTGGAGTAGTTGTGAATGGTCGAACTATCCACATGTTCACGCGGTAGCGGTTTTTTCCGTGTGGCCGATAATTCCAGCGGACAGAATCGGGGCCACGAAAAACTAAAAAGGGTTTCATTAAGCTGCAGTCCTCATGCGATTGGTCTGGTAGTTTGCAAGCACCAGCGCTTTAGCGAGGTCAGGGCAAACACTATTGCCGCAGCGAGCGACTTGTTTGTATTTGGGAATGGGATTGCCTTCGGCGTCGCGGTCAATGATGTAATCGCGGGGAAATCCCTGCGCGGCGAATAGTTCGTGCGGCTCCAGCATGCGCATTCCAATATCAACAATTTGATATTGCTCCCCTCGCACGGTTACAAGTCCAAAGCGGTCCTGTGCTGTGACTGTGTGCAACGGCTCACGTAGGCTTACGCCTTCTGTTTCGTTGCCGTAGTACTTAATGAGAAATGCCCGGACTTCACCTACGTGGTCGCGCACGGTGAGGGTTGGTAGTGGCTCGGTGATGGGTTGTGCATCCTGATTTTTTTTCATCTTTATCAGATGACTCGTAACCAATGCATTGTGATCGACGGCGGTGACGGTATGCAGCGGATCGGTCACTGACGATCCGGCTCCCGTATAGTTGCCGCCAAAATGTTTTGCCATAAACGCTGCGAAAACCCCGTGATTTCCATGGACTAATTTCACGGTTCTTGGCATTACCAGGCAATGCTCGGCTTTGGTGGTAATGGTGGTTAGTGGCTGGTCGGTTCCGTATTGCATGCCATCACCGCCAAAACCTTGCTGGCCGATGCGCACAACAAATGGCTTTGGGTTGTCGATAACATAGCGCTGGATTCCGCGCGCAATGCGACGCATGGTGTTATCGGCAAGTGGTTTTTTGCGGCCAAAAATAGATGGGCAGGGGATGGACCAGTCGATTACATTATTTGCTGCATCTCTCCACTTTTTGAGTCCAGACTTTTTAAAATCCAGCTGTGCTGGGTTGCCATGGGTTGGTTCTGGCCAAACGATTGGCTGGCCGTCGCAGCGGGCAATTAAATAAAAACGCTTGCGAATGGTGGGAGCGCCAAACTCACTTGCAACCAGGTTGCGCCACTCAACGGCATAGCCAAGCGCTTTCAATTGGGAAACGAATTTTTTAAAGTGCTCGCCCTTTCTTTTTGGATCAGGGGTAAGTTTTTGTTGTTGCAACGGAACTACTTCTCCTTTCGCAGCAATCGTTCCGTTTGCCTTCATTACCCGATTGGTTTTTGGATCGCGCTTTGCAATTAATGGTCCCCAAGTTACAAACTCTTCCACATTTTCCAGCTTCAGAATTCGAACTTTTTTGATGCCTGCCCACTTACAGGCAACCCACGCCAGCCCGCGGATTTCTTTCTGTACCGGTGTATTTCCTTTCGCCTTTGAAAAGTGTTTGCAGTCCGGGCTAAACCATGCCAAACCAACTGGCTGGCCGTTGGTCACTTTGCGCGGGTCCACATCCCATACACTTTCACAATAGTGTTTTGTGTGTGGATGGTTGATTGTGTGCATTGCAATCGCGTCCGGGTCGTGGTTGATCGCGATATCGACCGGGCGCCCAAGTGCCGCCTCAATACCGGTGGACGCGCCACCACCACCCGCAAAGTTATCCACGATGAGTTCATCAAGCCAAAGGTTCTGTTGAGGTGATGTTCGATAACTGGTTAACATTTTTCATCCTGTTTTTGTAGGCAATTTCCTACAAGTGATTCAGCGGATTACCACTGGTTTGCTTTAAATATTGCTCTAAACTGCGCACATCCACTTCCATGGATAACTCCTTGCCGCCGGTGCCATAGGGAAATGGGCTTGCGGCTATTCCTATGCCATTAACCGATGATTGGGCAGTGGTGGTTGTAGTAGATATCTTTGGTGTTGGGGCAGTCGGTCATAAGGCCGTAAATCACCAACATGCAGAACAAATACCCACTTAGAAATCCAATTCCGATCAAAATTTTTCTGATAACGCTATTCATAAAATTTACGAACCCATTCGTTGATATCTGCTTGCTTTGCCGGGCGGATAATTGAAAAAATCACCAGTCCGCAAAACATCCCGATTACCACTAAACTCTCAATCACGACGCTACTCCGGTGTTGTTGATCAACCAAAAAAGCTCTGTAAACAAAGCGTTTTTGGTTGCCCACTGTTATGCAGTGGGGTTCGATTAACTTTCCAGTTCGATCATGTCGGACAGGTGCATAAAGCCGTTAAGTGCAGTGCCGCATTCGTTGCATTCGATAACAATGTCAAACGCTTCTAGGTCGTCATTTGTTGTTATGATGATGTTTTCCTCTGTAATTTCCTCACCGCATTTTTTGCAGTTCATAATGGCTCCTATTACTCAGTGGTGGATGGTTCAGTTGACTCGATTACTTTCCGATTGCCTGCGCGATCTGCTGCAGAAATAACGCCGCGTTGTTCCATTTCTTCAATGAGTCGGGCTGCACGGTTGTAACCGATGCGTAATTTGCGCTGAACTTGGCTGATAAGCGTTTTGTGAGTTGTGCGCACGAATTCGATTGCTTGATCGATTAGTGGGTCTTCTTCGCCTTCTGCTGCGTTTAAATCCATGGTGCGTTGGTCGGCTTCGCCTTTGATGGCGTCCATACCGCCGGTGTAGGGTTCGGGTGAGCAAAGAACAACGCGGCACGGTTGATTGCGTGAGCCATACAGCTCATGCATCGCGATTTCAGAATTACCGCGAGAAACTTTTAGCGTAACTTTCACGTGGTCTTTGATTGCAATTCCTTCAATGTCTGCGAGTACAGATACCCAACCGTTACCGGATAAAATTGAAATTGCATCGTGCACAATGGTTTCCACCATGAAGCGTGCGCGGTCTAGCACTTCGTTTTGTTCGAGTTCGCTGAGTTGTTGCCACGGTTTTTGAAGGGCTTTGAATTCCTGGACTAAAAAGGCAAGTAAATCTTTGCCCATAGAATCACTAGCAATTGATTGCGTTTCCTGCGTTATTTCTGGGCTTAATGGATCGTCACTCATTTTTTACTCCGGTTCTCGTTGTGTTCGTCGCACTGTTGCATGGCTTCTTTTGCGCTTGTTACAAATGCAAAGTGTTTTCCATCTGGTGAGTGTGCGACGTAGGTTAAATTTTCCATCGAAATATCGCGGCCTTTGGTGATGCGGTAGCCTGCATTTGATTCGATGTAGTAATCGTTAACTTTTGTCCAGTGCATTAACTGGCCTTGCTAACGATGCCCATAGCTGCCAGCTCTTGCAGGCACTTGTCGCGCTCTTCTGCTGCTGTGGTGCAGGGTTCTGTTTGCTGTATTGCTATAGCGTTTTGCTCGTTGAGCGGTAGCACCATAGGGGGTAGGGCGCTTGCTATTCCTAACTGCTTTTCCAATTCATCAATTCCTAATCGCGTGATAACAGTAACCACATACGGGATCATCACTTCTTTGTTGCGATGTGATTTACGCTTGCGGGTTTCCGTTGTTAAAAATCCTGAGGCAATGGCCCATTGATAGGGGCGGTTGCGCGTCAGTTTTGCCGAATTTATCCAGCTTTTTTTGACTGGATATTTTTTGCTTTCCCCTTGCAGCGTTTTATAAAACTCTGGTTCGGGAATGCCGAATAAATGCGCGGCGTCTTTGAGGTCGTAGCATTGATTCGGCGTAGTCATTTTTAAGCGACCTTTCTGTGTGATTCTTTGATGCTGGCGACGATTAGCGCGAGTGAATCCTTGTTGTCTGCCGTGAATTGTTTTGCGTCGTAGATCACGTCATACAGCTTGGTTTCGATGGGGTGAAAATCTGTGAATCCGGGGCCTTCTTGCAGGTGAACCATTACGCCGCCGCGATCACGGATAAATTTTGCTTCTTGCGGGCGAGAGATACCGCTAACGATGTGGCCATCAAATAGATGCTTGACCGGTTCATTAAATCCGGCGGTTGAATTGATCAATCTGTTTTCTGCGGTTTCAATAAAATAATCCTTATTTAAACCGTAAGTTGCTGACATAAATTCACGCTCAAATGCAGACACTTTGCACTTGAGTTTTTTAATCATGTCGTCGCCACTCATTTGCGCCGCGATTTGCGGTGTTGTTTCTGCAACTACAGCAAGTACATCAATAAACGGTTGGCGCATATTGATGTTAATTAAATTAAGTTTTTCGTTAAGCGCGACAACAATTGCGCGTGTTCTTGCATTGCGTTGGCCGGTGACGCCAATTAAAAGTTTACTAACCATTAGCAGTTATCCTCGATGTCGAACATTTTGTTGTTGCCGTTGCGTTGTTGTACGCGGGCGGTTTGATGACGTGGCGCGCGTGAAATACGTGCGGCCATGTGATTATCAATAAATGCAGTGGCAAACAGCCCAACAAAAAGCGCTGCAAAAATTGATAGAAATCTGAGGTAGCCGTTTTGGAATGCGCGGGTAATTAATTCCGGCGAGCTGTCGGCATTTAATTTAAAAAATAGTGTGTTGATCGCCTGCTTAATATTTGCAGTGCTGCAACCAAGCAGCTGAGCGATTTCACCAATGGATTTACCCAGGGCACGAAGTAATAAAACTTGGCTCAGGCGAGGCGCAAGGCCGGACACGTGCAGGTGTTCGCACTGGTATCCGGTTTCTGTGCGTTTTGTGGGGCTGCTCATGAGAAACGTCCGTGCTTGAGGTGGTAATCAAAACCGCATTCCATCTCACATGCTAATGAGCGATTAACTTCGTGCACCTCTGATTCCCATTGCGCGGTATCCATGGACTCGTGCGCACCGCTGTAAAGCGCCTTGCGTTTTGCGATTAGTTCGACGGTTCTCGGTGTAATTACCAGTTCAATGATTTGGCTATTCATTGCAGGCGTTCCGCTAAACAGGCGCGCACTTCGGCTTCGGGGCGGGATTTACTCCCGGGGAACAAGATGGGCACTATCTCGTTGTAGTCGAGACTGGCAGCTTCAATGCAGCTAATTACCTCGCGCAGTGTTAGTTCCAGCACATCGCAGGATTTAATTTTTGCGAGGTATTCAATTCGCTGCACGACAAAATGCGTGTAATGGCCATTGCACTCTTGAACATCGAGTGCGGCGAGCAGGGAAAGGGTTCTCATGCTGCGGCGCCCCCACCATTGAAAGGTGCGGGTGGGGCTGTACGTTTTTTAGGCAATGCCAGCCGTGCGTTTTTGCCTGGCGGGATTAAATGATCGAACTTTCCTTCGATCACTAAATAACCAGTATCTCGTTGAAGAATGCCGTAGAGCCATGCTTCTTTTTTAAGCGTCGGGTGAATACCTATAGATTTCATCTTTTTCCCTATTGGTTGCATAGTTTTATGCAAATCTATACGATAGCGAATAGTATAGTCAATACGTTAACGTATAGTTATGGGGAAATTACAGTTCAGAAATTCTCAAAGGTGGATTTATTAAGTGGAATATTATGTATTGAGGGCGCGGCACTAATTTAGTGCCGCTTTTGAATGGGAATGAGTTAGTGCTTATTTGTATTTGGAGTCGAGGTTGGTTGGCAAGATTTTTCCAGCCATATAATTGCTAAGTAATTCCTTCAGTTTGAGTGCATCCTCTTTTGCATAATACTGATATTCCCCTCCAATCCCGCCTATACCTAGGTAATGATTGGTAGAGTTTCCGCTATAAAAATTAAAATCCATATTAAACACTACGCTTTTAGCCGATCCAATTTTTTTATCGAGTATATCTTTATCCTGGCTTGCGATTTTTTCCCAAGCTAAATATTTATCAATAAGATCGATATAGGTTTTGCATTCAGGCTGAACAAAGGAAATGGTAAGTAGATTCATTCCGTATTGATTTTGACCATACTTTTCCATTTGAATGTTTATCCAGCTTTGCCCGCTGGCTTTATGAAGCAGTTCCGCAGAAGTGGGGCGAGACAAATATTGATTTGCAACGCTATTGTAGGTGTGTGCGTAAAAATCTATTGGAAGTCTTGTGGTGGATGTGTTCATGGGGGTATTGCAAGCTGTAATAAGCAGCATTGCAGCTAATGCCAAAATTTGCCTGATTTTCATAGTTATAGTCTCTATTGCTGGGTGTTAGAGGGTGTAATTTATAATTAAAAAAGTATTTGGTATGTAGAGAATTCGAAGTGCCAATGCATGCTTTATATATTAATTAGATGGTAATTTTATGGATGTGCTTGAGATGTATGTGGAGTTTTCTTTAATGCCACGAAAGAAAAAAATTGAGATACTGGAATTAATGCGGGAAGCTAAGAATGATTTTTCATTTTTTTATATAGACGAATTTGGTCTCGGATCAAATCATGAATCATATCCTTTACTTCCTCCGGAAGAGTAGCAATCTCGCTGATTAGTTCTTCGTCTTCTGGTGATCTAGCTGTGAGCTCGTCAATACTGTTGATAGGTTGTTCGCCTCTCATTTGTGCTGGGGTGATCTTAAATGCCTTTGCAAGTCTTGCAACGTTATCGTCGGTAGGGTGATGTTCTTTAGAAAACCACCGGGAGACATTTCCTTGATGTGTTCCCGCCAGTCTGGCTATCTCGCTCTGATTTATCTTACCTGCGCGTAATAGTGTTCCCCCTCGTGCAAAACACAAGAGTTCCAAAGTTTCGATTAATGAACGAGGTTTAAATTTTTTACTATTCATTTTCGTATGATAAACAAAAAATCTATGCGTTTATGAATTGATACAATCTACACGTTAATGTATAGTTTTTGAGATTTATATCGTATCGGGGGCATATATGAGCCTAAAAGAGATGTTGAATTCGTTAATAGAGTCGGGATGGTCGCAGTCTGCATTGGCAAGAGAGTTGAATACATCCCAGCCCACAATCCACCGTCTGTTAGAAAAAGGGCAGGGGTGCAGTTATGACCTTGGCAAAAAAATTGAAAACCTTTATCTGGGGCTAAATGTAGAAGCTGCCTAACTCCACTCCATCCGTGGAGTGTCGTTATTGGTTCCCTGGCTTGGTTGGTGTGTCCATTGTGCTTTTTTGTTCGCTGGTGCGCTGTCACCGGTGGGTTATGTTTTTTTGTACAGGAGTGAGCTATGAGTGAAGCGGTTGTGTTACCAAAAGGGAATAGAGGGTTTTATGTTTGTAAAGAGCCTTGCGGCCAACTTTGTTTTGGTTGGCCCAAGAGTGGTGTTATTTGGTGGGAAAAGGTCGAACTAAGCGACTTGCTTAACATGGGTGTCGAGCAGAACGATATAGAACTCTTGGTGCCCGGTCAGGTTTACACGGCTGTTGTTGCACCAGTAAGACTCCATGCCTGGGATTAATTCTGATTGCCCGCTTATGTATTCGGTTTTTATGAATTCTTGGTAGTGATCAATGGTGTAGAGATTGCCGTTTGAATCTTTCGCTTTGAAGGAATTGATAAGTTTTTTCATAGTTAATTTCCTGATGATTAATTGTGGAATAGGGGTTGGGTGGTGGTACACCCAACTCCGCTTTTTTAGCGGAAATCCAATAGTGCCTAGGTTTATCGGGCATTGAAATAGTCAAGAACTGGAGAGAACTCCAGAGAACATAAATAAATTTTTGCAGGTAACCGAGGGTTGGTTTTTGTGCAAATTATCAAGCATCGCATTGGCGTGGAGGGAGAATAGGTGGGTTGTGATATCGAAAAAATGGCCGTAGCAGCGAGAACTTTGCTTTTCCATGATTGCGAAAAGCATTACATCGAACATATTAACCAGAGTTGCCCAGCAAATGTGTTGCAGTTAATTGACAGGCTGCGGGCTGCTGAGGGGGCGCTTGAAAAAGCAAAAGCGGGTGTGGCTGTAAGCGCCCACGAATTTGAAGATGCGGCCTGCTACAACGATTAATAGATAAATACTTATGGCTATCGAACTTTTGAATGTTGATTGCATGGAATATATGCGCAGTGTGTCTAATCATCATTTTGATCTCGCTATTGTCGATCCCCCTTATGGAATAAATGCGCAGAGTATGAGTATGGGGCAGAACCTCAATCGTGCAGACGGTTGGAGGCGTGAAGAATCGACTGCAACGAAGCTTAGAACGGGGCGGTTAAATACGGGCTCTGGAAAACTAAAGGATCGAGCACTTAATACGCTGCCTTGCGATTGGGATAGTTCGATTCCTCCAAACGAATACTTCAATGAATTATTTCGTATTTCCCGAAATCAAATTATTTGGGGTGGGAACTATTTCCCGCTGAAGCCAACGCGATGCTATTTGTGCTGGGACAAGGTTCAGCCTTGGGATAATTTCTCTCAATTTGAATTGGCGTGGACTTCATTTGATAGGCCTGCAGCAATGTTTAGGCAATCAAACACTGGTGGTGCAAATTTAGATACAAAAATTCATCCGACACAAAAGCCGGTAAAGTTATATAGCTGGGTTCTTGAAAAGTTTGCATTTAAGGGTGCGCGGATAATTGATACTCATTTAGGTAGTGCAAGTAGTGCAATTGCAGCGAATAAATATGGAATATCTGAATTTGTTGGATGTGAAATTAGCGCCTACTACCATGGGCTGGCGGTAGAGCGCTATCAAAATGAAACACGCCAAATGGCAATCTTTTAATTATAACTTGTTGATTGGGTTAGGTAATGAGTAATAACGATTGCAGTCTGGATGATGTTGCCAGCGCACTGGAGCGTTTGGATTGTGCTGATCGCGACACCTGGGTTATGGCCGCGATGGCAATTAGGGCGGAATTTGGCGAGGGTGGTTTTGATACCTGGGACGATTGGGGGCGGGGCTATGGAAAAAAATATAATGAAAAAAACGCTGAATCCGTTTGGAAAAGTTGCGATGGTCGCGGCATTGGTATTGGCTCACTATTTGAAGCTGCCATGCGCGAAGGTTGGGTGCCGGAAAAGCGGGAGTACACCCCTGAGGAAAAGGCAGTATTTGCAAAAGAGTGTGCTGAACGACGCGCGAAGCGTGAAATTGAGTTGGCCCAGGAGGAGGCTGATAAGCAGCGTTGGTATGGCGTTGTGGCTCAAGCAGCTAATGCATTGCTTCCGGATTTAAAGCCCATAGGTAAGTCGCCATATCTCGGGATCAAGCGTGTTGGCGCATTTGGTATTTATTTTGCGCCGCACTCGTTTGTGATTCGAACGAATAAAGATTTTACTGTAGATATTCTGCAGGGCGCTGCACAGACACAAGATTTTTTTGACGCGCAAAAGTTAAAAACCAAAGAAGAAAAAGAGGCTGATTCATTTCACTATTTCAAGCGTGGCTCCATTCTCATTCCTCTGCGTGACTATCAAGGCCTGCTGCACAACTTTCAAATTATTTTTAATGATGGAAAGTCAAAACGATTTTTTACTAATGGCCGCAAGAGTGGTTACTTTCACATAATCGGCGAAATTACGCCGGATAAGCCAATTGTGTTTTGTGAGGGGTACGCCACTGGGGCCAGTATTTTCATGGCCACGGGTTGGCCGGTGGTAGTTTGTTTTGACGCTGGCAACATGCCGGTGGTCGCTGAGCAGTTCCGCGAGCTCCCGCATGTAAAAATAATTGCCGGTGATAACGATTGGGAAACGGCGCAAGAAGAAGGCAGGAAAAATACCGGCCTGATTAAATGCCAGGAGGCGGCGAAGTTGGGCCGTGGTGTGTGGTGCGTTCCTGAGTTCAGCGCCGATGCAACCAAGTGCAGTGACTTTAATGATTTGCACGCGCTCGCCGGGTTAGGCAAGGTAAAAGAGCAGCTGCAAGCTGCATCACTTAAACCTGTGTTTCATCAAGCTACCGGCGAAGCTGAGTATTTAAATTCTGCTGCGGCTGATAGGCGCTACCAGGTAGTGCCCGGCGATGATGATCCGGGTTCGCCGCCCGATTACGGTGAAATCCCTCCGGCTGATTATGATGATTTTTTTTCGTCCGACGAAAAGCCTGCAATTGCCATAAATCAACCGCCCGAAGAGCGCCAGCAATTAAAGGGGGAGAAGACTGTTTTTTCGCTCGCAATTTTGCTGAAACGATTCAATTTTGTAGTGCAAGATGGCAGCGTTTGGGACTCGGAACTGGAAACGCAAATTAAAAAAAGTGCGTTTAATGATTTGGTGGGGAAGCCACTGGCCGATGAGTGGCGCGCGCATTTGGATCGGCTGGATATTAATGCCGCTGATATTCAGGCCGTAAAAATTAAACGTGCCCGCGAGAGGCGTGAGGCCTTGTACACCGAGGATGAGCGTTGGCGTTTTAAATTTATTCTCAATGACAACGGTGAGATCAAAGCGGATATCGGCAATGCAAAACTGGTGCTGGAAAATGATCCTGTGTGGCGTGATGTGCTGGGTTATTGTGATTTTAGCTATCGTGTTTTAAAGCGCAGTTTGCCCCCATTCCCTAACAGTGCGGTAGGTGAGTGGACCGACGCGGATACTGACCGTTTGCGCATTTGGCTGGCTGAGAATTACCGTTTTACCCCTAAAACTGCTGACGCACTTGGAGCTGTTGTTGTGGTGGCTGAAGCAAACCGGTTTCACCCGGTTAGGGAATATTTGACGTCGCTCAAGTGGGATAACGTTGCCCGGCTTGATCGATGGTTGCATATGTACATGGGCGCCGAAGCGAATGCGTATTCGGCTCTTGCGGGGAAAATGTTTTTAATCGGTGCTGTTGCGCGCGTAATGCGGCCGCCGGTGAAAATGGATACGGTTTTAATTTTTGAAGGGCTGCAAGGCTTGGGGAAATCCACAGCGTTAAAAATACTGGGCGGTGATTGGTTTACTGATACGCCCCTGGTGCTTGGCGACAAGGATGGTTTTCAAATGATGCAGGGGGTGTGGATTATTGAGCTTGCAGAGTTGGATAGTTTTAATAAGGCAGACCACACGCGGGCAAAACAATTTTTCGGAAGCCAGGTTGATCGATATCGCCCCAGCTATGGGCGATTAACTCAGACGTTTGCACGACAGTGTGTTTTCGCGGGTAGTACCAATCAGGACGCTTATTTGCGTGATGCCACTGGTAACCGACGATACTGGCCGGTTGCTTGTACATGTATTCTTGCAGAGCAATTGGCGAGGGATAGGGATCAGTTGTGGGCGGAAGCATTCCATCGGTATAACGAAGGTGAGCAATGGTGGCCAGCAGAAGAAAATCGTGAATTGTTTGAGGATCAGCAGGACAAAAGATTTGATACGGATGTGTGGGAGGAGTTGATTTATAACTGGTTAATGAGTACAACTAAAAATAGAGTGCTTATGAGTGAGCTTATGAGCGAAGCATTAAACATGGATGCTTCGCAAATGAAACCGCCCGAACAAAAACGTGTTGGGCATATTATGTCGCATCTAGGTTGGGAAAAGGTGCGTGCACGCGTTCCCAATGGGCGTGAGACTGGTTATGAGAGGCCATCGTCGTGGAAAATTGCTGCTTAATTAAAATTGGGTGGTCATAGTAGTTAACTGTGACCACTACTATGACCGCTTGGAGGCCGCGCCGTTACTGGGGTGGTCAGGGTGGTCATAGTGGTCATAGTTGTGCGCACACATACGCGGTAATTTTTTGTTTTTTCTCCACCCAGTAAAAAAAATGATTTTTCCCCTATAGGGTTTAGAAACTACTGTGACCACTATGACCACCCTGACCAGTCCAGTATTTACAAGGGTTTCAAGCCGGTCATAGTAGTGGTCATAGTTGGATTACTATGACCACTAAAAAAATAATGTAGGATTGCGTTTGGTTTGGTTTGGTTGGTGTTGTTTAGGGGGCTTTATGCAAGTTGATTGTTGTGTGCCCGATTGGTTTGTCTCATTACTGGAGGAGTGGGGCAAAGAATACGGTGCGGGGAATGTTGTTGATTTGAGTGCGCGAAGTGGGACACAGATTATTTGGGGCGCAAAAAATAAAAAGGGTTTTTGCACGACTGAGTTAGAGCGTTACCAGGTGAATGCTGCGTTTAGGGAATTGCGTGAATACGCAGAATACGCCGCAGGTTTGATTGAGTTTGTATATCTGGCTGGGCGCCGCCGTTCGATGCGCGATGTTGAGCTCACATACAATCTCAGTAATCGAGCGGCAGGTGAGGAAGTGTTAGCGGCTGAGGCGTTAATGTACTCGGGTTATATCCGGTTGCGGAATGCGGCTTAAAACGATTCTGGAAGCGCTTGGATTTATTTTGATAATTTTTTATTGCATTTTTGATCAAACAGTTTTATAAATTGCACCATGCTTGGCAGAGCTATGCGAAAAGGCCGTTAGGGAAACCTAACGGCCTTTTTGTTTGCGCGTTTGTTTTGCATGGTATGACTCAATCTGATTGCCTCGATGTTTTGCATCGGGGCTTTTTTATTTTTGGACGTGCATATGATCGGATATGGTTTGGTAAGTACGTTGCACATCAAAGGAATTTGTCAGGCCGTCTGTGATGTGTTGGGCGGCAATGAGCATGTTGTTCGTTTGATGTGTGAGACCGCTGCAACTGAGACAGGCTACGGCACCATGCCGGATAAAACTCGCCATGGTGCCGGGCGTGGTTTGTTTCAGTGCGACAAGATTGCGTTTGATGATGTGATTGCCCGTACACGTACGGAACACATCAAAGTGTTGGAGCAGGCATTTGATTTTGATTTGCGGGCGATTGAGTGGAATGACCTAAATTACTCGCCGCTATTGGCGGCTGTGATTTGCCGTTTGCATTACAAATTGATCCCCGAGGCGGTGCCGCAAACCCTGAAAGGGCGCGCCGATTACTGGAAAAAGTATTACAACACTTCAGCCGGTAAGGGCACTGCGTCTGATTACGTTGCCCGTGCTCAGAACTGGGATCGCTTTCTGTAATTCATTGTTGTTTGTGTGGTGCAGCTTATGTCGGGTGCTAGTGGTGGTAACAGGTTAGACCGTATCGAAACGAAGCTCGACAAAGTTGAAGATGCGCTTGTGCTGCTCGCTCGAATTGATGAGCGACTCGTATCGCATACGGATCGCGTTGATTGGTTAGGCCAGAAGTTGGAGGCCTTAGAAAAGCGCGTTTCTGCGTTGGAATTGTCGCGCGCAAAGTTTATGGGCGCGGTGATGGTGGTAAGTGGTATCGGCTCATGTGTGTGGCCGGTTATTGATTATTTGTTAAGGGGTTCGGTATGAATCGTTATGCGGCAAGTGTAGTAAGTGCGTTGTTCTGTTTGGTTGGTTGTGTGTTGATGGTGGCCATGGCTGTTGCGCCATCGCCTGTGAGTGCTGCTGAAGTTGTTGCAGCTGCACCCGATTTATCTGTTGTTGTGTCGGATCGCGGGTTTATCGCCTGGTTGTTGGCGCACGTGCCTGACTTGGTGCAGGCAGCAGGCTTGATTGTGACTGGTGCATCGATGTTGGCTGCACTCACGCCCACACCAAAAGATGATGGGGTTTTGTTGTGGGTGCGTAAGGTGATTGATCTGCTCGCGCTGAATGTATTGGGGGCAAAGAATGCAAAGCCTGTTAAAGATTTTAGCGGTTATCGTTGAGTTGATTGGTTGGGCTGTTCGGGTTAAGCAGCAGGAGAAGCATGATGATGAAGTTAAATCTGTGCGTCGTGATCCTGTTGGCTCTTTCCGTTCTGAGTTTGGCGGCGTGCCAGACAATGAAGCCGGACAGCCCGAAGGTTTGCATAGCAGTAAAGCCAGTGCTCAAGTCGATACAAGACAATGAGCGTGGTGGTATCAGCCTTGATCGTGATGACACTGCAGCGCTGATGATCTACATCAAGCAACTGCAAGCTTGTGCGGGGGCGGGGTAGTGCCCCCGCCCTTTAGGTTCTTCCCGGCAAAACGAATCATACGGAGCGAAGACTCGCGGGATTCCTGTAAAGGACTGATCCTAAGGGGGGTTGTGGTAGTAACGGGTTCTATATTTTTTATCGGTATTTTTTATGGGGTGGCCTGATCAGGATTCGAAAGCGAGCCAAACCGGCTTTGCGGTAATGGTTGGCGTTTCTCAGCAAGCAATAAGCAAGCTACAAGCAAAAGGTGTGTTGCCTGAAAATGGCACCTACGGTGATTGGCACATAGCTTATTTGGATCGCTTGCGTAGTGAGGCATCCGGGCGCGAACAAGATCAGAGGTTGTCTGATGTTCGCATTCGCGAGACTGAGATGTCCGCAAATTTAAAAGAGCTCGAATATTTAAAGCAGCTCGGGAAAATTATTTTCGTTGACGATTTGTCACCACTGCTGACTGCGTTTTTCAGTTCAGTGCAATTTAACGTTATGGCTGCGCAAGAGCGGATTATTGAGGCCATTGAATCGAAGCATTCAATTACTGTAGACGATGACGACATTAACAAACCACTTCGCGCCGCGCTCGAATCTGTTGCTAGCGGCTCGCGAGAATTTGTCGCGCGTATTACGCCAAGCGCTGACTGCGATGCAGCCGCCGATGGATCTGCCGACTTGTGAGTGGGCTGAGAAATTTTTAAAGCTGCCAAAAGAGAATAGCGATACACCGGGCAACTATGAGTTGTACTACGCCCCATACCTCTATGGAATTTTTAACGCGTTTGATGATCCGTTGATTCCAGAGATTGTGTGCATGAAAGCCGCGCAGGTGGCGTGGACTACTGCGTTGATTGCTTACATTTTGAAGCGGGTCGATATATCGCCCTCTGCCATGATTGGAATGTTTGCAACGGAAAAAGCTGCGCTCGCATTTAGCGATGAAAAGCTGGTCCCTATCGTGAAGGAAACTTCACGGCTTCGGGGCAAGATTGATACGACTACATCGCGCAAGGCTGGTAACCGTGCGCTACACAAAAACTTCCCAGGGGGATTCTTAAAGCTGATCACATCCAATGCGATCAGTGAGGTTAAATCGACTCCATCTAAATTGGTTTTTGTTGAAGAGCCGGACGACGCGAGTGAAAACGTTCAGAAGCAGGGCGACTCAGTGCTGTTGCTTTGGGAGCGTACAAAGCGGCAGCGGAACCCTAAGCGAATTCTCGGAGGCACTCCAAAAGTAAAAGGGTTTAGCCGTGTTGAGCGTTATGTTATGCGCTCGGATAAGCGGATGTTGCCGGTAGTTTGTCATGATTGCGAACAATCACATGTTCTGGATTTCGACAATGTGGTCTGGGATGAGGCGGAGGAAGATTGGCATCCCGAGTACGGTAAGGCATTACCGGAAACAGCTTTGTATGCTTGTCCTCATTGCGGTAGTGCATGGGACGATTATCGGCGCAAAGAAAATATCCGGAGAACTTGCCTGGCGGCGATTGCTGCTGGTGATAAGCGGGGCGGCTGGGTGGAAACCGCTGAGTATTCCGGTGTGGCCGGATTCATGGAATTGGGTGAGCTTTATGTTTGCCTGCCTGGTGCTGGAATTGCGGAACTTGTTAAGTCACATCTGGAGGCAGAGCATCGAAGTGCGAGAGGTGATGAAAACGCCAAGGTTGTATTTGTAAATTCCAAGTTAGGCCGACCATACGAATTCGACGACGACCGCGACGATGCAGAAAGCATGCAAAAGCGTGCTGAGACTGATGAAAGGTCTCAAGGCGCAGAGTTGATTTGTCCGCAAAGAGGTCTTCTGCTGACGTGTGGTATCGACGTCCAACATGATCGTGTCGAGTTAATCATTCGTGCGTGGGGTGAGGGCGAGGAAAGTTGGCTTGTTTATTACGGTGCGATTTACGCATCTGTTGGGTGCGTGGATAAAAATGATCCCGTTTGGGATGCGCTGGATAAAGCTGTATTTGATCCAATTCAGCATGAACGCGGGTTTAAGGTCTATGTATCTGCGGTGAGCATTGACTCATCGGACGGTACTACTAGCGATGCTGTTTACCATTGGGTGCGAACGCGCCAAAAGAAATATCCGCATCGTTTGGTGATGGCGATTAAGGGAGCCAGTACCGGTGATCCCGAAGTGTTTGCAACGCCAAAAGTTAAAGGTGTTGATCACAAAAATCCTAAGAAAACCACAAAAGCCGACAAGCACGGCGTGAAAGTTTTTATTGTCGGAACCAACAAAGCAAAAGACTGGTTAGCCAGTCACATCAAGCTGTCAGGTAATGGGGCGGGTCGCTTTCATTACTACACTGGCGTTCGTACAGATTATTTCGATCACATGACTGCAGAGGCGAAGGTCCCGGACAAACGTGGCAAAAAGTCTTGGCAGCGCAGGGCTGGGCGTCGTTCCGAAGCCTGGGATTGTGAGGTCTATTCGCTCCATGCGGCGCGAGCTCGCAGGGTGCATTTACTCAAACCTGACGACTGGAAAAAACTGGAGGCGGAGTTAACGCAGGCAGATTTATTTGCTGCAGTTGATGAAGCGCCTATCGCAAATCAAACGCGCGTAACTGAGCGCAGACCTTCACGGTGGTAATCATGCCTTACTCGCAAGCCGATATTGACGCACTTGAAACTGCGATCGCGTCCGGCGCAAAAAAAGTGAAATTTAGTGATCGCGAAACTGAGTACAGAGACCTTGGCGAAATGCGTGACATTTTAAAAACAATGAAGGCCTCCGTCTCCGGTAGCAAGCGCATGGCATATACCTATTCACGTTACGAGCGTGGGTATCAGTAATGGTCAGAATAATTGAAAGTTTTATCGAAGCAGTAGCACCACGAGCTGCTTTAAAGCGTGCGCTTGCTCGCAAGGCGATTGATCTGCTCGATGTTCGTGCTGGTTACGATGCGGGTGGTAAGGGACGCCGAGGTATGTTTTCGCGTGGCACGACACAAAATGCTGAAACACGCCGCTCACTCGTGTCGATGCGTAACAACGCACGAGAGCTACAGCGAAATAATCCTTATGCATCATCTGCCTTACAAGCAGTTGTATCGGGAACGATTGGCAGCGGGATCAAGCCTGTAGCCAGCCATCCGACTAGCAAAAAAAAGAAAAAGTTAGCAGATGAGCTGATGGCTGAATGGGCCAGCAGTGTCAACTGCGATTTTGATGGGCGATTGAATTTGTTTGGATTGCAAGCACTGGCGATGCAAACCGAATCGCTCAGCGGTGAAGCGTTGGTGGTGCGTCGGATGGTTAGCGATCCTTCAATGCGAATCCCGTTAAAGCTACAGCTGTTGGAAGGTGATTTTCTGGATCACACTAAAGATATCCCACTAAGCAATGGTGATTCAGTTGTTCAGGGGATTCAGGTTCGAGATGGCGTGCGAAAGTTTTATTTCCTCCACGATTCTCACCCTGGTGAGACTTTCAGTCGCGGCATCACTTCCAAAGCTATTAGTGCGGATCAGGTGGCCCATATTTATGACATGGTTCGCCCTGGTCAAATGCGTGGTATACCGCGCGGAGTGGCTGCTTTTACACGCTTGAAATTGTTGGATGATTATCAGGATGCTCGTTTGGAGCTTCAAAAAATGGCCAGCTGTATTGCTGGCTTTATTTTCAATGAAGAGGGTGAAGGTAAGGGTGATGTGCTTCCGGAGCGTTTAGAGCCTGGAATAATTGCGCGCTTAAATGGCCAAGAAAATATCACTTTCAACACGCCTCCAAGCACATCGGATCACGCGAGTTTTATTGTTCCTGAGCAGCGAATAGTTGCTACCGCTTGGGGTATTACATATGAGGCATTAACTGGCGATTACAGCCAGGTCAATTTTGCTAGCGGGAAAATGGGGCGAATCCAAATGTACAGTAATGTGCATCGCTGGCGGTTCAACATGTTAATTCCGCAATTTTGTAAAACAATCGAAGCCTGGTTTCTTGAAGCGGCAAAGTTAAAAGGTTATGACCTTGCTGGAGTGACTTTTGATTGGACTCCGCCCAAAAAAGAAATTCTTGATCCTGCTGCAGAAATCCCCGCAATCATCAAAGAAATTCGCGCTGGCCTGAATAGTTTTCAGGGGGCATGCCGTGAACGTGGTATTGACCATGAAGCACTGCTTAAACAGATCAAAGAAGATATTGATTTGTTCGACGAATATGGGTTGGTACTCGATATTGATCCGCGTAGAACTACTAGCAGTGGGCAAATGCAATCTGTCGGTAACCCTTCAGAAGGCATTGATCTTTCAACGAACGATAAAGGTATTCCTGGTGAAGAAGATGAACAGTGGAAAAAAGCTGCTTAATGCGGAGTGTGATGCTCGTGGTGGCACGCTGGATACCAAGAATGGCATTAGTGCAAAAGGCGAATTGTTGCTGTACGGCGTGATTGGCGAGTGGTGGGATGGGCTTGATGCGCTTTCCATCGTAAGTCAATTAAACGCCTTACCCGGCAATGAAATCATTGTGCGTATTCAATCCCCCGGTGGAAACGTTACTGAGGGCTTGGCGATGTTCAATAACCTCAAACAATCCAGCAAGAAAGTTATTGTTTATATCGATGGAATTGCTGCGAGTATGGCAAGTGCAATTGCGATGGCTGGTGATGAAATTATCATCCCGAGTAACGCACTTTTTATGCTGCACAAGCCTAGCGCAATGGTTGGCGGGAATGCGAATGACCTGCGCGATTATGCAAATGACCTAGACATTTACGAAGGGTCTTTATTGCAGATCTATTCGGATCGTACAGGCAAAACAATCGAGGAGATGCGCACCTTGCTTGCTGATGGAAAAGATCATTATTTCCGGGGGCAAGATGCTATCGATTATGGTCTTGCCGACAAACTTGCTGGTGATTTTTCTATTCAGGCAAGTGCAAAACATATTGCTGCGTTGGGAATTCCCCCTGTGTATGCATCATCACTTTTTAAACCGACTGCGGCGGCCGCCGCACCAACTACAGAGGAAAATACGATGAAGATTAAAATCAAAGCCACAGGTGGCGGCTGGCATTATGTACCGGCCATCACATCCGCTTTGGAAAATTCATTTGCCACTGCAGCGGAAGTAATCGCAGCTTTGGGCAAGAAAGGTGTGCAGGTTTCGGAAGCAGCTTTGAAAGGTGAGCAAGAACTGGACGAAAAAACTGTCAGTGCCATTGCTACGGCCCTGGGTATTCCTACGTTCCAACCGGCTGCTGCTGGTGGGCAAAATTCTGGGCAGCCCATTGATGCAAATGCCGCAATTGCGCAAGAGCGTCAGCGTGTAAAAGAGCTTCGCGAATTGGGCGCGCAGGCCCGCGTTGATGGTGCGATTGTAGATGCCTGGATTGATGGCGGCATGGGCGTTGCTGAGGCGCGTGTGAAAGCGCTGGAAGCGGTTGCACAACGTGATAAAGACGCTTCCCCCTCTTTCAGTCATGTTCGCGTTGCTGGCGGTGTAACTGCGGAAGTCTTGCGCAGCACTTTGGTTGGTGCGTTATTGCATCGTGCCATGCCTGGCACATTCAAGCTGGAGGGGGCTAGCGCAGAGTTCCGCGGTCATTCATTGATGGATATGATCAAGCAGGTAATGGCGTTCGGTGGTGAAAGCGTCAATGGCAAATCGCACTCTGACTTGATTGCCATGGCTATGCATACTACAAGTGATTTCCCACTTCTATTGCAAGAGGCAGCAAGTAAAGTGTTGCGGAATGCTTATGCATTGGCGCCTAACACTTATCAAAAAATCGCTTCCAAAACGAGTGCGCGTGATTTCCGCGCAAAGCATTCACTGCAGATTGGTGGCGGCACTGGTCTTGAAAAAGTGAGTGAAAAAGGTGAGTTTAAACATGGCACCATCAGTGAAAGTGATGAGACCTACAAACTGGATACCTACGGAAAGTTGTTCGCCTTCACCCGTCAAATGATGATCAATGACGATATCGGCGCGCTGGTGAGATTCATAAGCAACGTCGGTATGCTTGCAGCCAGAAATGAAAATAAAATTGTTTGGAATTTGGTAAAAGCTAATCCGAACATGAAGGATGGTGTGACCGTTTACTCAACGAATGCCAAGCGCAAGAACCTGGTTACTGGGACATCAATTGACGAGGCATCGGCAACCAAGCTGAAAAAGGCTCATCGCCAAATGGTTGGGCTTGATGGTGAACCACTCAACATCGCGCCAAAATTTTTAGTAGTTAATACTGAGCGCGAAGTTGAGGGTGCGAAGTTTTTAGAAATCGTTAATCCAACTAAAACTTCCGACACCAATGTGTTTGCTCGCACCATGGAGCTTGTCGTTGAGTCTCTGCTCGATGGCGTGGCGAACAATCCATTCTACACCTTTGCCGACCCTGATTTGGTGCCTGCAATTGAGTACGCCTACCTAGAGGGGGAGGAAGGGCCAAAGCTTGATACTGAGTGGGGCTTTAAAATCGACGGTATGACTTTAAAAATCCAGCACGATTTTGGCGCCGGATTTGTAGACTATCGTGGTACTGCGCAGTGCACTGGCGCTGCCTAATCATTAAGTTCTTTCGACACATAAAAGCGGCTTCGGCCGCTTTTTTTATTGAGGATTATTTCAAATGAAAAACTATGTTCAGGATGGCAATACCGTCACCTTCACTGCAACTACGGCGCTAACTGCTGGTGCCGGTGTTTTGCTGAGTGCGACTTTGTTTGGTGTGAATAGCTATACCGTGGCAAACGGTGAAGCTGGCGAGGCAGTAATCCAGGGCGCTTTTGCGCTTCCTAAAGCAGCAATAGTGAATACTGCATTTGCAGCTGCATATTGGGACAGCGCGACCAAGGTAGCGACAAATGTTGCAGCTGGGAACGTGCTAATTGGGTTCTTTACCGAAGCTGGAGCCGCAAGCGCACCCACACCGGTGTGCTTGATTCCAAAGGCTGCATAACGTGAGTTTTGATCGCATGCAGCACCTCGCCGCCCGGCAGCAGCTTTCGCTGCTGGGTGGTGTTTCAGGTGTATTGGTGAAGACAGACAAAACCATTGACCCAGTATTGGTACTGATTGAGCTCGATGTACAAATGCCCGCCGACAACGGTTTGGTGGTAGAGAAAAAAACCATTGCATCGCTGTTAAAAGCTGAGGTGGGAAAGGTGGTAAAGGGCAATCGTATTGTTATCAGTAGTGACGAATCGTACGGCGTGAATGAGTTATTGGCTGATGACGGTTATGTTGTGAAGGTGTTTGTCCGTGGCTGAATCTCTGGCAATGCAAATAAAGCGCCGTGAAAAAAAACTCAGGGCAATTGCAGAGAAAGAAATTCCGCGAGCTGTCACCGCTGCATTAAATAAGGTGGCGAAACCGTTAACACGTATTGTTGCCAAGGCGGTGGCCGATAAAGAAAAGCTTCCAGTAAAGGTCTTGCGCCAGCGCGTAGTGCATCATCGCGCAACAATGAACAGGCGGGTCACATACATTAAATCATTCGCTCGAGGCATTAATGTGGCTCGGTTGTTAACGAATGCCACCTTGATTAAGCGCATGGGTACCGGCACCAATAAAAGAGGTGTTGTGGTCTCAGGGCGTCAATTACCTGGTGCTTTTATTAACCGCGTACAGCGAAATGGCAATGTATTTGTTTTCGAACGGCGTTATCGCAACAAACGTTTTCCGATTGACGTTAAGCGAATCCCAATTGATGAAGCCTTGCTATCAGTGCAGCTTCCTCTCGCTCGGGATCGATTTAAGGCAACTTTTGAAAAATTTTACATTCACGAACTGAATTTCAGGTTGAGTAAATATGGCAAGTAACTCTCGCCCTTTGATTCGCACGGCTATAGCCGAATGCATCTCAGAGGTGGTTGATTATCCGGTTTATGCATCACGTAATATTGATGGGTGTGATGAAGATGAGTTTTGTAATGTTTTTTTGGTTGATGGTGATGCGGAATTTCAAGGGTTGATTCAGCAGAATGTTTCAAATCTTGTTGTCGCATATCGGACTAAAGACGAATTTACGGACGATGAAATCGACCTGAAAGCAAGTGCTATTGAACAAGCGATTGCATCGGCAGAGTTTGGTGATGTGATGAGTGGCATTTTCCGCTCTGGGTTTGAATATTTGGAAGAGCGTGAGCGTGATTTTGACGGTATTAATTTGCGTTATACGGTTTATTACTAACGATTGAGGAAAGGTTATGGCTCTTGCAACAGTGGCAAAATTAGGTGCTGGCTCAAAATTATTTTATATGACTTCGGGCGGGGTCCCTTCCAAAAAGTATTTGGATGTGGCGCTAAATATTGGGCAGGTAGGAGAGCAGGGTGAGTTTGTAGAAACAACCCCAATTTCAAAAATAGTGCGTGAATACATTAAGGGTATGAAAACGCCACCGCAAAAACAAATCACTTTTAACCATGTCCCTGGCAATGCGGATTATGCCGCGTTTCTCGCATTGGTAGATGATCCGGATACGCCAAATGTCGCCATGGGTGTTGAATATACCTCGGGTGACAAGGCTGAATTTACACTAGTTCCCAGTGGTCGCGTAATGGAAGATCCCGAGGGCAATACACAATTAAAAATGATTGTGTTTTTTCAGCAAACTGGTTCAACCCAATGGGGGGCTGCTGCTTAATCATGGCTATTTCATTTTCTCAACTTAAAGAAAAGCCTTTTATTTTGGGGCCTGTTGAGGTTCAGGTCACAGGTTTTCCGGAGCCGCTGTTAGTTCACCAGTTCACCATGAACCAAATGGCGATCTTGATGGACGGTCAGGTGGAAGAAGATAAGGAACTGAGTCTGCGGAACCAGGTTTTGCGTTTCCTCAACGGTTTTGATTATGAGCCGAACGATGAAGACCGAAAATTGCTTGGAGAGCTTTTCGCATCCTGGCAATTGCGTGAGATCTATAACAAAGCCGTGCGGCTGAATGGTTTTGGCCCCGATGCATTGAGGGACGCCGAAAAAAACTAAGAATGGACTCTGAGCTACAACTCAGAGTCCACCTTGCCGTGTTGTTTGGGTGTCCCTTGTGGAAGGTTGGAGAAATAGTTCCCGCAAGTGAATTGGCTATTTGGCGAGTGCATTTTGCCAATGAGCCGTGGGGTTTTAAAGCGCAGGACATGCTTGCAAGTAAAACTGCTAAACAAATTTTTGAATCTACCGGCCGATTGCGAGCCGGAACCAGTTACCGTGATTTTATGTTCACGGACGCGTTTGAATCCCTTGATTTGACTCATGAACAGTTTGCATTACTAAGTGATGCTGAACAGCATGACTACGTCAAGCGTCAAATTGAAGCAGCCAAGCGAGTATTGAATTAATGCCCAAAAAGATCATTGATGTATTGGTAACTGAGCTCACTGCAGACGGCGCTAAATTAAAGTTGGAGTTGGATGATTCGCTCAGGCACACCAAGGCCTGGGGTGACAAGATGACGTCTATCGCCAAGGGAATAGGAACTGGCTTGGCTGTTGGTGGTACTGCATTGGCTTCTAGTGCGGCTGTGCTTACAAAAGCTGCCATCGATAACGCCGACGCATTGTTCGAGCAAAGCCAAAAGCTGGGGATTTCCACGGAAACTTTATCGGCCTATCAATACGCGGCAAGTATGAGTGGATTGACCACGGAAAAATTTAATGGATACCTGAATAAATTTAACCGCACCTTGGTGGATGCCTATAAAGGTAATGGTAAAGGTGCTGAATCTTTTGAGCTTTTGGGTGTTCAGGTAAAAGATGCCGAAGGAAATATGCGCAGCAGCACAGACGTATTGATCGATTTGGCTGATGCGTTTAGTCGCTTGCCTGACTCCGCTGGTAAAGCTGCTTTGGCCCAAGATATTTTTGGAAAAAGTGGTGCTGAGATGCTGCCGTTTTTAAATAACGGTGCTGTGGGAATCCGCGACTTAGCGAATGAGGCCGAGAGGTTTAATTTAGTTGTCGATAGTAAGACCGCTGAAGCAGCAAATAAATTTAATGATGAGCTGGACAAAATTGCGAAGGGTGCTGATGGGGTTGGCAATAAGCTGGCTGCTGAAGCATTGCCAAGTCTCGTTAAGTTGGCTGAATTCGTCACTGACCCGGATACTCAGAAAGGCTTGGGCATTGTCGCTGAGGGGGTGCTCGAAATCACTGCGGCTAGTTACAAGTTTATTGGAACTATTACCGGCCTTAGCCTCGCCGCTGATTTTTTGGGGGAATTAATTTCAACAGCCGATAAGCTCAAGCCCAGCGAGTTGGCCCAAAAACAAAAGGAGCTGAATGAGTTAATTGGTCGCGCCCGCATCGCCTATGGTGATGAATTTTGGAAGGATCAAGCCTTTCATCGTGATACTGCGTCAAAAGATATCCAGCGCTTAAAAGCAGAAATTAAATCCCTGCGCGAAAAGCCGCAAAAAGATCTTGAAGCCGATTTAAATGCATTTGGTTACGAAAAGGCATTTGAAACTTATAAGGATCCTAAGACAGCTGAAGACTTAATCGGTAGTAGCGATTATGAAGATAAGAAAAAAGAACTATTAAAAAATTGGGCAGTTGAGCAGCAGCGTGAAATTGCAATGATGATGGAACGCGAGAATAAAGCTCGCGAAGCTGCTGACCGCGAAGTTTTAATGCAGCGCGAAAAGTTTGCGGCGATCCATGAAGAAATGTTGCAGGCTGATAATAAGGTCGTCGATCTTGAAAGCTATCGTTATCAGCGTAGGCAGGAAGATTTAGAAAAAGAGCTTGGCTTGCTGCGTGAAAAAGGTTTGCTCACTGCAGAGCTGGAAGCAGAATTTCAAAAAGCGCGTGAAGAGCAGGAAATCTCTCACCAGGCCAAACTTAAGGCAATTAAGGAAAAAGCAGCGGAGGAAGATTTAAAGCGCCGGATTGTGCAGCTGGAAGGCGCTGAATCACTGTTTGATTCGCTAGGCGATTTGACTGAAGAGTTTGGCGGTAAAAGTTCTCGCTTGCGTAAGGCTTTACTGATTGCTGAAAAAGCCTCAGCAATTTCACGGGCGACAATCGCAATTCAAACCGGTATTGCTGAAGCTGCCGCCAATCCCTGGCCAATTAACCTGGGAGCGATGGCATCTGTTGTGGGCGCCACTGCAGGCATTGTTAGCAATATTCAGAGCGTAAATATCGCCCACGGGGGTATGACCAATATCCCTAAAGAATCCACCTATCTGCTCGATGCAGGTGAGCGGGTTGTCAGTCCAAAACAAAACCGCGATCTAACTGCATTTTTACAAAATGCAGGTGGTAGTGGCTCATTTCGAATCGAAGTTATTAATAACGCTACCAACGTCCCTATGTCTGCCCAGGCCTCGATGATCAACGATGAAACGTTGCGCATAGTTTTGCACGCTGTTGACGCAAAGCTGAGTGATGATCTTGGTAATGGCCGCGGTGTGTGGCGGCAAGCACAGGCGCGTTATGGATTGGCAGTGAAAGGGGGCTACTAATGACGTATCCGGTTTGGCCTGCGTCGTTGCCGCAGGAATTTTTATTGGAGGGCTGGACTAATTCTGGTGAGCCGCCAGTGCGGCGCCAGCAAATGGAATCAGGGCTTGATCGTGTCACTCGCACATCGTCAACGACTGTGCGCAATAACATGTATTCAATTCTTGTTAATGAGGGTCAGCTGGCGGACTTTTGGAGTTTTTATGAAACGGAAGGAAATGCTGGGGCTGATTTAATTCAGGCGCCGTTGTTCACGGGCAATGCTGTAGGTATGCATTTGTGCAGGTTCTTATCGTATCCCGTGATTGCCAGGCATGGCGTTAAGTGGAAGGTTTCTTTCACCCTAGAAACTGATGAGCAATATATAAATTGGAGTCAAAATGGCTAGAACTGTTCAGGGCACTTTGTATATGCCAAACAACGCACCTTTGGCAAATGCAACATTTTTTTTAACATCAAAGCGTACAGAAATGGTAGGTGTTATCAAGGGAATTGATAGCGCATTTACTACGAATGGCAGTGGTTATTATACGCAGTCTGTGCATGATGGTTTTTACCAGGTATCGGTAAGCCATCCGCACGCGGGCAATCCAGCGCGCCGTTTTAACCTGGGGAATATTCTTGTGGAACCTGGCGGCCCTGTTTCAATTAATGAATTATTGCAATTCTCCGATGATGCAGAGAACCCACTTGTGGGTGAAATACAAGAGATGTATGAGCAGATAATCGCGGCGCGCGATACTGCCCAATCAGCTGCAGGTGTGGCTACTACAAAAAGGGATGAGGCCAGTGGGTTTGCAAATACCGCTAGTACAGCTGCAGCTACGGCGACAACCAAAAGAAACGAGGCCAGTGGCTTTGCAACTGCTGCTAACACTGCCGCGACGACAGCTGCAACCAAGCGCGATGAGGCCAGTGGCTTTGCATCTACCGCCAGCACTGCTGCGACTACGGCTACAACCAAACGAGATGAAGCTGGTGGGTTTGCATCTACCGCCAGCACTGCCGCGACTACGGCTACAACCAAACGAGATGAAGCTGGTGGGTTTGCATCTACCGCCA
>CAZIWB010000025.1:37431-80652 GCA_964542655.1 uncultured Cellvibrionaceae bacterium
GCACTGCCGCGACGACAGCTACAACCAAACGAGATGAGGCTAGTGGTTTCGCGTCAACCGCTAGCGCTGCTGCTATTACGGCCACAACCAGGCGAGATGAGGCCAGTGGCTTTGCATCTACCGCTAGCACTGCTGCGACTACGGCTACAACCAAACGAGATGAAGCTGGCGGGTTTGCAGCTGCTGCAAGTGATGCTGCCAATGCTGCTGCGTCCAAAGAGGACCAGGCGGCAAATGCAGCACTAGCCGCAATGAGCGCCGCTGACACATCAACTGCCAAGGCTGGTGAGGCGGCGGCGGCCCGAGATGAGGCTGCCGCGCTTAAAGACGATGCTGAATCAGCTGCGGGCGTTGCTGAGCTTTGGAAAAACATTGCCATGCAGTTTGCTCAAAATGGTGAGGATGTGCCTGTTGTTGATGGTGATGGAAATCCAATTGGTTATTCAGCAAAGCATTACGCTGAGAAGGCTGAGGAAATAGTTGGTGGTTTTGGTTTAGATAGTTCGCTTTTTGGGCTGGTGGCAAAACAAGGTGGTGCCTTTACCCAGGCAAACAGCTTGCGGGAAGCTCTCCAAGTATTGGTAGATGCTGGTATTGGTTCGGTCAATACTTTTCCTGAAACAAAAGATGCAATTGCCAGCTTTGATGATCTATGGGCGTTACCGCAGGGTAAAACATTTATGGTTACTGGTGCCTCTGTGACTGCGAGTTATTTCAATACGGTCACTGCTGGTTTAACCAATCAATATAGCATTGGCAATTCAGCTGCTAGGGATTTGATGGTAAAGCAGGGCTCGATGGAATGGGTTACGGGTGGAATTACTTATAGAAGGGTTATGTTGAGCCATAGAGGTATGTCGGCTCAGGGCTCTTTAGGGGGGATGAAGAGAAATCTTATTGTTCGTAAGAACATGAGCGACTCAACGATATTGTGCAACGCCGAATTAGCTGCTGTGTCAACGGATATCCCTGTGGAATTGGGATGTGATGTTTACTTCAATCAACCCTGGATCACTGGGAAGGATGCCTCTATCGCCTCGTATTATGTGCGTTTTGCCAAATTAAATATCGGTTCAAGATTTGCCTGCGTTACTGGAAATATTGTCCTCACGGCAGACCTCGCAGCAGGCGGAATAATTACCATGTTCGCGCCTACGGACTACACGCTGGCCAGCGAAAACATACTTAGTTTTATTGCGAGGTATGGAAATGTCGGTGGTGAGCAATGCGCCGCTTTCCCTCTGAGTGCTGGGATCTCTTCGTCTTCCATAAGGGCTGAAGTTGTATTTAATTTGCATTCAGGATCACCAACAACAGTTGCGATGATACTGAAGAATACCGGTCTCTCTGCTTTACCGGCTGGAAGTTACATTTTTAATGCGGGGTATGTCACGGCATGAGTGAATTGTCTCCTGCACTGATAGAAGCCTATGCCAGGGCAAAAACCAGCATTAATGATTTATTTGCGTTTGAATTAAGGCACTCAACATTTCCGCAACCCATTCGCATGATTGCATATGACCGCGATATTGAAATTGAGCTGGAAGATTATGCGCCTGCAAATGCCGGTGAGTCGGTTAATTTTATTGGGGTGGCCTTTAAGGCGCCCCAAGAATCAATTAACACCGAGCCGGGCAATAATTTTTCCATTTCAATTATTGGGATATCCGCAGAGGCGCTTCCATACCTAAATGTTGCTGGTGAATCATTAGAGCCAATTGCCGCTACTGTGCGTTATGTTGCATTTGATACCCGCCAGCATGTGGTTGTTGGTGTGAATAAACCGGCTGAGATGCAGGTAAAAAATATTTCTGTGAGTATGCTGGTTGTTCAAATGACATTGGGTTTTACCAATTTAAGTGGCAGAACGCTTGATGTTTGATGTCGGTCCCTATCAATTTTTGGAGTGGAAAAGAGAGAGTTTTTGTTGCGGTGATTACGTGTTGCTTATCTTGCGTGATTATCTTGGCCTTAAGCTCCCTCCAGTCGAATATAACGGCGCAAATCCACTTCAAGCTGCAATCGCGTTAAAACATTCCCCCCTTCGAAAACACTTCTCGCCAATAGAAAACCCAAAGCCATTTTGTGTTGTGGAGCTGCAACTATTTAAAAGTGCGGACCATGTTGGTGTATGCGTTGAGATTGATGGAGAGCTAATGATTACGCATTGCGAACCTGTGACCGGTGTTGTTATCAGCACTATGGATGAAATCAAAGAAACTTACAAAATACTGGGTTTTTATGAATGCAATTGCTAATTATCATGGATCTCTTTTTGGTGACGGTGCAAAAGAGTATCAAATCCATGCTGGCATGACGGTATTGAATTGGCTGCAAGAGAGTGGCTATTGGGAAAAAATGCATGATTCCCCTATGGTAGTAATTCTTAACGGCGTGGAATTATTGGAAGCCGATTATTGTAGGGAAATATGCGAGGGTGATCATATTGCGGTCCAGCAGTACCCAAGGGGGGTGCCGCAAGTGATCGCGGCACTTTATTGGGCATTTGTTGTGGTGTCGGTCGCCAGTGCGATTTACATTCTAACGATGCCCGAACCTGGTCTGCCTGAGACAGCAGACATCAAAGAGGGTAGCCCTACATATTCAATCAGTGCGCGCGGTAATCGTTATCGCCCTGATACAAAAGGCCCAATTCTTTACGGCACATTGCGTATCGTGCCTGATTTCGATCAGCCACCATTCTCTACCTATGATGCAAACAATGATCAGACTTTGCATATGGTATTTCGCATCACCCAGGGGGTGGCGGATGTCAATGTAGCTTCGATCACGTTTGAAGATACGCCGCTGTCGAATTTTCAGGGTGTCCAAATTGAAGTCATTCCCCCTGGTGAAGTTCCTACCATTTTCCCCGCTGGCGTTATTGAGTCCAACGATATCAACAATATTGAATTGCTCAGTGCAATTACAGCGCCGTATGTGGTGAATGATGTAGGAACTGTGATCACTAAAATTGCGGTTGATATCACATCACCGGGGCTCGCGGTGCAAAGCCGCTCAACGGGCGACCTGTCCGCAAAAATTGTGGAGTTTGAGGTTCAGGCTCAAAAAATAACTGATGCGAATGTAGCGGTTGGTGGTTGGTTTTCCCTCGGCATTGGATCGCTCTCGGGCTCATCGCGCGATGCAATCCGACGCACATTTGAATTCACTGTAGCTCCCGCACGTTACCAGGTGCGAGTCGGGCGGATAACTGCAAAAGATGATAGCCAATATGTGCAGGATAATATTAGTTGGGCGGGCCTAAAGGGATATTTACATAATCCTGATAATTCTAGCCCCAATACGCGCCTGGCAATTGCGATCCGGGCGAGCGAGCAAATTGGTAACCGTGCGCTCACTGATATGAGTGTGATTTGCTCGCGTCGCTTGCATATGTGGACGCCTGTTGATGGCTGGGATGCAAATGTGTCTCCCACCAATTCTATTGCCTGGGCTATCGCTGATTTGTGCCGGTCGAATTATGCAGGCAATCGTTCGGATTTGAATTATGACCTGCAGAAGCTCTACCAGCTGCATCAACAATTGACGCCGCTTGGCCATGAATTCAACGCATATTTTGACACTGAAGGTGTTTCTGTCTGGGATGCAATTATTAAAGCGGGGACACCTGGTCGCATTACACCAATCGACCGGGGCGGCTTTTATACTTTTGTGCGCGATGAGCTGCAGTCCGTTGCAGTACAGGCCTTCACCATGCGCAATATTATTCGCGGCAGTTTCCGCATTGATCACAATATCATTCTTGAGGAAACCGCTGACAGTGTGATCGTAAAAATTCAGGATGAGGATAACGATTATCGAGTTAGAGAGATCCCTTGTGCATTGCCTGGAAGCGCCTCCTTAAATCCGCGCACAATTGAATTGTTTGGTGTAACCAATGCAACGCGGGCAAAAGAGTTGGGCATGTTTATGGCTGCCACAAACCGGTACCGCCGCAAACTTGTTTTTTTTGATACCGGTATTGAAGGTAAAATTCCGTTCTATGGCTCTCGTATTGCGATTAGCCATTGGTTAATTGGTGCGGAAGGGGTAAGACAGGTATCGGGCGATATCGTCGATTTTGATGGCGTTGACGTGCTTCGTTTGAGTGAGCGAGTTAAAGCCGGATATTTCTCTGATCCGCATATCGTTATGTTTGACCTAGACGGTAAACCGTTGCCAGCCTACCCGGTGCAGTTTGTGGATGAATCCACGGTGCGAGTCAATGGCAATACATACTGGGAGCATGTGCGCCTTGAGTCAAATTACAAGCGGCCCATGTTCGTGCTGGGTGATGGCACTAATTATGTGACTTATGCAAAAGTCACAAAAATGGAGCGTGATGGTGCGAATGTTCGAATCGAAGGATTCGTCGATGATCCGCGACCGTATATCTTTGGTGATGATGTAATACCGCCAGATTCGATCAACATACCGGGGCCGCAATCAGCGGCCCCAGTTTTATCTGATCTGCAATCGCATTTAGGTGGGACTGTAGAGCAACCAGTGGTAATCCTGAACTGGTCGCTAAAAAATGCGGATAAAACTGACCTGCAGTTTAGTATTGATGGCGGTGCGCATTTCCATCCAATTGAATCGGGTTTTGTTTATGAAAATCGATATGAGCATCGCCCGAGCCCAGGTGTAATTATTTACCGGCTTGCTGCTGTTAATTTATTTCGCGGCCCCTGGGTAACCATTACTGTTAATACGACTGATGTGTCATTCAGCCCGCCGGCGAACCCTTATGAACTGGTGCTGCGTGAATCGTTTGTGGGGCCTGTTTTAAAAGTTAAATGGAAAAGTGATTCCGTTCGTCACCTCATTCAGATAGTGGTTAGTGGTGCAACACTTTATACCGTGACAGTTGAGGGGCTTACATGGGACTTCCCTGGTTCGCTTGCTCAGCAATTTGGGGTAGGGCGTTCGTTTACGGTTAAAATTTTTGCGATTGGCACCAACGGAAAAACGTCCCTCGGTAGCGCGCAACTTGCCGTAAATAATCCGGCGCCGCCAATACTTGCCAATCTTGATGTTGAATCTTTTTTTGGTGTTGCTTCGGTTACGTTTACGTTTCCGGTCAGCGTTGCGGATTTAATCGGCATTAGCGTGTGGAAATCGCCAGTTAGTGGCTTTGTGCCATCGCAATCTAACCTGTCTGTTGATCGCACAATGAACCCTGTCATCGGTGTGCCGTTGGATGAAGCTGAAACGGCGTATATCCGCATTGCAGCGGTTGATGCATGGGGGTTCCAAGGTCTGAATTATTCCGGCGAATATACTGTGTCCGGGAAGGGCATTGATTTAACGCCAGTGTATGAGGATTTGGAGGAGCTGGAAGCCGCGCTAGATGAGGCCAAGGCTGATTTGCTGCAGGCGGTTTTGGGGTTAAACGAAGCTAAAAGTGATCTCAGCCAGCTTGAGGGTAAATTCCCGATCAAGACGGTTGATATTGGCAATGATTCGATTAGTGCACCCAAGCTGCAAGCGAACTCGGTCCTGGCTGACAAAATTGCCGCGAACGCGGTTACTGCTGCAAAAATTGCTGCATTGGCCGTTACTGCAGAGAAAATTGCTGCATTGGCTGTTACTGCAGAGAAAATTGCAGCCGAGGCGGTCAGCACTGAAAAGCTGGCAGCATTGGCGGTTACTGCTGAAAAAATTGCGGCTCTGGCGATTACGGCTGGCCATATCGCGGCATCTACGATCACGGCGGACAAGCTCAATATTGCAACTCTTTCGGCGATCACTGCGTCGATGGGTACAATAACCGCTGGCTTGCTGAAAACAACATCTTCCGCCTCAGCTGCTCGCCTTGAAGTTGATAGTAATGGCAGTTTCCCGTTATGGATTGGCGCTGGTGGAAAAGATGCGACCAATGGGCAGTTTTTCTATGACAAAACGTCCCAAACCCTGGTTATCCGGGAGCCTTCCACGGGAAGGCGCTTTGAGTTTCAGCCATCCAGCTCTATGCCGTTCTGGTATGGTTCTGGTACCAAGGCAGCATCTAACTCTTGGATGCATTTTGATGCAGCTACAAGCCGTTTGGTGCTCAAGAACATCCAGGCGGAAAATGGCTTTGTTACTGAGTTGCAGTCAAACAATTGGGTTGACGGCATCAGCGGCTATAAGCTCTTTAGTGATGGTTCGGCCCAGTTTAATAACGTGGTAATCAGTCGGCCCAATGTGGTGGCGTCAGGAACACTGAACTTGCCTACCGCTGAGGCGGCACTTTGCCATTTTCAATCTGTGGCGGGGAACGTCGATGGAACCTATTTTGGCTCGATCTACAACTGCTCTTATACAGATAACGGCAGCGGTTTTGCGTGGCGCATGAATGCGGATGGTGGCGGCCCAGGTGGCGACTATGTATTTATCGTGGACGTTCCGACCAGTTCATTTAGTCCGGATGAGGTCGGTGTAATAAATGGTCGGATGCTGATCGCCCAGGCGGTTGTAGTTGGCTCTGAGTTTTACCACACCGGTTCAGGGGCGGGGGCAGCATATGAGACTCCTTGCTCGGCTGAGGTGCAAAGGGTGGCGCGGTATAGCCTTGCTGGATCGTTTATCAGGATAAAGATAAGGGTTCACACGCCAACCGGCAAATCGAGCAATGTATATGCGATTCAGATCAGGTCGATAAACTGGGCTTTGTCGGCATTTACCTAGTGCATGAGGTAGGCTCCTGATGATCACGGTCACTTGCCAATCGTTGTGATTCAGGAGCTTCGGGGTGGTTGGCGTACTATATTAAGCTCCGGATGCTTCCGTCTTGATTCAATACCAGATCCCACTTTGACCACAGCCTGGGGGTCTTCCCCCAAATTAAAGATATTCCTGATGAGAAGGGGACGTCCATTTTTTTCGCTGTGAGACCGTTGCTTTCGGCCCATGCGAGTATCACATTCTCAGCAAGCTCGCCTCTTGTTTCGATTGTTAGCCATTCGTAGCTATTGCTGTTCGTCCGTTCTTTGATAATTTCACTTATTTTAAATTTTGTTGCTTCGATATTTTCTTTGTTTTTTTGATGCCAGTCGCTTTTAAGTTCATCCATCAGGGTGATATTTGCGCTATAGGTTGGCTGAGTTGTTTTAATCAGGAATAGCTCCCAGGTCGCCAAAGGGATGGCTCGGCTTGTGCCGTTTTCCGCTTCCCAGTTCTGCCATGATCGCCCCGTAACGTGAACCATAGCTGCGGCTTCCTCTTGGGTTAGGCGAGCCTCTACGCGCACCTGTTTAACTTGTTGTGGTGTCGGTTGTTTTAGGTCAAGCATATTCCCCTCGATATTTAAGCAATGCGAAATATGAGTGTAAATAGTCACACATGTTTCGTAAAGCTATAGATTGCCGGGGTGTAGGATTTATGTTGGGCGACAGGCGAGTCGATGAGTGTTATGGCTGGTTCATAAGTAATTGAATCATTACAAAAACTGACTATTTGAACTGGGTTATATATCTGTGTATTATTCGCGCCCTTACGTGCCCCAGTTCTTGCCCCATTTGGTAAAGAACTGGGGAGAATTAACGGGTAGTGGACAGGGCAAGATTCTATAAAAATCAATAAGTTATGATTCTTTGTAGTTCCTTGAATTTCTCTGAATATAGTTCGAGTCTCTCCGTCCGCACCAAATCCCCCCAGTATTCTGCCATGCAGGGTACTTGATTAACTGCCACACATTTTCAGTTATTTCACGAGGCATATATGCAGGTTTCACTTGAAACGACTTCTGGATTGGAGCGCCGCTTAACTGTGGGCGTACCCGCAGAGCAAGTAGAAAACGAAGTTGAAAATCGTTTGAAGCAAGCGGCGCGCAACGTAAGCATTAAAGGCTTCCGCAAGGGCAAGGTTCCAATGTCTGTTGTTAAGCAGCGTTTTGGTGCTGGTATTCGCCAGGAAGTTGTTGGTGATGTGATCAGCCGCTCCTTCTATGCCGCCGTACAAAAAGAGAATGTTAAACCAGCAGGCCAGCCTTCGATCCAACCAAAGCAATTGGCCGCAGGCAAAGACCTTGAATATATCGCCACATTTGAGGTTTACCCAAGTGTTGTCTTGAGCGACTTGTCTGCTTTTGAGCTTACAAAATATAAAGCAGATGTTACCGAAACCGACGTAGACAATATGATCGAGGTGCTGCGTAAGCACCAAGCCACTTGGTCTGTGGTGGAGCGTGCAGCTGCTGATGGTGATCAGGTCAACATTAATTTTGTTGGCACCAAAGATGGAGTTGAGTTTGCAGGCGGAAAAGCGGATAACCATAACTTGGTACTTGGCTCCAAATCAATGATTCCCGGTTTTGAAGAAGGCATAGTTGGCCTGAGAGCTGGCGAGCAGAAAGTTATTTCCGTGACTTTCCCAGAAGATTATCAAGCAGAAGAGCTGAAAGGTGCAGCTGCGCAGTTTTCAATCGCTGTGAATAGTGTTTCCGAGGCCCAATTACCAGAGCTGAAAAAAGAGTTTTTTCAAAAATTTGGTGTGGAAAAAGGCGGCGAAAAACAATTCCGCAAAGAAGTTAAATCCAATATGGATCGCGAGCTGGCTAATGCATTGAAAGCCAAAGTTAAAGTGCAGGTAATGGACGCACTTATCGCATCACATACAACGGAGGTGCCTAAGGCTCTAGTTGCTAATGAGATTCAGGTATTGCGCAACCAAATGCTGCAGCGTTTTGGTGGTCAACAACAAAACTTTGATGTCAAAAGTCTGCTGCCTGACACCATGTTTCAGGACGAAGCTTCCCGTCGTGTAACTCTTGGGTTAATTGTTGGTGAAATAGTTAAGGCTGCTAAGCTCAAGCCTGACGCAAAACGCGTCAAAACCATGATTGAAGAAATAGCTTCTACCTATCAAGAACCTAAAGAAGTTATTGAATACTACAGTGGCAACCAGGAATTAATGGCAGGAGTAGAATCTGCTGTGCTGGAAGATCAGGTGGTCGATCATATTTTGTCACAAGCCAAAGTTTCTGAAGTTGAAACTAACTATGACGAAATCATCAAGGCAAACGCTCAGCGCTAATCGTATAAAAAAGCCGCAAAACGCCTGTTTTGCGGCTTTCCCTTCTTCGAATACCTCCCAAATTACCTCTTTTGACTGGCATATAATCCCATCACGGGTTAAGCTCTCTGTGTCAAAAATCCATAGTTTTCAATATTGGCGATGCTATTAGCCCGCTTAAGGACAAAAACGCACAATGTCATACGAACACATGAATTCCCAGTTATCCATTACTAATAGCGGCCTTGTTCCGATTGTTATTGAACAAACGGCAAGAGGGGAGCGCTCATTTGATATATATTCTCGCTTACTTAAGGAGCGCGTGATCTTTTTGGTTGGCCCGGTTGAGGACTACATGGCTAACCTGGTGGTTGCCCAGCTTTTGTTCCTTGAGGCGGAGAACCCAGACAAAGATATCCACCTTTATATCAACTCTCCTGGCGGCTCTGTTACTGCAGGTATGTCTATTTATGACACCATGCAATTTATCAAGCCTGATGTAAGCACCATGTGTATTGGTCAAGCCTGTAGTATGGGGGCATTCCTGCTTAATGCGGGCGCCAAAGGCAAGCGCTTTTGTTTACCAAACTCTCGTGTAATGATTCACCAGCCGAGTGGTGGCGCTCAAGGGCAGGCGTCAGATATTCATATCCAGGCACAGGAAATATTGAAAATTCGTGCGCGTTTGAATGAGCTAATGGCATTTCACTCAGGCCAACCAATTGAAAAGATTGAAATTGATACTGAACGCGATAACTTTATGTCAGCGCAACAAGCTAAAGATTATGGCCTTATCGATACAGTAATCGACAAGCGGGCTCAACCAAGTAAATAGTGTTTGTTGTCAGAATAAAACCAGGCAAGAGTTGACTGTCGCAATGTAAATGCGCGCGACAAAAGATTTTGCACTCGCTTGAAATTTGATTTTTCGACCTGACAATTGTTATAGAAATTTAGATGGAGTGGGTTCAATGACCGATCACACCAGTGACGCAGGTGATAAAAATGGAAAGCTGCTTTATTGCTCTTTCTGTGGTAAGAGTCAGCATGAGGTTCGCAAACTAATTGCGGGGCCGTCCGTTTTTATCTGCGATGAATGCGTTGATCTTTGCAATGATATTATCCGGGAAGAAATTCAGGAAAACGCCTCTGAAGGCAGCTCGGAAAAGCTTCCCAAGCCGCATGAAATCTCAGCCATTCTTGATCAATATGTTATTGGTCAAAAACGTGCAAAAAAAGTATTGGCTGTGGCGGTATACAATCACTATAAGCGGCTTCGCTTTGGTGAAAAGAGTAGCAAAGATAAAGAGCCGATTGAGCTCGGAAAGAGTAATATTTTATTGGTTGGGCCTACAGGTAGCGGTAAGACCCTGCTGGCTGAAACCTTGGCTCGCTTGCTTGATGTCCCTTTTACAATTGCTGATGCAACCACACTCACAGAAGCTGGTTATGTTGGGGAGGATGTTGAGAACATCATTCAAAAGTTGTTACAAAAGTGCGATTACGATGTAGAAAAGGCGCAGCAAGGCATAGTCTATATTGATGAGATCGACAAAATTTCACGCAAATCGGATAACCCTTCTATAACTCGGGATGTGTCAGGGGAAGGGGTTCAGCAAGCCCTGTTAAAGCTGATTGAAGGCACGGTTGCATCGGTGCCTCCGCAGGGAGGGCGCAAGCATCCGCAACAAGAGTTTTTGCAGGTCGACACCTCAAATATTTTATTTATTTGCGGTGGAGCTTTTGCTGGCCTTGATAAAGTTATTCGTGACCGATCCGAGAAAGGTGGTATAGGCTTTGGCGCCGAAGTTAAAAGCAAAGATGAAAAACGCAACTTTGGTCAAACACTGCAAGATTTAGAACCAGAGGACCTTGTGCGTTATGGGCTTATCCCCGAGTTTGTTGGGCGCTTGCCAGTAATTGCTACATTGGACGAGCTTGATAAAGCGGCCCTGATCCAGATATTGACCGAGCCACGCAATGCGCTCACCAAACAATATGCAAGATTGTTTGAGATGGAGGGGGTTCAAATCGATTTCCGCACTGATGCATTGGATGCTGTAGCGGAGCGGGCGCTTGAGCGTAAAACAGGAGCGCGTGGATTGAGATCCATTATGGAATCAGTATTGCTTGATACCATGTACAAGATTCCATCGGAAGAGCACGTAGTTAAGGTTGTGGTAGATGAGTCCGTTATAAAAGGTGAATCTGAGCCCCTACTGGTTTATGAAAATACTGATAAACCTGCCAAGGCAGTGGCTGAAGATTAACCAATCTTTTAATGGCTGGTTTTTGGCCTTAGTGAGCAAAAAGAGCGCTTTTATGCGCTCTTTTTGTTTTTTCTATTGCAATAACTTGTAATTCCCCGTTTTAGCCCCCACTCTTGTTTTCATGGCAAAGTAATTGTTGCCTTCTTGAAATAGAGAGGAACCAATGGTCGCTGAAACTCTGCATGAATCCTATATCACCGAAATCCCGTTGCTGCCCCTGCGCGATGTTGTTGTTTATCCGCACATGGTTACCCCGTTATTTGTGGGGAGGGGAAAATCTATTGAAGCACTTGAGCGTGCCATGGCTAGCGACAAACAAGTTTTGCTGGTGGCTCAAAAGAACCCCCAGCAAGATGAGCCTCAAGCTGATGATCTCTATAACATAGGAACAATTGCTTCCATCCTTCAGCTACTGAAATTACCTGATGGCACTGTCAAAGTGCTCATTGAGGGGCGAGAACGAGCTGCTATCGAGTCGATTGAAGAGGCTGGTGGCTTTTTTAAAGCGACAGTGAACGTTATAGCCTGTCCCCCTATTGAAGGTGCCGAAGCCCGTGCATTAGTTGCTTCTGCAATAGGTCAATTTGAGCAATACGTTAATCTAAGTAAAAAAGTACCAGTGGAAGTCATTACCTCTTTGTCAGGAATTGATGAGCCCGGTCGTTTGGCTGATACTATTGCGGCACATATGTCACTTGATCTCCCCAAAAAACAATCCATTTTAGAGATGGCCGATATCCATGCCCGGATTGAGCATCTATTGGATTTGATGGATGCAGAAGTAGATCTGTTCCATGTCGAGAAAAAAATTCGCGGCCGCGTTAAAAAACAAATGGAAAAAAGCCAGCGTGAGTATTATTTGAATGAGCAAATTAAAGCCATACAAAAAGAGCTAGGTGAATTAGGTGAAGAGGTTAGTGAAGCTGATGAGCTGGAAAAGAAAATCATCGCCGCTGCAATGCCTAAGGATGCGGAAGAAAAAGCGCGCACAGAATTAAATAAATTAAAAATGATGTCTCCGATGTCTGCCGAAGCATCCGTACTTCGTGCCTATATTGATTGGATGATTAAAATTCCATGGAGCAAGAGAAGCAAGGTTCGCCACGATCTTATTCGCGCTGAAGAGGTTCTCAATAAAGATCATTTTGGCCTTGAAGAGGTTAAAGAGCGCATTCTTGAATACCTTGCAGTACAGCAACGCGTTAAAAAAGTTAAAGGTCCCATTCTTTGTTTGGTTGGGCCTCCAGGCGTTGGTAAAACGTCGCTGGGTGAGTCTATTGCGCGAGCTACTAATCGCGAGTTTGTGCGTATGGCCTTGGGTGGCGTGCGCGACGAAGCCGAAATCCGTGGGCATAGAAGAACCTATATCGGTTCTTTACCTGGAAAGCTTATTCAAAAGATGGCAAAAGTTGGTGTGAGAAACCCGCTCTTTTTGTTGGATGAAATTGACAAAATGGGCATGGATAATCGTGGCGATCCAGCATCTGCATTACTAGAGGTACTGGATCCTGAACAAAATAGCCACTTTAGCGATCACTACCTCGAGGTCGATTATGATTTATCGGATGTGATGTTTGTTTGTACATCTAATTCGATGAATATTCCTGGCCCTTTGTTGGATCGCATGGAAGTCATCCGTATTCCCGGATATACCGAAGATGAAAAATTAAATATCGCCTTGCGCTATTTAATTCCCAAGCAAATGAAAGCAAATGGACTTAAGGATTCAGAAATTAATATAGGTACAGATGCTATCCGCGATATTATCCGTTATTACACTCGCGAAGCAGGAGTAAGAGGGCTAGAGCGTGAAGTTGCAAAAATCTGCCGTAAAGTAGTTACACGTCATGTAAAAGGCAATAAAACCAGTGCTGATTTGATTGAATCCGCATCGCTGGAAAGTTTGCTGGGTGTTCGTAAATTTGATTTTGGTAAAGCGGAAAGTAAGGATCAAATCGGACAGGTTACCGGTCTTGCCTGGACCCAAGTTGGTGGTGAACTGTTAACTATCGAGGCAACTGCTGTTGTAGGTAAGGGGCGCATTATCAAGACTGGATCTCTCGGCGATGTTATGCAGGAGTCTATCCAGGCTGCGCTAACCGTGGTTCGTTCGCGCAGTCAGGCCTTGGGGATTGCACCTGACCACCATGAAAAAGTTGATATCCACATCCATGTGCCTGAAGGAGCAACCCCCAAAGACGGACCGAGCGCGGGTATAGCAATGTGTACAGCGCTGGTGTCCGTACAAACAAGCATCCCGGTGCGGGCAGATGTTGCCATGACGGGAGAGATCACGTTGCGAGGTGAAGTTCTGCGGATTGGAGGCTTAAAGGAAAAGCTGCTGGCTGCTCACCGGGGGGGGATAAAAACGGTCATTATTCCGGCAGATAATGAACGAGATTTGAAAGAAATCCCTGAGAATATCAAAGAGGATCTCACCATTAAACCGGTCAAATGGATTGATGAGGTGCTGGCTATTGCCTTACAGTCCAGTCCCAAGCCACTTAGTGATGAAGAGTATCGAGCATTGGAAAAGGCAGCACAAAAAACCACTGAAAATGATAATCGTCTGAGTACACACTGAGGTATATCCATGTGAACCAATTCAAGATCTTGCAAATCTTGTTTGTTTTGTGATCAGATCGTGTGGGGTTTTGTGTAAAGCTGTAAGCTTTCCTTGACCCCCCGAGGCTCAGTTGGTATAAATCGCAATTCATTTGCTGCACGGGTAACGCAGGTTAATAGCGACATTAATTTGTGCTGTGTTTTTAGAAACAAATAATCAAAAGGGGTTAAGTGTGAACAAAACTGAACTGATTGAAGCCATTGCCGCATCTGCGGATATTCCTAAAGCTGCTGCCGGACGTGCGTTGGATGCAGTAGTTGAAAGTATCACTGGTGCCCTTAAGAATGGTGACTCTGTGGTTCTGGTAGGTTTTGGTACTTTTGCAGTGAAAGAAAGAGCTGCGCGTACCGGTCGCAACCCTCAGACTGGTGCAGAAATCAAAATTGCTGCCGCAAAAGTTCCTGGCTTCAAACCAGGTAAAGCATTGAAAGATGCTGTTAACTAATTAAGTGCTTTTTCAGATATGTATCTGAAAGTTTAAAGCATAAAAAAGGCGCATCTAGGTGCGCTTTTTTTTTAGTAGTTTGTATTTTTTTAATAAACGAGACCATGAGTCTTAATCAAACATCGAATAATTAAGTATTGAGTTGTCTGTTAGTGCCGCTTTATCTGCGCAAGGCATCTTTATCCTGTTAGGAGTTTAAAATGTTACAACACCTCAGAGACAATTCCAGAGGCGTCATCTCTTTTATATTGATTGGCTTTTTGGTGATCATTTTTGCACTTACGGGGGTCGATGCGCTTTTCAATTGGGATGCATCAGCCAATCAAGCGGCCAAAGTAAATGGTGAGCCAGTTACTGAGATGGATGTGGCCAGAGCCATTAGTATGCAAAAACAGCAAATGTTGAATACATATGGAGACCAAATACCTGCAGAATTTCTTACCGATGAATACTTGCGTAAACCTGTAATTGAAAATCTGGTTCAACGTATGGTGTTATCGCAAGCTGCTGGAAAATCAGGTATGGCCGTTGGCAATGCATATCTCAGCGAGCAAATTGCGGGCGCACCACAATTTAAGAATGAAACCGGTGCATTTGATAACAACCGTTATCAGCAAGTACTTCGTAATATGGGTTATACCCATGGCACATACTCCAAAATTTTATCCGACGAGATAGTGATTAATCAGTTGCAAGCAGGTATTAGTGCAACCGCTTTTGCTACACCATTTCAACTCGACGATATTGTTGCCCTGAGTTTTCAATCACGTGATCTTAGCTATGTGATTTTGCCAGTGGCAAAAGCTCGTGAATCTATCCAAGTCGATGCCACCGAGATTCAAGCCTATTACGATGCTAACCAGCAAATGTTTACCAGTGAAGAGCAAGTTGCTGTTGATTACATTGCCCTTAGCGTCACTGACCTCATGAAAAATGTTACCGTTACAGAAGAACAAGTGCGTAAACAATACCAGCAAAATCTCTCCTCTTTTGTTGCTTCACCAGAGCGTCAAGCTGCACACATTCTTGTGGAGGGGGATAATCAGGAAAAGATCAACGCTATTGCTGCGAAGCTCGCTGCAGGTGGAGACTTTGTCGCCCTTGCTAAAGAATTCTCTGACGATTTGGGTAGTAAAGAGCAGGGAGGAGATCTTGGATTTACTAAAGGTGATGCGTTCCCGGCAGCATTTGAAGCAGCTCTTGCTAAATTGAAAGTAGGTGAAGTTTCTACCGCAGTTAAAACTGATGCAGGAACACACTTCATCAAACTTTTGGCCGAAAAGGGTTCCGAAGCTCCTACATTTGAAGAGCAGAAAGCGGCTATTGAAGATCAATTGAAGCGTGCTGAAGCAGAAGGACTATTTGTTGCACAGTTAGAAAAACTGCGTGACCTATCTTATAACGCTGAAAACCTTGCTGAGGTTGCACAAGAGTTGGGCCTTAAATCTGAAAACTCAGGCCTGTTTGAGCGCAATAAAGGCAAAGACTTGATGGCGAACGCAAAAGTTGTTACCGCAGCATTTTCTCCAGAGGTATTGCAGGAAGGTAATAGTAGCGAAGTTATTGAGATAGATTCAAGTAATGTGGTTGTGCTGAAAAAAAACGATTACAAACCAAGTCAAGTCAAACCACTTGCTAATGTGCAAGAGCAAATTACCAATACGCTGAAAGACCAAAAAGCCAAAGCTTTACTCTCCGAGCAGGCAGCCAAGCTGATTGTTGATTTAAAATCAGGAACAAATTTTTCTGACTTGAGTAAGACTGCTGGTATTGAGTTAAAGCATGCTAAAGCTGCTACCCGTAGTACAGCGGAAGTTGATGCCGAGGTGTTGCGCTATGCATTTACTATGAATAAGCCTGTTGCTGGTGCTTTGACGTATGGCAATGTGATAACTGCAAGTGGTGATATGGCTGTAGTGGCTATTGAAGCTGTGACTCCTGGTAGTTATGAAAAAGTAACTCCCGAGCAAAAGACGGCTATTACGGCACAATTGGGGGGTATTTATGGCAAAAATGATTTTTCCAGCTACCAAAAATTCTTGAAGGATGCGGCAGATATCACACAATAAATTTGTCCAGCATAAAAAAAGCTCCTGAGGGAGCTTTTTTTATGGAGCTTTTTTAGAAAACAATTCGAGTTAGGGCAGCAGGGTGCAGCGGTTTCGGCCACTTTCTTTTGATTTATAAAGTGCTTGGTCAGCTCTTTCAACCCAGTTTCGATGGTCATGAATTTTGTCGGTTAACTCGGCTACTCCCAGGCTGACAGTAAATTTAATTTCGTGTCCTTCTGTGTATATGGTGAGTTGCTCAATAGCGGAGCGCAAACGTTCTGCAAAAACACAGGCACCATCACCATTGGTATTGGTAAGAACAATTCCAAACTCTTCTCCGCCGTAGCGTCCAGCAATATCCAAATCGCGTATTTGTTCTTTGATAGCCCGACTGACACCTCGGATGGCTTCATCACCCACAGTATGCCCGTATTTATCATTGATTTTTTTAAAGTGATCAATGTCCAGCATAATCAGGCTGGATGATTGCTCATAGCGATCATAGCGCTTGAATTCCTGGATTAGACGAAGCTCCCAATAACCACGATTAAATAGCCCGGTTAAGTGGTCTGTACGACTGAGATTTTGAAGCTGCTTATTAGCTTGTTGTTGCGCCAATTTATTAACGGCGGTATCTGTGACATCGTAGATCACCAGGCAAATATGGGCGACTTCATTTTTTGTATCAACCAGAGGAATGATCGTACTGTTTTGATACATATATTCAGCAGTGCCGGTGATGGGGCGATAGTGAGGGAAACGGAATAAATATGGGCGTTGTTCCCAGGTGGTAAACGCAGCATTTTGCAAAATAAAAACCGATTTCGCTTTATGTCTAAACCATTGTTCTGACAGCTCTGGAAAAACCACAAACAAACTTTTACCGAGTACATCTTCTGGTGTTTTTCCGCTGTGGTTTTGCATAAAGCTATTCCATACTTCAATGGTATAGTCTTGATTCATTACCACAAGGCCCACATCAATATTTTGCAGGATATCCATTTGCCAATGGGCATCCTTAAATAACTTACTGAGATCTTCACTAATTGCCATTATTTAACCTAGTCAAGTAGGTAATTGAGTTTTTCTGTCAGGCCGAAAATCGAATGTTCGGCCACTACTAATAATAAGTCGCAATTAATTTTATGGTTCTCGATAGAGTAGTTGATCTCAACTACCAATGCTTGTTTCCATTTCATATTATTGTTTTGCAACAGGTCAGTGATGTTGCAATGTTGACCTAGTAACATGGGGGGGCCGAAGCTGAAGTGTGTATCAAGTTGTTCCGCCAATCCCCTTAAGCAGGCTCCATTCAAGACATTGGCGGTATCCATCAACAGCTCATATTGTGCCTGCTCATTAGGGCTGCGCTCATATTTAAGTAGTTTGGCTAGATCATCAAAATCGGTTTCATGAAAAATCAGCATTGCCTCACCGGCAATTCCTCCCCCAATGAACCCTTGGCATACCCCATGCACTATGTCATTGCGGCTTTCACGGTTTAATGACTGTAACGCCATGGCTATATCTGTGGGGTTAAGTACACTCACATGCGGGATCGATAACACCACAAAAACATCAAGCAGGCGAGCCAAATGGGAACCGGCTTGCCCCATGGCAACATTGGTGATCTCCTGAAGACAGTCTCGCTGATCTTCGGTGAGCAAATAATCTCGCATAGTCCAGTTCTTGTTATGGTCGGTCTGAGGAAGGATTTATCTGAAGCTTAGCAGTAATCTGTAACTTTGTTTGGAAACATGGGAGATCGCCAGCTACTTGGCGTTGGATCCGGCTTTTCCATTTGAGAGCAGTGCTTATCTGAGGGGCTTAAGTGCTTATAAAATATGGCTTTTTGAGGCGCTAGGTTTGTCCATGAAACTGTACTAACATGCAGTGAGGCCCAGTTCACTGCTCATGGTTTACGGGCACGTTTATCGTTTTTGACCTATCGTCAGTAGGTCCCCCAAAACCTCAGGCATGAAGCCAGCTTGCTGTTAACGACATTGCCAGTATTCTTCATTAATAATACTGACTATCCCGTTTGAATATATTTGTATGGTTATCTAGCTATGAAAATTGGTATCAGGCTCCTCTTCATTATTGTTTGCTCCCTTCTTTTGCTGGCTTGTGGTGATCGAAAAAAACTAGTAGATCTTGGTACCGAACAACAAATAATGCACATAGGTAATGGCACGGAGCCTTCTGGCGTAGATCCGCATACATCAACAGGAACACCTGAGTACCGCATACAAATGGCGATCTTTGAAGGTTTAGTGGCAAAGCATCCCCAAACACTGGAGATTATGCCGGGGGTCGCCGATACATGGCAGATATCGGATGATGGTTTGGTGTATACCTTTCATATTCGTGAAAGTGCCAAGTGGTCTAACGGAGAAAAACTGGTTGCGGGCGATTTTGTTAAATCCTGGCATAGGGCATTGCTGCCAGCATTAGGCAATGAATATGTTGAATCACTTTTTGTTTTAAAAAATGCTGAAAAATTTTTCAAGCAGGAGATAACAAATTTTTCTGATGTTGGAGTTAAGGCACTAGACGACAATACCTTGCAGGTTGAACTTGAAAACCCCACCCCTTACTTTTTGCAGTTGCTTGACCATCACAGTATGTTCCCTGTGCCTGTGGATACCATAAGTAAATTTTCCCCAATAGATGAGCGGGATTCAACTTGGACCAGGCCTGAGAATTTTGTCGGCAATGGCCCATTTGTTGTACATGAATGGACGCCAGCAAAAGTTTTTTCAGTAACAGCCAATCCCTATTATTGGGATGCCAAAAACGTCAAGTTAAAGGAGATGCGCTTTTATCCTATAGAACAACTTTTGGCTGAAGAACGGATGTTTAAAGCCCGGCAATTACACAAAACTGAATGGATGCCCTACGCAAAAATTGAAAAATATAAAAATGCCCATGATCCTGAATACGTTACATTTCCTTATCTGGCCACGTATTTTTATTTGATTAATGTCACCAAGCCTCCCATGAATGATGTTCGCGTTCGCAAGGCGCTTGCCTATTCTATTGATAGGGAATCAATCACCAAAAATATTACCAAGGGCCAGCAACTGCCCGCTTATGCACTGACGCCTCCGGATGTATTGGGGTACACCGCAAAAGCAAAAATGCCCTATGATCTTGAATTGGCAAAAAAGTTACTGGCTGAAGCAGGTTATCCAAATGGAGAGGGAATGCCGCCAATTGAGCTTATATACAACACATCAGAGGATCATCAGAAAGTCGCCCAAGCAGTCCAACAGATGTGGAAGAAAAACCTCAATATTCATGTGACGCTGCAAAACCAGGAGTGGAAAGTATTTTTAAGTAACCAAAAATTACTGAATTATCAAATTACCCGCATGGCATGGGTGGGCGATTATGTTGATCCCAATACATTTCTGGAAATTTTTATTACAGATGGTGGAAACAATCGAAGCGGTTGGTCAAATAAAGAGTATGACAGGTTAATTCGAGCAGCTGCATCGGCCAAAAATCGGGATGAGCGTTACAACTTATTCCAAGAGGCAGAAAAAATTCTGGTCGATGAGGCACCATTCATTCCGGTATACAACTATTCGACCAATAATCTTTTATCAACTGACGTTAAGGGATACTACATGAACATTATGGATTATCACCCTTACAAATATATTTATCTTGAATCCAGTAAAAAATGAGGTTGGCATGCTGATTTTTATTTTTAAACGATTAGTACAAGCCATACCTGTTTTATTATTGGTGATCACCGCAACATTTTTTATGGTGCACGCAGCGCCTGGTGGTCCATTTGATAAAGATCGCGCAGTACCGGCTGAAGTATTGAAAAAACTGAACGAGCGTTATCATCTGGATGATCCACTCTGGGAGCAATATGTTGATTATATGGGTAATCTTTTGCACGGAGATTTTGGGCCATCATTTAAATATCCAACGCATAGTGTGAATGACCTTCTTGCTGCCGGTCTACCGGCGACACTGGAATTGTCATTTTATGCAATTGTATTCGCATTGTTGGTAGGGCTTTCGGCAGGGATATTCGCCTCACTAAAACCGAATAGCTTGCAGGATTACATTCCCATGTCATCAGCAATGATCGGGATTTGCATGCCGACATTTGTATTGGGGCCAATTCTATTATTGGTTTTCGGGATTTGGTTGGGATGGTTTCCTGTTGCAGGGTGGGGGCAGATTCCTGGTGATAAAGTACTTCCCTCGATTACACTGGGTTTTGCTTATGCCGCTTATATCGCACGGATTAGCCGCGGCGGGATGTTGGAAGTGCTATCGCAGGATTATATCCGTACTGCGCGTGCGAAAGGCTTATCCAATGCACGTATTGTTTTCGTTCACGCATTGCGCGGTGGCATTACACCGGTGATTTCATTTTTGGGCCCCGCAATTGCAGGTTTGCTCGCCGGTTCTTTTGTTGTTGAATCCATCTTCCAAATACCCGGGCTGGGGCGATTTTATGTGATGGCGGCGTTCAACCGCGATTACACCATGATTTTAGGTTTCACAATATTTTTTGCAGCGCTCATTATTTTATTTAATTTGCTTTCGGATATCGTTCTTGTTTGGTTAAACCCCAAACTGCGTCAGGAATTGCGGGGTGGAAATTAATCATGTCGAGTGGAATTTTATCAGATCAATTACAGTCTTTTGAAAAAGGCACATCCTTAACCCAGGATGCATTTGCTCGCTTACGCAAAAATAAAGTGGCAATGACCGGGTTATTTATTCTGCTGTTTATGATCGGGATTTCATTATTGACCCCGTGGATAGCACCTTATTCCTATGACGAGCAGCGCCTTGATTTGGGGGCATCACCACCATCTGTTGAACATTGGTTGGGAACTGATGCATTAGGTCGTGATCAGCTTACACGCATTATGTACGGTAGTCGCATCTCATTAATGGTGGGATTTATTGCAACAGCAGTAGCCCTCACTATTGGCGTGTTATGGGGAGCTATTGCAGGTTTTATCGGTGGGCGTGTTGATGCAATTATGATGCGTATTGTTGATGCACTCTACGCGCTACCTTTCACGATATTTATCATTTTGCTTACCGTTATTTTTGGCAGCAGCATGTTGCTGTTGTTTCTAGCAATCGGTGCAGTTGAATGGTTGACTATGGCGCGAATTGTGCGCGGCCAGGTTTTGACAATTAAACGGCAGGAGTTTGTGGAAGCCGCAGTATCTATGGGATTGTCGCCCTGGCGAATTATTTCGCGTCACTTAATTCCCAATGTGCTTGGCCCTGTAATTGTCTACACCACCTTGACTATCCCCAGTGTTATTTTGCTGGAATCCTTTTTAAGCTTTTTAGGTTTAGGCATTCAACCTCCAGCCAGCTCCTGGGGCTCATTGATCTCAGGCGGCGTGGAGACAATGGAGGAGTATCCATGGCTGCTGATTTTTCCTGGCTTGGTATTAACAATAACCTTGTTTTCACTTAATTTTCTGGGCGATGGTTTGCGTGATGCACTTGACCCACGAGCATCCAGGGACTAAATCATGGCCAGCGAAAAAATTCTCAGCATTGAAAATTTGCGTGTTTTATTTAACACCCGTAACGGTCAAACCGTTGCCATTGAAAATTTAAGTTTTTCCCTTGAGGCCGGTAAAGTATTGGGGATTGTCGGCGAATCCGGCTCGGGGAAATCGGTTGCCTGCTATGCGCTCCTGGGATTGATCCCCACCCCCCCAGGAAAAATAGAATCGGGTAAAGCCCTGTTTCACGGAAAAGATTTGTTGCAAATGACTGAAGCAGACCTTCGGCATGTGCGTGGCAATAAGATTGCAATGATTTTCCAGGATCCGATGACCTGCTTGAATCCCTATATGCGAGTTGCCGATCAATTGATCGAAGTTTTATTGCAACATAAAAACATCAGCAAAAAAGAAGCACGCGACCGATCAATTGCATCCTTGGTTGAAGTGGGTATTCATGATGCTGAAAAACGAATTGATGAATATCCGCATCAATTTTCTGGTGGCATGCGCCAGCGCGTCATGATTGCGATGGCATTATTGGCCGAACCCGAAATATTAATTGCCGATGAGCCAACTACGGCCCTGGATGTTACCGTCCAGGCGCAAATTCTCACACTGATTAAAAACTTACAAAAAAGCCATAATTTGGCGGTGATTTTTATTACCCATGACCTGGGCGTTGCAGCGCAAATGGCCGACGATTTGTTAGTTATGGAAAAAGGCAAGCTGGTCGAACAGGGCACTGCCGATGCAATATTCAAGAATCCAACCCAGCCCTACACCAAAAGACTGCTGGGCGCTGTTTTAACAACGGCCAAGCCATTCCCTAGTGCAGCAAATCCAGATGAGCCGCCGCTGCTTGATGTGAAGCAACTTCAAGTTGGTTATGCCACCCAGACTAGCGGCCTTTTCCGCGGCGGAAAGCAATTTGCACGTGGAGTAGATAATGTCAGCATCCATATTCGTCGCGGTGAAATTTTGGGGTTGGTAGGGGAGTCTGGTTCGGGGAAATCTACGCTGGGTAGAAGTGTTATTCGTTTGGTTGATGCTCAGGCCGGAGAAGTGATTTTCAATGGCAAGAATTTACTTGAGTTGTCATCGGTTGATACCAAAACAATGCGCCGCGATATCCAGATGATTTTTCAAGACCCCTATGCCTCATTAAATCCGCGTATGACTGTGTTTGATACATTGGCAGAGCCACTGTTGGTTCATGGATTGGCAACTAAAAATACCGTATTGGATCAAGTGAATGAACTGATGGATGATGTCGGCTTGGATAGGCGTTTCATTCGCAAATATCCCCACGAATTTTCAGGCGGCCAGCGCCAGCGCATTGCAATTGCCCGTGCGATTGCATTGAAACCAAAATTGATTGTTGCGGATGAACCTGTATCGGCATTGGATGTCACTATTCGTGCGCAAATATTGGCGCTTTTGTTGGAGCTCACACAAAAGCATAATTTGACAATGCTCTTTATTTCTCACGACATGTCAGTAGTACGTTATTTGTGTGATCGCGTTGTGGTGATGCAAAAGGGCAAGCTGATTGAAGAGGGGGAAACCGAGCAATTATTCTCCGCCCCTAAACAGGAGTATACCCGTCAGCTGTTGGCGGCCATCCCCAAGTTATAACCCCAATAAAAAGGGCGAATCATTCCTTGTGATTCGCCCTTTTTATTTCAGCCTGCTGCGTAAAAAATAATTTAATCTTACGGCGTGCAACACCTAAACCAATCAAACCCATGCCCAACAGGAACAGGGTCGATGGTTCTGGTACTTCTCTCGGCTTGAGCTTGATTGAAGTATCAATACGGAAGCTTGAAGCAACGGCATGATGCTCAGCAAAGAACAGATCAAAAGAATAGTCATTGCCAGAGGTCAACCCGAGGCTATCCAGACTTACACCTTACCGATGTCACGAACAGTAATAGAAAAATGTCACTCCCCTGCGGAGTTATATTGTTGTAAATAACTCCGGCAACCTAGAGAGCCTCGTTTTCATTCGTTACTAAATTTTCATAGATAGCAAGATATTCTTTGGCGCTAACATCCCATGAAAAATCCTTACTCATTGCATTTAATTGTAGTTTTTTCCATTGGTCTTTATGTTGATACAACGCAATAGCCCTTTGGACCGCAGAAAAGAGTCCTTCTGCGCTAGCATCCTTAAATACAAAGCCATTTGCTTGATCAGAAATATTTTCTTGCACTTCTTCAAACACGGTATCGCGTAATCCGCCCACTGCATGAACCAAAGGTAAAGTGCCATAACGCAAACTGTACATCTGGTTTAAACCGCAGGGTTCAAAAATAGAAGGCATTAGAAAAATATCGCTGCTCGCTTCAATGCGGTGTGCATAGGATTCGTTGTAACCGAGGATAACGGCTACTTTGGTCGGATGTTGAGCAGCAATATTTTTTAACGCCTGCTCATAGTGGGGGAAACCACTGCCCAAAATGATGAGCTGGCAATTTTGGCTCAACAGTTGATTCATTTGGGCGAGGATAAGATCAACACCTTTTTGATCAACCAATCGCCCGACGAATCCGAGCAGGGGCGTGTCTGCATTAATCGCGAGACCGAGATCTTCTTGTAATGCGAGTTTATTTTTTGCCTTGTTGCCAAGTGTACGGCGGTTGTAATTACTGGTGAGGTGAGGGTCAGTTCCTGGATTCCATTCGTCGGTATCTATGCCATTTAATATGCCGCTAATGGAATCATTGCGATAGCGTATTAATCCGTCCAGCCCATAACCAAATTCCGGGCGTTGAATTTCCTGCGCGTAGCTGGGGCTTACCGTGGTGATGTAATCAGCAAAAGCCAATCCGCCTTTAATGAAGGATATTTGTCCATAAAACTCCAATCGCTCATGGTGCCAGAATGCTTCCGGTAAATTTAATTCGGCAAATGCCTGATAGGAGAACAAGCCGCGATACGCGAGATTATGAATGGTAAATACAGTGGCAGGATGCTCGGCATGTAAAGATAAAAGCGCCGGAATCAATCCAGTTTGCCAGTCATTGCAATGCACAATGGTTGGCTGCCAATTCAGGTTGAGCTGATCCAGTGCGATGAGTTCGGCAACTTTTGCAAACACATAAAACCGCTTGTGATTATCAAACCAGTCATTGCCATCGGGACCGCAATAAGGGTTACCGGGGCGATCAAAAAATTCCGGGATATCCACCAGCCATACGGTCACTTTTGTGCCTGGTAAACGCGTTTGCTTTAAGGATATGGAATAGCCCTCGATGTCAAATTGTGCGATGTCCTTAAACCCGGTATTCGCTGCTTTTTCCAAAACACTGGCATAGGCGGGAAGCAGGATTTTTACATCCTGCCCGAGCTTAAGCAGGGCGCGCGGCAGGCTTGCTGCTACATCGGCAAGCCCGCCAGTTTTGATCAGCGGATAAACTTCACTGGTTGCAAATAAAACTTTCTGCATAAGTGATCCTTCTCGATAACAAATTAAGCCAGTTTAATTATCAATGCGCCCAGCGGCGGCAAATTAATTTCAAGCGATTGTTGATGGTTCATCCAGGGAACTGGTTGTGAATAAATTGGATTTGAATTGCCCCAATTGCTTCCCCCATAAAAGCTTGAATCAGAATTTAATATTTCATGATAGGTGCCACCAACCGGCACACCTATGCGGTAGTTACTGCGGGTAACCGGCGTGAAATTTAAAATCACTATAGTGAAATCATGATCACTTTTACGGATATAACTCACTATTGATTGCGTACTGTCATGACAATCAATCCATTCAAAACCATCGCCGCGGAAATTGCGTTGGTAAAGCGATGGCATACTGGTATAGCAATGATTTAAATCTTTCACTAATGCTTGCATACCTTGATGTGGTGCATGCTCAAGCAAATTCCAGTCGAGTGTACGGCTTTGTGCCCACTCATTCCATTGTGCAAACTCGCTTCCCATAAATAATAATTTGGTGCCTGGATAGGTGAATAAATAGGTATAAAGTAAACGCAGGTTGGCGAATTTTTGCCAATCATCACCGGGCATTTTATTGATCATGCTGCCTTTGCCGTGCACTACTTCATCATGTGAAAAAGGCAACATAAAGTTTTCAGTGAAGGCGTACATCATGCCAAAGGTTAATTGGTTGTGATGATACTGGCGATGGATTGGGTCTTTACTAATGTATTCCAGGGTGTCGTGCATCCAGCCCATATTCCATTTCATTGAAAAACCCAGACCACCCACCCAGGTCGGGCGGGTGACTTGTGGCCAGGCAGTAGATTCTTCAGCGATGACCAGAGCGCCGGGATGTTGCCCATGGCAGACTTCATTCAGTTTTTGCAGAAAGGACATGGCTTCAAGGTTTTCATTACCGCCGTAGATATTGGGTATCCATTCACCGTGCTCACGGGAATAATCCAAATGCAACATGGACGCGACAGCATCTACACGCAGACCATCAAGGTGGTATTCCTTCAGCCAAAACAGGGCGTTGGCCAACAAGAAGTTGCGCACCTCATTGCGGCCATAGTTGTAAATCAAGGTGCCCCAATCACGATGTTCACCAAGGCGGGGATCTTCATGCTCATAGAGTGCTGAACCGTCAAAGCGGGCTAGGGCATGTCCATCTTTTGGGAAGTGGGCGGGAACCCAATCGAGGATGATCCCGATATTGTGGCGGTGGAGATAATCCACAAAGTAGCGAAAATCATCGGGCGAACCAAAACGGCTGGTCGGGGCATAGTAACCGGTTGTTTGATAGCCCCAGGAGTCATCCAGTGGATGTTCGCTGACAGGCATGATTTCGATGTGGGTAAACCCGAGCGGTTTTACATATTCGACGACCTGATGGGCCAGCTCGCGATAATTCATAAATTCACCGGCCCAGCCACGTCGCCAGGAACCCAGGTGCATTTCGTAAATGGATAATGGCGAGGATTGCCAATCCCAGTGGGCGCGTTTATCCATCCAATCGCCATCTTGCCATTCATACGCAGAAGGGGGATTGATGATAGAGCCTGTTTGTGGGCGCAATTCAAACGCCTGACCATAAGGATCAGATTTAAGGAAAACAGCGCCGCTGGCGCGATTGCGGATCTCAAACTTATACAGGGCACCCGCTTTTATTCCCGGAATGAAAACCTCCCATAAACCGCTGCCGCCGCGTACACGCAGTGGATGCTGGCGGCCATCCCAGTTATTAAAGTCACCTACCACGCTGATTCGTTCGGCGTTGGGAGCCCAGGTGGCAAACAGGACACCTTCAATGCCATCAACTGTACGCAGGTGCGCCCCCAGGTGTTGATAAATGTTCCAATGTTGCCCCTCTGCAAACAGGTGCATGTCTGTATCGCCCAAAAGTGGTGCGAAGGAGTAGGGGTCATATTCGGTGCGATTGACGTTGTGGCGATCATCCCATTGCACCAAATAATGTTGGGGAAGCGCTTTTGCCTGACCATACCATTCAAAGAAATCCGTGCCTTCTATACGCTTAAGTGCAATATGTTGCCCATCAACTACCAGCGCAGCGGTGCGGGCACCAGGCAAGTAGGTACGCACAACCGTATCGGCGGTTGCATTGGCCTGGGAACCTAATGGGTGACGTCCAAGTACTTCAAATGGGTCGTGATGGGTGGCGGTAACTATGCGCAACATCTCGTGGGATAACGGGTTTTCCTGCTTCACATTCAACATTCAATCGATTCCTAAATGATTATTTTGGCATTTGGTTCTGCATTTTTGTGGCTATGCTCGATTTCGATCCACATAAAATCGTCATACTGCTAGGCTCTACTAGCTTAGCGATATCTCAGTCTTGTGTTGCACCATTTTTTTGCAAAAAAATATCACGGACAAAAGATATTTGCAGGTTCGGTGCCAAACTTGAAACTACACTAGGTTTTGCATTTAAAGCGAGCAAGTATATTGAATTAAATGCACCATAAAATTTTTTATGTTTCATCCTGGTTTGCGCCATATCAATTTTTGGCACTGATATTGCTCTTGCCCTAAGCATAAGATTCACACAAAATTCATCGTTCAGACACAATAGCCATAAGGAATACGTAGTAATGAGTACACCAACATCGGGGCGTTTTGTTAGTCGTCTTACGCGAGAAACTTTAGCAATAATTCTTGCAGGGGGGCGTGGGTCGCGGTTGCATCAACTAACAGATTGGCGCGCAAAACCGGCAGTACATTTTGGTGGCAAGTTCCGCATTATCGATTTCCCTCTTTCCAATTGCGTTAACTCTGGCATTCGCCGCATCAGCGTATTAACCCAGTACAAATCACATTCGTTAGATAGACACGTACAGCGCGGCTGGGGATTCCTCGGCGGTGAACTCGGTGAATTTGTTGAGCTATTACCAGCGCAACAGCGGTTAAGTGAATCCTGGTATGTCGGCACTGCGGATGCAGTTTTGCAAAACATCGATATTATTCGTCGTCACAATCCTGAATACGTATTAATTCTTGCCGGTGACCATGTTTATAAAATGGATTACGGCACCATGATCGCCGCGCACGTTGAACGAGGCGCAGATATTACTGTCGGGTGCATTGAGGTGCCATTAGAAATTGCACACGCTTTTGGTGTGATGGATATGGACAAGGATTATCGCATCGTCAAATTTACCGAGAAGCCAGCCAAACCAGAACCCATGCCCGGCAAACCGGATAAGGCGCTGGCATCCATGGGGATTTATGTGTTTAGCACCAAGGTTTTATTTCGCGAATTATTAAAAGATCGCGATAACCCAAACTCTTCACATGATTTTGGTAAAGATATTATTCCTTCAATGATTAAATCTCATCGTGTCACAGCATTTCCATTTCGTGATCCAGTGTCAGGCGGCGATGCCTACTGGCGTGATGTGGGAACAGTTGATTCATTGTGGGAAGCAAACCTTGAATTAACCGGCATCACACCCGAATTGGATTTATATGATGCCGCTTGGCCGATCTGGACTTACCAAGAACAAGTAGCACCAGCAAAATTTGTATTTAATGACGAAGGTCGCCGCGGTTATGCTGTGGACTCATTGATTGCAGGTGGTTGCATTATTTCCGGCTCCGCAATCAAACACTCACTGTTATTTCCGCGCGTGCGCGTTCACTCTTACTGCGAAATTGAAGATTCGGTTTTATTTCCCAGTGTTGAAGTAGGGCGTCGCTGCAAAATCCGCAAAGCATTAATTGATCGCCGCTGCAAAATTCCCGAGGGCACTATCATTGGTTACGATGTGGAAGCCGATAAAAAACGCTTCCATGTTTCCTCCAAAGGTGTAGTGCTGGTTACTCCCGACATGTTAGGACAGGATGAATTCAATGGCTAATAATGGCAAAACGAAGGTCGTTTTTCTCTGGCACATGCATCAGCCCGACTATCGCGACATTATGACGGGCGAATATTACTTTCCCTGGACTTATCTTCACGCCATTAAAGATTATGTAGATATGGCTGCGCATATAGAGGCGCAGCCAGCTGCAAAAGCTGTTGTAAATTTTGCTCCAATTTTGTTAGAACAATTAGATGATTATGCCCAGCAAATTGCTGCGCATCTCAAAGACCAAAGCAAGAAAATCAAAGACGCTGTTTTGGCGTCTTTGGTTGAACCAGTATTACCTGCACCGGGAACCATGGCCTTTACCGATCTCGCAAAAAAATACTTGCGCGCTAATCGCGAACGGATGATAGAACGTTTCCCTGCCTACCATGAGCTTGCCAATGTTGTTGGCACTTTTAATGAAAAACCATTTATCAGCCGTTACCTGAACGAACAGTTTTTGATTGACCTGGGTGTCTGGTATCACATTAGTTGGCTGGCAGAAATTCCTCGCCGCTCTGATGAGCGTATCCAGCGGTTACAGCAAAAAGAGCGCAATTATTCATTGGAAGATCGTCGCGAATTATTGGGGATAATCGGTGAGTTGATTGCTTCAATTGGTCCGCGTTACCGCAAACTGGCGGAGTCAGGTCAAGTTGAATTGTGCATGAGCCCCTACGCGCATCCAATAATTCCATTATTGATCGATTTAAATAGTGCTAAAGAAGCAATGCCAAATGTCAGCCTGCCCAATGCTGCCTTTTATCCCGATGGTCGCAACCGTGCAAAATGGCATTTGCATGAAGGTATGAAAACCTTCGAACATTATTTTGGCAAACGCCCACGCGGTTGCTGGGCATCTGAAGGTTCGCTGAGTGATGAAACCTTGCGGTTATTACATGAAGCTAAATTTGATTGGGCGGCAACGGGCGATTCAGTATTACACAACAGCCTTCGTGCGCTTGAAAACCGGGCCGTTGCAGAACAAATTCGTAGCGATAGCCAGACATTGCATCGCAGCTATGAATTCGCCAGGATAAAAATCAATACATTTTTCCGCGATGATGGTCTATCCGACCTTATTGGATTTAAATATGCAACCTGGCATTCAGATGATGCTGTTGGTGATTTGGTTAATCACATGGTGAATATCGCCAACACCAGTAAAGACTCAAAAAATACGGTTATCTCCGTCATTATGGATGGTGAAAATGCCTGGGAATATTTCCCTGAAAATGCCTACCACTTTTTACATACGTTGTATGAACGTTTGACCAGCCATCCTCAGCTTGAACTATCAACTTACAGCGAAGTCCTCGACCAGCAGCAACCCATTCCTGTCGCCATGCCACACTTGGTAGCAGGTAGTTGGGTATACGGCAGTTTTTCTACCTGGATTGGTGACAAAGATAAAAACCGCGGCTGGGATATGTTGTGCGATGCCAAACAACAAGTTGACCTGGCACTTAGCGGACGCAGCTTTTCTGCAGCAAAACTTGCGCAGATCGAAAAGCAACTGGCGCTATGTGAAGGATCTGATTGGTTCTGGTGGTTTGGCGATTACAACCCAGCCCAAAGCGTCAGCGATTTTGAATATCTTTTCCGTCGTCATTTAATTAATTTGTACTCACTTATCGAGCAACCAGCGCCAGCGTATTTACATCAGGTGATCAGCGTTGGTGGGGGCGATCCGGCAACGGGCGGTGTAATGCGCCAAGGCCATGCAAATTAATCATCCTGTACTATTTTTACCAAACCATCATTTATTTTTTGCGGCTTATAGAAAGGGATGTGTATTAATGGCAGACCAATCACCCATTTTTCAGCGACGCACAGCGGGTGTTTTATTGCACCCAACTTCATTACCTTGCTCTGAATCGTGTTGGGGTGAAAATAGTAAGAAAGCATTCGGCACTTTAGGAAAAGACGCCTATTATTTTATAGATCTGATTGCAAAGGCAGGCCTGACAATTTGGCAAATGCTGCCAACGGGGCCAACCCAGGCAGATATGTCGCCTTATCAATCTATTTCAGCCCATGCAGGCAATCCTAACCTCATTAGTTTTGATTGGTTGCTGGAAAAAGGCTGGATAAGGGCAGGGGATGTGCAACGAGTTGGTGAAACTTCGTTAGCCTATGCCCGCCAACAGGGCGCAGTTTCTTTTTATCAGTATCTGGAAACAGGGGAAGGTACCGAAACTCGCCAAGCCTTTCAGACTTTTTGTTCACAACAGCATTATTGGTTAGATGATTTTGCTTTATTTAGTGCAATCCGAATCGAGCACAATGGTGCCTCTTGGAATACATGGCCCAAAGACTTGCGCAAGCGTAATAGCAAAACCTTGGAAAAAATTCGCACCAAACTCAAAAACATTATTGATGCAATACTGTTTGAACAATTTGCTTTTTTTTGCCAATGGCAAGCGCTTAAAAATTATGCCAATCAAAAAGGGATTAGTTTGTTTGGCGACATGCCAATTTTTGTTGGCCACGATAGCGCCGATGTCTGGGCACAACAGCATTATTTCCAATTGGATGAAGAGGGAAATCCGTTGACTGTTGCAGGAGTGCCACCTGATTACTTTTCCGAGACAGGGCAGCATTGGGGTAATCCACATTATGCGTGGAATGTCATGGAGGCAGATGGATTCCAGTGGTGGTTATCGCGCTTGCGTACGCAATTGGAATTGTTTGATTTAATTCGCATCGATCACTTCAGAGGGTTTGAAGCTTACTGGGAGATTCCCGGCAATAGCCATGATGCGCGTTTGGGCAAATGGGTTAAAGCACCAGGCGAAGCCTTCCTCAAAGCCTGTTTTGATGTGTATCCAGGTTTGCCATTGGTCGCCGAAAATCTCGGTGTAATTACGGATGAAGTTGAAGCTCTGCGAAGTAAATTTGAGTTGCCAGGGATGTTGGTTTTGCAGTTCGCATTTGATGGCAACACCAACAATCCACATTTACCGCACAATCATAGCCGTGGTGATGTGATCTATACCGGCACGCATGATAACGATACAACTGTGGGTTGGTATGGAACCTTGCCTGATGTGCATCGTCAACAAGTAATGCAATATTGTTTTAACTCCGCCGATGAAATGCCTTGGCTATTAATTGAAGCAGCATTGGCATCGGTAGGGCGCATGGCAATTATTCCCATGCAAGATTTTATGGAGTTGGATGGAGGGCACAGGATGAATATGCCCGGTACAACGGATAAAAATTGGGTGTGGACGTTTTCGTGGGATCAAGTTGAACCCACACTTGCCGAGCGTATTCGGCAGTTGTTAACAACTTACCATCGCTTGAGTTAAGCGTTGGTAGAACATCAATCACTCAACTTAATGTAGGAACCGCTATGGAACATAGATGCAGCGCGCGCTATACAGCCGATATCAAAATCCTGATCTACCGATATGAAGTTCCCGTAGCTATAGGTCGTATCAAAAATGGTACCCGCTATGGTTTATTTATCGAATCAGATTTGACGGATGTAAAGCCGTTGCAACAGTTGGGTATAGAAATCCTGGTATACCGAAATGCACAAAAATTACAACGTTACCGCTTTGATTCAATTGTTCTGCATACCACTAATCATGGATTTGGGGTTGAACTCGATGCACTGGGTGAAGAAGCCGGCAATCAGTTGACCGAAATGCTACGTGCATCTCCCGAAACACCAAAAGAAAGTGAATTGTTTGACATGGTCGCCAATGCTTGAAAATCACCGGCAGTAGATATATCCAAAGGCGGGGGGATTTGCCTCCCACCTGTGGATCCGCCTGATCTCTCCAAATTACGGATTTAATTTTCCCGCTTCTGCCTTCTCCATAGCGATAACAAGGGCTTGCGATCCTGATCCCCAGCGCGAAATAACTTTGATCGCCTCGGTAAACGGCACATCTACAGGATGTACCCGTTGACGTTCCAGAATATAAACCGCACCAGCAAATGGTGTGGGAATGGATGGCACAAACACTGTGTAGCGCCCGTCCACAAACTCCTCAATGATAAACCCGGGAACAAGGGCGTCCTCAATTTCAATCAGAGCTGGCTTCCAAACATTTTCATTACCTTCGCCCACCATGCGTTCGGTAAGGCTTCGGAGCAATGCGTAACCTGGAATTCGCTCAAAAAATGTTTTCTCAATCCACTGCCGACCCGATTGCCCCATTCGGGTACGAACGGCCATGCCTACCAGGAAGCAAATTACCAACACAAAGAGAAGCGATACAATCTGATCTGCAGGTAATGAGTCAGGAAGAAGATCCGCAAGTGGTCGCACCAAATTCAAGACGGATTTCATGCCTTTGAGCACTAGCAAGATGGCAAGGTACAACGGAATTATAATCAGCAAACCAACCAACACAGTTTTAGTTATGAACACGAAAGCCTTTTTCATTTTCACATTACCTTTTTAATTTGCTCACAAATAGGATATATGCCGTCAAGTCCTGACAAGCCGAAGAGTAACTCATCATTAAGCGTATCCTGTCTTTGCAAAATTGCTGGTTTTCAGTTGCCATTACAGGCTAAAGAGGGGGCGGAGAATGAAAGTCCATTGTTCGATTAATGTAGCAGCAGACTAGCCAAAATCATTGGGTGACCAACATAAGCTGGAAACTTTCGCTCTTTGCCTTCAATAGAGTCGCCGAGTTACTTTGTTACTCTTATATACAATATGTTGGAAACATTCAAGGCAACTATCGACCTATTGAATCAAGATTAAGGTCGTAACCTGATGGGAAAACTTTCCACCCGTTTAAAATGAATTTAAAAATGACCCGGCATTCCTGGTGGTTTGCGATGTTAGTGAAAAGGAGAGTATGTGTTCGTTGGCTGGCATCACATAAGTGTTGCAGGGCATTTTATTAACATTGCTTCCTGGTTAGGTTTTGAGGCTGTTGCAAAAATCTCTGAGTCATGGCAGAAATGAATCATTTCTTTTGGGTGGATACAATGCGGAGAGCTGCCAATTTTTACTATGCGCTCCAAAAATTTTTTGCTATGGTGGGTGATAGTTTCATGATTTTCAGCGGATACTACGCACAACGGGAGTGCGGCTTGAACATAGCCAATATTAGACGTCAGCTCGAAAACATTGCTCCTATAGCGTTGATCCATATCGCAGATATCTCGCACAATGGCCTGAAATTTTGCCTCCGTTATTTAGCCAAAATGCCGCAGTAGATAAAGTTTATGGTGAGGCGTTTTGATACAGCATTGTTAAAAACACAAAGTTAAATTTATGAGTAATATTGTAAAAGTTCTATTTTTCATTTTTATATTTTGTTCTAAAGCTTATGCTTTAGAACCTAAACTATTGAACAATAGCGATCTGATATGGCTAGGAGATCACAAAGGGGTCCGTGTTGCCGCTATCTCTGGAAATGAAAACAGTACTGGGCTGTATGTTTATAGAGTGAAATTTCCAAAGGGGCATAAAATAATGCCCCACTTTCACTCTGACGAAAGAGTTGTTACGGTTATAGCTGGAAGTTTGCTTGTGGGCTATGGAGATTCATTCAACACACACGAAATGAAGAATATACAAAAAGGTGGAATATATACTGAACCAAAAGAGCAGGCTCATTATGTGTGGGCAAAAGATGGAGAGGTAGAATTACAAGTGGTTGGTTATGGCCCGTCAATTCGCAAACCAATTAATTAAAAAATTCGAAATCGATTAAACAAACCGCTCAAACTCCCACTGACCTTTCCCTGTTTTAATGAGTACCTCTTCTTCATATGCAAGAGGGGGCTAATATGTCCAAGTGCAACAATCCACTATAAAGCTGTCAAATTGACAAGTTATTCCGATAATAAAGTCAAAAGTATTGCTGCAAGCGTTGTAACAATTTCTGGCTAAAAAGCTGCTGAGGTTTGAATTGCTTAAGTAACTATAACCATCCCCCGAATTGGGGATGGTTATATATGGGAGTGATTTCAAAGAGGTGGTGAAGCCTATAGGCGCGCACCACATGGTAGACAACATCATCCAGCGAAGCTGGAGGCTTAACATTGAAATCCCACCCGCGCGCGAGGTGATGTCGAGGTTGGGAAAAGTTAGTGCAAATTTATGTCACGGATAACGCTTCAACATGATGGGGAGAAGTAATATGGATAGGATTAGCACCTGAATTGGTTTGAACTGAAACAATTTGGCCATAATCCATATGCACTATCCTATCTGCAAGATAGAAATATGCATCATCGTGCGTGACTAAAATAACGAGCTTATTATTTGCTTTAAGTTCAGGCACAATTTTTTCATAAAAGATCTTCTTGAATTGAGGGTCCTGATCCGCGGCCCATTCATCAAATACATATATATCTTTGTTTTCAAGAATCGCCGCCAGCAAAGCCAATCTTTTTCGTTGCCCATCAGATAAGGAAAGGGTGGAAAATACACCATCCTTATTAATTGAAACCTTATTATCCAAACAAAAATATTTCAGATATTTATCAACCAGATGCTTATCTTTTCCTTCTGTATACCCATAGATTTTTTTGAATAAATAGAAATCCGTGAAAACAATACCGATGTGCTGTCTGGCCGCTGCAATATTTTTTTCATTAATAGTATTTGTATCAAACAATAATTGGCCATTTGTAGGGGTGTAGTGCATAGTTATCAGCTTGGCCAGGGTTGACTTTCCTGAGCCATTGCCACCCACCAGATAAACTACTTCACCTTTATTCAGAGTAAGGTTTATAGCACCTACATTAAAGCACTCGTTGACATGGTCGACATAGGTGTAACAAAGATCACGTAACACCAGTTGATTCCAGGCACCAATCGGATCAGGCCCAGGAGAAGCCTTTTCATTCGGCAATCGGTTAAAGACGTCTAAAATTTTATTAAATGAAATTTTCCCCTTGATAACAGTTTGAGTTCCGTTCACAAGACTTACAAGCGGTCCAGTGAGATAAAGTAGAACCATAACAATTCCAACCTGGGAATTTAGATCAACAAAATACACATAGGAAAAATGGAAGGTAGCAAGGCCAATAATGATAAATAGCATTAGGTCAGTGATGCTGGAGGAAAAAAAATGGATGATACGACCATGCAAATATTGCTTTGAAGAAAGCACCTGATGATAGTCAAGTCCTTCGGAAAAATGCAAGTTCTTCTTATGCTCATTAACCTTCAGCTCCTTAATTCCTTTAATTAAAGCACCGACGTTTTCTTGCAGGATGTCGTAGGTGTCGCGCCCCCTTCGCAGGTACCTCTCCGCTATTTTTGATAGCAATGAGTTCATGAGAATGCCAGCTAGAACTAACATGAGTATCAAAGTAAAAAGCTTAAAGTTCAGATACGATAAATAACCCAGTAAACCAACCACAGTAACTGTAGACGTGACAACTATTACAATTGCCATTGACCCAGCAACAGCGATGTTAACATCTGAATTTAGTGCTAGAGCAAGTTTTTCGGATCCTACCCGTTCGATGTCAGAAATGGATGCACGACTAACCCGTAAGTACATCTGATTTTTTAACTCTAACTCGGCCTTTTGCTCAATTAAGGCGCTGGAAATACTGGACATTAATTTCAAACAATAGAGAGCTGCGCAATTTATAACAAAAATTATTGCAACATTAGAATTTGGTGAATTGAAAAAAGTGTAGTTTTTGTCACCTTCAAATTGTGTTTGTAAAAAATCCTGCGGGGCAAAGGAATAAAATATGATGGGGAATAGTAGCGCGTAAGCAACGCCGATTAAAACCCCTTGTACAATAACAGTGAGATAGAGATTAGGGCTTATTTTAGCCACATAACCGTAGTAAGAAAAATTTTTTTCGTCATTCATCGAACAATATCCTTTCTGCCATAGGTATAGAATTTGAATTATGGATTCAATGTTACCGAGCTATTTTCATCAGCCTGCCCTGTGAGCTGCATCATCTGCAATTCATTATGAGGGGTAATGAGATCATCATAGTGTTTGCTCAAAATATTACCCGATTGCCCGGGGGCAACCATGAACCCCGAATGTTCAAATGAACTCAAATCTACTATTTGCCTGTAAGTGGCACCAGCGAATTGCAAAAACATCTTGATAGAGTTTTCTCCGCTAGCCGGAGCCATATTTATAGTGTTTTTGTCGCCAGCTGCCGCGATACTACGATGAGCTAGAAAATGCATTAGCTTATTGTTAACACTTGGCAATCCATTGGATAAATCCGCGCGGCTGAATGGAAAGTGTACGAACTGGGTTTTATGAAGACTACGCCAATCCCATGAATCAATATCAGTGCCCGCCACTTTCTCCAACTCAGCGATAGCGTTGTCTAAAGATTTAGAAAGCAAATCATTGCAGGACTCAATATTTTTAGTTCTTTTATAATCACACCAGGATTTTTTACTGCCATTTAGCACGCTTTCCAGAAACTCATAATTAACATCGCTGAGCAAACCGTTGAAATACATTTTTTTCACGGTGGAAAGGGCTCTACCGTCAACTTCATCCTCTAAAATCAAACTATTGAAGTTTTTTACCCAGGACGTAAAAATTGATGCGCCAATACTGTCTTTGACGAAATCACCATCCCATAATTTGAGTTGATCCAGCACTTGTTTCTGTCGATCAGATGCTGGGGGCGTCGCTATCAAATAAGGCATGAGGGATTGTGCCGCAAGGCTCTTGCTGTCCCCCTGAATTTTTTGAAAATCACTTGCAGATATTTTGTGGCCTGAACTGATGAATTCATTTAACAATTGCTTAATTCGATCTGCGCGATAGGATGGGAACCAGTCACTGGTAATGTGATACGGGTATTGATCATCAACTACTCGATTGTTTGCAGTCACAATCATTCCAGAGGCTGGATTATAGGCTTGTGGCAATTCGTCGAATGGTATCCATCCTTTCCAATCATATTCCGAACTCCAGCCTGGCATTGGTATAGCCCCTTCACCTCTACCCCTGATTGGAATCAGGCCTGGAGCTATATAGCCAATATTTCCGGCAATATCGGCATAAATAAAATTTTGTACTGGCGCAACATAAGTGCGCAACGATTCGCGAAAGCTGTCCCAATCATATGCGTAATTAATATTTCGAAAGCTTTCCACTGTTCCTGCGAGCCCCTCTCTTATTACCCATGTTAATGAGTAAACAGACCCATCATCGCCGCCAATCACATCACTAATAATTGGCCCATTCTCCGTCTCGCGAATATTAATTGACACAGGGGCAATTGCCTTTCTGAATGGGTCAGCCTTGATATTGATAAACTCTTGCCGAGCACTGATTTTTTTACTGACGCCATCTTTAACATAGGTGTCATTCGTTATTGAATCTATTCGCTCAAGTCTGATGTCTTGGACATCAGCTTGCATATTGGTAACACCCCATGCAATTTTCTTGTTGTGTCCTGTGATAACAAAAGGAAATCCAGGTAAAGTTGCCCCTGTGGCATTTACGGTATCACCATTGATGCTCGCAACATACCAGGCAGCTGGAGTAGAGGTTAGTACATGAGGGTCATTGGCCAATAAGGGCATACCACTGGCAGTATGGCGTCCTGCCACAACCCAATTGTTACTTCCGGTGTAAATATCGTGAGTGCCTAATATGCCGGCAACATAATTATCAGTATGTTGATTATCATTAGGCTTATTTGCAGGACTTTTAAAATAAGCAGCCAGTGAGTTCACATCAGATTGCGCCACCTCAGGAAAAAGATCCTTACTGCGCTCCACTCCAAAAATATTGATTAAGCTGGCTCTTCTCAGCTCTTCCTTATAATTGCGGCTCATTAATAGTGTCATTGATTTAACTACAGTCAATGAATCATAAACGGTCCACGGCTCCGGGCGCAGATTGAAATATAAAAACTCCGCTGGTAAAACATCGAAGCTATTGATGGCAAAATTGACTCCATCTGAATAAGCACTCATAAACTCTTGTGTATCTGGCTTCAATTTTTTCCATGTGTCAGGAAGGTCTTTTGCTAGGCCTAATGTGCGCATATATTTATCTGACGCTAACCCTTGCACTCCAACAACTTCGCTAATTCGGCCAGTCATAAGGCGCCTGGTAACTTCCATCTGCCAGAGCCTGTCACGTCCATGGATATATCCCATGGCAAAATAAGCATCCTTATTATTCTTAGCCGAAATTGTGGGCATAAAGCCATTGTTTCGCTTTATCAATACTGGCTCTTTCAGCCCAGGAACGTGAAACCTGCTTTCAGATTCCTGCAGGCTCTTTGATAGGTAAAAAAACGCGAAAAATAAAATGGCTACACAAGGAAACACAACAAAAATTATAAATCTTGTCAACACTGGATATCGATTAAATAGTCTTTTAAGGACTGACATTGTTACTCCCTGATTAGATGTAAAAAATCAAAATGGACCTTATCGGCCTTGTAATAGGTGCCTAATAATCACTACACTCAGAAGAAAATTAAAAACCTTATGTATTAGCACGCAACCAACAATGCTTCATAAAATCCAGGCTTGGCCCCCTGGATTTAATCTTCTATCAGATGCGGTTAATGTGTCGATGCGACACCATTGTTTACATCAAATAGCCACCAAAGTGCCAATGACGATGCAGCTGGAAAAACAGTGCCGTGATTCATGTCATCAATCACCACAAGTTTAAGCAATACATTTTTTAATTTTCTTTCTTTCAAGCGAGCATAGAATGCCTGGTTTCCGGTAATCGTATTTTTTGCAGGTACGCCTTTTTCCAGCGATCCTGATGAAATAAAAATATTCGCAACTGTGGTGCCGTCGAGCGCCTTGCTTTTTGATTCAATAGAAAAAATAACGTTGTTATCCCACCATAATGAAGGGCTGCTAAGCACATAATTTTTAAAGGTGTCCGGCTGGGTGACTAGAATATATGCGCCCAATAAACCGCCAAAGGAATTGCCTATGTATGTTCTTCGAGAAGGATCGGCACGATAATTTTTCTCAACGTAGGTGATAATCTGATTGCGGATGAATGTCGCATGCTTGTCAGCTTCACCAGTGGCATTTTTATATTTCAAATCGCGAGTTGGCGTGAAGTCACGTTGGCGACTCAAATCGCGATCATAATTAACTTCAGAAGAGATGCCGACAAAAATCATCTCTTCCATGGTTGCCAACTTGACGGGAAAGAAAGCTGCTCCGGTAACAACTTGAAAGGTATATGGTGAATCAACCATATATACCACTGCATATTTTTTATCCGCGCGGTAATGTATGGGTAACTGAATATGAACTTCATAGGATCGCTTGGTGACCGCATCAATAAGATTAATTGATTTGGTTCGAGGTATATCAATCTCACCCAATTCCTGAGCGGAAACTTTGCAGAACATTCCAATAGCAAAGATAAAAAACACTTTCCGGAACAATGCGAACAGACAATGCTTTTCCTGATTTATTTTCCATAACATGGCATCACCATTAATATATTTTTATTCCGGTAGTAAATAAGTGCTGACTAATTGATAACGTTAGGGTGAGTATTTCTGAGCCGATCAATGAGTTCTCCGCGCCCACTACAAATACCCTCAAACTTCAGGATCATAATATTTTTCAGGGCAGGGGAGGGCTTGTGTCTTTATAACAATGAAAAATAACCCTATATGCTGATTTTGATATGAATACACACCATTTTCAAAAACCTTATTATCAACTCAGTATTTTCCCATATTATAAAAGCGGGGTTAAATAGCCAGCTCCCTGGGGTGCATCGCCTCACTACCAAACAGTAATCGACACCAATTACCATGGTGCGCTCATAAATAATTTGATGAGCGGTGGAGTGATAATGATGATTGATGATGTTGGAGCCTGGAGTGTCACCAAGTGTATCAGAGTGGCAATCTTTAACGGCGGGTCAGGTGAAGGTTTGTTCCCTTATGTTGTTATCAATATAATCCTCAAGGTGATGCAAATATTCCGGCGCATACTCATCATCCCAAAATACTTCCCAGCTGCCAATCGCTTTTTCTATACCGGTGTTGCGCGAGCATAAAGGGTCTGATCTGCTGTTGCACGTTGTGTAATATATGACCGCTGAATATTCTTTAATGAGCTCATCATGATCGCTAGAGTAGCTATCATTTATTACAATAACTTCCGGCTTTTTAAAGCTCTGGTGTACAGTGCGGACAATCTTCTACGTAATACATGCGGGCAATTATATCAGAAAAGAATGGTTTGTGGTTATGCGAGGGGGTATCATAAGCACTACAACATTCTGATAAGTAAAAAGCTTCCATTTAGATTGTGCCATCATATGACCGCAACATGATGGATGATGGTGGACGGTCTATGTTACCCCCTTTATTTTTTGGTGAGCGCCTGCTCAAACTTTTGCCAAGAAATGAGCTTCTCTATGTGCTCAAGGAGTTTTTTGCGGCGAGTTTTACGTTTTTTTGATGGTGTATTCGGCTTCAGCGAAGGTCAGTTGGCTTATAGTTATGCCTTTTGTTGGCGATATGGTAATTTATTTTTTATGGAAGCCGGGGGGGCTAGCTAAATAGCTGTTTTCTCGCTGGGTCAGATTTTCTGGAGTGGTAGGATGATGGATGGTCGAATAAAATTCAGGCGCGCATTAGTTTTGTACCCAAAATATATTTCCCCGGTATTTATTGGCATATGAAAATCATGCTGTCCTAATTGCGGCTCAATTGAATCCGGCGTATTGCGCAGTGGAGCTTGGTCTCGTGTGCATAAACCAATAAGGAGGTAACGAAAAATAACAATGAAACAGTCTTTAATATATTGCCCTGAGCCTAAACCAAATGCCCCAATTCGCTTGGTCTGCTTCCCTTATGCTGGTGGTAGTGCATCTATCTATATGCCTTGGGTAAACCAACTTTCTAAAGATGTAGAGTTGTCCTTGATTCAACTACCTGGTAGGGGGAGCAGGTTCGGTGAGCCCCCCTATGACACAATTAAAACACTAAGTGAAGATGTGGTTGATGAGCTAAGTAAATTGCGACGTAAGGATATGATTTTTTATGGGCATAGCATGGGTGCAAGAGTTGCTTATGAAGTAACTCTGATGTTGCACAAGAAAGGGGATTCATTACCAATCCATGTAATTGCGGCAGGCAGCACGGCGCCAGCAGTCTCCAGAAAAGCCAAAAATAGCTATCTTTTACCGGATGACGAATTTCTCACGCACCTTATGGAGCTGAAAGGTACTCCTGATGAGGTGCTATCCAATAGGGATCTAATGGAGTTATTGTTGCCAGCCTTGCGTGCCGATTTTAAAATTGTTGAGACTTATATTAATAATAGCTCGGTTGTTATTCCAACAAAAATAAGTGTATTTGCGGGAAAGCAGGATACAACTGTTGAATTGGCAGTGTTGGAGCCTTGGTTTGATGTATTTCAGGAGAGTGGTGGTATCAGTTGGTTCGATGGCGGTCATTTTTTCATTAATGAGAATGGTGCCGACGTCATAGCTGCTTTAAAAAATAAGATCCAATCTTCTTTGTGCGCTAGTTTTTCACTATAAATTCCCATTGATATAAATCTTCCTTGTTCGTCATTCCGGCGCTGCGGGGCATAATTATAGAAAAAGTATATTTGCTTTATGGGTGTAGATATTGAGTTGGCTCTCGGCGTTGCGATCTTTCCTGGGAATTACGATGCAAAATAAGATGCATAACTTGCGTGCGAAAAATCAGGCTGAACAGATATTAAAATCGAGCGAGCATAGATGAATACCTTGCGGTTATTGGTGAAAAGGTTGAATCGGTGATTGGAAATTTATCTTGCTATTAATAAATGGTCGCCACAGTGCGCAGGTAACTATCTCAAAAAATGATGGATCTCAAAAAAATACTGCGAAAATTTTCGTATCATTATTTTGTGTACCATTTATAGAGCCGGTTTCAATCACGCTTGGTGCGGTAGATGAAGAGTGTGTATCACTTGTCTCAGTGTAAATCTGAAATAAAATCGAATCGACTGCCGGGTGGAGATGGTTAGACGCTTTTTATGAAGTAATATATGATGCCAGGCATACTGGCTGTCTTG
>CAZIWB010000026.1:0-37025 GCA_964542655.1 uncultured Cellvibrionaceae bacterium
ACTGGCGCCGTGCACAGGTTGCCAGTTATGCGTGGCGCTGCGCAGCGACAAAGTAGTGGTATTTGCACTGGTATCGGTTTGCGCAAGGCGACGAGTAAGGAAATGCTCGACGATACGTACATCGCGGCCTGCAAAAATACCATCCTGGTCGTGCTCGGGAAAACGCAGGGAATCAAAAATGCGTGTGTCCGGACATTCATCAATACTGAGTTTGACCAGTGCGCGCAAACCAGCCAGTGTGCCGCGCCAATTAAAAAGCAGTGCAGCGTTATCAATAAACAGGCGCTTGCGTTTTTCATCCCAGAGCGGATCAACAAATGCGCCGAGCCACTCGCCCAACCATTCGAGAAATTCCGGTGGCGTTGTGCGGGTATCAAACAGCAGTTCCGCATTGGCAATTTTATCTTCCATTTGCGTATACAAACCTTCCACATTTGCCAGAAAGCGATCAAGGAAAACGGATGAGCGTTCGTCGTCCTGGTACACCGCAGGCAAGTAGCGTTTCAACCAGGAATAGCGTGGATAATAAATACGGCAAGCGCGGACCAGTGGCGTTTTCTGGCGGGTACCCGCTAATTGCAAACGCAATTCAAGGTAGCGCCCCACGGCAGACTGAAATAAAAATTCAAAACTACCGCTGTGCTCATCGACACAAATGGGTGCGTCGGCACGTGCGAGTTCGGAACCCTGGGTGCGCTTGTAGAACGACGGTTCTGTAAACCAGGGCAAGCCATTTAATTCCTGGGTGGTGTTCGCGGTGCGGCTGTATATTTGCACGCTGGTTCCGGGGGGAATGCGCGCATCAATAATCATGCGGTGCCAGATACAATCCGGTTCTTCACCATCAAACACCATGCCTTCCAGTTCAGCACGGCTTTGATATTGTTTTAAAGGTTGTTCAGTTAATGGTAACCAGCGATCGCCAAAGTCGTACCATGCATTTTGGCCGGATGCGATAAGTGCTTTACCGGTAAGTGCCCGCATGGGTAAGAGTTTGGCTTGCATGGCCAGTTGCAAGCGTTGGTTACTGGCGTGTAGCTGAAACTCAAACGCCTGGAAAAAACGACTGGAAGAAATATAAAGCGTGCCTTGATGAATGCGGGCGTTATCGCCACCGGGAATAAATGCAAAATCCTGTGCATGGACCTGGGAACTGCCAAGCAAGGTGCCGATCGCCTCTTCATTGAGCGCAACGGTATTTATATATTCACTGTTGCGAAAATAATGCACGGCAGAATGTGTGCCTGTAGCGGGTGAATCCAGAATCACGAATGCATTATTCGCAATGGCTTCAATGGCGACGGCCGTATCTATCTCACCGGAACTTGCCAGTGCCAAATCAAGGCCAGTGAAAAAATGGCTATGGCTTGGTGTTGCAGTTGTTAATTCATCTGCTTGTTGGTTGAGCGTAAAAAAATCATGCTCACCGGCAAATTCAATGATGTCGCCATTGCAGCCAAGAATTTGCCAGTGCTTGTCCAAATGCCAAACACGTGAGGGTAAATTGCTGGCGGGATTGCGATCCAGGATAAAAATTCCGCCGTCGGGCGTGCAACTTAAATCCAGTGGCGAGAAAATATTACCTGCGGGCCAGCGCAACCAGAGTGGTGCACCACCTGCATGCAAATCAAAAATCAATAGCCCGGCATTGTGTGTGCTTGAGGCCAGAGTGCCCACCACCAGATATTCACAACTGGTAACCGTCAAACCGCTGAGCCCGGGATACTGTTGTGCAGATGCGGGGATATTTTTTTTCGCTTTAAAATCGCCGTGGCCGCGATCGCTATTGTTTGCCAGCTGCAATTCGCGGGTGTGCCAGAATTCACCTTTATTCAAGGGCGTTGCCGCAGGTTGGTAGAGAATGCCGTCTGCGTTTTCATTGATCCAATACACATTGCCGTAATGATCGAAGGCTGCACCGCGACGTTGCGCTTGTTGTAAATATTCACGTTGAGGTAATTCATTTACCTGTTGCATAACCGGCGCCAGCGTAACGGCTTTGCGTTCACGATCCCACCAGAGTTGCGCACTATCCTGTTGCAGTAACAGCGGCAGCCAGTTTTGCTCACCGTAAAGTAAATGGAACTGACGGTTGTGGCGATCCATTTATCAGCACTCCTGTGGAATAACAGGTATGGGCAAAATATTGGTCCCGTTTATTGGTGGTGCTTCCGTCGTATCTCCGCGTATATCCTCAATACTGAGTGCATCGCCCTCTACCACAGCGACTTTCAACACGCGTGGTAAATTCAGCCCCTGCATGCTGATGGTTGCTACTTCGGGCCCGCTGGATTCAGCCAGGCGCAGTTGATTGATTTTGGAAACTCCACTTATCCGCGCGACGGCGGCAGAAATTTCCAGTGCATCAACGGTTTTTTCCAGCGGCCATCCGTCATTCGCAAAACCACCCTGTAACGGCGATAGAAAACGTTTTACTTCCTGTTTCACGGCTTCGTATACCGGTGCATGGTCAGCGCCCGGCACCAGGTTAATGCCAACTGAAACCCACAACTCTTTATACACTGGCCCGCGAATATGCAATTCAGTGGTAAGAATGCGGCGCGGTTTTAGATAACGACATACATTTTGCAAAAATAATTGATCCGGTTCCGGAGAATCCGGATGGGCAATATCCAATAAAGGAACCACCAGTAACGTCACTACGCCATTGGAAATTTGATTGGGTAATTTGGGATGGAACAGTGGTAGAACATCCACGCGCCCAAGATCAATCCCAGGGGTGCGTTGAACAATATCCTTGTAATCCTGCTCTGACATTAAGCGATCGCGATGGCGTAAGGTTGTTGGAATGATGCGCTCACCATCCGCTACTTTTTCCGCTGCGGTTGCACCCCAAGTGGGCACAGGGTTGGTGACTTTTATTCCAGAAGGTAAATTGGGCGCTTTGATAATCGTGTTCACACCGACCAAACCTTGCAGGCCACCGCCGTAAGCATATGACGCTTGGACTACAGCCCCTTTTGATGGGCGCGCACCACGCAAGCCATTGCCAAAATAAATTTCACCGGCCTCGCGATCCAGGCGAAATACGTTGCTGTTGGTGTTTGCATTTTTTCTTGTATCGATTTCAGATCCGGCGATGGCAAGATCATCCACTTCAGTCCAGCGTTCGCCATTTACAAACAAGGAAAAAGAGTTTTCGATAACCGGCCGGTTAAGTAACCGCATTTGTTGATTTGGTTTTCCGTTGCCATCACTCAAGCGCTCTGCGGTTACATCAATGCGTTGCATGACGCTTGCGGCATTAATGCCTACCCAAGCGAGTTTTATGGAGAGCTGCCTGGAAGACACATCCACACCGGTTGCGATTTGCGGTGCGCGTATGCGTATCCAGGTGACCAGGCGTTCCTGATCGTCGGTATTAGCCAGGGACGGAGGGCGATTATCAACGCCCGCTGTCAGTGCCTCCTCTTGCCACACCTGTAGTTGCGTCGCCGCGGGAATATTCAGTTTTACTACGCCGGCTTGCGTGAGCACATTGTGTTGCGCAGTGTATTCCAGAGGCTGGTAGCGAATGCGCGCATCGCTGGCGTTGGGAATTTCAAACACCAATCCCTGATTGGTTTCATTGGCGAGTGCGGCAATATCCTGGATTTGGCAACCGTCTTCACCGTAGCTCGGTTGTAAGCCGAGCGATAACACAGAGTTGGCTATTTTTTCACGCGCTTGTTGTGGTGTTTCGGTAGCGCGGGCCAGTATCGCCACCCACAGCGAACCATCGACAGTCTCGCGCGCAATATCAAGCGCTTTCATTTTCAAACCATCGCTGGTCGGTTCAAAAATTGCGGTTTCATAAAACGCCCATTGGTTTTCAGGCAAATCAAATGCGGCGTACAAATTGCGATACAGCACATTCAACTCGCTGCCTGCTTCAGCAGTTACCGGTTTTTTGTAATAAAGGCGCGCATCAATTGGCAGCACTGCCAAACCGTTCAGGGTTTTAAAAGCCACATTACCTGCGGCCAATTTTTGCCCGGTTTTTACCGTAATATTTTCAAAGGTACCGCGCGGGTTGGAAAAACTTACCAATCCATTCGCAGCAGCAGCAGGTCGCAGGGGAATTTGCAGTAAACGTAAAAATTTTTGCCGATTACGCTCAGGAATAAGGTTGGTACGGTACAACACGTTTTCCGTCATGAAGGAAAACAATTGCAACAGGGTAATACCTGGATCCGGCTCACTGCGATTGGTCCACTCAGGCGTGTGCGCAGCAATGCGTGCAAGTGCTTCATTAAAGATATCGCTATAAGTGCGGCTTTCAAACTGCGGGTCTGGTAGTGGCATTACTTTTTCCTCAGTTTCCTTTTGATTGACCAGTAGGGTTGAGGCCTAGGCACTCAACTGGATACGCAACTGCATTTTGTCCGGGCTTTGGTTCGAAACCAGTTTGTAACGCAAGGTGATCCAGGCGGTATTGGGTTCTTCAGGATCTGCCAGTACCTCAACCGAACTGACTTGGATCCGTCGCTCCCAACGCTCCAGCGCACGGGTAATTAATTCTTCAATCAAGCTGTGGGTTTCCACGCTGTTGGGTTGAAATAACATTTTTTTTAATCCGCATCCGAAGCCTGGCAGCATCAAACGCTCCAGTGATTCAGTCTGCAAAATGATCTGGATAGACTGACGGATATTTTCCGATCCGGCAGACCAGGCCCAACGGCCATTGGCGGTGATTTTGGGTGGAAAATGCAGGCCGCGTCCGAATAATTTTCCTTCATCAAGCATGATGCGTATCCTCGCTATTTCTTTTTGCCACTGAGTCCTGGAATAGGTAAACACAGAAAGAACAATGGCAACCAACGGAAAAATAAATCAAATAAGGTCACCATGATCGTGAGCAAAATAAATGCGCAAATGGTGACAATTGGAATTGATAGCGAACAAAACATTCCGAAACCAAGCCCGCCCCGTGTACATTCACTCTTGGTGGAGGGGGCGGGCAAATCTTTATGGAAGGGCCAGGGCAATACTGACAATACAAGATCACCCAGTGTTGTTTTGCGTGTGCCGCGAATTTTTCCGCACAGCATGTCGGAAATCATAAACGTTGCGTTTTTGTTGTGTTTGCGCAAACCTGCGGGCGAGATATCCAATGGCATAGGAATATTAATTGCGCGACCGGGTGCGTCAGGGTCATACATGGACGCCATTTTGAATGCGTCAGTTGCTTCACTCACCAACGGAGGATCAAAGGGGCCGCAGTGTGGGGATTCATATACACAGCGAATCACAAACCATCCACCGCTCGCATCTTTTTGCGGTGCCCGTGGTTGCGTAACCTCAGGCGCAACTTTGCCAAGGTCGTTGGGAATCGCCTGCTTTACCAGGTTTGTCAGCGCATCCAATTGATCATGGCTGCGATCCGGTTCGGCAGGGCTTAATTCCGCCGCAGGAACCAGGTTGGGCAGTGGTGTCGCCAAGAGTGGATCTGCAAGTGGAAAAACAAAATCCGGCCAACGATGCGCGGCAGTGGAATTTTCATTGAGGCGATCATAAGGGTACTCAACCAGGTCCAGTTCGGTTTCGATTTCCGGGTGGTCGGCCAGCTCTCTCAGCGCATCAACCAGGGATGCTTTAAGGTCGGTCTGGTAACAAGTTTCCATATAACTGCCGGGCACAGACTTGCTCACGTCATAAGGTGTCCGGTTCAGTGTCAATGTTTGCAATACCGTAATTAATTCCTTTTCCGCAGTGGAAGCATTAGCCGGTATAGTGCCGGTAGCAATAAATTGATAAACATGCGGAATGTAATCCTTAAAAAATTGCAGCGTGTCAACCAGGATGTACCAGGACAGCGTCTGCATCCGCTCGCGTAAATCTTTCAGGTTGCTGCCATTAATATCATTGAGGTGATTATTCAGATCTGCTTCAGCCGTAATTGCGGGTGCATGGGCGAGCCAATCAGACACAACACCACTTTCACTTTCGCGCATGGATAGCAAACGCTTCCAGGGGCCGGCAACTTGCAAATTAAAAATATGGGCCATGGCTTCACGGCTGGACAGGTTCATAGCGCCATCAGTTTCTGCTTCCTGTTCTGGTGGCAGCTTCGGTGCATTGATGTAGGCCTCCCGTTTGGATACCGGAATAAATCCACTTAACAGTTTGCGTTTACGCTCTCCATCTTCCGCATAACCAAGCGCGGACATCGGCAAACGCTCTTCTTCCGGCAGCAAAATTTTTTCGGTGATGTTTATTCCGTTGAGTACTTTCTGCCATTTCATTTCACCATGGTGTAGAACCCAGGCATATTCATCGCATTTTCCCGGTTCGAAAATATCCGGATCAATCACCGCTGCATCGGGGTTTTTCGGGAGCATGCGACGCACAACAAATTTTACTTTCTGGTCTTTTTCCAGAGCGACCGCCTTGTCCGGTAAACCAACCTGGCGGCATACAAGTGAAGCAGTGACCAGATAAAAGCGCTGGTGTATCGGTTGATACAGTTTTAAAGGCTTGTTACTGGCAGCGGAATTATTGTTGCCAATTACAGCGAGTGCGGTTTTATTTTTCTTCAGTGTTTTTAGTTGTTGGGTTTGGTTTTTCAATAATTCGGAGACTGGTTCTTCTATGGGGAGAAGTTTGCGTGTAGGCGGCGTTTGCATGGGTTCACGCCAGGTTTCCGGTTGGGCTTTCCATTCCACCAGGTGTTCCGGATACAACTGCATCAGTGATATCAATTCTTGCATGAAGGTATCGGTGTTGAAACGTAAAATCGCCGGGCGATGGAAAGCATCGCGTGCATTGGCGTTGCTGGCGTCAGACAGTTGTGGCCACAAGGCGGCGGGAGCCAGCCAGCGAGTATCGTGCGGGTGCAGAATTTTTTGCAGTGCGTTTACCATATATTTCCCGCCCCCGGTGTATAAGATGCACTCACCACACTATTGGTTAACACGGTATCGGCTTTAACTACACCGCTGAAAGTACTTAGCGGACAATCCACTGTCATCGCTGATGCGGATACAGTGACTACACTGGCTTCCACTTTTACCAGGGCCGAGGCTGTGACGGTAATGCCACTGGGACCCAGCTTGATGGAGTTACCATTGCTGTCTTCCAGGGTGATGCCACCGGGGCCATCTTTTAATTCCACCTTCTGCCCGCCGGGTGTTTCCAGGGTTAATTTTTCCTGGCCATCCTGATCGTTAAAGCTGATGCGCACACCATTCCGGGAATGAATTGTTTTCAGGTAATTGTTGCCGGCGCTATCCATCGATTCCGGTGGTTGATCTTGACCATTCCACAGCGAACCAATGACAAAAGGATGTCGCGCATCACCGGCACTGAATGCAATAAGGACTTCATCATCTACATGCGGAATAAACCAGGTGCCGCAATTGTTACCCGCCATCATGGTGGCCAGGCGCGCCCAGGCCTGGTATTCACCATCGCTGCCATCGGGCGACCAGGGCAATTTGATTTTAATGCGGCCCTGCCCATCGGGATCTTTAATGTCGATCACCTGCGCAACGTAGACGCCATAAAAGACTCCTCCAAATCCGGAGGGGATGCGCGAATCGAACATTCTTTGCAACATTGTCTCTTGCACGATTTATAAATTCCCCACAAGTGTTCGCTGTGACTACTCGATTAAATCGCCATTGTTTTACGCCGCTATCGCGTTAAATACCTATCGCCGGGCGCTCCACTGAGAAACTGGTTTTGTAGCCGCGCTCTGCAGAAAACATGTGATGTACGCTATTGATGTAGTAGGCTCCGCTGAACATTGAACCTAACCCCTGGATATTAATTTTTGCGCCCGCCTTGTAGCGTGCATCGCCTTCCGCAATACCCTGGCCGGTAACAAACTGGCGCGCCAGGGTTCGATAACAGGTTTCTGCCAATAAACGTGTTTCTTCATTCGATACCGGTGATAAATGCACCGCGCTATCGCGGCGTTCACCAAATGCCTGCTGCAATATCTGGCTGCCCGATAGGCCGCCATTCAATTCGGATTCGATGACGGCCTTATCCACTTCCACTGCAAACTTGTCCTTGGCTTGCACATCCCATCCACTGACAGAAAATGTTGTGCGTTGATGGGCGAGGTCGGCGCACACACGAAATTCGTGCAAATGTTGTTTGTACACGACTTCCAATTCGGCAACCTTGCGGCGCGTGCGTGTCTGCAGGTACAGGCGATTGTCTTCCACCCATACTTCCGCATCGATCAGGCGTGCGCGCTCGCGCAAAAATGCGAGATCACTCTGGTTCAATTGCGACAGGTTTTTGTAAGTGGGACTGTTGATGTCAATTTCCGGTTGCAAACCGTGATCGCGCGCAATGGATTCTGCGATGTCTTGTAAACTCAAATCTTCAAAACTGCGGGTGCGGCGAGTCATACGCAGATCTTGTAATTTATCTTCCGCAAGGATCAGAATTTCCGGTGGACGGCTTTCAATAAAACGTCCTTCAATACCCGTAATTTTCCCCAGGAAAACCTGGGCAGCGGCATTGCCATCGCCCATCTCGATCTGCAGTGAACGACCAAAGTCAAAGACGCTGCGATCAAAGTACAAATAATCCAGGCCGCTATTAACAGTTCCCCAATTTCCGAGGATTAATTCGCAACTGTAGAGCCCCTGCTCATTTTCTTTTACCGACAGTGACAATACTCCCGCATCCAGGCGCGCATTCTGCACGCCATTAATTTTGATGCGTGGTCGCGCGGAGTAAAGTGGTAATGTCGAGGCTAATCCAGTCATATCAATGTGCCCGCAAACGATCGCAACGCAAATGCTGGTGTTCCAGCACTGCCTCTATATCGGCTGGTTTCAACAGGTTGTTCGCAGCGCTTTGTGTGTTGTTGGTTGCAGGGCTGGACGCTGCACTTTCTGCTTCGCTAACCACTTCAAATGTATCAATAATGACTGCCATGGTTGTTATCCCGTGTTGTGCAAAGCTCAATACCAAACGTGAATTTAAAAATTAAAATCCGCGTCGGCGTCTGCCGTAAAATTGCTGTCGATACCACCGTTCAATGCCAACTCGGCACTCGCATCAATTTCAAAATTGTTGGCTGAACTGATATCAATTCCCAAACTTCCCGAACTGAAACCACCGGCAAAACTGCCACCGATGCTGGCGCCGCTACTGAGGCTGGTATCCAGGCCGCCGTCAAAACCAATCCCTCCGTTTATATCCAGGCCTCCACCAATTCCGCCACTGAGTGCTGCGCCGCCACTCAGGCCCGCACCTAAACCACCGCTGATGCTGCCGCCAAAACTGCCACCCAGGCTGCCTCCAATTCCAGCACTCGCACTGAAGCCCGCCGATGCCCCCATCCCTATGCCACCCTGTAATCCCGCATTAAAAGACGCGGCGAGATCGCCCCCCAGGGAAAGGGGTTGGCCCAAAGGCAAGTCCAATGGATTTTCAATACCGTTTGCCAAGGCATCACCTTGCCAGGGTTTGGGCGTACCATTTTTATTGACTTGATCGGCCATCGAATTTTTGCCCTCTGCCGGAGTAGCAGTTTCTGCAGTGCCCGCGTTGGGGTTGCCCTGCGCATCGGTATCGGGCGTATTAAAATTAATGTCTACATCTTGCTTGGTAATACTCACGCTCAGGGTCGCGCGCAGTGGAATACCGGCAGGAGAAAAAAATTCGAGCTTTTCGGTAATTGAATTCACCACACCATCAAAACGGAATGATCCCCAACTGAAACGCACACCCGGTGGAGTAAAACGCGCATCCCTGCCACTGCCACTGCGTTCGGTTTGCATAAAATCCGCAACCAGTTTGGTAATTTTCCTGACATCCTTGATGCTTGCGGGTTTATTGTTGGTATTAAAGCGCTCGGTAATTTTTGGGTCGGTTACATCAAACACCAAATCAAAAGTAAGGGTGGTGGTACCTTTGGAGTTAAACTGAATGGCAGAGCCGCCGGCCTGGTCGCCGCCCGCTACCTGATTGGAAAAGGCAACGTTCAGCGTTTCCGGATTGAACTGCACTTCAAATATGGGCCCCTCACTGCTCACCTGACCTTCGTTGTTCCAGGCGATCTGTTGCAGGACGGCCTTTTTAATTTTCACCTGATCTGGCATACGTTTTACCTAAGCAGTACCTTCATTCCTGGTATCGCGTTTCAACCGTTCGTAAGCAATTTGCATTTCTTCTACAGCGACCTCACCGTCTTTTGCATTCAGGGACGGCGCTACCAATTTAATAGGCAAGCAGTTGTAAACCATGAACACAACGTTTTTGGTTTTCTTCACTTGCGGGTTGTTATTCTGCATACTGCGCTCAAGCCCAAGGAGCTGGATTTCTCCATCTATGCGCAAATTCGGATCGCGTTGTACGCGCTCAAACCAATCCCACAAATCGAAGTTTTTGGTCATGCCGCGTTTGAGTGTGAGTTGCCCGTAACTGAGCGGACCGGACAGGTGAATTTGTTCACCGTTATTACCACCTTCGCGAATTGTTTTTACTTCCATATTCATTTCCAACCCTGAACACTCGGAAAACTCCGCTTCACACAAGGTGGATTTTTCTTTAGGCAAGGTGAACAACACATGGAAATTAAAATTAGTGAAGGGTGTCATGCAGCCACCTCCTGCAAGAGGATCTGGCCGCTGCCTTCCTGGATCAGACGCACGCGTATAAATTTCAGCGGGTGCGCAGGCGCAACATGTAACTCGATAATAAAACGGCCGGCATCAATACTTTGCGCCCTGTTGACCTGTGGTCCGGTAATGACACGATATGCCTGATCGGGCGTGCTACCGGCAAATGCGCCGCGTGCAAACAAGCGCGCAAAAATATTTTCAAATTGTTGTTTTACTTTGTCCTGTAACAAATCATCGTTGTTTTCAAATACGTAGCGATTGCCTTCGCGCTCGGCTATGCGGCGAATCAGGCTCATTAATCGACGCACATTGATTTCAGTGAATTCGCGTTCGCTTGAAAAAGTATCGGCACTCATTAGCAGATGCCCGCGCGATTCCCGGCGCAATACATTTACGCGGGCTTGCATGAGTTGTAGCCATTGCGCGCGGCTGATGGGTTTATGCAAGGCAAGCACATTTTCAAAAGGGGAATTGGCCGGCGCAATCCAGGCGCCTTGTTCAAGTGTGCGGTGAGCCAATCTGCCGAGCACAGTGCCTTCCGGTGGTATAGCGCGAATATCCAGGCTGCTCTCCACCCGCGCGCTCAGCCAGGGAAAGTACAGCGCGGCATGGCTGGCCGTTTTCGCTTCTGCGATAGACAGTGGACGCACAGGTGCACTGAATGCATCGGCAATTGCGGAGGTAATGCTGTCACCGCCAGGTTTAAGCGCAGCACAATGTTCAATTACATCCTGTATTTCATAGCGGCACGGAAAACCCAGCACGGCAAATAAATCGCCCCGCGCTGCACATGTGCGCAAAGTGGCGCGATGAATCGCTAAACAATCTGTAGATAAACCCTTGTCTTTGCGCAGGGTGACGCGATCCAATTGTGCCGGCCATAAAATAACGGTGTTGGACCAGGGGCCAAGGGTATTGGTTTTAATCGCGCGCACGCGGAGATAACAAGTTGCTCCGGCTTCCGCCGCGACGTCAATGGATGGAAATTCTGCATCCTCCAGTTCTTGTGGTGCGCCGTTAAATAAAATCTCCGGATTTAAAAAACCAAACTCATCTGCGCGTTGCAATTCAAACCTGTCTATCGCCCCTGTGTCGTGTTGACTGTCGAGTAAAACCCAGCCGAGTTTATAGACGCCGGGCTCCACCGGGGAGCTGGTTTCAATAGTCAACGCCGCTTCGAGGGTATTCGCCTGTACGGCGTCGCAAACGGTAAAGTCCACGGTGGGAATAAACGCTGCGCGGTGATTGGACCAGGTACTGATTTCCCCTGCGCGTTCAGCGCGCACACGAAAATAATATTCGCGTGGGCACGCATGTTGTAGTTGCAAAAAATATTCGGTGAGTGGCTTTGGCAGCAGATCAATCGCCTCACCGATTTGTGGCAGATCATCACTGCCCACCAGGATACTGGTAGGCTGGCCAAAATCAGGATCGCGACTCCATTCGAGGTGATATTGGCTGGCCTGTTCCACAATACTCCAGCTGATTCGCCATTCATCTGCAACTGTTTCACCGGGTTGAATCGGGTTCAACTCAGGCGCAGCCATGGGTGGAATTAAAGCGGGTGGCACATCATCCCAACGCGCATGCATGGCATCGGGCAGGGCAATAAGTGTTGCTTCTTTCAGGGTTAACAGGCTGTGCAACCCGCGCAGTTTTGCGGGAGGCTGGGAGAGGTATACCAGGCGATTGGCTTCCTGGGCTACATTTTCTGCGCTCAGGTCAGTAAGGCGTGTATCGAGAAAATGCACGGAACCAAAATTCTGTAATCCATTGCGACCGGGTTTGGTATCCGCTATGTCGCCGGCAGTGATAAATTCAGCGCGGCTGCTGATATCTGATGCCATTAACAACGGCAGGTAAATAAAATCAGCACTGTCCTGGACACCGCACACGGGAAACCGCGGCATGCTTGCTTCGGTAACTAACGCTTGTGTTTGCGGGGGAATTTTTGTCTGCGGCTGACCTTCGGTTTGCACAAACAAATTTTCATCGTTTGGCAATACGCCCCAGAAACGTGGATGGTTTGCAGTAAAACGCAGCGCATCCAATACTTTTACCTGGCCATCGCGTTCAAGTGAGCGCAATTGTAAATCCAGCGCTTTCACCTGTGGCAGGGTAGCGTCATCCGGCGCGGTACTAGCGGGCCACTCCAATTCCACACCCAGTGTTGCAAAATCCTGCGCGTTAAATAGCTGCAAACCTGTGGCTGATCCTGGTATGGCCAAACTGATATCGAATGCAGCAGGTGAATCGATGTTATCTGCGTAGTAGCAAAAAAAACTGCGCCCGCCGCTGGCGCGCACACCGCTGGTATTTGTTTCCACTTTATCCACAACCAGAAACCAGGTTCCTGCAATTGCATCCGTCGTTATCGCGAGCAAATCACCTACAGCAATAAAATCATCGCTCACCAGCAGGTTGGCAAACCAGCCGTTGCCCGTAATGTGCAGGGCCGCTTCGTTCAAGTCTGTCAGTTGCAGTTGCAGCGAGGTTAGGTTCAGTTGTGAGCGCAAACGCACGTATTCTGCCCAAGTGCCTGCACTGCGAGCATCGGCATAAGCTTGTTGCAGACTGGTGCCATTGCTGCGGTATAAACCGGGAATTGCAAAGCGTGCGGTTTGCGCCAGGTTTTCGTCCGCGACGCGCACAATCCAACAGCGTTTGCCTCCGTTGCGAAAAAAATTTTCCACCGCAGCACCGAGGCAACTTCTTTCGCTGAGCCTGGTTTGATCATTCCATGCAAGGTCAAGATCCGCACCGAATATTTCCCGAAAGCGTGCTATATCTTCCACCGCAACGGGTGTGTGGAGTGGGCCGGAACTGGCAAAGCCCACAAAAGCAGCGATGTCCATGCGTGGCAATAGGGTTTCGAGTTCGGGTTTAACCGTATCGAAATACACGCCGGGAAATAGTGCAGTGCTCGTGTACATCAGGCCGCCTCTTGTTCAATCCTTTCTGCCGACAACACCAGTTCTTCGATTGCGAGATCGGTACCCTTTCCATTAAAAGACGGAGCTGTGTATTTTATTGGCCTTGCCGCCAGTAATTTCCAGCGCATGACTGGTTCGCGGTTTTCGCTGAGCAGCGTGACTTTAACGGTCTTTAATTGATCCTGGTGTCCATCGCGCACAGCGTTAATCCATTCGTATAAATCGTGCGCACCTATGACACCGCGTTTAAAGGTTGCGTCGCTTGCCTTGGCGGTGGTGGTTACTTTGATTGCTTCGTTGGTTTTGGCATTACCTGCGCGATATTCGGTAACGTTAATTTCCAACCCAAGTCCACTCACTTCCTGAAAACCGGCATCGCGGGTTTCGCCCTTCATGTTGTCCCACTCCACCAAAAAATTAAATTGTGAGTAGGGATAGTTCTTTGGTCTTGCCATGGTTATATCTCCAAATCACACTCAGGATTCACTGTTCAGGGTTTTTTGGCCAATGCGGAAGATGACGAATTCCGCTGGCTTCAAAGGCGCAACGCCGATAAGGCAAATCATGCGGCCGTTATCGATGTCATTTTGAGTCATGGTGCTGCGGTCGCAGCGCACGAAAAACGCTTCTTCCGGTGTGGCACCTGCAAGGCGATCTTCTTTCCATTCCGTAAACAGAAAATCAGCAATAGTGGATTGGATGTTTGACCAAAGTGTGCGTCCATTATTTTCAAACACTGCCCACTGAGTGCCTCGCTCAATTGAGCGTTCGAGATAGGCAAAATAGCGGCGCACATTCATGTATTTCCATTCCGGGTCCGATGTTGCTGTGCGCGCTCCCCATACCCGGTAACCGCGCCCTTCAAAAAAACGCAGCACATTAATGCCGTCGGGATTGAGCACTTCCTGTTGCGCTTTATTGATATTGATTTCGAGATTTTTAGCGAGGCGCAATACTTCGTTCGCGGGCGCTTTATGCACACCGCGCTCAATATCGTTGCGCGCAAAAATGCCAGCAACAAAACCGCTGGGCGGCAGTACAATATCGGTTTCGGTTATCGGGTCGGCAATTTCCACCCAGGGGTAATAGAAACCTGCGCGAGTGGTGTCGATGCTGGAGCGATCGGCGCGCACATCAGCAATCAAATGGCCGCTGACAGAGTCAAGAACGGCAACGCGATAGCGCATTCGCTCGCAATGGGAAATCAACAGGCGGCGCACATCTGCACCTGTATCACCACCATCGCTGTGCGATGAACCGGGCGCGGCGATGATAGAAATTTCCTCGAGATCTTCGAGTGCACGAATGCCTGATTTTGGATGATCTTCAGAGCCTTCATAATCGGTTCCTGCCGGGCGCTCACCATCAGTACCATTGCGTAGAAAGATACGCGCGGAGCGCGCTGCATCGGTGGAGTTTGGTGTGTTGAGACCCATCAAAATAGTGGCAGCGGGAGAATTCCCCGGGGAGTTTGCCAGGCTTTCCAGATCCAACAAATCTGCAACGGCTTCCGTACGATTATTGGGATCAAGGTTGGCGATCATGGGCACATATAATTCGGTACGCAAATTTGCCGGTGATGGTTGAAATACAGTAAAAAAACTTTCGGCATGATCTGCGCGGAAATTTAAATCCTCCCAGGATTGCTGGTCGCCGAAACGCCCCATGGCACTGGTCAATACACTAACCGTTAGCGGATGCACGGTAGAAAATTGATCCAACCCTACGGCCGTGTTGGGTGAGACACTATCGGCCGGACGCAGGGAATGGGTGTGGCGGCCCGCATCAATAAAATCCTCAACCACATACAATTCCCGTTGGCCAAGCGGTGAACCCGCTTCAACAGCGAGTACTAAATCACCCGCACGTACACCACGCAAAATGGGTACTTTATTTTCATCCAAGGGTATTGTGGGGTCGCGCGGTGCTTCGCCCAGAATATTTTCACCGGCTTTAAAAATAAGCGTCACATTAAAATTACCGGCAGCCCCGGGGTGCCGGGCTTCAAAATGCATCACCGATGGTGAATCAGAAATTGGTGCGCTTGCACGTGCAGCTGATGCCTCGACCACACGTGAGACATATAGGCGGCGCCCACCTTCTTCAAAATAAGCACGCACGGCATGTGCAAGATAATTATGCGTAGGTTCTCCCTCGTTAAATACCGACGGATCAGGATTCGTGTCAAACACCAATTGATCAAGCCCGCCATAAATGCGTTCAAATTCTGAAAAGCTGGTTAACAACGAGGGCTCACCATTCGTTGGGCCAAAACGGGTTGGGCCAACAAATGCGGTGGTGCTCGTGCTCACACCTTCAATGGTTTTTTGCCGAAAGCTTGTCTCTTCAACAAATACTCCGGGCGCTAGGTATTCAGGCATAATTTATCCTCCACAAAATTTAGGCGGGTGATCCACTTGCACTCACATATAGTTCAGAAAAACCTGCAGTCGCTATAACGACATCTCGTCCATAGACAAGCTCGGCTTGCAGTTCACTGAGTTCTCCCAACGTTGTTTCAGGAGACTCCGAATAAAGAAGCGCTTGTCCCTGGCTGAGGATGCTTGAATACTCCGGCAATTCACTTCCCACTAAACTGGTCAGGCTCAAGGGTTCGTATAGCACCGTCACCGTTACGTTCCAGGTGCGTTCTGCCAGGCGAATTCCGTCGCTGGTGGGAGGCGAACTGCCAAAGGCGATGTGCAACAACGGATAGGGCAGCATTACGGCAAATTTTCCATCGGCATCGGCAATACCGTGCCAACTGAAACCTTCTTCGTTTTCCACTCTCACCACGGCGTGTGCAGCCGCTTCGCCAGTATTGCGATCAATCAAATCGCCACGCAAAAAAGTAAATTGCGGTGCAGCAATCCGATGTGGTGAGGAATAAAGATTAAAACCGTGCGGTGTTAAAGCAGGAGATGAGCTGTTATCGTCAACCAGGAAAATACCGTTGTAAGGCAGGGGCAGGTCTACAATAAACGCCGCAGAAGTGAAGCGCCGTTGCGTATCTTGCACGTTGACGATAAAAGAATTTGTTGGCTCAGGGCTGGATGTTTCTGTTGCAGTTCGGGTTTCATGTGCAACCATGCCCGGTATGGAGGCAAACGCGTATACATCCGAGCGCGTGCGAAAGGCCAGAATTTTTTTGCGCGTATTTTCTACCGGATACAGGCTTACCTCCAATCCATCCCTGATCTGTGAATCCAGTGCAACATCCCAAAAGCGAATTCCAAGCAAGGTTTTGCAAGAAATGCGTTCGAGGAAGTTGTATTCCATCGCGGTGTTCATGCAACGTCACTCATAGGGCTATCATCCTTATATTTGCTTTAGTGTGCCTGTACGCTGAATTCGTTCTTGTACTGGCCTGTCGTATTCCTCTGCGCGCGAATGTGAAGATTCGATATGCACGACGCGCGCAACATAGGGAATGGAGAGCTGGTAGGCGTTAACACCAAGAACATCCCAAATACGAAATAAATCTTCGGTGCGCAATTCTGCCAGTGTGATATCAACTGTCTCATCCGCATGGAATACATTGGGTGTGGTGGAGTTGAGCACGGCGGAAGGTAAAATGGGCGTGTCTTCCAGTAACCGCATGATCCAACCCGCTAATTCATATTGGTAGGAGGCCTCTCCTCCCCACACGGTAATCAGGAAATGCAATTCAACGGGTAGTTGTGTATCTGCGCGTCTGCCATCGACATTAATACGCCCCGGTGGAATACGAAAAGCACCGTTACAGAACAAGCGGTACATAAAAAGCGAGGCACCATTGGTAATGGCATTGTTGGTAAAGTCGCGCGAAGTGAACATGCGAAAATCAGCAACTATGTCGTTGAAATCTTCAGGTCGATAACTGGTTTGCAGTAGGCCCATTAAGGCATCACCGACTGCTCGAATTGCCCTGAAGTCTGCCATTTATCCTCCCGGTTAACGTGTAACTACCTGTTAATTGAGCATCGCCAACAGCACAACTGATTTCTTTGTTAACTATCTCGCTGATAAGAGCGGAACAAAATAGATCATTGGAGTTAAACTGGATTCAGGCAAAGGTCTAGAGCAATATGAATCTTTAGATTCATGTCGCTGAATATGAGCTACAAATAAAAAAACCGCCCGAAGGCGGTTTTATTCCATTCCACACTGGATGAAATTACATTATTTGCGGCGTACTTTTTTGCCATGGACCAATGCATAAAGCAGCGGCAATACCAGCAGCGTTAATAATGTAGAGGAAATAATTCCGCCGATTACTACCGTCGCTAATGGCCGCTGTACTTCTGCACCAATCACCACATTAAATGCCATTGGTACAAAGCCCAAACTGGCGACTAACGCAGTCATTAATACCGGGCGTAATCGTGTCAGTGCGCCTTCGATAATGGCATTAATCAAATCACCGGATTCGTGATAGAGCTGGCGGATAAACGCAAGCATCACCAAACCATTTAATACCGCAATACCCGAAAGCGCAATAAAGCCGACCCCGGCGGACATGGATAGGGGCATATCGCGCAGCCAGAGTGCGAGTACACCGCCGGTGAGTGCGAGCGGGACACCGGTGAAAATAATCAGTGCATCTTTGAGCGAGCCAAACGCCATTACCAATAATGTGATCACCATTAATAATGTAAGTGGGACAACAATCGCCAAACGTTGGCTTGCGGATTCGAGTTGCTCAAAAGTGCCGCCGTAATCCAGCCAATAACCTGCCGGTAATTTTACCTGTGCGTTGATTTGGGTTTGCACTTCATCCACAAAGGAGCCGAGATCGCGGCCGCGCACATTGGCGGTGACGATAATTAAACGTTTGCCATTTTCGCGACTGATTTGATTGGGCGCGGGCGCAAGTTCAATACTGGCAATTTCATTCAGCGGAACAAAACCGGGTTCGGAAGTGATGGGCACGGGCAGGCGTTCGAGTGCAAGTAGGTCGTTGCGCAAGTTTTCCGGTAAACGCACCTGGATTTCAAAGCGGCGATCACCTTCGTAAATAATACCTGCACTTTCGCCGGCAATCGCGGTGGCGACAAAATCCTGCACTTCATCAATTGTTAAACCGTAAGCGGCTAATTGTGTGCGTTTGGGTGTGACCGTTAACACTGGCAATCCGGTAACTTGTTCCATGCGCGCATCGGCCGCACCGGGAATTTTTTCCACCACTTCCAGAATTTCCGCTGCGGATTTTTGCAATTGTTCAAGGTCATCGCCAATCACTTTAATGCCAAGGTCCGAACGCACGCCGGAAATCAATTCGTTAAAACGCATCTGGATCGGCTGGGTGAATTCGTAATTGTTGCCGGGTAATTCGCGCACGGCTTTTTCAATCGCGTCGACTAAATCCTGTTTTGAACGAGAAGGATCTGGCCATTGGCCGCGCGCTTTAAAAATTACAAAATTATCCGCAACCGAGGGCGGCATTGGGTCGGTGGCGATTTCGGCGGTGCCGATTTTGGCAAAGACTTTATCAACTTCTGCAAATTGTTTGATGCGCGCTTCAAGCAAACCCTGCATAGCCACAGCTTGCTCCAGGCTGGTGCCGGGAATGCGCAATGCGTGCAGGGCGATATCGCCTTCATCCAGCTGCGGAATAAATTCCGAACCCAAACGGGTGGAAAGCCAGACGCAACCGATGACCAATACCAGTGCCGCTGTGAAGATCGCCGTTTGGTAACGGAATGCCGCCACCAGCAGTGGTTGATAGCGTTCTTTTGCCCAGCGCATAACACGGTTTTCATGTTCGGCAATTTTTCCATTCATCAATAATGCAATTGCAGCGGGCACAAACGTGAGCGATAAAACCAGCGCACCCGTGAGTGCGATGACCACGGTAATTGCCATGGGGTGGAACATTTTTCCTTCCACACCGGTTAGGGTAAAAATTGGCAAATACACCAGCGTGATAATGCCCACGCCAAACAAACTCGGGCGAATCACTTCGTCGGTAGCGTCATAGGCGAGTTGCAAACGCTCTTTTAATTCGAGTTGGGTTCCCCTCTGCGCTTCACCTAAACGACGAATGCAGTTTTCAACAATGATGACCGCACCATCCACAATCAAACCAAAATCCAGCGCGCCCAAGCTCATCAAATTTGCGGATACACCTGCTTCCACCATGCCGGTAATGGTCATCAACATGGTGATGGGAATCACGGCGGCGGTGATCAATGCGGCGCGCAAATTGCCGAGCAATAAAAATAAAACAGTGATCACCAGCAAGGCGCCTTCCAGCAAATTTTTTTGCACGGTGGAGATGGTTTTATCAACCAGTTGTGTGCGGTCATAAACCGCAACGGCGACGACTCCATCGGGTAATGAGCGATTAATTTCTTCCAGTTTTGCAGCAAGTGCGCGTGCGACCGTGCGGGAATTTTCGCCCGTTAACATCATCGCGGTACCGAGCACTGTCTCGTGTCCATTTTGCGTTGCAGCGCCGCTGCGCAATTCCTTGCCAATCGCGATTTGCGCAATATCACCCATACGCACCGCAACACCTTTGCGGTTGGCAACAATTAAATTTTCAATATCCTCGATATTGCTTAATTGCCCTGGTGTGCGCACCAATAATTGCTGGCCGTTGTGTTCGATAAAACCGGCGCCGCGATTATTGTTATTGCTATTAAGCGCATTGGCGAGATCGTCAAACGTTAAACCCCATTGCAATAATTTGGTCGGCTCGGGTGTGATGTGGTATTGCCGCGTGTAACCGCCAATCGCATTAATTTCAATCACGCCTTTCACTTGCATCAGTTGCGGGCGAATGATCCAATCCTGCAATTCGCGCAAGGCCATTGCATCGAATTGTTGGTCCCCATCTTTTTGTTGATTGGTTGCTTCGACGGTATACATAAAAATTTCACCGAGGCCGGTGGCAATCGGCCCCATGGTTGGCGAAATATTTTCCGGCAGTGCAGTTTTGATTTGGCTGATGCGTTCATTAATTAAATTGCGCGCAAAATAAATATCCGTGCCCTCTTCAAATACCACGGTGACTTGCGATAAGCCGTAGCGGGAAATTGAGCGGGTGTAAGACAGTTTGGGTAAACCGGCGAGCGCCGTTTCCACCGGATAAGTAATGCGCTGTTCGGTTTCCAAGGGCGAATAGCCGGGCGCTTCGGTATTGATTTGCACCTGGACGTTGGTGATATCGGGCACCGCATCAATGGGCAGGTGCTGGTAATTCCATACCCCCAGTAATGCGATAGCAGTTACCGCGGCAAGCACCAGCCAGCGCCGCGCGATGGCGGTATGCAGGATTGCATCAATCATGTGGTTTCTCCTGCTGGTTAGTGGTCGTGGCTCGCCCCGGATTTCTCCAGGTCGGCTTTCAGGACGTAAGCGTTGTCCACCACATATTCATCGCCCGCGTTCAGCCCGCCGAGCACCTCGGTGTAATGGCCATCGCTACGGCCCAATTCCAGCGGGCGGATCTCATAGGTATCCCCCACTTTGATAAACACCACCTGCCAGTCGCGGAAGCTTTGCAGCGCGCGGTTATCAACCCTAAGGTCTACCGGCGTTTCGGCCAGGGTGATCCAGCCCTCAACAGCTTGGTTGGGCACCCAGTTACCGGCGCTGTTATCCACCGGTGCATGGACTTCCAGGGTCGGGGTTTCGCCGTGGCGGGGGGTGATGTACTCGATTTTGGTTTGCGCTTGCTGGCTATCAGCTTGCACTTCTACGCTTTGACCGGCTTTGATCTTGCCGGCATCGGCGGGGAAAACCTGCAAATGTAGCTCCAGGATGCGTTCATCCAGCACGCTGAATAACACCCGGTCAGCGGTGAATTCACCGGCATTGGCATGGCGCTCCACGATGCGGCCATCAATGGGCGACAGCAGCGGATATTCGCGCAGGCTCTCGTTGGATTCGACTGTCGCCAAGACTTCGCCTGCTTTTACCCGGGTGCCAATGGTCGGTTTTACCGAGCGGATCAAACCGGGGTAGCGCGCCTGGATATGGCTCACGCGCAGCGGGTCAGCAACGATATTGCCGTAGAGTTTGATGCGCTCCTGCAGCAGGCCTTCACCTGCAATCGCCGTGGTTAGGCCTGAAGCCTTGGCGACTTTGGCGGTCATGGTCACACTGGTTCTTTCCTCTTCATGTTCATGGTGTTCGTCGTGCTCATCATGGCCGTGGTCGTGATCGCCGGATGCAAACAGGTTGGCGGACAAGCCAAGGCTTGCGACTAATAACAGGGTTTTGATAAAGCTATTCATTGGGTTGTCTCCCCTAATTGGGTTGATTGCACGGGAGCGGACGCAGTCAGGCGCTCCAGTTCAATACGGGTTTCATGGGCGCGCAGGGCGGCGTCGATCAAGGCGGCACGCGCTTCGAGCAATTCGCGCTGGGCGAGCGCCAGTTCGAGCGAGCTGTAGCGGCCTTGGTCGAAAGCGGCGGCGGTAGCGCGATTGGCGTCTTGCAGTAACGGCAGGATTTGATCGCGCAGGCTGTGCAGTTCAGCGAGTGCTTGGCTGTGGGCGCTATAAGTCTGGTTAAGGCGGGCTTCGAGCTGGACTTTGGCGCTATCGGCGGCGAAGGTGGCGGCATCTTGCTCGGCGCGCGCCTTGCTGATTGCCCCGCTGGCGCGTTTGCCGCTGGCGAGAGGAATATTGATCCCCGCGACCAATGCGGTGTCGTCAGTCATCTGCAACTGGCGTACGCCGGCACTCCATCCCAACGTCATTTGCCCCTCGGCTTCCGCTTTGCGCAATTCGGCGGCGCGCAGGCGGGTTTCGTCGGCAAGCAAGAGTAGATCCGGGTTTTGCGCGAGACGAGTTTGCCAATCGGCAAGGGGCGCGGCGTTAGTAAGTGCAAACAAATCACCCTCGGCGCGGGTGAAATCCGGTGTGCTATCAGCCCAGTAAGCGCTGAGTTTTTGTGCCTCGACCTGCATTTGCTGGCGGGCTCTACTGAGCTCCAGTGCAGCCTTGGCCTGGGCGGCGCGCGCGCGCAATAACTCCTCTTGCGGTGCGCGCCCGGCTTGAACGCGTTTGCCCAGACTTGAAACCAGCGACTGGGCAAGTTGCTGCGCCTGTTCTTGTACATGCACCTGTTCCTGCGCGGCGATCAGGGCGATAAAGCGGTAATTCACCGCCGCGACCAGATCCAATACCGCCACCCGCTGCTGGGTCGCCAATTGCTGTTGATGTGCAGTGACAACATCAACGCGTGCATCGCGCTGGTCGCCCAACTCGATTACCGAAGTAAACGACAGTGTCAGTTCCGCGCCATCGACACCGGAAAAATCCCCTGAACCAGCGACATTTTCCAACTCGGAATGCAAACGCAGTTCCGGCCGCAGTGCAGCAGTAGTTTGTTCACCTGCCAGGGCGGCGCGGCGGAATTGATAGCCCGCCAACTGCGGGTTGTGTTGCAAGCTGGCGCTGAGCGCATCTTGCAGGCTAATGCCATCGGCGAGCGCCGGGCATGCCAAAACGCCAACCAGCAAAGGCAGCGCAAATGAAAATTTGTTCATGGTAAATCCTGTCATCATCATCAGATAGTCGTCATCCTCGCGTACGCGGGGATCCATAAGTTCAATCCTGGATCAAAAAACTGGACTCCCGCTTACGCGAGAGTGACGGGATGGTTATTGATAGATATCAGACAGAAACTGGCGGCGCGCGCAGCAAAGGTCGCCAATGGAGGGAAACGCGGGGATAAAACGCGCGGTAAGCGCTGGTAAAAACAGGTGTGGGCAGGATCAATAACGCCAGCGCCAAGGCGGCGAGCAGTACCAATCCCAAATCAATTTTGCTCAGTTTCGCGAGGGCGGATTGCACCAGATCGATATCCGCATCCTGATGCACTTCATCGCCATGGTGCTCAAGGTGCCCACCCATCACATCCATATGCACCGACACCGGGGGTTCCTGCCCATCAAAACAAAAATGCCCGTGCGCCCCCGCCCAGTTGCTGAGCAACCAGAAAGCGAGCGCCAGAAAGGCATAATGGGGTGGGAGTTTGGGCATCAATCGGAACCGATAAGTGGATGGGCGAAGCATAACTGGCGGGGCAGTAATCAGCAAACTTCAGTTAAATCCCGCTGTCATCCTCTTATCTATCTCAGATATCCACCTCAAACTTTTTAGTTGGGAGCAATGCGATGTTTACACTCTACGGTTCAAAAGGCTGCGGCTCGGTTGCGATTGAAGCGGGGCTTACACTGGCCGGTATTCCTTTTACCTTTATCGAGGCCGAACCCTGGACACCCAGCCCGGCGGTTGATGCCCTGCGCGAACTGAATCCTTTGTGCCAGGTACCGACGCTGGTATTGCCCGATGGGACGGTGATGACTGAGAGCATTGCCATATTGATGTGGTTGGACGCGCAGTATCCGCATGCAGGTTTGTTGCCCGTCGCGCCTAAAGAGCGGGCCATTCATTTGCGCTGGTTGGTGTATTTGGCCGCGAATAATTATCCCGCCATCAGCATCGGTGATTTCCCCGAGCGCTGGATTTCGGGCGATGCGCAGCAGGAAGAATTAAAGCGTAATGCCAAAGCCAAGCTCGAAGGATATTGGCAATTGTTGGAGACGCACTTGGGTGCTATGTCCAATGTGCTCGGGACACAAGCGGGCGCACTGACGGTGCTTATCACTACCATGAGTTACTGGCGCCCCGGCCGCGCCTGGTTCAATCAACATTGCCCACAACTGCTCGCCAGTATTCGCTACACGGAATCTGACTCGCGCCTCTCCGATGTGTGGGTGCGCAACTTTTCTAGCTGATCTGATGATAGCGAAGTTCATTAATTATCTTTTTGTTTGACTATGTTCACTTTTGAACATATCTTTAAGGGGAGATGATCAAACAAAGTGGCTGATTATGAAAACCGCACAACCCCTTCCCGCCATCGATGAAGCGCAAATGAGCCGTGTAGCGGTGAAATTGTTTTTTGGTATTGCGGAAGAGTGGAGCCTCACCGATGAACAGCGCTGCACCCTTGCCGGGCTCGGTACGCGCACCACCCTGCACAATTGGCGGCAAAAATTAGCGGCCGACGAGCCGATCAAACTGGGTAAAGACACGCTGGAGCGTTTGTCTTACCTCGCTGGAATCTACAAAGCGGTGCAGCTGTTATTTTCTGATCCGATCCAATGGAAAAACTGGGTGCGCAAACCCAATCGCGATTTTGGCGGCGCTTCGGCACTGGAGCGCATGTTGGCCGGGCGTGTGGTGGATCTGGTGGATGTGCGCCGCTATCTGGATGCCTGGCGCGGTGAGGTCTATGTATAACACGGACGTTCACAGCAATACCTATCGCCTGATCCCCAGCCATTTCCCGCCTATCGCCCTGTTTGAAAACCTGCTTGATGCAAGCGAGTTGGAAGCGGCTTATGCACTCGAAAGCCTGACCAATGATCGCCTGCAAGACCAAGCGGGCAACATTACCCTGGTTGCCCCCGAAGACCGGGTGACCGGGCCAGGCACCACCGCGATCATGGCGGCTTTTACCCACACCGGTATTGCCAGCCGTTTTACCGATGGCCGCTTCGGTATCTACTACGCCGGTTTGAATTTGGAAACAGCGCTGGCGGAATCGCGCTTTAGTCGCGGCCGCTTTTTGCGCGCCACCAATGAAGCACCGCAGATGCTCACCCTGCGCTGCTACACCTGCGCAGTGCACACACAATTGGTCGATGTGCGCGCTGATCCGCAAGTGCACAACCCGGATAGTTTTGTTTATGCCCAAGCGATAGGCCGACAATTAAAAGCGCAAAACGCCATGGGGATTTTGTATCAATCTGTCCGTTATGCTGGTGGCGAATGCATCGCTGCTTTGCGCCCCAATGCCTTAACACCGCCTGCGATCCAAGCGGGGCATTACCAGTTTTATTGGGATGGGAATTCGATCGCGAATGTCTTTTCGATAGCAGAAATTACCTAGCGAATAATACGATTATCCCGTCACAAACACCGGCGCAAAACCTCCGCCCTGGGTGCGGAAATTAGTGGTCTGGCCTTGGTACAACCGCGCCGCCAATAATTGAATTTCACCGGCATAAACATAAGCGCGGATATCCATTTTTAACGCGGTCTTTTCATCGTCTACCAATATGCCACGCTCACTCGGCGGCACTTGTTGTTGTGCAACATAATTGCCCTGCAAGATTTCCTCCCACACGCGTTTGGTAATTTTGTCGCCGCGATAAGCTGCCTTGCTGCCGTAACCGGTCGCGGGTTTAAAAAATAACTGCTTGCGTTCTTGCCACAAATTTTTGGCGTTATCGGCGCTGACAATCCGGGTGTGCGGAATACCGGCGAGGAGAATTTCTATATCCTCTGGCGTTGCACCTAATGCAGTTAATTGTTCCGCATCGCACAATAGTGCCAGATTGCGTTTGTCGGCATAAAGTGCGTGATGGTGGGGATTGGGGGTGAGCACAATGGCATCTTGTTCATAAGCGCGGCGCAATAGGGCATTGGCTGGTTGGGTGAGCGAAAAATCGATCAGGCGGTTGTAGACCAGATCAATCACCTGATGTTGATAAAACACTTGCTCGCCCTGCAAGGTTAATTCCTGCGGATCGACAATCAGGGTTTTGATTCCGGCGCGTTCAAATAAATTCTGCGCGATTAAAAATTCCGGATATAAAAATTGCGCGTTCGGTTTTTCATCCACAATTGCAATGCAACCCAGTGGTTGATCGCCGCGCGCCAGTTGCCACTCACGTTTAAACATGGCCACAAATTCCGCTTCTACTTGCGGCTGTAATAATTGCGGAAAACTCCCGGTGGCATTGCAGCAGGCAGTTTGTGCACTGAGTAATACGGCATTTAAAAAACCACCGCCAGCGTTGGTATTGATTTCAATAATCTGTGGGCCGGATTCATCCAAGTGAAAATCAAAACCCATAAACACACCGGCAGTGGGCCTGGGTTGTTGTGCAATTGTCGGCGCACTTGTTAATACCGCCTGTTGATAGCTGCCCAGGTTGGTGACACGCATTACTGCTTGCACCAGTTGTTGCAGCTGTTGCCATTGGGTGGGCGAGATAAATGCGGCGGTGTGGGAAAATAATTGCGTGTGGTGCTGCAATACGTCGGCAGGCAATGCCTGCGCTTGCAAGCTCGCCAATAATTGTTCACGGTTGAGGGTTTTGCAAAAACAGGCGCGATTTAGCTGCTCGGCTGCCGATCTGCAATCGGTGCTACAGGTTTTCGCATTATTCATAGCGGCCCCAATTAATGAGTTTGTTGCTGGCGGCGTGGCAAGCCTATAGAGATAATCGCGGTGATGACAATAAACATTGCCGATATCCACAAGCAGGCAACCAATCCAGCAGTTTGGTAAATCCAGCCCGATAACAGTGTTCCAATTAAGCGACCCATGGCATTGGCCATATAATAAAAACCGACATCAAGCGAGGCGCCATCCTCTTTTGCGTAGCTGACAATCAAATAACTGTGCAGCGATGAATTAATCGCAAATACGCATCCGAATAACAACAGACCACTAATTAATATTGGTGCAGCAGGCAAATCGCTCGATAACGACAGCGCCAAACCTGCGGTAACCAATGCCAAAAAAATGGCCCAGATTATTGCCGTACCACCCGCTGGTGCAGCATTGGTTGTGGTGCGCAAAAGCACAGGTGCAATAGATTGGATTACACCGTAACCTATAACCCAACTCGCAAGGAATCCGCCGGTTTGCCAAAAATCCCACTGCAATTGGCTGCTTAAAAAAACCGGGAGCGCGACAACAAACCAGATATCGCGCGCGCCAAATAAAAACAAACGCGCGGCCGATAAAATATTGATTGCACGGCTTTTGGAAAAAAGCTCGTTAAATTTTGGTTTGTTTTTCGCTTTGCCTAAATCCTGTTTCAGCAATAACAAACTCGCAATCCATACCAGCGCAAGTGCCGTCGCCATCGTCAATAGCGCAGTTTGAAAATTCATCGCTGCCAGCAATGCGCCACCGAGAAAAAATCCCACACCTTTTAAGGCGTTTTTAGAGCCGGTCAGCAATGCTACCCATTTAAATAGTCGCCCCTGTTGGTCGCCGGGTACCAATTGTTTAATGGCGCTCTTGGCGCTCATCTTATTTAAATCCTTGGCGATACCCGAGAGCGCCTGCGCGCCCATCACCAGCGGCACACTCAGCCATGGCGTAGAGACGGCGAGCAATGCCAGCGCGATCACCTGCAAACCGAGGCCAATATTCATGGTGCGATTCAAACCAATGCGCGCACCCAGATAACCGCCGAATAAATTGGTGACTATCCCGAACACTTCATAAAACAAAAACAGCAGCGCAATTTGTAATGGGCGGTAACCCAGTTGGTGAAAATGCAAAACCACCAGCATGCGCAACGCGCCGTCGGTTAGCGTAAATGCCCAGTAGTTGCCGGTGACAATGGCGTATTGTTTTATTGCAGAAGATGCGTTCATAGATTTCCTGCCAGCGTAGCCCGTATGGAGCCTAGCGTAATACGGGACATTTGTTGCGAACATAAATACTCCCGTATTCCGTTACACTCCATACGGGCTACATTAATCTGCCGATCCCACCAATTTCGCCAACTCCGCTGTGCGATTCGCATAACCCCATTCGTTGTCATACCAGGCATAAATTTTTACCAGGGTGCCGTTGACCACCATTGTGGAGAGCGCATCCACAATCGATGAAAGCGGATTGCCACAAAAATCGCTGGAGACCAACGGACGAGTCTCATAACCCAGAATATTTTTCAGGTAAGTTTCACTTGCCGTTTTTAATAGCGCATTCACTTCGTCAACCGTGGTGTTACGCGCGACTTCAAATACGCAATCCGTAAGCGAACCTGTAGCGAGTGGCACACGTACTGCGTGACCATTTAATTTACCGCGTAGTTCGGGAAAAATTTCTGCAATCGCCGTTGCCGAGCCAGTGCTGGTGGGAATTAGATTGGAATGGGATGCGCGTGCGCGGCGTAAATCTTTGTGGGGCTGGTCGAGTATTGATTGGGTGTTGGTTAAATCGTGAATGGTCGTGATAGCACCGTGTTTAATGCCGAGTTGTTCATGAATCACTTTCACCACAGGTGCCAAACAGTTAGTGGTGCAGGAAGCTGCTGTCACAATGCGGTGCTCAGCAGGATTAAATAAATGTTGGTTTACACCCATCACCACATTTAAAACACCGGCTTCTTTAACCGGCGCACTTACCACCACCCGTTTCACACCCTGATCCAAATAGGCTTGCAACAATTTCAGCTCGCGCATTTTGCCGCTGGCTTCAATCACCAGATCGCAACCGCTCCAATCAGTTTCTGCGATGCTTTTATTGCGGGTAAATTTAATGGGTTTACCATCAATATAAATCGCATTGTCATTCGCGCTGGTTTCCGGTGCCCATTGGCCTTGTACTGAATCAAATTTCAATAAGTGCGCAAATGTAGCTGCATCGCCCGCCGGATCATTGATCTGTACAAATTCAAATTCTGGCCAGTGCCAGCTTGCGCGCAACGCCAAGCGGCCGATACGACCAAAACCATTGATGCCAATCTTAATTTTTTTCATTTTCTTGCTCACAAAAAATACTGATATTTAACAGCAACGGTTAGGTCGATCTTCCATTGCACATAAACGCTGATGATTTTCTGCCAGCCATTCCTGATTGGCTTCAAGCATCGTCTTCAAGGTTTTGGTAACCCATGTTGGCAATTCCGGATGCAAGCGGTAATACACCCACTGGCCTTTGCGGCGATCCGCCAGTAAACCGGACTCGCGCAGCAGGGCTAAATGGCGCGAAATTTTGGGCTGGATTTCATCGAGCGCGCAGGTGAGCTCGCATACGCAGAGCTCTTTTTCGCGTGCGACTAACAACGCAATGCGCGCTCGGGTGGGGTCGGCTAGCGTTTTGCAAAGGGTATCGGGAGTAAAATCCGTCATGGAGTGATTGCCTGGCCATTCATATATGGGGATATGAATATATGAAAATTCGTATATTTAAACAAGCTGCACGGCAATCGTGTTTATAATGTTGGTCTAGCTTAACAACTGATCTGACAGGCTATCTATGCTAAAAACATCGCTGTTATTTGTTATCACCGCGCTCGCCGAAATTATCGGCTGCTTCTTGCCGTATTTATGGTTGCGCAAAGGGGGTTCGGTTTTATTGTTAATTCCCGCTGCGGCGAGCCTCGCACTGTTTGTCTGGTTGCTCACCTTGCATCCGGCGGCGAGTGGGCGTGTATATGCCGCATATGGGGGTGTGTATGTCGCGGTGGCGCTTTTGTGGCTGTACTTTGTCGATGGGGTAAAGCTCTCGGTTTACGACTGGGTGGGAGCCGGTGTTGCGCTACTGGGTATGGCGATTATTGTGTTTGGGTGGAGAGGGGAATGATGGGCAAATCCTGGTTGCAGATAAATCTGCGCGCTCTGCTAGACTTTAACCACCCAAAATAAAAAAGACTCAACCAACCCATGAAAACCCCCATCTTTAATATCCACGATTTAATTCTGGTACTCACCCTCGCCGTCTGTGTGCTGCTGGTGATTTTCCAGTGGTTGCTCTCCAAGCAAAAAGCCATTGCCTCGCAATTGTTGTCGGGATTTTTTGTCTGCGTCGGGGCGGGCGCGCTGTGTAATTTGCTGCTGTGGAATGACTATATCGATTCCTACAGCGGGTTTTGGAAAATCATCTTGTCGCTGGGGCTGGTCACTGCGGTAGTGGGGAAAAGTGTATGCCTGTATTTGTATGTGGTGGCGATTACGCGCGCGAATTTTGTATTGCGCGCAAAAGATGCATTGCATTTGTTGAATTTGCTCGTAGTTGTTGGTTGGGTAATGGAAGGTGGGCTGGATAGCGACCGCTTGCGTTTCCTGCCCGGAGCCAATTCGGAATATTCGGTGCAGCTGGCCAATTATCTATGGCATTACCTGAAAATTTTACCGGTGGTTTATGCGTTTGCGGCGGCGCTGGAAATCTATCGCTATAAACAGCAATTAAAAGAATTTTATTCGAGTCTGAGTTTGCAGGGGCCTTACTGGTTAATGCTGTTGACCCTGGGATTTGCGTTTAATTGGTTGTGGTCATTGGTGGTGCACCTGCTCGGGCAAACCGTGGGGATTAACCTCGCCGATAATTTTGGCATCGTCGATAACTATTTAACGTTTTTATTGGTCAATGCGCTGTTTGTGTACAGCCTTTTGTATGCGCACCAGTTGTTGGAGACCAAGGATAAACCTAAAGAAATTGAGGCTGCTGTAGCGGCAGAAATATCGCCCGATGCGATTGCGCGTATTCGCAACACCATGGAAAAACAGCAGCTGTATTTAAGACAGAACCTGAACATTGAAGATTTTGCGCGGCAGGTGGGTATCCATTACCGCGACGTCTCCAGCATTATCAATAAGCATTTCAATACGAATTTTTTTGAATTTGTGAATGGATATCGCGTGGACAAAGCGAAGCAGATGTTGCTTGATCCCCAGCATGCAGACATGACCATCCTGGATATTTTGCTGGAGTCGGGGTTTAACAGTAAATCGTCGTTCCACCGCTTTTTCAAACGCTACACGGGCATGTCGGCAGCGGAATTTCGCAAGCAAGTGGCAAGCGGGGAGATTTCCCCGCGTCCGTAAAAATGCAGCGCAAGTTTCATCAACACGGGCTATCAGGGGCGGCGATCACCCCAGTCGGTCCAATCGATTTCATAGGCTTCAATATAGGCACTGACGGCCGCACCGCTGGTGGGGAAGAAGGCTTCATCGCCAAAGCGCTCGTACAAGCCAAAGCGCCGGAGCTTGTCCTTGACCGGGTCTTTCATACCGGCAAAACACAGGCTGATCCCGGCGGATTTCAAGCTGTCGGTCAGCTCGGCGAGCATATCGGCGGAGGTCACATCCACGCTGATCATGGGTTCGGCTACCACTACCAATCGCACCGTGGGAGTTGGCGCGGCTGCCACTGCCGCTTGCACGCGTTCGTGAAACCATTCGGCATTGGCAAAGAACAGCGGCGAGTCCCAGCGGAATAACACCAGCCCCGGCACTTGGCGCGCCTGCGGATAGCGGGTGATGTCGTGGTAGCCGCGCACGCCATCCACCCGGCCGAGCACAGCCGAATAAGGGCGCCAGCCGTCCCACAGGAATTCGATCACCGCAATGACAATGGCGATGACTATGCCTTCGATGGCGCCAAACAGGATCACCCCAAGGGTACAGGTAATCGATAGCCAGAACTCCCAGGCCTGGATGCGATAGATTCGGCGCAAATCCTTAATCTCAATCAGGCCTATAGCGGCCGAGATCACCACGGCGGCCAAGGCGCAATTGGGCAGGTATTGCAGCAGCTCGGGTGCAAACAGCAATAGTGCGGTCACCGCCAGGGCACCGACCACCCCGGCCAACTGGGTGCGGGCACCGGCGGCCTCGGCGACTGGCGTGCGCGAGGAGCTACTGCTGATGGGGAACCCCTGGAACAGGCCGGCGGCCAGGTTGGCGGCACCCAGCCCCACCATCTCCTGGTTCGGGTCCACCGGGGTGCGCAAGCGCGCGGCATAGACTCGCGAGAGCACACTGGTATCGGCAAAGGACACCATGGCCACCGCGCAGCCGCCGATCACGACCGGCACCAGATCCTCCTGGCGTATCCAGGGGATGGTAAATTCGGGCAGCCCCTGCGGCAGCGCGCCCAGCACCGATACCTGGTCGCCCAAGCTGAAGCCGCTGACCACCAAGGTGGCGGCTACTACCGCCAGCAATATGCCGGGCAGGCGCGGGAAACGTTTGAACGCGAAAATTAACACCAGGGTTCCCGCGCCTATGGCAAAGGCCGTTTCATTGATGCGCCCCTCGCCAATGGCATGGATGATGGCCATCAGGTCGCGCACCGGGCCGCTGCTGTCGATGGAAAAGCCAAGCAACTTGGGCAACTGCGCCAATAACACGGCTATGGCGATACCGTTCATGTAACCGTAGCGGATCGGTTTGGACAGCAGTTCGGTGATAAAGCCGAGGCGCGCCAGGCCGACGATAATGCAGAACAAACCCGATACCACCGCCATCATTCCCGCCAGCGCCACCGCGCGCATGGGGTCGCCGCCCGAGAGCGGTAGCACCACCGCCAGTATGACTGCCGCCAGGGAGGAGTCGGGGCCCAGCACCAGGATGCGGCTGGGGCCAAAGAGCGCATAGACCAGCAGGGGAATGATGGTGGCATACAAACCGTAGATGCCCGGCACTCCCGAGGCCACCGCATAGGCGATACCCACCGGCACCAGCATGGCGGTAAGTGCCAGGCCAGCGGCCAGGTCGTGGCGCAGCCAGGCCGGTTGGTAGGTGCGCAGCATCTGCACGCCGGGTAGCCAGCGCAGCAGGCCAGAGGTGGTTTGTGCCGGTGAATTCATGATGGCGTCCTTCATGGCTTGGATTTCAACCCTTAAATTTCAACCCTTAAATTTCAACAATAGTACCTGCGCGGCGGCCCGGTAAAAAAGTGGGTCGCTTCCTGAGCCTGGAATTTATTGTTGTTTGTACCGGTTGATCGAGGCTCGTTATGCGGCGCCCTGTGCAGGACGATGATGGATCAGGTTGCTATAATCCCCCGGCGTTTCGCTGCATCCCCGCATCCACATTGAAAGAGAATTCCCGTTGGATACCAAACTTGCCCCCTTTAATCGCAGTTTCCTCAAACCACGTTTTTGGCCAACCTGGTTAGTATTGGGATTTTTCTGGCTGATCGCCCAGTTGCCGGTGCCGGTGAATCAGGCGATAGGGCGCGGCCTCGGGCAACTGCTTTATTGGCTGGCACCTTCGCGCAAGCGCTATGCGGAAGTGAATATCGCGCTCTGTTTTCCCGAGCTGGATGCGCAGGCCCAGGCGAAAATGGTGCGTGGGGTGATTATGTCGTGCGGGTTAAGCATTGCCGAAACGGCGATGGGCCTCTGGGGGCAGCAAAACAAAATGCGCAACCGCTACAGCATTACCGGTTTGGAGCATATTGAAAAAGCGCAGGCCGAGGGCAAGGGCATACTCTTGTGCGGTAGCCATTTGACGACGATTGATATCAGCGGGCGCATCATGGCTTATCACATTGTGGCTGATGTGCTCTATCGCCCCGATCCAAACCCGTTGATGTCCTATGCGATTGCCAAGGCACGCGGGCGGGTGAACGGCAGTGCGATCCACCGCGATGATACCCGCCAGTTAATCAAGAACCTGCGTAAAGGGAATATTGTCTGGTATGCGCCGGACCAGGATTACGGCCGCAACCACAGTGTGTTTGCACCTTTCTTTGGCGTTCAAGCCGCGACCATCGTTGCCACTGCGCGCATTGCCAAACTGTCCGGCTGCGCAGTGCTGCCGTTTTTTTGTTTCCGCGAACCGCACGGACGCTATCGTTTGGAAATCCAGCCAGCGCTCGACAATTTCCCCGCTGGCGATGATGTGGCCGATGCAACGCGCATCAACAACATTATTGAAGATGCCGTGCGTCAGGCGCCCGACCAATACTTATGGGTGCATCGCCGCTTCAAAACCCGCCCCGAAGGTGAAGCCGGTTTTTATCCGCCCAAGAAAAAACGCGGCAGGAAACCAAAACTCTGATTCTCCCGCCGCAAATTTTTATTAATGCCCGCCGTGATTCTTTGATTAAAAAGAGTTGCGGCGCGTGATTAATTCGCGCATCAAAACTAATCCACCCAATATGCATAACCATGCATAGTTCACTGCACCGCCACCACCTGAGCCGCCGCTGGTTGCTTTGGATGTAGCGACTGATGACTTTGCTTCTGATGAAGTTGTTGCTGCAACTGGACTTGCAGCAACACTCGCTGCAATACTGCTCGCCGCGATTGAACTGGCTGCTGTACTTGAAATAGCCGCTGTACTTGAAATGGCGCTTGCGCTTGAAGTTGAACTGGAGACTGCAACCGAACTTGCTGCAACACTTGCTGCAATACTGCTCACAGCAACTGAACTGGCGCTTGAGCTGCTGGCTGGTGTGTCCGATGGTGGCGTGCCACTAAAACCGGTGGCATTTTCCTTGGTCAGTGCGAGTACCAGGATGCCATCTTTTACCAGCGCATTTTCGGGGGCGAAATCCACGCGGTTGGTATCAAAACTCCAATTGGCCTTGCCCCAGCGCGCCGTATCAAAATTGTTGAAATCATCGCGCCAGCCGCCTTCAAATGTTTTGGTGGTTGTGTTGTAAGTTTTGTATTCGATGTAATTTACAAATTGATACACCGGCAATACTGCATCGTCCCAGGCGCCGACCCAGGGCACGGATTCGGATGACCAGATATTAAAACGCAAACTCTGGGCATTGGTGAGGCTGGTAACCGTGCTGGTGCCAGTGATGCGGCGCACTTCTACGCCATCCAGAAACCAGGCGACGTAATCCGGTGTCCACTCCACTACATAGGTGTGATAGGCATCGCCGAGCGATGCATTGGCAGTGTGTGTTTGTTCGGTAGTAATCGTCGGGCGCGAACTGCCGAGGATAATATTGCTCTGCCATTGGGTCGCATTATTTTTACCAAAGACTTCGATATCAATTTCTTCCCAAAAGGTATTGCTCACTTCCGAACCGTTTTTGTAGGTAAAGAAAGTCGATAGGACACCGCTGGCATTGGCGACGCGCATGCGTATTTCATAACGGCCATATAAATAGCTATCGCTGGAATAAATTTCTGCGCCTTTGTAGGCCTTGGCATTAACAAGATGGGCAACCAATCCTATCGTGATCGCTAACAATACACACAACAAACGACGCATAACATTTACCTCATGTACTAAAAAATGTAGAAAAACAATTTATAAAAACAACAGGATGAAAAATAAAAACGGGAGCGCGAACAAGTGTCCGCAACTCCCTAAGGCAGAAACCATGAGTAATAGCAAAAACTGGATACCTGCGTTCGCAGGTATGACGATGAAATTACAAATACATCCTCATCGTCATTCCGCGAACATCTTTGTGTCGTTGTCCAACGAATAAATTCACGTCGTCATTCCGCGAATATATTCGCGTCATCATTCCCACGAATGTATCTCCATCGTCATCCCCGCGAACGCGGGGATCCATAACCATTCACAGGAACAACGAATAATTCTAGATTTTAGTTAACTTGATCCAGTCAATATTGAAACCACCGCTGTTGGCATAAATCGCCAGGTTTTGTGCACCCGCCGATAAGGTCACATTGTGCGAAATCACCTGATAGGTTCCCCAGCCGCCGGTATTGGGCACGCTAATAGTGCCGAGACCGACACCATTTTTATCCAGGGTAAATTGTGCGGTGGTCAGTGCCGAGGAAACAAAATATTCCACTTTATAAGTGCCCGCTTGTGGAATATTCACATTGGTATATTTAAACCAATCACCGGCATCGATATAACCCACCACGCCGCCAGCAACGGTCACGCTGCCGCCAACTTCGTTAAAGTTTTCTGCCTGAATAGTAATTGGCGCCGGCGTGTTGGTACCGCTATCTACCGGTGGTGTGCCGGTATAACCCGTCTGGCCCTCGCGTGTTAACGCGAGCACAAGAGTGCCGTTTTTAACCACCACGTTATTGGGGTCAAAGTCCGCCAGGTTTTCCGCGAAGGTCCAGTTGGCTTTGCTCCAGCGGCTGGTATCAAAGCTGTTGAAGTCATCGCGCCAGCCGGTGCCAAAACTATTGGTCGATGCGACATAAGGTTTGTATTCGATGTAATTCACGAATTGGTATACCGGCAGGATGCTGTCGCTCCAGGGCCCGACCCACTCGGCGATATTTGCTGCCCAGAGGTTAAAGCGCAGATCCTGGGGGTTGGTCAGGCTGGTGACAAACTGGCCGCCGGTGATGCGGCGTACTTCGGCACCGTCCACAAACCAGGCGATGTAATTGGGCGTCCATTCCAGTACATAGGTGTGGTAACCATCGCCCAGTGAACTGGCGGCGGTATGCAGGCCTTCCGTCTTGGTGGTGGGGCGGTTGGTGCCGATAATCACATTGCTCTGCCACTGGGTGGCGTTATTTTTGCCGAAGACTTCAATATCGATTTCCTCCCAAAACACTCCCGTTTGTTCGGAACCGGGTTTGTAAGTGAAGAAAGTGGAGAGCACCCCACTGCCCTTGGCGACCTGCATACGCATTTCATAGCGGCCGTACTTGTAAGTCTGGCCGGTGACGATCTCGGCAGCTTTATAAGGTTTGGCCTGGGCGGAACTGGTGAAGCTGAACACAGTGGCGAGCGCAAAGAGCACGCCGGTAAAGCGGTTGAGTTTAAACATAGCGAATACCTTTTATCTTTATTAGCGGTAATAGTGAAAAACGCTTTGTCTGTAGTAGACCTTATTGTGTGGCGACTGCGGCCTGCCACGAGCCTATACTCAGCAGATCGCCAGATCCTGTCGCACCATTTTGCGCACTAAACGCAAAATGGTGAGTGGCAGTTTAGGGGTAAGGATTCTGGTGATATGTGCTTAACGTCATCCCCGCGAATGCGGGGATCCAAGGTGGTTGGCACGGCAGATGGATACCTGCGTTCGCAGGTATGACGATGAAATTACAAAT
>CAZIWB010000026.1:37125-75063 GCA_964542655.1 uncultured Cellvibrionaceae bacterium
ATTACAAATGCATCCTGGTCGTCATCCCCGCGAACGCGGGGATCCACAAGGTAGTCGGCACGGCAGATGGATACCTGCGTTCGCAGGCATGACGATGAAATTACAAATGCATCCTGGTCGTCATCCCCGCGAACGCGGGGATCCACAAGGTAGTCGGCACGGCAGATGGATACCTGCGTTCGCAGGCATGACGATGAAATTACAAATGCATCCTGGTCGTCATCCCCGCGAACGCGGGGATCCACAAGGTAGTTGGCACGGCAGATGGATACCTGCGTTCGCAGGCATGACGATGCAATTACAAATGGCGATGAAATTACAAATAACGATAAATTGTATTAACAGGCTGCAACTTTTTGGCGGTTAAACCGTAGATGGGATTAACCACACTGAATTAAGGAACGAATCCCGAGATGACTGTACCGACTGATAACCAGGACGATGAGCTGATCAACCTTATCGCCCGCTGTGCCCTGCGCGACCAGGCCGCACTCAAAGCGCTGTTCGAGCGGGTGGGGCCTTACCTCAATGCGGTGGCCTGGCGCATCTTGAAAACCACCGAGCTCAGTAATGAAGTATTGCAGGATGCCTTTCTACAAATCTGGAATAACGCCGCCAGTTACCGGCCGCATCTCGCCCGGCCATTGACCTGGATGGCCAGCATTACCCGGTATCGCGCGCTGGATCGGCTCGATAAGGAGCGGCGCATCCGGCACAAATCGCTCTCGCTGGAGGATACTGGCGACCTGCCCGGTGGTGCCGAGCCTGAACATAACCTCGGTGCCAGCCAGATGCGGTTCCACCTGCACCAATGCTTATCGACCCTGGGCGATAACATCAAACGCAGTATCGAGCTGGCCTATTTACAAGGATATTCGCGCGAGGAAATCGCGCAGCAATTTTCCACTAATGCCAATACGGTGAAATCCTGGCTGCACCGCGGTGCCGAGAGATTGAAATTATGTCTGGAAGCAAAACAGCAACCCCAGGTCTAACGGATCAAAACCTCGCCTTTGACTATGCCACGGGGGTATTGCGTGGTGCTGAGCGAAAAAGCTTTGAACAGCGTCTGGCGCGCGAGCCGCAGTTGCAGGCGCAGTTGGCTTATTGGGAAGAAGAGCTGATGAAATTGAGTGACGAAGGGCAATCACTCCCGCCCGAGCGGGATACCTGGGACGGGATTGCTGCGCGAATCAACAAGCAGGCGACAGTAAAAGCCGCACCTTGGCTGCGTTGGTATTGGCAGGGGGCCAGCGCCTTCGTCTGCCTGGTGTTTGTGGGATTGGCCTGGCTGTTGAGCGAGCGCACCCCGGATGCCCCCAATGCAGATTACGTGGCGGTGCTCACCGATGAACGTGGCGCACCGAGTTTAACGGTGCTGACCGCCGTGGGTGGCGAACAACTCTGGTTGAAATGGGGCGATGTACAGATTGCGGCGGATAAAAACCTCCAGCTTTGGGCAATTTCCAAACGCGATGGGCAGATCCGGCCACTCGGGGTCTTTGCGCAGACCGATATACAGCAATTGCCATTAACCGTTGCCCAGTGGCGGCTGATCAAAGACTCGTCCCATTTGATCCTCACTGAAGAGGATGTCGGCGGCTCGCCCCTGGATGAACCGAGCGAAACCATACTGGCAAAAGGTGTCTGTGTTCTCCTTGCACAAGTGGATAAGGCCATATAATGCAGCGCAGCTATCCACCTTATGATCCTGCCTGTGAACCTGTGCCATGACAAAAACAATCAGTTGCGGTTTGATGTTGATCCTCGCCAGCGCCTTTACCCAGGCGCTGGAACTGCCATTGCAAGACGCCAATTTCAAACAATGTGTGCAGGAATTGGCGACGAAAAAAAACTGGCAGAACATCACCGATATCACCGCGATTGAATGCCATTCCAAAAATATCGCCTCGCTTGTTGGTATCGAACAATTTCCGCAGTTGCAAAAATTATCGCTCTACAACAACCAGCTCAGTGAAGCGCGCATCGGTAAATTGCCCAATCTCCGCCATATCAACCTCGCCAAAAATAAAATCGCCCAGGTGGCTTTTAGCGAATTACCGGCGCTGGAAGAACTCTATGTTTTTGGCAATAAATTAACAGCGCTGGATTTAACCGGCCTACCCAAACTCAAGCTGCTCAAAATCAACGACAACCAGATACTGACGTTCACCTACAAGGATTTACCCGCGCTGGAAAAAATCTATATGTTTAACAACGTCATGGAAACGGTGGATATTTATCACCTGCCCGCCATGACCTATATGGATGCGCGCCAAAACCCCATGCCCGACCCACTCTACGAAGAAATGGACAAGCTCAAAGGTGTGACGTTTTTACACGATGGCAATGCTGAAGACTGGCAATAAAAAAGGATCGGTAAGCAGTGAAATTATTGTTAGCAGTATCATTGATGATCGTATCTGCCAGTGCTTCCGCACTCGGTGAACACGAATTCGATTGGGGCAGCCGCGCGCGCTACGCCAATGTGGATGCCGACAATTCCGGCCAGTCTGCATCATTATTACTGCGTGGAAATGTTGAATCGCAGTGGACTGATTTATTCAGTTCAATGGTAGAAGTGGATGCAGTCGGCACGACGTTTAAAGACGACCACAGCGACGGTGTGCGTTTTAACGAGCAGCCTTTAATTCCCGATCCGCCAGGTGCAGAAATAAATCAGGCATTTGTTTCCCTTAACCTGGATGCCGCCAATATTCATCTCGGCCGCCAGCGGATTAATTTTGACAACCAGCGTTTTGTCGGTGGCAATGGTTTCTGGCAAAACGAACAGACGTTTGATGCCTTGCTGGGCAAATTCAAACTCGCCAGCAATTCCAATTTTACTTACAGCTATATCGCCAATGCCAACCGCATATACGGCGAGGATGCCGATGAAAATAATTCCGGGCGCGAACACGAATATGGCGAAGCATGGCGCCCCGCCGCATTCCTTGGTGACCACGAACAACACTCCCATCTCACCCGGCTCGAATGGAATGAATGGGATTACACCCGCGTAGTGGGTTATGGTTATCGCATCGATAACCAGGATATGCCAAGCGTCTCCAACAATACCCTGGGTGGCAGTTACAACCTGAATTACAAATCCGGCGCGATAAAATACCGCGTCCAAATCGAGGCGGCGCAACAAGACCGCTTTGAAATAAATGCAGATAACCTGCCCTATTATCTGCTTGACCTCGGCTTCGGTATCAACACCTGGGAGCTCAGCACGCGCTACGAAATCCTCGGTGAAAATGATGGCGCAGCTTTTGTCACACCTTTAGGTTCCAATCACGATTTTGAAGGTTGGGCCGATGAAATCGGCAACACTCCCAATTCTGGTGTGCGCAATTTTTCACTGGAATTATTGTGGCGCGCCTCGCCCTTTCGTGTAGAAAGCTCCTATCACTTTTTTAAAGATGATCTTGCAGGCAACAATATCGGCCGCGAATTGGACCTGGATTTTGCCTACAAACCCGCACGCAAACATTCTATTTCCCTGCGCCTCGCCAATTTCGAACCCGAAGGTGATTCAGGTTCAGTGCGCAAGGTATATCTGGATTATTCGTTTAATTTGTGATGTGTTAAAAGCTGGATACCTGCGTTCGCAGGTATGACGATGAGATTATATGGGTATGACGATGAGATTATATGGGTATGACGATGAGATTATACGGATATGACGGTGGTGTGGTCGTTTCTGCGTAGCATTTTATCGTCATCCCCGCGTACGCGGGGATCCAATTTTCAATATTCCAACTCAATAATAAAAATGCAGCTGCGCAAAAAAATCCAGGTAATTACCTTCTCCACGCTGGGGAATATCTTCCCCTTTGCGTAGGCCGCCACGGATTTGCAAATTGGCGAAGGGAGTATATTCAAGCAGTAGTGAATTGCGCACTCGATGGTTTTCATCAATGTTGTCATCCGGGTCGAGATATTCAGTCGTCAATTTAATATTGAAACCTTTGCTGATCTCGCGATTGACCTCCAGCAAGCCCACACGCTGCTCCTGATATTCACCGGGAATAGTTTCAATGGATTCATCTTCAATCAAATCCGCTTCGGCGAGAAACACAAAACCCTGCCATACAAATCCGCCAAATATATTTGCCTGGGTTCGCGCACCGGCTTCAGCATCGTTGTAAACAGCGGTTGCGCCCAGGCGCCAGTTATTGCCGAGGTATTCGGCGCGCGTTAAAAATTGCAGGTTTTCATCGTCATTGTTGAGGCTGCTGCTGCCGTTGCTCAGCGCAAAATTGAACAGGGTTTGGGTGTACTGCAAACCCAGTTCCACTCCATTATCCCCTGTATCAAAATTAAAACCGCTCGCCTGCCGGATAAACGCGCTGTCGTCTTCCAGGCGAATGCCATAGGGCAACATAATGCGGCCCGCTTTTAAAAAATGTTGGCCGTTTAATTTGGTGAGGATAAATGCCTCGCGGTTCAGGGCGCCGCCCGGTGCGATTTGTTCATCAAGGTAAAGCGAAAAACGCGAGTCTTTGGGTTGCAATAATAAATAGAGCTGGCCGGATTGTGTTTCAAAACCGCGCGTATCTTCTCCTCCATTTTCAGCATCATCTACATCGCGATCAGATTGGTAATACTGCGCGCGCAGGTCGGCGCCTATGCGGAAAGTGTCGCCCATTTTTCCCGCGTCAAATAATTCCAGGCTACCGGGAGTTTGCGGCAATACATGGGTGCCGTAGTAGGCGCCGTAGGTATTGCGTGCGCCGCCACCGGCCGGGTTGCTATGGCAAGTGGAACACTGGGTATTATTTTTAATGGCGAGATAGGGTTCTGCGTTTGCGGTGGATATCAAGGAGAGCGCAAATGTGCAGCATAAAAATAATAAATATTTTTTACAGTGTATAAACATAGCGATAACCTCCACCTTGGTTTTCATCGCCGTCACCATCAAACACGCGGTTTTCCTGATCGAGCAGTGGATTCAATCCGTTGTTATCAATAAGTACTTCCAGTTGTATCGCCTGGACGGGAATATTGTTGGCGGTGATGTAGAGTATTTGGTCGATAAGCAATAGTGAGAAATCTGTTGCAATTTTTTGTCCATCCAGCGTGTTATAAAAAACGCTGATATTGTTCGGCGTGATAGTTTCAAATTGCAGCGGTCGGCTGAAATGCAAATCCACGGTTACGTGAAAATGGTTTGGTTGCGATTGGATTTTTTGTGCACTGGCACGTGCGACTTTTGTTGTCGCTGAACCTGTGCCGGTACGTGGCGCACCGTTGGCAATCCAGCCGCGTACCTGGTCAATTTGTTCCTGCGATAAATAAGGGCCACCGAGTGGCATGCGCGCGCCGACAATATCGGCTGCACCTTCCAGTTTTTTTATCAGGTAACTGTCATCGGGTTTGCCGGGGTTGACGCGCATCAGGCTGGGGATTTCATCGGCGCTGCGGCTGACTAAAAATGCGTAGGCGTTTTCTTCTGAATCCAGGCGCAAACCGCGCGGTGCATTGGCACCGGTATGGCAGTGGGTACAAATGTTTCCAAAAATAGTTTGCTGTAATTGTGTGAGCGTAATTCCATCTTCCGGTTCATGGTTGCCATCGTCGGTGATGGGTAAACCCTGTTCATTTAATCCTTCACCGGAACCGGCGCCGCAGGCGGTTAAGACTGCGATCACCAGCAAAAATAATAATAATTTCATGATGCAGTCCTCTCATCGTTTTTGTTGATCTGCGTGCATAAAACTCTGTTGAAAAAAGCACTACAAACTAAGAAAGCTCTGAAAATATATTTCTCGTCATACTCGCGAACGCGGGTATCCATCAAAATCAATCAATTGGATTCCTGCGTTCGCAGGAATGACGAAAAATTCAGAGGCTCCCTAGCTGTAGTGCCCGGATTTTTTATGGCCGCGCGATGGTCCAGTCGGTGTATTCGCCGGTGACATCACCGGGCGCTGCATCGCCAACATAGAAGTAAAGCGGCAAACCTTTGTAGGCCCATTGTTTGGTATCGGCGTCGCGCGCAATCACGCTGAAATCACCAAAGGCCTGCGCATCGTCCGGTGCATAGAGTGCAGGCCAGGCCGCCAGGCAACCGCCGAAGCAGGTGGTAACGCCGGGTGTGTCCTGATCAAAGGTGTAGAGGGTGAAATCGAGGCGGGCGTTATCAGCTGCACCGGTGGCATCAAGGATATTGCCGTGGGCTACCAACAGGCGGTCTTTGGTGGGATGGTTATTTACCGCAACCGGAGGTGTACGGGCGACAAACCAGTTGTTGCCGACCGCTTCGCCATTGGTTTGGCCTGCCTCGGTATCACCGGCAAAGAAATAGAGCGGCATGCCATTGAGCGCCCACTGCATTTCACCGCTGGTGCGCTCCACCAGACTGTAGGGCGCGATGGCCTCTGCCCCGGCGTGGGCGATCAGTGCGGGCCAGTTGGTCAGACAGGTGCCTGAGCAGTTGCTGACACCGGCAGTGTCGTTATCAAAAGTGTAAAGCGTAAAACCATCGCGCTCGGCGGTGCTGGTCTGCTCAACGCCACTGACTGGTACTGCCAGTTTGACGCTACCGGCAGCGGCGAGATGGCTGCCCAGGGTGGCGTCCGCCACTATCTGGAACGGTATCGGCCGGGCGAGCAGCCAGTTGGGGATGGCTTTACCGGCAGTTTGGCCAGCGGCTGTGTCATTTTTGAAGAAATACAAGGGTTTGCCGTGATAAGCCCACTGCAGGGCATTGGCCGCTGTACCCATCTCGCGTTCGATAATCGAATAGGGTGCAGTTGCCTGGTCGCCGGGGTTGGCCAGCAGCGGCGGCCAGTTCACCAGACAATTGCCGCTGCAATTGGATACGCCGGTGGTGTCATTGGCAAAGGTATAGAGGCTGAAACCAGTGCGATTGAGCACCTGGCCAGTAAAACTGGTATTGCCAGTGCCCTCGGGCATGCCGACCAATACCTCGCCGCTGGCGACAAAATAATCGCCATCAGCGGCGTTAGTCTGGGCATCGACCAGGACAACAGGCGGAACCAGGGCCGCGACCGAACTGGATGCCTGTGAACTTGAGGCGGGAGTGCTGCTGGGTGCAACGGAACTGGCTGGCGTACTCGGAAGGGGGGTACTGCTGGGAGCCATGGAACTGGCCTCCATGCTGGCATAGCTTGAATAAGCATTACTGCGTGATTTATTTGAATAGCCACCGCCGCCACCTCCACCTCCACAGGCAGTGAGTAAGCTGGCGCAGGCCAGTGTGGTGAGCAGGATACGACAGGATTTAGGGATAAGCGGGTTCATGGGGGTTCCTCCTTAGACTGGATTGTCGGAAGAACTTACGGGCGGCCGGCAAAAAGGTTGCAGTGGCATAACAGATAAAAATCCTGCCTGCCTTGCACACTTGAGTATTCAGGCGCAAAATTACTGTCTATATGTACAGTTATTTTGTGTGGAGGCTGAGCCAATGAGCGCAAATGATGACGATTTTATCGAGCCAGCCCCCTGGATCAACGCAATCCCCAAAGCCCATAAAGGTCGCGGTGCGATCAGCAATATCGCCGGCCGGTTTGAAACCCGGCTCATCGAAACAGTGGATGACGGCTGGTTGCCCCATAGCGAAGACACAGATATCAATCCTGCGTTGACCACCAGCATCACCCCGGAACTCGCCAAGACCATCCTCACCCGCAACGAGTCGCCCGACCTGCCGTTTAGCGTGTCGCTCAACCCTTATCGCGTTATTACTCCCTGCTTTTGATACATACTTGTTGGAAGTAGACCAATTTATACTCGCATATGCGGTTAAAATTGAGACTAAATGGCTATTTTGTGCTCACTATTACCCCCTATAATCCATATATCTACAATAATTATGGCTGTAGGGAGAGTGGTATGGCATTCGTTGTGGTCACTGGAAAAATCATTTCTGATAACACCGGCGCCTCAAAGTCCTTGCCAGTATTAATGAGCGATGAAGGACCTGTTTTACCTCTGATCGACTATTGCCTCACTGTTAATCGCAGCTTGAGTTGGCACGAGAAGTTAGTTCGTGCGGTGCGGTTATTTCTTGAGTATTTAGAAGCAAATGCAGACAGAAGACCTGATGACTTCAGCGTTTTTCGTGGTTTTTCCAAGGCCCTTACATCTGGAACTATTGACCCTCATACGTGCGAAGACCCTAGTGGTTTATATTGGATTTCCATTAGCCCTCGTGATGCAGGCTATGCGATTTCCATGCTTTCTGATTTCTTCAATTGGTTGGGGCGGAATGAAAATCCAAGAGCTAAAAATTTTAATCCTTTTTACACGGGTAGTTCTTTCGATAGAAAAATTGATTTGCAGGCTTATGAGTTTAGACGAAGTAAATCGTTTTTAGGGCACGCATGGCAATCAATCCCAGAAAAAACTGGCCGAGTTATTCGGCCTGAACTATCTCCTAAAGTTTTCCCAAAACGACCCCCTGCATTTCCAGAGGATCGCGTTGAGGAATTTCTATTCAAAGGATTTAAGGTCGCGGGAAAATATGATTATCGAGGAATGGCAATCGCTTGTTTGTTATTAGGTGGGGGCCTAAGGGTAAGCGAGCCTTTCCATATGTTTGTGTCAGACGTGCAACCGCACTGGGAGGATAGCTCACTCCCTTTCGTAACGATTCAACATCCTTCACTAGGAGCAGCACCTAACAACTGGAAAAATCATTTAGGAAAGCCTGGTTCTCGAGCTGAATATTTGAGAGCTGAGTTCGGCTTAACGCCACGTCACTTAATCAGAGGGAAAATACATGCAGGATGGAAACACCCTGCTCTAGATGATAGATGGTTTATGCAAGTTCATTTCTTCCCAAAAGATTTTTATGCCCCTCTTTTTTTTCAAATATGGCAACGCTATCTAGAGCTGGTTGCATCAATTGAACGTAATCATCCATATGCTTGGATCAATTTGGATCGAGAGCCTGTCGGTGGAATCTACACTATGAGCTCATTTCAAAAGGCCTTTCAGTCAGCAGTTGAAAGAGTTGGCCTAATCTATGGAAAACATTTTGGTACTTCTATGCACGGTCCTCGACACGCCTATGGCCAGCGCGCGCGACGTGGTGATGTTAATGAAATTATCATCCAAAGAATAATGCATCATTGCTCGCCAGAAAGTCAGCGTGTCTATACACAGCCCGAACAGCATGAGGCATCCTTGGCATTAAATATTGCAGCCAAAAAACTCGAAGAGCTTCACGGAACACACTTAAGTTTCGATAGATTTATCCTTGGCGGTAATTGAAATGGCTAACTACACGAATCACAAGAACAACAAACCTTTGACGAAGGATATCCTTGAGGAAATCGATAGGCGAATTAAAAACGGGGAAACAAAAACTGGTATTGCAAAAGCTTTGGGAATTTCACATTCGGTTGTAAGGAAGTACACAGCACCATTACCTTTCCGAATTGAAGTGGCGGTCAAAGAAGATGTAATACGTCGGTTAAGCTTAGGTGAATCTCGAAGATCCATCGCCACTGCACTGGGTGTGAGTAGGCAGTGGGTATCTCAATTAGCACCCGAGAAAGGCAAAAGGATGGTGCCTATCACTGAGCAACAAAAAGACGAACTGATGGAATTGGTCTTATCTGGAAAAACTACCAGTGAAGCGGCTAGGGAATTAGGAATGCTTCAGGAAACCGCATATGCGATTGTTAAAGCCAGAACCGAAATGCCAGATGAAAAAACTGTAGAGAAAATTAAAAACCAAATTAACGCTGGAAAAAGTTTGAGAGAGGCCGCGGTAGCTTTCAATTTGCCTATTTCAATATTGAAGAGATTCTGTAAAAAAAATCCGAATGGTCAAGAGTACGTTCGCTACACCGATCAACAGAAGTTAGAAATGGCTAAGATGCATAGCCAAGGTATTATGCTGAAAAGCATAATGATTAAATTTGGCTGCAGTGCACTTATGGTGAAGAAGTCATATCAAAAAGCACTCTCTGATGGTTTGGTTGATCCTCGGATTGATCTCTCTTTGGAAGATGATCGAAATTTAAAGCGAATTGAGAGACTATATCCACAATTTGAAGCATGGCGTCAATACGCCCTTGAATGGTACAAGATAGTAAAAGGCAATTTTACGATTCATGCCACGGTTATAAATAGGTTTTTTGTCTACCTATTTGAAAACACATTATTCGAACACCCCGTAGACTTTCTACTGAGAAAGAATGCCAAATTAATCCCAAGCTTCTACGAAAATTATTGTCCTCATTCAGATCATGGTAGCGCGATGAATAATGCGCTAGTTGATTTTATCGATTGGATATTGGTTCAACCCGAATTTGCTGATACTTCTGAAGATGATTATCCGGTTACGTTGCCGATGTTCAAAAACCCTTTCGCTAGAACTACGCGGTCGGATCACTCAACAAAACGAGGATCAGAATCGAATAAGAAGGTGATGCCCTATTGGATGATTTATGACTTGAGACGACGAATAGCAGAAGGGCCTAACTTCAGCGATTGGAAGTGGCTGCAATCTATCGGAGGCAAAGAGACCGTCTCCGGGCTTCGAGAATCGAGAGACTGGTTTGAAGTCAGTACAGGACAAATTGACGTTAATGATCCAGATTGCGTTGTAAGACATAGGCCCAGAATTGGTCGCTCGCCAATAATTGAAATGTGGAGTCCTGTAAGGTGGGTAGCATGTCTATTAAAACTGCAAACCACCGCACGTACTGGCCAAATTCGAATGCTCGATAGTGGTGAGGCAGATACTTTTGTTTATCAAAATGGTGACTTTGTTCAAAATGAAACCTGCCTTAAGCAGGGAACAATTCGAAAGCAAAGAAGACAAGGAGTGATCAGAAAAAGTGCTGATGGATCAATTTGTTTATTTTTTAACACTAACAAAACGCAGGATATACGCAAATTAGGTGCTGAAAAAGGGATGGAGTGTCCGTGGCCTAAGTTCCCTGATTTTGAAGATGACCCCTACTATTGGCTCGAAAAGCTTCGTAATTGGCAAACTAAGTACAACCCAATATCCGCTCTTGTTGCTTGGAAGGATATACCTTCAGCGAGGAGGTTGAGAGGTAAATCAGAGACATCATGCTCCACTTACCCTGATGCAGCATTTTTATTCCGCACCGCTGAGGTTGCGGACGCAAAAGAATATCCTCCTGGCAATGGTTTGATTGATAAAGCTTGGCAAACGCTCATCGCTGATTACGAAACAATTCTTGAACTTGAAAATAAGCGAAATCCAGACGGTAGTTCAATTCGACTTGTAAACAACGGCCGCTCAGAATTTCCCCCTCATTCGTTACGCGTGAGTTTAATAACTCATTTGATCCTGGACGGTGATATGCCGCCTGAGCTCATGATGAAAATTGTGGGTCATGCTAGGTTCGTTATGACAATTTATTACACAAAGCCTGGATCTCAACGAATTGAAGATGCACTACAAAATGCTGCAAAGGCTCTGGACGAAAAAAAAGATGAAACTCTAATTCGTGATTTGAAATCAATCTCGTCTGATAAAATTCGCCAACATATCATTTTTAATTCTTCTGATTTAATTGATGTAATACCATTGAATCCAGCAGAGAGAAATCCTGCCGGATGGTTACCGCTTCACGATGGTATATGTCTTGCCGGAGGTAATACCGGACCCGTCAACGGTGATGTTCGAGTTCCTGGTTGCCACAATGGTGGACCATTATTGGACGATAGCATCAAAGCATATGGTCCTTCGCCAGGAGGGCTACGTAATTGCTGTCGCTGTCGTTGGAAATGCGCAGGTAAACATCATATCCTTGGGTTGCAGGCGACCTTTAACAATCGCCAATATCATCTGTATAACGCCAGTGCAAAGGCCATAGAAGCAGAGCAGAAGCGCAACGAACTTCTACAGAAAAAAGCGCTTACAGAAAACGCTAGCCTCCCATTTGAAGGCATGGCTGAGTTGCGAGCTGCTGAGCGAATTTACGAAGTTGCTATGCAGAAAATGGAAAACCTCGCACTTGATTTAGCTGCGGTCTATAGAATGATTGAGCGACTTAAAGCATTGCCAGAGTCTACAAAGGCTAAAGTGTCCTTTGCTGCACAGGGTGACTCAATAACCCTCCAAACCATGTTAGAAGAAACGGATTCAGAATTACTGGTTCTTTCTGGAATTTGTGAGGACGTTGAATTTTTTCCCGATCTCGATCCAGGCACAGCCATTTTTGAATACGCAGCTTTGCTTGACCGTGCTTTTGAGCGCGAAGGCAAGCCATTAATCTTTGCCCGCATGTCTGAAAAGGAAAAATTAATTGCTGCAAACTCACTTATGCGTGAACTGGACCGACTAGCAAATCCGGATAACAGTATACTTGCTCGCCGTCGAGTTGTTGAAGTCTTAGAGAGAGGCGAAAGCCTGGAGGAGGTGTTAGGGATTAAATTTAATCAGATTCTAAATGTTACCAATGGATTGCGATATTCCGAAACTTCCGTGAATCTTATCCAAGATAAAAAAGGGAAACAGAGATGAGCTCCAAAGATATTCATCCAAATCAGATTTTAGAAGCATTGCTTTCTAAAGGTGTTCGGCGGGATAAGCAGGAGAAACTGAAAAAACTAAATGAATTATGCTCATTGGAATACAAAAGACATAGTCAAGGCGCTCGTGATCTTAGCCTCGCAAACATGTCCAAAGCCGCCGAGATACATGGTCTATTTAAAGCAAGAACAATTTACAATGCTCAGTCAGAAGATTATGTAACTTTGATAACAGCATGGGAAAAGTATAATGGGCCGAAGGAATCAAAAAAAATAATAGAAAAAACTGCTGTTTCTGAAAAATATGAATTTTTAAAGAAAATTGAAGACCCCGCCATTCGCAGTCTTTGTCAAATAGCATTCGCGGAGCGAGACAGGCTTAAAGCAGAACTAAATCTATTAAAATCTAAAACGCAGGTCGTTGTTGATATGCGCCCACTTGGAGCTGAGACTTTGAGGGGTAAAAACGATATTGCTATTCTTGAGCCCGTAGCCCGGCTTACAGACAGCGAGAAAAATTCCCTTATTAATGCGATAAGCACACAATTCTTAGATGGTAGGAAATGGCGTATCGGCGACGCAGGCGAAATTCTGGATGACCGAGGTCGATTCGTATTCTTACCTGGCTTTGTCACCGCAATAGAGAAAATTATTAGTTAAATTAAGATTTTTGTATCTCATCCGGATAGCCAAGTTTCAACTAGTATTAAAATGCGAGTAATACCTTACATGGCGAAAGGTTGACTATTAACTTGGTTAACGCTGTGTTTTGGATGAGGGTATGATTTGTTCATTCGCCATCCGTTCCTACGCCCCAGCCAGGTGGTGGGTCTACTGCTGTTGCAGTAAGTACTTCACTGCGAAGTGCCAGATAAATTGGATCATCGAGGCAGGTAGCCATATAGATGTACTTTCCAGAAGCCCATTCAGCATCACCAAGCTCTACTTCAGTATCCATGGGACAAGGCGAGCGTCCCCACCAATTCAGCAGTATTTCAATCTTATGCTTGGGCGGTAAATTGGATAAAAGTACGTTCATGCGCTGACAACAAGCCACCAAGTTGGTAAACCCCTCCCAGCCATTGAGGCTTTCGGGCACAACGTGTTCGATAGACGCCAAGCGGGCATCCAAGGGCTTTCGGCAATAGAAGCACCGGCCGCCTTGTCTATGCAGAAGCGTTTCAACTTGCATCTATCCTCCTATTTGTGTGAATCACAACCAGTATAGAAGCAAAAATGGGAGTTATATACCGTGGAGCAATAGACAGCAAGAAGTGATAGTTCTGTTTTTTGGGCAGAGCTATCATGAAAGATCCGAGATTGGTTGCTTTTGGACAGCGCGTGCGGGATTTAAGAAAGGAAAAAGGCCTCTCTCAGGAAGCCTTTGCCGATTTGACAGGTATAGATCGCAGTTATATGGGGCATATTGAGCGTGGCGAGAAAAATGTCACTCTCACAAAAATTTATCAAATTGCTGATGCACTAAGCCTTAAAATATCGGACTTATTCTTTTGACTTCTTAGGTTTCTCTACGTAGTTAAAAATACGCACTATTTTTTCGTGAGTTATTTTACTTTTTATGGTGATAGTAAACGTTTCTTCAGTAGCACAATCTTGCTTTTGGCGAGACATATAAATAATTGTGTCCTTACCGTTAAGTATGAGTAAGTGATCATCCCCAATTTCACCCGGAATGCTGTAACACCCAAGATGATAATCATTAAACGCATCCTTGCAGGTACCGTCGTTTATATAGGCTTTAATTTGTTTACTTGCTAACTTTGATGACTCGTTAGATAAAAAGGTAACGGCTACAGCTGTAAATGCAATAATGAAAAGACCAAACAAAAGAAACACAACAGCTGGTATACCTGCTTTCACGATCAAATTAACAAATGACTCAATTTTATAAGCCCAAGATTTTGTATCGATATCGCTTTTTTCCTCTGGTTTGGTCTTTTCTTTTTTACTACCTGCTTCGTAAAAAGCAATCATAAGAAATGAGAAAAGTATTCCCGACAAAGCAGTCCATATCCAAATGCTAGGCCCAATGGTAGAAACGAAGAGCCAGGCATTTATAAATGAGCTTGAAAAAATTGGCCTACTGTGAAGTTCTGGACCAATACCGAATTCAGCCAGATAGGATGTATCGAATATCCAGTAAAGCATACCAATAATGGGCATGCTCAGAAGAAAACCGACGATATAAAAGACAACTCTAATAGAGGAAGCGTTAAGAAATACCCTTTTTAAATATTCAAACATATTAATTCCATGTAAGTTTGATAACAGCTTAGGACGCTCACCCAGAAATTAAAAGTGTAGCCATTAGTTTTAGATTTTGAACGCAAATATTTTTCCATGTTAATGAATCAGCATCTCGATGCTTTCCTGAAAGTTAAATTTATCCTTTGCTCGCCTAAAATTGAGTGTGTATTGTGTTTAATTGGTAGTACCCCATGGTATCTCAATCGATCTATGCCTCCCCATACGACTACGTCGCCGTTATATAGAGGGATATTATTTTTTTTGTCGGTTCGTTCCAAGCCTCCGAATTGAAAAACTGCCGGTATGCCTAACGAAACAGATACAATCGGCGTATTAAAATCCAATTCATCTTTATCTTGATGTAGTGATAGCTTGGTTCCCGGTACATATCGATTTATAAGGCACGCGTCTGGATAAAAATTATCAAACCCAGCCTCAGAGGCAGCCGATTGAGCTAATAACAAAAATGCTTTGGGCATTTGTGGCCAGGCTTTACATGTAAGGGGATCAATTGTGGTGTATCTATACCCCGTGCGATCTGAAGTCCATCCGAGCTGACCGCAATTTGTCATACCGACAGACATAGTAAATCCACCAGGAGTGACCAAGTGGCGGAATGGTGAAATGTTTTCGATGAGCGATACGTTTGCCACCAATTTACTTACAAGAGGAAGCGCAAACCCGCGAAGAACAGAAGCTTGTGTACCGAGAATCTCCCGATCTCCACTACTATTATTTTCGAATAAATCTATCATCTAATTCCCCTATACCGTTTCCATATTATGGGCTGTAATGTTCAGTGTCGCCTGTAATGAGCGGTAATTGACGCCAATAGATTTGCATGATATCAGTCTACCATCGCCACTAGGCGGACATTGATAATTAAAGCGTAATGGCGAAAGTATTGAGACTTCCCATTTAATAAGCCACAACTTAAAAGCTGCCACTTGCCTCAGTGTTATGAGTTTTAAGGAGATATATGCCCAGTATCGGTTACCTAAATCATCAAAGGCTCGGTTTCATTCCACCAAAATATTGGGCAGCACATGAATTTTGTTTTTACATACATGACACAATGTTGCGTGCTTTAGTCGAGTATGAGTCGAGTGGTATACATGAGTTGGCATCAGAGACGTTTGAAAAACTTATTAAGTCTGGTCATGTAGAACCGGACATAGATTTTCTGTCTTTTATGAAAGACAACGATATGCTCGGGCCATATAAGCATCATTTAATTAGCCATCTAGTTCTGTCTTTAAGTAAGGACATGTTAAATTTTTTATATGAATCATTTACATGCTTTGAAAAGAGAAAGTTCGCAGTTGCATTTTCATTGCTGAGAAAACCTATAAAAGAAAATTTGACTTTTCTGTGTTGGATTTTGGGTGTAGAAGATGAGTTTATAGAAAAATTCGAACATGAAACATATAAGTCTCTAAATCATATATCCAAAGATAAGCAAATAAAAATATTCAAAAGCGCAATTGAAAAACTTCCTGTGCCTGAAATGTTCGATGAAAACGTTCTCTGGGATTTAATATTCTCAAAAGACTCTCCAAGAGGCTTTGAGCAAAGATGGCAAAAAGCAACTCATTTAATAACTTCGCAAGGAAGTCTACTAAAAACCGAAAGGTATTCAATAAATTTTGTATTTGAAGATCCAAGAGAAAATGAAAACTATAATTTTCTATATCAAAACCTATCGTATGTCATGATTTTTGTATCACAAGTTTTATTTGAGTGCTTTAATAGAATTTTAACCATGAACAAAGCAACATATAGCCATATGGTTGTTGCTTCTATGGGGTGTTATGAGTCTTTATTTTCTGGGGGGAAAAAACAAAGAATAATAAAAATGCTAAATAAAGAATTTTCTGGTTTTCTGGTATGTATTCATTGTAATTCTAAAATTACGATAAATAGGAAAAACGCTCCTGCAATGTATATTAGTGATACTTTGGAATGTAACCATTGTAGACTCCCGTCCGCTTTTCCCTTTTATTGGCTAGTGTCAAGAATTTCAATTGTAAGGGAACCATCAGAAGTCACCATTTTGTCTGAAATGGAGAAAGGCAATACTTAGTAAGTAAATATGAAGTCCCTTTTTGTCTGATTGCAAACCTCATTATTATAAATTTATAAAATTAAAGATTCGTTTGGTAAGAATCTGTTGAAATCCATTTGGTGTAGTATTTTTGTCTTTAATTGCTTCCGACTGACTAGGAGTTAAGTGTAGATATATGAACTACGTTGGAATACAGCCACCGCATTTCGCTTTCTACAATGAATGCATTCGCTTTCACTGTGAAGCTGCAATGACAGCAATAAATTACTTGGCATCATTTATCGAAATGACTAATGAAACTAAGGGAAATTATGAGATGGATGGTGAGTTAACAGGTCGGATACTCGACAATCTTCAAAGTATTCTTATTCACGCAGCTGCGTTGTCACGTTATTTTTGGCCGTCAACACCGGGACAAAATAAAATTCATGAAGCTAGAGGTGCAGAATTAAGAAAGCAGTTTGAACTAACAGATGATAGCCCACTTAAAAGCAGAAAACTTCGTAACCAGCTCGAACATTTTGACGAAAACCTGGATAAGTATCTCTCAGAAAAACCGATAGTTGGCTATATAATTCCTTCGTATGTAGGCGGAAAACCGGAAAGCGATGGTGTTCCAACCCACATATTCAGAGCTTTTTATATTGATGTTGGAATATTTGAGGTTTTAGGCATTGAACACGAGGTTCAACCTATTGTTGATCAAGTATGCAAAATATATTTCAAGTTCAATAGTCATGAATATATCTAGCATGTTCGCCCTTGACTTTAAGTTGTTAATTTAAGGAAACCCATTTTGATATTGTTTCAGATAGTTTTTATTATTCACCTGTAATAATTGATGCAGAGCGGTTGAATCACGCTTGGAGTAAAGACTCAGCGCACTTAACAAAGCGGCCTGGGGAGTCTCGGGCAAATGGTTTTTGGTGGACGATAAAAACCGAAAGATGGCGTGTATAGCTCGTCTCGCGAGCAATGGATGAGCAAGATCAGATTTGCTTTACTAATGAAGGCACCGGACTCGTTGGCTATTAAACCCTGGTTTACATGAGGTGCCAACCTGTATCCTCCTTATGAACTTGATGTTTAGCTTGCCATGACTTTCCAATTATTTCATATCCCCCTCAATAAATTGTGTAGAAAGACTTTGCGGCATATTCCGGAGAAAGACCTCTGCATCCCGAGCTATATCTTGTGCACTCTCAGATCGCGGCATTAAGCTTTTCACCCAAGGTCTTCCCGGATGTAAAACATCCCATCGGGATGCTGCGCCTGCGTGTCTACCTTTACCCGGGTTATGATTTCCAAATCCATCGATTACCGAATTCCATACTGGAGTAAATCTTGAAATGATTAGCTGTTCACCGAGTGGAATCCAGATATCGTCAACGACAAGAAAACGATAACAAAAATCCGCTAAGTCTAAATTTTCTGCAAGTTTTATACTTTCAGAATGTTCCTTGAGTCGTCTGGATAGAACTTTTTTAGCTGGGGCATCCAAATTCCCGCCAATTCTTCCACCTGGAGGAATGGCTTTACCAACATAGATTGGCCAAAGTGGAGTTTGAGTTTTGTTGAACCTAGCCAGATTTGCATACGATTCGAAATTACCTGAATAATATATGGCGTAAATACCTGCTCCGTCGAAGGATGAAACTTCGCTTAAAGGGGCTATATCTGTGGTCAAAAGAGCTTCAGCAACACTCGCACCAAGATTGCGTTTATCAAGAGGATTGAAGGGGATGATATTGCTCACGCTACCGTCCTGTTGCTCTTTTTGCCCCGTCTCAAAATATCGGCAATTTCAACTTCCGCCAATTTTTCCACAATGCTTGAAGCCACTTTTTGGGCCAGCACGACTGGAACGGCGTTACCCAATTGGCGCATGGTTTCGGTCCAACTTCCGTTAAATAAATATCCATCGGGAAACGTCTGAAGTCGGGCGCTTTCACGAATGGTAAAATAACGAACGCTACCATCGTCTTTAACCATCATATTTTCACCACCTGGTACGCCATGGTCGCCAGCCTTTAGCGTTTTTGCTGGCAAGTCGAGCGGACTTCCTGTATGCCCTGGATAAACTTTTGCGCCCCCTTGAAAAACATGATTTTGTATCCGATTAGATAAACGCGACTCAGGACGAGGAAGATCGTAAATAGCGTCTCTAACCGTATTCCAAGGCAATAGATCCGGCTTCGGCAGTTTAGTAAGCCTCTCCACAGCTCTAATTAACTTATTTGGAATGTCTGGACATTTAATTCGATGCCGCTTCCAATAAGTCTTAGACACCCATTGGCTGTATAGCAGAGCTTCATAGCTGTGCGTAGGAGAAGGAAACGACCATTCAACGCCGAGGTCATCACGAAATCCCACGATGAATACTCGTTCTCGTTTTTGCGGTACACCGTAATCGGCAGCGTTAACCAGAGTTGCAACCACATTATAGGTAAGGCCTTTACCTTTTCGTTTTCCAGAAGTCTTTTCCGCTTGCAGCCTAGATAAATGATTTGTCCACTCTTCATTTTTGCGAGCTATTACTTCTGGAAATTCGAGCTGTAGCTGAATGTATTGGAAATAATTTGCAAATGATGCGCGAGTTATCCCTTTCACGTTTTCGGCTATGAAAGCCTTCGGTTTCAGTTGCCGAATAATTTCAACCATTGCTGGAAACATGTCGCGCGAATCAGAGTTAGCACGATGCTTACCTCCGATTGAAAACGGTTGGCAAGGTGGCCCGCCTGCAACTAAGTCAATTTCCTCGTTTACCTCTTTCCAAGGAAAATCTCGAACATCCCCTTCGTAAAGGTTCCAACTATTTAGCAAAGGATAATGTCTTTGTTGATTGAACCGAATGGTCTCACACGCATCTTTGTTCCATTCCACCACTGCCGAATGCTGGAAACCTGCAATTTCGCATCCCATTGCAAGTCCTCCAGCGCCAGAGAATAATTCTACTGCCTTCATCATTCGATCCACTTTTTGGGTACAGGCCTTCACTGAAAAAGGGGGGGCTTCAGAGGCCTGTTTATAAAAACAGTATTATATCTTTTTATAAAGATTTTCAATAATAGCTTAACAAAGTCAAAAACCTAACTGCAATAGCGTTACGCTATTGCAGTTAGGTTCAACAAAGGCTTTGAATCTGGAATGGGTATGCTTGCACCTCGGATTTTCCTACTTTGGATCATAAGTTATCGCTTTTCTATCAACAACGATCCTATTTCCAACAATATCTCTTGCCTCGCCGAGTGCCTAAACAATCGCTAAATCGGAAGAAAAATCCAGTAAATTGCTCGAAATCCTCTTCGCTTTTTCAAGTTGTAAAAGAATTCCAATATATTTATTTCGAAATTCGTTACCGAGACCCTTGTATTAGGCAATTTGACGATTGTTTCGAGCGTGTCTTTGCATATGTATACCTTTCTGAGCTAGGCCCGCCCTCGCAAATCGATACCTCATATAAGCCGAAACATCGTCTTCATGGGAAGAAATGAGAATTTGGCGCCCCTTCAATTCTGATCGAAGTAAATCGCTAAGAGATGCAATGTTTATCTCATCTAAAGATTGAACAGGGTCGTCGATTAAAATTAAGGCGCTTCTAGAGTAAACTTTATTTAAAGAAAAGAAGAATGCTAAGCTAAGTGCAGCGATCTGACCTGAACTCATCGACAAAAGCGCATCGTGATCCGATCTGACCGCCGTCGCGAACCTTAATTCCTTTCCATCCCCATGCTCTATAAAAAGTCCCAACCCTCGTTGATAATTTTGTATTAGCCTTCCTGAGTAGATATGAAATGTTAATTCGATTTCAGACAGAACTTGACCAGAGTAGTCCTTTTCAAGTTTCGAGAGCTCCGTACGTAGTTTAATAATCTTGTTCTTGAGTACTACTGCCGCCGCTCGCTGTTTTCTAAACTTTGATAAATCAGACTGCAGCTGATTTAAAGCAGAAATCCTCAATTGTGAGTATTTGAAGTTAATGTAGGCAAGCTTCTGAGTAACCGAAGATTCATTGAGGTTATAAAAATCATCTTTCGATTTGAAAAGCCGTTCCAATAAATTTTTCCAGTCTGAAGGTAAATCTCCCATCTCTTGATCCTTTATAGCCCTGACTGCTATTAGGAGTTGTTCTACACGACGACTTAGCTCAATCTCATCAATTGTAAACTCAGAGGGGAAATCGATGCCTAAACTCTTTAGGCGTGCTTCAATTGAACTAACTGAGCTGAAAAATTCTTGATTCTTCTGAAGAGTTTCGAATAATTGGTGTCGAAATACACCGGAGCGTTTGGTGAGTTCAGCATGATTAGCGGCCGTAGGCCCGCTCAAGAGTTGACTGATTGCACTAATGCAATTTTGATACTCAATTCCAAAATCGCTTTGGTTCTTTGTTTCAATGGCATTCTGATATTCAAATGCTTGAAGCAAAGCTTGTGCAGCCTCCCAATCATGTCCGCAAAGTGGACAAACGGAATCCAGATTCCGAATAACTTTAAATCGGCTTAAAATTTCTTCTCTAAGTCGGTTTAATTCGGTAATTGCGATCGATTTTTCTCCAATTTTTTGTTTTAGCGAATCCCGCGTTGCGATAAGAGGTATCAGGTTATTACTTACCAAATTACGGCTAATTAATATATCAGCTTCGGAAGCACTAATTGCCGATGACTTTTGAAAAATTTCTTGTTGCTGTGCCAAAATAGATATAAAGGAATGTTCATCCTTAAGCGCTGCATATTCGCTAATGTTCGAACCAAAGGACACCAGCTTTTCAAACAGATGCTTTTTATCCGATATATATTGATCTATCGCTGCATTCTTTAATCGCTTTCTTACCTCCTCCTTATGTATAACAATTTCTTTTACTTTTGATAGTTCGATAAAAACTAATTGATATACCTCAGGATCAGGTTCCTTGAATGGCGTAACAGTGTCCCAGATAGGTGGAGATTCTATAGTCGAAATTCTGAAAAAAATTTCGTTAAAAGTGTCGCCACTTATTTGATTGCTGTAGCGGGATATGCTCGCAACCATATCTCGCTCTTTCTCGTCCATCGAGGCTGATAGGTATTGTGATTGGATCTTGCGCTCCCAAACTGTGCATTTTTTTAAATGATCTTGAAGCCACCGTGAATCAACTAGCTCAGCTAGTGCCTCTTTTCTCATCTCAGTGCTTTTAGAAAAAAGAAAGGTGTTTTGCCCTTGCTCCATGTAATTTAGTAGAGAAAAGTTTGCAATAAAATTTCTGCCAAAAAGCCGATGAAAAACTTCGTCCGTAATCTCTTCGGAAAAATCCTCTGATTCGAAGGTATGCAGCTTATAAAGCTTAAAGATTTCGAATCGATCAGCTCGATTCTGTCTCTGAATGCCTAAGTCCGACACTTTGGCCATGCGGGCGACTGCGAATTTTTCATTAGAGTGATGATTCACGAACTCCGCTCTTATACAGAGATTGAATTTTCCACCTTTGGTATTCCAGTAAAGATTGTCTTCGTAATTCGATTTCTTCCGAGACATCACAGCTTCAAATAATCGCAGTACTCTGTCGATCTTACCGGTCAACAATAGCTCGATTGCATCGAATACTGTGGTTTTACCATACCCATTAGGGCCGTCTAACGTAACCAAGTCACAATTTTCGAAATCAAATGCGGATGTATCGAACGCTTTAAATCTATCGATCTGTATCTTGGATATTTTCCATTTCATTATTAATTAGCTCATTAATTACATCGTCTATGTCATCATCGCTGGTTGATGATATTAATTGATTAAGATCGGTGAGGCCGAGCTGGCTTAACAGTTCGGGCGCTTGCTTTGTTAGTGGTACCAATTGGTTTTGACTAACAGGAAGTTCAAGGAATGGAAGCTTAATAAAGATTCTCGCTGCTATTCCGTACAGTCCAGGTAGAACGGCGCTGTCTTTATATTTATTGAACTGTTCCTTATTAATAATCACATTCGCTAAATCGGCAAAGGTCTTTCCACTAAGTATGTCTGCTTCGATATCTGTGTAATAAAGAACATATTTTTTAAAGTAATGAGCATCTTCTTCAAGCGCTAGTATCTTTTCTTCTAAAGGTCGAAAATCATCTAGCATGTGAAATTTTACTACGATGATTAGATCCGTATTTTTATGAGAAGCTGGATCAAGCTTCATCTCTTCTGGAATTTGCTCAATGACTTGGCTATGCGTTTCGTCAACTGAATAAAGCTCGTCCACAAATCGCATAATGATGAATCTTCGAGAATCACCGTCTACTCTGCTGAATGTTGAAATGTGATCGTCTGAAGTGATCATTTTAAATTCACACCCTAGCATCAGCTCATGAAGTATATTTCTGATCATATAATTTTCTTCTCTGCTAAGGACATTGGTATAACATTAACTGCGAGCTGTTTCGTTATATTCTTGTAGTAATCTGAGCCTATGTCATCGAATTGAGAGTCTTGACCTGGCGAGGTAATCGAATGGTTTAGCGGAATCGTTTCACTAACGGCGCCAATAAGATTTTTATACTCATACAGCAGTGAAGCCAATTTATTGTTATTGGAAATCGCTCTCTTTAGCAATACAACAAATGCTTCCACGCGCCTCTTTGAATCAAGCGAAGAAATTGCTGTAGGTAGGTAGAAATCACCGTCTCTATCTTTGTAATGCGGCATTCCATTCAATACAGGATCTTTAATAAAATCGCATATCAAATCAGAATACACTTGCACATCTTGGTTTCGTATCGACAAAATTGATTCGGAAGGCTGGATTGAGTAACAAAATTTTGCTAGCTCCTCGTCTTTGAGTTGATAAATATGATGGAACATCAATTTTAGTCGAAGAAATTGTTCTTCTGAATAATCGTCCTCTCTACCATGGATATAAATTTCCAGATTATCTGCGAATAGTTTTCTTATGTTCGCCATTGCGACAGTCAATTCGCTTGCTAAGCTAGAATCGAATAAGATGGCTTTAATTTGTTCTGATGATATTCTGTTGCTGTAGGCAGCGCTATTAATGTCAGTTTCATCAATTTGATTTATTGAATGGATTTCGATAACTTTTCGCGTTATTACTTCCGATAACCTGCAGTAAATGTATTCAATAGCTCTCTCGTCGATCTCTTGTTTATTCAATTCTGCTATTTTTTCGAATTTATTCTTTGTTAACTTTTCAATGTTAAGCAGCGGACAAAAAAAGTCATCACCATATTTGTAAAACGACACAATCACATCACCTTCAACATGGTCGGTAGAATCATCTAAGGGTACGCTTACATGAAAGTAGCGCTTTGTATCTTTAGTCCGATCACCAGAAAGGCTTGCCGACTTACTTAATGCTGTTAAATAAGCATTGCGAAGGGTATTTGACCTTGCCTTCACTTGATGAGCTGTTTCTAGCGTACCGTTTGAGTATATTGCGAAGTCATCTGTGCTATCTAATTGCAGCTCAAAGCCAGAAGGGAAAGTATTGTCTGCGATGAGGCTCAATGAGTGGTAAAGCGCAACTTTCCCTTGGTAGACATATCCACTCCAAGAGGAAATCGCACTATGGGGCATTAAACTCGTCATGGGGTAGCATCTCGAAAAATATAGTGAGTTGGCGCGGTTCGAGATCGCAAAAATATGGGAATTAAATAACTGGATTCCATTTCAATCTCTTAGCTGTCCTGCCGAGCGTCGGGGGGTGGCTGCGGGAAGTTCGCTCTGTTTATAGATATTAGTGATGTGGCTACTTTTGATTGATTTTTGAGCATATTTATAGCGCCCAAAAGTAGTTATATCTTGAAGTATAGACCTGTCGTCCGTGATAGAAAATTACAAACTATGACATCAAGTAACTGTATACATATTTCGATTCAACCTAACATGCCTGTAATATCGGACTTTGCTCGGCCAAATCCGTCATAGTATGTATATTAGTGAGGAATATGGTGGGGCTGCGAGCATGGCTGCATTTATTGTTTTGCGCGGCCATCCCATGCCTACCTGGGGTTATCGCCGGGGCTGGATTTTGAAACCCGGCTCTACGCCAAAACCAATGCCCCGGAATTGCTGCGGCGCGAACTCGCCCATAACAATTACCAAGCCAGCCCTATCGCCCTGGGTATCAATACCGATGCCTACCAGCCCTGCGAGCGCGAGTTAAAGCTCACCCGCCGCTGCCTGGAGGTGCTGCATGAGTGCGACCACCCGGTCGGGCTGATTACCAAGTCGGCGCTGATCGAGCGGGATCTGGACTTACTGAAGGAGATGAGTGCAAAAAACCTGGTTGCGGTAGCGGTGACTATCACCACCCTCGACCACAGCATCGCCCGCACCCTTGAACCACGGGCGGCCTCACCGAGCCGTCGGTTGCAGACGATTGAAAAATTTGCGCAAGCGGGCATCCCGGTGCTGGTCAGCGTGGCGCCGGTGATCCCGTTTGTGACGGAACAGGAGCTGGAAAACGTGATGAGTGCCGCCGCCAATGCCGGTGCCACGGCGGCGGGTTACACAGTGCTGCGCTTGCCCTGGGAGGTAAACCCGCTGTTCCAGCAGTGGCTGCAAACCCACTTTCCCGAGCGCGCCCAGCGGGTGATGAACCGCATCCGCGATATGCGCGGCGGCAAAGATTACGATGCCAGTTTTGGTACACGCATGCGCGGCGAAGGTCTTTGGGCCGATATGATCCGCCAACGTTTTGCCAAGGGGCTCAAACGCTATAACCTCGGCAAAAGCGGGCGTTTTGTACAGTTGGATTGCACTTTATTCCGTAAACCCCGAGCGATTCCCGTTGTCACCAGGCGCGGTGATCACCAACTGGATTTTTTTGGCTAGAGTAAAGTGGATGATTCTGGTGCAGAGTTGCTTTAAATGCCCAATGCATTGCCCTGTTTGACGTTTATCTCAACCATAATCCCATCTTTTGTATTTGCTGGCATAGCAATTGCCTTGTCATCATTGGCAATCACACTGTTAGTTAACAGCTCGTTGGAAAAAAGGAAAAGCATATGATTCCCAAAATCCTCCACCAATGTTCCAAGGCCTATGTTTGGGAAGAGCGCCAATTAACACGGCGCGCACGGGAGTTAATGCCCGAGTTTGAATACCACGCCTGGACCGACGAATCCAACCTGCAGCTCGTAACAGACCAGGCACCGCAATTCCTCGCTGATTATTTGAGTATTCCCGTGGGGGTAATCCGCGTGGATATAGCGCGCTGTTTGTATATGTACGTGTACGGCGGGATTTATTTCGATACGGATTATGTGTTTTACAAACCGCTAGATGGAAAATTTCTAGCGCATAAATGTGTGCTGGCGATTGAAGAACCCGAATGTAAAAGTATCGGCGGCAGCTACAAACTGGGGAATGCTTTTATGGCATCCGAACCGGGTTTTGAAATGTGGCTGAGGTTTATCGAACACATTTTTGCCCGGCATCGTGCGGGGGAAACCAATGTTGTGTTCCTCAGCGGCCCCCATGCCCTCACCCTGTTTTTGCAAGATCACCCTGAATACAACGACGACATCACCATCATGCCCGGCCATATTATTTACCCCGAATTTGCCATGGCCAAACTCACCGCCAAAAAAACCGCGCAGACCATAGGCGCGCATTTATGCTGGGGCTCCTGGCGCGGCAAACCCCTGCTGCAATATGTGCGCAGCCGCCTGCGCCGCTGGATTTCGGCGGTGGTGTAGCCTGCTGGTACGTGCAGTATTAAAGAAGGCTGGTTGATATTTCCGTAAAACTAGTTTGTACAGAAGTCGTTATAAATTTTTTCTGCCTGGACAAGCGCAGAATCGATTTTATACGTGTCGAGCACGCCAGATATTGTGGCCGGATTGATTTGAGTCCCATCAGAATACTTTCGCGACATAATCAAGTTATAGGCGAACAGATGAGCGAGCTTGACACTTTCATCAATGGGTTCCTCTGTTTTCCAATCATTTCCGTATCCAAAATTCTCAGCGCGATAAATTGCCTCAAATGCTTTTGGCTCACATTGATTTCTCGCCTCTATAAGGTTCTTTCCCATATCAAATCGATAGGCGGATTTTTTTTCCTCACTCCATGAGTCAAAACCAGCAGGTTTATAGAACGTGGCTAATACCGTTTTCGCCAACGGGTTTCCTATCCTGGATGAGGTTTGGAAAAATTTTTCCGTGCTGTTATCCGGATAAGTCTCTCGCAGCGTTTGGCATATTGCATAAACATCTTCTGCCCTCTTAATGCTCGCCTGGGTCTCGCCATTGTTATCCCCATTTTCCAGTGAAACTGACTCAAACAACCTTTTAAATTCTTCCAGTTCGGTTTTCGTTTTTGGAACAGAGTCGCAATGGAAAAAGGCCTTTCCAAGCATAAAGTTGATTTTTCCCGTCGGGTCGTTATTTTGCTTGCCAATATTCTGAGCAACAAATTCCAAAACCTGTTCGCGAGGTATGTAGGTCTCGTGCAAAAGTTTTTTATAGGAAGGTAAGGTAATTATGGATGACGAGGTTGAACTGCTTTCTTCAGTTATCACTTTATTGTTTGTAGGTTCTTCGATGGCAGGCTCAATGGAATCCACCTTTGCAGAAGGCAATAGGGTGTCTGTGTTGGGAGTGGCTGGCTCTTTTTGTGGGACGGACTGATAGAAAAAATAAGCGCAAATGATTAAGGCCAGGATAACCGCGATCGAGGAAATTTGTCTTTTGGTCATTGATTGTGGCCGTCTGTTGCAAGAATCGAAGCAATTGATTCTATCGATTTTTGGATGCTAATACAGGGAGTCACTAGCGGTTATATGGGTGGAGTTGATTTCCACCGGCTATTTGTTTGCACAATGTCTGGATATTTGGACGGCCGCGATTAAAACCCGGCGATTAATTTCCCCAGTGTCGCCATAGCTGCATCAATCCCCGCGCTCCAATTACAACCGTAATTCAAACGAATGCAATGCTGGTAACGGCGCGTAGCGGAAAAAATCGGCCCGGGTGCGATGCTGATGCCCTGCGCCAGCGCCATGGAAAATAATTGCAAGCTATCGACCTGCGCCGGTAATTCCACCCACAAAAAATAACCGCCGGCGGGACGGGTGACGCGCGTACTTTTAGGAAAATATTTTGCAATTGCATCGAGCATCAATTGCTGTTGGTGTTCGAGGATCTCGCGCAATTTGCGCAGGTGGCGGTCGTAGCCGCCGTGTTGTAAATAATCGGCGATGGCAACCTGTGCCGGCACCGAGGGCGATATGGTTGTCATCAATTTCAAGCGATGGATTTGCTCGGTGTAACGCCCGGCAGACACCCAGCCAACACGATAACCGGGTGCAAGGTTTTTGGAAAAAGAACCGCAGTGCATCACCAAGCCATCGCGATCAACACTCTTCACTGGCTTGGGTGGTGTATTGCCAAAATACAATTCGGCGTAGACGTCATCTTCAATTAGCGGTACTTGGTGTTGGTGCAATAAATCGTAGAGCGATTGTTTTTTTTCATCGCTCATGGAGGCGCCGAGCGGGTTGTGGAAATTACTCATAAACCAGCAGGCTTTAATCGGCAAGCGTTGCAAACTGTCGGTCAAGCTGGGCAGGTGAATGCCATCGCGCGGATGCACCGGAATTTCCACAGCTTTTAATTGCAAGCGCTCCAGGATTTGCAGCGCGGCATAAAATGTTGGCGATTCAATCGCAACGAGATCGCCCGGTTTGGTTGCAACTTGCAAGCATAAATTCAGCGCTTCCAATGCGCCGTTGGTGATGACCAGTTCATCGGGCGCATTGATTACGCCATTCACCATATAGCGCAGCGCAATCTGGCGGCGCAGGTTGGGGTGGCCGTGGGTCATATCGGCGAGAATTGCGCGTGCAGGCAATTGCTGGATGCCTTTGCCCATGGAGCGCGCCAAACGCGCGAGGGGAAATAAATCCGGGCTGGGAAACGCGGAGCCTAATGGAATTGTGTCCGGGTCTTTTATTGATCCCAAAATGGAAAACACCAATTCACTTACATCGACGTCGGTGCTCTCGACCCTGGCTGCACTCATTTCCGGTTCGGCTAACGCGCGTTTGGCTTGCGCGCGCACGAAATAACCCGAGCGCGGGCGTGCTTGGATCAGGCCGCGGCTTTCCAATAAATAATAGGCTTGGAACACCGTAGCCTGGCTCACGTCATAGGTGCGGCTGGCGGTGCGCACCGAGGGCACTTTTTCATTCGCAGCGAGTACACCGGTGCGAATTAGTTGTGCAATTTCATCGGCGAGCTGTTCATAGAGTTTCATTGTAATTTTTCCTCGCTCCCAAGCTCTGCTTGGGAGTGTATAGACTCGAAACCAGCACGGATTATTAATTGAAACTGTAGTAAAGAATGTAGTTAATGTCTGGTGTATGCATTACCAAGCGGAGCTTGGGAACGAGTAATTTTTCCCTCGCTCCCAAGCTCTGCTTGGGAGTGTATAGATTCAAAACCAGCACATGAAACTGTCGTAAAGAATTTAGCTAATGTCTGGTGTATGCATTACCAAGCGGAGCTTGGGAACGAGCAATGGATACCCGCGTTCGCGAGTATGACGAAGATGTATTTTTCAGAGTGTCCGTCGTTATCGTTTTCAAAGCGCCGGATAAATAAAATTCGCATTTACTCGAGTTTGCAAATCAGCCTGGCTGCTATTCACCAGAATAAAATCGAAGTGCGCCATGCCGGAAGTTGTGCTGCCATTATTCATGGTGACGCTGATTGGCATATCAACTATTTCGCCCGGTTTTAATTCGATCACGTAAGCGCGCGCCAGTGACAAGCGCGGCTCTTTTTCGATACGCAATTCATAGCGCGCCGGTGTTTGGGTTTTGTTGGTGATTTTCAAACGGTACACATTCATCACATCACCTTCAGGGGTTTTGCGATACAGCACCGTGCGATCTTTTACCACGCTCATGTCCACCAATTCGCGCGCATCCAATGCAAACCAGAGTGCGCCGCTCATAATCACCAGCGCCGCGAGATAAGCCCACAAACGCGGGCGCGCAATACGCACAGGTTCACCGGCGAGTGCGGCCTCGGAAGTATAACTGACGAGCCCGCGCGCATAGCCCATTTTGTCCATCACATCATCGCAGGCATCAATGCAGGCAGCGCAGCCGATGCAATCCATTTGCAAGCCGTCGCGGATATCAATTCCGGTGGGGCAGACTTGCACGCACATATAACAATCGATGCAGTCGCCCAAACCCAATGCGTTGGGATCTTCCTCTTTTTTGCGTGAACCGCGTGCATCGCCGCGCGCGGCATCGTAAGAAATCACCAGGGTATCGCGATCAAACATCACGCTTTGGAAGCGCGCGTAGGGGCACATATGCAGGCAGACTTTTTCGCGTACCCAACCGGCGTTGATGTACGTGAGCGCGGCGACAATCAACACCCAGATTGCGCTGGTGGTAAACCATTCCAGTTGCAGCAGGTTCAGGGTTAATTCGCGCACCGGGATAAAGTAGCCGACAAACGCAATGCCGGTGGCAATACTCATCACCAGCCACACACTGTGTTTGGCGGTGCGCTTGGTAATCTTGGAAAAAGAGGTGGGCGAGCTGTGGAGTTTGATGCGTTGGTTGCGGTCGCCCTCGGTGATATTTTCGACCCACATAAACGCCCAGGTCCACACACTTTGCGGGCAGGTGTAACCGCACCAGACGCGTCCGGCGACCATGGTCACCGCGAATAATAAAAACGCGCCTATGATCATCACCAGCGACAGCAGCATAAAATCCTGCGGCCAGAAGGTGGTGCCAAACACGTGGAACTGGCGCGTATCCAGATCCCACAAGATCGCCTGGTGGCCGTTCCAGTTAATCCAGGAAGTGCCAAAAAATAACAGCGCCAATAGTCCCGCCGCGCCTATGCGCCAGTTGCGGAAGCGACCGCTGAAACGGCGCGTAACTATCTTCCCCGGCGGTATCGCCGCTTTCTTGCCCTGCGGCGTCGCCGCTTCATAGGCGGGCAAGGTTTTAGTAGGAATGATCAGGGGGCTGCCGGTGTTGCTCATGGTTGCATCTCATCCACAGTGACAGCGCCACTATGGATGTTCATCTGTACTAAAAACAGATTCAGATAATCGATAAAAAACCGGAGCAGATGGATTGGAGAGGGGGATAGGAACTATTGGGCAAGTTAAAACCCGCATCGCACTGCTAATTCCAGTCAGTTAACACTTTTTAATCTCCCCCAACACCTCTTTGCCAAAGAGGGGGGAGTCAGGTTCCTCCCTTTGGAACGGGGTGCGTAGCCAAGGGAGGTTGGGGGGATTTAAGACAGCTTAACTGACTGGCATTACATCACACTGCTCGCTTACCGAGGCGGGCAAGCCGAAAATGGCATCGAACACCCAGGTAAACGCAAAGGTGTAGAACAGGAAAAACGTCAGCAGGCCAAAATCCATCACCACTGCTTGCAACAGGCTGAGTTCCAGCCACCACATCAGTAAGGGCACCGATAAAATCAGCAAACCGATTTCGAAGCCGAGGGTGTGCAGGACACGATCCATCACACTGCGGCCCTGCTGTTGGCGGCGCGCTTCCCAGAATTCAAAGCCATAGTTGAACACCAGGTTCCACAATATGGCGATACCCGAAGCAGCTATGGCGACGCCGAGGGAATCGGCTGCGTCAGCATTGGCCATCAATTTCAGCAACAGCGCCGACAGGGTAATCGCCAGCAATTCGTACAAACTTACATAGATGACACGACGTTTCAGGCCTTGCATATCTACCTCTAAATGAACACTATCTAATCAGTTTCTATGTTTGTTGTTGATAGGAAAAGTTAGCTAATATCAGTTTTATTGATAGGTCTGAACCTGAGCCTGAAAATGAGGGCGATTACGATGAGCGGCGTATTTAATTCCGAGACGGTCAGTGTGTTTTTGGCGGTGCTGGATAGCGGTTCGTTTTCGGCGGCGGCGCGCCAATTGGGGCGGGTGCCATCGGCGATCAGCATGGCGATTGCCAACCTGGAAGCGGAGCTGGCATTGGAACTGTTTGACCGTAGCGGGCGCGAGCCCAAACCGACGGCCATGGCACGCGCGCTGGAGCCCCAGGCGCGGCTGCTGCTGAGCCAGTTGCAGCAGCTCAATACCCAGGCGCTGGAATTGAGCCAGGGGTTGGAGACCTGTTTGACGCTGGTGATTGCACCGGAGTTGCAGGCAACGCCCTGGGTGGAACCCCTGCGGATATTGGCGCAGGAGTATCCGCTGCTGGAGATCCATATCCTCACCGCCCCGCAAGCCGATGCCTTGCAACTGTTGCACGACGGTAGCGCCCAGCTCGCGCTGGTGTTCGAGCGCCCGGCGGCCGATGGGCGGGAAAATTTCCAGGAGGTCGGCTGGGAGACCATGGTCGCGGTGATCGCCCGGACCCATCCGCTGATGCGGGAAATTCCGCCTGAAGGGCGTATTAACGACAGTCAGTTGCGGCCATTGCGCCAAGTCATGGTGGGTAGCCGCCGTCAGGTGGATGGCAAATCCGCCACCGATAAATTCTGTATCTTTTCCGACCACTACTGGCGGGTTGACCAACCCGAGGTTGCCCTGCAACTGGTACTGGCGGAGTTGGGCTGGGCTTGGCTGCCGCGCGCCTGCGTACAACCTTATCTTAATGGTCGGATGCTGGTGGAGTTGCCGATTGAAAATTTCACCAACGATGAGGAGTTGTGGATCGACCTGGTCTGGTCGCGCGAGCGGCCACTGGGGTTGGGGGCCCAGCGGTTTGTGGCGTTGATGACGGAGCAGTATCACCAGTCCACCAAGCGTATTTAACTGCCACGATTACCACGCGACATGCATAGAACCCGAGGCCATCACTAACGGCAGCCCATTTTTATTGGTGATTTCTCTTTGGGAGAACAATCAGATTCCATAAAAAATAGGGTCAGCCGATTGGCAAAATTGTGATCCTTGTGCATATATCAGATTTGTAGGCATGATCTGATAAATATATCAATTTCCTCTGTTGTAAGACCTCCCTGAATTCGCGCTGTGCTTGGCCTTTTGCCTCCGCAAGCGGGTTATTGGTGACGGTTTTTTAGGAATAATAATAAGAGCTTCTCAAAAACACTTTCGGCATGGTCTCGCTATACCACAACTCCCCCTTCGCTTTATAAGACGAGAATTGTCATCTATGCACACCACTACCAACTCTTGCTTGGCGCATAAGCACGCCAAATTCACACTTAAATCTATTGCAGCAGCAATTGCCCTGCTCGGCGGCAGTACCGCTTACGCAGCCGCAACCGGCGGTTTTGCTACGACCGACGGCGGCAATGTATCGGGCGCAAAATCCTTTACTGCCGCGACCTACCAGGAAATCAACACCATCATCGCCAACGCCAAGCTGGATTCCAGCGGCAGCAAGGTAAGCGGCGGTGCCTATCCGGTGATCATCACCTATACCGGCAATGAAGATTCCCTGATCAACCAGATGATCAAGGACCACACGGTTGATTCCTCCGGCAACTGCCCTAACCCGCGCTGGAGCGAAGCCTACCGCTACGTAGAGATCAAGGAATTTACCAAGGGCATCACCATCATTGGTGCCAACGGCTCATCAGCCAATTTCGGCGTGGTGGTGAACAAGTCAAGCAACGTGGTGATCCGCAATATGAAGATCGGCGCCCTCGCCGGTGCGAGCAATGACGCCGATATGCTGCGCGTTGACAGCGGCACCAATGTGCTGGTCGATCACAATGAACTGTTCGCCGTAAACAACGAGTGTAAGGGTTCACCGGACGGCGACCTGACTTTTGAAAGTGCGATTGATATCAAAAAGGATTCGCACAATGTGACGGTTTCCTACAACTACATCCACGACAGCAAAAAGGTCGGTCTGGATGGCTCCAGCAGCAGCGATATCGCCGGTGGCCGCGAGATCACCTTCCACCACAACGTCTACAAAAATGTAAACGCGCGCCTGCCATTACAGCGCGGCGGCTGGACGCACATGTACAACAACCTCTATGACGGTATTACCGATTCGGGTATCAACGTGCGCCAGGCTGGTTATTCATTGATTGAAAGCAACTGGTTCCAGAACGCCAAAAACCCGATTACCTGCCGTTACGACAGCAGCAACTGCGGCTTCTGGGATCTGCGCAACAACAACGTCAAATCACCTGCCGACTTTGCGACCTACAACATCACCTGGAGCAGCGGCGGTACTATCGACGCGACTAACTGGACAACCACAGCACCTTTCCCAATCAGCATTCCTTACAGCTACTCGCCGGTTACGCCACAGTGCGTGAAAGACAAGCTCGCAAGCGTGGCGGGTGTGGGTAAAAACGGTGCGACCCTGACTTCTGCTGTGTGTGGTGGGGCTAGCAGCTCATCCTCCGCGCCTTCATCGGTTCCTGCATCCAGCTCAGTGCCTTCGGTTGCTTCATCGAGCAAGTCCTCAAGCTCGGTAGCGGTGACTTCGTCGAGCAAATCATCCAGTTCTGTTGCGGTGACTTCATCCAGCAAGTCTTCCAGTTCCTCGGTGATTGCTTCCAGCAAAGCCTCCAGCTCTGCGGCGAGCAGTACACCCACAACCTCCGGCAATTGCAGCTATGTGATTGTCAATAACTGGGGTTCAGGTTTTGTGGGCGCGATCCGGATTACCAACAAAGGGACCAGTGCGATTAACGGCTGGAATGTCAGCTGGAAATATTCCAATGGCACCACCCTGACGGGTACCTGGAATGCCAATGTTTCAGGCACTTATTCGGCGAGCAACCTGAGTTGGAACGCGCTTATCCAACCCGGCCAAACCGTAGAGTTCGGCTTCCAGGGTAATCACACCACCGCTGAAATTCCGGTGGTGACGGGTTCAGTCTGTAATTAATGTTTTACCTGCTGTAACAATAAAAACCCCTGGCCACAAGCCGGGGGTTTTTTATTGCGGGAGCGAAAAGTCTGGTCGGTTAAGGCTGGCAGTTGCGGCGCAGATAACTCCAGCCGCCGGTAATTGCCAACCACAGGAGTGTGATGCCGCCGCAGAGTATCAGCAGGCGATAAACCCCGTTCATGCCGTAGCCCGAATGCAGCGGGTAGTTCTGGTTGATGAGGTTTTGCTGCCAATCGACCTGGTCGGAGCGGGCGCTTACCGTTATAGCGCCAGTGGCCAAATCGATTTTTACCGAAGTGCGCCCGTTGGGATGCCACTCCCCCGGCAGGCGATAGCGGAAGCTTGTACTTGGGTTTGCAGCTGAGCCAAGGCGGATATAGGTCGGCCAGCCATCGGGGATATAGGTTTGCGCGTGCAGGAACAGCTGCGCGGGTGTTGCCTTGGCGGAGGGATCTATTGCCCGTGGATATTCAGTGCTTGCCGGTGCCGCCAGGATCGGCCTGGTCAGTTTTTGCCACAACATAATGCTGCCGGTTAACAAAATCACCAGCAGCAGCGGGACTGCCAATGTGCCCAGGTGGCGATGGTAGTGCATCAGGTAAGCCGGGTTGATCCGGCGCGGCAACACCCAGCGCCAGCGGAAGCTGCGTTTGGTGGGCCACCAGAGGATTACTCCAGTGATGGTGAGGAATAATCCCAGCACCCCGCTGCCGAGCAGGAGCACCTCGCCGATCACACCGGCAAATAACTCGGTATGCAAACCCCGGAAAAACCCCAATACCTGCAACAACCAGAGGTTGTTCTCATAAGGCGCCAGGGAATCCAGCGTCAGCAATTGCACCTGGCGGTCAGTGTCACGGGTGAGTGTCCAATAGGGTTCGTCGAGGCTGGGCGCTTTGATCAGATAAGCGCCTGCGTCAGCTTTGATGAGCTGCGCAATCTGCTCCAATTGCGGTGCCAGTTGTTCGGCTGTGTAACCCTCGGGCAGGCTGGCATTGGGGGTGATGATGAGCCTGACCAGTGCCTGTTTGTACACCAGCAGGCTGCCGCTCAGGGCCGCGAGCAGTAAAAACACCAGCGCCACCAGCCCGCACCACCTGTGCCAGTTGAGCAGCAGGTTAGCGCGGGTGGGATGGCGGCGCCGTTTGGTCATTGGTTACCTGAATGGATTAGAAGGTGCGGTTGTAGCCCAGGTTAAAACTGCGCCCCACACCGGTGAAGTTACGGATATCGTTGGGGCTGCTCTGCGAATAGTAGGTGAAATAGTATTCGTCAGTCAGGTTTTGCACCGCGAGGCTGATGGTGCCGTCAAAGGCCTTGATAGTCGCGCTCAAGTCATAAGTGGTATAGCCATCAAACTCATTGACCACTGCACCGCTGGCGTTTTTCACGTCGCGGTCAAACAAAAAATTCCCCTGCAAACGGGTATCTACCGTTTCTGACCAGGAACGATCCCAGCTCAGGTTGACGCGGTCGGGGGAAATATTGGTACCGCCCAGATCGGAATCTACCTGTCCGTCCTTATTGGAGTCGTAGCGGCCGTCGGCCTGGGCATAGCGCAGGCCGAATAAATCCAGATCGGTCGCGGCCCATGAGGTACTGAATTCAATCCCGTCGATCTCGGTTTTCTCGCGTTGCACGGTGTAGATGCCATCGGCATCGCGCTCCAGGCGCTCGCCAAATTCGGAGTCAGAGGTGTAGTAGGCGAGTTCGGCGGTCAGATCGCCCACCTTGTATTCAACGCCGAATTCGGTGCTTTCGGTCAGCACGGGTTTCAAGTCGAGGAAGCTCTCCACACTCTGGTCGGGGCGATTGATGCCGCGCAAGACCCGGCCCACATCGGGCATGGAAAAAGCCTCGGCATAGTTGGCAAATACCCGCCATGCACTGGTGATCTGGTAGGTGCCGCCGTAGTTGTAGAGGGTCTCGGAAAAGTCCGGTGAGCCGCCTTCAACAAACTGGCTGCCGTAGGAGGCCAGGGTGGTGAAATCATCCACTTCCAGGGTGGATTTTTCATAGCGCGCACCGGTGGTCAGGGTGAGTTTGTCGATACCGGTGAACTCGGCCTGCAAGTAAGGCGCATAGTTTTCATAGTGGCTGGGCGGCACCCAGGCGCGCCCGGTCTGGATCAATTCCTGCCAGGTTTCGTCCTGCAACAGGTCCACACCATAAACCACATTGACCGGCAAACTGGCGACCTGGTCTTTCACCAGCGTCAGTTTCATGCCGAGTTTTTCGGAGTTGTTTTGCGACTGGTCGATCAGGTTGGGGCCGTAGGCCGGGTCCTGGAAGGTCGCGAGTGGCACAGCTTCGGCGCCGTAGGTCGCGGCAAAATCCTGGCTGAAACCCTGTACGCGCAACTTGTGCCCGAGGAAGTCCTCATTGGTGTAATTCAGGCTGATGGCGGTCACTTCGTTCTTGGCGCCAGCACCGGTAATCTCGCCTTTCACCGCACTGCTGGGGATACCTTCGGAAGCATCGCCCGGCACCGATACCCAGTTGTTCTTGTTCTCGATTTCATAGCGGTTGAGCATCAACTCGATGCGTTGGTCATCCCAGTCGTAACCGGTTTTCACAAAACCATTCCAGGATTGCGAATCCATGGTATCGCCCTGGGTATTGTCGGCGCCGATAATATCGCCGTGGCCATCGTAGGCCACACCCATATCGCGCAGGCTGATCCCGGCGATCACATCGGCATTGCCAAAGCGGTTGGACAGGCTGTAACTCAGGCCATAATCGGCGCTCTCACCCACATCTTCGGTCTGGAACCCGGTGGTAACACGCAGGTTCTGCTCCAGTTCGGCGGCCGGTTTTTTGGTAATCAGGTTAATCACCCCGCCCGACGCACCCATCCCATGGATCGCATTGGCACCGTGCAGTACCTCCACCCGCTCCACGACTGAGGGATCAATAGTATTGCCTTCGCGCCCGCCGTCGCGCAGCGGGTTGGATTGCGGCACGCCGTCGATCATATACAGCGGCTTGCGCCCGCGCAGGGTTTCACCGGAGTTGGTCATCTTCTGGCGGCTGGGTGAAAAACCGGGAATCAGGTTGCCCAGCACGGTGGAGAGGTCATCCTGGATCGACAACTGCTGCTCCAGCTCGGCCGAATCGATCACCGTAACCGTGTTAGGGATGGTACTCAGCGGGCGCTCGGTGCGGCTGGCACTCACAATCACCTCTTCAACCTCGGCGGCGACGCCGAGATTTGGCAGCAAGGCACTGGACATGTCCAGTCCTAAAATACGTTGACACTGATTTATCCAAACGCCCGATGCACTTC
>CAZIWB010000027.1:0-70469 GCA_964542655.1 uncultured Cellvibrionaceae bacterium
ATGAATGACTGTCCACGACAGAACCCGGCTTACAGGCTGACTCCGATTTTCTGCAGTTTCCGGTTTGTTCATGTGTTTTTGGGTCTCATAGGCCTAATCCTTCTATAAATCCCTGATTATCACTGCAAAATAATTTCAAACTTAATGTATTACATTAGGTTTGGCTTCTATCGCATTGTTTTTGTTGTTTAAGTTGATTTTCATGGCTCTGCTATTGTGTATTTTCCCTTCCGGTTTGACGACGTTTCCCGATTTTCCCTGTGATTTTATGCGCCTTTTGGCGATTGCTTGCTTGACTTTGCATCGCCCCGATTTATAGTGAGCGTCGTGGGGAAATGTGGGTAATTGTGGATTTTTGTGGAAAATAAGCCCGGCAAGTGGTGAAACGTGTCCGATTTAACAGGTAGTCATTCCATCAGCATGGACCCCAAGGGTCGCATGGCGATACCAGCGCGCATACGCGACTCGCTGGCGGCGTCAGGTGCTGCGCGTTTATGGGTGACTGCACATATGTATGAGCGCTGTTTACTGGTTTATTCCGAAGCCGAATGGCAGCCAGTATTGGCCAAAGTCCAAGCATTACCCGCCGGAAATGAGCATGTTCGCCGGATTCAGCGCCGTTTTATCGGCCAGGCTGTAAATCTTGAAATGGATGCGAATGGCCGTGTTCTGGTTCCCCCCACCCTGCGCGAATTTGCGCACTTAGATAAAAAACTCATGTTGGTTGGTCTGGGCAATAAGTTGGAGCTGTGGGATGAAGACAGCTGGAACGCCTTGATGGATCAGCCGGCTGAGGGCGAGATGCCGGCCGACTTACAAAATCTTTCTTTCTAGGTACTGGCGTGTCTGACTCACAACATATAACCGTGCTCTTGAATGAGGCGGTCGCGGCGCTGGTTACCGATGCCTCGGGTTTTTACGTCGATGGCACCTTCGGGCGCGGCGGCCACAGTGCACTGGTGTTGCAGCAATTATCAGCGGGTGGACACCTGCTCGGTATCGATAAGGATCTGGCTGCAATAGCCACTGCCAAAAACCGCTTTGCCGATGACTCTCGCTTTGCTATCGCCCACGGCTCCTTTGCGGAGTTGGCGCAATTAGTGGCCGAACGCGGCATGACAGGCAAGGTTGCCGGCGTCTTGCTGGATTTGGGGGTGTCGTCGCCACAGTTGGATGAGGCTGAGCGCGGTTTCAGCTTTATGCAGGATGGTCCGCTCGATATGCGCATGGACCAAACCCGTGGCCAAAGCGCGGCTGAGTGGGTCAATACTGCGGGCGAAGACGATATCACCTGGGTGTTGAAAGAGTACGGTGAGGAGCGTTTTGCCAAGCGGATGGCTCGCGCCATTATCGCCGAACGCCAGAAGTCGCCCTTTACGCGCACCAAACATTTGGCTGAGGTAATTAAAGAAGCGAACCCGGCATGGGAAAAGGGCAAGCATCCAGCAACCCGCGCGTTTCAGGCTATCCGTATCCAGGTCAACAACGAATTGACGGACCTTGATTCAGTACTGGAGCAGGCGCTGGAGGTGCTGGCACCAGGGGGGCGTTTGGTGGTGATCAGTTTCCATTCGCTGGAGGATCGCGCAGTCAAGCGGTTTATTCGTCGGCAGGAGTTGGGAGATCCTGTTCCCAAGGGGCTGCCCATCCGCGATGACCAGCTCAATAAACGTATGCGCTCACTCGGCAAGGCGGTCAAGGCGAGCGATGAAGAGGTAAATGCCAATGTGCGCTCGCGCAGCGCTGTTATGCGCGTAGCGGAAAAATTGTAAATCCCGGTTTCGCTTTACCAGTTACATCCGGATCAACCGATAAATAGATAAGCTCCAGGGATTCCATGAACAGAAGTCACCCATCACAACAAAAGCCGATGTCGCCAGCCATGATGCTGGTGGTGGCGTTGTTGTGGGTGATATGCATCGCTTCCGCATTGGGGGTGGTTGCCACTACCCAGGTGGTTCGCCGCGATGTAAATAGCCTCGAAACCCTGCGCCGCGAAGCGTCCCAACTGCAAGTCCAATGGGGGCAATACTTGCTGGAGCAAAGTACCTGGGCGGCCTATGGGCGGGTGGAAAATGCTGCTATCTCCGAACTTAATATGATGGCGCCCACCCCGGAGGAGATTGTCATGATCTCCGGCAATCAGGTGCTTGACGGTCAGGCTCAGGTAGAGCCTGCGGCAGGTGGTCAATGAGCCGTTCTTCCGCCTTTGAGCCGCGCACCGCGCGTCCTTCGGTCCAGCCCGATCGCAAGCCATTAAAAGTAGCGCGCTGGCGCTTTTACGGCGTCGGTATTGTATTGGCGCTGTTAGTGATGGTGTTGATCGGCCATGTTGCCAGCCTGCAAGTTCTCCCCAATGCCGATAAAGGCTATGAATTCCTGCAAGGCCAGGGTGAATCTCGCACCTTGCGCACTGAAGTTATCCCTGCGTATCGCGGCGTAATTACGGACCGTAATGGTGACCCTCTGGCGGTGAGTACACCGGTGTCCACGCTCTGGGCAAATCCCAAAGTATTGTTGCAGGCACCAAATCGCTTGGGTGAACTGGCGCAGGCCCTCCAGCTTAATAAAGCAGAACTGGAAACACGGCTCGCACGTTACGGTACAAAAGAATTTATGTACCTGCAGCGTCAAATGTCCCCCGAAGCCGCGCAAGCGGTTTTGACGTTAGATATTCCCGGTGTTTACGAGCAGGTTGAATATCATCGCTACTATCCGGCGGCAGAAGTGGCTGCTCATTTGGTTGGTATGACGGATGTTGATGATCGCGGCCAGGAGGGCATGGAGCTGGCTTACGATGCCTGGCTCACCGGTGAGAACGGTGCTAAAGAAGTAGTGAAAGATTTGCGTGGTCGCACCGTAAAAGAATTGCGCCTCGTGAAAGCTGCGCGCCCCGGGCAAAACCTCACGCTAAGTATTGATCTGCGGTTGCAATATCTCGCGCATCGCGAATTAAAAAAAGCGGTGGAAGATGCAGGTGCAGTGGCTGGTTCGATTGTGATCCTGGATGTGCTGACCGGCGAAGTGCTCGCAATTTCCAATTTACCTACCTACAACCCGAATGACCGTGGCCGTGCGCGCGGTGCTGGTTTGCGCAATCGTGCGATTACCGATTTGTATGAGCCTGGTTCGACGGTAAAACCCTGGGTGGTGCTCGCGGCGTTGGAGAGCGGTAAATTCAAACCGGAAGATATTATTGATACCAATCCCGGTTTCATTGTTGTTGGCAATAAAACAATTCCGGATCACCGTAATTACGGCGCGATGGATTTGGCAATGGCGATTGCCAAATCCAGCAACGTTGCTATGACCAAAATTACTTTTGCATTAGACACTAATGCCGTGCGCAATATGTATGAGCGCCTGGGTGTTGGTCAGCCAATTGGTACTGGTTTTCCGGGCGAATCAGCAGGGCGTTTACCGGTGTTCAAGCCCGCACAAAAAATTGAACGTGCGAACGTATCATTCGGTTACGCATTGAATAGCACAGTGCTGCAAACCGTGCAGGCATATGGTGTTATTGCCACTGGCGGAATCAAACGTCCCATCTCGCTGTTGCGCGTTGATGCATCGCCGGAAGGTCAACGTGTGGTTGAAAAGAAATACACTGACCAGGTAAAAGAAATGCTGAAGCGTGTTGTTTCAGCTGAGGGTACCGGCAGCAAAGCGCGCGCAATTTCCTATTCAGTTGCGGGCAAAACCGGTACTGCATTTAAAGCGGTGAATGGAAAATATTCCAGTTTGCAGATCAGTTCTTTTATCGGCATGGCGCCGGTGGATAATCCGCGCATTGTAGCCATGGTGGTTATCGACGAGCCCAAAGGCGGCGGCATTATGGGCAACGGCGGTATTGTTGCTGCGCCAGCATTTTCAAAAGTAGCTGAGGATGCGCTGCGTATGTTGCAAGTGCCTCCGGATAATATCCACGGCAAGGAAGAGAAATCGTTAATTGCCGAGCCTGCAATTAAATCTGCTCCCAAAAATGCTGTGCCCACTGAGAGGTCAGAAACCTGATGACTTCTCCTTATCCAATACACAGTGTTGCGCTTGCCGATTTATTGCCTGAGTTGGATTTGGGTAAGGCGGCGGGGCTTGCGGTACGCAATTTATGTCTTGATACACGGCAATTAAAAACGGGCGATGCCTTTGTTGCGCTTGCCGGTATTAAAGTTGATGGGCGCAATTTTATTGCCAAAGCGATTGAGTTAGGCGCTGCTGCAATCCTGGTTGAGGCCGATAAAAATTGGCAGGGACTGGATTGGTTAGGGGCCGTGCCTGTTATTGCAATCGACAGTTTGCCATCGCGCGTCAGTGAAATTGCCGGGCTTTTTTTTGGTGAGCCAAGTAAAAAAATCCAGTTGATTGGCATCACCGGTACCAATGGTAAAACCACTTGTAGTTTATTGGCTGCGCAATTATTGGCGCAGTTGCAACAACAATCGGCAGTGGTTGGTACTATCGGTTATGGATTGTTGGATGCCTCTGTTAGAGCGTCGCTCGAACAGCAAATCAGTTTGCTAACCTCCACAGGTTTAACAACGCCGGACCCTATTACATTGCAGCGCATTTTGGGTGAAATAGTTGATGGCGGCGCCCGTTCTGTTGCGATTGAAGTGTCCTCGCACAGCTTGCAGCAAAAGCGTGTTGCGGGTTTGCAATTTGACACGGCGATTTTCACTAACCTTACGCAAGACCATTTGGATTATCACGGCGATTTGCAAAGTTATGGCAATGCCAAAGCACAGCTGTTGCAGATGCCGGGATTGCACAGTGCCATTATCAATCTCGATGATAACTGGGCGAGCAGCCTGATCCACAAAGCGCCTGCCAGCGTACAGGTAATTCGCTATTCCACAGAAAAAATGGCTGACGTCTATGCAACCAATATCGAACTGCATGCGCAAGGTGTGCGCGCGCATTTGGTAACACCATGGGGTGAGGCGGATATAGATTCACCGCTGTTGGGGCAATTTAATCTCAGTAATTTGCTCGCGGTAATTTCTGCTGTGGGGGCACAAGGTTTTACCCTGCAGCAAATGCTGCCCTTTATTTCCCAGCTTGAGCCTGCGCCGGGGCGTATGCAGTTAGTGACAGTGGATGCGGTCGTACAAGAAATCCAGGTGATTGTGGATTACGCACATACTCCAGATGCACTCGAAAATACCCTGGATGCCATTCACCAGCATAAAGCAGGACGTGTCTGGACGGTATTTGGTTGTGGTGGTGATCGCGATAAAACCAAGCGCCCACAAATGGGAAAAATTGCCGAGCGTTTAAGTGATTACGTTATCGTCACCAATGACAACCCGCGCTCGGAAGAGCCCTCAGGCATTGCAGCAGAAATTGTGCGAGGCATGAATCACCCGAGCGGTTGCCTGGTAATTGCGGATCGCGCCCAGGCAATTGATTTTGCCGTACAACAAGCCAAGGCGGGCGACATAGTATTAATCGCCGGAAAAGGCCATGAGGATTACCAGATTTTTGCAAACCAGACCTTGCCGTTTAGCGATAGCAAACACGCGCGCTTGTCGTTGCAGCGCCGTATCGCCAAACGTGATACCGACAACCAGATAACAGGGGCTCCCTTATGATCAAGCCTCTTACATTAAAGTGGGTTGAAGAATTTATTGCCACCAATAAACCCTTGCGTGCAGTCACTGCACAACTTCAGCAAGGTGATGTGGAGTTTACACGCGTGAATACCGATTCGCGCACACTGGCAGAAGGTGAATTATTTGTTGCCTTGCGCGGTGAGCGCTTCGATGCGCACGATTTTATTCTGGATGCCGTTGCCAAAAAACCTTGCGCATTGGTAGTGGAGCGTTTTTTCCCCGAGATTGCATTACCGCAATTGGTTGTGAGTGATTCCCTTTTGGCGCTCGGACAAATTGCTGCACTAAACCGCAGTTTATTTTTGCGTCCTATTCTCGCCATTACCGGCAGTAGTGGCAAAACCACGGTAAAAACCCTGCTCGCCGGAATTCTCGCCGAGTGCGGTTCAACGCATGCCACCAAAGGCAATTTTAATAACCATATTGGTGTGCCTTTAACGCTTTTGCAGTTGCAGGCTGATCATGAGTTTGCGGTGATTGAAATGGGAGCGAGCGGCCCCGGCGAAATTGAATACCTCTGCTCCCTCGCCAAGCCGCAAATTACGATGATCAATAACGTGATGGCCGCGCATATTCAAGGCTTTGGTTCCTTGCAAGGCGTAGCGCGCGCGAAAGGGGAAATTTATGCGGCACTGCCGACTACCGGTACCGCAGTGGTTAATATCGATGATCGTTTTGCACCAGATTGGCTGGCGACCTTAACGAATCGCCGTGTAATTCGCGTTTCATTTCAAAATCGTGACGCCGATTGCTTTGCGCAGGATATTGAACCGAGTGTTAATAGTATTGAGTTTTCTATAAATTTACGCGGTGCCTCCACGCAGGTCAGTGTTAATGCACAAGGCGAACACAATGTACGCAATGCATTGATGGCGGCTGCCTGTGCATCCGCCGTAGGCGCAAGTTTGCAGCAGATCAAACAAGGCCTTGCGAGTTTCTCTCCAGTGGCCGGGCGCATGAGTCGCCACATAGGTTTCAATAATGCACAGATTATTGATGACAGTTACAACGCAAATCCAGGTTCAGTACGCGCTGCAATTGATGTGCTCGCACAAAAAAAGCAGGGCATTTTAGTGTTAGGTGATTTGGCGGAGTTGGGCCCCGAAGCGCCGCAGTTGCATGTCGAATTGGGCGAATATGCCCGCGCAAAAAAAATCGCGAATTTATTCACCGTTGGGAATCTCAGTGAAAATGCAACCCGTGCATTTGGCGGTGGCGCATTGCATTTTATGGATCAGCCAAGTTTAGTTGCCCATCTAAAAACAATTGCTAATAAGGACACTACTTTACTTATAAAAGGTTCGCGTAGCGCCGCTATGGATTTGGTCGTGCGCGAACTCTGCGATTCTGTGGGAGACATACACTAATGCTGTACTGGTTATCAGAATACTTACAAGAATATCTGCGTAGCTTTGCAGTGTTTCAATATTTAACGGTGCGCGCCATTTTAGGCGTGCTGACCGCATTGGGTATTTCATTATTACTTGGCCCCTGGTTTATCCGCCGGTTAACGGAATTGCGTATCGGCCAAGCGGTGCGTAATGACGGGCCGCAATCCCATTTAAGTAAATCAGGCACACCTACTATGGGTGGAGCATTAATTTTGTCGGCGATATTTGCCAGTACATTATTGTGGGCAGATTTGTCCAACCGTTATGTGTGGGTAGTATTAATTGTCACGGCTATTTTTGGTGCGGTGGGCTGGGTAGATGATTATCGCAAAGTGGCAAAACGCGATTCGCGCGGTTTGCCCGCGCGTTGGAAATATTTTTGGCAATCCATCGCCGGGTTTGGTGCGGCTATCTTTTTGTACTACACCGCGCAGAGTCCTGCTGAAACACAATTATTTATTCCCTTCTTTAAAAATGTCGCGCTCGATTTGGGTTTGTTCTACATCGTCTTTACCTATTTTGTCATCGTCGGTACCAGTAATGCGGTGAATTTAACCGATGGTTTGGATGGGCTGGCTATTATGCCGAGTGTGATGGTTGCTGGTGCATTGGCATTAATTGCCTATCTCGCCGGGCATTCGCAATTCTCACAATATTTAAATATTGCTTACATTCCCGGTGCGGGCGAATTGGCCGTGTTTTGCTGCGCGTTGGTTGGTGCAGGCTTGGGGTTCTTATGGTTTAACACGTATCCCGCGCAAGTATTTATGGGTGATGTAGGTGCTTTGGCACTAGGTGCAGCACTGGGGTTGATTGCAGTGATCGTCCGTCACGAAATTGTCCTGTTTATTATGGGCGGTATTTTTGTGTTGGAAACGGTATCGGTAATTTTGCAAGTCGCCTCATTCAAATTAACCGGGCGCCGCATTTTCCGTATGGCGCCGATCCATCATCACTTTGAATTAAAAGGCTGGCCAGAGCCGCGCGTGATTGTACGTTTCTGGATTATTACGTTGGTATTGGTATTGATTGGCCTGGCGACCCTGAAGCTTCGCTAGGAGCGTTTTGAAAAATACATTTTTCGTCATACCCGCGAACGCGGGTATCCATACAGATAAGTAGTGTGGATCCCTGCTTTCGCAGGAAGGACGAATAATCCAGAAGTACTCTGGGTAAAAATTTCGATGCATATAATACGAGAGAGCAAAAACAGTGAGTCAAATGATTGCCACCAGTAAAGTCAAAGCGATTATCGGCACCGGTATTACCGGATTGTCTGTTGCACGCTTTTTGGCGGCGCAAGAACAAGCATTTATCCTGCTGGATACACGCAGCAATCCACCGCATCTTGAACAAATCCAGCAAGAATTTCCTGGTGTCACTATCGTGTGCGGTGAACTGGATGTGAGCACCTTGCTTGCTTGCGATGAAATTATTGTGAGCCCGGGTGTTGCAGTTGCAACTCCCGCAATCGAACAGGCAAAAGCCGCAGGTGTACCGGTAGTTGGTGATATTGAATTATTTGTGCGCTATGCCAAAGCACCGATTGTGGCGATTACTGGTTCCAACGCAAAAAGTACAGTTACCACATTAGTGGGTGAGATGGCTAAAACCGCAGGAATTAATGTGGCGGTTGGCGGCAACCTTGGAACACCGGCGCTGGAGTTGTTAAACGATTCAATCGAATTGTATGTAATGGAACTGTCCAGCTTCCAACTGGAAACGGTGACCAAGCTCAATGCCAAGGTGGCAACTATTTTAAATATCAGTGCCGATCACCTGGATCGTTACGAAAATATGCGCGCTTATATCCTTGCCAAATTGCGTGTGTATTTTGGCGCAGAGCATATTGTTGTTAATCGCAAAGATATCCTGACCCATCCCCCGTTGGCGGCTGGTGTTAAGCCAATTTATTTTGGTGGCAATGCCGATTTTGGCAGTTTTGGTTTGATGGAGCACGATGGTGTGGAATTCTTTGCCAAGAACCTCACTCCCTTGATGGCAACCAAAGCATTAAAAATTCGCGGCCGCCACAACGTGGATAATGCACTTGCTGCACTGGCACTGGGCGATGCTGCAGGTATTCCCATGGACGCTATGTTGTCCACCTTGAAATCGTTTGGCGGTTTGCGCCATCGATGTGAATTTGTAGCTGAAAAAAATGCAGTGGAATTTTATAACGATTCTAAAGGAACCAATATAGGCGCAACGCTCGCCGCCATCCAGGGGTTGGCGCGTGATCCGCAACAATTGATTGTGATTTTGGGCGGCGAAGGAAAAGGACAGGATTTCACTGAGCTTGCACCGGCCTTGCGTGCAATCAATAGCACTGTTGTTTTGATCGGGCGCGACGCTCCCATCATTGCCGACGCGCTTGGTAATGCAACAACCATTATCACTGCCGACAGTATGCAGGATGCGGTCAATAAATCGTTTGCAGTTGCCCATCCGGGTGATGCAGTGCTTTTGTCGCCGGCCTGCGCCAGCTTCGATATGTTTAAAAACTATGAAGACCGTGGCGAAAAATTTTGCCTCGCCGTGCAGGAGGTAGTCGCATCGTGACGAATGCCGCCACCCCATTCAATCCATTGCCTTTGAGCTTGCGTATCGACTGGCCTTTGTTGTGCTTGTGGTTTGCACTTATGTCAATTGGTTTGATCATGGTGGCTTCCGCTTCGGTTTCTTTTGCTGCACTGACCTATAACGATGCCTGGTTTTTTGCCAAGCGTCACGCTGTGTATATGGCGCTGGGAATTTTCCTGGCAATGTTTGTGGTTTGTGTCCCCATGAGTGTGTGGCAGCGTTACTCGGGGCATTTTTTATTGCTGACGTTTTTCCTATTGGTAATTGTATTGATTCCCGGCATAGGTAAAAAAGTTAACGGCAGCCAGCGCTGGTTTGGTCTTGGGGTTATCTCCATCCAAGTGTCGGAAATTGCTAAATTTTGTGCAGTAGTATTTTTTGCCAGCTTTTTTGCGCGTCGTTATCAAGAGCTGCATTTTGGCTGGCAGGGATTTTTAAAGCCATTAATGGTGGTGGGCGTATTTGTCGGTTTATTGCTGCTGGAGCCAGATTTTGGTAGTTCGGTGGTATTGAGTGCAACGGTATTTTCGATGATGTTTATCGCAGGCGTGCGCATGCTGCACTTCCTTCTATTAATTGTTATTGGTGTAGGTGGCTTGGCGTCAGTGGCCATCCTCTCACCTTATCGTATGCAGCGCCTGATTACTTTTCTCGATCCCTGGGCAGATCAATTCAATACGGGCTACCAGCTTACCCAATCGCTGATTGGTTTTGGGCGCGGTGAGTGGTTTGGTTTGGGGTTGGGTAATAGTTTGCAAAAGCTGTTCTTTTTACCCGAAGCTCACACCGATTTTATCTTTGCGATTATTGCTGAAGAATTTGGTTTGATGGGGGCGGTAGTGTTATTGGGATTATTTGCGGCCCTGATTTTGCGTATTTTCAGTATTGCAAAACAAAATCTTGCCGCTGGGAAAATGTTTCCGGCGTTGGCCGTATTCGGAATTGCGATTTTGTTTTCGTTTCAAGTCTTTATCAATATGGGGGTTTCATCCGGATTGTTACCCACCAAAGGCTTGACGCTGCCATTTATTAGTTACGGCGGCAGCAGTTTGCTGATTTGTTGTGTGCTTATGGCATTTGTGATGCGCGTGCAATGGGAGCTCGCGGGGTATACACCGGCGGTGCCGGAAATTGCCAAAACGCCACGGAGAAGTTTGGTGGAGGCGACCACATGAGTGCAACTGCTTCTTCGCGTGCGACTACTAAAAACCTCTCGGTGTTAATCATGGCTGGTGGTACCGGTGGTCATGTGTTTCCTGCGTTAGCTGTGGCTGAAGAATTGCGTGCGCGCGGTGCAACAATAAATTGGTTGGGCACCGGGCGTGGAATCGAAAATCGTTTGGTTCCGACAGCAAATATCAAATTGCATTTGATTAAAGTAGAAGGTGTTCGTGGCCGCGGCCTGATGGGATTAGTGAAGGCCCCGTTTCTGATTATCTATGCACTTTTGCAAGCACTGGGCCTGATTCGCCAGATTAAACCGGATGTGGTGTTGGGCTTTGGCGGTTTTGCTTCAGGCCCTGGTGGACTTGCAGCAAGATTGTCGGGAATTCCTCTGGTTATTCATGAGCAAAATGCAGTGGCGGGCACGACCAATCGGTTGTTGGCAAAAGTTGCTAATAAAGTGCTTGCTGCATTTCCCGATGCCTTCAGTGACGCTGAGATTGCGCAAGTTGTTGGCAATCCAGTGCGCGAACAAATAAAAAATATTGATGCAGCGAAAGACCGTTACTCCAGTCGCCAACAAGAAAAATCGCCCTTACAGTTATTGGTGGTGGGTGGCAGCTTGGGGGCCAAGGCTATTAATGAATTAATTCCATCGGCATTGGCAGAATTGCCAATTGAATCGCGCCCGGTCGTTTGGCATCAAAGCGGCAAAGGCCATGCAGAGGCGACAACTTCTTTATATATGCAACATCAAGTCAACGCTAAAGTCGCAGAATTTATCGATGATATGGCGGCGGCCTATGCCTGGGCTGATGTGGTGGTTTGTCGCGCAGGTGCTTTGACAGTATCGGAACTAATGATGGCTGGAGTTGCCTCCATATTAATTCCATTGCCGAGTGCAATTGATGATCACCAAACATTTAATGCGCGGAATTTAACGGAAGCTGGTGCGGGTATCGCATTAGTACAAAAAGATTTAACGGCAGCAAAATTAGCTGCTTTGTTGTTAACCGAATTGGCTGACCGCAATCACTTGATGTCGATGGCGGAAAAAGCACAGCAATTGGCCAAGCCCTATGCTGCTGCACAAGTGGCTGATATTTGTGAGGAGGTAGCCCGTGGATAAATCTACGCAACAATCCATTGGTGATAAGGCCATAAGTGATCGTGCCATAGGTCATTGTGTTCCGGAAATGCGCCGTATTCGCCGCATACATTTTATTGGTATCGGCGGTGCGGGAATGAGTGGCATCGCCGAAGTATTGTTGAACCAGGGTTATGAAATTTCTGGTTCTGATATTAAAGAATCCAGCGTAACCGAGCGATTGGTTAGCAAGGGTGCAAAAGTATTTATCGGTCACTCCGCTGACAATGTGCGCGGCGCCGATGTTGTTGTAAATTCCAGCGCAGTTAATGCAAGCAATCCGGAAATGTTAGGCGCGCGCGAGTTGCGCATTCCCATTGTGCGTCGTGCAGAAATGTTAGGTGAGCTGATGCGCTATCGCCACGGTATTGCGGTTGCCGGTACCCATGGCAAAACCACCACCACCAGTTTGCTGGCATCAATCCTTGCTGCTGCCAAACAAGACCCCACTTTTATTATTGGTGGATTGGTAAATAGTACGGGTACGAATGCGCAGTTAGGGGCAAGTCGTTATCTGGTTGCAGAGGCTGATGAAAGTGATGCGTCATTTTTACATTTGCAGCCGATGGTGGCGATTGTCACCAATATCGATGCCGACCATATGGAAACCTACGGCGGTGATTTTTCCAAACTGAAAAAAACCTTTATCGAATTTTTGCATAACCTGCCGTTTTATGGACTGGCAGTGCTGTGCGGTGAAGACCCGGTGATCCGCGACATTATCCCGGAAATATCGCGCCCGATTTTAACTTACGGTTTTGGTGACCATTGCGATTTCCGCGCAATCAATATCAAACAAGACAAAATGCATTCCGAGTTTGATGTACTGCGCCCAGGGCACGACAAACCATTGCATATCCGTATCAATATTCCCGGTATTCACAATGTCTTGAATGCAACGGCGGTGATTGCGGTAGCGACTGACGAAGGCATTAGTGATGAGGCGATCCAATCCGGGCTCGAAAACTTCCAGGGTGTTGGTCGTCGTTTCCAGGTCTATGGCAATTTCCCCGTGGGTGATGGTGAAGTTATGTTGGTTGATGATTACGGTCATCACCCGCGCGAAGTGGCTGCTGTTATTAAAGCGGTGCGCGATGGTTGGCCCGAACGCCGTTTGGTCATGATTTACCAGCCGCACAGATACACACGTACACGCGATCTTTATGAAGATTTTGTTGAAGTGTTATCGACCGCTGATGCATTGATCATGTTGGAAGTTTACAGCGCGGGTGAAGATTCAATTCCCGGTGCAGACAGTCGTCACCTCTGCCGCAGTATTCGCGCGCGTGGCGTGATTGAACCTATTTTTGTAGAAACGGTGGACGGTGTTCCCGCCATCGTGAAAGACATAGTGCGTGCCGGTGACATAGTTATCACCCAGGGCGCAGGTAATGTGGGTGTTCTCTCCCCCGAATTAGCAAAACGACAATTGCGTTAGAGGTTAATCAGTGATGCAAGTAGTAACACTGCCGATCAGCGAAGCATTCAAAAAACAATTGGGGCGCGTAGGTGTGCTCTTTGGTGGGTTATCGTCTGAACGTGAAATTTCCCTGCAAAGTGGTGCGGCAGTTATTGCGGCGTTGGTTGAAGCAGGTGTTGATCATGTCGCTATTGATGTGGGCGACAATATTTTGGCCGATATCAAGGCGGCAAATATTGATCGAGCTTTTATTATTTTGCACGGCCCCGGTGGTGAAGATGGCCGTATCCAGGCATTACTTGAGTTTTTGCATATTCCCTATACCGGCAGCGATGTTGCTTCATCCGCGTTGGCGATGGACAAATTGCGCACCAAACAATTGTGGCGTGGTGTTGATATTAATGGCCAACAAGGATTGCGGACTCCGGAATTTGCAGTGCTGACCCAAGGGTCTGAATTTGCCAAGGTATTGGAGAATCTTGGTGGCGAAGTGATGGTGAAACCGGCCAATGAAGGTTCAAGCATTGGAATGTCGCGCGTTAATAACGCAGCCGCGCTGGAAACTGCTTTTCAAACTGCGGCCCAATATCAGGGTAGCGTTTTGGTAGAGCGATTAATTGTGGGCGGTGAATACACAATTGCGATCCTGGATGGCGAGGCATTGCCCCCCATCAAATTGGAAACCAATCACAGCTTCTACGATTTCAATGCGAAATACATTGCAGAAGATACTCGCTACCTTTGTCCGTGTGGTTTGTCGGTTGACAAAGAACAGGAATTAAAAACCCTTGCGTTGAATGCATTTAATACGGTTGGCTGCCGCGGCTGGGGCCGGGTAGATGTAATGGCAGATGCACAGCAAAATTTTTATCTGTTGGAAGTGAATACTGCCCCGGGAATGACCAGCCACAGCCTGGTTCCTATGGCCGCAAAAGCAGTGGGGCTGTCATTTGCAGAATTGGTGCTTACCATTTTGCGCGCAAGCCTCGCGGTAAGAGTGTAATGGCAGTGTGTAATTAGCATGCGTGATATGAAAGGCGAGCGCATTGAGCCGCGTATTGGTAATGAGCGAGCGGATAGTGAGGCCGCGCAATCAGTACGCCGTAATCGCCCGGCTGAATCCAGGCGCGAGAGTCGCAGTGAGCCTGTAACTGAAGCACGAGTTGTGCGCGATGTGTTATTGGAAACACCATCATCACGTTATGTTGCACCGGATTTGCCTGTCGCTCGTCAAGAGGCAGCGCCAAAACGTGAGCGCGGTTATGCCAAGGCCTCACCTCAAGGGCGCAGGGAGTCGGGAGCGAAACCAAAAAATAGCGGAAGCGGGAAGAAATTTTGGCATTCGTGGAATTTTTCCTGGGTTAATCGCAAATCAGGTGTGGTTGTTTTTGTGATAGGGCTGTGTTTTGGGCTTTATTGGGTTAGTGGCCCTCTCGCTAAAGTATTCGAACGGCCAATTAAAAGTGTTGTGGTGGAAGGGGATTTCAATCTCATCACCAAACAGCGTGCTACTGAGTTAATTGGCAATGAGATTGATGGCGATTTTCTACAGTTAGACCTGATGCAATTAAAAAATGCGTTGCTCGGTGATCCATGGGTTGAAAAAGTCACGCTTAATCGCCGTTGGCCGGATACCCTGGTGGTAAAAATTACGGAGCAAAAACCGATTGCGCGTTGGGGCGATGGATTTTTAAATCAGCGTGGCGAAATTATTCGTGTTAATGAGGCGGATAAACTTTCGAGTTTGCCCTGGTTGCAGGGAAGTGAAGCGGATGCATCAGAAATTTTGCAGCAATATCAGGATTTATCGCAACTTTTGCGCTCGCGTGGACTGGATGTTATCGCGTTAAAGTGCGATAACAAAAAATCCTGGCGATTAACGATAAAAAATCATGTAGAAATCGCACTTGGACGTGATCAAGTGATGGAAAAAATACGTAGATTTGTTACTGTATATGATACACATCTACATAATGTTTGGATGGACGTGAAAGCGATAGATTTGAGATACAGCAATGGAGTTGCGGTGCGGTGGGTAACTGACTCGGCGATGGCAAAAAAATACATAAAAAGTCCGGCTCAAGTAAAACTACCCGCTTCCGCGACACCGGTTATTCCACAAATTAATTGATTAAGAAAATCGCCAGTTGCATGGGAATTGGCTCACTACTGGCAAATGAGGTTTATTGAATGGCAAACGCTAGCGACAACAAAATGATTGTAGGCCTGGATATAGGCACATCCAAGGTTGTAGCTATCGTTGGTGCTATTACCCCGGAAGGGCAATTGGAAATTGTTGGTATTGGTTCGCATCGCTCCAATGGTTTGAAAAAAGGCGTGGTGGTGAATATCGAATCGACCGTATTGTCGATCCAGCGCGCAATTGAAGAAGCGGAGTTGATGGCGGGCTGCCAAATTCACTCTGTCTACGCGGGTATTGCCGGTAGCCATATTCGCAGCTTGAACTCCCATGGGATTGTGGCGATTCGTGATCGCGAAGTGTTTTCCCAGGATTTGGAACGGGTAATCGATGCTGCACAAGCTGTCGCGATTCCGGCAGACCAGAAAATCCTGCACATTTTGCCGCAAGAGTTTTTGATCGATGATCAGGATGGCGTAAAAGAACCTCTGGGGATGTCGGGTGTACGCTTGGAAGCCAAAGTGCATTTGGTTACCTGTGCGGTGAATGCGGCGCAAAATATTGAAAAATGCATTCGTCGCTGCGGTTTGGAAGTAGAAGACATCATTCTGGAGCAGTTGGCTTCAAGCTATTCAGTGTTAACAGATGATGAAAAAGAGTTGGGTGTCTGTGTAGTTGATATCGGCGGCGGCACAACGGATATCGCTATTTTTAAAGACGGTGCGATTCGCCATACCGGTGTTATCCCGATTGCGGGTGACCAGGTAACCAATGATATTGCGATGGCTTTGCGCACACCGACTCCGAATGCGGAAGAAATTAAAATCAAATATGCCTGTGCGCTGGCCAAATTAACCAGCCCGGATGAAACCATTAAAGTCCCTAGCGTTGGCGATCGTCAGCCGCGCGATTTATCCCGTCAAGCATTGGCGGAAGTTGTTGAACCGCGTTACGACGAATTGTTTACGCTGATTCAGGCAGAACTGCGTCGCAGTGGTTACGAAGATTTAATTGCCGCAGGTATCGTATTGACTGGCGGAACTTCAAAAATGGAAGGTGTGATCGAGTTGGCCGAGGAAATTTTCCATATGCCGGTTCGTCTCGGGGCGCCACAAAATATTCGTGGCTTGTCGGACATAGTAAACAATCCAATTTATTCGACGGGTGTAGGTTTGTTGATTTACGCCATGAAGCAACAGCAGGGCAGTAATCGCGCAACGACAACTACCAAAGAATCGCAAGGTTCAATTTTTAGCAAGATCAAAAAAATATTCCAGAGCAACTTTTAACCAAATTTATTTCACAGATTGAGTCAAGGGAAACAAAAGGGGGTGTGGCCATGTTTGAATTAGTTGATAGCATTCATCAGAACGCAGTCATCAAAGTGATCGGTGTTGGTGGTGGCGGCGGTAACGCGGTCAAACACATGATCGCAAGCAAAATTGAAGGCGTAGAATTTATTTGCGCCAATACCGATTCGCAAGCATTGAAAGATATAGATGCGCGCACGGTATTGCAGCTCGGCAACTCCATGACCAAAGGTCTGGGGGCTGGCGCTAATCCGGAAATCGGCCGTCAAGCGGCGATGGAAGATCGCGAGCGTATCGCTGAAGTATTGCGCGGTGCAGATATGGTATTTATCGCTGCCGGTATGGGGGGCGGTACAGGTACTGGTGCAGCGCCAGTTGTTGCAGAAGTTGCACGCGACCTCGGCATTTTGACTGTTGCTGTTGTAACCAAACCATTTCCATTTGAAGGCCGCAAGCGCATGGTAATTGCGGACGCAGGTATTAAGGAATTGGGCGAGCGTGTTGACTCGTTGATTACAATCCCTAACGAAAAATTATTGTCAGTGCTGGGCAAATCGACCAGCCTGCTCGATGCATTCAAAGCGGCAAACAATGTATTGCTCGGCGCAGTACAAGGTATTGCCGACCTGATTATCCGTCCGGGTATGATCAACGTAGACTTTGCTGACGTAAGAACAGTGATGTCAGAAATGGGTATGGCGATGATGGGGACTGGCCGTGCTACCGGTGAAAACCGCGCACGTGAAGCTGCTGAAGCTGCAATCCGCAGCCCATTATTGGAAGATGTGAACCTGCAAGGCGCGCGCGGCATTCTGGTTAACATCACCGCCGGTATTGATTTGTCTCTGGGTGAATACTCTGAGGTGGGCAGTATCATTGAAGAGTTTGCATCAGGTGATGCCACTGTTGTGGTGGGTACTGTAATCGATCCGGAGCTGACCAACGAACTGCGTGTAACTGTGGTTGCTACAGGGTTGGGTATTGCTGCTAAGGCTGCTGCTCCGGTGAAAGAATCAAAACCAGCGCCAACCAAAGTGGTCGACAATACTCGCCGCGCAGCTCCACCGGTAGACTATGCAGCGCTTGATCGCCCTGCACATCTGCGTGCCAACGCGCATTCATCCAATGCGGCGGCCTTGGCTGCGCCTTTGGGCGACAAAGAACTGGAATACCTTGATATTCCTGCGTTCTTGCGTCGTCAGGCCGACTAATAGGTTCCTGGCTATAGGGGGGATTGCCAGTTTCAACTGGTTGATATATCCCCCGGTTGGTAATATGCCCATGAAAATCGAACTGTGCCAAAGGCATGGTTTTATTGGTAAGTGACTGTAATATATGAATTTTATGTTTCAGTCATGGTGAAACGGTTTGACTAGTAAGGGGCATACCGAATGATCAAACAACGCACGCTTAAAAATGCAATACGTACCACAGGTGTAGGACTGCATACGGGTGATCAGATCCATCTGACCCTTTTACCTGCTCCCGCTGATACCGGCATAGTGTTTCGCCGGGTGGATTTGAATCCTCCTGTGGAAATTAAAGCAACTGCAAAAAATGTAGGTGAAACGACACTTTCTACCTGCCTGATCAAAGATGATGTCCGTGTTTCAACCGTTGAACACTTGATGTCAGCAATGGCTGGGTTGGGTATCGATAATGCGATTGTCGAATTAAATGCGCCCGAAATTCCGATCATGGATGGCAGCGCCGGTCCCTTTGTGTTTTTGATTCAATCTGCCGGTGTCCAGGAACAGAATGCGCCTAAAAAGTTCGTCCGCATTAAAAAAGAAGTGACCCTGAGGGATGGCGATAAATTTGCCAGTTTTATCCCCTTTGATGGCTTCAAAGTGTCTTTTTCTATCGAGTTTGATCATCCGGTATTTAAAGATCGTCGCCCACAAACAGAATTGGATTTTTCCAGTTCAACTTTTGTAAAAGATATCAGTCGCGCGCGCACTTTTGGATTTATGCATGAAATTGAGTATTTGCGCTCTAAAGGCCTTGCTCGTGGCGGCAGTATGGATAATGCCATTGTGGTAGACCAATACCGGATTCTTAACGAGGATGGCCTGCGTTTTGAAGACGAATTTGTGAAACACAAAGTGCTCGATGCCATCGGTGATTTATACATGCTGGGTAATAGTTTGATCTGTGAATATCGCGCCCATAAGTCGGGCCACTCGCTCAACAACCGTGTTTTACGCCAGTTACTTGAGCAACCTGACGCTTGGGAAATCGTCACTTTTGAGGAAAACCAGCAATTACCTATCACTTATATTGAGCCTATTGCGGCAGCTTGACATTATTTGGCGCAGTGTTCGTTTTGTGAACGCTGCCTAAATTTCCCCTTGTTAAAACCTTCCTATCTGTGCGATATTTCGGACATGCACCCGTTTGGGGGCTATGCAAGGAATCTCCGCACCACCAGGTTTTTCTCGTGAGTTTTACGTAACTGCCTGTTTTATAACGCTTTTAATTAGTTTTCAATAACCGGAAAGCGTTTTTCAATGGATGTCTACATGCGTCTCGACAGGATGTTAAGTCGCGATCTGAAAGTCGAAATTTTTATCGAAAATCCTGTCGGATAAGCCCGAAGAGAATGGTTTTTAACTAATAAAAAGTAGATTTCTGAATGAAGATTATTATCGTCAACAAAAATCATGCGCAGGCCCGTAGTTTTACCCTGGGTGGGTGGACTCGCGCGTTCCTGTCTGTATGTTTGTTGGGGATTCCCACATTTGTTGGTGCCTGGGGCTATAGCTGGCTGGTATCGGATGACCGCGGTGGCTTCTTTAATACTGACACCAAAGCCTGGATGGACATCCTCTCGGCGCGCGAGTCTGAAATAGAGCAGGAGCGCGAGGCCTCTGAAGCGCAGATAGCTGCGCTCACGAACAAAATGGGGGAGCTGCAAGCGCGTCTTATGCGCCTTGATGCGTTGGGTGAAAAGCTCACATCAGCAGCCAATCTGGAACAAGGCGAGTTTGACTTCAGCCAGGTCCCCGCCCTTGGTGGCCCCTCTAAAGCAAGTCCCGATACTGTTTATGCCACCCCTGATTTCTTTGCTGCAATAGACCAGCTTTCCCAGCAAGTCGATAGCCGCGAGCAGCAGCTCAATACGATAGATGCGTTACTAGCTAACCGTAGTTTGCAGCAGGAGACATTAGTGTCTGGTGCTCCGGTTGCTAATGCATGGGTGTCGTCACGTTACGGTTATCGCACGGATCCATTTACTGGCAAAACCGAATTCCATTCAGGAATAGATTTTACCGCCCAAAAAGGAAGTAAGGTCAGTACCGTTGCCGCAGGTGTTGTTAACTGGTCGGGCCGTCATCCTGAATATGGCAATATGGTCGAAATTAAGCATGGCGATGGTCTGGTGACCCGTTATGCCCACAACACATCCAATCTTGTTAAGGCGGGTGATGTCGTAAAAAAGGGGCAAGTGATTGCCCTCTCGGGATCAACCGGGCGATCAACCGCACCCCATGTTCATTTTGAAGTTTACAAAAATGGCCGGGTAGTTGACCCCGCCAGCTATATTCGTCGTACCACCCGCTAGGTTCACATCCTCAGCTCGACAGCATATTCACGCTTGCTTTAGTCGGCTCCTTCCTATTTACTTGCCAGCCTTGCCATTGGGCATTTTTTGGTTATATGTGCTGCGCAAAATTTATTCAGTCTATTAGATTTTACGGTATTAAACATGATCGGTAAGTTAATCAAGGCAGTTTTTGGTTCAAAAAATGAGCGTGAATTGAAGCGCATGAATAAGGTCGTGCTGCGAATTAATGCACTTGAACCCGATATGCAAAAGCTCACAGATGAGCAATTAAAGGCCAAAACTACAGAGTTTCGTGAGCGCTATCAGAGTGGTGAAACCCTGGAGCAGTTGCTACCTGAAGCATTTGCAACTGTGCGTGAAGCCGGGCGTCGTGTACTCGGTATGCGTCACTTTGATGTGCAAATGATTGGTGGTATGACTTTGCATGAAGGCCGTATTGCAGAAATGCGTACCGGTGAAGGTAAAACCTTGGTATCAACATTACCAAGTTATCTCCATGCATTGGCAGGTAAAGGCGTGCATGTTGTTACGGTGAATGATTACCTTGCCAGCCGTGACGCAAACTGGATGATGCCCCTTTACGAATTCCTTGGCATGACCGTTGGTGTTATCCAATCCATGCAACCACAAGCAGTCAAACGCGCTGCCTATGCTGCAGACGTGACCTACGGCACCAACAATGAATACGGTTTTGATTATCTGCGCGATAACATGGCGTTGAGTAAACGCGACAAAGTTCAGCGCGAACTTAATTTTGCTGTTGTCGATGAAGTGGATTCAATCCTTATCGATGAGGCCCGTACGCCGCTTATTATTTCCGGTGCAGCAGAAAATAGTTCTGAAATGTACAAGCGTGTTAATCAGTTGGTATTAAAACTGAAACGCCAAATTGACAACGGTGAGGACGGCGATCGTCGTGTTATTTCTGATCCGGGTCACTTTACGGTTGACGAAAAATCGCGTCAGGTTGAGTTGACGGAAGATGGCCATCAAAAAGTAGAAGACTTGTTGATCCAGGCTGGTTTGTTGCAGGCAGATCAAAATCTTTATGCACCAAATAACCTTTCTTTATTACATCACGTTAATTCGGCATTGCGAGCCCATGCATTATTCCATCTCAATGTGGAATACATTGTCCAGGAAGGGCAGGTTGTATTAATTGATGAACACACCGGGCGTACTATGCCGGGGCGCCGTTTGTCTGAAGGTCTGCATCAGGCAATCGAAGCAAAAGAAGGTGTGACGATTCAAAGTGAAAGCCAAACGCTTGCATCTACCACTTTCCAAAACTATTTCCGCCTTTATCCAACCCTGGCCGGTATGACGGGTACTGCTGATACCGAAGCCTATGAATTCCGTGAAATTTATGGTTTGGATGTAGTGGTTATTCCTACCAATAAAACTGTGTTGCGTTTGGATATGAACGATAAAGTTTATTTATCGCTCGAAGAAAAATATCTGGCTATTGTTGAAGATGTGAAATTATTCCAAGCGAAAAATGCCCCGATCCTGGTGGGTACTGCATCGATTGAAACTTCGGAAGAAATGTCACGCCGCCTGACTAAAGCAGGCATTAAACATCAGGTACTCAATGCAAAATTCCACGCACAGGAAGCGGAAATTATTGCACAGGCAGGGCGCCCGGCTACTGTCACTATTGCAACCAATATGGCTGGTCGTGGTACCGATATTGTGTTGGGTGGTCGCTGGGAATCTGATGTAGCAAAACTTGAAAATCCAACCCAGGAGCAAATCGACACAGTTAAAGCCGAGTGGAAAATTCGTCATGAAGCTGTATTGGCAGCAGGTGGTTTGCATATCATTGGTACAGAGCGCCATGAATCACGACGCATCGATAACCAATTGCGCGGCCGTGCTGGTCGTCAGGGTGACCCGGGCTTAACACGCTTTTATTTGTCACTTGAAGATAATTTAATGCGTATTTTTGCTTCCGAACGTGTGCGTAATTTTATGCAGGCGTTGGGGATGGAAAAAGGCGAGGCAATTGAACATCGCATGGTGAATAACGCTATTGAAAAAGCACAGCGCAAAGTGGAAGGGCGCAACTTTGATATACGCAAACAATTGCTTGAATTCGATGATGTTGCTAACGACCAACGTCAAATTATTTACCATCAGCGCAATGAGTTGCTGGATGCTGACACCATTCGAGAAACTATTACGGCAATTCGTGCTGAGATTGTTGAAGATTTAATTAATGGTTTCGTACCTCCGGAATCTATTGAAGACCAATGGGATATTCCCGGGTTGGAAAAACAAATTGAGTTGGATTTTGGTCTGCGCCTGCCAATTGCCAAGTGGCTGGCAGAAGATACTCGTCTGCATGAAGAACCTCTGCGCAAGAAAATCCTTACTGAAGTCCAAGACGCCTATGATGTCAAATGTGAGCGCGTCGGTGACATCATGCTTGAAATTGAAAAGCAGGTGATGCTGCAAGTATTGGATAATGCATGGAAGGAACATCTGGCAACAATGGATCATTTGCGTCAGGGAATTAATTTGCGTTCTTATGCACAAAAGAATCCCAAGCAGGAATACAAGCGTGAAGCGTTTGAGCTTTTCCAAAGTTTATTGATGACCGTCAAGCGCGAAACTGTGAATTTGATGGCGCGTGTTGAGCCTATTTCGCGCGAGCAAATGGAAGAGATGGAAAACCAACGTCGCGAAGAATTAGCTCGTCAAAAAATGCAACTGCGTCACGATGAGCTTTCTGCTCTTGGTCAACCGGAAGAACCTCAAATGGCTCCAGCTCCCCGTACCCAGGTTGTACGCGAAGGGCGCAAAATCGGGCGCAATGATCCCTGCCCATGTGGCTCCGGTAAAAAATACAAAAGTTGCCATGGTTCCTTAGAGTAGTTGTATAGATAACCTGGCGCGTTTCAGTGTGATTGATCAAACAATTTGATCCTGAAAAATTTCGAGATTTATATTATGGCTGTTGGTGAATATCCTTTTCCTCATATGCACCCTGTTAAGGGCGTGAAGTTAACTGCTGTGAGTGCAGGCATAAAAAAAGTCGGACGACGCGATGTGGTGTTGTTCGAACTGGCTGAAGGTAGCAAGGTCGCTGGCGTCTTTACCAAAAATGCATTTTGCGCCGCTCCAGTTACCGTATGCAGGGAGCATCTTGCAGCAGCGCCTATCCGTTTTTTGATAATTAACTCGGGTAATGCGAACGCTTGTACCGGTGAGCAGGGCATATTGGATGCAAAAGCAACCTGTGCTGCTATCGCGAACGTGAAAGGCGTTAAACCTGAACAGATCTTGCCGTTTTCAACGGGCGTGATTGGCGAACCCTTGCCGGTACAAAAAATTATTGCTGTTGTGCCCGAAGCTTTGGAAAAAGCCAATGAAAATGGCTGGGATGATGCCGGCGCTGGCATTATGACAACCGACACTCGTCCTAAAGGTTATAGCCAGCAATTTGAATATCAGGGCAAAACAATTACGGTCAACGGTATTTCCAAAGGTGCCGGCATGATCAAGCCCAACATGGCAACCATGTTGGGATATATCGCCACTGATGCAAAAATTGCCCAGTCACTATTACAAGATTTGGCTCGTGAAGCTGCTGACAAATCATTCAATCGCATCACGATTGATGGTGATACATCCACCAATGACTCTTGTATTTTGATGGCTACAGGCCAGGTAGATTTGCCTGAAATTACCCAAGCTAGTGGTGAGCTTTACGAAAAACTGCGTGAAGTCATTTTGGCTGCGCATGTGCATTTGGCCAAAAGTATTGTGAGTGATGGTGAAGGTGCTACCAAGTTTGTCACTGTTGCGGTAAGTGGCGGAGCCAATCGCGATGAGTGTTTGGATGTTGCTTATGCAGTTGCGCATTCACCTTTAATTAAAACTGCGCTTTTTGCTTCAGATCCAAACTGGGGGCGCATTGTTGCTGCGATTGGCTATGCAGGTGTTCCTAATCTTGACGCAACAAAAGTTCGTGTCCATTTAAACGATACGTTAATTGTCGAGCATGGCGGTCGTGCGAAAACTTATACTGAAGAGCAAGGCCAGGCAGTGATGAGTCAGGCAGATATCGCAATCAACATCAATTTGGGGCGTGGTGATTTTGCTGAAACAGTATGGACCACAGACCTGTCTTATGAATATGTCCGCATTAACGCGGACTATCGTTCCTAATTCTTACGTAGCTTAGTTTGTCGTGGCTAAATTAGTTCATGTTGCCGTCGGTGTTATTGTTAATACCGATGGCAGAATTCTTATCGCCAAACGTCCGTTAAACACTCATCAAGGTGGGTTGTGGGAGTTTCCAGGCGGAAAGGTTGATAATGATGAAACTATTGAGCAGGCGCTTGTGCGTGAGTTGCATGAAGAGCTGGCAATTAATGTACTCGCCAGTCAGCCGCTGATTCAAATTCGCCATCATTATCCTGATAAATCCGTTTTGCTTGATGTCCACAAAATAACCCAATTTGCTGGCGAGCCCATTGGCAATGAAGGCCAACCAATCCAATGGGTTGAACCTGCACAATTAAATAATTTTGAATTTCCTGCCGCTAATCGCCCCATTATTTCGGCTATTAATTTGCCAGAAAAATATGCAATTACTGGGGGCTATTCTGATGAATCTGATTTCATCTTACGATTAGAGCAGTCTATGGCTGCCGGGCTGCGCATTGTGCAGTTGCGTGTTGCTGATTTTAATGAGGTTGACCATCAGCCATTATTGGATGTGACGTTGGATATTCTTCATCGATCAGGTGCAACGCTGGTAATTAATTGCTCACCTGCAACATTTACCCAGGTAATAAAGGCTCATCCAAATGCAAATATAGGGCTGCATTTAAATCGCCATCATGCTGCTGCGATCAGTGAACGACCAGTTGGACAAGAAATATTGTTGGGTGTTTCTTGCCATAATGCTGATGAGATTAAGCATGCACAAAAAATAGGTGCTGATTATTTGTTGCTTTCACCTGTATTGCCAACAGCTTCGCACCCATCAGCAAGAACACTTGGGTGGGAACAATTTACTGCGCTTGTTGAATTGGCCAATATCCCTGTTTATGCATTAGGTGGGGTTGGTGAAAGTCATATAAAAATTGCACAATCCTGCGGTGCGCAAGGCGTGGCAGGTATCAGTGCCTGGTGGTAGCTTTCATTTAACCATTAATAAAAATTTATTAATGGTTCTCTTCATCCTCTGAATTGATATCCAGATTGTCCCCTGCAATGCGATGGTTTTCGCTTGCCCATTCACCTAAATCAATTAGTCGGCAGCGATCACTGCAAAAAGGGCGATGTGGAAATTTTTCATTCCACAATACTGTTTTTTTGCAGGTAGGGCAGGCAAGTTTGAGTGAAGTTAAATCGGAATCAGGTGATGTGTTTTGCATAAATAATCAATTTGTATGTGCAGTGGGTTGCGCTAGTGTGAGATAAAGCTGATGGAGTTTTTCAACTTGGAGTTCAATCTCATTAATACTACCATGGTTTTGAATGATGTCAGTCGCACGCGCACAGCGCTCCTGTCGCGAGAGTTGAGTTTGCATAATAGCCTTGATTTGCGCTTCGTTATTGTTGTCGCGCTGACTGGCGCGCTCAAGTTGCAATTGCTCGCTGGCATCTATAACCAGAATGCGATCAACGAGTTGGAACTGTGTGGTTTCTAATAAGAGTGGTGATACAAGGATGGCATATGGACTTGTCGCATTTGCCAATTGATGGCGGATCTCAGTATTAATGATGGGATGTAGCAAGGACTCAAGCCATTTCTTTTCTTCAGGATTAGAAAAAATAATGGTGCGTAATTTACTGCGGTTTAGGTGGCCTGTTGAATCGATAATGTCTGAGCCAAAATGTGCTGCAATTAGGGTTAGCGCAGCCTGGCCTGGTTCTACAACCTCACGTGCAACTATATCCGCATCGACAACCAATATGCCGCGTTCGGCAAATCGTTTGCTGGCTTCGGACTTGCCGCTGCCAATTCCGCCGGTAAGCCCAATAATCAACGGCATTTTTTACAACCTAATGTGTTACAAATAGTTTTAGGTAGGACTGGTTAATGGTATCGCCCCAGACAAATGCGATCCAGCCCGCAATCGCCAGATAAGGGCCAAAAGGAATGGGGATATTTTTATCGCGACCGCGGATAATAATCATGCTGATACCAATAACTGCGCCGACCAGCGATGACAGCAAAATAATTTGCGGCAGCATTTGCCAGCCCATCCAGGCACCCAGTGCGGCAAGTAATTTAAAGTCACCGTAGCCCATCCCTTCTTTGCCAGTCACCAGTTTAAATAATTTGTATACCGACCAGAGCGCCAAATAACCTGCGATGGCTCCCCAAAGCGCGCTGGGTAAATCAGTAAAGCTGCTAAAACTATTTACTATCAATCCCAGCCAAAGCAAGGGAAGGGTAATGTCATCGGGCAATAAATAGGTATCAACGTCGATCATGGTCAGCGCAACCAAGGACCAAGTAAAAACCAGCGCGGCCAAGCCACTCCAGTTGATCCCTACATAATAAATAACGGCAACAGACAACAATCCGGTCACGAGTTCAACGATGGGATAACGAATGGATATTCCCGCTTTACAGTTAGAACATTTACCCCCAAGGAATAAATAACTAACGATGGGAATATTTTCCCAAGGGCGAATTTTATGGCCGCAATGGGGACAGCGCGAAGCAGGAACCATTAAATTAAATGGTTCCTGGGTTGAGTTGTTTGCAGGGAGGGATGCTATGTCGCCATCAGTTGTTAAAAAATCACGGCACTGTGCTTGCCAGTCCCGCTCCATCATTTTGGGGAGGCGGTAGATGACTACATTTAGAAAACTACCAACGAGCAAGCCTAAAATTAATGTGCAAGCCAATCCGAATATTGGGTAGGCTTGCAATGCTGAAAAAAAAGACACTCTTATACGACCTGGCCAAGCTGGAAGATTGGAAGATACATTGCAATCATCAGGCCGCCCACCAATACACCTAAAACAGACATAATCATGGGCTCAAGTAATGATGTAAGGCTGTCGACCATGTTGTCTACGGCTTCTTCATAATAAATTGCGACTTTATCGAGCATTGCATCCAACGCTCCGGACTCTTCACCAATGGCTGACATTTGTACCAGCAGCGTTGGAAAAATAGTTTTTGCTTTAAGTGCAGTATTTAATTGGATACCGGTAGATACATCGTCTCTCACTTTAATAATTGCATCGGCATAAATTTTATTACCTGCTGCACCAGCTACAGATGTGAGGGCATCAATCAGTGGTACACCTGCGGCAAATGTAGTCGCCAGTGTGCGAGCAAACCTGGCCATAATCGACAGAAAAATTATTTGACCGACTACCGGAACTTTCAGTATGTATTTATCAATTGCATAAGCGAAGGCAGGGGAGCGTTTAACACCTTCTTTAAATGCAAATGCACCTCCAATCATACCAATAAGAATAATGAACCAGTATTGTTGGGCAAGCGCCGACAGGTGCAGTACAAATAAAGTAAATGCGGGTAATTCTGCACCGAAGTTGGCGAATGTTTCCGCGAATTGAGGTACTACTTTAACCAAAAGAATTCCAGTAACAATAATGGCGACCACTACAACCGCTATTGGATAAGTCATGGCTTTCTTGATCTTTGCCTTCAATGCTTCAGTTTTTTCTTTGTAGGTGGCAATGCGATCCAGCATTGTCTCAAGCGCACCGGATTGCTCACCAGCGTCAACCAAATTACAAAATAGGTCATCAAAATACTTTGGGTGTTCACGGAGTGAGTTTGCAAATCCACCACCTGCCGCAACGCTATCCCGGATTTGTAACACCATTTTACGTAAATTGGGGTTTTCCAGTCCGTCAGCAACAATGTCAAAAGCTTGTACCAAAGGCACACCTGCTTTCATCATGGTTGCCATTTGGCGAGAAAAAACCGCAATGTCTGCAGGTTTAATCGCTTTGCCGCCGGCACCAAATAAAGGCTTAGCTTTTTTCGATACAGACCTGACAGTAATCCCTTGTTTAGCAAGCAAGGTTTTAACAATAGTCGGGCTTCCACCGTTAATCTCGCCCTGGATTTTATTGCCCTTTTTATCAACACCTTTATAAATAAAAGTGTTGACTGTCGGCACTTGTTTAGCTTTTGCTGCGGTTTTCGTCTTGGCAGACGTGGCGCTAGCTGATTTTGCGGTAGATGTTAATGCCATGGAATTAATCCTTGGTGACTCGGTTGGCCTCTTCGAGGCTGGTTAATCCCATTGCAACTTTGCGCAATGCGGATACCCGTAAATTATTGAAGCCTGCGTCTTTTGCGGCGCGGGCAATCTGGAGAGAATTGCCGCCCTCCATTATAAGGTTAGCTATTAGCGGGGTGATGCGAACTACTTCATATACACCTACCCGCCCTTTATAACCTCCATTGCACTTTTCGCAACCCACAGGGTGAAACAACTGGAATTCTGCGCGCGGAATTCCAATTTCGTCAAATCCCTCTTGAGTGAGGATATCCGGGGGAATATCAGTTGCGGGTTTCTTGCAGGTTGTGCAAAGGCGACGGGCAAGGCGTTGAGCGATAATAAGGCTTACGCTGGTTGCAACGTTAAATGCAGGAACGCCCATATTGAGTAAGCGAGTCAATGTCTCCGGCGCAGAGTTGGTGTGGAGCGTAGACAGCACCAAGTGACCAGTTTGGGATGCTTTAATTGCAATCTCTGCTGTTTCCAGATCGCGAATCTCCCCCACCATGATGATATCCGGGTCTTGCCGTAAGAAGGACCGCAGCGCTTCAGCAAAGGTAAGGCCTACGCGGGTGTTCATCTGTACCTGGTTAATACCTTCAAGGTTAATTTCCACCGGGTCTTCGGCCGTTGAAATATTTACTTCGGAAGTATTAAGAATGTTAAGGCCGGTATAAAGCGAAACGGTTTTACCACTACCGGTTGGTCCTGTAACCAGGATCATTCCCTGGGATTGCGCTAATGCGTCCAGATAGAGTTTCTTTTGGCTATCTTCGTAGCCAAGCGCATCAATACCGAGCTTTGCGGAGCTGGGGTCAAGAATACGCAATACAATTTTTTCACCGAATAGGGTCGGCAATGTGTTTACCCGGAAGTCAATTGCACGCGTTTTTGAAACTTTTAGCTTGATGCGCCCATCTTGCGGAAGCCTGCGCTCGGATATATCCATTTGGGACATTACTTTTAAACGGGCTGCCATTCGGGTCGCTAAATTTACCGGTGGGCGAGACATCTCTTCCAGGACCCCGTCGGTACGGAAGCGGATGCGGTAACTTTTTTCATAGGGTTCAAAGTGAATATCCGAAGAGCCGCCTTTGATCGCATCTAGCAGCACCTTATTGATGTACTTGACGATTGGAGCCTCGTCCGCCTCCGCGTTTCCTGTGTCATCTGGCCGTGCATTTTGATCGACGGCCTCAATATCCAGGTCATCAAGGTCGTCATCCAGCCCTCCAAGTGCATCGCCAAGCGATTCCTCTTGCGCATTCAGGTACTTGTCTATCGCAACCTTTAATTTATCTGCTTCAACTAATACTGCTTCAGTATTGATGCCTGTATTAAATTTAATTTCATCTAATGCGTGTAAGTCAGTCGGGTCGGTAACGGCGAGGAACAAACGGTTGCCGCGCTTGGCGATGGGCAGTGTGTGGTGTTTGCGAATAAGTTTGTCGTCAACCAGCTTCTGCGGAATGCTATCGGCGCTCAATGCGGTTAAGTCAAAAACAGGCGATCCAAATTCTTCCGAGGCAATGCGGGCGACTGTACGCGCATCAAGAATTCCGTGTGTAACTAAATGTTGTGCAAAGGGTATTTTGTCTTTTTTTGCATTAGCTATAGCCTTGCCGGCCAAATCTGCATCCAGCAGGTTGTCTGCTACCAGGCGTCGAGCCAGCCCATTCAAGGCGATTGGTGTTGGGTTATTCATTAGTACGACCACGAATAGAAGGGCAGGGAAAGATTAGTCTCAACTTTAGCAGTTTTTTTTATGAGTGCGATACATCTTGTGCCAGGCCCATCCGGTAGGGGCAAGCTAAGCAGGGTATGTGGGTGACAAAAAATGTCATCAACTGCCAACTTCGGGTGTTGAGGATTAACAAAACTAGTAACTGCCATCGCAGATAATTGCTCGAAAGCGGGTTTTGGGGCGCTTAATGGGAGTTGGCATATAGTTTGTATAGGTTCAGGTGTGTTGTTCTACCTAACCTTAAAAATGCTATCGGAGCTTTGATATGAAAAAAACACTACAACAAGGTTTTACATTAATTGAATTGATGATCGTAATTGCGATCATTGGTATTTTGGCTGCTGTTGCTCTGCCTGCTTATCAGGACTACACCGTTCGTGCAAAAGTATCTGAAATAGTGTTGGCTGCATCTACTTGCAGAACCAGCATTACCGAAACAGTTCAGAGTGCTGTAGGCACCACTTTGCCTGGTGCAAACGAGTGGGGCTGTGAGGTTTCAGGTGGTGGTACTGGTACAACTAAATACGTTGCCAGTGTTGAAACAAGTGATGCTGGTGTGATTACTGTAACTTCCGCTGCTGCCGCTGATGCTCCAGATTTGAAGGATGCGGCTGATAAAACTGTTACATTAACTCCATACAAAACCGCTGCAGATGCATTGGAGAACACAGATACTGGTGCAGTGATCCATCACTGGGTATGCGGTAAGACTGCTCCAGCAGCTACTGAGATGCCTAATAAATATTTGCCAGGTTCATGCCGTGGCCAGTAATTAGCCTTAGGTTAATGGTAAACAAAGCCCGGTTTAGACCGGGCTTTTTTGTGCGTGTCTTTTCACTTTGTATTTTTGGTAATCAACTGGATTTTTAAATGGTCAATTTTTTTTCTGGTTTGAGTGCAACATCCGCTGGTGCGTCGCTAATATTTGGAACTTTGCTGAGCCTGGCGTTATATTTCATTTCTGCTTTTTATCCACTTTCAAAGCGTTTTGTCCAGTTCGTATACGCTTTAACGGTCCTCAATTTTATTCTGGGTGCAATATATCTGGTTGCCAATTCCTTTTCTGGTCAAGGGATAAATGACGCAGTTTGGTACCATATCTCATATGTAATCGGGATAAGGGAAATGATCCAATACTGGGAAGTTGTTTTTATTCTGCCTTTCTTGTTTGTATTGATGCTATTGCTGCGGCGCTTAAGCCTGAAATTGTCAGGGTTGAAATTTTCAACTGCACTTGTAGCAGGCACATCGGTTTCTTTCCAGGTTTTTATGTGCTGCATTTTAATGAGCTTGTCTGTGGCAGCAATCACTATCAACCCGTTCTCTACAGATGTGGTTGCCCTGACCAAAAAAATCTATCTGAACAAAACAACCAGGGAGTTGGAAAGCTATTTGGTATCAGAGTTGCCCTCGGCGGCGGCTGAGCCCGCAAGCTTTGTCTATATTTACGCAGAAAGCCTTGAGCGCACTTTATTTGATGAGAAGCGTTATCCGGGGTTGATGCCAAACCTGAGTGCTTTGAAGGCCAAGTCAGTTTCTATTGAGGGGATATATCAGGCCCCAATGACAGATTGGACGATAGCGGGAATTACGGCAAGTTTATGCGGTGTCCCTTTGGCTGTTTATGCAACAGGTAGAAACGCCCAAATTACCTTTGGTGATTTTATTCCTAAGTCGGGTTGTGTTGTTGATTGGTTGGTACAAGATCAATATCACTTACAATTTATGGGCGGGGCTGATAAAGAATTCGCGGGTAAGGGGAATTTTTTTCATGACCATGGATTTGAGAAGGTATATGGAAAGCAGGAGTTGCAAGAACTCTCTAAAGATCCACTGCCAGAGTCTCGCTGGGGTATTTACGATGATGCGTTATTGAGTGCGGCGTTCGCTAACTGGCAGGCACTGGATAAAACGAATGATCGATATGGTTTATTTGTGTTAACACTGGATACTCATTCGCCAGTTGGGCATGCAACACCGGTATGCAAGGATTCGGTTTATGGGGATGGAAGCAATGCAATGCTAAACTCGGTGCATTGTTCAGATAGGCTTTTGGCTAATTTCATCCAAAAGTTACTCGCTGAATCAACACGAAAAAATTTAGTGGTGGTTTTGGCATCTGATCATTTAATGATGAAGAACTTTGTTGGGCTTGATCCAGATGACCCCGAGCGCACGAATTTGTTTATGGCCTTTTCTAAAAATAATGCCCCCGCGCTCTTAAAGCGGAACGCTACTACTTTAGATATAGCGCCGACGTTTCTACATCTACTGGGTTACGATAATCGTGGTTTTTCTCTTGGAAGGAATTTATTCAAACCAGATGCTACTTTGTCTGAGCGATTGGGGCGCGAAAACTTTTTCAATCAATTAGTTACTTGGACGATGAGTTTTTGGGGTGGGTTGAGCGACAAGACGGTAGCGGATGCCAATTAAATTGATTTCAAAACGCTGTATTTAATTAAAGAGTTAATTAAAGAGTTAGTTAAAGAGTTAGTTAATTAAAGAGTTAATTATGAAATTTCGTTTAAAAGCATTTGGATTGCATTTATCCGGATCTTTTTTGCTGGGTATATGCGTGCTTGCACTGGTGTTTGGTGTTTGGTATCCACAGCCATTAGATAAGTTGACCGGGGTTGTCAGTATATTTTTCATCCTGCTGGCGGTTGATATTGTTATTGGTCCATTGCTGACATTTGTTGTAGCTAAAGAAGGGAAAAAATCGTTAAAGTACGATTTGTTGATTATTATTTCCTTGCAGTTAATTGCTTTTGCGTATGGTGTGAAAGTAGTTGCAGATGGGCGTCCGGTTTGGATGGTATTTAATATTGACCGGTTTGATGTTATTCAGGCTTATCAGGCTGATTATTCAAAAGCAGAACTTGTTGCGCCGGAATATAAACAAATGTCGCTCAGTGGACCAAAGTGGGTGGCTGCATTACTTCCTAAAGACCTTTCTGTAAGGGAAGGCCTGATGTTTAGTAGCATAATGGGCGGGAGCGATATCCAGCATCGCCCCGACTTCTATGTTTCAATTGATACCGTAACCCCGGACATTGTTAAGCATGCTCGTCCAATCAAGGATTTGTACCGTGCAAATTCAGATGTGGATGTTAAGAAGCAATTGTCCAGATGGCCAGAGGCAAGCGCGTTTGTTCCAATTCAGGGTAGATATGGGTGGATGGTGGTGCTTGTCCATAAAGATACTGGTCACATCTTTGGTGTTGTAGATCTTAAACCAGAATAAATGTGACTATTGTTTTACCCTCATCGACAAATCCACCGCGTGGCAATGTTTGGTCAATCCGCCAATTGAAATAAAATCGACCCCTGTCTCTGCGGTGGGAATTAGCGTTTGTTCGTTAATATTTCCCGATGCTTCCAGCTTGGCGAGACCAGCGTTAATTGCTACCGCTTTTTGCATATCATCAATGCTGAAATTATCCAGCATGATGATATTTGCATTGGCTTCAAGTGCTTGATCCAATTCGGCAAAGTTTTCCACTTCTACTTCAATTGGTTTGCCGGGAGCGATAACACGTGCGGCTGCAACTGCATTGGCAATTCCTCCGCAAGCGGCGATATGGTTTTCCTTGATCAGGAACGCGTCATAAAGGCCAATGCGGTGATTATGGCAGCCACCACAGGCAACAGCATATTTCTGTGCAGTGCGCAGGCCGGGAATGGTTTTACGGGTGTCTAATAGCTTCACTTTTGTATGGGCCACAAGCGATGCGTAATGATGGCTGGTGGTGGTGGTACCAGAGAGCGTTTGTACAAAATTCAATGCGGTGCGCTCGCCTGTAAGCAGGCTACGCGCGCTGCCTTTCAAGGTAAACAGGCGGCTATTGGCAGATACTGCTTGCCCATCGTCTACATCCCATGTGATTTGTACCTGCGGATCAAGTTGCCGAAACACCTCCTCGACCCAGGCCTTGCCACAAAAAATACAATTTTCACGGGTGATAATGCTGGCTTCGGCGGTCTGTTCGGCGGGAATTAATTGCGCCGTTATATCGCCTGAACCTATGTCTTCGGCGAGGGCAATTGATACGCTTTTGGTTATATCTTCTGTAAGTGACGGCAAGTTTTTGCTATATAAAATATTCATGTTTGGTGTCGAATAATTAAACATAATGGGGTGAAAAATGGGGTGTTTTGGCACCAAAGTTGTTGTCTAATTCCAAAATCTACTTAAAAAACCATAAGATGAAGTATTGGTTATACCTTTTTGTGATATCTCTCTCGATCTTATCATTTGCCCTCTTGGTGTGTCTTTCCCTTAGTTATACTTCCATTACGCAAGTTTTTACTAATGGTAATCCGCCATGTCCGAACAGATGAAATCTGACCCCAAAAAGGTTGTTCACTTAAATGTAGAGCGCAATTCCGCTGCTAATTCCCAAGTGGCACTCGCGCGTTTACCAGCAGCTATGCATACCCTGCGCGATAAAGCGCGGCAACAGTTACAGCTTTTGCTGCGCGAGTTGTTCGATAAAGTGGATGATGCCATGTTTGAATTGGCTGACAAAGCCAATAACAACCACGACCAAAATATCTTTTTTGACTCCATGCGTGAAGTGCGCATCCGTCGCCGCGCGATGGAGACTTCATTTTTCCGCAGTATCGATATTGGTTTTGCCCAATTACTTGACCCAAGTGCTTATCGCGATGAAAAACAATTCGGAGAAAGGTCTGTTTCGTTAGATGATTTATCGCTGGTTAAAAACGATGAGCTTGAAGAAATGGTTGCCGTTGATGGCATGGTCAATAAGGCCAATGAGCAATTTGCCGAACCCATTCAACACTTGACCTTACGTATTGATCATTTGGTTCCCACCAAGGTTTATCAAAAGAATAATCCCTTGGGTGTCGATGTCATCTGCAACGCATTTACCGATGCAACCAAAGCCCTGAATGTCGATGTAAAAGCCAAGCTGGTGTTGTTCAAATTGTTTGACAACATTGTGATGACCAAGCTGGGTAAATTGTTTGACGTGCTTAACCAAACCCTGATTGATGCCAATATTTTGCCGTCGTTGAAACAGGATGTACGCGTTAAAAAATCAACAGCACCTTCAACTGTCGATCAATTTGGCCAGGGTATTGGTGCCCAGTACGGAATAGGGTCACCTAAAGTAGGTGCCGGGACTGGTGGTTTGGTGCAAGGTTACGATGACCAAACCAATCAGGTTCTGCATCAACTGCGTGATTTGCTCGGCGCTAACCGTCGTGCGCCGCAAGTGCAATTACCCGGTGACGAAGTGACTACCCAGGATTTGATCAAGATCCTGTCACTTGCGCAGCAACAAAATACCATCAGTGCCTCTGTTAGCAATGTGGCTCCGGTTAATTTGCGCAGCTTGTTAAGTGACCTATTGCGCAATGAAACCCAGACAGCAGCGGCAATTAATCAGGTTGATGATGATGTAATCAATCTGGTGAGCATGATGTTTGAATTTATTCTGGATGATCGCAACCTCGCTGCGCCGATGAAAGCCTTGATTGGCCGTTTGCAAATCCCGATGGTTAAGGTGGCGATTGCCGACAAAACATTTTTCAGCAAGGGTGGGCATCCTGCGCGCCGTCTGTTAAACGAAATGGCGATGGCTTGTCTCGGCTGGCAGGAATCTAGTGAAGAGAATCAACGCAAAGACAGTCTCTTTAATAAAATGGAAGAAACTGTGCGTTCCATCCTGACTGACTTTGATACGGATATGAGCATCTTCGAAAAGCTGCTGGTAGATTTCCGTTCATTCCTCGATAAAGAAAAGCGTCGCGCCCAAATCCTTGAGCAGCGCACCATTGATGCTGAAGATGGCAAGGCGAAATCCGAGCGTGCCCGTGCACAGGTGGATACTGAACTCAATCGCATTTGTGCTGGTAAAGAATTGCCATTAGCGGTGACTAAATTGCTGCGTGAGGCATGGGCAAATGTGATGTTTATTACTTCGCTCAAACAGGGTGTGGAGAGCGACGAGTGGCGTAATTGTTCGGTAACTGCCCAGCAATTGGTCTGGAGTGTGACGGCGGCAATGGATAAGGATAATCGTCAGCGCTTATTAAAATTGGTGCCTGAATTACTGCAAAAATTGCGTACCGGATTGGAAAGTATTTCGTTTAGTCCGTTTGAAACAACTAATTTATTCAAGCAATTGGAGTCGGTTCATCTGGCGCGTTTGCGTGGTGATACTGCGGCGGCTAAACCCCAGGTTGAAGCTCCTGCTGTATCCGCAGCAGATTTGGCGGCGAAAGCCAGCGAGATGGCGGCCAAAAATGCCAGCATGAAAGCAGCAATGGCAGAGGCTCAAGTGCGTGCACAACAAGCGGCCAATGCAGAAGCAAAAGCCAAGGCGCAGGTGGTGCCGGTTGTGGAAGCTCAAGTTGCGAATGAGCCAATGGTTGAGGTTGCCGAAACTGCTCCTGCCGTAGAAAACAATGCCGCAAGTGTGGTGGTTGAGGCTGCTGTTGAAGTTACTACTGAAGTTGCTGCAACTACACAAACAATTGAAAATGTTGAACAGGTTGCTGATGAGGTGGCCGTAGATGAGCCGATAAGCGAAAGCATTCAGGCGGATCAGCAACATTTGGCGCTCGTGAATAATATTACCCAGGGGACTTGGTTTGAAATGCAAGCCGAAGCAGGTGAAAAATACCGCTGTCGTTTGGCTGCGATTATCCGCTCGGTAGGAAAATATATTTTTGTAAATCGCTCTGGTATGAAAGTCGCCGAAGAAAGCCGCGAAAGCCTGGCGATTGCATTGCAGACCAAGCGCTTGACGATTCTGGATGATGGCATGTTGTTCGACCGTGCTTTAGAGGCTGTGATTGGTACTTTGCGCGAACAACGGATGTCGAACTAGTTTTGTTTTCTCCTGAGATGCTTAACCCGGCCTTGTGCCGGGTTTTTTATTGTTCGTTGATTGTCGCTAAATGGATGCAGGTTTTTTACAGGGGGGGGTAATAAATAAAAAAGCCGCTCTTGATTCTTGATCATGAGCGGCTTTTGTGGGTCTGTGTGGTTGATTGTGTTTTTATAAGCATGACCTGCTCTGCTGATGTAGCTCTATTTAGCAAAACAGTTTATTCGAAATACAAGATCTGGATTGCGCGGATTGTACTCTTTAGCTTTCGGTGCATCTTTTATCTTGGCGTGTTTCCCAACAATACTTTGCAAAAAATAAATCGGCTGGAGTTGTTTGCTTATTTTTCTAGTTAAATACAAAAACCAATTGCTTGGCATAGTATCAGGCAATTGATTTTAATTGTGTTGACAATTTGATTATTTTTGCTGCATATTGTGCCTTAACTAATTAACTGGATTTAATTACCCGCGCGAAAAGGAAATAATATGTTTAATCCATATTTGCATTACTCCCCACTTATTTGTATTGACCCCAATTTATCCCTTCGATTTATGGTTGATCTGCATTGATATAAAAATTTTATACTTAAATTGGTTAACCATTGCTGATTTTATTTTTTATAAAGGACAATTTATTTTTTAAGGATATTGTATGAAAATTTTTGCTATTTTGTTTCTGCTTTTTCCTGTAAGTGCAGTTGCATATAACGGCTTGGAGCTCGGCCATAACGAAAAATATGCACCTAAAGATACCTCTCAAAAAATCCATTACATGAATGATCTTTCTGCGGCATGTATGTTGGCGACAGATACATACAACTACTTTTACCGGCAAACAGCTAAGAATTGTGGAATGGAGGCAACTGGGGCTGCGCAATATTCATCGTCGACTGGTATTCATTGCCTTGCTTTGAATTATTGTATCAAAAATGGTGTTCGCAAAGATTATCCTCCAGCAGCAGGTTTTGTTGGTCTCAATAAGGCAGATTGTTCTGCTGTAGATGCTCAAGGAAACTGTATTATTGCAGCTAAGCCAGAAAATGATTGTTCGCAAAACCCGCATTGCGATAACCCTGAGTGTCCAGTGGGAAATCCGATATATCCATCATCTGGGAAAAAATTACAAAAAGAAGTTGATTTGGTAATCCAGGGAAAGGCAGGTTTTGTTGTAAGTAGAACGTATACACATTTACCTAAGCCTCCAAATCAAAATACAGTTTTGGCGAAAGGATACTGGAAATTTGACTTGGATCAGCGTCAGTTACAATTTGGAATGGATTATTCTGCTAATAGTGCGTTTCATCAGGTAACAACTGAAATATGTGCCAATTTAAAAATGACTCGCTGCGTAAGTCACTACGATATTGTTAATGTAACTAATTATAAAACTGTACGGGCTTTTCGAGCAGATGGTAGTGAATGGGTGTTTAAATCTCCATTGAATGGGCAAAATTTACCAACTACGTGGTCTGCTCATCATTACCCCTATGCTGTAATTAAGCCTATATATGACACCGATGCGGTTATTACCGGGTGGATATTGCAATTAAATGATGGCAGTAGCGAGTCCTATTCATCAGATGGAGCGCTGCTTCACATTACCCCATCGCAAGGAGTGCCAACGGAAATTACACGGTATTTGGATGTTGATGGTGTTACCAAAATCACCCAGGTAAGCAGAGGCGTGAATTCGCTTAAATTTTATAAAGATTCTCTTGGCCGGATAGCGAGAGTGTCTAGTAATGACAGTCAAAATATTAATTATGAATACGTTGGAAAATCTGAGCTTATTCGTAAGGTGATATTTCATGATAATTCCAGCAAAACCTATTTATATGAAAACACACAGTTTCCTCAAGCGTTGACGGCTATTGAGGATGAGCGAGGTGTGCGGTATGCGATTTGGCAATACGATGGTCAAGGTAGGGCGATTTCAAGCGAGCATGCGGGAGGTGCGGAAAAAACATTGTTAGACTATTCAAAAATATATGATTCAATACGTCCGCAAGTAACAGTAACCAATGAGCTCGGTAAAAAAACAACCTATTACTATTCTCCGGACACTTTCCGGAATGTTATTCGTGTCGAAGGCCAGCCCACTGCCAATTGTGTCGGTGCCAATCAGGATTACACCTACACAGCTGAAGGTTGGATTGCCAGTAAAACCGATTGGAAAGGTGTAAAAACAACTTTTACTTACAATGCCGCAGGGCAAGAAGTATCACGCACAGAAGCCGTCGGTTCTCCGGAAGCACGCACAATTACTACTGAATGGCATCCTGCGTTTTTTGTTAAAACAAAAATCACTGAGCCGGAAAAGGAAACGGTCTATAGCTATGACGCAAATGGGCGTCTGTTAAGCCAATCTACTCGCTCAACAATAGCTCAATGATAAAGGAACTATCACAATGAAATTATTAATCTCTTTTTCTATTGCTACGTTTGCATTTGTTTTCAGTTTGGGAGCGAGAGCAGATCAAAGCACATCCTACACGTATAACCAGGCAGGTCAGGTGCTCACTGAGGATGGCCCGCGCACCGATGTAAATGACATCGCCACCAATACCTACAACGCACAAGGCTTGCTGGCTACAACTACAAATGCCCTTGGGCATGTCACTACCTACAATAGTTATGATGCCAGCGGGAATTTACTGTCGGTTACTGATCCCAATGGCGTCATCACTGAATTTACTTACCATGACCGCGGTTGGTTATTAAGTTCACGCATCAAACACCCCGCAACAGCCACACTGGATTCACTGACCACCTATACCTACGATGCGGTAGGGCAAATGCTTAGCACAACCTTACCCAATGGTGTGCAAATCTTTTACGAATACGATGATGCACGCCGATTGATTGCAGTGAGAAATGCAGCCAATGAGCGCATTGAATATACATTGGATGCTGCCGGAAACAGCACGCAGCAAGTAGTTAAAAATTCCGGTGGAACTATTACCTATTCAGTCACTGGTGTATTTGATGAATTAAGCCGGGTGATGAAGGTGGTTGGCAATAACGGGCAGCAAGACAAATATCAATACGATGCCAATGACAATCGCACGGCCACGATTGATGGTCGCACCAATAGTACTCAACAAACTTATGATGCCCTTAATCGCGTTAAGAAAATTATTGATCCGAATTTAGGTGAAACTCAATTTACCTACAATGCGCAGGATCAAATCAAAACCGTTACTGATGCGCGCGGCAATGCGACCACTTATAGCTACGATGGTTTTGGCAATTTGACTTCCCAAACCAGCCCCGATACAGGCACTACAACATTTACTTATGATGCAGCGGGCAACCGTACCAGCAGCACCGATGCGCGTGGTGTCGTGACCAATTACACCTACGATGCGCTGAATCGTATAACAACCATTAACTATCCCGCCGCGTCGGCCGAAAACCTGACGTTTACTTATGACACGACTTCATCGTCCAAAGGTATCGGCCGTTTATCCAAAATCACCAAAACCGGTGTCACAGTGTCTTACACATACGACCACCTTGGCTTGGTAACTCAAAAAGGTATTGCTGCAAGCGGCATCAGTAAAACAGTTAAATATTCATATGATGCAGCAGGCAATGTGCAATACATACTTTACCCATCAGCACGCTACGTTTATTACGACTACGATACACTTGGGCGAATTAATAAAATCACTACCAAACTCGGGAGCGGTGCAACACAAACGTTGATCAATAATGTCAGCTATTTACCTTTCGGCCCGGCCACCACCTACCAATACGGCAACAACCTGACTCACACCCAAACTTACGACCAGGATTACCGCCTGACCAATATTCAAGTCGGCGGTTTACTCAATCGCACTTATGGTTATGATCCGGTGAATAACATCACCAGTATTGTTAACAGCCTCAACATCACCACCAATCAAACCTTCAGCTACGATGCACTGAACCGTTTGCTTACTGCCAATGGCGGCTACGGTAATTTAGGTTATGCATACGACGCAGTGGGCAATCGCCTGAGTGAAGCGCGCAACGGTGTGAGTGATACTTACAGCTATCAAGCCACCAGCAATCGTCTCACTGGCATTACGCGCGCAAGCGGTAACCGCAATTTCACTTACGATGCCGCCGGCAATCCAATCCAACGTACCGCTGCGGATAACAGCACCCAGACTTACACGTTTAATAACGCCAACCGTTTAAGCAATGTGAGCGTCGACGGAACCCAAGCGGTTACCTACACATACAATCCACTGGGTCAGCGCGTATTAAAAATTCTTGCGAGTGGCGCTAAAGAAATTTATCACTACGATGAAGCAGGGCAACTCATCGCTGTGCTCGATGGTGCAGGAGCAACGCTGCGCGAATATATTTACTGGGGCGACCAACAAATCGCGCTGGTGAATAACGGCACGGTTTATTACATCCACAACGATCATTTAAATACACCACAAGTCATCACCAACCAAAACCAGCAAGTGGTCTGGATGGGTGACTATGAGCCCTTTGGCAAAATTGCTACAAATGCAAATAACAGCATTGAAATATTCAGCCGTTTTCCGGGGCAATATGTTGATAACGAGACCGGGCTGTATTACAACTATTTTCGGGATTATGATCCGAGTGTTGGGAGATATATTGAGAGTGATCCGATTGGGTTAGGTGGTGGGATTAATACTTATGCGTACGTTAGTGGAAATCCTGCTAATAGTATTGACCCAAAAGGTTTAAAAACAATGCAATGTACTAAACCATTGCATGCTATACAAAATTCATTGGGGGATGGCTCAGCATCATTTGCGTATTCTTATGCGCCTTATGCTTATCACCAATATTCATGTGTAATTGACCCGGTAACCGGTGCTGTTACTTGCGGAGGACAGGATCGAGGAGAAAATGGAGCAGGGAAACCATCAGAAGATATTCTTAACCCTCCTGGAGGAAGCTGTAAAGAGACCCAGCCAAACAATCAATGCTATGAAATATGTTTGAAAGATGAGTGGCGAAAACCAAGGCCTCGGTATGGAGTTATACCTTTCGGAACTGATTGCCAGGAATATGATGATGCTCTTAATAAGAAGTGTAAAAAACAGTGCAATATTAAGTAAGGATTAAAATGAAACTAATTAAATATTTATGGCTAGCTTTAGCTATATTTGTGATTATCAATATTTACGCCAATGAAAGTTCGCTTAACGATAATGCAATGGCTCTTAACTTGGCAATGTTGTATTTGTCGTTTCCAGCAGGGGTTGTGGTGTCATTGGTACATGCAATTCTATATAATTTTTTTTCAATTGTTATAAATACTTCAATGCTATCTTTAACAGTAGAATGGTTGATTTATCTGATGTTGGGTTATTTTCAGTGGTTTAAATTTTTTCCATGGTTAATAAAAAAGGCGAAGTCTTATTTTTTCAATGACATTAGTAATTCGTAAAATGTGGGAATTGCAAAAAAAGTTTTAAAGCCCGGCCACTAACACGCTGGGCTTTTTTATTGTGTGTTGCTCGCTGAATTTATTTTATCGTAAACACCAAACACTTTCGCATAATTCGAATAGTCACAGGCGAATAAATGTTGATTCCCGCTTTTTCCAGCCAATGTCTTTTCGCTGAAGCAATGCCTAGGCCAAATTATGCATTAATTGCTGTCAGCCTGACAAATCATAGGAAAAATTGTCAACAATGGGTGCTCAATACAGTCGAAACATGTAAAACTGTTTGTAAAAATAGAGAGGGAAAAAATAAATGACGTTAAAAAGGTTTTTTTATTTAATTAATTATTTATTGGTAGTCATTATGATAAGTGCCGCTGTGTTGGTCCTTTATTATGAAGAATTTATGGGATATCTTTTTTTCGGTATTTTGTTTTCAGCAATCTTATCAAATTGTGGAAATTACCTATCTCTTTACTGCGATAGGGAGCAGTTTTACATAGCTAGATTTGTTTGGTGTTTTTTAGCAATTTCGATTTTGGCATGCATATTGTTACTGCCTTCCTCTTCAGATAAGCCGGATGCAAATATTGCAATGTCATACCCTATGCTTTTTTTGTCCTTTCCTTTAGGAATGGAAGGTAGTTTAGTTTTTTCAGGGTTTATATATGAAAGTATTGAAAACTTTTATTTTCAAACTTTCTGTGATTGGTTTTCATTTTTTTCCTGGGGTATGTGCAGTGGTTTATCTTGCTTCCTTGGGCGATAAGGGGGCAGGTTCCGGGATGGAAAAGAAGAAATCTTAATTAATAACGTATAGACATGATAATGCTTTTTAAAGCCCAATTAAGGTTGGGCTTTTTTATGGGGTGATAAGCTTCAGTTATGGATATGCCAAAGGGCATTGTTTTTTCGCAGAATTGATATGAACGGTTCACAAACAACCTTTATGTGTTAATCCGCTTGGGCAGAGCGTATCCTATTACATCCACAACGATCATTTAAATACACCACAAGTCATCACCAACCAAAACCAGCAAGTGGTCTGGATGGGTGACTATGAGCCCTTTGGCAAAATTGCTACAAATGCAAATAACAGCATTGAAATATTCAGCCGTTTTCCGGGGCAATATGTTGATAACGAGACCGGGCTGTATTACAACTACTTTCGGGATTATGACCCGAGTATTGGGCGGTATATTGAATCTGATCCGATTGGGCTTGAGGGTGGGATAAATACTTATGGATATGCCTATCAGAATCCAATAACTAATTATGATCCTGATGGACGGTTTGTTTTTCTTCTAGCCATACCGGCACTTGGTGGCGGGGTTTCTGGCGGCACGGTTCTAAGCGGAGGATTGGCCCTTAGTTTTGCAGCTTGGTCTTCGACTTGGGATTATTCGGAGCGGACTCCCGAAGAAGATGCGCAGGCAGATTTTGATCACGATTACTATAAAAATGTATGTGAGCAAAAACCACCACCATCTGGAGATAAATGTCAGGATATTTTAAATGAAGCTAACAGAGCCCAACTTTGTTCAGATTTAATGACTCAATTTGATAAAAAATGGTCTCCTGGTAGACATGCAAGTGATGCTCTTAGGGAACAAGCTAGAGCTCATAGGCTACGCAAAGAATACGAACAATGTAAAAAAGATGAATGCCCATAGGCTTATATGATGGAGATTGAAAATGCATAATGATGTTCCAAGTAAGGTTGATTGGGGAAATGTGGAATCTGACAGGGATATAAAATATGCTTTTCAGTTTTTTTTTGGAAAGACAAATGAAGAAATGATTAATGAGTTCAAAAAAAATGTAACAATGAGGACTTCTGATCTTAAATTCATGCCTGAAATTCCGTTTAAATACTATATGATGGGTTTTTTAGATTTTATTCAAAAAGAACTTTACGAGGAGTTCGACAAGCCAGATGTCATGAATTGTTTTGTCACTTTGGTCGAAGATAAATTAATGAATAGCCCAGATGAAATAATGTCTTTAATTGATGTGATTGATCCTACTCTTGTTTCTATTTGTATGAATCAAAATAGATATGGGTTAGATGAAGAAATATATGGAGACTTAAAAATTAAATACAAAAATATTTCTTCTATAAAAAAATCATATACGAAGGATGCTTAAGTTATAGGGCTGGCAAACTCTACTATTTGCTTCAAATCCCAGTCTACATTGCTGGGATTTTTTATATCTGTTTAAAAGTCTGGTCAATGTCACCAGCAGTCTGGTAATACTTTTCCGGTTTCACTGGTCAGTTGTGTGCAGCAGGCTGGTCAATTAACTCCAGTCCATGCATAGCAAATATCAGTTTGAAAGCAGGGCGGCATTGACCAGAAATATTCCCATCTCCCCGCCAAATTCTTACATCCACAGTGATCATTCAAATACACCGCTAATCATCACCAACCAAAACCTGAACGAACGATTAAAGCCCTCTCCTAATTCTGCCCCAACGCCGTTTCTTGCGAAGCCCAAATATTACGGAACATCGGAATAAGCAGGCGATTGCCGTATTCGCTGAGGTGGTCGTCGTCATAGTAGAGTGGGCGATGGTTAATTGACCCTATGCAGTTGGTGTTGTTGCAGAGATATTCAACCGGGTCTAATTCATGTGCTTTGCAGGTATTTATTGCTTCGCGCATAAATGACCTTACGCCATTTTCGTTTGCGTAATATTCGTCAATTGGGATGGCGACTTCAATTTTTTCTGATTTGTACATCATCGACCTGACAATAGCCTGCGGGACATTGACGTTCATGCCCGGTATAGGCTGGACAACATACACAGGGTGTTTGCTCGTGAGGTTACATAATTGCGTTTGATATTCTTGCTTGAATTTTTCTGAGAAGGCAGGTGATGTGTTGGGTAGCTTATCCAAATAAACCGGCTTTTTATTTGCGCTGGCATCAGGGGTTAGCAGGTTTTGGGTAATGTGGTTGATGACGATGATCGGTGTACCAATCCTGTTGGATGCGAGGTAATCAATAATTTTTTTATTGTATTCGCCGCAGCTGAAAAAATAGGGTGTTGATAAGTTCATCATGGCAGTACAGCCATCTGCGCCCAGGAAAAGTATGCCGCCCATTTCTTTTGGTGTTGCGGCCGCAACGGCATTTACCGTGGCATTTGAATGGCTATCGCCAATGACAATGGCTGCAATTTTTTCTTTATCGCTGCCGAATACACACATGGGTGAGGTCGGGTTGGTGCTGGGGACTACAAAACATTCTGTGCGTGGATTGCGGTTATTTTGTTCGCGGTCGGCGATGGCGATAAAACTGTCCACGCGGGATGGGACGCCTTGGAAATAAAAAATTCCCAAGCCTGCCACTGCAATAAGCCCCGTTACACTGGCGTAACCGACGACAGGAAATAGTTGGGGCAGTTTTTTGGGGAATGCTTTGCGCCAGGGGCGTTCAACCAAATAATAAGAAAGCGTTGCCAGGAATAGCGATAGGAATATCCCGCCATAAATGCCCCATACACTCTCCTTTAATTCGAGCAAATTAAATGCGACTACTACCGGCCAATGCCACAGGTAGAGTGAATAGGATATGGTGCCCATGTATTGCGAAAAAGCATTGTTGGTGAACCAGGATTTTTCATTGGCGGCGATAATAACCAGTGCGGCGCCGAGGACAGGAAATGCAGCCAAGCTGCCGGGCCATGCATAGCTGGAATTCAGCAGGATAATTGATCCGGCCAGGAGTATTACGCCGATTGATTCAATTGCCACTTTTGATTTTTGGGTTGCTTGCAGGCCGAACGCATAGATAAGTCCGCCTGCCATCATTTCCCATGCCCTTGTTGGCAGTAGATAAAATGCAGCATCGTGCAATCGCTCAGGGAAGAAAACCGACAACAAATAAGAGCAGCTGGCGAAAAATAGCAATGTCCAGCGAGTAGCATTCGCGGATAATAATTTGCGCAATACAATAATGAGCAGCGGATACAAAATATAAAACTGCCATTCCACTGAAAGCGACCAAGTATGCAGGAGCCATTTTTCATCGGCGGCGCTATCGAAATAACCGCTGTCTTTTACAAAGATGAAATTGGATAAAAAACTGGATGCGCCAAAAATATGTTTGCCGAAAGTGCGCATTTCATATGGCGGAAGGAAAAACCAGGCGGCGATAAGCAGCACAATGCAGAGCACGGCAAGTGCGGGGATAATGCGGTTTGCGCGGGCGAGATAAAAATCAATCAAATTAAAACGGTTTGCTTCCATTTTTGACAAAATAATACTTGTCATCAGGTAACCGGAAATGACGAAAAATATATCGACCCCGGCAAAACCGCCTTTAAAACCGGTCACGCCAAAGTGAAAAAAAACAACGGCAATAACCGCAATGGCGCGCAGCCCGTTAATATCGTGCCGGAATGTCACAACAACCTCCTTGCCAACTCAGCGAAGATTACAAAATGATGAAAGGTATTCAGGTGTGAATGGATGCCAGGTATGAGCACACGTGCGTAATTGTGTATTCGTCCTGCAATCAGTGTGCCTTTCCGGTGAGTTCTTGCGCTGGAGTTTTCCGTTCAGTAGTGGATGTAGAATTGGGCGTCCTTGCCTTGGTAAATAATGGGTTGTGGGATGGGTTTAAATTTCTTCCATAAGCATCAATGTTTGCCCTGCTTGTATGCGTGCACCATTAGGTTTAAGGATATGGCTGATAGTGCCAGTACAGGGGGCATAAATATTGATCTCCATTTTCATGGATTCCAGGATCAGCAACACATCACCTTCCTTCACCGATTGGCCAATTTCTACCTGGGTTTGCCAGACGCTGCCGGACACTGAACTATCAATCTTAATTGCATCCTCCGGTAATGCGGATGCTTCATCTTCCTCAACAGATTCTTCCTGTTGATAATTAAATTGCCCGGTTGCATGCCAGCGTGCGAGTTCTTCCTCGAAAGCCTGTTCCCGCTGGGCGGTAAAGGTGGCGATGGATTCCTGGTTTGCGGCAATAAAGGATTGGTACTCGCTCAAGCTGAAGTGGCTTTCTTCGATTTTGATCGGGTAGCGTCCTTGGGGGAAATCGCGACGGATTTGCTGCAATTCTTCGGCGCTGACTTCGTAGAAACGGATTTGGTCGAAGAAATTCAATAGCCAGGGTTGTTTGAATTCTTTGGTCTGGCGATAGCGATTCCACATTTGCAATGTGCGCCCGACAAATTGGTAGCCGCCGGGCCCTTCCATACCATAAACACACAAATAGGAACCACCAATACCTACTGAATTTTCTGCTGTCCAGGTGCGTGCAGGATTGTATTTGGTGGTGACCAAACGGTGGCGGGGATCAATCGGTGTGGCAACCGGCGCACCCAAATAAACATCGCCCAATCCCATCACTAAATAAGATGCGTTGAATAAAATTGTTTTTACATCCGCAATAGAATCCAGGCCATTAATGCGGCGAATAAATTCCAGGTTGCTTGGGCACCAGGGCGCATTGGCGCGTACGGATTGCATATATTTCTGAATCGCCAACTGGCAGGCTTCATCGTCCCAACTGAGTGGGATATGCACTATGCGCGACGGTACGCTGAGCGCGGAAAGTTGTTGCACCAATTCCCGTTCGCCGCGTTCAAGGTGAGCGAGCAAGGTTGCCAATGACAATTGCTGGCTATCATAGTGAATTTGCAGCGAACGAATACCTGGCGTGAGTTCGCGCATACCGTGCAGGTTATTTTGTTCCAGCCATTGCATAAGCGCGTGGGCGCGGAAACGCAATTTAATATCCAGTTCCAGCGCGCCGTATTCGACCAGTAAAAAATGATCGCCTGCGGCGCGGTACACAATATTTTCACCAAATTCCGCCGCGGCCAGGGTTTTTACAATGGGCGATGTTAATTCGCTGGTGTTCCAGTTGTGACTGATGACATCCAGCGAGCGCAGTGATTGGTTTTGTGCTTTTTCAATGGCAACTGCATCGTCAATCGTAATGGGCAGGAAACGGATTTTATCGCCCGCGCGTACCTGGCCCAATTTCCATAAATCGGCACTGATCACCGTTGCAGGGCAAACGAAGCCACCGAGTGAGGGGCCGTCGGGGCCGAGGATAACGGGCATGTCGCCGGTAAAATCCACCGTGCCAAATGCGTAGGCATTGTCGTGGATATTAGAGGGATGCATACCTGCTTCACCGCCAGACGTTCGCGCCCATTCGGGTTTGGGGCCAATCAGGCGCACACCGGTGCGGCTGGAGTTGTAATGCACTTCCCAGTCGGTATTAAAAAAGGTGTTGATATCATCGGCGGTAAAAAAATCCGGCGCGCCATGGGGTCCGTAAATGACACGGAATTGCCAGTGGTTGCCAATTTGTGGTTTTAATTCATCGCTGATTTCTGTGGCGGTGATATTCGCATTGCAAGTGTTTGCATCCAGTGCGAGTACATCGCCGGCGCGCAGCGCACGGCCATTGTGGCCGCCAAATTGGCCAAGGGTAAAGGTGGATTTTGAATTTAAATAATCCGGGCACTGGATACCGCCCGCGACAGTCAGATAGGCGCGCGCGCCCTGGTCGGTAATGCGCCCCAATTGTAATTGTTGCCCTGCGGCGATTGAAATAATTACATAGGAGGGGATTGGTTCACCATCGAGCTTTGCATCTATCGCTGCGCCAGTTAAGACGATTTTGGTGGCGCAGCCGAATTTTAAGGTTGGACCTTGGAGGGTAATTTCTAACCCGGCGGCTGCTTCACTGTTATTGAGCAGGCGATTGCCCAGGCGGAATGAATAGCTGTCAAAAGGGCCGGAGGTGGGCACGCCCACGTGCCAATAACCGGAGCGACCGGGAAAATCCTGGATGGTGGTTTGAGTTCCGCCCTGGATGACATCGATACGTGCCGGTTGGTAAACAAAGCTATTTAAATAGCGGGTGGTCATGCGGCCTTGCACTAGCGTCGAATCTTGCAGGAGTGCGCGCAAATAACCGATATTGGTTTCGATTCCGTAGAGATAGGTATTGGCCAGTGCGCTTGATAATCTTGCCAACGCCTGGTTGCGATCATCACCACGCACAATAATTTTGGCGAGCATGGGGTCAAAAAACGCAGGTACTTCAATGCCGCTTTCAATCCAGTGATCAATGCGTAAGTTGCTATCTAATTCGGGAAATGAAACCTTGCTGAGCAATCCGGCGCAGGGCTGGAAATTCAATGCGGGGTCTTCCGCATAAACACGCACTTGTATTGCATGGCCTTTAGGTGAAAGTTGGTCGCGCAATAGTTTGATATCACCGAGGTCACCCGCAGCCTGGCGCAGCATCCACTCCACCAGATCAACACCATAAACTTCTTCAGTTACACCGTGCTCAACTTGCAGGCGTGTATTCACTTCGAGGAAATAAAATTTCTCGTCAATGGAATCGTAAATAAATTCCACTGTACCCGCATTGCGATAACTGACGGAAGATAGCAACTGCTCAGCGGTGCGTTGCATTGCGTTGCGCTGTACATCCGGCAGGTTGGGGGCGGGGCATTCTTCAACCACTTTCTGGTTGCGTCTTTGGCTGGAACAGTCGCGTTCGCCGATTGCAACAGCAGTGCCTTTACCATCGCCAAACACCTGCACTTCAATATGACGGGCGGCGGCGATAAATTTTTCCAGGAATACACCATCATCGGCAAAATTATTTTTGCCGAGGCGTTTTACTGAATCAAATGCGCTGACCAGATCGTTTTCGCTATTGCACAATTGCATGCCAATACCACCGCCACCGGCGGTGCTTTTGAGCATGATCGGGTAGCCGATTTCTGCCGCTGCAATCCGTGCATCATCCAGGCTTTTTAATAAATCAGTTCCGGGGCAGAGTGGCACATTGGCGGCTTGTGCCAGTTCGCGCGCTTTGTGTTTTAAACCAAAGGTGATCATCTGCTCCGCAGTGGGGCCGATAAAAACCAAACCTGCCGCTTCGCATTCGGCGACGAAGTTTGAATTCTCGCTGAGAAAACCGTAACCGGGATGAATCGCTTGTGCACCGGTTTGCTGTGCGATGGCGATAATTTTTTTGCGGTCGAGATAGGTTTGTGCGGCTGCGCCTTCACCCAATGAAAAGGCTTCATCGGCAATACGTACATGCAATGAATCGGCATCGGATTCAGCATAGACGGCGACTGATTTTATATTGAGTTTTTTTAAAGTGCGAATGATGCGAGTGGCAATGGCGCCGCGATTGGCGATAAGGACTTTGGTAAACATGCTCTGCTCCGGCGGGTCGTCCCGCTGGGATTAATACGACAATGGTCGTCCATTGAAGAATTTATTAAGGCACTTGTAGGTTGCTGGTGAGGAACGAACCGCAACGCGACTATGTGGCCGAACCAACCAAAAGCTAAATGGAGCATCAATTGGCTATTGATGTAAACGGATGAATGGTCATGTTGCGGTTCGCAAGCTCACCAGCAACCTACGCGAATTTCAAAAATAAAAATTAATTCCACACAATCACTTCAATCGGTGTCGGGTTGTAACCATTGCACGGATTATTTAATTGCGGGCAATTGGAGATCAACATGACGATATCCATTTTGGCTTTCAGCTCGACATATTTTCCCGGTGCGGAAATGCCGTCTTCAAAGGTGAGTCCACCGTCGGCGGTGACAGGGACATTCATAAAAAAATTGATGTTGTGGGTAATGTCGCGTTTGCTGATACCAAATTCAGGATGTTCGGCAATAGCGAGCATCCAGCTGTCGCGGCATGCATGCATGCAGCGTTTTTCCAGGCTGTAGCGCACGGTATTGCTTTCGGTTGCGCAGGCGCCGCCGAGGGTGTCATGGCGGCCGCAGGTGTCGGCAACGATTTCCAATAATTCGCGGTTGGCGTTGGACATTAATTTGGTGCCCGCCGTTAAATACAAATTGCCCTGGTTGCGGATGGTATCCATGGCGCTGTAGCGCTCGCTGGGATCTTTGGCGTTATAAAATAAAACGTCTGCGGCCTGGTTTCCTTTCAGATCGACAATACGGAATGTCTGGCCCTGTTTTATTTCACCAAGGAAATAATCGCCTGCGGGTACGTAATGTGTGGAGAACGCAGTTTCCGGATGCAGGTTACTTTGTATATGTGACATGTTGTGCCTCAACTGGATCATCATTTGCGAATCTGAGAGAGAGTTTCTTACGCGTGACTCGCCGTAAATACTTCCCTGTAGGCTCGACTTCGGCAGCAGCATATGTTCCATACATATTGCTGCACTTCCCACATCCATGTGGGTCGTCCATGCCTCAGACGGTCTCGCATAAGAAACTCTCTCTCAGCTTCACCGGGTTGCTATTTGGCCGCTAAACTATTTGCAGATAAATAGTAGAGCGCGTTGTTTTGGAATCCGCGCTGGTTTTCTTCGCGGAAATTTTTACAGTAATCGTCATCAGTAACCGGATCAGCTTCGCCCAATTCGATTTGTACTGATGTAAACGGATAGCGTTCGGATGTGTTTAATGGATGCGGGCATGCATGCATAATCACCAGCGTATCCATTTCAAAACGCAATGAGACACTATTGCCTGCGCATTGGTTTTTGGTATCGAGTTTGATGTTGCCATGATCATCTGCAATTACTTTGCTAAACCAATTGATGTTGGATGCCATATCGGCGCGGCCCAAACCGTATTTCGCCAACTCAACTAAAAACGCATCGTAACCATTTTGTAGCCATTGGTTGCGATGGCTTTGGTAATCGCGTTTGCCCCATTGTTTTTCGATCAGTTCCGCGGTGCTGTTGCCGCAAACAGTGTCATGCCAGTTGCCTGCGCCATTTGCGGAATAATCTTCAGTAATCGAAGCAAAAATCCTTCCCATATCGGAATACAAACAATTGCCGCGCTGCAATTTAAAGGTGTGCTGGCATTTGAGTGTGTCGGGGGCGTTGTAGCGTTCCAACAAATTGCGTGGGTTATAAAACAACATGCCCACATTGGCACCGCCTTCGATATCGGTAATTTTCATCAAACTGCCGCGACGCAACTCCAATGACCAATGTCCATTGCCGGGCAGGGTAGTGGTGTAAAGCATATTACTCATTGGTTAAAGTTCCTGTGGTTCTTGTGCAATAGTCTGTAATTCGTGGGGCACCTCACTCGTGCGACGTGCGACGGGTAGGTCGTAAGTGATACTCGCACCGTAGGCATTAGGCTCGTGCGGGTCACGACGTAATTTGTCGAACACCCACAAGCGTGTACCCAAATAAAACCCTTCGCTTAAATCGTGCGTCACCATAAAAACTGTGAGCTGGTGTTTGCGCCAGAGTTCCAGGATTAACTGGTGCATATCGGCACGAATACCCGGATCGAGCGCACCAAAAGGTTCGTCGAGCAACAGTACCCGCGGTTGGCGAATCAAAGCCTGGGCGATGGCCAGACGCTGTTTCATCCCGCCTGATAATTCGTGTGGATAACGGTTGAGTGCGTGGGTTAAACCAACGGATTCCAACAGTGCTTTGGCTTCCTCAATCACGTTGCGTTTTTTACTGCCGAATAATTTCCCCAGGATTGGTGAATGTTCAAATTCGCGCGCGATAATCACATTTTCCAACACCGTTAAATGGGGAAATACGGAGTATTGCTGGAATACGATTCCGCGCGATTGATCCGGCTCACTGGGGATTGGTTTGCCATCCAGTAATAATGTGCCGGAGCTGGGCGTTTCCATACCCAATAACATTTTTAAAAAAGTACTTTTACCACAGCCGGATGTGCCGACCATGGTAATAAATTCACCGGCTTTTACGCTCAGGTTCATTCGTTCCAATACAACGTTATCGCCGTATTTTTTCCACAGGTTTTTGGCCTGGATCATGGGAGTGGTGTTGGCTTTTTTGTCGTCGAGCATTTTTTTATCATCAAGCAATTTTTTATCAAAGGGAATGACCGTCATGGATATGCTCCCGTATTAATGTGCAGCAGTGCGGCTATTATTGTTGTTCATCATTTGCTTGCCACCTGCTTATTTACTTGTCATCTGATAGTGCCAGGGGAAACATTTGGTGCTGAGTTTCACCAGCAGCCAATCCACTAAAAATGCGAGCAAGGTGATCCAGGCAACATAGGGCAGGATGACATCCATGGACATATAGCGGCGCACTAGAAATATGCGGTAACCCAATCCGTCGGTTGATGCTATGGCTTCGGCGGCAATTAAAAATAACCATCCTGCTCCGAGCGATAAGCGCACTGCATTAATCAAACGTGGTAGCAACTGTGGGATTAATACGCGTACCAAAATTTGCCAGGTGGATGCGCCGAGGGTTTGCGCCTTGACTAATTGTTCGAGCGGGATTTCTTGTGTGCAGCGCTGGATATCACGCGCGATAAAAGGCGCAACGCCGATGACAATCAATGCGACTTTGGATATTTCGCCCAAACCAAATACGATAAACAGCACCGGCAAAAGCGCCATGGGTGGCACCAGTGAAATAATGGTCAGCAGCGGCGCTACCGGTGAATAGATAGTGGGAATTGCACCGGTCAATATGCCTATGGTGAAGCCCAGGATGGCGGCGATAAAAATGCCGAGTGATAAACGATATAAACTGCTTAAGGTATCTTGCCAAAATAAATATTCACCACTGCGTTTGCTTGGTTCAAACGCGAGCCCATGAATGGCATCGCCCATTTGCGCAAAACTGGGTAATAGCTTGTCGGTGGCATTTTCAGCGAGGCGTGCATCGGATGCGACAAGATAAACAAAAATTAATAACGCAAAAGGCAGAATCCCCAATAAAAGCTTGGTTGGTTTTGACGGGGTGAGATTAATAAGTCTTTTCATGAATTTTTATCGCTGACTGGTTTGCGAATTTTTTACCCCACCCTAGCCCTCCCCTTAAAAAAGGGAGGGGACTTCAAGCTCCTCCCACTTTTGAAGGGGGAGGCTGGGAGGGGGTTTAGGGCGTTAAAGTTTTTTATCGGCCGCTAATTGCATATAGGTGGTATCAAAACGCAGCTTCACGTTTTTCTTATCGCCGTAGACACCTTTGGGGCCTTCTACGCCGATGTAATTGGCATCGGGTGCTCCTTCGCCTAACAAACCATGGTCAAACGAAAACTCGGCAACTTTTTGCATGGTTTTTAACAGCTCATCACTATTGGCTAATGCGAGTGCGGATTGCGGGGTGTAAAACATTTTAGTGCTGGCAAGTTGCGCTTCAAAACCGGCAAGGTCTGTGCCTGATGCAACTGCCATTGCAGTTTTTGCTGCGGTTGCTGTTTTGTCGGATGCACTCATCACGCCCATGATTTCATACCAGGCGCCGACCAGGGCTTTACCCAGGGCAGGATTTTTTTGCAGGGTTTCGGTATTCACTACCATCAAATCCATAATTTCACCGGGGATTTGTGAGGAGTCGAATACTTTGTTGCTGTTGGGTTGGCGGAGGATTTCGCTGAGCAGCGGGTTCCAGGTGGTGACCGCAGTGACATCTTTGGTGCCGTAAACCGCCACCATGTCCGCGTCGGAGGTGTTCACTACTTTTACGTCGGATTCTTTTAATCCAACGGTTTCCAAACCGCGCGCAAGCAAATAATGGGAGACGCTGAGTTCAACGAGGTTGACCTTCTGGCCTTTGATATCTTTCAGGCTTTTAGCGCCTTTCAGGACAACGCCGTCATTACCGTTGGAGAAATCGCCCACGATCAATGCAGTTGAATCAACACCACCGGCAGCCGGAATAGTGAGTGCATCCATATTGGTCATCACACAGCCATCAAATTGGCCTGCGGTGTATTGGTTGATGGATTCGATGTAATCGTTGATTTGTACAACTTCGATTTCAATGCCGTATTTTTTTGCCCATTTATCGACAATTTTTTGCTCGGCGCCGTAGCCCCAGGGCATCCAGCCAACATAAATAGACCAGCAGACTTTAAAGGATTCAGCAGCACTGGCGACAGCGGCGGAGAAGGAGAGTGTAAGGGCCAGTAATACTTTTGTAAGGCGGGAATGACGCAACATGAACAACCTCCAGCGGTTTTGGTGACATCGGCGCAAGCATGGGAGCACTCTGGCGTTTAGGCCATTTCATCTCCCGGGCTTTTATCCCGCCGTGTAACCTCAAGGCATGGTACGGGCGAATAGCCTGCTGCCTGCCTTGGGAGGTCGGAAGCTCTCGGACCAGACATCGCTTGATTGGATCAAGTGACCGGAACCCTAGCCTCCTATTTCATAACTCAATAACAAAATGTATTGATTGTTGAATAGCTAAAACCACCCAGAGTGCGAATCAGTTATTACGCTTTCTGCATCGCAATATAAATGCCAATTTTTCAATCGTCTGATTTTGATGGGAATTTGGAGGTTTCTGCGGAAATCGAGAGTGGTTTTTGTGATCCATAATGAGGCGGTGCTGCGTGCACGAGGTTTTATTTTGGTGCATGAGAGGCCTGGTGGCAGTTTTATCCGGATGGGTGATTAAGCGGGATTTACGTATCTTTTGGTGAACTATCGGGGGCAACTTTGCGACTATCGGCGCAAGCCATGCTATTTTTAATCTGTGTGTGAATTGGTTCTCGTATTGTCTGGTAGAAAACTCACAAAATGCTAAGATTGTCGCTTAGGGCAACCTAAGCAGGGGGTAGCGTCATCTAGCCTTCAGGTTGAAAGCCCTGATTCCAAACGCGGTGCAAGTGCGCCAACTTGGTAGTAAATAGGTGCTAGGGAACACGAATATCATGGAAAAACACGGAATAACTATGCATAACTCCGGCTTACCTGGTTCTGATTCTAACAAGCCTTCTCCGTATTCTGCGGTAGCCATGTCAGAGCAACTGGTCATTCAGCATTTAAAACAGTGCCGCGACCTTACGCGCGGCTTTGCTTACCGTGTTTTCCCCAACTTTTGGCGGCAGTGGTGCAAGCAGGTCCTGGAAATTGCTGAGCAGGCCAAATCCAATAAAGAGCAGGTTGCGCTCTATGAAACCCAAAATCTGCTGGCGGCGGTGCAACAAGCTGCCGAGCAGGAGTTTTGCCAACACCTTGCCAATGGCTTTGTAAAGTTCAAGAACAAATCCCTTAATACCCTGACCGGGGAGGAGCGCTTTAGTGGCGATATCCTCTCGCTGGTTGAACATTCCGACCTCGAAGAAACCATCGCCATCACCTCTATTACCCATCGCGCCGACAATTTTTTTGCCGAGCAATTGTGGGCATTCCAGCAGCGTCTGGCGCTGTTGAATGATGGTGAAAAGATCGATGAGCGCGCCAACCCGGCCAGCCCGGTGCAATTCTGCGAATCGCTGCGCAAGCTGCTTAGCAACCTGGAGATTGATGTCAAAACCAGAATCATCGGCTACAAGCTGTTCGACCAGGATGTGATCGGTGTGCTTGATGGACTCTACAATGAGCTGAATGATTATTTGATCCGCCAGAATTTATTACCCAATCTCCGTTTTGTTCCCTCCAACGACAAGCCTGCCGACCATAAAGCGGAAGAGGCGGTGCAGGATGATCCTTTCGAGCGTGCTGATCAGCCTGGTGCCCAGGTGGACGGCCAGCCAACCGCTGAACAGCAAGCGGAAGAGGAGCAGCAACACCAGCGTCGTGCGAGTGACAAGTTGTTGAGCGGGGCGCTCAATCCCAATGATATCCAGTACCAGAACAGTTTATTGAATGCGATCCGCGTGTTGCAGACCCATGTTACCCAGGCATTGCCAGCGATCCAGGCGGCACACTTTGTTCCCCAAGCCACAGGCCCGGCGGCGAATAGCCCGGTGATCAATAGCCCGGTGATCAATAGTCCGGTGATCAATAGTCCGGTGATCAATCCGGTTAATCCTGTCGCGGCAACACCGGCCATGGCATCAACTCCTGCGGCCAATTTGCAGGTCTATACCCAGAGCCAATTGGTAGGGGTATTGGAGCAGATGCAAACCCAGGCCCTGGGTGTGACCCAGCAGGCACTGGCCAATCATGAATCCGGCCCTGTGCCCATCCAGCCACAGACGGTGGCGGATGTTAGCCGCAAGATGATGGAGCAAATTGCCAGCGAATCAGAAAATGGGGCGGTAGAAGCGGGCGATATGCAGACTATCGATCTGGTCGGTATGTTGTTTGAGTACATGCTTTCCGATGAGCACCTGCCGGATTCAGTCAAGGCGCTGCTCAGTTATTTGCACACCCCTTTCCTGAAAATCGCCTTTATCGATAAGGGCTTTTTTGAGCAGCCGGAACATCCTGCGCGGGTGTTGCTCAATAGCCTGGCAGAGGCGGGAAGCCGTTGGGTGAGCAATGACGGCAGCGACCAATACGATATTTTCACCAAGATCAAAACCACCGTATTCCGCTTGTTGCAGGAGTTCAAAAACGATGTGCGCATCTTTGCGGAGTTGTTGATCGAATTTAATGCCTACACCCACAACGTGGCGCGCAGGCAGGAGTTGATGGAGCGCCGTGCCCTGGAAAAAGCCCAAGGTGAAGAAAAGCTGCGCGAGGCCAAAATCCAGGTGAACAATGAGGTGCGTGAACGCACCGATAACCGTGATATGCCGTCGGCAATACTGCTCCTGTTGTTGCAACCCTGGTCGGATTACCTCTCCTTTGTGCTGCTACGTTATGGTGATAAGTCCGACAGTTGGAAGCGCGCCCTGCAGGTTATCGATGATTTGCTCTGGACGCTGGAGCCAAAAACTAAACAGATCGACAAGGTTAAACAAATGGAGTTGCAGGAGGGATTGCATGCATCCCTTGAGCGCGGTTTTGAAACCATCGGCTACGAGCAGGCCAAGGGGCGCAAGTTGCTGGACGCCGTTGCCTCGCTACAGCGCATGGCGATGTTGAGCCGCAAAGCTGAACCGGCACCTGCGCCCATGCGCACCAAGCTGGAATCCCTTGCGGCCGAAAAAGCGGGCCATAGTGCAGAGCAAGCACATCCGGTATCACCTGAAGAAGCCAGGATTGTGGATAGCCTGAAAATGGTGGAATTTGGAACCTGGTTTGAATTTGATGGCGGCAAGCGCCTCAAAGTGGCCTGGTATAACAAAAAGACCCAGCACTATATGTTGGTAGACCAGCAGGGGCGCAAGGTGTCGCTGGCGGCTGGCCTGCAATTGGCACGTGAGATGCTCGCCGGGCGCGCCCGTATTATTGCGGGCAGTACCAAGCCTTTCTTTGAGCGGGCACTGGAAAATATCTATCACACCCTTAACGAACGCACCGATACCCTCAAAACCGGTAAAGCATCATGACCCACAACTGCTCGCGTGAACACGACAGGGAGTTGGAGCGCCATACGATTGATGGCGACGTGGATGTGTACGACAACCTGCGCGACCAATACATCGGCCGGCTGGTTAATATCCATACCCAGGGGCTTATGGTGGTGGGGGATGTGGCTATGGAGGAAGACCGCCTTTACACGCTGGATTTACATGTGCCCGAACCCGTGAACGGGCAAATGGTGATCCAACTGGGGGTGGATTGCCTCTGGGCAAGGGATGCGGATTTATCGGGCAAGCACTGGACCGGGTTTTCGATTATTGATGCCTCGCCCCAGGCGACTGAATCCATACGTACGCTGGTGGAGCTGCTGGGCGAATCCTACTGACGCGTCGGGTGGCTCCAATTAGAACAGATCGGTGAATACAATCCCGAGGGCAAAGACTTCCATATCGGTATTGTAATCAATCAGGCTATGGCCATAGCCGTTAAAGTATTTCACCTGCCCGCGCAAATTGGTGCTGATCGGAAAACTCCAGCCCAGTTCCAGCGCCCCTTTATTGTCTGCATCCAGATTGTTGCGCAGCATGATGCTGAAGATATCGTCGCTGTGCTTGTAGGCGCCGTTAAACTCAAAATTCCCCATGTAGTCGGTGATATCCGGGTTGTCATCACCATCCGGATCGCCGGGGTATTCCTGTTCCGGCTCGGGAATGCGATACCAGGGATTGAGCGCAAAGGCAAAATTGCCATGTTCAAACACCGTATTAAACATCACCCGGTTCCAACTGCGCGATAGCTCCCCGCCCAAGCCATTGGATTGGTGGTTGAGCACCAGTTCGTTGAGCGCATTACGAAAACCGAAAATCTCCCAGTCATTGGTAAAGCTCAGCATCAGTTCCGGTTGGTGGTTGGTCTCGCGGAAGGGAGCTGAGTCGGCATCGCTATACATCTGCCACAGGGAGCGGTTGGTATAACCGAGGAAAAAGTGGCCATTATCGCCAAACAAGTCTTCAAGGAGCAGGATTTTGATGCTGAGCTGGAAATCAATCTCGGTCTTGCTCAGGTCGCTCAGGGATTTACTGTTGGTGTCTACATAAGGCTGGGTATTCGGGTGCTCGGTAAAGCTGAGCGGGAACAGATAATTGCGTTTATGCGGAGTAAGGACAAAGCGGTTGGAGCGGTTCAGTTGCTCCAGGGTCATGCGTTTTTCCAACACACGGGTCGGTTCGGAAGCCTTCTGGGCGACGGGGGATTCAGTCGTGACCTGGTTTTGCCCGTGCAACAGCAAGCAGGCTTGTTTCAGCTCCGCTATCGTCATGGACTCGGCTGCACCAATTACTGAGGCTTGCAGGCATTTGTTTATCTCTTCAGTAGAGGGTTCAGCGGGCGGCTCAACGGCCAGTTCGGTGGATGGCGTGGCGACTGAGGTTGTTGTTTCCGCGAGGACGGATATAGAAAAGGGGATAGAGAGAAAACAGGCTAGCCAGAACTGACGCATGAAGGGATTCCCTGACATAAACTGGGCCTATTGTAGGGATTGCCCTGCGCGAGGCAAGGCCTCAATAGGACTGCACCCAGACTTCAATATCCTGTTCGTGCCATTGGGTCAGCAATTGCACCCCCTCATCCACGACTTTCAAATAGACATCGATAATATCGGTTGCCAGGCTAAACAGGCGGCTACTGTCGGCGTTGATCTGGTGCGCGTTGACGACATCGCTCTCCACCATCGAGAGTAAAAACTCCAGCTTGATTTCATAGCTTTTAAGCTGGCTGAGCAGGCTTAAATCGCTGTCCAGCAGGCCTTCAAGGCGCTTGGTCTGGTGGCGCAGTTTTTCGTTATTCACCCGTGTGCACTGGATGACATAGCGCAATTTACTGGCGAAATCCTTATCGCAATAACCGAGCGCTGAAGCGTAGGTCGCCAAGGCTCGGATACGGCCAATCTGCTCGGCGACAGCGGGCATCAACCGTGTCGCAAAATGCAACACTTCCAGGTATTTAAAGCGGTTGGGATAAAGGGTTTCATTGGCATGGATGACCTTGGGTTCAATCATCTCCGGCATGGATTGGGACGTGGGCTGCTCCAGCTGTTTACCCAGTGCCGCCACCATACTCAACAATTGCTCGATCAAGTGGCAGTGAAGCTCGTAGTTATCAATCACCGCATCTTCCTGCCAGTTGCGGCTAATGGTCAGCCAGGCGTTGCTCAGGTTTTCCTGGTCGCGTGGGCTGAGCAGTGCAGCGCTACGGCCGGAAAATGCTTGTAGCAATTCGAGGCGACGCTCCAGTTGTACTTGCAGATGTGACAGTTCATCGCGAAACAATTGGTTGCCACCCAAGGTGCCCATGGTCATACCGCGGTGGCGTTGTACCGCTTTGATCATATGGATTAGCTGTTTTGCCAGGGTCAGCGCATCCAGTCGCTTGTGGTATAAGTCGCAGAAGTGTGCAAATTGGCTTGAGCCTTTGCCGCGAGATGGTGCAACAGGGGATGCTCCCTGTCTGTTGATGGTGCTTGCTGCCATTCTTGCCATACTCCAAGTGCCGAAAAAACCTGACTTTGCTGCTTTGCGCGCCCTTATCGAGCCCCAGTTTTGGATTAGCCAAACTACAGCAACAGCTATGCCAGCCCCTCCTGTATTGCCGGGGCATAGGCAGTTTTGTGTCATTAATATATGATTAATAAGATTCGTGTAATGGTTGGGGATACGTCTTCCAACGCTTGAAAATAACAATGATGTCGCGGGGGCCTATGTCTAAACCTGTAAAAAAAATCCTGGTCGTTGGTGGTGGTACGGCGGGGTGGATGACGGCGGCAAGCCTGGCGCGCTGGGTGGAGCAAGTGGATATCCAGGTCACCCTGGTTGAATCCGAGTTAATAGGCACGGTTGGGGTTGGTGAGGCAACCGTGCCGGGGATCCATGAATTTATCCAATACCTCGGCATTAAAGAAAGTGAATTTATCCGGGCCACAAATGCGACCTTTAAGTTAGGTATTGAGTTTGAAAACTGGGCCGGTGCGGATACCCATTTTTTCCATCCTTTTGCCGGCTATGGGGTTCGGATTGAAGATCGACCTTTTTACCAAACCTGGTGGGCGGCAAAAGCGCAAGGGTACGCAGAGGGGCTAGAGAAGTTTTGCCTGTGTACCCAACTAGCCAAGGCCGGTAAGTTCGCCATGCCCAGCTTTGACGCAAAAAGCCGTTTGGCCTGGTATAACTATGCCTATCATTTTGATGCATCGTTATTTGCAAAATTCTTGCGCGGCTACGCTGAACAGCGGGGCGTCAAACGAATTGAAGGCAAAATTAACCAGGTCAACCTGGATGAAAGTACGGGCTTTATCCAATCAGTATCAATGGAGTCGGGGCAGGTAATAGAGGCGGATTTATTCGTCGATTGCACCGGGATGCCCGCACTTCTTATTGGCAAGACGCTTGGCGTTGGCTATGAAGATTGGAGCCAATGGCTTCTGTGTGACAGCGCCCTCGCTGTGCAAACAAAAAGTGTTGTTGATCCTGACCCATTCACTCGCTCCTCGGCCAGAACGGCAGGATGGCAGTGGCACATTCCTTTGCAGCATCGCGTTGGGAATGGTTATGTCTATTCCAGCCAATTTATTTCCCATGACCAGGCACGCGAAGAATTACTGGGTAATTTAAGGGGTGAGCGAGTGACCGACCCTAAATTAATTCGTTTCACCACCGGCATGCGCAACGAGTTTTGGTATAAAAACTGTGTTGCGATTGGCTTGTCGAGTGGTTTCCTGGAACCCCTTGAGTCAACCAGTATTTCGTTGATCCAAACTGGAATCGCCAAAATGAAGGGCTTTCTGGTGAATTTTAAAATTGATGAAAAGCATGTTGCGGAAGCCAATCGATTAAACCGGTTGGAATACGAACGCATCAGGGATTTCATTATTCTCCATTACAAATTAAACGGGCGATCCAACCCCTTTTGGCAGCATGTCAGGGAGATGGATATACCATCGACCCTTGCGGAAAAAATGGCCGCTTTCAACGACGCTTGCGCTATCAAGTTAACGGAGCAGGAGTCGTTCAAAGAGGATAGCTGGGTAAGTATGTTTAATGGTTTCGGCTTGGCGCCACGTACCCTTGCGCCTCTGGCAGACTTCCAGAAAACCCAAGCCATCATGGGCAACATGAAGAGCGCCATTGAAAAAGGTTGCCAGCTTGCCACCTCTCATGCCGAATTTATCCAAACTATTGAATAATAAGGCTATTTTCCCATTTCTAATAGTTTGATGCCGGATTTGCCACTTCATAGTGGCAAGTTTTTCTCTTTGTACCAGCAACTATCCTTGGTGTATTCCCTTGTATTTGGCGGCATCTTTAAGGCACTGCAAGTGACGCTTTAATCGTTTCTGTTTCCTTTGGTATCACCCGCCAACAGGCTTGTTTTGTCACAGGTAATTTATATTGCACATATAAAAACATTCACTTAATATTGCGTCATATAGTCATATATACCATATAAGATAAGGGCAAAATCCTTGATGACCACCCCCGGATCTCTCTTTCCATTGCAATTCCTCATTGGAAGACTGCGGTGCCGAGCGATAACAGGTTTATGTTTAATGCTGGTGATTCTTCCGGCGCGGGCAGCTATGCCTGCGAGTATCTGGTTTGATCAGCCAGCAGCTAATTGGGAGAGCGATGGCTTGCCTATTGGCAATGGTGCTATGGGGGCGGTCATTGCAGGTGGTGTGTTACACGACCAGATCCAATTTAATGAAAAAACCCTCTGGACCGGTGGTCCAGGTGCTGCCGGGTACGACTTTGGGTGGCCTGCACAACCGCAAATCGCGGCCATGGCGCAGGTGCGCGATACCATCAAGCGCGAAGGCTCCATTAGCCCCGAAGCGGCCGCCACCTTGCTTGGGCGCAAAATCACTGCCTATGGCGATTACCAAACATTTGGTGACTTAACTCTCGATTTGCCAAAAGATGACAGCGGTGTCACTCGCTATCGTCGCGAATTGTCGTTGGACGAAGGGCAGGTCACCGTGAGTTATGAACAGGCAGGCGTGCATTATCGGCGCGAGTACCTCGCTAGCTATCCTGATGGGGTAATTGCGATCAAACTCAGTGCAGACCAACCGGGCAAAATTTCCTTTGTTGCCGGTTTGCAATTTCCCGCTAACCGTAGCGTGATGAAAAAAGTGGGCGATGACCGCTTGGTTGCCACTGGAAAATTGCACAGCAATGGTTTGCAGTTTGAAACCCAGGTCCAGTTTTTACATCAGGGTGGTGAGCTGACAGCACTCGACAACCAAAATGTTGAAATTAAAAACGCAGATTCGGCAGTGATTTTGTTGGCTGCCGGTACTGACTATGCACAGCATTATCCTGCGTATCGTGGCGATCATCCCCATGCGCGCGTGCAAAAAACAATTAACCACGCGAGCAAAAAAACATTTACCCAAGTACAGCAAGACCATCGTCGTGATTACCAGGCGCTGTTCACACGGGTTGCGCTGGATATTGGCCAGCAGCCACAGACCTTGCCCACCAACCTGCTATTGGCAGGCTACAAAAAAGGCGATGCGATTTTGGATCGCAGCCTGGAATCTATCTATTTCCAATTTGGCCGCTATTTATTAATTGCATCATCGCGCGCAGGTTCGCTCCCCGCCAATTTGCAAGGTGTCTGGAACAATTCTATTACCCCGCCCTGGAATGACGACTACCACGTCAATATTAATTTGCAGATGAATTACTGGCTGGCGGAAACCACCAACCTGCCGGAATTGATGACGCCTTATTTTGATTTTGTCGATAGTTTGGTAGAGCCGGGGAAAATTTCCGCACAAAAAGTTGCTGGTGTGAATAAAGGTTGGACGCTGTTTCTCAACACCAATATATGGGGTTTTACCGGTGTGATCGATTGGCCCACCGCCTTTTGGCAACCGGAAGCATCCGCCTGGTTAGCGCAGCACTATTACGAACATTATTTATTTTCTGGCGATACAAAATTCCTGCGCGAGCGCGCCTATCCCCTTATGAAAAGCGCAGCTGAGTTTTGGCTGGAGTTTTTAATAAAAGATCCGCGCGATGGCAAGTTAATCGTATCACCCAGTTTTTCTCCCGAGCAGGGGCCATTCACCAATGGTGCGGCCATGAGCCAGCAAATCGTATTTGATTTGTTGCGCAATACCAACGAGGCGGCGACCATCCTCAATGATAAAAAATTCGCACAGCAAGTGAATGAAAAATTAATGCAACTCGATAACGGCATACGCATTGGTTCCTGGGGGCAGTTACAAGAGTGGAAAGAAGATCTTGATGATGCCAAAAATGAACATCGCCATATCTCGCATTTATTTGCATTGCATCCCGGGCGTCAAATTGATGTGAATAAAAATCCGGATTTATTAGCGGCAGCGCGAACCTCATTAAATGCGCGCGGCGATGGCGGAACCGGTTGGTCGCAAGCCTGGAAAGTTAATATGTGGGCGCGCCTGCTCGATGGTAATCGCGCACACAAAGTGTTGGGCGAGCAATTGCAGCGTAGCACCCTGAACAATTTGTGGGACAACCATCCGCCGTTCCAAATTGATGGCAACTTTGGTGCGACTGCCGGTATCGCGGAGATGTTGCTACAAAGCCACAACGGTGAATTGCATTTACTTCCCGCGTTGCCTGCCCTATGGCCATCGGGTTCGATAAAAGGATTGCGCGCGCGCGGTGGAATTGTTGTCGATCTGGATTGGCAAAAAGGTGAATTAAAAAGTGCGGTTATCCATACCCAACAGGCTGGAAAAATTCAGATTAGAACTTCGCGTCCTGCAGCTGATTTTACGCTGGTGGATGCAGCGCGGGGGAAAACTCTGGCATTACTGACAGAGAAAAATACAGGAACATTTACAGCACAAGGAAGGGGTACATATCTCTTGTCCAACAGCGGGAGATAGCTTTAGGGGTAGGTCTATAATTCTAACTGGAGATCATCATGTCATCTAACAATAAGCATGCGTTTAAAAAGAAGTTTCTGAAAAAACAACTATCAACGTCGATCAAAATGGCATCCGGCCTTTCGCTCATGATTGGTGCAATGGGTGTTGCAACCCCGGTGTTTGCACAAGACCAAAAAGCAGAGAGTGCGCTTGAAGAAGTTATTGTGACTGGCCAGCGCGCCAGTGTGCAATCGGCGCAAGACGTAAAGAAAAATTCTACCGTTATTGTGGATTCAATTGTGGCGGAAGATATTGGTAAGTTGCCTGACCGCAGTGTTACCGAAGCATTGCAACGCGTTCCTGGTGTAACAGTAGGACGTTATTCGGGCAATGACCCTGAGCACCCTGCTGCAGAAGGTAGTGGTGTAGCGATTCGCGGTTTGACGCAAGTTCGCGCTGAATTAAATGGTCGCGATATTTTCTCCGCAGCCAGTGGCCGCGGTTTAAGTTTTGAAGATGTTCCCGCAGAATTGATGTATGCCGTTGATACATACAAAAGCCCATCTGCCGACAAAATTGAAGGTGGTCTGGGTGGTACAGTAAATTTGCGTACCCGTATGCCATTTGATTCAGATGAGCAGCTCGTCGCGTTCACAATTAAAGGTAACTACGGCGACCAGATTGAAGAAGCTAATGGTGAATATTCTGCGCTGTATAGTAATCGCTGGGATACTGAAGTGGGCGAGTTTGGTTTCCTGGTGGATTTATCCACGTCGGAAATTGCTAGCCGTTCAGATCAAATTTATACCCGTCCTTATTTGTCACGCGAAATTGAAGGTGATGATGTATGGGTATCAAAAGGCGTAGATTGGCGTCGCAACGACCACACCAACAAGCGTGATGGTGGCTACCTGGCATTGCAGTGGGCACCAAACGATGATACCGAAGTTTATTTCACTGCATTCCAAAGCCAGCATGATTCACGCTGGGATGAAAACGCATTTTTCATTAGCGGTTACACCGGTGATCAAGCGTTGGTTCCTGTGGCTGGTGCAAATGATTGGGTTTATAACAGTAATGACGCGTTGGTTTCAGGCACTGCTACTGTGGCTAATCCAGATAACTGGGGCGTTGATTTTGGTACCAGTACCCGTTATGCCACTACCGAAACCAAAACGACTGATTATTCAGCTGGTGTTAAATGGTCTCCAGATGAATCATGGAAATTCTCTGTTGATTTCCAACATGTTGAATCTGAAGCGCAGTTGGATGACTACACGCTTGGCTTGATTGTTATGCCTGCCCAGGTTGAGTTGTCGGGCATGGGTACTGAAACTCCTGGCATCGGGATTGACGATTCCTATATGTCAAATTATGCGAATTACACCTTGGGTCAAGAGATGGCCCACTTGGAAGATAATTATGCAGACTCAGATGCATTTCAATTTGATGCTGAATACAGTTTTGATGATTCGATCATTAAATCGGTCAAGTCCGGTATTCGTTATTCAGAAAAAAACCTGGAAAACAAATCAACGCCTTACGATTGGCATACGCGTTACGCTACCTGGTTTACCCAGCTAAACTGGAGTGGTCATAACAAAAATGACATTCCAAAAGTAACTGAGGATGAAGCGAATACTCATCTGCAACTTTATTCGTTTGATAACTTCCAGCGCGGTGATGTTTCTGTACCCGGTTCAGCCTGGTTATATTCAACGGATGCTGTTGCAAACTACCGTGCGACTACTGCGGCAGTTAATGGTGACCCAGCTGAAACCTGTGCAAATTACCAATCCTGGATTTGCAGTTCAATTTATCCAAATTGGAATGCGTTGGATTTGAAAAACCCGGATAACAGCAACACGCAAAAAGAAACATCTTTCGCTGCGTACATGATGGTTAACTACGCATTTGAAGATTTGGCCAAACCTATTGATGGTAACATCGGTGTTCGTTTTGTTAGCGTTGATAATACGGCAACTGGTTATATTGTTTATCCAACAACAGATATACCGGGTCTTGATGTTACCCATGAGTCTGAATTTGTTGACGAAACCAATAGCCGCACTCATATCCTTCCAAGCTTTAACTTGAGGTTGCAAGCGTCTGAAGATGTTTACATCCGCTTTGCTGCATCCAAGGCAATTTGGGCCCCCAGTTTTTCTGAAACCGCTGCTAACATTACGATGAACGCGAGCAAAAAAGATGGTGTTGATGTACCAACCGGGCCAGATGATTTCAATCTGACCTATACACCAAAAGGTAATCCACAACTGGAGCCAATGGAATCTACACAGTTTGATTTGTCAGCTGAGTGGTATTTTGATGACGCCGGCGGCATGGCTCATGCGTCTATATTCAATAAAAATATTGACAACTATTTCCGTCAAGTTGAAGGCACCTATACAAGCTATGGCGCTACCTACACAACCAAAGATTTATGGTCAAACGTAGGTACCGGTGAAATTTGGGGCGCAGAACTGGGTGTCAGTAAGTTCTTTGATACCTTGCCAGCACCATTTGATGGGTTAGGGGTGCAAGCGAACTACACCTACATTGACAGTAAGGCGGATATTCCAGCTAGCGTCGCGCCGCAAGATACGGATTTGACTCCTTACGGCCAATTACCATTGGAGCAGTTGTCAGAAAATGCATTCAATATTATTGGTATGTATGAAAAGAATGGCATCTCTGCTCGTTTGGCATACTCATGGCGCAGCGAGTATTTGATTAGCTCAAATGCCAACGGGTTCCGTAATACCGACGGCAACGATAGATCCCTGTGGTGGACTCTCCCGGTTTATAACGATGACTACGGTCAATTGGATGCGTCTATTGGTTATACATTCATGGATAACTACACCATTACGGCAGAAGTTAGTAACCTGACCAAAGAGAAAACGGTGGGTGTTATTGACCAGATCAAATCTGGTGATCATGTTGGTTATGTTTACACCCAGGATGTTCGTTACGGTGTAAGCCTGCGCGCCAAGTTTTAATTAAGGATGCGTTTGAAAACCTTGCCCCTTACAGGGCAAGGTTTTTTCATTTTTAAACGGGACTGATTAATTTATTTATGCGTTTGTAAACAAGGGTAAAACTTGTGCCTGGTGGTAATGTATACAAGGCAATTCCTTATGGTTTATATGATAATAAGCCTCCCCATGAAGGTACTGTTAAAAATGGTGGCACCAAAAAATAGTGGCACCTTAAAACATGGCTGCATTATTAAAAAATGACTTAGGCAAATATTCATCTATAAAAATATAACGAGAAATCAATACGGGTTTTATGTATGGCAAACACTGCGTTTTTTAAATCATCCTTGCGCTGGTTAGGAATCATATCCGGCGCTGGCCTTTTGTCCCTTTGTGTGCAGGCGGCGGAACTTCCCCAATTGGTTACCAACAATGGTAAACATGCATTGATGGTAGATGGTGCGCCTTTTGTAATGCTTGGTGCTCAAACCAATAACTCATCCAATTATCCTGCGGCATTACAATACGTTTGGCCTTCAGTAAAAAAAATGGGTGCCAATACCTTGAGCATTCCTGTTGCCTGGGAACAAATAGAACCGGAAGAGGGAAAATTTGATTTCTCGTATCTGGATGTGTTGTTAAAAGAAGCGCGTGAGAACAACGTAAAATTGGTACTGCTCTGGTTTGCCACTTGGAAAAATAACGCGCCGCATTATGCGCCGGCTTGGGTGAAACTGGATAACAAACGCTTTCCGCGCGTGGTAAAACAAGATGGCGATAGTATGAATTCGCTGTCACCGCTGGGTGAACAAACACTTGCTGCGGATACCAAAGCGTTTGTGGAGTTCATGAAATATTTGGCCAAGCGCGATAAAGAAAATACTGTGATTATGGTGCAGGTACAAAACGAAGTCGGCACCTACGGCAGTGCGCGCGATTTTTCTGCCAAAGCCCAGGCCGTTTTCAATTCAGCAGTGCCTGAAGATTTAATTAACAAGCTACACCTTAAACCTGGTTCCTGGCCGCAAGTCTTTGGTAAGGATGCAGACGAATTTTTCCATGCCTATTACATTGCGCGTTTCTGTGATCAGGTTGCGGTAGCGGGTAAGGCAATTAAAAATTTGCCGATGTATGTGAATGTCGCATTGCGCAATCCATTTAACCCCGGCCTGCCAGGGCAATATTCGAGTGGTGGTGGAACTGACAATGTGCTGCATATCTGGAAAGCAGCGGCACCTAACATTGATTTAATTGCGCCGGATATTTATTTCCGCGATTACAAAACCGCAACAAAAGTGCTGGATCTGTATGCGCGTCCGGATAACGCGTTGTTTGTGGCAGAGATCGGCAGTGCCCAACCCTATGCCCGTTATTTCTTTCCAACCTTGGGGCACGGCGGTATTGGTTTTTCACCGTTTGGTATGGACGACACGCCCTATACCAATTATCCGTTAGGCGCGCAGGATTATAACGACGAGACCATCGAAAATTTTGCGCAGGTATATCGCCTTGTATCTCCCATGATGCGCGAATGGGCAAAGCTGAGTTACGAGAGCAATGTATGGGGTGTTGCAGAGCCTCTCGATAGCAACGCGGAACAACAAAAAATCTGGAATGCGGAAGCCACCCCGGCAGAAAAAGAGCAACACATTAAAGACCGCGCAGCAGCGCTTACACAACATCTGGATCTGGGCCTGTGGGATGCCGAAGTTACCTATGGTCGCCCCATGTTCTGGATTGAACCGCCAAAAGGTAATACGCCATCCTCGGGTGGTGCTTTGATCGCGC
>CAZIWB010000028.1:0-70320 GCA_964542655.1 uncultured Cellvibrionaceae bacterium
AAAAATTTTGGTTTCTTTATGGAGCAGTTTTTTCATTTAGAGGTAAAGCAAATCAAGAAGGCTGTTTCTAAATTTTCGATAATAACAACGCGCCCAAATGATCTTATGTAATCACGAAGTGCAGCTGAACACCAAAGGGCAATCTAGCGCAATACTCTGTATAAAACGGCTGAAAGCGCGGTTTCTGATTCAAATCAATTGCCTTTTGCTTCGGGTTAATGGTCAAATCTATGTCCTGACCCGACTCGTTTAAATAACATACGAAGTAGACTTGATCCCATGCTAGCAATTCCTACCCTTGTTAAAGAAATCTACGGTATAGACCCGCACAATATTCCCCCGGAGATTCTGTCCTCGGAGCAGCCACTTATTCTTAAAGGTGTGGCGGGCAATTGGCCCCTGACCAAAGCGGGCCTGGTTTCGGACGAGGAGGCGGTCGCGTATTTGCGCCGTTTTTATGAAGATAAGACCGTAGGCACTTTTTTTGGCGCACCGGAAAATGATGGGTTTTATTTTTATAACGAAGATATGAGCGGCCTGAATTACCGCAGTGACCGTGTTCGCCTGGATACAGTACTGGAACAAATCCTCGCGCAAAAAGATAATCCGCAACCGCCTACTTTTTATGTGGGATCGACTACCGTCGAAGTGTGTCTGCCGGGTTTCCGCGAGCAAAATGATGTGCCTATTCCATTCCCGGATGCGCTGGTAAGCATCTGGATTGGCAATAAATCGCGCATTGCCTGTCACTATGATGCGCCGGACAACTTGGCGTGCAGCATTGTGGGCAAGCGTCGTTTTACAGTATTTCCCCCAGAGCAAGTGGAGAATTTATACCCGGGGCCACTCGATTTTAATCCGGCCGGGCAACAGATTAGCCTGGTGGATTTTGCCAATCCGGATTTTGAAAAGTTTCCGCGTTTCCGTCAGGCAATGGCCGCGGGGCAGGTCGCTAACCTGGAACCTGGCGATGCCTTGTTTATTCCCAGTATGTGGTGGCATCACGTGGAAGGCTTGGGTACCTTGAATGTGTTGGTCAATTACTGGTGGCGTAACTTGCCTAAATTTATGGGGCCGGGAATTAACGTGTTAAAACACGCAATGCTCAGCATCCGCGATTTACCTGAAAAAGAAAAAGCGGCATGGAAGGCATTATTTGATTTTTATATTTTTGGTGAGCAGTCGCGCGCAGCTGAAAATATACCGCCAACTGCCCAGGGCGTGTTGGCACCTATCGATGATATGCAAGCGCGTCAATTGCGCGCATGGTTGATCAATCGTTTGAATCGCTAATGTTATGGATACCCGCGTTCGTGGGTATGACGAAACGTGTATTTTTTTAGAATTTCCTTCGGTATTAATTTCTGTAACAGAATAAAACCGAACCCGTTTGGGTTCGGTCTTATCACAACATTATTGATGTCAGGATACTATTGGTTTGTATCCGGGTTATCGATTCGTATTTGGATCATTGATGCGTAGTTGGGTGTTGTGCAGTGAGTGGAATTTCTCCCTTCATCAAACGGCCAATGTCATTGGTCAAACGCAAATAAAAATCAGCCGATAGTGCAACGCCATCCGCATCCAGGGTAAGGAAATATTGGTTGGTGGGCACCATGGATTGGTTCTCTGCGGCTTTTGCAATTGCAGTACCTTCATCGTATTCATCAAACATGGCGATATACGCGGTATTCACACCCAGCGATTTCATCACGTGAGCCTGCTTCCACATAAAATCACCGTGCACGCGTGGAATTTGGTTGCGTGGATTATTGGGATACATATTCGACCAGGCAAAACCGGGGAATAATACAGGTTGATAGACGAGATTATTTTGCTGTGCAAAGGTCACGTCTGCCGGGAAAATATTATCCCGGAAATGATCGAGGCTATTGATATCAAAACGTCCCACGAGCCAGGGTGAAACCATATTGAGTGCTTTAAATGCGTCGATAAAACCGGGTTTTGCATCGGAGTTTGCCTGACCGGTACGCCAGTAAGTGGGCACACCGCCAATCACATAAATATTCTGGTTTTTAAACCAGTTAATTAATTCCAGTGTTTCCGCTGCGGTTCCCGGTGTATGGGTAAAACCCAGGCCCCAAATGCAAACAACAATTTTTCCATCCTGCTTCGCATAGGCATTGGAATAGATGAGCTGCAATTTGTTAACCACATTGTTGGTCCAGTCGGATTTTATCGCAGCCACCCAATCGCTATTTAAGCCGGTGATGTCGTACATCACATAAAATTTACGCGCATAAGCTTCAGAGGCAACTTTTACTTTTGTTGCAACCGCATCGCGATTATCGCGATAGCCATCAGCAACGCTGGACACATTTGCACCGAAGCGTTGTAAGGCTGCGGTATCAATGTTGTAGGTTTGCATCCATTCAAAATGTTTGTTGACGGTGGATTGGTCATACGACGAAAACAAACGCGCGGCTGTGCCATTGGCAAGGTTGGCGAGATTGGATTGATAGAGTTTGGAATATTCGCGCGTATCCGGATACAGCTCGAATTTCACATTGGTGTTGGGTGTTGGTGCATTGCAGTTATTTGACCAATGGAACCAGCAGCCGAAGGGAGAGCCATCGCCTTGTGCGTTAAACCAGCCTTGGTAGCCCACAGTAATTTTCCCCACCACATCACTGCTGGTTTGCGGTGCAGAAAACTTGAACCAGTTGATGTTAAATAAACCGCTGCCATTTCCGGTAAAGCGTAAATAGAGCGATTGTGTTCCGGTAATCGATGTAATCGGGCAGGTAACGCTGGTCCAATTTTGCCAGCCGGATGTTGGTGGAACATTGCAGCTGCCTCGCAGTGTTCCTGTGGCGGAACCGGTGCGGATTTCAATTGTTCCGCCGGGGCCAGCACTCGCCACCCTTGCGGTAAATGAATTTGCGCCGCTAGCAAAATTTACAGTAGCGAAATGCAAATAATCGCCATTTTCAATCCAGCCCACATTTTGCCCGGCTTCAGTGCTGGCTTCTGTTTGTATTCCTGATTGTGAACTGAAATTTTCGGCTTCGATTTGTGAGAACGCAGAAATCGCCGGCAGTGTTGGTGCGGTAAAACTGAACCAGCGAATATTAAATAAATTGCCCGCACCACCGGTATAACGCAAAAAAATAGTTTGCGTATTACTCAAACCGGTGACAGGGCAGGTAATGGTTGTCCAATTTTGCCAACCACCGGTACCGGGCACGGAACAAGTTCCCGCGAGTGCTCCGGTTGCACTTCCGGTGCGGATTTCAATGCTGCCACCGCTGGTATTACTGGCAACGCGCGCTGAAAAACTGGCGGCACCTGCTACAAATTCAACGCTGTTGTAACTGGTGTAATCACCGCTATCGATAAAGGCAACATTTTGTCCACCTTCTGTGGATGCCTCCAGTTGTATACCGGATTGTGTTGTATAACCGGACGCGGGAATTTGGGTAAATGCGGATACTGCCCAGGCAGGTGTACCCGGTTGCAAGGCAAATAATAATCCGGCCAGGATGCCGAATCGTTTAACTACATTGTTCTTCATGATAAATACCTTTTTATTGATCGTGACAAGAATGTCTCTGTCCCTTGCGGATTTTTTTATTATAAAAAACCGGGCACACGAAGTGCCCGGTAAAACGATGGGATAATTAATTGCAGTTATAAGTTTGTGGCAAGGCGTTGATGGCTTCGTACATCGCGGTTAACAGTGAGTTGGACGTATTGGTATCTTGCGATAGTTCCCAGGTCATAATCCCGCCCGCCTGGTTGCGCGCGAGTTGCGCTTTCTGGCGAATAGTGGGGATGCCATTCCAATAATCGGAGCCGTTGGTATCGCGGCAAATATTGGCACTGTTGTTGGCGATCAATTGGTTGTAACCAAGCCAACTCGGGCGCGCATAGTAGGGCACTCCGAGCACCGCTTTTTCACGCGGCAGTCCGCGATTCAACCAATAATTCAGTGAGCTTTGTGCGTAGGAATAAGGTGAATGTCCGGCGCCTTCATTGCCGTCATAAGCCATGATGTTGAGCATATCCACATAGCCGAAGACTTCATTTTTAATTCCGCCACCTGTACTGCCCGATGCAACCACCGCCGCACTTAAATATTTTCCGCGCGTGTGCAATGCACTGGAAAGTTCTTGCATCAATAACGCATAGCGATCAGCGGATGCACCCGGGTCCGGATATTCCCAATCTATATCCACGCCATCAAGGTTGTAGGTGGTTACAAAATTAATCACATTATTCACAAACGCTGTGCGTGTGCTGGCATTAGTGGCGAGTGTTTCAAAGGCGGAGTCATTGCCATCGTTCCAACCGCCAATGGCAATTCCGACTTTTGTGCCGCGCGCATGGGCGAGGTTGACAATCGAACGCAATTTATTTGCACTGCCAGTGGAAATTCCCTGCAAGGTGCCGTTGCTGTTTGGCAATGCGAACGAATAATTGATATGCGTTAATTTGCTGTACTGGATTGCTTCAGGGGTGCCGGCCCAATCCGGCATATAACCCACCACTTTGTATTGGCTGGTGTTGGATTGGCCGTTGGTGATGGCAAAAGAATTGGCGAGGTTATCGAAACTGAATTGCGCGAGGTTGGCGACATCCGTGGTTAAGGTCACTGTGCTGCCACCCTGATTATTCTGGCTGTACAAGCGCAGTGAATAACCTTCCACAATTTTTACTGACGAGACTTGCCCGGTCCAGCCCGCGGCAAAATTTTGTGCGGCAACACCGTTACAGAAACTTGCACCGCCGTAATTAATTTGCTCGTAAAAACAAACCGCGCCCGGTTGCAAAGCCACTTGATTAAATGTCGCATTACCAATTTGCACGGTGTTATGACTGGTGTGGGCGAGGCCGATATAAACCTCGGAACCCAGGCTGATTGTATCGTTGCCAACAGTGGTCCAATCCGTTCCATTCGCCGATGTATAACCGCGCAACACATTGCCATTGCGACTGATCTTCACCCAGTAAGGCACAGTACTTCCCGCCTGGTTAACACTGGTGCTAGCCGCGCCTGCGGTAGTGCGGCGCTGGAAGGTTGCACCATTGGCAGAGGTCACGGCGATCAGCGCATTTTTGGCATTGGCAGCAAGGCCATCGCGAATCATCACACCGGCTTTGGCCCAGGCATTGGTGGCATCGAGTGCACTGACTTGTGCAACCAATGCGCCATCGCCCGCTAAGGGTTGATACACAAAATGGAAATTATCTGCCGCATTCCAGATGTCATCACCTGCTGCACGTGTAGTAATTGTTGAACCCGATACGGTCGCACTGCCCGCGAGTGGAGTGCCTATATCGCGATTAACCCAGGCGCTGGTTTGCACGCTGACGTTGGCAAATTTGGCGAGGCCGGTGAGTGTTGCATCGTGACTGGTATGCGCGAGCCCGACATACACCTGGTTGGTCATCGCAATAGTTTCGCTACCGAGTTGGGTCCAGCTATTGCCGTTGGTGGAATAGAAACTGGTCAATGAGTTTCCTGAACGTACCAGTCGAACCCAGTAAGGCGCAGTGGCACCGGTTTGTTGGTTACTGGTACTGAAACCTGTGGTTGCAATTCGGCGTTGGAAAGTTAGGCCGTTGGCCGGAGTGATAGCGGTCAGAGCATTTTTGGCATCTGCACCCAGACCGTCGCGGATCATGACGCCCGCTTTGGCCCAGGGATTGGTGGCATCCAGCGAGGTCACTTGCGCAGTGATGGTGACATTGCCATTCACCGGTTGGTAAACGTAGTGGAAGCTATCGCTAGTGTTCCAGATATCAGTCCCGCTGGCGGCGGTGGTAAATACGCCGCCGCTCAGGCTGGCTAATCCCGCGCGAGGGGAACCTATATCCCCGTTGCGCCAGGGTAGGGGCAGGGCGATTTCACAGCCGTTGCTATCCACATTGACGCCGGCGGGCGTGTTGGGGCATTGGTCGAGGGAATCGTTTACGCCATCGCCATCCTGATCGGTATTGCCGGAAGCGCCGTAAATTTCCAGCTCCCAAATCGAATAGCCCCAACTATTGCCTGCGCTGCGCGCGGTGCCATTGACCCGCACATAACGGTAATTACCGGAGAGTGTGAGGTTATCGGTGCGCTCACCAAAAGCACCACCGGTGCGGGTAGCGATAGTGGCCCAAGTGGAGTTGTTATTGGAACCCTGGACGGTGTAATTGGCGGCATTGGCGGCTTCCCAACGGATTACTGCGCGGGTGAGGTTAAAGCTGCTGCCCAGATCCAGTGTTAGCCAGGAAGGATCAACCCCGTGGGTGGACTCCCAGCGGCTGGCCAGATCGCCATCCACCGCCAGGCTGGCGGCCTGGAATTGGGAACTGGCGGAGGTCAGGGCATTGCGCGATAACAGGGTATCGCTTTGGGCATTGCTCTGGTGGGCGATAAAGCCGATCGCCAGCGCAATAGCGGCGGGCAACCAGGCACGGTTTACAAAATTTGAAGTATGCATAAAAGCTCCTGTTTCACAGTGGAGTTCCGCGTTGAATCCCCACTGGTTAAATGTGGAAAAAAGCCCACCCGGGGGCGATGCCGAGTGAGCTAAAGGGGAACTAGCGAGTTAAACGGTCACAGAGTTGTGCTTCGTACAGGGATTCCGGCACCAGCTTCTGGCCGGGGCGGATATCCACATAGCCCATGGCACCGGGGAAGCTGTAGGCGGTGGAGTTATTGCCCAACCCGGAAATACCGTAGTTCTGCGCGGTAGGTGGTTTCTGGATAAAGAAGCTGGCCTGGCTGTTCCAGGCAGTGGAGTGGGCCAGGCCCCATCCATGCTGGGTGCCCCAGTCGCCGCGATTGAACAGCTTGAGGTTCAGGTTGCTGCCGGTGATGGCATCGAACAACATGCCAGTTGACCAGTGGCGATGGCCTTCGGAATCATTGGTGCCCGTGCTGGTGCAACGATGCCAGACCACGCCGGACGCGCTCATGGTGCCGTTGCTAATAAAGTTGTGGCGGCCATCAGCGGCGACGCAATTGGTAAACAGCACCAACTGGCTGTAGTCATCGACATCAAAGTTATAGAAGCGGCTGCCGGTGCGGATACCAATTGGATTAGTTGCGCTGGCGGTATCAACTGTGATGCGGATTGCGCCTGCGGTTTTCACACCGGCATAGCCGAAATAGCGGGTCGCCACGGTTTTCACCCAGGAATCTTCCGCACCAGTAACGGCGATGGCGCTCCAGGCATGGTTTTCATCCTCGCCGCCTGCCGTTTCTATATCCACGCGCAGGTTTTCCACCCCGGCTTCGCGGATCAGGTTGCGGCCGCTTACAACGGCTACACGCGCCTGGCTTAGCGAGCGATCAAGGTGATTGAACAGCGGAGCATCGAAGGTAATGCGTGAGCCGGAAATAGCGGTGATTTTGCGGATGTAGGGAATATCCTTGGTGCCCGCCGCCCAGGCACCGGTGGTAACACCGCCGCCGCCAATGGCATTGATCCAGGCCTGGGTTGATGGATGGGTGACAATCACTTCCTGCCCAACACTGAATAGCCCCACATTCTGGACATTCAGGCTCAGACTGCCCGCCGCGACAAAACCCTCGGTCACATTAGTGCTGGCGCCGGCATCCCAGGGTGAGCTGTCATTGGTCCCCACAATCACCACTGTGCGCTGGTGCGGATTATTGCCGCGCGCATAGAGGATGCTATCCACCGCCGCATTAGTCCCTCGGCCTGAGCCGCGCAGTACCACGCCGCTCTGGCGTACGCGTACCGTACCGTAAATCTCGTAGCGACCGGGTTGCAATAGCAGCGCACCGCGATGGCCGTTGGCGTCGGGCACACGGTTGCCGATAGCATCCAGCGCCGCCTGGATACGCGCCGTCTGGTCGCCACTGGTCGGTGCTAGCGTGGTCACTACCGGTACAGTGGGCAGGGGTTTTTCACCATAGCGATAACCCGCAAAACTGTAATCCGGAATGCGGTTATTGGCATCGGTGGAGTAGGTCAGGCGGCCATTGCTGTACCAGACTTTGGAGGATTGCCAGCCATCGGTTTGCGGGTAGCGATTACAAAATGCAGGCAAATTAGCGCGAGTTTCGCCCAGGTTCACCTGGTCGATAGTCGCCAGCCCCACAAGGGCGGGATCATGGCTGGTATGGGCAAGCCCCACATAAACCTGGTTGCCCATGCTGATGCTTTCACTGCCCAGATCCATCCAACTGGTGCCGTTAATGGAGATCGCGGCGGAGATGTTATTTCCTGTCCGCACCAGGCGTACCCAATAAGGCGGAACTATCCCGGATTGCTTGGTACTGACCGTAGTGCCGGCGGTCGCGGCGCGGCGCTGGAAGGTTGCACCATTGGACACCGTGATTCCCACGAATGCATTTTTGGCATCGGCCGCCAAGCCATCGCGGATCATCAATCCGGCTTTCGCCCAGGGGTTCACCGGATCGACCGAGGTCACCCGCGCGGTGGCGGTGATATCGCCGGTGATCGGCTGGTACACATAGTGGAAACTATCGGTCGTGCCCCAGATATCCACGCCGCTGGCGGCAGTGGTAAAGACATTGCCCTCCAGGTTCGCCGCACCGGCTTTGGGTGAGCCTATATCGCTATTGCGCCAGGGCGAGGGTAGGCTGCTGTCATCGCCGGTGTTGCCGTAAACCTCGACTTCCCAAATGGAATAACCCCATTGGTTGCCCGTGCTGCGCGCCGTGCCATTGACCCGCACATAGCGGTAACTGCCAGACAAACTCACGGTATCCGTGCGTTCGCCAAAGATGCCGCCGCTGCGGGTGGTGATGCTTGTCCAACTGTTGCCATCGTTGGAGCCGTCAATGCTATAACTCGCCGCATTGGCTGCCTCCCAGCGGATCACCGCGCGTGTAAGCGGCTGGCTATTGCCCAGGTCCAGGCGTAACCACGAAGGGTCTATTCCGTGGCTGGACTCCCAGCGTGTGCCGGTATCGCCATCTACAGCAAGCGAAGCTGCTTGTAATTGCGAACTGGCGGTGATGGCGACATTGCGCGATAGCAAGGTTTCGGTCTGTGCCTGAAGGCTGCCGCTACATAAAACACCCAGCAGGCTGGCCGCAATAAGGGCAAAGAGCCGATTGATACCGGTATGTGGCGCTGATGGTGTACTTATTGATACAGGTACAGGTAAAACAATGGGTTGATGATTAATAGTCATATTTTTTCTGCCCGCTGTTATTAAATTTTCACGCTAAAAAACGCCACACGACACAGGGCCTGTCGTCGGTAAACGATTTTCAATGCGTGCGATTCCCTCAGGTACATTTCCCCTTAAACCGGCTTTTTATGTTTTAACGATTCGGTTTAACGGCATGGCTGGAGAATCTGATTTGGTGAGCAACCGAGTTGGTGTAGTGGTTAGGATCACTTCCCTGCGTGCTTTTTGGCCTTCCTGTGGGTGAAATGGTCTACGGGCATGGTTTTTTTATCTTCCCACTTTTAACAAAAGGTTCTTATTCGCAGGCACAACCAAAAATCGAACCCGAAAATGCAAGACACTGCGCATTTGTAGCGTGAATGAGACTGTTTTCATTGCGCTGGAGCTTGCAGTGGTGGGCAATTGGAAAAAATAAATCCGGCGTTCGAAAAAATTCTCTCGTACGTATTCCTATGGAGAAGGTAGAAACAGGCGCAATACATAAAGCGCGAATGAAATGGTGCGCTCTCTCATATCCCGCTTGCGATGCCGGGGCTGCTTGCCTATTATCGCCGCCACTTTATTCGTCGGATAAATGCTGTTTACAAGAGTTGCTATGTCTAATCCCTGGTCAGGTTACAAACAATCCATTACCCACGTGATGGGACGCGATTATCACAAACTGGTACGCCGTTTAAGCGAGCTTGAAAAACTCGCGCGTGCGGATAAGCCCCACGACCAGGCGCTGGAAAAGTGGCAGCAACAGCTCGCACAATCGCAAGCTGAGGTTGTGCGTCGCCAACAACTGGTGCCCGCACAAATTGAATTCCCCGTATTGCCTGTGTGTGAAAAGCGCGAAGAAATTGCGCAAATTATTGCCAACAACCAGGTGGTTGTACTGGCGGGTGAAACCGGTTCCGGCAAAACCACACAAATTCCCAAAATTTGTTTAAGTATTGGCCGCGGTATAAAAGGCTTGATCGGCCATACCCAACCGCGCCGTATTGCGGCGAACACAGTGGCAAACCGTATTGCGGAAGAATTAAAAACCACGCTGGGTGAAAAAGTAGGTTATCAGGTCAGGTTCAGTGACCAGTCTAATGAAAACACCTTGATTAAAGTGATGACTGACGGGATTTTGCTGGCCGAAATCCAGAATGATCCCTTCCTCAATAAATACGACACGCTGATTATCGATGAAGCCCATGAGCGCAGTTTAAATATCGATTTTTTGCTCGGTTATTTAAAACAACTCCTGCCCAAGCGCCCGGATTTAAAATTAATTATCACCTCAGCAACAATCGACCTCGAACGTTTTTCGCAGCATTTTAATAATGCGCCGATTATTGAAGTCTCTGGTCGCACCTATCCGGTTGAAGTCTGGTATCGCCCGCTGTATGAATTTGAGGGCAGCGACGAAAGCGAAAATGAACCGGACCAATATGCGGCGATTGTCGATGCGGTACACGAAATTGAATTGAATGAAAAAACCGGATCGGGCGGGCGTGGCGGCGATATCCTGGTGTTTTTGAGTGGCGAACGCGAGATCCGTGAAGCGGCCGAAGCCTTGCGCAAAGCCCAATTTGCACACATGGAAGTTATCCCTTTTTATGCGCGCTTGAGTTTGGCCGAGCAGCAAAAAGTGTTTGCGCCACATACGGGGCGCCGCATTGTATTGGCGACTAACGTTGCGGAGACCTCGATCACTGTTCCGGGAATTCGCTATGTGATTGATCCGGGTTTTGCGCGTATCAGTCGCTATTCCTACCGCACAAAAGTACAGCGCTTGCCGATTGAACCTGTATCCCAAGCCAGTGCCAACCAGCGCAAAGGCCGCTGTGGCCGTGTTGCGGAAGGTATTTGTATTCGTTTGTACAGCGAAGAAGATTTTAATTCGCGCCCGGCATTTACCGATGCAGAAATCCTGCGTACCAATCTTGCCGCCGTTATTTTGCAAATGCTGCAATTGCGAATGGGCGATATCCATAAATTCCCGTTTATCGATGCACCAGACCATCGCCTGATTAGCGATGGTTTTAAATTGCTGGAAGAGTTGCATGCGGTTAACGCTAAAAACCAACTGACTCCAGTAGGACAACAGCTGAGTAAATTGCCGCTCGATCCGCGCCTTGCGCGTATGCTGTTGTCGGCGCAAGAGCAATCCTGTGTGCGCGAATTGCTGATTATCGCCAGTGCCTTATCGGTGCAGGATCCACGTGAGCGACCAGTTGAAAAACAACAGGCCGCCGACCAAAGCCATCGTCGCTTTTGGGTGGAGCACACAGATTTTGCCGGTTTTATCAACCTGTGGGATTATTTTGAAACCCAGCGGCAAGCGCTGACGCAAAACCAATTGCGCAAATTGTGCAAAAAAGAATTCCTTTCCTATTTACGTTTGCGCGAATGGCGCGATGTGCATCACCAATTGTGTGTTGCAGTGAAAGACCTTGGTATCCGTGTGAATTCGGAGCCTGCCAATTATGAATCTATCCATAAGGCATTATTGACCGGCTTGTTAGGTAACCTGGGTTTTAACCATGAAGAGCGCGAATACATGGGGGCGCGCAATCGTAAATTTGCGATTTTCCCCGGCTCATCGCTTGCCAAAAAAACACCCAAGTGGATTATGGCGGCCGAATTAATTGAAACATCAAAGTTGTTCGCCCACACAGTTGCTAAAATTGAACCCGAGTGGGTGATTGCAGCGGCCGAGCATTTAATCAAACGCCAGCATTTTGAACCCCATTACGATGCGCGTGCCGGGCAGGTGATGGCCTATGAAAAGATTACGCTCTATGGTTTGACGATTGTCGAGAAAAAATCGGTTAACTATAGCCATATCGATGCAGCGCAATCGCGCGAAGTATTTATTCGCGCCGCCTTTGTGGAAGGGCAATACGACCAGCACCCCAAACGCAAACATGTGCAGAATAAAAATCCGCACAACGATTTTTTTGTGCATCAACAACAATTGCTCAAGGAATTGGAAGATCTGGAATCAAAGGCGCGCCGCCGCGATATTGTGGTGGATGAGCAGGTAATTTTTGATTTCTACAATGAGCGTATTCCTGAAAGTGTGGTGAATCTCGCCGGTTTTGAATCCTGGCGCAAAAAAGCAGAGCAGGAAAATCCAAAACTTTTATTTTTAACCCGTGAAATCCTGATGCGCCACGGTGCGGGTGATATTACCCAGGCACAGTTCCCGAATGAATTGGAATGGCGCGGTATGGTGTTTCCGCTCAGTTACCATTTTGAACCCAATCATGCATTTGATGGTGTGAGCATCCATGTACCCATGAGCGTTTTGCATCAAGTACCTGAGCAGCGTCTGGAGTGGCTGGTGCCGGGCATGCTGCGTGAAAAATGTATCGGCCTGATTAAATCCCTGCCCAAAAATTTGCGCAAGCATTTTGTACCTGTGCCGGATGTGGTCGATAAAATCCTGGCAACCCTATCGCCGGACAACAAGCCGTTGACTGAAGCCTTGGGCTTGCAATTAAAACGCCTGACTGGTGTGGATGTGTCCAAAGAAGCCTGGCTTGAAACCACTGTGGATGATTATTATCGTTTTAATATCCATGTGGTGGATGACAAAGGCAAAATCATTGCCAGTGGCCGCGACCTGGCGCCGCTGCGCGATAAATATCGCGAACGCGTCCAACAAAATATCCAGTCCGCTGCGACCAATATTGAGCGTGATGGAATAACCAGTTGGGATTTTGATGAGTTGCCGCAAGCCATCCAATTGCCGCGTGGTGGAATTAGCATCCGCGCTTATCCTGCATTGGTTGATAAACAATCCTCAGTTGCCTTGCAGGTGTTGGATAATCCCTTGCACGCACTTGATTTAACCCAGCGCGGATTGGCGCGTTTGGCGTATTTGTCACTGGCGCAAACGGTTAAATATTTACACAAGGAATTATTGAAAGGACAGGAAGTTGCATTGACCCTCGCCGGGATTGGCAACCGCGAACAAGTGGCCGACGATTTAATTATGGCAGCAATCAAACAGCTTGTTGTACCTGATCAGCAGAGTTTGCCGCGTACCAACATTATTTTTGATGAACGTCTAAATCTTGTTAAAGAAAAACTGATTGCCCATGCACAAGACCTGGCTAACGCTTTGGTCAACAGCTTGAAACTGTTGGTGGATATTAAAAAACAACTGAAGCAGCAAAAAAATATGCTGATGCTCGCGTTTACTATCAGCGATATCAACCAGCAATTAGCGCAGATGTTTTATCCTGGCCTGGTCTATAAAACACCGTCGCAGTGGTTACAACAATATCCAAAATATATGCGTGGCATCCAGCAGCGGTTGGAGAAAGCAGCACTTAATCCACAAAAAGATAAATTGCAGCTCGCAGAGATCGCACCTCACTGGCAGCGTTTGGTGGATTATCTGGCGAAAGAGGGCGACTACCGGCTGGCGCAGAATGAGCAATTGATGGATTACCGCTGGTGGATTGAAGAGCTGCGTATTTCACTCTTTGCCCAGACACTCAAGACCCAGGTGCCGGTATCCGATAAACGTATGGATAAGCAATGGGAGCAGGCCATGCTGGTGGCCCAGGGTTAAGAAGTGTTGTCGGCTGTAACAAATCTGGCTTCACTGAGTCTATCCGGTAACCATGTGTCGGCTAGTGAGTGGCGCCTATGTAAAACCGGGCACATTCGCTAGCGTCTACTACCTTGGCTATGTTAATTTTCCTTTGGGTTTTAAACCGTTCAACGACATCAATACAATGGAGTTTACGATGAATAACAAAATTTCTTCTATGTCTGCTTTGATTGGCGCCGCGTTTGTAGCATCAGCGGCTTTGGCTCCTATTGCATCGGCGGCTGATGCCAGCTTTACCGCAACATCGCTGGATGCAGGCTACACGCTTGCGGATAATACCGATAAGTCTGAAGCAGAGCATAAGTGTGGTGAAGCCAAATGTGGCGCGGATAAAAAAGCGGAAGGCGAACACAAATGCGGTGCCGAGCATAAAAAAGCCGAAGGTGAGGGCAAATGCGGTGAAGGCAAATGTGGCGAAGGTAAATGCGGTGCCGATAAAGATAAAAAAGCAGCGCCTCAAGAAGAGAAAAAAGCTGAGTAATGTCAGTTAAGACTCAAATTGCAGATTATGCTGCTGCAATAACCGGTGCAGGTTTAGGCCTGCGCCGGACACTGTTAAATACCCTCGAAGAAGCAACAGTTGATGATATCCATTTCATGGAAGTGGCGCCGGAAAACTGGATCAATGTCGGCGGTCGCCTCGGTAAAAAATTTCGCGCTTACACTGAACGCTTTCCGTTTGTATGCCATGGATTATCCCTCTCGGTTGGTTCGCCAGCACCTCTCAATACTGATTTGTTATTCGCTATTAAAAAATTGATGCGGGAACATGGCATCCGTTATTACAGTGAGCATTTAAGTTATTGCAGTGATGAAGGGCAGCTCTATGATTTACTGCCGATTCCGTTTACGGAAGAAGCGGTTGACTATGTGGCTGCGCGCATACAGCAAGCGCAGGATATTCTCGGCCAGCGTATCGCCATTGAAAATTCTTCTTACTATTGTGCTCCACAACAAGAAATGACCGAGAGCGAATTTATCAATGCGGTGATAAAAAAAGCCGACTGCGCACTCTTGCTCGACGTGAATAATATTTACGTCAACAGTATCAACCATAACTACGACCCTTATGAATTTCTCGCGAGTTTGCCGGGCGACCGCACGGCCTATATTCACATCGCTGGTCATTACCGAGAGGCGGAGGATTTGCGGGTGGATACCCATGGTGCGCCTGTAATTGCCTCGGTGTGGGAATTGCTCGACAAAGCCTACGAATTGTTCGGAGTCAAACCAACCTTGTTGGAGCGGGATTTTAATATTCCACCGCTACCGGAACTAATGGCGGAGTTGGGTGAAATAAAAAAACGCCAACAGTTATTCGCAGCGGTGTTGTAATGAAATCCTTTCAGGAAACCCAACTGGCATTTGCCAAACATTTGCGCGCGCCTGATCTTTATCCCGCTCCGGTGGACATGGAAGACCGGCGTATGGGTATTTATCGCGATTTGATTTACAACAATATTGAAGATTTTATCGCCAATGTATTTCCGGTAATCCGCTCGTTATTGTCCGATGACCATTGGCACTCTTTGGTGCGCGGTTTTATCCATCAACATCGCTGCCAAACGCCGTATTTTTTAGAAATCAGCGAAGAGTTTTTACAATATCTGATGCAGGAGCGTGGCCTGTGTGAAGGTGACCCTCCATTTCTGCTTGAGCTTGCGCACTATGAATGGATTGAATTGGCATTGGATGTCAGCGAAGCCGATATTCCGCCTGCTTCGGCGTATCCCAATGAGCCACTGATATCCAGGCCGCAGGTTTCACCTGTGGTAGTGTGTTTAGGTTATCAATATCCAGTGCACAAAATTTCACCAACTTATCAGCCTGTAACACCTGAACCAACGCAATTAGTGGTGTACCGCAATCGAAGCGACAAAGTCCGTTTTATGGCGGCCAATGTCATGACATTGCGCCTGCTTTATTTATTGCAAAACAATACCGGGGCCAATTTGGGTGAGCAGTTGCGTCTTATTGTCGCTGAATTACAACACAACCAACCTGACCTTCTGTTTAGTGAGGCGCAAACCTTAATAAATGAGCTGTTTAGGTTGGATATCATCAGCCACTTTGAGTGATTTTCCCTTTTTATTTGTTTTTACTGATGATTTTTCTAATAATTTGGTTATCAAAAGTGCAAGAATTGTGGAAAAAGATAGGTCTTTTAGATTAAAAGTACGTTTAGTCACAAAACTTTGATAATTTTCTTTATATAATCCGCCCGCGACATTCAGGGGCGCCTGTCATCATTCTGTAACCTTATGGTCACACAATGGCAGCGCGACTGAAACTCAATTGTCATTATTTCTATAAAACCTGACTCCCCGGTGTTCAGGAATTGAGCACCAAACACACACATCTAGGAGACGACTCCATGAAAAAAACATTATTGGCCTTGGTCATTGCTTCTGTACTTCCTGCCGCTGCGTTTGCAGACGTTACTGTTTACGGTAAAGCGAATGTATCTTTGCAAAGCACCGATGAAGCTTCTTATTCAAATGCTAACGGCAACCAGGCTGACGGTAGCAAAGTTGAGTTGCTGAGCAATGCTTCGCGTATCGGCATTAAAGGTGGCGAAGAAGTGAATTCAATGCTGAAAGTCATTTATCAGTTTGAATACCAAACTGAAGTGGATGATGGTTCAGGTAGTAATGGCCAAACCTTCGGCCAACGCAACATTTATGTAGGTTTGCAAGGTGTTGCCGGTACTATTATGGGCGGTAACTTCGATACTCCAACCAAGGTTGCCCAGGAAAAAATTGACTTGTTCAATGACCTGGAAGGCGATATCACCAGCATTGTCAAAGGTGAGATCCGCGCAAGCAACATCGTTCAATACGTAACCCCAACCTTCGGTGGTGGTTTCTCTGGTTCTGTTGCTTATGTGACTGAAGAGAATAATGGCAGCACTGGTACTTCTGCATCTTTTGGCTATAACAGCCCTGTGTTCTACGTTGGTGTTGCTGCAGATACAGATGTTGAAGCAGATGGTGTTGACTTAATTCGTCTGGTCGGCCGTTTGACCGTGGGTGCATTCCAATTTGGTTTGTTGGGTGAAAGCTACGAAAATGACAACACCCTTGTTGATGAAGATGGTGTTATTGGTTCTGCAATGTGGAATGTGACCGACAAGTGGGCACTGAAAGCCCAATACGGTGATTCTGACGTTAGATGGATTGATGGTAAGAGCGCGAGCCTTGGCCTGGATTATAAAATGACCAAGAGCGCTACCCTGTATGGCTACTACACTATGGTAGAAAATGGTGTAGCAGATGTAGCAGAGCCAACTGTTGATAACTATCGTGATGACGACTACGCTGGTATCGGTTTGGATTACAAATTCTAATTGTTGTAATTCTGTATCTGCGTAACCAAAGGGTGCCTCGGCACCCTTTGTTGTTTGTGCTCCAGTTTCATTATCGATGAATAACAAAGAGGGGGATGAGATGAAATTTATATTGGCAATAATCATCAGCGTTTGTTGCACAATGCAAGCCTATGCCGATGACACCTGCGAAAGTGCAGTTGATGCAGCTGATTCAATGAATGTAAACCAGAAAGGTTGTGATTACACCAACGAGGGGCTCAATGGTGTTTTGCACAAAGCCTTTAAGCAAGGCAGTGAAGGTGCTGTACTGGAAACTTCCGGGGCGAATTCAGTCAATGCAACAGCCACTGCAACCGCTGCAGCCGTTGCCGGAGCACAAGTAAATAAAGCAGTTGCAGCAGCGCCAAAATATTTATCGCTGCAAGTTGAAGTGGACCAATGGCCCAATGTCGCCTTGGCACGGACACAGTTATTGCCCAAAGCGATGGAGCAATGCGCAAAAGGTTTTTCTGTTGTGCGTGAAAATTATCGGCCTTTGGCGATGGGAAGAATTGCGTTGAGTATAGAGTTTAACTGTCTGGAGTAATTCGCTTATATAAAGCGGGTTGCCCATTAACAAAAAAGGCCGCAAATAATGCGGCCTTTTTTGTTGTAACACCAGTGCAGGGAAAAATTACTTTTGATAATTCACCACCGCGATGTAGTGCATAGCGGTTGGCTTGTCCTCCACAAACCCGGGAATAAACCGGGATTTTTTCAGCGAGCTTTCAATACTTGCTGCATCCGCTTGTTTACGCAATGCCGCTTCAATTGTGCTAACAGTTTCCACTTTACCGTCGGCTTCAATATTGGCCATTACGCGAGTCATTTTTCCTTCGGCGAAAAATAATTTTCCATCACCGTGTTCTTTGGTGCTGTAGTTGGCGTACCAGTCGCTGGTATCCAGCCGCTCTTGGGGGGCATAGTAGTGAGCGCCATGTTGTGCCTGTAATGTTCCGAGGTTAGGCAGCAATACTATTGGAGCCTGGGTTCCGCCCAATGAATAGACCACCCGCAATTGCATTCTCACAGGTACCGCTTTGCCATCAATAGTGGCGGGGGTAAAGGTGGCTGATTTGAGCGCGGATTCGGTAACCGCCTGCATGGAAACCAGGGGGCTATTTTCGTAACAGGTCACGCTGCTGATATTTCCGGTAGTCAGCACATCGGCCTGGCAGTAAACCGCTACGGTTTTAACGCCTTCACCCAGGGAAGTGGGGAGGCTGATTTGTTTGCCCAATACTTCTTCGGCATTGCCAAATTTTGCCGGTGTATAAGCCGTTGCGTAGCTCGCAAGTGGAGCAAGGGCCGCTAATATTAAGAGTGAACGGATGGTTTTTTTTAGAATATTGTTAGTCATTGTGCTGTTCTCAGGTGTTTTTCGAGTAGGCCTCGTGAATCATTAAACGGCAATCTGCACCCTTGTGGGCCACTGATCTCCGGCTTCGTTGTTAGATTAGCACTCGACCTAGCACACTAATGTGAATAGTTTGTGACAGTTTTGGGGGGGGGAGCAGAAAAAAGGTAAAAGTTTTTTTGCATAAAAAACTGCTCACTAAACAGGTTATAGGCTACCGAGCACAGTGCTTTCCATTCTCGTAATCAAATGGATGGTCCGCCTGACCATGGAGGCGCTATGTGATTGGGTGGTGCTCTTTATTTGACGTTATGAGTATCCTCACTAAAGCTCGTCAAGCGGTAACCTGCGGAATAAATCCCTTCACTATCCTAATTAGAATCAACTCACGATATTTCGTTTAAATTCTTTGATGCTTTCCCCTCCGTGCTATCTTACGGTGCGAATCTACGATAAAGCTGAACGTTGATAATAATTTCAGCACAATCATTTGATTGGTCGCAGGTTTTGCAAACGCTTGAAATAATAATCATAACCTTGACTTAAACGCGCGCCTGCCAGGATGCTAAGAAACATCTTCACTGGCTCATTTCATAGGGAAAAAACATGAATCGTTATTTTTCAAATTTAAATCGTACAATGTCTTTAACCGCATCATATATATCCTTAGTGATATTAATTGGAAGTTCCTGGGCGCAAACGGCGGCCGCCAGTTGTGAATATATAATTACTAATGAATGGAACAGTGGCTTCACCGCAGCAATTCGCATCTCTAACAGCGGTAGCGCACCTATTAATGGTTGGACACTTTCATGGCGATACAATAAAGACTCTATCAGCGGTTCATGGAATGCGACGCTTTCCGGTTCGAATCCTTATTCAGCAACTAATTTAAGTTGGAATAATATTGTAAATCCGGGGCAAACAATTGAGTTTGGGATTCAGGGAAACAAAGGTGGCAGCGCTGCCGAAAAACCCGTTGTAACTGGTTCTGCTTGCGCATCAATCGTATCCAGCAAATCCAGTAGTTCCAGATCCTCATCTTCATTTCCATCATCTATATCAAAAAGCTCATCAAGCTCTAGATCATCCTTGTCGTCGTCTTCGAGCTCGTCTGTTTACAGCTGGTCATCGCGAAGTTCACTATCGTCATCATCAAGAACATCAGTATCGACTTCATCATCTTCAAGTTCACAACCCCCGATCAGTATTGTCAGTCGTTACTTTGCGAATGATGCAGAGGCTAAATTGCTTTGGAATGGTGAGCGAACTGTGACTATGCCAACTTTTTCAATTATGACCGATATGGGATTGCCATGGCGTGTCATCAACGCGCAGCGCATGCTTGGGCTTGAGTCTGATTCAATTGCGAGAGGAAATACAATAGATGCAGCCGCGTTTAAAATTATTGACCAGCGTCTTGCCGACCGTGAAAAACTATTTGATGCAGATGCTTTACGCTTACCAGATTATCAGGCGATATGGGCACCACAGTTCCGTGATAATTTACCCCAGGCTTTTGGTGTGCATGTGATGGTAAGGGTATTGGATTTATTAAATCGCGGGCCGCGTCAATATAATAAAATAAGTAACGAATGTCTTTTGGCGAACGTTATACCTGGCATGTGTGGAGCAATAGTTGACATGGGTACTACAGACGGAAGTTCTTGTAATAGTGGTGCGCCATTACGGGAAAAACAAATTATACAGATGCCTGAATTGTATAGTTTTTCAAATGTAAGGCGGCAAATTACCGCAGATGAATTGCCTGTGGTAGAAAGCCCGATTGCAAATACGTGTAGTTACGCTGCCACACTTGTGCATGAATTCACCCACGATGCAGATCTCACATTTAATGGTTCCTTTATAAACATGCAATATGATCGGCTTGCATATTGTGGTTCGGAGTTAATGAGTTTTGCAAAAACGAATAGTCCTTTTATGCAAAACGTCCAGGCTGGTACTCAAAACCGGGCAGAATATATCTCTGATTATGCCGCTGGGTTGATCAATCAAGACCAGGGTTATCGTTATTGGGAGGATGCTGCTGAAACTGTAACTGCCTATGTGGTTTTTCCTGAGTATTTTAGAAGTAAAGCCGCGCTTAATGCTAAATTAAAAGCGCGTTACGATTATGTTAAAACAGAAATTTTTGGAGGAGTTGAATTTCGTAATTTGGCATTGGAAAACCAGGCGTTGGTTGATGCTGATACAAACACTATTCCTAGCCTTTGTTTTCGAGTAAAGGAATTCCGATTGGATGATATTGTTGTAAAATAAATTAATATTTAACGCTTCATAAATAAAAATCGGTTGCACATGCCGCCGTTTTTTTTGGGGATAAAAAAGCCACCCAACGGTGGCTTGATTGAAATCTCGATAAATATTTTTTCCTGATTTGTCATCCCTGATTTTTATAGCTTCTAATTTTTATAGCCCTGGTTAGAAGTTGTAACTGATATCCAAACTCATACTAGTGCCCACTTCCTGGGTGAGGATGGTAACGTTTTGCCCACTCAGGTTGGTTTGGGTAATTTCACGGTCTTCATCTAACAGGTTTTGCAGTTTCGCCTTCAAGGTTAGCTGATCTATTGGATAGTAAGAGTAAGTGAAATCCAGTGAGCCGAAGGGCTGTTCAAACGCATCATCATGTCCGGTTGATACAGCTGCGAAGGCCAGCTTTTCGTCGGCAATGTTGTAGGAAATTGTGGCGCCGTGTTTTCCGTTATCCGAGTCATAACCTAATTGGGCGTTAAGCACATAAGGGGATTGACCGGTCATGGAACGAGCGGCGTTGGTAAAGCCTGCATTTTCCAATGAAACAACTTCTGAATCGCTTAGTGTCAAGTTGCCGGAAAAGAAAAATCCATAATCCAGGTTAATGAGGCCTTCGATTTCCAAGCCGTAAATTTCACCTGATTCAGCATTATAGAAGCTCATCAAAATATCGCTGTCTGACGCTGGCTCCAATTTTTGTTCAATTGGATTGGCAATATCTTTGTAAAACAGTGAGAGGCTCAGGTTATTTCCACTTTCAAAATACCATTCACCACGCAGATCAAAATTATCCAGGTCAGAATCCAATAGGTTGGGGTTACCTTTCACGCGGATATTCAATTCCGGATCTATATAAACAACATCGGAAAGCTCACGCAGATCCGGGCGCACAACAGTTTGCGCATAGCTCAAACGCAATTGGAATGTTTCTGTCGACATAAAACCATCATCCATGAAGGTTAATGCTACTGACGGATAGACATCATCTTTGCGGCGCGCGTAAGTCTGGTTTTTATCGTCAAGCTCGTCGATCAATTGTTGTATTGTGATGCCGGTATAGTCCAGTAAATCAACCGGCAGTACTGCGGTGCGGAAGTCTTCGTAACGCGCCCCGGCAGTCATTCGCCAGGTATCGTTAAAGGTTGCATCGACCATCCCATAAAACGCATCGGTCTTTTGTGCTGCGACATAACTTTCTGTCCCGAAACCACGGCTCATGGTCAGCTCAACATCATTATTTAAATCATTGATATTGGCATCGGTGAATACATCGCCAGGCGTTCCCATCAAAAAGTCACCGCCGCCGACATCAATCAACGCGGTGTAACCGTAATATTCGCGCGCTTTGTCGTTGTAGGCGTAACCACCACTCAAAGTCACTTCTGCATCGTCAAAATTGAGCGGTAATTTCGCATTCCATCCCTCGCTGATGACATCATCTTGCAGGGTCAGGAATGCAAACTGTGCCGATGAATTGGAGGTGACGCGTGTCGCCAGTATTTCACCCGTTGCAGGATCGACAGTGTTGTCTCCACTGATCGTTGAGGCACCGGGAATATTGGTTTCAACACTCGAATCTGAATAAAACCAGTCAAAATCCAGGGTGCCGAGCGTGTCACCGGAGAATTGATCAAAACTGTGCTTACCTGATACCTGGGTCACTTCCAGTTCACGATCTTGAAAGCGGGTTTCATAAGTTGCTTTTTGATTGCCGTCTGCAAGATTGTTGTTGCTGTTTTGGGCATAGGTGAGCGCCGCTTCATCCGTTTCGTTGCCAATCAACATGTAACTGGCTTCGATTTTGTGCATGTCCTGATAGTTGACGCCGATACCAAAGGAGCCAAGCTCTTTGGTCTCTTCGATGGTACGTTTAACCGATGCGTAGGTAATATCCGGTGCACCTACACCTTTGCGTTCCTGGTCCTTGTTGCGCCATTCTGTTTTTTCTGACCAGTTGATGATGCTGCCGACAACCCAGTCATCACCTATATCCCATGCGTTACCCAAAGCGACTGCGATGTTTTGGTCCAGTGGGGATTTATCCGTACGGATTTTCACATCGCGATTCAAGGCAAGTATCAGGTCGCGATTAATCAGGATGGACTCTTGCGCTTGCGCAGGCGTCACGCTGTTATCCACTTCGGTGCTCAGGATGCGTCTGATCCCGTTGATATCAATGTTGCCTTGGTAAGTGTCCAATGCTTTGCCGATACTTGCTGGCAGGCCACTGGTCTTTCCGCCGCCGGAGTATGAAATATCATCGCTACCGCTATTGGTGTTTTTGCCGGTGCCCAAGGTCACATCGAAGACAAATTGCTCCGGGACGCTTTTGGTGCGGATATCAACGTTACCGCCACCGAAGTTGGCAGGTAATTCCGGTGAATAGGATTTTTGTACTTTCAGGCTATCCACAATAGAGGAGGGGATGATATCCAATGGCAGCACGTTACGCGTCAGCTCAGGCGACGGTACCTGGGCTCCATTGAGCTGCACACTTGAATATCGCTCACCCAAACCGCGCACATAAACATATTTGCCCTGGTTCAGGGTCACCCCTGTTATACGGGTCAATGCGATGGCGACGTTGGAATCGCCCGTACGCGCAATTTGGTCTGCGCTCATGAGGTCCGCTGCGAACGGATCTTCTATACGCTCCTGGGATATGGTTTGCGCACTGGTCTGCTGGCGACCTATCACCAGCATTTCATCGATAACAGGGGCTTCGATTGCAGAGTCAGACTGTGCTGGTTGCTCAGTCTTCTCTTGGGCAATGGCACCAGTGGAGAGCAACGAGAATGAAGCTGCAGAGATGGCAATAAACAACTTATGCCGATTAAGGGAATGCTTTTGCATGATAGTAACCTTCTTTATCCATTGGTCTGACGGTGGTGGCTATCAAGAAGAGAGGCGCCCATGGGCGCCTCTTTTCGTTGCCAGCAACAAGGCGTGTGGTGTGCCCTGAATTAGTTGCTAGTCATGCCAACAGTCCAGCCAGAAACCCAGTCATTTGCTTCACTAACCGCACCGATGAAATCAACGGCTTCGAAGAAGTTATTGGTGCCTGCAACCGGTGCAGTGGTGATGGAAGGTGTTTCAGAAAGTTTTGTGACATCGGTAACTGCTACATTGATCGCTGCCGCATTGCCATCAGTCATGGTGGCAGCAGTGATGTAAGAGCGCGGTTGGGTTGCGAGATCTTTGATAATGGTTGCTGGCAAACCACCAGTCACAGCAGAGTCGATTACAACATTGTTATTGCCTGTTGCAGTGAACCAGGTTTTTGCACTAAAGCTGGCATTGCTTGGGTCAACCTTGCCGGTTTTGATCGCTTCACTACAGGCCACTACGGTGCTTTTCACTACAGAGATGCCTGCTTCCATTGCATCAACAGTTTCTGGTCCTTCGGTATCTTCTTGCTCAAAGCACTCGTTAGATGACATGCCAGTAGCATTGGAAGTGATGATGGAGTTGTACAACTCGAACTGGACACCTTCGCGCAGCAGAGGGCCTTCAGAATCCCCTTTGGATGTTGGAACAGTGCCTTCGTTGGTCTTAATTCCACTGGTGATGCAGGTGTGGTTAGCGATTCGTGGATGGGTCATTGGCAGTATGCCATCGGCACGGTCTACACCGGTATTGTCGCCTTCGATACAGCGGTTGGCACCAGAAGTATGGATTGCCAGGGCGAATTGGATGTTTCCTACATAGCCATCGGTAAAGTCGAAGGAGTCATCGGCAACGTTAACTGCAACAACGTGCTTCAGGTTTACTGCACCGCCAAACATTTCAAATCCGTCATCGCGTGTTGAATAGGTTTGAACGTAATCAATAACGGTACCTGAACCTACCGCATACAGGGTCAAACCATTTAATTCATTACCATCAACGACTTCATAACCGGCGTGTTTGATCACAACGTAGCGTAATGCACCGGATGACTCGCTATTGTTGTTACCACCGTAGGTGCCAGGGCGACCTTCAGAGGTTATATGGCAATTAGTGACATCGGTACATTTGTTGGTGAGGCCTTGGCCAAGGATTTGTACGCCGCCCCACAGACCACGATCTGCTTCGGTAGCTGCCTTCTCAATCAGGTCTTTTGTCGCGCTCAATACGATCGGCGCTTCTTTGGTACCTTCTGCGAAAATCTGTGAGCCGCGCGCGATGCGCAAGTAATCCACGGGATTGCTGAACGCTAACTTGGCACCTGCTGCGATTGTAAGGATCGGACCCGCGCCAGCGGCCGGTACTGTTGCGCCCGCCGCTACAGCGTTAGCGTCAACATCTTCACCCACAAAGAGGCTGTCCTGGAAAATGTGTACACCACCATTTGCCAAAGCGGGAATTTCAAGGTCAGTTGTTAAAGGGCGAGTATCACTCACAAAAGTTACGCCGTAAGTACAGTTATCCCCAGTCTGAACCCCTTGAAACTTTTGGCCGTCCAATTCGTAAAATGCACAAGGATTGGTTGCTACTGAAGAGCTGCTCGCGCCATTGTTATTAGTGGTGTTGTTATTTGAATCAGTCACACTATTGCTGGGGTTCAGGTTGATGTCACCACCACCGCAAGCAGCCAGGGTTGCAGCTAACACATTCAATACAAACAGGTTTTTCAATTTCATGAGGTCACTCTCTTATCGGTTTCAAAATGAGGGTAAGGAAAATGTGAACGCACAGGGCCTTGTTGTGAATTGCTTCAGCTTTCGCGTTTGTGGCGCCATTTTTGATGACAAATGTGAAATTTAGACGACAGATTTGTGAAAGTTTTATGGCGTAAATGTGGCGGGAATATTTCAGGAAGAGCGTTTTAATCGGCTTGGATGACGGGTTCGTATCCCTTAAGTACGGGTTGATGTCTCGCTAAAGGAGGGTGGGTGAATTGTTGCAATTTGTAACTAGAACACCCTGTTTGCACTAATTTGGGTTGTTCAACCCGGGGTGATTCGTTAAAGTGGCGCATCTCCTCAGAGCGTTACTTAAAGAAACGCTTTAATCGCGCGATTGCTGCGCCTCAGGGATTTTATGAAAGTTATCCTCAAACCTCTGGCAGTCCTTCTCTCGTTTGGTTTTGCTACCCCATTCCATTGTTTCGCACAAACCGAACAGGAACTTGACCCTTGGCAGGGTTTTAACCGTGCCATGTTCAGCTTTAACGATACGCTCGACCGCTGGGCGGTCAAACCCCTGGCTAAAACCTATAAATTTGTGATGCCGGATCCCCTGGAGATGGGGGTTACCAATATCTTTAATAACATCCGTGAAGTGCCTAATACGATCAATGGTGTATTGCAGGGGGATTTCAAAGGTGCCGCCCACGACACTGGGCGCTTGTTGGTGAATACGACTCTCGGGATTGGTGGTCTGCTCGATGTGGCTCAATATATGAATCTGCCTGCGGATGACCGGGAAGATTTTGGCCAGACTCTGGCAGTGTGGGGGGTAGGGCAAGGGCCTTATCTGGTATTGCCATTGCTGGGTCCTAGTACATTACGCGACGGCGCTGGCCTGCCGGTTGATTGGTATAGCACGCCCGTTGCCTATATAGATGATGTGGCTACTGCCAACACCGTCCTGGCCATTTCATTGATAGACACCCGCGCAAACCTGTTGGCACTGGAAGGTAACATCACTGGCGACCGCTACACCTTTATCCGCGATGTATACCTGCAGCGACGGGAGTTCCTGATTAATAACGGCGAAGTGGCCGATGATTTCGGGACTGAGGAATTTGACGGGGAGTTTTAACCATCACGGCTACTGCAAGGTAGCCGTGGTTGTGTAAGGGGGGCGTTTGCAATCAGTGATCAAGGAATGATCCGGATAATCTCCAATCCCAGTATGTAGTCGCCCGCCTCATTGGTGGCTGAGCGCGCTACCTTGACCCTGGCCTTTAAGGTCGGGTTATGGCCGTAATCAGAAGAGACTTCCACATCGGCCTCAGTACCTACCGCCAGGTTTTGTTTTGTTTCTACTTGCAGTCCGCTACCACTTAAATCCAGACATAACCCATCGATAACGTCTTCTGCCGCTGCCAGCTTGGCATTCAAGGGGGCGCCAATTTTCATGCGGATGAAATCGCGCTTCTCGCTGTAAGGCTTGTTATTAATCCCCATAGCTTGTTCCTCGTTATTGGTTGTTGTAATTCGTTATAGATTGGTTGGCTTCCCCGAGGTATTACCACTGCTTGTGGATAGGGCTTAAACCAAACACAACTGAGTGTAGCACAGCCCCTAAAATAGCCAGCGACCAACAACCTATTTCTGCGTATTAGTGTGTGCCGACAGTAGTGTTTATGGGGTGGGGAGATGAGAAAAAGCAGGGCGAAAAAAAACCGCGCGAGGCGCGGTTTTCTAAAGCGGGGGATGCCAGCGGAAGCTTAGCGCTCAAGGTGTTGCAGCTTGCCTGGCACACCATCCCATTCGGCAGCATCGGCCGGGGCATCTTTAATTTCAGTGATGTTTGGCCATACTTGCGCCAACTCGGCATTCAACTCCAGGAATACTGCCTGGTCTTCCGGCAATTCATCTTCCGAGAAGATGGCGCCTACCGGGCACTCAGGTTCGCACAATGCGCAGTCGATACACTCGTCCGGGTGAATTACCAAAAAATTGGGGCCTTCGTAGAAGCAATCAACCGGACAAACTTCCACACAATCTGTGTGCTTACATTTGATGCAATTTTCCCCAACTACAAAAGTCATAGGAGACTCCCACAAGTAACAGAATTCGATAGTCAATGCGCCAACTCAATCGGGCGCAACGCAAGAGCGCGCATTCTAAACAGCCAAATCCGGTTTGGGTAGGCTTTTTCCCCTGAATCACCTTCGAATAACGATGATTTCAGTGTGAAAAAGCGCAGTTGAGAATGGTTCTTTTTGAATACCGATTTTGGTGATAACCCATATCCAATTTATAAATGCTTTCGCTGTTATTTTCCGCGCGTGTAAATCTCTTTTAATCGATACAACTGCTCCAGCGCTTCGCGTGGCGTCAGGTTGTCCGGATTAATTTTCTTGAGTGCATCCAACACCGGGCTGGGCAGTGCATCAAATAAACCGGATTGCGCGGGCGAATCGATTGCGGGTGCCGTTGCAAGTGTATTAACCGGATCAGCCAATAAAACCGGTGCAGCGGCTGTTTTAATCGAATGCGGATGCTCGCCATTTTCCAACAAATGCAATTGCTGTTGTGCTTCTGCCAATACCTGCGCGGGAATCCCGGCGAGTTTCGCTACCTGCAAACCATAACTTTTGCTCGCAGGACCTTCCTGTACTTTGTGCAGGAACACAATATTGTCTTTGTGTTCTGTTGCATTCAAATGCACGTTCGCGATTCCCGTGACTGTTTCTGGCAGCGTAGTAATTTCAAAATAGTGGGTGGCAAACAAGGTAAACGCGCGCACTTTTTCGGCGAGATGTTTAGCGCATGCCCAAGCGAGAGAGAGACCATCAAACGTGCTGGTACCGCGCCCGATTTCATCCATCAATACCAAACTGCGTTCGGTGGCGTTGTGCAAAATATTTGCCGTTTCGGTCATCTCCACCATAAACGTAGAGCGGCCACCGGCCAGATCATCGGCAGAACCAATACGGGTAAAAATGCGATCAACAATGCCAATCGCCGCTTTCTGCGCAGGCACAAAACTGCCGATATGTGCGAGCAAGGTAATCAATGCCGCTTGCCGCATGTAAGTCGATTTACCGCCCATGTTCGGGCCGGTGATGATGAGCATATGGCGCTGCGGATTAAATTCCAGATCGTTCGGCACAAACGGAGCTGTGGTCACTTGCTCCACTACCGGATGACGTCCGCCGCTGATATTAATACCTGCGCGCAGTGATAATTCCGGTTTGCAAAATCCTAATGCATCGGCGCGTTCGGCGAGTGTGGCGAGCACATCCAATTCGGCGACGGCAGCGGCAGAATCTTGCAGTGGAATTAATTGCACATTCAAAATATCAATCAATTCTTCGTAGAGCGCTTTTTCACGTGCCAGTGCGCGGCTCTGTGCCGACAAGGCTTTATCTTCAAACTCTTTTAATTCAGGCGTGATGTAACGCTCGGCATTTTTTAATGTCTGGCGACGAATGTAATCCGCTGGCGCTTTTTCCGATTGCGCGGAAGTTAACTCAATAAAATAGCCGTGTACGCGGTTGTAACCCACTTTTAATGTCGGGATGCCGGTACGCTCGCGCTCGCGCGTTTCCAGATCCAATAAATATTGGCCTGCGTTGGTGCTGATGTTGCGCAAATCATCCAGCTCGGCATCGTAGCCTTCTGCGATCACACCACCATCACGAATCACCACCGGCGGGTTTTCAATTATCGCGCGCGATAACAACTCCACCAACTCGGGAAAAGTGGAAATTTGTTGGGCGAGATTTTTTAATTGCGGCGATTTTTTTTGCGCAAGTTCATTTTGTAATTCCGGATAAGTGCCAATCGACATCAACAAACGCGATAAATCGCGCGGGCGCGCTGAACGCAATGCAAGGCGGCCGAGGATGCGCTCCATATCGCCCACACGTTTTAAAATCCCATTAAAAATTTCAAACGCATAATTGTGTTGCAGTTCGGCGATGGCATCCTGCCGACCAATGAGTAAATCCAGATCGCGTAAGGGGCGATTCAACCAGCGACGCAGCAAGCGGCTGCCCATGCTGGTCGCGGCACGATTCAATACCGAAAATAATGTGTGTTCATCGCCACCGGTTAAGTTGATATCCAACTCCAGGTTACGACGAGTTGCCGCATCCATGATGACCGCTTCATCGCGATTTTCGTGGGCGAGGCTGCGCACATGGGGCAGGGCGGTGCGCTGGGTTTCACGCGCATAACTTAATAAACAACCGGCAGCACAAATGGCGGTTTTTAAATGGTCGCAACCGAAACCGGCTAAATCTTTGGTGGCGAATTGCTGGATTAATAAACGCTCTGCGGTTTCCAGATCAAATTCCCAGGGGCCACGGCGGCGCAAACCTTTGCGGTTCTCTACCAGCGATGGCGTGGTGATGTGGTCGCTAATCAATAATTCCGCCGGGCTCAAGCGCTGCAATTCTCCCAGTGCCGATTCCAGTCCCTCTACTTCCAATACCAGAAAGCGGCCGCTGGCCATATCGAGCGAGGCGATACCAAATGTGTCGCCTGCTTGATGCAATGCCACCAGCAAATTATCGCGGCGTGAATCCAGCAAGGCCTCATCGCTTACGGTACCGGGAGTCACAATGCGCATCACTTTGCGTTCGACCGGACCTTTAGTTGTCGCTGGGTCGCCAATCTGCTCGCAGACCGCAACCGATACCCCTTCTTTCACCAGTTTGGCCAGATAACCATCCGCCGAATGAAACGGAATCCCCGCCATGGGGATGGGTTCACCATTGGATTTGCCGCGCGCAGTGAGGGTGATATCCAGGATCTCGGAGGCGCGTTTGGCATCGTCAAAAAACAGCTCGTAAAAATCCCCCATGCGATAAAACACCATCTCGTCTTTATGCTGGGCTTTGATGCGCAGGTATTGCTGCATCATAGGGGTATGCTGGTCGGTTGGCTCAATCGTATTCATCGCGAAAAATGTCTTTTAAGTAATTGATTTATAACTAATATTATTTGGTCGGCTGGTTTTTGTGCGCACGGGAAAGCTTTCACTTGGACGCTTGTGGGGCACCAGCCATTCGTAGGTCCAGAAAAGAGGCCGGCATTATCCCACAGTCTGCAATGATTTAAGTCTCTTGTTGGTTGAGGTGACAAAAGTTATAAAAAAGTTGAAATAAGGGTTTTTGGTAATTAGTATCGGCGCCGTTTTGATCATCTTCCCCTTATGGATAAATAGCCATGGATACAGGTATACAGTGCTTGGTAGCACTCGCAGGATTCCACCAATTACCCGCCGATGCGGCACAAATCTCCCACCAGTTTGCAATCCCCGGCCAAGCCTTTGGCAATACTGAAATACTCCGCGCCGCCAAAGCACTCACGTTTAAAGCCAAACTCCTTACTTTCCCTCTCGCTAAATTAATCGGTTCAAGCCTGCCAGCGATCGCCAAAACCAAAGCGGGTGATTACATCATCCTCGCGCGTATTGCCGAAGAGGATGGCGTGCCGACCAAAGTATTGGTACAGGATTTACGCGAGCAAACGCCAAAAACCTTAAGCGCAGACGAATTTGATTCGCTCTGGTCCGGCGAAATAATTTTCCTCAGTCGCCGCCTTGGTCTGCGCGAAAGTCTGCAACAAAAGTTCGATATCAGCTGGTTTATCCCTTCACTCATTAAATATCGCAAACTGTTTGGCGAAGTGTTGATTGCGTCATTCTTTTTGCAATTGTTTGGTTTGATTACGCCATTACTGTTTCAAGTGGTGATGGACAAGGTATTGGTGCATCGCGGTTTCAGTACGCTCGATGTTATTGCCTTCGCATTTTTTGCGATTGCGATTTTTGAAGCGCTGCTCGGCGGCATCCGCAGTTATGTCATGGCGCATACCACCAGCCGCGTGGATGTGGAATTGGGCTCGCGTTTGTTCCATCACCTGATGGCGTTGCCCATGGCTTATTTCGAAGCGCGACAAGTCGGGCAAAATGTTGCGCGCGTACATGAGCTGGATAACATCCGCAATTTTATTACCGGCAGTGCGCTTACGCTGATTCTCGATCTGGGTTTTACCATCGTCTTTTTGTTAGTGATGTGGTACTACAGCTCCACCTTATTTTTTGTCGTTGCCGCGACGATTCCTTGCTACATCGTTCTGTCTGTTTTTATTACGCCCATCCTGCGCCATCGCCTGAACGAGAAATTCAAACACGGCGCTGCCAATACAGCGTTTCTCACGGAATCCGTTACCGGTGTACAAACTGTAAAAGCTATGGCGGTAGAGCCGCAAATGCAGCGCAAGTGGGAAGACCAACTCGCTAATTATGTGAGTGCCTCTTTTCGCAGCCAAAATCTCGGCAATGTGGCAAACCAAATTGCCGGGTTGATTAATAAATTAATGACGTTAGGCATTATCTGGTGGGGTGCCCATCTGGTGATTGGTGGTGAACTCACTGTCGGTGAATTGATTGCGTTTAATATGTTGGCAGGCCGTGTGAGTGGTCCCATTTTAAAACTGGTGCAACTCTGGCAAGACTTCCAACAAGCGGGAATTTCCATTGATCGTTTGGGCGATATTTTAAATACTCCGCGCGAACCGGGTTACAACCCCAATCGCTCCACCTTGCCATCGATTGCCGGTGAGGTGAGCTTTGAGCATGTACGTTTCCGCTATCGTCATGATGGCCCGGTGATTCTCGATGGTTTTAACTTACAGGTAAAGCCCGGTGAAATTATCGGCATTGTCGGCCGCTCCGGTTCGGGTAAAAGTACGCTCACCAAATTAATCCAGCGTTTGTATTTACCGGAGTCTGGTCGCGTATTGGTAGATGGCGTTGACCTCGCGATGGTGGACACCGCCTGGTTGCGGCGCAATATCGGCGTGGTCTTGCAAGAGAATTTTTTATTCAACCAAACCGTGCGGGAAAATATTGCACTCACCAATCCCGCTGCATCCATGGAACAAATTGTGGCGGTCGCGAAACTCGCCGGTGCCCACGAATTTATTGTCGATCTGCCCGAAGCCTACGACACTATGGTGGGTGAGCAAGGCAGTAACCTTTCCGGCGGCCAACGCCAGCGTCTTGCTATCGCCCGCGCGTTACTAACCAATCCCAAAATTTTAATTTTTGATGAGGCGACCAGTGCACTGGATTACGAATCCGAACGGATTATCCAGGACAACATGGTCGAGATCTGCAACGGCCGCACGGTCTTTATCATCGCCCACCGCTTGAGTACGGTGCGGATTTGCAACCGCATTATTGTGATGAACAAAGGCCAGATTGTAGAGCAGGGCCCGCACGATCAATTGCTCCGGCAGCAAGGCTATTACGCACAACTGCATGGATATCAGGATATGAAACCCGCTGCACAGGCTCATGCAACGCATGCGCAGGGTAATGCTTCATCAAACAGGGACAATGCGCTAAGGGACGGTGCACTATTGGAGTTGAGCCATGACTAATTTTTTTGAACTACTTCGCGAAGCCTGGTGTGAGCGCAGCAAACTTGGCGATGGTTCCAAACACCAAAACCTCTCCGAATTTATGCCCGCCGCATTGGAGTTGCAGGAAACCCCGCCGAACCCCTTGGTGCGCTGGCTGGCCTGGACACTGATTGTGTTATTTGTGCTGACATTACTCTGGGCGGTCTTTGGCAAAGTCGATGTGGTTGCCAGCGCAGAGGGCAAAATTATTCCCGGCAGCCGCGTCAAACAAATCCAGCCGCTGGATAAAGGCGTAATCAAAGCCATCCATGTCAAAGAGGGGCAGTATGTAAAGGAAGGTGATCCGCTGATTGAACTTGATCGCACCATCACCACGGCAGAACAGGCACGTATGCAACAAGAGCTGCACAATGCGAGTTTGAACCTCGCCAGCAGTGAAGCCTTGCAGGCATTAATTGTTAATCAGCAATTAACAGGGAAGCCTCCGCAACAAAATCAAAATAAACAACCGGCTTCAGCCAGTGAATTGCAATTAAGGTTTGATGAAACACTCAAACTGGCGGCAACAGAAGTCTTGTTACACCAACAAAAAACCTGGGAGCAATGGCAACAATACCAGGCGCAACTGAGCAGCTTGCACAGCGCACTTAAAAAAGTGGAAAGCGAAAAAATAGCCAATCAGGAAACCATTAAAAAACTCCAGCAAACCCTGCCCTTGATTGAAAAGCGGGCGCAAGCGCTGGAAAAACTCTATGCGCAAAAAATGGTTTCCGAAACAGAATACCTGGAGCTGGAACAAGAGCGTATCGAACGTACACAAGACCTGGCTGCACAACAACAAATGCAGCAGCAATTGAATGCCGCCATCAACGAAGCCCAGCAGCAAATCAACGCGCTCAAAGCCGACACCAGCAGCAAGCTGCTCGCACAAATCGCCGACAGCCGCAACCAGATCGCCACCCTTGGTGAAGAGCTGGTCAAAGCGCGGGACATGAATGACAAACAAATCCTCTACGCCCCGGTCTCCGGTTTTGTACAACAACTCGCGGTGAATACCATTGGCGGTGTGGTCACCGAAGCCCAGCAATTAATGATCGTAGTTCCCGAGGAAGAAAACCTGGAAGTACAAGTCATGCTAGGCAACCAGGATATTGGTTTTGTGCAAAACAATATGCCTGCCGAAATCAAGATCCACACTTTCCCATTCACCAAATACGGTTTGATCGATGCCACGGTTACGCACATCTCCGAAGACGCCATCCTCGATGAAAAACTCGGCCTCGTGTATGCGATGCATTTGAAAATGCACAAAAACACAATCCGTGTGGAAACCAGGGATGTGAAATTAATTCCAGGTATGGCAGTAACAGCAGAAGTGAAAACAACGCAACGCAGGGTGATTGAGTATTTCCTGTCACCGCTGCTGAGATACAAACAAGAAAGCATTCGCGAACGGTAAGGCGCGCATGTTCCGTCACACTCTAAATAAAACACATCGTCATACCTGCGAAAGCAGGTATCCATGTGTATGCACACGAACACCAGAATATTTCTAAATAAAATACATCGTCATACCCGCGAACGCGGGTATCCATAAAAATCAACAATATGGATTAGCAAGGATCAGTTATTGCGATGAACATACTATTTATTCACCAAAACTTTCCCGCCCAGTTTGTCCACTTGGCCCCTGCACTGGCAGCAGATCTCAAAAATGATGTTCGTGCGCTAGTGCCCAGCAACCGCCCATCTCCACCCGGTATAAAGCTGCACACATACAGCATCAAACGATCAAGCAGTAAAAGAATACACCCATGGTTGGGCGATATGGAAACCAAAACCATTCGTGCGGAAGCGGCATTTTGGGGCGCCGTGCGATTAAAAAAAGAAGGCTTCAATCCCGACTTAATCATTGCCCACCCAGGCTGGGGTGAAAGCCTGTTTTTAAAAGAGGTATGGCCACACGCGAAGCTTGCGCTTTACTGCGAATATTATTATCAGGTGGCGGACGGTGATGTTGGTTTTGATCCGGAATTTTCAAGACAAGAGCTGGATATGGCTTGCCGTTTGAAACTAAAAAATGCCAATTTTGATTTGCACCTCCTGCAAGCCGATGCAGGTCTCTCACCAACACACTACCAGCGTTCAACTTTCCCTGAATACTTCCAGCATAAAATTTCAGTAATCCACGATGGAATAGACACCAACCGCATAAAACCCAACCCTCAGGTCAGCATGCGCTTGAATGGTATGGAGCTGACGAAGAATGATGAAATTATCACCTTTGTAAACCGCAATCTGGAACCTATGCGCGGCTACCACATCTTTATGCGTGCCTTACCGAACATCCTGAAAGAAAATCCAAAGGCCAGGGTGATTATCGTTGGTGGCGATGATGTTAGCTACGGCAGCAAACCTCCTGCTGGCACTACATGGAAGCAACTATTTTTAAATGAAGTTTGTGATCAACTTGATCTCAGTCGCATCCATTTTGTAGGAAAACTGCCATATCCAGATTTTATCCAGCTATTACAATTATCCAGCGTGCACGTGTACCTTACCTATCCCTTTGTATTGAGCTGGAGTTTATTGGAGGCAATGAGCGCGGGCTGCGCGATTGTAGCCAGCAATACGGCACCGGTGCGAGAAGTGATTAAACATAATGAAACCGGATTATTGGTGGATTTTTTTGATGTAAACGCAATTACAGAACAAGTGAGTTATTTATTAAAAAATCCAACAGAAATAAAACGATTGGGCGATATGGCTAGAGAGCTTATTTTACAGCAGTATGATTTGGAAAAGGTGTGTTTGCCGAAGCAGAGGTTGTGGGTAGGGGATCTGTTGAGATCACAATGCGATGAATGATGATTCGTATGCGCTGAAGAAGGTCGCTTAAACCCCGTTTACATTACCACCCCAATTGGTATGATCCGCACTGTATACATACCCACCTAAAATCACAGGGCATATGGACGATTCATGTAATGAATCCCTCAATCACACCGGATGTAAAAATGGACGTACTGGCAACATTAAGCCAAATCAATATTTCAATTCAATCCCCATTCTTATCCCAAACTCTGCCTTTCAAATTCAATAGGTAAGAGCAGGTGTCCATTATGTTGAGGAAAAATCGTATGAATAACGCAGTACTAAAAAGGGCCATTATCAAAGTAATCGGTATTGCTGGAGTTGCGGCTTTCTCCAGTTCGTTGCAAGCAGCAAGTTTTGATTGCACGAAGGCATCCACTACCGTTGAAAAATTGATATGCCAGGATAATGGTTTGTCCCGTGCTGATGATAATTTGGCAATCGCTTATCAACATGCGATGAGTGCAGTTTCTGATAAAGAAGCTTTAAAAAATCAGCAGCGCACTTGGCTGAAAGACACCAGAAACAAATGCCAAGACACCTATTGTTTATATACGGCATACAGAAACCAGGAGAGTCTGCTGTTTCAGGCGGAAATGCAAGCGAAAGAAGCTGAAGGGAAAGTGGGTAAATATATTTGGGTCGGTGATGCCTTGAATGGCATTGGTGATCTTGTCTCCAAAGCGGAAGATAAACCTCTTTGTCAGGCGTTTCGGGAAAACCTTAATTCGTTTCCGTCCATAAATCCGATGACTTGTGGATTAAAGCTAAATGAAAGCCTGGGATTTAAGCCTTTGGATTGGAAGTCAATTGATATTAGTAAGTATGAAGGAATGTTCAGCCAGATATATAGAATGGAAAAAGACAGCGAAGAATCATGGAAAAAAAATTTCAAAAATTTCAAAAATTTAGCAAATCAGAGTACGTAACGTTGGATGTCAACGGAGACGGAAATTCAGAAAACTTGCTTCGTATCTATTCAGTACATGAAGACCCTAAAAATTGCAAAATATATGAAAAAATACAGAGCAGCCGGTCTTCTGGCGTCTACTATCTAGCTGATTTGGAGTTTAAAAATATTATTACTTTAGGAGGGGGCGGGTCACCCAAAGCTTTTCAATATCCTAAATCAGGTGATTTTTTTAACTACAAAAAAGAGTTGTATTTTGTAACTATGGATTACAAGGTTTTTTCGAAAGAGAATAATAAATTTTATTCGGAATTACGTTTGAGCAAGGTTCCGCATCCTCAGGATTTTATGGGTGCATCTGAAAAATGTTTTTATCACTTTGTATGGCCATAAACTTGCCTCTCTGATCTATAGGGATTAACTAACCAGGAGTTTTACATGATCAATTTTAATGAGTTGGATAGAGCAACATACGAAACACTTCGTCAGACATTTATAGAGCTGTTGGAGGCCAAGAGGGTTTCTGTTTATGACGATGGTATTGGCATTCCGACAATAGGAATCGGCTACAACGTTCGGGATAGCTTGGTTGCTGAATCGGTTATTTCTTCTATGGGAGTTGGCGTAACTAATCCTGAACACGCATTTGATTTTGGTGGTAATCCTGTTGCAAGCGCCATAGAAAGTAACTACGTAGATCAACTCAGGGCGGCGTGCGCCAATAATGAATTAAGCGTAGCGCAGCTAACGGATGTGTTGAACCAGATTATGGCGAACAGGCATTCCGATGCTGGTTTGGATGCTATTTATGGCGTAGGTGCTAATAACGAACGCAAGCAAACATTTACTTATACCGGTGTTAATGACCCTGTAATGTTGGATCCTTTTAATGTGGGTGTTAGACGCTATGAAGATCGTGTCAATGGCTGGGCTGCTGCTGGTGTTATTCCGGATTCCTATGAGCGATTAGCTTTTTTATCAATGGCATACCGTGGTGATGTAAATACTGGTGTTGCGCCCTCAATGCGTAGAGCATTTGATAATGGAAATAGAGCTGAACTTTGGTATGAAATTCGTTACAACACTGTTGGTAGTAGAACGGCTGAAAATATTCAAAGGGGCGTAGCTAAACGAAAATATATTGAAAGCGAAATGATCGGGCTTTTCTCAACAAATTTGCCATTAATGGAATCAGAAGCAATTGATGCATTAAAGATGTATTCCCGTCATAGAAATCATATTCTTGATTATGATGCAGATGAAAGGAGAGGCGGATCGGCAAGAGACTTGGCAAACGAAGATGAAGATTTCACCCCGTTTTTAATGGGAGGCAGTATTTCTGATATTCATGGAGAGTTAAACCCAGCCATTAATTGGATTAAAAAGTATGGCTATGATGAATTAAAAGGTGATTATCTAAATCTAATTCAGCATTTAGATGGAGAGTTTATATTTGGTGATCATACCAATGGTGTAATTGATGATGCATTGGGTGCATTATCTGATTCAGCTCATCCTCTTGATAAGTCCGATTTGATTATGGGGCTTACTGGAAATGATTACATTCTGAGTCAAAAAGGGAATGACGTTATTTTTGGTGGCTTGGGGAATGATGAAATTCTTGCGGGTGAAGGGCATGACCAGCTCTTTGGTGGTGAAGGGAATGATACTCTCACAGGCGGTGAAGGCGCAGACAAGCTTTCTGGTGGTACCGGCAAAGACACCTACATTTTCGATGGCAATTTCGGTCGCGATATTGTCATAGATGGCGATGGAAGTGGAACCATTGTTATTAATGGAATCACGCTGAACAAATTTGAACAAGTCGAGGGAACCGATATTGTTTACCGCGATAATAAAAGAAATCCGCAATTCGAAATTATAAAAATAAATGAAGGTTCTACCACGTCATTGCTGATCATACCCCTCGGTGCACTCACCAACAGCGGCAGTGTGATTGTTAAAAATTGGTCTGAAGGTCAATTGGGGTTGCAACTGTCTAGCCCCGCAGCAGAAGCGCCTGATATGACCGGCATCATTACCCTCAATGGCAACAGCTCAGATAACTCCATCAGTTACGCGAATTACATGGAGGCTAATCCCAACTATAAACTTGCAGAATATAAAGGCCTCCTGGTTAACGGGAATGCAGGGCATGACCTCATTATGGGCTTCTTGCAAGGCAATGACACTTTGCTTGGCGGGGATGGCGATGATGTTATCTCGGGAGGATTTACGACGAATATCGGTGGCGACCAGCTATTGCCATTATTGGAAAACACCGGCAAGGATTCGATTGACGGTGGGAAAGGAGACGATTTTATTGTTGTTTCTGTACAAGGTTCTGTTGCACATGGCGGCGATGATAATGATGCGCTATCAGCGGGTTATGCCATGTACACGACTACTTTCAATGTTGCTGAATTTAGTGGTGTTCACACAGGTCTTACCCGTGACCAGGTATGGTCGGATATCCGGGGATTTATGGATTTTGAAATCAAATCGGAATATGTAAATGATGTCCATAATTCCTCAATAAGGATGGGCATATTTAATGATATTTCGAGCGATTATAAAGAGCATGTTGGTGCGACGAGCGGTAAGAAATTTATTTTAAACGCTGTCAATGGTACCTACAGCTTCACGTACAACTATGGTGTAGCGGATGGCGTCTTTGCACCGACGGGATTTAGTCAACCACTGTATCATCATTTTGCACCCATTAATCCCGCACCGGGCCATGATCTGGCAGAGTTTGCGAATGTGAAGGGCGCCAATCTGTATGGTGATAAAGGTGAGGATACACTTGCTGGCGGAATCTACAGCGATTATCTCTCGGGCGGTGATGATGCAGATGTTTTAATGGGCGATGCTGGTCACGATATTCTTGATGGTGGTGAAGGGGCTGACAAGATTTTTGGTGATGAAGGGAATGATACTATTTTAGGTGGTGCCGGTAACGACACCCTGGTGGGTTCTTATATAAGTCTACGTGAAGGTGCACTTGATGACGACATTATCTATGGTGGTGATGGCGATGATGTGCTTGAAGGTGGCAGTGCGATAATTTTTATTTGTGGAGATGTGAGTAATAGTGTGCAGAAAATCAAAAATTCATATTCTCATTTAATGAATGATAATTTCTATACTATGAAGAAAGTCGCTTAAACCCCGTTTACATTACTGCGCCAATTGGTATGATCCGCACTGTATACATACCCACCTAAATTCACAGGGCAAATGGACGATTCTTGAATGAATCCCTCAATCACACCGGATGTAAAAATGGATGTGCTAGCAAAACCAAGTCATATTAAAATTACAACCCTTGGGTTTTATTATTTCCATTCGTATTTAATTTTTTATCCTGTCTGCCAAATTCAATAGGTAAGGACAGGTATTCAGTATGTTGAGGAAAATTCGTATGAATAGTGCAGTGTTAAAAAAGGCCATTATCAAAGTAATCGGAATTGCTGGAGTTGCGGCTTTCTCCGGTTCTTTGCAGGCAGCGAGTTTTGATTGTGCAAAGGCGTCATCCAAAATTGAGAAAATGATCTGTACTGATGAAAGCCTGTCTGTATTGGATGAGCAATTATCATCTGCTTACAAGACAGCTTTGGAGGCTGAAAGTGATAAAGCTTCTTTTAAGCAGGAACAGCTTTCCTGGCTAAAAACAAGAAATGCATGTACGGATACAGCTTGCCTAATTCAAAGTTATCAATCGCGTATTGCTGTGCTTGGTGGTGGTTCGATAACTGCTCAAGAGAAGAGAGCTTCTAAAAATTCATCAACTGTGGCTGCGAACATTCCAGAAAAAAATCGTATTGAAAATAAAAAGTTGCCTCTTACATTTAAGCTGACAGAGGGTGATTCCTATCCTCTTTGTCAACCTTATGTGGATATGCTGAATAAAACCAAGTACATGGAATATCCAGCTTGTGAGCGTAAATTGTTGCCGGAGTTTAAACAGTTTAAATCCGTTGAGTGGGTAGAGATTACAGATAGGAAAGAAATTGAAAAAATAACAAGCGAATTAGTGAATCAGCAACAAGCTAGGCATGGAAAAATTGGATCACAAAGTCATAGTGATATTTTGATGCAGAAAAAAGATCAGATAGCAGCAGGTGAAAGTCGATTATATTTTTATAATTTTGATTTTGATAAGGATGGAACTAACGAAGTGATTTATAGGGAGGTCCATCATTCTGAAAAATCTAAAAATTTCAATCAGTGTGATATTGTAACTAATCATAAGGTTTTTGATAAAAAAATAACTCCTGAAAATATAGCCAAACATTCTATTGATAAGTACCTTAATTTAAGGCTTGGTGGGAGTGACTTTTTATTTCAGTTTGATGGTAAGGTAATTAATAGTTACTGGGAATCATATGGTGATCAATACTCAATTCAACTGTGGTCAATTGATAATTACCAGGCATTGTGCAAAATCAACATTCAGTAATTGCATGTTTATTAATGGAGAAGTGATATGTTAACTGGAATTCATGATTTAACTGATGAGCAATACCGTAATCTGCGTTACCTATTAATCAAGCAAGTTGAGGGAACACATGGTGGCACTCCATATTTAGACACTGCTGGAAATAACAGACAAGTTACTATCGGTGTTGGATTTAATATTGAAGGTAATCCGTCGTTGAGGCAAATGGTGTTTGATTATTTAAAGCTTGGTGAATATGTCGGTGATTCCGACTATATAGATCAGCTAAATAATAAAATAATGAACTCAACTGGAGATATCGCGAGCGAATTAAACGTAATCATGGAGCAGCGTTGGCTTGCCAACAATAGCCCAACTGATATGCCTCGAACATTTGCATTGCCTGATGACGACGCCGTATTACGCCCGATGTTCGACTTGGCTGTTCAAGCCTATGAAACCAGGCTTTCTAATTTTTTATCTAGTAGTGGTGGCGATTTACCAGAATCTTATGAGCGATTAGCGCTGATATCTCTACAATGGAACGACAGCCCTAATTCACCTCGTGCATTGTTGCGTGTAGGTAATAATATTAGTAATGCTCTGTTACATGGTGATCGTGCTACAGCATGGTATGAAATGGCCCATAATTCAGGTGGGCCTTTTAATCGTAGGCATCTGGAAGCCCATTTGTTTGGCTTATATAACGATAAAAATAATGTTAGTGATGTTGAGGCTGCACAGGTTGCTTCAATGTATTTAAATCACCGGGACACAATAATTTCCCATGAATCCAGAGATATTATCCGAGATGCAAATACCTATCTGGAGCAAATGGGGCTGGAAGGAACGGTCGATACGCTAGGGCAAGTTTTTAAACCCATAGCAGAATATATTCTTCACAATCACACTCCAGAGGAAGTTCGAAATATAGTCCGGTCAGGTGCTGGATTCAGCGGTGATGTTGTTTGGGGTTATGAGACAACAGGCTCTGATGGAACATTTATCCAGCCCGTATATCGCTGGACATATAACGCAAGCCCAACCGATGAATCAAATTTACCAGAAGGTGTAACCGGCATTAATGATTTGCTGGTGGGTATCAATGGAAAAAGTTATTCAATGCAGGGATTGTACGGCAACGATATGATTATCGGTGCTGATCTAAATGATATTTTGTATGGTGGCTATAAAGAATCCCGGGCAAATTCAGGAAATGACACACTTATCGGCGGTGGTGGTGATGATAAGTTGTATGGGCAAGATGGCAATGACATTCTCATGGGTGGTACCGGCAAAGACACCTACATTTTCGATGGCAATTTCGGTCGCGATATTGTCATAGATGGCGATGGAAGTGGAACCATTGTTATTAATGGAATCACGCTGAACAAATTTGAACAAGTCGAGGGAACCGATATTGTTTACCGCGATAATAAAAGAAATCCGCAATTCGAAATTATAAAAATAAATGAAGGTTCTACCACGTCATTGCTGATCATACCCCTCGGTGCACTCACCAACAGCGGCAGTGTGATTGTTAAAAATTGGTCTGAAGGTCAATTGGGGTTGCAACTGTCTAGCCCCGCAGCAGAAGCGCCTGATATGACCGGCATCATTACCCTCAATGGCAACAGCTCAGATAACTCCATCAGTTACGCGAATTACATGGAGGCTAATCCCAACTATAAACTTGCAGAATATAAAGGCCTCCTGGTTAACGGGAATGCAGGGCATGACCTCATTATGGGCTTCTTGCAAGGCAATGACACTTTGCTTGGCGGGGATGGCGATGATGTTATCTCGGGAGGATTTACGACGAATATCGGTGGCGACCAGCTATTGCCATTATTGGAAAACACCGGCAAGGATTCGATTGACGGTGGGAAAGGAGACGATTTTATTGTTGTTTCTGTACAAGGTTCTGTTGCACATGGCGGCGATGATAATGATGCGCTATCAGCGGGTTATGCCATGTACACGACTACTTTCAATGTTGCTGAATTTAGTGGTGTTCACACAGGTCTTACCCGTGACCAGGTATGGTCGGATATCCGGGGATTTATGGATTTTGAAATCAAATCGGAATATGTAAATGATGTCCATAATTCCTCAATAAGGATGGGCATATTTAATGATATTTCGAGCGATTATAAAGAGCATGTTGGTGCGACGAGCGGTAAGAAATTTATTTTAAACGCTGTCAATGGTACCTACAGCTTCACGTACAACTATGGTGTAGCGGATGGCGTCTTTGCACCGACGGGATTTAGTCAACCACTGTATCATCATTTTGCACCCATTAATCCCGCACCGGGCCATGATCTGGCAGAGTTTGCGAATGTGAAGGGCGCCAATCTGTATGGTGATAAAGGTGAGGATACACTTGCTGGCGGAATCTACAGCGATTATCTCTCGGGCGGTGATGATGCAGATGTTTTAATGGGCGATGCTGGTCACGATATTCTTGATGGTGGTGAAGGGGCTGACAAGATTTTTGGTGATGAAGGGAATGATACTATTTTAGGTGGTGCCGGTAACGACACCCTGGTGGGTTCTTATATAAGTCTACGTGAAGGTGCACTTGATGACGACATTATCTATGGTGGTGATGGCGATGATGTGCTTGAAGGGGGTAATGGTAATGACTACCTTGATGGCGGTGCCGGTATTGATGAATTTTTGGGTGGTAAAGGTAACGACACCATTGTAGGTTCTGCTGGAGAAATTGCAGCAGGTGGGGCTGATGATGATATTTATATTGTCGACTTTTCCATTGTTCCGCAATCAAATGCACAATTAAATAAAAACGTAAATATATCTCCCTTTAAGTTTAGTGCAGCGCAATTTGCGCAGGCGCAAACTCCTGTTTTTACGATAGTTGATACGGCAGGCAGTAATACGTTAGCGTTGGTTGGTGAGGGCGGGGCAGAAAACCTCTCTCTTGTCTCCGTTGGGAATGATTTGATAGTTCAGCAAAACGGTGGGCAAATTTATATCCAGGGCGGCCTCAATGGGGCAATCAGCCAAATTGCCAAAGGCGATTCGGTAGATGCGATTGCTGCAGGGGGTACAAAATCTACTATCTCGTTGAATAATTTGATGTTAAGCCGTCTCGCATCATCAGTGACGCGAACGGCAAGTGCTGCGGGAACAGAGCTTGTTGGTGGATTATTGAATGACACGCTTACCGCTCACGCGAATGGTTCAATACTAATTGGTGGTAAAGGAAATGATGCCCTCAAGGGCGGCATCGGTAATGACACCTATGTGCTGCGTGTCGGCGATGGACAAGACACGATTACGGAAACGGGTGGCACGAATACAATAAAACTGGCCGAAGGTATTACATCAGATCAGGTTTCACTGCGTCGTAGTAATGGCAATTTGATTCTTGTGATTACTACCGGAGAATCGCTTACGGTGAGTGGAATGTTTAACACTACCACTGGCGCAGTGATCGTAAACAATGCGGTTCAATCGATTGAATTTTCCAGCGGCGAGATCTGGGATTCTCAGAAGATTTTAGTGGAAATTGCCAAAGGTATTAAACTCAGTGGCACTGATCAACCCGATACGCTTAGGGGGTTCGAGTTTAACGATACGTTAGATGGTGGCCTTGGCAATGATGTTCTTTACGGTCGTGAAGGAGATGATATTTTATTGGGGTCAGAGGGCTACGACACCCTTTACGGCGAGGCAGGTCACGATATTTTAGAGGGCGGCAGTGGTAACGACAGTTTAGTTGGTGATGAAGGCAATGATACATTGAGTGGTTCCGTCGGTACGGATACATTGAATGGAGGATATGGAAGTGACACTTTCATATTCGGTAAAGGTGATGGGCTGGATGTGATCACCGCTAGTAATTCAAGAGCGGGTGATGAAGAGCTATTGGTGTTTAAGGAGGGTGTAACACCAGCGGATATAAAATTGATGCGTTATGAGAGGGACCTGAAAATTATTATTGCCTCCACAGGCGATTCTGTTTCGATTCCTAATTATTTCTATGATCCTGCATACCAATCGATAAAAAAAATAATATTCAAAGACGATACTCAATGGGATTCCACATATATTGCTGCTCATGTGATATCACCTACGGCAGGAAATGATGTTCTGGTAGGTGACTCTGGCGAAAATCGTTGGTCCGGTTTGGATGGTGATGACCTTCTAATAGGTAATGCTGGTAATGACCAACTTAACGGAGATGCTGGCCGCGATACGTTAATTGGTGGTTTGGGTGATGATCAGCTTAGTGGTGGGGACCAAGCAGATACCTATATTTTTAATAAGGGTGATGGTGCAGATACGATCTATGAATACGATGGTGATACCGGTGTGGCCAACGTTATTTCTTTTGGGAGTGGTATTAGCGAAGGCGATGTAAAAATCGGTCAGAAACAGAATGACCTGGTGCTTTTAATCGGCGAGCATGGAGATCAGATTACTATTTACGATTATTATCGACAATATACGACTGCTCCAAAATTTGATCTGGTATTTGTTGGGGGGGCTGTAAGTCTTCAAAACCTTCACTATCGCCGTGCGATTGATACTTTTTTTACCACGAATGATAACGATATTATTCTTGGCACTATAGGCAATGATCTTATTAATGGCCTGGAGGGTGACGACACCATATATGGGGGTAATGCAGGTAGTGATACTCTCATTGGGGGGCGAGGTAATGATCGTCTGTATGGCAGGGAAGGGGCTGATACCTATTTATTTAATACAGGGGATGGTCAGGACAGGGTTAGCGATTCGAGTACAAATATTGAAGAACTCAATTATATTTTTTTAGGTAACGGTATTTCGCGGGACACTATCAATTTCGGTCGCACGAATAGCGACCTCGTAATGTTTTACGGTACCCAAAACGATCAGATTACAATTGAAAACTATTTCCAGTCTAATAACGCGTCTTATTTGGTACGTTTTCAGGGCTCACAGGAAGCACCTCTCTCTCTTCAGAATCTACTTCTAAGTTCCAATACCCGTATTCTCGCGCCTACCGATAATTCGGATGATATTTCTGGCTTTGATGGCAATGAAATTATTTATGGTTTGGCGGGCAATGATTATTTGTATGGTCGAGGTGGTCACGATACGTTAATAGGTGGGACGGGAGATGACAGGCTGGTGGGTGGGCCGGATTTTAATACTTTTGTTTTTAACCGAGGGGATGGAATCGATTCGATTAATATTGAGCAATATCCAGTAGCACATTGGGGCATTGGAGGGCGAATCGCTTTTGGTGAAGGTATCTTGCGAACGGATCTTGGTTACGCCTTTAATAATCAATCTGTAATTATTTTTTACGGATCTGAAAATCAGATTGTTATTGATATACCGAACATGGTGACAACTGCGTTCGGGCCAAGTCGGCAGGACGAATTAAATGCTATCGCTGGCTGGGAAGTGGAAGTAGAAGGTAAAGTGGCATCACTTCGTGATTTACTCGATGCCGCGTCTAGTATTACTACTGCGATTCGCTCTCCATTTTATAGTGGGAGTAATTCTGAATCGTATTTTGGGACTTCATGGAATGATGTCATAAACCGTTCCGGGTCTACCAGGTTGGTATACATAAATGCTGGTTCAGGAAATGATGTATTAGTTGGCGGCCAATATAGTGATGGTTTAAATGGCGATGTAGGCAATGATACGTTAGATGGTGGTTTAGGAAACGATTCTTTGCGCGGTAATCATGGCGATGATGTTTATATTTATCAGTATGGTTCCGGCAATGATGAAATTGATGAAGATTCCGGCGGGCAAGCCAATTCTGGGTATGATCGAGTTCAGTTTGGTGCTGGTATTCTTCCAAATGAGGTAATAGTTACACGCAGTAATTCATCAGCAAATTCGGCAGATGGAAAAGGTACTGATTTAGTTTTTACATTTACCAATGGGCAATCTTTAAAAATAAAAAATGTATTTGTGCTCAACTCAGGAGTGCTCAACGCTAATAATATTGTTGAGGAATTCAAATTTACCAATAATACCCGCTGGACTTTTGAGCAAGCGTTAAATCTGATTGGTGGTGGTGACCGTATTGCTCCCCAACAACCTTCGGCGAGTTTCAATAGTGCAGGGACTGTTATTCAAGGGGTTGCTGAGGCGGGAAGCTTGGTTGAAGTGAAAAACACATCTGGTATTGTATTAGGTAGTGCAACCGCAAATACCGCAAACGGGTCATACAGTATTGGATTGAATACTGCCCTCATTAATAATGAAACTGTCAACGTTACTGCCAAAGATGCGGCAGGAAATATTTCCGCTATTAATTCCATTAGAGCCCCAGATTACACCGCGCCAGCGGAACCAAACGGCACCTTTTTCCCGGATCCTGGAAAATATATTTCAGGATCTGCAGAAGTGGGGGCATTTGTGGAAGCCAGATCAGCCACTGGTGATCTATTGGGGCGCTCGGGCGTGATAACCTCAGTAGATGGGGCATACAGCATCACTTTTCCAGTAAAGCTGACTAACGGTGAGGTTATCCACTTAACGACGGTAGATGCTGCTGGAAATGTTTCTTCGGCTAAAGTGCTCGTTGCACCAGATGTGATTGCTCCTGCGCAACCTTCGGCTGTTTTTGATTCGACAGGTAAAGTTATTACTGGTGTGGCTGAAGCGGGTAGTACTGTGAGTGTTAAAAATGCAAGTGGGACAGAATTAAAAACCGCTATTGCAAATGCAACAACTGGCACCTATTCGATAACACTGACAACGGCATTAATTAATAAAGAAACTGTTAATGTTACTGCTAAAGACCCTGCCGGTAATATTTCTGCAATCAAAGCCATTGTTGCCCCTGACCTAACCGCACCCGTTATTCCTACCGCAAATTTTGATGTGGCAGGAAAGGTGATTACTGGCGTAGCCGAAGCTAGCAGCACAGTGATTGTTAAAAACTCATCAGGTGTGGAATTAAAAAATACCGTTGCAGATGCTACCGGTGCTTACAGCATTACGCTCACCACAGCCTTGATCAATAAGGAAACAGTGAACGTTACGGCTAAGGATGCGGCGGGTAATATTTCCGCAGTAAAAGCCCTTATTGCACCTGACAAAACTGCACCTGCTATTCCTACCGCAAGTTTTGATGCCGCCGGAAAAGTCATTAGCGGTGTAGCAGAAGCGGGCAGTACCGTTAGTCTTGCCAATGCAGCTGGCACAGTATTTAGAGTCGCCACTGCAAACGCTACAAGCGGTGCTTACTCGATAACGCTCACGACGGCCTTCATCAATAAGGAAACGCTGAGCCTCACAGCGAAAGATGCGGCGGGAAATATCTCCGCAGTAAAATCCCTTATTGCACCAGACAAAACACCGCCTGTTATTTCTAGCGCGAGTTTTGATACCACAGGAAAAATCATTAGTGGTACAACGGAAGCGGGCAGTACAGTCAGTGTTACCAATGCAAGTGGTACAGTATTAAAAACGGCCACTGCCAGTACTACAAATGGTGCCTATTCGATAACGCTCACGACTGCCTTGATCAATAAGGAAACGGTGAACATTACGGCGAAAGATACAGCGGGAAATGTTTCGGCGATAAAAGCTATTGTCGCTCCGGATAAAACACCGCCGGCCGCACCTTCAGCCAATATCGATTCCACTCGCAAAGTGATTAACGGTCTTGCAGAAGCCGGCAGTATTGTGGAAGTAAAAACAACGGCAGGTTCCGCATTGGGTAAGATCACTGCGAATGCAACAACAGGTGCATACACAATCACCTTGGCAACAGCATTAACCCTTAATCAAACCGTGAATGTGACGGCGAAAGATGCTGCGGGCAATGTCTCGGCGATTAAATCATTAGTCGCTTCAGGTACGGCAAGCAGTATGTCCGCAGCCACAACATTCACTTCAAATAGGGATACTCAGAGCGCACTTGTTGCGAATGCGGGGCAGCTTTATGTCGATAAAAATGCACTGCTGGTACAGGCGATGGCTTCATTTTCACCTGAGAGCGGTATAGATACCCGTTATCGTGCAGTACATGTTGATCAACCTGCATTCGCACTTGCTGTAGGTAGTTAACAAATCTTTCCGGTGAAAATGCCTTTAGCATAAGTAGCCGGATTATTTGTGCGAATTATTCAATCTTTATTTTGATATAGGTTTGCATTCATCACCCAAAGTAAATCCCAGGCGCTGTAATCAGATTTTTCAAAAAGTTCCTTAAGTTTCCCCCCGAAATGGTCGCCTTATCCAAGAGGTATATTTTTTCGTCAGGTACTTCTTTATGCGCCATCAAAGCCGGATGCAATTTCGTTCGATTTTTCGGGTAAAGGTCAGCAACCCCCAAACCAATGCCCTGATTGGGTATGTGGGGGATGTCTCGGAAACCGGGCTTAAGGTCTTGAGCGATACACCCTTTGCGCGAGGGGTGAGAATGCCAATCCGCTTGCGCATGCGGGTTAAGGAAGATGATGTGTTGCAATTTGACCTGGATGTGACCTGCATGTGGACTGGCAACAACCTTAAGACCGGGTATTTTGAGGCAGGCTTTATTTTGGAGCAGCCTTCGGCGGAGTTCAGCTTGATGGTGGAGAAGATGCGCATCCAGCGTGGCGAGACCGAGAGTGATGATTATGCGCCAGCCTAATCATCACAATCCGATTGTTTCCCTTTATTGATCAATGAGATAACGGGTTATTCTATTTCGCATGATTCAACCCGGCCACCTGATAGATATTGCTTCGTTGACATAGCTAATAAGGAAGGGGCATATTTTTTGCCTTCCCTATTGTGACGGTTCCATAATCTGGAGGTCATAATTCTGTAATTTACCTGGTTTTTAATTGACTTAAGGTATCTTGCCATTCTGTTCAATTTTTATGGAGGTAGATCGTTATGCGCCACCAAAATCGCGAGCAGTTCCGCTTTCTGTTTCAGGTCAAAGTGAGCAATCCACGCAATGGATCATTAATTGGTTACGTGGGGAATGTCTCCGAGTCTGGCCTTAAAATCCTCAGTGATTCGCCCTTTGTGCAGGAAGAGTGCCTGCGCCTGTGTATAAAAATTCCGGATGAAAATATGCAGTTTGATCTGGATGCAACCTGCAAATGGTCTGGCGATAATTCCAACCTTGGGTATTTTGAAGGTGGCTTTTATCTGGATAAGCCGTCCGCAACGTTTGCATCTATGGTAGAAGGGTTGCGCAATCGACGCAGTAAGGTGGAAAAAAATGAAGCCGAGGAGGCTGATTTTCTTCCTGTTAGCCTATCTGCGTAGTTACCCCAAACTGCCCAAAATATTTACGCCCACTTTTTCCGGTATTTCATTTTGCGATAACACATGCAAGCCGGGGCTAAATACGCGCGCATAGCGGGCGAGCAGTGGGCGCAGTTGTGGCATTACTGCGAGGATGGGCGGGTGACCTTCCTTGCGTAATTTTTCTTTTACGACGGGCATGGCATTTTGCAATTGGTTGAGCAGGTTGGGTTCTACCGGGATATTATCCAAACTGACCGGTCCCGCTTGTTTGGCGATGCTTAATGCGCTGAGTAATGTATTTTCCAGGTTATTATCCAATACAAATACTGACAGCTCGCTACGTTCACCGGCGATGCTGGTGACAATGTTGCGGCGCAGTGCATAGCGCACATCGGCAGACAATAACACCGGATCTTTAGTGCTTTCACTGCCTTCCACCAGTGCGGTAGCAATGCTGACAATATCGCGCAATGAAACTTCTTCCTGCAACAGTTGGCGATAAACGCGATGTTGTTGCGTGAGGCTTAGTTGATGCTTTAACGCATCGGCTAATTTCGGTGCTTGCTGGGTCAAACGTTGCAGCAAATGATCAACATCATCGTGCTTGAATACTTCCGGCAGGTTTGCGCGAATCACTTTATTTAAATGGGTGGCGATTACACTCGCGCAGTCAATCACCTGGTAACCCAGGTTTAATGCGCGCGATTTTTCGCTGGGCAGAATCCATACCACGGGCATACGGTAAGCGGGATCGGTTCCTAAAATTCCATCGATTTCGCCATACAATTCGGGTGAAGGAATGGCCATCATGCGGTCGGCATGAATTTCAGCACCGTCAATTTTTTCGCCGTTAATGTAGATATTGTATTGCGCCGCTTTCAACCGCAGGCTATCGCGAATTTGTACTTCGGGTAATAAAAAGCCGAGGCTTTCCGATAAGGTCTGGCGCACGCCGCGCACGCGTTGCACGAGCGGTGCACCGGCCGCCTGGTTCACTAATCCCACCAATTTATAGCCAAGCGAAATCGATAAGGTTTCTACTGCGGGAATATCATCCCAGGCGAGATTTTGATTTTGCTCCTGCGCCATGGCAGTGGTGATGGCTTCGGCTTGTTCGAGTGGATCTGCCGGTTCCGGGGTCTGCGATATTCGCCAGGCGATAAAACCGATTAACCCTGCAAAGGTAAAAAACGCAAGGTGCGGCATACCGGGAATGGCGCCGAGTAAAAATAAAATACCGGCTACAGTATAGAGCGTTGTTGGTGATGCTAATAATTGGTTGCCGACTTGTTGGGTAATTTCAGAGGATTCATTGATGCGCGTAACAATAATTGCCGCTGCGGTAGAAAGTAACAGCGCAGGAATTTGTGCGGCGAGGCCGTCACCAATTGCGAGCAGGGCGTATTGCTGGAATGCCTGGCCTGCGCTCAGGTCGTACATAAACATGCCGATGGCAAAACCACCGAACAAATTAATTAATAGAATTAAAATTCCCGCGATGGCATCGCCGCGTACAAATTTGGATGCACCGTCCATCGCACCATAAAAATCCGCCTCTTTGGAAACTTGCTGGCGGCGCTGCTTGGCTTCTTCCTGGGAGATCAAACCCGCATTTAAATCGGCATCAATCGCCATTTGTTTGCCGGGTAATGCATCCAGGGTAAAGCGCGCAGTCACTTCGGAAATACGTTCGCCACCTTTGGTGATCACGATAAAGTTCACGATCATCAAAATCATGAACACCACCATACCCACAATAAAGTTGCCGCCGATCACCACTTCACCGAAGGCTTCAATCACTTTACCGGCGGCATCGGTTCCGGTATGGCCTTCTAATAACACCACGCGCGTTGAGGCCACGTTTAAACACAAACGCATTAGTGTCGTGATTAAAATCACTGTGGGGAAAAGCGAAAAATCCAGCGGGCTTTTGGCCGACACGCTGGTGAGCAATACCAGGATGGCCACAGCGATATTGAAGGTAAATAAAATATCCAGCAGCAGCGGTGGCAACGGCAGGATAATCATTGCCAGTATCGACAAAATAAGCAGCGGAATACCGATGCGGCCACTGCGGAAAGTCGGGAGCATTTGTTGTAGTGGATTCATGGTTAAGTCCTGTTGGCCATGCTGGCCGGAATAGGAAGGTTGCTCGGCAAAATCGGTTTGTTCCTGCGGCCCTGGCGATAGGCGCGCAGGTGCAAAATATAGGTCAGTACATGGGCAACTGCTGTGTAGAGCGGTGCGGGAATTTGTTGGTTGATACGTGTGGTGTGGTAGATCGCGCGCGCCAACGGCGGCATTTCTACAATTTCCAGATTGTGGCTGGCGGCTAGTTTTTTCATATAGAGCGCGAGCTCATCCACACCTTTGGCCAATACATAGGGCGCCTTGGCTTTTTTTAAATCGTATTTCAGGGCAACTGCAAAGTGTTCCGGGTTGACGATGACCACATCGGCATCCTTGATGACTTTATTAATTTGGCGCTGCAACATTTGCCGCTGCAATTGTTTGATGCGCGCTTTCACTTCCGGGCGGCCTTCCTGGTTTTTATGTTCTTCTTTCACTTCCTGCTTGCTCATGCGCATTTTTTTCAGGAAGAAAAAACGCTGCAACGGAATATCAATAAACGAGAAAACAATAAAAATTACCAGCAGGGCGAGGGTAGTGTTAAACAGGATCGAAAATGCATTGCCAATAGCGCCGGGTAAATCGCTGCGCTGCAATTCAATTAAATGTGAGCTGGCTTCTATCACCAACCACCAGGCAGTTAATAAAAGCACAGTCACCTTGAGCAGGGATTTTAATAGCTCGGTCCAGTTCTGCGCCGATACAATTTTCCCCAAACCTTTGATCGGATTCATGCGGCTGAACTGCGGCATAAAATTTTTGCTGGCAAACACCCAGCCACCGGGCATAAGCGACAGGCTTACTACTAGCAAGGGGGTAATCAATAAGGGCAACAGCACTTTAATAAACAGGATAATGTTTTCCGTTAATAGGAGTTGCAGATCGCCCGGGCGAATAGTGGATTCATGGAAGTTGACGTAGGAAAGGTGAAAGCTTTCGCGCAAACTTTCCGAGTAAAAAACGATGCTGTATTTCAATACCAGGAGTGTCGCTAGCAATGAAATAGTGGTCGCTAAATCTTTTGAACGTGCGACTTGCCCTTCGTCCTTACTCTTTTTGAGTTTCTGGGCCGATGCCTCTTCCGTTTTTTCCTGGCTGCTGCTGTCGTCGGCCATTTACTGGACTCCTTGCAGTACCAGGCCAATAGTGTCCAGCAGCTCGCGCGTTAAGTGCAGGTAGCTTTGTGGCATATTGGGCAGGGTCAGGTAGATGCACAGTAAACCCACCAAAATGGTGATGGGAAAGCCGAGCGAAAATAAATTCATGGCCGGTGAAATACGGTTTAGCAAACCGAAACAGAATTGCACCAGCGCCATACAAAATACGATGGGCAAGCTGATTAATACAGCGGCGGAAAACGTCCAGGCAATACCGCGTAAAAAGGCTTCTATGCCTAAATAATGTAAACCACCGCCCACCGGCCAGTGGATAAAGCTTTGGTAAAACACACTGATAATAAGCAGGTGGCAATCGATGGAGAAAAATAAAAACACCAGCAAAATAAAATACAGCTGGTAAATAATCGATGAAGACGAAACACCATTAGTGGGGTCGTTATAGCGTGCCATGCTCATCCCCATCTGCCCGGATATAACCTCACCCACCAGCATAAAAATGGTAAACACCAGTTGCAGCATCAAACCCAGTATCACGCCAAAAATAATTTGCTCAAAGGTGGTCATAATGCCTTTCAGCGAAAGGGGCTCTATATCCGGTGGTACTGGCAGCATTTTCCCCAGTGCAAACGTCAGTGTTAATGCCAGCAATACACGCACACGGATGGAAACACTTTTGTGGTTGAACAGCGGCGCCATGCTGAGCAGTGCCAGCAGGCGGCAGAAGGGCCACCAATAGGCTTGCGCATCGCGCAGTAATTGGCTGAGTTCAAATAGCGGGGCGTTAGTCATAACGCTAGCCAATCAAGGTTCCGGCTTGCCGGAAAATTTCTACAAACAAATCGCTCAGTGTTTGCAGAATCCAGTTGCCGGCAAACAACAACATGCCGAGGGTGATAAGCAGGCGTGGTAAAAAACTCAACATCTGTTCGTTAATTTGCGTCGCCGCTTGAAAGATACTGACGAGCAAACCGCCGATCAAACTTGGCACAATCAACACGCATACCACCAACCCGGTGATATACACCGCGTTGGCAATTAAAGTGGTCGCTGCTTCCGGAGTCATCATGGCTGTTATCTCTTTTATAAACAGAATTGCAATAAATTTGTCTGAAGCGCGCCGCTAAAACGGCTGTATGCTCGTCGTGAGTGTGCCGACTAATAAAGTCCAGCCATCGACTAACACAAACACCATTAATTTAAAGGGCAGGGAGATCATCATCGGCGAAAGCATCATCATGCCCATGGCCATCAACACGCTTGCCACAATCAAATCGATTACCAGGAACGGAACAAAAATCATAAAGCCGATTTGGAACGCCGTTTTTAATTCGCTCAACACAAACGCTGGCAGCAGCACAAAAAAATCCAGGTCTTTTAAATCATCGGGGCGCGCTTCACCGGAGAGGGCAATCATGGTGTCCAGCGAACTGGTACTGGTTTGGGCGAGCATAAAGCGGCTGAGGATTTGTTTCCCTTCGCCCAGGCTTTGTTGCAAGGTAATTTGATCGGCTTCGAAGGGAACATAAGCTTTGGTGTAAATTTCATTACCGACGGGGCGCATGACTAACAAGGTCAAACACAAGGCCACGCCGACCAGCACCGGGTTGGGAGGGCTTTGTTGCAAGCCAATCGCCTGGCGCACAATGGCCAGCACGATAATAAAACGCGTAAAACAGGTCATCATCATGAGCATGGCCGGTAAAAAACCGAGCAGTGTCATCAGCACGAGTATTTGCAGTTTGACGCTCATTTCCTGGCCGTTTTCAGTGTCGGTGACATTGAGCAAGGTGATATCCCCGCCCGCCGCAAACGACAGCGATGGCAGCAACAGGAGTGCGAGTGTGCTGATGAGCTGGATGAAGCGGATCATGGAGCCAACCCGTTCAAGCCAGCGCCGGTCAATTCCAGGATGCGCAAACCGTAATTGCCGTTCATGACGACCACTTCCGCTTTGGCGAAGAGTGTGCCGTTTACTTTTACATCCAGCGGCTCGCCTGCCAGTTTGTCGAGCATGATCACGCTGCTGGTATCCACCGCCATTAAATCCTTGAGTGGAATTTCGGTGGAGGCAACTTCCAGGGTGACATTCACCGGAATCTTGCCGAAGAAGCTTAAATCCTGCTGGGGTGCTTGCGCGGCAGGTGGGGCATCAAACGCATTGCTAAAGCTATTGTTGAAGGGGGCGGATTCCTGCATCGGAGGCATCCCCAGTTCGCCCGCGCTCATCAGGTTGTCAAAGTCGTTGTCATTGAATTGGTTATTCATGATGTTTTCACGCTCTCCAGAGAGGTTAAATAGAGTGCTCCATCGTCTTCAAACATGGTGCCGCGAAAGAGTTTTTCCTGGTTGATTTCCACATCGCAGCGCTCGCGCATGCGCATCATCAAAATATCGCCCACTTGCAGGGCGAGAACTTGTGAGAGGGGCATCTGCAGGGAGGCGATTACGCAGTTGAGCTTCACCGGCAGGTGGATGATCTGGTTGATCGGGTTAGCGCCAGTAGGTACCGGCGCCGGGCTGGTCATGCGGCTGGTCAGCTCATCCACCAGTTGGGTGTCCAGATATATAAAGATGGATGACCGCTTGTTGGTGATATGGCTGTGGTAGTGGAACTCGGCAACGTATTCCCACTGGGTTTCCTCATAGGCGTTCTCCCAAGGCTTGAGCTCACCAAAGGTTTCGCCGCCGAGCAGGGCGCGCGCAAATATCTGGGCGACATCGATCCCCAACCGGCTGCGCATACGCTGTTCAGACATGCTAACCGGCGTATCGCCCTGGTTGGGCAGGCCGATACCGCCGTAGTAGCACTCCAGCACTTCCGTCAGCAGGCTGCGTTCAATCGCAAAACCCACCTTGCCCAGGGGCGCCCGGTAAATACATTCGGCATCCTCGCTGCGCTCTTCATGGACGTGCACGCGGATCAACTCCAGGTTGATCCGGTAGTTGCGCAGGAAATAGTCGCTGATCACCCGCGGATACTTGTTGGATATCTCGTGGATGAACTGCGGAATCTTGTGGTAGGGGCGGCCCAGTTTGTGCGGTTTTAACCGGGTGAACTGGTCGGCGGCTACCTTGTGATGAACTTTGGCATTAACCATCATGGTATTACCGTCATGGTGATAGGCGTCTGTGGGTTGCCTTTCTATTTACCTGGCTGGCGCTTATTGCAGTTGGCGAATAAGTAACCAGTCAGCCCTTTCCTTAATCCAGCCATTGCGCTGTAACAGCAGTTGGTTGGAGTGCATTCCTGTTAGTGGATCAGGGACTGCGTCAAAGTGCAGTTGTGATGATCGTCACGAGGGCGAGTATAGGAGTGGGTTGCGCGGGAGATTAAATCAATAGATATCAAAAGCTGTTTTTGAGCGGGTTTTAGCCTGTTTGATTTCATTTGAGATCAAATGATTTAGTGGTTTGGAGGCAAGTTGCTAAGGTTCGATGACATGAAGTGGTTCACACATCTTCTGGTCTTGTGTCACATGTATCTGTAGCAGCCCGATGGCTGGCATAAAAGATAAAGGCGACCGAAGGGAAGAAAAACTTTAATGATAAACAACAAATTCATAGCCAAACCTAATAGATGCTTCTATTAGCTGATCCTAATCAGACGGGAAAGGTGATGACGGTGATGTCCACAAACCAGGCAATATCCAGCCAAGCAATAGACAGGCGCTTCGCTGGCCGCAATGATCGCTTTGCCGATGAGCGTCTGTTTGATGATAAAAGCTTCAAGCAGCCACATTTTGCGGAAGCTGCCAGCGGCAGCAAGGCCAAGCCTGCGCGCAAAGTAGTGATGATTCTCGGTCACCCGCGCGATGAGGCCTATGGTTTATTAACTGCCAGCCTGGAGCAACAGGGTTGCCAGCTAGTCCACAGCGCTGAATTTGGCGAGTTGAGTTCCGCTCTTATTGCCAGCGCCAGCATGGTGTTTGTGTTTGTCAGCAGCTTCCCCGGTTCCAGCCTGTTGGCGCGGGTTGGCGCCCTGATTGCCGAAGCTCCGCAGCTGAGCATTATCCCGGTGGTGGAATACGCCGACCAGGAAAAAGCGGCCACCCTGCTAGAAATGGGTTGTGTGGATTACCTGCTGGCACCCTTTAGCGGCTCACAACTCAATATGTTGTTGCAGCGTCTGGAATCGGCCCTGGCCGCCGAAGAGATTTTTGTCACCCGTTCGCGCGCTGGCCGCCGCCTGCTGGCCATGGCGCAACGTGTCGCTATGGCGAGTGCGCCCATCCTGATTACCGGCGAAACCGGGACTGGTAAAGAGATGATGGCGCGTTATATCCATCGTTTTTCGCACCGTTTTTCAGCGACGGAAGATGCCCCTTTTATCGCCGTGAACTGCGCCGCCATTCCCGAGCAGATGCTCGAATCCCTGTTATTTGGCCATGAGAAAGGCGCCTTTACTGGCGCGACCGCTGCCCAGCCGGGCAAGTTTGAACTGGCCAATGGCGGCACCTTGCTGCTGGATGAGATCGGTGAATTGCCACTCGGCTTGCAAGCCAAGTTGCTGCGCGTACTGCAAGAGCAAAAAGTGGAGCGCCTGGGCGGCCACAAAGAAATCCCGCTGAATGTACGCATCATCGCCGCCACCAACCGCGACTTACAGTTGGAAGTGGCTGAAGGTCGGTTCCGCTCCGATTTAATGTTCCGCCTGGATGTGCTCCCCCTGCATATCAGCCCACTGCGCGAGCGCAAAGACGATGTGTTGCCGCTCGCCAGCCGTTTGATCCGCAAACACGCACCCCATGAACAGCGCGATGACCTGCTGACCCAGGCCGCCTGCGATGCACTGGTCGCCCACAACTGGCCGGGCAATGTGCGCGAATTGGAAAATATGCTGCAACGCGCGCTGGTGCTGCGCAATGGTTTGTTTATCCAGCCACAGGATCTGGGTTTGACTGCGCCAACCGAAGCGATTGTGCAGGAAAATGCCTCGATCAGCGCTGAAGTCAGCGGTAAAGCCGCCCTGCGTGCCAGCGGCAAATGGGCTGAGTACCAACATGTAATAGATACCATCCGTCGTTTTGGTGGCCATAAAACCAAGGCGGCCGAGAGCCTGGGCATGACCCCGCGCGCACTGCGTTATCGCCTGACAGCCATGCGTGAGCAGGGCGTGCACCTTACTTTTTAACCAATCGCTTTTAGAGGAATTCACATGAGTTCAATTGTGCAAGTTCAACAGGAATTGCTTGGCCGCATGGACCAGATCAAGCAGGCGGCTGAAGGCCCGGTGATCGCACCGGCGAGCCCCTTTATCAGCCTTGAAGGCACTGAAATAGGTAATCAGGACGGTTTGCGCACTGCCTTTGCTGATGTGTTCAAGGCGATAGATGCCCAACAACACAAGGCGAGCGCTATGACGGAAGCGGTGGACTCCGGCGCGAGCGATGACCTGGTGGGCGCCATGGTAGAAAGCCAGAAAGCCAGTGTGGCCTTCTCGGCCCTGATGCAGGTGCGCAATAAAATTACCGGCGCATTTGAAGAAGTTATGCGCATGCCGCTGTAATAACCGGTGAGATATCAACATGGTTCAGTTACTTAAAAATCGCCTCGCCGCCAGCAAGTTCAAGCTGAGCCCGCGCAGCTCGCTGATGGCTCTGGCTGGCTTGGCCGCGCTGGTTGCCATCGGCGTGGTGTTTTATCTATGGCGCGACCAGGGCTCATATCGCCCACTTTATGGTGCGGGCGAAACCTATTCCGCTGCCGATGTTATGCAGGTATTGGATACCGAAGCCATCGCTTACAACCTGCACCCGCAAACCGGCCAGGTGCTGGTGCGTGAGGATCAAATCTCCCGCGCGCGCATGCTGCTCAGTGCCAAAGGTGTGCAGGCCGAAAGGCCGGATGGTTACGAATTATTTGATAAGGAAGAGCCACTCGGCACCAGCCAGTTTGTGCAGGATGTGCGCCTCAAGCGCAGTATGGAAGGCGAGTTGGCGCGCAGTGTCATGACCATGAAAGGTGTGGAAATGGCGCGCGTGCATCTGGCGCTGCAAGAGAATTCTTCCTTTGTAGTGAGCAAGCGCGACCCGGCCAAAGCCTCGGTGATATTGCAAGTGGCGCCCGGTTACAAACTCAAACCCGAACAAGTCAGTGCGATTGTGAACCTGGTCGCCAGCAGTGTGCCGCAACTCGCCGCAAAAGATGTGAGCGTGGTGGATCAGCACGGTGTGTTGTTATCGCGCGGCCTGAATGAAACCGCCGGCCCGGTACAAAGCTGGGACCTGGTCAATGATTACCAAACCAAAGCCGTCACCAATGTGGAAGAAGTGCTGGCGCCGGTGCTGGGCGCGGGCAATTACCGCATCAGCGTGGCGGCCGATGTGGATTTCAGCCAGCGCGAGGAAACCCTCCAGTCCTACGGCAACAACCCGCGTTTGCGCTCGGAAATCCTGCGCGATGAAAGTGTGCTCGACCAACTTGCGCTCGGTGTCCCCGGTTCACTCAGCAACCGCCCGGTGCCACCGGCAAGCCAGGACAATCCACCGGCGGATGGCGCAGCACCTGAGGGTGAAACAGCTGGGTCTGTCAACGAAAGCTCTGCCGAAAACAAGGCGGCAACCTCCCTGCGCAAAGAATCCAATCGCCAATTGGAATACGACCAATCCGTTACCCACGTTAAACACGCGCCTTTTGCCCTGCGTCGCCAGAGCGTGGCGGTGGTGATCAATGCCGCTACGGCGCCGGAAGGTGGCTGGACGCCGGAAGCGCGTGCCGAGCTGGAATCTATGGTGAAAAGTGCGGTGGGTTTTGATGAAAAGCGCGGCGACCTGATTACCCTGAGCGTATTCCCTTTTACTGCCACAGCGGAGTCGGTGGAAGCCTTGCCCTGGTGGGAGAGCAACCAGGTATATGACCTGGCGAAGATGGGCATCCTCGGTGTGGTCTGCCTATTGTTGATCTTTATGGTGGTGCGCCCGGCATTGCGCGATTTGATCCGCTCCAACACCCAGGTATTGATGCCCGCACCTGAGCCAAGCCTCGGGCTGGGGATGGAGCGCAGTGAGCAACGCACCTTTACTGGCGAAGGTCCGCGCATATTGGGTGAATTTAGCCCACTGGCAGAAATTACCTTGCCCGCACCCGGTACCGGCCTGGAAATGCAGATAGAACACCTGCAAATGCTGGCGAAAAACGACCCTGAACGAGTATCCGAAGTCCTTAAACAATGGATAAGCCGAAATGAAAGAGCAACCCTTAATCCAGCAGGCTGATGAACGCGGCAATCCCGTGCCGGTTACTGCGGTGCAACCGCGTCCTTCACTGCGCTCAGTCAGTGCGGTGGAGCAGGCGGCGATATTGTTATTGAGCATGGGTGACAGCGCTTCTGCCGGTGTCCTGCGCCATTTTTCGCGCGAGGAAATCGTCAGTGTCAGCCAGGCCATGGCACGCCTGAGCAATGTCAAAAAGCCGATGGTGACTGATGTGATTGGCCGCTTCTTTGAAGACTACAAGGAGCAGAGCAGCATCAAGGGCGCCTCGCGCATCTACCTGTCGAGCATGCTCGGTAAGGCGTTGGGTAGCGACATCACCCGCAACCTGCTCGATAGTATTTACGGCGAAGAGATCCGCGCCAAGATGGCGAAGATGGAGTGGATTGATCCCAAGCAATTTGCCGCCATGATCGCGAAAGAACACGCCCAGATGCAGGCAGTTTTCCTGGCATTCCTGCCTCCCGCTATGGCCAGTGAAGTATTGGAATGTATGCCGCCGGCAAGCCAGGACGAGCTGCTCTACCGCATCGCCAACCTGAGCGAAGTGAACAGCGATGTGATTGCTGAGTTGGAAGAATTGATCGACCGCAGCCTCTCGGTGTTATCGACCCAGGGCTCGCGGGTGCGCGGCGTCAAGCAGGCGGCGGACATCATGAACCGCTTTAAAGGCGACCGTAACCAGATGTTCGAACTGCTGCGTTCGCACAATAAAGATCTGGTCGGCAGGATCGAAGACGAGATGTACGACTTCTTTATCCTCTCGCGCCAAAACCAGGAGGTGTTGCAAATCCTGCTGGAGGCCATTCCGCTGGAAGAGTGGGTAGTGGCGCTCAAAGGCGCCGAACCGGCACTGGGCAAAGCGATCCAGGCGGCCATGCCCAAGCGCCAGGCGCAGCAGATGGAATCGATCAACCGTCGCCAGGGGCCAGTGCCCCTGAGCCGCATCGAGCAAGTGCGCAAAGACATTATGGCGGTGGTGCGCGATATGGCCGCCAACGGCGAGATCCAACTGCAACTGTTCCGCGAACAGACTGTGGAATAAGGGCTACAAGGGGAAGATATGACGGTAAAAATAATCAAAGATGCAGGCAAAGGCTGGCGTCCCTTCCGCTTTCCACCGCGCGTGAGTTTTAACCAAAACGGTATGGCGGCTGACAATTGGGGCAGCGATCCGGCTGCTTTGCAGCGCGCCATTACTGACGGTTTCCAGGAGGGCTCGGAAAAAGGTTACCAGCAAGGCCTGGTGCAAGGTCAGGAAGAGGGCCAGCGCGAAGGTTATGCGCAGGGGCGCAGCGAAGGTCTGGCGCGCGGGCGCGAAGAAGGGAAAGCGGAAGGCCGGCAGATTTTTGAAACCGCCAGCCAGCCGCTCGACCAGATCAGCCAGCAAATGAATGCCTTCCTGGAGGATTTTGAGCGCAAACGCCGTCGCGAATTGTTGCAACTGGTGAAGAAAGTGGCGCAGCAGGTGATCCGCTGCGAGCTCACCTTGCATCCCACCCAGCTATTGAATCTGGCGGAAGAGGCGCTCGCCTCCATGCCGACCGATCAGGGTGATGTGAACATCCACCTGAACCCGGAGGAATACAACCGCGTTAAGGATCTGGCGCCCGGCCGCGCGGCCAGCTGGCGTCTGGTGGCGGATGAAAAACTCGCGCTGGGCGAATGCCGCATAGTGACGGCGCAAACGGAAGTGGATATCGGCTGCCAGCAACGTCTGGATGCCTGTATCGATACCCTCGCCGAACATATGCATCTGGCTGAGGGTTAAGCTGTGAATGGCCCCTCACCAATCAATTCATCGCCCCTGAACGATTTCAAACTCGACGACGCACTGCGTTCGCTCGATAGCATCCAGCTTGCGCGCGTTAGCGGGCGTCTGGTGCGCGTTTCCGGTCTGCTATTGGAAAGCCACGGCTGCCAGCGCATGACTGGCCAGCGCTGCTATGTCGAGCAGGGCGATGGCAGCATGCTGGATGCGCAGGTCGTGGGTTTTAACCGCGATACCACCTACCTGATGCCGTTTAAAAAACCGCTCGGTTTAGCCACAGGTTCGCGGGTGTTCCCCGCCGATGACGATACCAGCCTGCATATTGATGACTCCTGGCTGGGGCGTGTGCTGAATGGCCTGGGCGAACCGCTTGATGACTTGGGCAAGCTGGCCGGGCGCGACCCGCTGCCAATGGAATTACCCAAGGTAAACCCGCTTAAGCGCCAGCCGGTATCGGCACCGCTGGATGTGGGTGTACGCGCTATCAACGCTATGCTCACCCTCGGCAAAGGCCAAAGGGTAGGGCTGTTTGCCGGTAGTGGCGTGGGCAAAAGTGTGCTGCTCGGCATGATCACCCGCCAGACCACGGCCGATGTAGTAGTGGTGGGCTTGATTGGCGAACGCGGCCGCGAAGTGCAGGAATTTATCCTCCATTCATTGGGCGAAGAAGGGCTGCGCAAAGCCGTAGTTGTAGTCGCACCGGCCAATGAATCCCCCTTGATGCGCATGAAAGCCACCGAGTTGTGCCACAGCATCGCCGCCTATTTTCGCGACCAGGGCAAAGACGTTTTGCTGCTGGTGGATTCATTGACACGCTATGCCATGGCACAGCGTGAAATCGCCCTGGCACTGGGTGAGCCACCTGCGACCAAAGGCTATCCGCCCTCGGTATTTGGCATGTTGCCAGAGTTGGTGGAAAGCGCTGGTAATGGTGAAAGCGAGCGCGGCAGTTTAAGTGCGCTCTACACGGTATTAGCCGAAGGCGATGATCACCAGGACCCGATTGTGGACTGCGCGCGCGCGATCCTTGACGGACACATTGTGTTATCGCGTCGCTTGGCGGATGTCGGCCATTACCCGGCGATTGATATCGCCGCATCGGTCAGCCGCTGCATGACGCAAGTAACCGACAAAGCTCATCAACAGGCCGCGCGCCAGTTGAAGGAGTACTACAGCACCTACGAAAAAATCAAAGAGTTGATCCCACTCGGTGGCTATACACCCGGCATGGATCTGAAAACCGATCAGTCAGTGCAACTCGCTCCCGCCATTGAGCGCTTCCTGCGGCAAGATGTAGGTCAGGGTGCGAAACTGGAGCAATGCCTGGCCGATTTGAAAAATATCATTCGCTAGCCCTGGTTTTTAAAATGAAAGGCGGTAAAAAATAATGAAAGAACAACTGGATACCCTCGCGCGCCTCGCCAGCCTGCGCGCCACCCGCGTGCAGCAAATGCTGGGGCGCGTGACCTACCAGCAGAACCTTTGCCAGCGCTACCGCAACAACATTACCGGCCTCACGCGCCTGTGTGGTTTTACCGTACCCATGACCACACCCTTGCAGCGCGACAACCAGCAAAAATACAAGGGCACTTTATTAAAGATGGTGGAATTGCAGCGCAAGGAATTGGCGGTAGCAGAGGAAAACCTCGCGCGTATCCAGGTGGAACTCATGACCGCCATGCGCAGCGAAAAGATCGTCGCCCATGTGATAGACGCAAAAATGAACCAGTGGCAGCTATTGCTCAACCAGCAGGAGCAGAAGATTCAAGACGGGTTGGCCAGCCAGTCATGGTGGCGGGCCCAAGGCTAAGTTGTTGCATGGATACCCGTGTTCACGGGTATGACGTCGTACCTGCGGATCGCGTCGTACCTGCGGATCGCGTCGTACCTGCGGATCTCGTCGTACCTGCGGATCGCGTCGTACCTATGGGTCTCGTCATTCCTGCGAACGCAGGAATCCACATAACAACACGAAAGCTAAAGAAAATTTTGCAGCGCGATTTAAGTTATTGCGCAGGGTGGTCGCCCTTAGGCAATAACAGGGTCATTTAGGGTAAATGACCAGAGCAACAAACCTATTGCAGGACTCCATTATGGAAATCAGCAGAAACATCAAAGCCGGTTACAGCGCTCCCGCTGAAGCCGTCACCACTGCTAAAACCGATGCGGCAGAGCAGCCAAAAGTTGCCGCAGCAGGCCCAAAACCTGAGCCGCGCCTGGAGCAATTGCAGGAAGCCATGCGCGCACTGCCGGAAATCGATATGGACCAGGTCGCCGCGATCAAAAAAGCGCTCGCGAGTGGCGAATTAAGCAGCGATGTGAAAGTGCTCGCCCACAGTATCCTCGCCTACCATCGCGGCACCGATGTATGAACCGCAGTGAGCAGCTGGTACAACTAGCCGGGCGCGATATCGAACTGGATTGCGCCGACTACCAGGGTTTGCAGCGTTTAATGCAAGCCCTGTATGACCAACTGCTGGTGCGCAACAGCGCGCAAATAGAATCGCTCAACCAACAAATCTCTGTGCTCGTGGAATTTATCCGCGCGCGCGCTGAACGCCGCAGCAAAATCCTCACCGCATTTGGCATATCGCCAACCACTCCCGGCGCAATGGAAAAATTACTGGTCCATTTCTCGCAGCCCAACCGTACGACTTATCTCCACTGCTGGCACGAATTGGAAAAATTAATCCAGCAAACCAAATCCCTCAACGAACGCAACGGCAAGCTGCTTGCTATGCATAACGACATCCTGAACCAGATTATGAGTGGCCACTCATCGGCGGAAGTTTACTCGCCACGTTATTATTGATCGCTGCAATAGCTTTCAGCCACGCCAACGAATCTCACTGCGCATCATCTCCAAACACTGCGCAATATCCACTTCCAATTCCCCGCGAAGCCTTTTATATTCCAAGCCTTTGGTACCAGAGCGCATGGCAAGATACGCAAGCTCTGGAGTGTTAATGGGCATTTGTGTTTTTCCCGGCTAAAAATTCCCGAAAGGCGAGCCAACTTTTTGCTTATCAGAGGGTTGGATGCATTGTTGAGGGGGGGAGAGTTAACGCGTATGCTCTGTATACAAATAATGGTATGGACGTCCCTCTCGTGAGTATCTAATAATGTAGATACTTGATTCCTACAGAAGAGAGGGCTATGCGATGAACGAAGATATTGCTGTGGTTGGAGTTGATCTTGCAAAAAATATTTTTCAAATATGCGCTGCCAGCAATTCAGGGAAACGATTGTTCAATAAAAAATTGTCACGAACAAAATTATTAAGCTTTTTCGCTAACTTGCCTTGTTGTCTGGTGGGAATGGAAGCTTGTAGCAGTGCGCATTATTGGGCCAGAGAAATACGAAAATTAGGTCATGACGTAAGATTAATACCTCCGCAATTCGTAAAACCTTACGTGAAAAGTAATAAAAATGATGCAGCAGATGCGGATGCAATTTGTGAAGCGGTCACCCGACCAACAATGCGTTTCGTGGACATAAAGTCTGAAGAGCAGCAAGCTTTATTATTGCTGCATCGAGATAGGAAAGGTTTGGTCGGGGAGAGATCTGCGATAGCTAATAGGCTTAGGGCATCATTAGCAGAGTTTGGTTTGATTATTCCTGTTGGTATGCATAAGTTGAAGGCTTGGTTGCAGCAAGAGTATGGTACTTGTGAGGAAATGCTACCAGTAATGATGCGATTGCATTTGCAGCGATTGGCGGGCAGATTAAAACAGGTCGATACGCAGATTAATGAAATCGAACAGGCGATAAAGTGCTACAACCCTGATATTGAAATGACGAGACGGTTACAAGAAGTTCCCGGAATAGGACCTTTAACTGCTTCAGCATTAGTAGCTACCATAAGGGATGGTGGCAGTTTCAAGAGTGGAAGGGAGTTTGCGGCCTGGCTTGGTCTTGTGCCACGCCAGCATTCCAGCGGAGGAAAAGATCGTCTATTAGGAATCAGCAAGCGGGGAGACACGTATCTAAGAACGCTTTTTATTCATGGTGCAAGAGCGGTTATCAAGCATATGAACCCTAAACGACCTCTTACCTCGTGGCTAAAGGGGTTGATGGTGCGACGTCATCGTAATGTAGTCATTGTTGCTTTGGCTAATAAGCTTTCTCGTATTGCCTGGGCGCTAATGAGCAAAGGAAATCGTTACGATGAGCAATATGGTTTTAATGAAAGTTTAATTTAACGCACAGTGTTGCGCAGGCAAGAAGATTGAAGGCAATGTCGATGAAATCGTAATTGGGTAAGTCTGGTCCTAACATGGCTCATGTTGATAGAGCGTACAAATGATAAGACCCCAATTAGCGAATACCATCAAGGACCGTAGATAAATTCTACATTGAGAGTCCGGATAGATGGCTGCAACACAACATTGGCTACAAAAAAAATTGCTTGCAAAACTCGGGGCGTCCATAGATGTTAGGCAAATTCACAACCACAAATATAATCTGGAAAATCTAATGAGCAATTCAATTAATGAAGACTTGAATATGAACGTTACAATCAGCAACCTTCAAGCAACAGAGGATGAAATAAAAAAACTAGAAGAGCTGCTCATAAAGGAGTTCAGAACAATATCTACGCACCCAAAAATCAATTTGGAAGGAACGAACACTAAAGGCAACCTCTATAAGGCTACCTTCACAGTAACTGATACAAGGTACTTTGATTTAAAAAGCGTTCAAGAATTACTGTATTCGCTAGTCTTGGTAGGCTGGAGCCTAGACGGTACTTTTGTCCAAGTAAAAAACTAGCCTAACAAAGTGCTGCAACCCGCGCACTTCGTGCGCTGGACAGTTTGTAAGTCGCGGCTTTGTGGTTTTGCTGCGCAAAAGTATTCCACAAAACCGCAACTTACAAACTGCCGTTGAGCACGGCGTTATGCTCTCAGGTGAATAATGGAAAATTTACTAAAGACAATTGAAAATGAATTTTCTGAAAGTGACGGCTGGTTTCGTATAGTTGGAGCGGATTGGTATGCAGACAATCTTAGAATAGAGCTTTCTGTTTCGCTAAACGACGAAACAGAGCCTCAACTCTGGGCAATTTCGTGTGAGCATGTTATCCGCGAGGAAATTATATCGGAATGTGCAGGTTTTCTTTGCATAGAAAGAAACCATCCTTTACTAGTCGAATATAAAGAGTCGGAAGTGGAAGTAGCCTTTTCCAAAAATAAATTAAGCTATTTTGAACTACTCGGTGCTGTAAGTTATGCATGCTCAAAACATCTTGGTGAGCAACCAATAAGCCATTGGCTGAATACAATCCAATCGGAATATTCAATATGCCGTTCAGAATTCGGAATACTGGGGAAATTTCCTCTTTCTGTTGCAAATGAACTTATTGAGGTTCTTTCAAATAAGCCTATAAGCTTGAATTTTCTTCCGCAACGAACTCCAAAATATTGGAATGGTAATGAGCATACTGAATATCCTAAAGATCTAGAAGTTTTAATAATTGAAAATTCTTTTATCATAGGTACTGGCTTCAGTGCGGAAAGAGCCTAGCATAACAAAGCAATCAAACGGATGGTTTTTAAGTTGCATTTTTGCCATTCCGCTTCGCTTCATTTTATGGCAAAAGTGCAACTTAAAAACCACCGTTTATCGCGGCGTTATACAAAGGGAAGACATGACTGCTGAAGAAAAAGAGCCGTTACACTCTGCCAAACGAGAATTAGTCGTCGCAGAAAAGGCAATTGAGAGAATGACTAATGCTACTTCAATTGATGAACTAGAGGATGAATGGAAAATTTACTTAAGTGCCATTGAAAAGTGCTGGGTTAAAGTTGAGCGATCATGTCAGCATGTTCGTAATACCTTTCAACCTTGGCAGGGAATATTTTCTAATGAACGTAAAAAAGACCCATTACTTCGGTACATAAAGCATGCAAGAAACGCAGACCAACACGGCCTTCAAGAAATTATGGAAAAAAAGGATCCATTAAGCTCTATGTCTATTGAAGGGGGTGAATCTATTGCACATATTGAAAAGTTAGTCATAGAAAAAGGGGCACTTGTAGAGTATCGAGGTAATAAGCCACTAATTATTGAAAATTTACCAAATCGTATTGAATTAATACCAGTTAAAGACAGTGGGAATTGGTACAACCCCCCAAAAACACATAAGCAAATGAGGCTGCCTTGGCCTGCGCCAATTAATGTTGCAGTTCTAGGTCTTGAATATTATCGAGATTATGTAAGGCAGGCTGAACTAAAGTTTTTCGCGGTTGTATAACAAAGCGTATCAACTCGCGCACCGCGTGCGCTGGACAGTTTGTAAGTCGCAGCTTTGTGGTTTTGCTGCGCAAAAGTAACCCACAAAACTACAACTTACAAACTGCCGTTGTACGCGGCGTTACAAAAGGAACTCACTGAGATGGAAGATCCAAATAAAATACATAGAGTGCTTATTAAGTTCATGAATGATCAATATGTGGACTCCTTCGTAAATGAAGGGCTTCTGTACATGAATAATATTGATTACTTCAGAAAGTACGAAGATGAAGACGATGCTCTTAGGGGTGACATTCATGAAGGTCTTATTGCATCACATAAGCCTGAGTTTTCAAGCGTCTATATCGGAAATAATAAACTTGAGGGGCTGACTGAAAAAATAGACGTTCGTTTAAATCATGTTGGTGACACTAATATTTATAGCATGACTAAAATTAGTGATGGCAAGATTCTTGAGGCGGGAGCTAACGGGCTATATTTGTCTAAAAAGTTTGAGAAGTTTGGAAATCGTGCGGTTCTTATTGGCGGCAGCAATATCAATGAGTTTGAAGCAAGATTGAAAAGCGAGGTTTCTCTTCGTGAAGAAATCCTTATGTTTCAGCAAGAGAATATTATCGCTAGGCAAGTCGAATATGTAGACCGAAATGAGCACCATCCAAACCTTACTGTGTTTAATAAATTTGAAAGTTACTCATGGCAACACGAATGGCGCATTGCCTTTAAGCAAAATAGAAATATTGGCGCGTATTGTTTAAAGTTGGGAGACTTGTCTGGCATTTCACAAGTATTTGACACAAAAGAACTAATTTCACAACCAATTAAACTTATAAGCAATTTGTAACAAGTCGCTCAAGCACCAGTCGCTACGCTCCTTGGACAGTTTTTAAGTCGCGGTTTTGTGGTTTTGCTGCGAAAAAGTAATCCATAAAACCACAACTTAAAAACTGCCGCTGAACTCGGCGTTGAAGCTGTAGAAAAACCCCACAATTCGATTAAATTTCATTAAAATAGCGCAACCCCACAGGAGTGCGCTTATGCCAAAGTTTATTCCTTACAACCACGATCAGAACGCAATGGTAGTGATAAATTTCCGCGACCAATTGCAACCCGGCACATTTGAACATGCTATTCATTACTTGATTCATGAAAAATTGGATCTTTCTATTTTCGATTACGCCTATAACAATAAAGATGGCGGCAGGCCTGCGTATAACCCGGCTATTTTATTGAGTGTTGTGCTATTCGCTTACTCCAAAGGCATTACCTCCAGCCGCGAAATTGAATGGTGCTGCACCAACAATATTATTTTCAAGGCACTCTCCTGCGATACAGTTCCCCATTTCACCACCATTGCCAGTTTTATCAGCAGTCACCCGCAAGCCATTGAAGGGCTGTTCGAACAGATTTTGCTGGTGTGTCATGAGCAAGGTTTGTTAGGCAATGAACTGTTTGCGATTGATGGCTGCAAAATGCCCTCCAATGCCGCAAAAGAATGGTCGGGTACGTTCAAGGAATTGCAGCAGAAGCGCGCCAAGTTAAGGAAACTGATTCGCCACCATATACGTGAGCATAAACGCATTGATAAAACGGAATCCGCTG
>CAZIWB010000029.1:0-27539 GCA_964542655.1 uncultured Cellvibrionaceae bacterium
GCTTAATTGGAGTGTTCCTGCTGGGAACATCGCATACTATCAGGTTGATGCATCCTATCCCCTGGACTCTATTTACAACGTTACTTCAACAAGCTTTGTATTACCGAATGCATATGGCGCGACTTATAAAGTCAGGGCATGTAATTCGTCGTTAGTTTGCGGTGTTTACTCTGAGCCGTTGTATGTTACTAACTCTATTCATGAGGCAGAAGTTGCTTCACAAAAAGTGGATGTTCAAATTACCAATTCGACACCGGGGTATTCCGGCACCGGATTTGCCAAATTTTCTGCATCAGGATTTCTGGAGTGGAATGCACGTCGCTCTGTCGCGGAGTCAGGGGTTTTAATTTTTACATATATCAACCCCGGTGCTACTGCACATAACGCTGAAGTGACGAGAAATGGTGTGGTCGTTGGAACCCTCTCTCTACCTCCAACGGGCGCTACAACCTGGACTAATATCTCCTTGCCGATAAATCTGGTTAGTGGAAATAATTATATTCGGTTCAAGTCGGCAGCATCGACTGATCAAATTCTAGTTGATCGATTAAATGTACAAACATTAACTGCCAATTCGCCAGGATTGCCGAATGGAGGAAATCCATCGGGTACTTCTAATTTAATTTTCAATCTTGCTGCAACGGATAGCGATGGCGATTTCACTATTTCATGGAGTGGCGCGCGCTCCTATGCGGAGTTATATGAAACGGTTCCGGCGCAGCAAGCACAGGTTTATGCTGGACTAAAAGGTAAATACTACGGGTATCGGCAGCTAGATAACGAAAATCAGGATCTCAGCAAAGTGAGTCAAGCTGAATCAACAATATCTGCGATGGTGCCTGATGCTACTTTTATTGCGACCACGATAAACTACGCATCTACTGGTGGCCAAGTGCTTGCTAAAGGTACTAATCTTCAGACTTTTTTGAATGGGGATGCGGCGAGTCTCAGTAACGATCCCGCGGATGCTACCGACGGCATTATACAACTGACAGGCAGGGTTCATCTTGATGCTGGCTCCTATAATTTCAGGGTTAGATCAGATGATGGATATAGCATAAGAATGAATGGTGCTGTTGTTGCCGAAGTTAATGCCAATCAAGCTGCCAAGACAACAGAACATGCTGCCTTCAATATTGCCAGGTCGGGCGAACAAAATATTGAAATAATTTATTGGGACTCAGGAAAGGACTATACATTGGGTGTTGAGTTACGCAGCACCGCAGGTGGAGTTTATACGTATCTTGGCAATAGTATTACCAGTTATGTTGGTGAAAGCTTCACGCAAAATAATTTCTTAAAGCGCGGTGATGGTTCGGGAAATTTCAGTCATTCTGTTTTTGGCAAGGCAGCAGGTAAATATACCTACTTGTTAAAGGAATGTTATCAACCTACTTCGGCAACAGCTCCTGAATGCATTAATATTGAACGTTCAATTACTGTTGGTGCGTCAAGTGGTGGGACTGGTTCATCCGTTTCATCCAGTTCCAGCTCTTCAATATCAACTACGCTCAGCCCTTATTATCAGGCTGATAGTGTTGTCCATTTACCTCCTCCGTCAGAATTACCTGGTTCTCCCGTTGGTATTATTGCTGGCCAATTCCGGGTGACTGAATCAGGAGCGGCTTCGTATTCAGTTCCGCTCAATATCCCTGGTGGTGTTGCGGGTGTTGCTCCACAACTTTCATTTGATTATTCCAGTCAATCTGGTAATGGTTTACTGGGGCAGGGTTGGTCTTTGTCGGGGCTTTCGGCAATAACACGTTGTCGCAAAACGTTAATTCACGATGGTGAAGCCAATCCGATTACCTGGAGTAACGAGGATCGTTTTTGTCTGGATGGGCAGCGCTTGATGTTGGTGTCCGGTGCTTCATATGGCCAGCCGGATAGTGAATATCGCACAGAAATTGATAATTATTCATTGATAACGGCTGTAGGTGGCAGCAATGGGCATCCGGACTATTTTAAAGTCGAGGCCAAAGACGGTTCTATTTCATTTTATGGATTCACTGCAGACTCCAAGCTGACGGGCGGTGCGCAGAATACTACCCTGACATGGGCGCTAAATCGCTTCCAGGATAATGTGGGTAACGGTATCGATTTTATTTATAACAATGATGCCGCGACCGGACAAAATATTGATGAAATTCGTTATGGATTTCCAACGCCAAATGGCGCGCTACCTTCAGCGACCCGAGCGGATTTTAAATCCAGAATCCAATTCTCCTATGATGAGCGCGATGATAAAACCGATGCTTATGTTGCCGGTTATAAATTCTCACAAACGCGTAAACTTGCGAGTGTCAGTATTTACAACACCGACAATTCTGATGGTTTTGAGGCAACTAAACTCTTCCGGCATTATCAACTTAAATATTTAAGCCGCACCAGCACGGATGCGAGTTACGAAAATACCTTAACTCGTTTGAGTCATATTTATGAATGCGTAACCACCAATGTTGTAGGTGGCAGTTGTCTCTTGCCTCTGAGTTTTTCATGGGGCGGTGGTAGTCACATCGCGTTTGATCAAAACATGACGGAACTGTCATTCCCGACCGCTGAGGCGGGTCGCTACGTATTGAATAATGTGTTTGCGGACACTACCGGTGACGGCAAATTGGATTTGATTTACCTGACTTATGAAAAAGGCATCAACCAAACTCATGCCGATTTGAGTATCAATATCGCCTATGCCCAAAACGGTACTGCTGGATTGGCGACGCAAGAGCGCATCAATTTATATAATAAACCTTATGAAGATGTTCGGATTGCGACATTGGATTACAACGCCGATGGGCGGCAGGATTTAGCTGTTTACGATGGCGCGCAGTGGAAAATTTATTTGGCTGTGATTAATGCTGAAAAGCAATGGAGAATAAGTCAGGTTGCCGTTGTGAATCTGGGGTCGCTAACGGACAAAGATACATTGTTTATGGATGTGGACAGCGATGGCCTTGCAGATGCGGTCACCCGCGAAGGCTATTATTTGCTGAAGCGCAATAATAGTGCCGGGTACTCAAATACAGCCTATTCATTCTCTTTTCAATTAACGGCGTTGACATGGGGTAGCCAAGGTTTTGTAGAGATGAATGAGCCTGCTCCCTCGTCGGTCGGTAATTTAACAAACTGTACACAGGTGGCTGAGAGCAAAAAAATGCAGCAGGAAATGGCCGCAGATTTTAACGGCGACGGGGCTGTTGATTTCCTCGGTTCATATATTCGTGCACTGATTTGTATGCCGCCTGGCGCGGCCTATCCTGCCCATGTTTCGTTAACTTACCGTTACGCGCTAGTGAATATCGATGGTGAGCTCATGAATTACGGAGGTGAGCTATTGGCGCCCGTGGCAGTGGGTGCCAACGTCATCAAACTATTTACTGTCGATGTCAACGCGGATGGTTTAAGTGATCTTGTTCAACTGGACGCGGATAAAAAATTATCGGTACGAATGAATAATGGCGCAGGTTTTAATTCGGCAAAAACCTGGATAACCCTGAGTGGTTTGCCTGCAGGAAGTAGCCCGCAGTTTTTGGATTACAACAATGATGGAGCTATCGATGTTATCTGGCGTGATATCACAAAAGGTCAAATGCTTGTTCATTATTGGGGGGCTGCTGCGAGCACTCCTGTAACGTTGTTTAATACATCTGTAACAGAAAAAGACTCCTACCTGGTGATGGATATCAATGGTGATAGCGTTGTGGATTATCTTCGCATTTCATCCGAATCAATCAGCGGGCGCATTGGCAAAATGGCGATAAAAGCTGAGCCCGTATGTGAGCAATATCCAACCGGGCGAGGTAATGAAATGCGGATGCATTGTAATGATCCCTCTTATCCCGTTTCAGAGGATCAGCAACACAATGCCATCTACAAAATTGAAAATGGGTTGGGAAATATTACCCAAATTGCTTACGGGGCTTTATCGAATCGTAAGTATTATCAGACTGCGGATGTTAATCCTGACGTGATTCCCACAGTAGTGAATAATAATTGCCCCGCTAATATTCCTGCGTATTGCAGCCCAACCCATACCACTTATTCGGTTGATAGCTCCGCTTTCTATGGTCGCCTTAATGGCCGCTGGGAAGTGCCTGCGGACCATAAAGTGTTTAATCCGACTACAAAAGAAATTGTTGCCGCCAGTACAACTACGGATAAAGGTAATCCGGTGTTGGAGGTAGACGGTTCGATGCAGGTTGTTACTACTGTCAAAAGCAGTGCACCTTTACCCAATGCACCAAAGGCAATGAGTGAGGTGGATTACTTTTACAGCGAAGCAAAAATGCAGGCTATGGGACGCGGTTTCCTTGGCTTCAATCGTTTGAAAACGGTGGATGTTCAAACAGGAATAACCACTGTTACCAGCTATCGCCAGGATTTCCCGTTTATAGGTAGTCCATTGAGTACAACGGTTTATAAAAATAATTTACCGGGTGCATCGATTCTGAGTTACGCCATTAACAATTGGGATGCGCAGGTCTTGGGTAGCGATGGAGCGCGACGCTTCCAGCCATACCTCAAACAGTCCACCGAATATTCCTATGTAATGGATTCAACTGGAAGCGTGAGTGCAGAGGCGATACAAACAGTCACTACCGATACTGTTATGAGTCCTAATGAGCACGGTAATGTGAAAGAGGTTACATCTATTACTCAAGGTAGTGGTAAAACTATCACTAAAACCACAACCAATGAATATTACAGTGATGATTGGGCGTTGCGCATGGGGCGGCTTAAGAGCAGTAGCGTTAATACCTCTGGTTCTGACGGTGAGAGCGTGACTCGCACTGCTCAATTCAAATATTACGGCGTTGGTGGCGAAGGGATTGGCGGCGGAGCCAAAGGCCTGCTCAAAGAAGAAAAAATTGTTGTGTCGAATGATCACGATCAACTGGTGACGAAATACACCTATGACCAGTGGGGCAATAAACACTCAGTAAGTGTCACCGGGCAGGCAGGGGATAATGAAACGCAAACGCGTTCAACTACATCCAGCTACGATCCCAGCGGGCGCAATTTGGAATTGGTTCAAAATCAATTAGGCCAAACGTCCGCGTTTAATCAATACAATGTTTATGGTCAGCCCCAGGTTGTTACCGATAAAAATAAGCTTCTTGCCGAAGTGAAATACGATGCTTTCGGCAATGAATATTCACGAATAGAAAAATTATCTGCTAGTGAAACTGGTGCGTGGACACGCAAGGACTCTGGCTATTGTTCATTGTCTGATTGCCCAACAAATGCCGCGTTTTATACGCGCATTCGTGTATCGGGTGGTGGTGAGACCATAGAATATTTTGACGTTCTTGGTCGTGTTATGCGGGCGGGTAAAATTGGTTTTGATGGTCGTTGGGTTTACACCGACACTGAATATGATCATCTCAGCCGTGTGAAACGCCAAAGTCTCGCCTTTTATGCTGGTTCCTCTCCTCAGGATTGGACAGAAAACCATTACGATGTTCTGGGGCGTATTGTTCAGGTGGATTCGCCTCATGAGCAAGGCATTATCAGTTCCAAAAGTGAATATGCGGCGAATGCTGACGGGTTGCAGACCACATTGATAAATCCTAAAGGACAAAAGCGTAAAGAGATGCGCAATGGTCTGGGCCAATTGATTTATGTAGAAGATCAATTGGGTGGCTCAATCAGTTATGAATATTCGGTACTGGGTGAATTATTAAGTGTGACCACTCGGGCAACTGATGCTGCGGATGCTGTAGTGAAAATGTGCTATGACGAACTTGGTCGTAAAACGGGCATGTTTGATCCGGATAAAGGTGGTTTCAGTGGCGAGGATGCAACCTGTGAGACAGTTAATAACTGGACCGAAAATGCATCCGGTGCAGTGGATGGATGGTGGCATTATCGCTACAACGCCTTTGGTGAGCTTCTTGAACAGCGCGATCCAAAAGGCCAGCGTACGCTGATGAAGTATGATGAATTGGGGCGCATGATTAATCGCAAAGATTATAAATCAGGCTCACTTCTTGAGGCACATACTGCCTGGTTCTACGATACACCTTTCGGAGAATCCGCGCCGACCGATAAAACCCAGGGCAAACTCACAGCCGTGGTAATGAGTAACAACACCTCGGTTATTGCTAACAGTGAGAGCTCTTGCGACAAGCGCTACAACAATCACTGCGTTATCTATAGCTACAATGATCGTGGTTTGGTTGATATGACCTGGACCCAATTAAGTGACGGGCAGGATTATTTTACCGAAACTAAATTTGACAGTATTGGGCGTGCCTATGAGCAGCGCGATGTTATCAACGGTTCCATTTTTACAGACAGCGGTGTGCAAACCCATTTTAATGATTATGGATATGCCTATCGCACAGTGGATATAGCGCCCTGGGACGGCACCAACGGTTTACTGAGTACAATCAAAGAAGTGAATGTGAATGGTCAGGTTACCAAAGAATTGCGCGGCAATGGTTTGGAAACCGTTAATACTTATTATCCCCAATCCGGTTTATTGCAGTCACAAGTAGTGCGGGATGCTTTGGGTATCAATGTGTTGCAATCCAATCATTACACTTGGGATGAATTGGGCAATCTAACCAGCCGGGCTAATCGCGGCGCACAAGTATTTAAAGAAGGTCAATCCTTGCAGCAAAATAACCGCAAGGAAAGTTTTTGTTATGACGCACTCAACCGATTGGTAAAAGCACTGCCAACTGAAACTGCAGTTTGTAGTGGCGCCAGTAGTTTAGATGATGATATTGCTTATGATGGTTTAGGAAATATCACGCGTAAAAAAGGTGTTGGCGATTATCTCTATAACCGTATTAACGGTGGACCTCATGCGGTTACCAAAGCGGGGGGAGCGAATTACTCTTACGACAACAATGGCAATATGGTTGCTGAATCAGGCAGTAGTTCTGATTTGGGTAATCGCACGTTTGAATATACCAGCTATGACATGGTGAAGAGCATCACTCGAGCTGGCTCTGCCTCAGTGGAGTTTAAATACGGGCCTGATCGCGCGCGTTGGCAGAGAGTCGATAACAATATTACAACCACTACTTATCTGGGTAATGTGGAGCGAATTGAAACCGCAAATAACCATGAAGTGGAATGGAAGCGCACCGTTGCCGATGTTGTACACACTTACAAAACAACAATCGATTCAGATAAACAAAATCTACAGATCCTTAACGCCAGTAAAACGTATCTCTACAAAGATCATTTAGGTAGCGTGGATATTATTACCGACCAGGTCGGTACACCAACCCACTCTATGAGTTTTGATCCCTGGGGTGCAAGACGCAAAGGTGATAGCAACGATATTCTTGCCTGGGTAAAAAGCACTGGCGAAACTGATCAATTGGTTTTGCAGAACATGCTCGGTTCTTTGAGTTTAACCGGCTTTAACAATCCAATTACGCGTCGTGGTTTTACCGGTCATGAAATGGTGGATGATATGGGTATCATTCATATGAACGGCCGTATCTACGATGCAAAACTTGCGCGCTTCTTACAAGCAGACCCTTTCATACAAGCGGCGACGAATACACAAAGTTTTAACCGTTATTCGTATGTGATGAATAATCCGCTGAATGCGACTGATCCGAGTGGGTTTTTATCGTTGAAACATTTAAATCCGATGAGCGGTCTGGAGCGAAAATCGATACGGGGACTCGCAAAAATATTTGGTGCTCAAACTGTTAATTTAATAGGCTCAGCGGTAGCGAGCTACTACGGAGGGGCTTGGGGCGCGGCGGCATGGAATTATCAGTTTACTCGAGCAATGGGAGGTAGTAGCTCGCAAGCATTTTCAGCGGCAACTATAGCTGCTATCTCAGCTGGGTTTTCCGGGGTGTTAGGTGCTAGTGGCTTGACCTTTGGCCAGCAAGTTTTTGCAGCTGCTGTGTTTGGAGGAGTAATGGCGGAGCTGCAGGGCGGCAAATTTGGAAATGGTTTTGCCAGCGCTGGTTTAGGCTCATACTTCGGTGGTATTGGATATGGTGATGGTTTCAGCTTTCAGGGAATGATTGCCAATACAATTGTTGGGGGCACCATCTCTGAAATAACGGGCGGTAAATTCGCAAATGGAGCGGCGAGTGCGGCGTTTACATATGCGGCGCAGTGGGGGATGGAGAAGTATGGGGGAGGTGGAGTGCAAGTTGATGAAACTGAGCAGCTCTCTTCTCAACCGTCAGAAGCGACGACTGCTGCAGAATATGCAAAACTAAATGTTAACAATCCGGCGCTTGGTAATATGGCTATGAGTGAAGCAAATAAAATGCTGGCACCTTTTGCTGATAAAGAGTTTAGTTCGGCTCTGGAATTGGTCAAGACATGGGATGCTACGGTGCGTCCTGTTGCTGACAAATATGGAGTTGAAATAACATCGAAAATATTCAAAAAAGATGCGGGTTTCAAGTTTGGGCCAGCATACAGTGACGGAAATCCAGTTGGAGTAAATACAACTCTTGCCAGGGATTTATCCGGTTGGAGTGAGCATGGTTATATACACACTCATCCATGGAACCACTCATTCTCCGGTAATGACATCAATTGGTTAAAGTATAGAGGGACTAATAGCATGAATATGCGAGCCTACGTTACTTTGCCAAATGGCCAGATATACGAAGGCCGTTTAGGGGGGCCAAATGGAATTCAGAAGAGGATTTATTAATGAGCAAATTTAAGAGATATTCTTGGATAGTTATTGTGCTTTTGTTGTCGACAAAAGCATTGGCAGATTCAGAGTTGGCTCCAAAAACACCCGATGGCAGATTTGGAACTCCTTGCTACACAATTACTGGTCTTGGTGGAGAGATTTGTGAGGTTCCATTTGCTCGCTTGCTGGCAACCCCTGAAAGATATGATGGAAAAGTTATACGGGTTACTGGATACCTGATAAATGTATATGCTTCTCCCGTGCTTTTTGCTAACAAGAGTAGTTTTGAGTCCGGAGCGGATATAGAGGGGATAACTTTAAGAGGTGCAAAAATTCCTGAAAAAATGAAAAAGAAAATTAACTCTGGGATATGGCGTGTTTATGTCGTTGGTAAGTTTAACGCGAAATACGATAATGACGATAAGATCTATCGGCTTGGAAGTCTGGAAGAAATTATAAGTGTAGATACTTGGAATTAAAAGAAAGGCGAAATGAAGTTACAAAACATGTTTTTTTTATAATTATTTCAACAATAATGACGGCATGCTCTAGAGCTCCAGTTATTCTTGACTCCGCTAAAGTGCAAAAAATATTTCTCAGTGCTCAGTTATTAGCAAAAGAGAAACAAGGGTTTCCGTGCGTGTCTTTGGGAAAGGTTACTGAAGAGGTGCTGTTTTGGTTTTTGAAAGCAAATGTTAATGACATTACATCGTTAAATGTCCGTTTACTTCAGCCAGAAGTGATCGAGATATAATTTCAATACATGTACAGATAAAAAGATAGTATCGATGCGAATTTCGCATTGGATGTAAAACTAAAAAATGATGAAGCTGAAATTGTTTTCAATACAGTTGATTGAACGGGCGCAATATTTTAACGAACGATTGCGTTATTTATCGCAAAAGGTAGAAATGTAGTATTCAAAGGTTGGTGTGGGTCGCGCAGTGAGGCCCAGTTTCATATGCTACGTATTTTCATCCAAGTTTTGAGTTGCAAGAGCGCATGGACTAGGCTAAGTCATTCCCTTATCGAAAAGGAGCTCATGTGTCTTATTCTTTTCATCGATTAACCATTCGATTAATGTGCACTTTAATGCTTGCTCCTGCGCAGGTATATGCCCATGCCGAACACGATAAAGAACGCTATGTTGCAGTAGATGGTCTCGACCAAGGCCGCTGTGATCAAAAAGAATCACCTTGTAAAACTATCGCCTATGCAGCTAGACAGGCGGGCAAGGGCGATAAAATTTTATTGGCCGAAGGCCGCTATGACATCACCGATGTAGATTCAATCTTTTATCTTGCCAGCAGCGCTGTACCTGTTACGGGCGGCTATCAAAAAGGCAGCTATAAACCGGCAGCACCAAGGGCTAATACTATTCTGGTTGGTGTGCCGCCCGAGTTTTCGCAAGGGCTTGCGGAGAAAGGATTTACAGTAATTACCGATACCAAGGGCCTTAATCGTGAGCAGCAGCAATATCTGAATGCCAAGCAAACACAGCTTGAAGCAATGGGCCAGATGCAGGCCTCGATACCCTGTGTTGGGGGCGCAGCGGGTGAATTCCGTTGTAATAACCTCGACCTGCTCGCGCATGTACCACTCACCAACCTGGGCAATAATAATTCACACGGCAACGATATTTGGGGGCATTTTGATCTCAATGATAATCGTGAATATGCGCTGGTAGGTTTGACTAATGGTGTGAGTATTGTTGAGGTTACTGATCCGGTTAATCCGCGTGTGGTGAGTTTTATAGCCAGTCAAAACACGACCTGGCGCGATTTAAAAACCTATCAATATTTTGATGAAGCCCGCCGTCGCTGGATGGCTTACGTGTACGTCACAGCCGATGCGGCATCCGTTGGTACTATGATTCTGGATTTGAACCAGTTGCCTGATAAAGTGGTACAAGTGTCCAGCGAAACAACGGATACCAGCGCGCACAATATTTATATCAGCAATGTAGATTATTCCACTGGCGTTGCGCTCACCAATCGCACCGCTTATATGCATGTGGCGGGCAGTGATAAGCAAGGTGGTGCATTTAACAGTTATTCGCTTGCTAATCCCACAAATCCTATCTCTGTTTATAAAAATGAAGCTAATTCACGAAGCTGGTACAGCCATGATGTGTCATCACTGTGGATTACCGATTTGCGCCGCGAACAGTGTGTTGATAAAAATAATGACTGCGATCTAATGCTTGATTACAACGAAAATGAAATTTTGTTGTGGGATAAAACTGATAACACCAAGCCGTTTAATTTGGCGCGCAGTACTTATCAATATGTGTCTTATGTACATTCCGGTTGGTGGACAGAAGACCGACAATTTATTTCGGTGCATGATGAGCTGGATGAGCAACGCTACAATTTAAATACGCGCGTGCGTTTTTTTGCGATTAATAATTTGCGTGCGCCGGAATTGGCTGGCGAATATATAGGGCCGACACCTGCTATTGATCACAATGGTTATACTCGTGGCAATCGCTACTATATTTCCAATTATGAGCGCGGCTTGGTGGTGCTGGATATTTCCGATCCGCGTAATCCGGTTGAGGCAGGATTTTTTGATACATACCCAGTCGCAGATTCGGCATCATTTAATGGTGCCTGGGGCACTTATCCATTTTTACCGAGCGGCAATATTTTGGTAAGCGACATCAACAGCGGTTTGTACGTGATTCGCGATAATACCGCCAGGGTGCAGGGCAGTGTGAAATTTTCTGGCGCACGTTTGGTGGCCAAAGAAGGTGAGGTGTTGCGTGTGTCATTGCAGCGCATTGGTGGCAGCTCAGGTGCAGCAGAGGTGTTTTATGAAACCCAAACCGGCAACGCAAAAGCATCTGATTTTACGGCTGTTACCGGAAGTATTAGTTGGTCCGACGGGGATGCCACTGAAAAAATAATCGAGATTCCGATCACTGCTGATGGGGTGGGCAATGAATTTACCGAAACGTTTTTTGTGCGTCTCTATAATCCGCGCAATGGACTTATGTTGGCATCGCCCAATCTGGCGGTAGTGGATATCGCTGACAAGCCCGCTGAACCCCTGGTAGTGAGTTCATCATCAAGCAGCACTTTATCGGGTTCATCTATTAATGCTTCCAGCTCTATTGCTACATCAGGGCAACAAAAATCCGGTAGCAGTGGTTCTATGCCATTGGTGCTTATTGGAGTGCTTGGGATGTTGGCGATGAGCAAACAAAAAAACGCGGTGAATAAATATGGCTATAGAAATCGAACGTAAATTTTTAGTGGTTGGCGATAGTTGGCGCGCAGCACCGGCAGTATTTTTTTCGCAGGGTTATTTGAGCCGCGATAAGGCGCGTACGGTACGGGTGCGTATTGCCGGGGAACAGGCTTTCCTGACCATCAAAGGTGTTTCTGTTGGTGCGAGCCGCGCTGAATTTGAATATCCGATACCGCTGTGGGATGCGCGTGAGCTGCTGGCTTTGTGCGAGCAGCCATTGATTGAGAAAAATCGCCGCCAAATCCTCTACCAGGGATTTGTATGGGAAGTGGATGAATTCTTGGGGGAAAACCTGGGGTTGGTGGTGGCGGAGATCGAGCTGCCTTCTGAGGATACGGATTTCGCCCGTCCGGATTGGGTGGGGGAAGAGGTAACGGCCGATGAGCGCTACTTTAACTCCAATCTCTCCCGCACCCCTTTCACTCGTTGGTAAATAGCTATTTGCTATTGGGCCCATCTAGTCAATTTTCTTTGATAATGATTATCGCTTGCTTAGTATGGATACATGGACTGAAGGTTAAGCGCCTGATCAGTCACCCTAATCAGCAAGCGAGGATTCAATCATGGCAAAGACCGCAACATTCGCAGCCGTTCACTTCACCGTCGCCTTCTCTGTTGGTTATGCCTTGACTGGCAGTGTATTGATTGGCGGCACTATGGCGCTGGTGGAGCCCGCGATTAATACAGTCGCGTTCTACTTCCACGAAATGGGTTGGAAGAAGTTTGAAGAGAACAAGGCAGTTTTGCAGGAGGCCCTTGCCAACAGTGTTTAACGCTCGGCGACGGTGATAATTCAGCGCCTGTGACAATCAACGTCCAGTAAAAAGGCCAGTATTTCTGCAATGCGGTTCACTTAAGGTTATTTCAACCTTGTTAGTCGTCATCCTCGCGAAAGCGGGGATCCATAAACTGCGAATTTTGCCACGATAACTGGACTCCCGCTTTTGCAGGAGTGACGACAAATCCTTAAGTGAACAGCATTGCAGTATTTATGGGGTTTTACTGGGGATTGGTTTTATCCGATGGTTCTGTATCCGCGTCATCTTCTTTGGGGCGATTTTTTTCAAGCAAACGTCCGCAGAGTAATCCCGTCTCAAATAACAGCCACATAGGGACGGCCAGCAACAGCTGAGACATTACATCTGGTGGTGTCAGCAGCATGCCAATTACAAAGCATCCCACCACAATGTACGGCCGTTTGGCGACGAGACTTTCGGTGGTGGTTACGCCTGCCTGGATCAGCAATATAGTGGCGATAGGAATCTCAAAGGCGAAACCAAACGCAAAAAACATGTGCAGGACAAAATCCAGGTACTTGGTAATGTCCGTCATGGTGGTTACACCTTCCAGCCCGATTCCGGTCATAAAACGGAAGATTGTCGGGAAAACCACAAAGTAAGCGAAGGCCATACCCGCAAAAAATAGCAGCACACTGGATATCAGCAACGGTAACGCAAGGCGCTTTTCATGCTTGTACAATCCTGGCGCAATAAATGACCAGATTTGGTACAGCAGGAAGGGAACGGAAATCAGCAGCGCCACAAAAAACGTCAGCTTCATGGGGGTAAGGAAGGGCGAAGCCACATCCGTTGCAATCATGCTGGCGCCCTTGGGTAAAACGGCCAGCAGCGGATGCGAAACTATCGCATAAATATCAGTAGCAAACGGAAACAGGCAGATAAAACTGCCCAGCAAGCAATAAATGATATGCAGCAGCCGCGTACGCAATTCCAGCAGATGCTGGACCAGCGGCAGCTCTTTGTCGTTAGGCTCGGTGCTCATGGGGTTCGTTGGATGCCTTGGTGCTGGTGTCAGGTGTTGCAGCAGGTTCGGTAGTGGTAACAGGTTCATTCGCTACCGGTTGCTCATTCATATGGGCGTGGTCCGGTAGTTCCTGATGTTCGTAAACGCGAGGTCTGTCTTCTGGAGCAGCGGTTAATGCTGCCTCTTGCAGTGTTCTTTCTATTTCCAGACGCGTTTGCTCGATACGATCCATGATTTCTTCGTTGTGCAGTTGGCGACGAATATCATCTGCACCGATTTGCCGTTCGATTTCGCTGCGTGTTTCGCGCAGGCTGCGTTTGAGGCGGCCAATCCACAAGCCTACTGTGCGCACTGTTTCCGGCAGGCGCTCGGGGCCAATGACCACTAGCGCTACCACTATGCAGACTAATAACTCGCTAAAACCAATATCGAACACGGCGGCGACCTTATGATTGTTTGTGGTCAGTTTTTTCTACGGTTTGGGCCGTGGTGGTGTTCGCTGCTTTTTGATCGATAACTTTTTGCGCTTCCTGCTTTTCTTGCTCGGCCTTTTCAGCGTCTTCATTATTCATGGAGTTTTTGAAGCCTTTGATGGCGTTGCCCAAGTCGCTACCCAGTGAGCGCAGGCGTTTGCCGCCGAACAATAACAATACAATCACCAGGATGATGATCAGTTGAGTTGGGCTACCAAAGTTACCCGCGTAGCCTATAGCGTTAGCTGCACCCATGTTCAATTCCTCTACCCATTATTGGGGGTTAGTGTTTCGCGCTGCTTTTTCGGCATGTCCGGAGACATTAAAACGGCGCGCTAATTCGTTTAAAACTGCATCGGCGTTTGCACCGACATGTGACAGCATAACGAGCGTATGAAACCAGAGATCTGCTGTTTCATAGATGAGCTCGCTATTGTCGCCGCTGGTATGTGCATCCTTTGCGGCGATAATTGTTTCGGTGCATTCCTCACCGACTTTTTCCAAAATCTTATTCAGCCCTTTTTGGTGGAGGCTGGCAACGTAGGAAGTCTCGGCACCCGCATTATTTTTGCGCGCTTCGAGGATTTCTGTCAGTTGCTGGAGAATATCGTTACTCATAGGAACTCATTTTACTAATAACGGGTGGGGAAAATCAGCGATATATTTCCGCCGGATCTTTTAGTACCGGCTCCACGGTTTGCCACTCGCCGTCTTTCAGTACCCGATAAAAGCAGGATTCGCGGCCGGTATGACAAGCGATGCCACCCAATTGTTCCACCTGCAGGACAACCACGTCTTCGTCGCAATCGAGGCGGATTTCATGCAGTTTCTGGATGTGGCCGGAGCTTTCACCTTTATGCCACAACTGGTTGCGCGAGCGCGACCAGTATACGGCTTCCCCGCGTTCTGCTGACAATTGAAGTGATTCGCGATTCATCCAGGCCATCATCAGGATCCGGCCGGTTTTGGCGTCTTGCGCTATAGCAGGAACCAGCCCGTCGCTGTTCCAATTAACTGTATCTAACCAACTGCTCATAGCTTGCTCTGTAGAATATTACGCCATATTTTGTGCGCGCAATGCTTTTATTAGGTTAGCGCGCAAATGTTGCATATTGACGGTGCCAATGATGGCACTGGTGACCCCGGAATGAGCGTAGGCAAAATTCAGCGCGCTCTGGACAGGATCGGGATCCTTAACTTGGTGTTCAACCGGGTCTCGGGTTTCCTCTTGGAGACGCGGCGCATCATGGCAGATATGGCCGCTGGAGAGAACCTTTTTTAGCAAAACGCTGGTGCCTTGTAATGCAGATTTTGCAATTACCGGTTCTTCGTCGGTGTAGGCAGGGTGATACATCAGCATCACTGCATCGCAGACTTCTGCTGCGAGCAGCCCACCTTCAAGGGTTTTGCTGGAGATCCCCAGCGCGCGGATCCAGCCCTCTTGCTTGAGTTGTTGCAGTGTCTGGAGTGCGCCGCTATTGCGCAGGATATCCAGGTCATTGCCATCCGAGTGAATCATCACCAGATCGAGATAATCCGTGCGCAGGCGGCGTAGCGAGCGCTCGACACTCGTACGGGTGTGTTTGGAGCTGAAGTCGAAGTGGGATATGCCCTGGTCGGAAAATTTATCGACCTCAAACTCTTCGCCCACTTTGGTGGAGATCACCCAGTTCTTGCGTTCCCTGCGCAGCAAATCGCCCAGCCGCTCCTCGCTATAACCATAGGAGGGGGCGGTATCGACAAAATTGACGCCCATGTCGCGGGCGCAACCGAGCAGTTCCCGCAGTTGTTCATCGCTTGGCAGCGTGAATGCCTGGGGGTATTTCAGGCCGTGGGTGCGGCCAAATTTTACGGTACCCAGGCCAAAAGTACTTACCTCTATATCGGTGCGGCCAAGGCGTTTGCGCGGCATCATCAGTTGTCGTCCTCATCGGGTTCCCGAAAGTGCAACGCCAGCGTTTCCTCGGCGCTCAATGCGGGTGGGAATGCCAGTTCCCAAGGGGTTTTTGCAAGTTCGGCGTAGGGTAAATAATCGTGCAACCTGGTGTGTCTGGTCGAGGGAGCTATGCCTGCACCAGCCAGTAACTCAAGTGCCTGGTTGGCGAGGTTGGGCGCCAATGTCAGCTTGGTTGGCCAGCCGACCAGCAGGTTGGTTGCGCCCTTGGCTGGGGCGATAAAGGCGTTGTCGGGGCGCACCAGGCCGGGCTGCAATGGCTCGGCGCGCTCGATGGGCAGGGTTGCCCATTCGGCACTTTCCAGATTCACCCAGGGAATTAACTCTTCCAGCTCCTGTTTGGCCAGCTCGATCAAGTCTTCCGGCGTCATGCTCGCCCCTTTTTCGGCGAGACTGCCACCCAAATACCAGATATGACAACCATCCGGTAACCGGTGACTGGAGATTGTCAGGCGCGGCGTTGTCTCGCGACCGAGGCAGTGACCGTAAAAATCAAAGGGATGATGGTGTTTAATGATCACCTGCTGCAGCGGGCGTAATTGCATTGCGGGGCTCTCCAATCCTAGCTGTTGCAATAATCCGGCATTGCCTTTGCCGGCAGCAAAGATAAATCGCCGCGCATGTATTTCTATTGGTTGTTCCGGTGTATTGATCCTGAGGCTTACCATCCCATCGGTATTTTTATGGAGCTGCGCCTGTGACCAGTCAATATGGAAGCAATGGCCCTCAACATTATGGGCGAGGTTGGCAACCAGGCTGGGAGCATCTATCACTATGTCTTCCAGGCGGTACAGGCTGCCCGTAAACCGTGAATGGCGCAGCAGTGGCGGGCGGCGATCCGGATGCACTGGCTCGACGCGGCCGCGGGTAATCTTGCTGGCGAGGAAGCCGGTCAGTTTGCTACCCAGATCATCGCCCGACCACATAAAAAAATGATCGCTGAGGATGCGCGTATGGCGCAGGTTGACATCGCCCTCACCACACAGGCAGGCGCGCCAATGTTTGGGCATTTCAGCGATGGCTTCGGAGGCACCGGTCAACGCGCCGGCGAGGGTGTATTTCATGCCGCCGTGGATCATGCCTTGGGAGGCGAGGGTTTGGCCGTTGCCGAGGGCGTCACTTTCAAACAGGGCGACATCAAACCCGGCACTTTTGGCGCGATTGGCCAGCCAGAGCCCGGCAATACCGCCGCCGATAATGGCCAGATCGAGATGGATGCTAAGCGAGGTTTGGCTCATGGAGACTGTGGTTCCGGCAATGGCTCTGGTGCTGATTCAAATGGGCGCGCAGTATAAGCCTTCCGCATTCGAATTACCCTTGCGGTAGCAGCGGGTTCTACTGCTAATATGCATAAAAATTTTACGGGTATGCAGATCGCAATGTCATTCAAGTTATTGTTAACCGATGTAATTTCCCCCTTGGGCAGGGCGTTGGAGCACGAACTGGAGCGCGAGCCATTCAGGCTGCTGATGCCTGCGGCGGCTGAACTGGATTGGTCTGACGCCCAAAGCCTGCAAGCGTATCTGGGTAAGCACCAGCCGGATCTGATTATCAATTGCCGCGGCTGGGACGATGCTTTCCATGCGGGTGGCCAGGCATCGCTCATCAATACCGCCCGCCAGCTCGCCCAGGCCTGCGCCGCTGCACAAATTCCCCTGATCCACCTATCCAGCTACAGCATTTTTGGTGGTGATAACAAAGGCACCCACAGCGAAAAAGATCCGGCAGCGCCAGTCAATGATAGCGGTCGTGCGTTTGCCGAGGCGGAGCAAGTGATTGCCGAGTTGGTGCCCAGGCATATTATTTTGCGCCTGAGTTGGGTGATTGGTGCCTATGGGGATAATTTGCTGACGCGGCTGCTCAGTGCGTTTCTCGCCGGAGCATCGGTCACGGTTAATTGCCGTTTGCGCGGTGCACCCACTGCGTTTTCAGATGCTGCGCGGGTCGCAGTTGCTATGAGCAAACAAATCTATTGCGGTGCAGAAAACTGGGGCGTGATGCACTATTGCAGCAGCGATGCCTGCACGGAAGATGAATTTGCCGAGCAGCTCCTGCAACTGCTGATCCAGCAACAATTGCTCACCGCTGAACCCAGCCTCACCCTCGAAGACAGCGAACCCACCGACGAACCCCTTAGCGCCATCCTTGGATGCCGCCGCGCGCGCGATTACTTCGGCATCCAGGCTCGCTCCTGGCGTCCGAGTTTATTGCCATTAGTGAAGCAGTGGTTGCACAACCGCGAGCAGATCAAAGCCGCGCAATAGTTTTCTTGTCCGCCAATAATAAAAACCGCGAGGCGCAGGAGCAGCTCGCGGTTTTTATTATTGGTATAGCGGAGGGACTAAACGCGTTGCCCCTTTAGATTCTTTGAAAAACCAGGGTTGCGTTAGTGCCGCCGAAGCCGAAGCTGTTGGACATTACTCGGTCCAATTTCACACCGTCCTGACGCTGGAGGGCAATTGGCATGCCGATGGCTTCCGGGTCAAGGGTTTCGATATTGGCTGAGGCACAGATGAAGTCGTTTTCCATCATCAGCAGGCTGTAAATTGCCTCTTGTACACCGGTGGCGCCAAGGCTGTGGCCGGTGAGGGATTTGGTGGAGCTGATCGCGGGGATCTTGTCGCCAAAGGTTTCTTTGATCGCACGCAATTCGGCCAAGTCGCCTACAGGTGTGGAGGTGCCATGGGAATTGATATAGTCGATGCTGCCATCCACTGTTGCCAGCGCCTGCTTCATGCAGCGCACTGCGCCTTCCCCGGAAGGGGCAACCATGTCGTAGCCGTCGGAAGTTGCGCCGTAGCCGACGATCTCGGCATAAATCTTTGCGCCGCGCGCTTTGGCGTGTTCGTATTCTTCAATTACCAGGCAGCCGCCGCCGCCTGCGATCACAAAGCCGTCGCGGTTAGCGTCGTAAGCTCGTGAAGCCTGCTCAGGGGTTTCGTTGTATTTAGTGGAGAGTGCGCCCATGGCATCGAACAATGAGGTCAGGGTCCAGTGCTCTTCTTCGCCACCACCGGCAAAAACCACGTCTTGTTTACCGAGCTGGATTTGCTCCATCGCAACCCCAACGCAGTGGGCGCTGGTTGCACAGGCAGAAGAGATTGAGTAGTTAACGCCTTTGATTTTGAACGGGGTTGCCAAACAAGCCGATGTAGTGCTGCCCATGGTTTGGGTTACGCGATATGGGCCAACACGCTTCAGGCCTTTTTCGCGCAGGATATCGGCTGCCTCGACCAGGTTCATGGAAGATGCGCCGCCGGAGCCCATGATGATGCCGGTGCGCTCATTGGATACTTGTTCTTCGCTCAGGCCTGAATCGGTGATGGCTTGTTGCATGGAGAGATAGGCATAAGCCGCGGCATCGCCCATAAAACGCAGGATTTTGCGGTCGATCAGTTCGGACAGGTTGATATCGACGGAGCCGGCAACGTGGCTGCGGAACCCTTTTTCTTTATAGGCTTCCTGGAATTTGATACCGGAACGGCCTGCGCGCAATGCATCTAACACGGCATTTTTATCATTGCCCAGGCAGGACACAATTCCCATACCGGTAACAACAACGCGTTTCATAGGCTACCTCTTTGTAGTTACAGCGCCTGGATCACAGATTTGCGTCTGGCGAATTTAATCTTATAGGGTTAAAAGGACGAGCATTATGCCATAAGCGGTCAGGCGCTCGCCCGTTATCGTTATTATGACACTTAGAAACTATCGGTATTCTGGAACAGGCCAACGCGCAGGTCGTGGGCGAAATAGATGTCTTTACCGTCACAGGATACACGGCCATCGGCGATGCCCATGATCAACTTGCGCTCGATTACACGCTTCAAGTTGATGTGATAGGTAATTTTCTTGGCGGTAGGAAGGATTTGCCCGGTGAATTTCACTTCGCCACAGCCTAAAGCGCGGCCGCGGCCAGGGTTGCCTTTCCAGCCGAGGAAGAAACCCACCAGTTGCCACATGGCATCCAGGCCGAGGCAGCCGGGCATTACCGGGTCGCCAGGGAAATGGCATTCAAAGAACCAGAGATCGGGGTTGATATCCAGCTCGGCAATAATCTCACCCTTGCCAAATTCACCGCCAGTCTGGGCGATATGCACTACACGGTCGAGCATCAACATATTAGGTTTTGGCAGTTGTGCATTGCCTGGGCCGAACAGGAGGCCATCACCGCATTTGAGCAGTTCTTCACGGCTGTAGGAGCTTTGGGGTTCAAAGGTGGTCATGGAATTGTCTCTGCTAGTGATCATTGAGTGCCGGTTGTGCCAGCGCAAAAGTGCGCCATTCTAACCGCTGTGGTTCAGTTGTCCAGTTGGATGGCGCCAGCAGCAAACGTTGCCGGCCCTGATTTGCTCAGGCGCCCCCAGTGAAATAAGGGCTGTTAAAAGCTGCGTGCCAGTGAGAATTCAGCCAGTTGTTTCATGGCGGTGGTGTAATTATTGTCTGGCAAATGCTGCAACTGTGCGAGCGCTTGCTGCACTTGTTGCCGCGCGGCCTCCAAAGTATAGGTCATGCCTCCGGTGGCCTGGACAATCTCCAGAACGGCGGGTAATTGGCTGGCATCACCGGTGCGGATGGCGTTGGCGATCAGTTCCGCTTGCGCGGGAGTACCAGTGCGCATAGCGTGGATCAGGGGCAGGGTGGGTTTGCCTTCGGCCAAATCATCGCCGACATTTTTACCCAGGGTTTCAGCATCGCCGGTGTAGTCGAGTGCATCGTCTACCAATTGGAAGGCGACGCCTACATGACGGCCGTACAAACGCAGGGCTTCGCGCTGGGCGGCTGTCGCACCACATTGCACGGCGGCGACTTCGCAGGCCGCAGCAAAGAGGATGGCGGTTTTTTTATCGATGACGCGGAAGTAGTTTTCTTCATCTACCTTGGGATCTTTGGCATTCACCAGTTGCTGTACTTCACCTTCGGCGATGATGTTGGTGGTGTCGCTCAGGATCGCCATTACGTCCATGCTGCCAATCGCCACCATCATCTGGAATGCACGCGAATAGAGGAAGTCGCCAACCAATACGCTGGGCGCATTACCCCATTGGGCGTTGGCGGTCGGGCGGCCGCGGCGCAGGTTGGACATATCGACCACATCGTCGTGCAGCAGGGTGGCGGTGTGGATAAATTCGATAATCGCCGCGAGCGATAAGTGGTCTTTCCCCTTGTAGCCCAGTGCATTGGCGGTGAGTAATACCAGCAGCGGGCGCAGGCGTTTGCCGCCGGCCTCCACCAGGTAGTGGCCGATATTTTCTACCAGGCCGACATCGGAATGGAGTTTGTCGATGATTAGTTGGTTTACCGCGGTGAAATCGTCTTTCACTGCCTCATGAAATGGCAACATGGAATCTTCTTATTGAATAGCTGGACAGATGGCGGCCATGCTAGCAGTGGAGACTCGAGAGTCAAGTAAAAAGCTTGTGATGCTTGTGGTTATACCAGTGCAGCGAAGGGATCAAACCAGCGGGGTTGCGGCAAAGTCGCGTTGGCTGCCGCGAGCGCGCAATAGCTGGTGTCCGGCAGTTGCCATTGATGAAATTGCCATTTATCAGTAACCGATTGCGCCTGCAATACGGGCGACAAAGTAACCGAGATAGCATCGCCCACACGGAAGTTAAGGTTTTCCAACCCGGCCGAAATACCTACTCCCATCGCTTTGAGCAGCGCTTCTTTTAAGGTCCAGAGTTGATAGAAAAAAAGGATCTGTTCAGCACCATGTCGCTGGCGCAACTGTGTGAATTCATCTGGGTGGTAATAATTTTCGGCGATGCCAAGCAAGTCGCGCGAGTCGCGGATTTGCTCAATATCCACACCCAGTTCCATGTCTTGCCCCAGCGCAAGTAATGCCCAGTGGCCACTGTGGCTTAAATTGAATTTGAGCGAGCTGTTGGCGATGTAGGGCTTGCCTTTTTCGCTGCGGCTGAATACCAGTGATACCGGTGATTGTTGCAAGTATTGCCCCAGCACTTTGCGCAATAACCAGCGGCTGGCGATGTATTCATCTTTGCCGCGGATAAATTTTTGCGCGCGCGCGCGCTCATCGTCACTCATTAATCCCAGCGACTCTTGTGCAAGTTGATGGTTGAATTGGCGCACGTCCAGCAGCCACAAATGGACTTGTCCGGCGAGTAGCGGCTGCGGCGACTGTTGCAATTCGGGTAATGCTTGCATGGCGAATCCTTAGAGTGGGACGCCATGATACGCAATCCTTCTTTATTAGTGTACGGATACATGGTGAACGTACGGATGCACGCAAAAATTGCCTGTGTATGATCCATTCGAGCCGCATTTTTTAGCGGCTGTGAGCTAATCCGTACATTAGCTGGCCGTATATGAATTGGCTTGGTTTTTCAGTGCCAGGTTTGCCTGAAACCATTTAGCCGAACGCCCACATTTTTGTTCGTGGCCCTTGTGCGAACACTATTTATTTTTTTGCCTCCACACTAGCCCGGTTGTTCCCGCTCGCCGTTATTGCGCGGGCGTGGTTGTTATCAATCGCACCCTTTAATACATGAATAACCCTTCAACGCATTAATAAAAATAGAGAGGCAAAACCAAATGACAATCATCAAACCGGCACAGGCGTTGCGGCGCCTGCTACTGGCAGGGGCAGCCATCGTCTGCTCATTGCCAGTGGCGCATATTGCAGTGGCACAAACCAATCTCGCATTAAACAAAACGGTGTTCGCCAGCAGCGAATTGCGTGCGGCTAAGGACGCGGTGGATGGATCATCTTACAGTCGCTGGGAATCTACCCAGGGAGTGAGCCAGGCCTGGATCACGGTGGATTTGGGCAGCGCGGCCAACCTGACGCAAGTGGTGGTGGATTGGGAAGCTGCCAATCCGGAGATTTATCAAGTACAAGGTTCCAACAATAATTCGAGCTGGACTGATCTCGCGCAAAAAACCGGTGGGACTTTTGGCAATCGCACGGATACGTTTGCGGTGAGCGGCAATTATCGCTATGTGCGCATCAATGCAACCAAGGCCGCGCAGGGTAATGCCTGGGGCTATTCGATTTTTGAGTTGAAAATATTTGGCAATGCGACCAACTCCAGTAACTCTTCATCATCGCGCGCGTCTGCGGTGAGTGCATCTTCATCGAGTCGCCCGGCCCCGGTGGGATACGCACCTTTGTTCCCCGAAGGAACCCAGGTGACGGAGCAAATCCAGTATCGCGAACCTGACGGAACACTAGTGACGCTGATCGGTATGCGTTCCACTGAACGCCATGCGCGCGAGCGCGGTGAGGCATGGTTGTCGCCCAATGAGGCGGATGGCCGTTACTTCACGTATCCACCGTTTTATTTCCAGAACCGCTCGTTTGGTTTGAAAGTACGCGACACGATTCCGGCGGGCGGGAACAATATCCGCATTACCATGTTGATCAATGAAGGTACTTTTTTCGGCACTACTTTTAGTTTGTTCCGCAACTCCAGTGACCCCACGGTGACTGAGTTTGGTTGGGCGTTGAACTACGGGTTCAATAATTTGAAAGAAGGTAATTTGCCGCGCTGTTTCGATGGCGGCAATGAGGATTGTTATCTGGATGTGGATTCCTATTGGAACACAGGTAAGGACGCGCACCGTCCGTTGATGGTGGGTGACCGCATCGAGCTGGCACCGGCACCGCGCCTGGTGGAAATGAGTGAGTCCGATAATCGTGCACGCCTCGACGGCGGCGGTTCGCGTTATTACTCCTTCGAGCAACTTTATGTTGTGGGCGAGGGCGTGCGCCCCTGGTATGGCGTAGCGCCAAACCTGGATTCCGTCGCCATACCAAATGATGCATTGCTCGGCGGTGAGACCAGTGTGTCTTACAACTATTCTGAAGAGCCTTACCGTGTATTCCAGCAAATGGCGAACAATATCGGTATCGCCAATACCGATCGTTTCCTGAAAGGTCGTCGCTTGTTCCACACCTCGTTTGCGACTGGCCAGCACTCGGAATTTCCCGCCCAGAATCCAATTTTCACCGCCCACCAGAATCAATTGGGCAGCAATTTTAACGATGAGCGTTGCATTGCTTGCCACCAGTTAAATGGCCGCAGTAAAGCGGCGGTTGCCGGTGCGCAACTGGATACGCTTTCGGTATTAACCGGTGCGCCGGGTAACCTTCCTGACCCAACTTACGGTTTTAATATTTTGCAAAAAGGCGCGGTAAACAATGCGGTGAAATTGCAGCGTTACGATGTAACTCCGCGCGTCCTCAACGATGGCACCCGCGTGGATATGCATAAACCGGTGTATGAATTTACCGGCGTCGCGCCGCAGCTTTATTCTGTCCGCCAGGCACCGCAAATAATTGGTATCGGTTTGCTGGAAGCGGTGGATGAAGAAACCATCCTCGCCAATGTGGATGCCAACGATGTGAATGGCGATGGTATACGCGGCAAGGTCAACTTCGTGAAAAACCCGGAAACCGGTGCAACCCAGGTTGGCCGGTTTGGCTGGAAAGCGGCGAAGGTGAGTGTGCGTCACCAGGCCGCAGAAGCATTTGTGCAGGATATGGGGGTGACGTCGCCGGTGTATCCGGTTCGTTCGTGCCAGAAAACTGAAACCAATTGCCACCAAACCGGTGTGGCGACCCATGTATCCGAGCAGGAATTAACTCGCCTGACCAACTACCTGCAATTGCTCGGCGTGCCGGCGCAACGCAGTTATCGCAGTGGTTATCCCAATGGTATGCGTGTTTCAGTCGAACATGATGTGAACCCCGCGCAAATCGCCCAGGGTAAATCCGTGTTTGAAAATGCGAGTTGTGTTGCTTGCCACAAGGCGACGTTGACTACGGGCAACACCCATCCATTTGCTGAATTGCGCAACCAAACCATTCGCCCCTACACCGATTTGTTATTGCACGATATGGGCTCCGACCTCGCGGATTCCCTGCCGCAAGACAGCGCCCCGGCTGCCATGTGGCGCACCGCTCCACTGTGGGGATTGGGTAGCCTGAAGTACGTGCAAAGTGGAACGTCCGCCGGTAATGAAGCGAGTGTGCGTTACTTGCACGATGGTCGCGCCCATTCATTGGATGAGGCCATCCTGTGGCATGGTGGTGAGGCTACTAACAGCCGCTTGAAATACGAAGCCTTATCAAGTGCGGATCGCACGGCATTAAAAGCATTCCTCAATTCCCTTTAATCCCTCGTTGTTTCCCCTTTGGCCCGCTTCGGCGGGCTTTTTTGTTTCCAATAAATCAGCGACAATCCGCGCCCTCAAAACATTCGAAATCCATTTTGGAGTTGCTATGCAAATCACTGCCGACAAAGTTGTCAGCTTTCACTACCGCCTGAGCGAAACTGGCGGTGAGCTGCTGGAGTCATCCTACGAAACCGAACCCACGCTTTATCTGCACGGCCACAAAGGGTTGCTGGCTGCGCTGGAAGAGGCGTTGGAAGGTAAGCAAGCGGGTGATAAGACCACCATCAGTATTACCCCTGAACAGGGTTATGGCTTGCGCCAGGAAGGCGCTACCCAGCGTATCCCGATCAAACACTTGCTCGGTTACGAGAAAATCAAAAACAAGATCAAACCCGGCATGAAAGTCGCGGTAAATACCCAGCACGGCCCTTGGGATGCCATCGTATTGAAAGTCGGCAAATTCAATGTCGATATCGACAGCAACCATCCGCTGGCGGGCAAAAACCTCGACTTCGAATTGGAAGTGGTTGAGGTGCGCGATGCAACTGACGAAGAGCTGGCGCACGGCCATGCCCACGGTGTCGGCGGCCATCATCACGATTGATCCCCGAGTGGCCGCTCCGCCAAAAGCCCGCACTGTGTTGCGGGCTTTTTATTGGGCGGAATTCCTGGTGTGGGGTTCCTGTGTAGGGCTCTCTATGTAGGGAATTGTAAATCGAAAGGCAACGTTGTCATTTATGGATTGCAGGCATATAGCGGCTCGGGTATTGTGGTTTTTACGCGCCAGCTAACCATAACAATGACACCTGATGACTTCCGAAAGGCACGCCCAATGACGAATCCTTCTGCCAGCACCAACCGCGTTTTATCCATTGATGTCTTCCGCGGCATTATTATTTTCACCATGGTTTTTGTGAATGAACTGGCGGGCATTACCGGTGTGCCCTGGTGGATGAAACACTTGCCCGCGAATGTGGACGGCATGACTTTTGTGGATCTGGTATTCCCCGCGTTTTTATTTATCGTCGGTATGTCGATTCCTTTTGCGATCCAGGCGCGTGCTAATAAAGGCGATTCAGCATTGGAAATTTTCAAACACATCGCATTACGCAGCCTGGGATTGATTGTGATCGGGGTGTTTATGGTGAATACCGAATCCGGTTATGACGCGGCGGCGATGGAGATCTCCGTGCCGCTGTGGACGCTGTTGATGTTTATCTACGTATTATTGATTTGGTCGAATTATCCCAAAACACTTGCTCCAGCAATCGCGCTGGGCGCAAAGCTGATTGGTATTGCAGGTTTAATCATGCTTTGGTGGATATATAAAGGCGCAGACAATACTGGTATGACTACCCAGTGGTGGGGGATTCTCGGGTTGATCGGCTGGGCGTATTTAATTGCGGGTACCTTGTTTTTAATTACCCGCCAATTTGCATCGCCAGCGACGCAGTTTTTCACGCTGGCGTTAGCTGCGCTTGCGTTGATCGGATTATTTTTTACGCTGGATAAAACCGTGCTGGCATCTTTGCCAGTATTGCAAACCCTGGCAGAAAACAACAATAACCACACTCACGCAGCGATTGTGTTGGCCGGTGTGATTCTTTCGCAATTATTTTATCTGCCAAATTTTGCGGCAAAAAAATTTAAAAACTATCTGGTGTTTACCGTTGTGGTGGCGCTGCTGGCGTTTTCGAGTTGGCAGGTTTCGCCCATCTCCAAAATTTGGGCGACGCCGAGTTGGGCGTTGTTCAGTGCGTTCTTTTGTTGTGTGATTTTTGGTGTGGTGTTTTGGTTGGTGGATGTAAAACAGCAGCGCGCCTGGACGGCGTTTTTTGAACCGTCCGCGACTAATCCTTTGCTGGTTTATATATTGCCGTACATTTTGATAGCGTTGTGCGGTGTATTGGGCTTTTCGCTTCGCCCCGGTTTTTTTGATGCGGGTCTGGCGGGGATTCTTTGGAGCCTGGGTTTTGCTTGCGTGATTATGGGGATTGGTGCGGGGCTTACGCGTATGGGGTTGCGGGTTAAGTTGTAATCACTTTTTATTGGTTTGTCTGTCATACCTGCGAACGCAGGTATCCAGTTAATCGATGTTTATGGATACCCGCGTTCGCGGGTATGACGAAAGTGAATTTTTCAGCGTTTCCGGTACAAACATAGGTTATTCGTTTTTCCCTAATTAATCGTCTTTCTTTGAATTAACTACTTTTCTCTGAATTAACTACTTTTCTTTGAGTTAGCTGCCTTTACTTAATTAACGTCATACCTGCGAACGCAGGTATCCAGTTAATCGATGTTTATGGATACCCGCGTT
>CAZIWB010000029.1:27639-68123 GCA_964542655.1 uncultured Cellvibrionaceae bacterium
CGCGGGTATGACGAAAAATGAGTGTCAATCGTTCTTGTGTTTAATCCCACGCAGGCGCGAATCCCGGATTCGCAATCCGCTCACCTCTGTCCAATCCAGCAATCGCTTTCATTTCTTCATCGCTTAACCTGATTTTGGTTGCGAGCAAATTACTCTGCAAATTTTCGCGTTTGGTAGATGAAGGGATCACTGAAAAACCTTGCTGTAATGCCCATGTCAGCGCGATTTGTGCAGCAGTTGCGTTGTGCGCAGCGGCAATTTTCTGGATCACCGGTTCGTGCATCACCTTGCCAACCGCGAGCGACATATACGCGGTAATGTGAATTCCCTGTTGTTGCGCAAATTCAATCAGTTTGCGATTCTGTAAAAACGGATGCACTTCCACCTGGTTGGTGGCGATCTGGTCGGCTCCGAGGATTTCAATCGCCTGCTGCAAATGTTTGATGGTGAAATTGGATACCCCAATCAACTCGGTCAAGCCCTCGCGCTTTGCTTCCGCCAATTGTTCCAGATAGACAGCAAGCGGGATTTCATCATTGGGCGATGGCCAGTGGATCAGTGTCAGGTTTACTTTTTCCAGCTGCAACTTACGCAGGCTTTCTTTCAAACTGGGGATTAATTTGTCTTTGGCAAAACTGTCGGTCCAGATTTTGGTGGTGACGAATAATTCATCACGTGCAATTTTGCTTGCCGCAATTGCGCGACCGACATCCGCTTCATTGTTATACGCTTGAGCTGTATCAATATGGCGATAACCTAGTTCGATGCTGTTATAAACCGCATCAAACGCCTGTTGTTCTTTCAAGCGAAATGTACCCAAACCTATCTGTGGAATTTTTGATGATGAATTTTTCATTGATAATCTCCGTTAAAAAATAAATGTCTGCGAAAAATGAATGTCTACGAGAGGTTAATGTGCGCTGACAATCGCATCAGCCGGTAATTCCGTTGGCGGTGGATTGGTTCGATCAAGCTGGCCGCTCCAGCGAGTAAGTAAAATGGCGATAACCACAATGATCGCGCCTATCCAGGGCGTGTGCTGCAAACCCCATTGGTCGACAATCAAACCACCGCCCCAGGCACCGAGTGCAATGCCTAAATTAAATGCGGCGATATTTAAACCGGACGCGACATCAATTGCATGCGGTGTATGGCGCGCTGCTTGTTGCACCACATACACTTGCAATCCGGGTACATTACCAAACGCGAATGCGCCCCATACCAATACGGTTGCAATTGCCAGCCAGGGATTAGTGGCGGTGAAGGTAAATATCAACAGCACCAATGCAAGGCCGCCAAAAATAAATTGCAATGCAGCAATCGGGCCTTTTTTATCGGCGAGTTTGCCACCCCAAATATTGCCTACGGCAACCGAAACTCCGTACACCAATAACACCAAGGCCACGCTGCCAGAACTCAATCCAGTAATCTGTTCCAAAATTGGCGCGAGAAAAGTAAACGCTACAAAAGTGCCGCCATAACCCACGGCGGTCATTGCGTACACCAGCAACAAACGCGGTTGCTTTAACACCTGCAACTGTTGCAAAACTGACGCAGGCTTGTTGTGTTGATGATTGTGTTGAGAGCCGTGCTGCTGATTTTGTTGTAGGTTGCTCGGAATAAAAATCAAACTGGCGATAAATGCAATCACACCCAGCGCCGATACCGCCAAAAATGTCGCGCGCCAACCAAAATGCTGGCCGATAAATGTCCCCAAAGGCACGCCAGTTACCAATGCAACTGTGAGACCAGAAAACATAATGGCAATGGCGCTCGCGGCTTTATCTTTAGCGACAAGATTGGTTGCAATGGTTGCGCCGATCGAAAAGAAAACGCCGTGTGCAAGACCGGTCAATACGCGCGCCATCACCAGCGACTCATAACCCGGCGCCTGCCATGCGACCAAATTGCCCAGCGTAAATAGCGCCATTAACCCGAGCAGCAATAATTTGCGCGGCAATTTTCCGGTGAGTGCGGTTAACAGCGGCGCACCAATCGCAACGCCAAGAGCGTAGAGGCTGACGAGCAAACCGGCAGATGGCAGGCTCACGTGCAAGTCGTTGGCAATAGTGGGGATCAGCCCGACGATCACAAATTCAGTGGTGCCTATGGCAAAAGCGCTGACGGTCAGCGCCAGCAGGGCAATGGGTATTCGCATGGGTTTATCCTCTCAATGATGATGAGGTCATTGTCCCAAGCTAACCTTTGCAGAAAAACAGGTGTATTTGCATAAAATTATTGAATAAAATTCAATAATGAAAACAACACTCGATGAATTGCAGGTCTTTGCCTCCGTGGTGGATAGCAGCTCCATCACCGCTGCTGCTGACCAGCTCGGCCAAACTGTGTCGGCGATTAGTCGCGCCTTGGGTCGCCTTGAGGAAAAGTTGGGGGTGACGCTGTTGCGCCGCACTACGCGCCGGTTGGAATTGACCGAAGAAGGGCAAGTATTCCTCGCGCAGGCGCGCAAAATTATCAGTGCGGTGGAAGATGCCGAAGAGCAAATGGAAGTTCGCCGCAACCAGCCTTCAGGATTATTGCGCGTCAACGCCGCATCTCCCTTTATGTTGCATGTGCTGGTGCCGCTGGTGCGCGGTTTTCGCGAGCGCTATCCGGATATCGAACTGGAATTAAATACCAACGACCAGATTATCGATTTGCTTGAGCATCGCACCGACATTGCCATTCGTATCGGCGCGCTCACCGATTCAACGTTGCATGCGCGTCCGCTGATGACCAATCGCCTGCGTGTACTTGCGAGCCCTGCGTATTTGCGCGAGCGCGACGCGCCACAAACCGTTACCGATTTATCATCGCATCGCCTGCTGGGTTTTACGCGCCCCGAATCACTTAATGCGTGGCCGCTGCGCAATGAGCAGGGCGATAGATTGGTTATCTCTCCTAGCGTGCGCGCATCGAGTGGTGAAACATTGCGGCAATTGGCGTTAGCGGGAGAAGGAATTGTTTGCCTTGCGGATTTTATGACGCAAGTTGATCAACAGGAGGGAAATCTGGTGCAGATTTTAGTGGAAGATACCGTGGAAGTTTTGCAGCCGGTCAATGCGGTTTACTACCGTAATACCGCATTGGCAGCGCGAATTTCGTGTTTTCTCGATTACGTTGCTGCGCAGATTAACGATCCCAAGCGCAGCGATAAAAACAAAAAATAATTAAGCTGCGTTTGTGCAAGGCCAGGTGGGTTTTGCGTTAAACCAGAATTCCGGTTTTAAACCAATCAAACGATAAATACCTACCGGCAAATCCTTTCGTGCGTTTTCAATGTTGCGGGTCACGCGCGCATGGGTAATTGCACCCTGCACATACTGCTGCATCAGTCGTGCAGTCTGCTCTACATCTTTCAATTCATATAAATAATTGCCGCCCTGCAAACTGCGCACTAAGGCCTGATTGTATTTTGCGCCGCGCTCGGTCATTAACTGCAGGGTTTCGGTAATGCGTGGTTCGCAGCAACCTGCCTGCATACCTGCGCTGAAGAATGCGCAACCGGGAACATTGTCTTTGTCGTTGCCCAGTTTGTTGATGTAAAGAAATTGGATCCAGTTTTCCAGTTGTTCCAGCGGATTGTTTATGGGCGAGAGTATGCAATCCAGATCCTGGCGGATGTGCTCCCAGTGATGGTCGGTCGCCTCGCAAAACAGTTCCGCTTTGGATTCAAAGTGGTGATAGAAGCTGCCTTTGGTGACGCCCGCCTGCTTGCAGATCTCATTGACGCCAATGGAGTTGTAATTGCTGTTCCAGATCAGGTCCAGCGCGGTTTCCAGTAGCAATGTGCGGGTGTCGACGGGGCTCATAAAGCAGGTTCTCTCACAAAGGTTGTGGTTATTATGATACCGGGCGGTATGTTTTTCAATCGACGATTTATCGGTCCAAACCGATGGTGCCGATTCCATTCCTGCTACTAAAAAAATTTCAATCTATCAAACCAATTGATTTTATTGGGTTTTTCATCCACAAAGAGTGGGGTGGTGCGCCACCGGAGAGTCGATGATAAAAAATATCGTTGACCACCATACCAACCGGTATGTATTATTTCCACAAATGCCGTTTTAGACCCCCTCCAAGGAGTTTCAAATAGTCATTCAGTTGCTAACGAAGACCAGGAGTTCATCATGAATAGCGCCCCTTTATCCGCATTTCCCCGCAAGTTTTACCACTATGCCGGAGCCGCCATACTGGCAGGTATAGTTGGTTTTTATTACACCAGTCGTGTTGATGCCGCAACACCTGCCGCCGTACCACCTGCCCCGGCGGTTGATGTGATAGTGCTGGAGCCGCAAGAGATACGCACCTGGGCCAGCTTTTCCGGCCGTTTGGCGCCAGTTGAAAGCGCAGCAATCAAGCCGTTGGTGAGCGGTACCATCCAGCAAGTGCTGTTTAGCGAAGGTCAGCAAGTGAAAAAAGGCCAGCCGCTGTTTGTAATTGATCCGCGTCCGCACCAGGCCTCGGTGCAGCGTGCCCAGGCGCAATTGGCGACCGCACAATCCCGCGCAAAACTGGCGCAAGATGAATTGAAGCGCGCCGAACAATTAATTGCCGCCAAACTGGTATCGCAAAGTATTTATGATTCATCCCTGAGTGCCCATCAAGTGGCGCAGGCCGATGTAAAACAAGCAGAAGCGGCGCTCAGCCAGGCAAAACTCGATCTCGAATATGCCCACATAAGCGCGCCGATTAGTGGCCGTGTTGGCCGTGCCGAATTAACCACAGGTAACGTGGTAGAGACGGGGGCAAATGCTCCACTGCTCACCCAAATTGTGGCGAACGACAAACTTTACGCTGAGTTTAATGTGGATGAAGCCACCTATATCCAGTTTGTGCGCAACACCAAAAATACCCAGGATATGCCGGTGGAATTAACCCTCGCCAGTGATTCCAGTGTGACTTACAACGGCCATATTTCCGCTTTTGATAATCGCCTAGATACCACTAGCGGCACCATCCGCGCCCGCGCCATTTTTGACAATAATGATGGTGCACTTACGGCGGGAATGTTTGCCAACGTGCGTTTGGGGTCAGCGGAAAAAATCCAGGCATTGTTGCTTCCCGAGCGCGCGATTGGCACTAACCAAAGCAAAAAATTTGTATTGGTAGTCGATGAAAAAAATACCGCGACCTATCACGAAATTACCCTCGGTGATCACTACCAGGGGCAGCGGGTAATCGTGGCGGGTGTCGCTGCTGGCGATAAGGTTATCGTCAATGGTTTGTCCCATGTGCGGCCCAATAGCACGGTCAATCCCAGTGTGACACAGGGGAGTGTTGCAGCAACAGTTGCATCCAACCCTTAGGTTTATTTCAGGTTCATCGCCGTTTAATTCCATCGTTTAAAATTTCGGTTTTTTATAGCGGCTCGCACTGGTGCATGGCACCAGTGCTCTCCAAACGCGTCTTCAGTTTTCAGGTAAGGAATGCCCTGGTCTAAAGGAATGCCCTGGTCCATTCGTCATTCCTGCGAACGCAGGAATCCAGTTTGTGTATATGGATACCCGCGTGCGCGGGTATGACAACAGGCTGATGATCAGGGGCTGCAGATTTTTAACAAAGCCATTAGCAGGCAGGCTCATCATGAACATATCCAAATTTTTTGTGGATCGCCCCATTTTCGCCGGCGTAATTTCGCTGTTGATTTTTATCGCCGGTTTTCTCGCTATGTTTCAATTGCCCATCTCGGAATATCCCGAGGTGTCGCCACCGTCTGTGGTGGTTAGCGCGTCCTATCCCGGCGCCAACCCCAAAGTGATTGCGGAAACTGTTGCAACGCCTTTAGAGGAGCAATTGGCGGGCACAGAAAATATGTTGTACATGTTTTCGCAAGCAACAACAGACGGCCGCCTGACCTTAACAGTCACATTTAAAATCGGTACCAATGTGGACCTTGCCCAGCAAATGGTGCAAAACCGTGTGTCGCAAGCATTGCCGCGTTTGCCCGATGTGACCCGCCAGCGCGGTGTGACAGTTGTAAAAAGCTCACCCGATTTAACCATGGTGGTGCATTTGATTTCGCCGGACAAAAGTTACGACGAACTCTATTTGCGCAACTATGCGTTGATGAATATTAAAGATGAGCTCGCCAAGGTGGCCGGTGTAGGACAGGTACGTTTATTTGGCTCGGGTGATTACGCGATGCGTATCTGGTTGAACCCGGAAAAAATTGCGGAAAAAAATCTCACAGCAAATGACGTGGTCAATGCCATCCGCGAACAAAACGTACAAGTCGCTGCGGGCATGATCGGTGGTGCACCGGTAACGGATTTAGTTGATGTGCAAATGCCAATCAATGCCAAGGGCAGGCTGGATAATCCGGAGGAGTTTGGTGAAATTATTATTCGCGCTGGTGCTACTGGTGAAATTACCCGCTTGAAAGATGTTGCACGGGTAGATATGGGGCCATCTGAATACAGTTTGAATGCAATGCTCGACAGTCGTCCTGCGGTGGCGATTCCAATTTTCCAATCACCCGGCGCCAATGCCATCCAGATTTCTGATGCGGTGCGCTCCACTATGGCGGAATTATCCAAGCGCTTTCCGCAGGGTGTTGAATATCAAGTGGTTTACGACCCGACTATCTTTGTAAAAAGTTCGATCAAAGCCGTTATCAAAACCCTGCTTGAAGCCCTGGCATTAGTGGTTGTGGTAGTGATTTTATTTTTGCAAACCTGGCGTGCCTCGATTATTCCTTTACTTGCTGTACCCGTTTCAATTATCGGTACCTTCTCATTGATGTGGGTATTTGGTTTTTCAATCAATACTTTGTCGCTATTTGGTTTGGTATTGGCGATTGGTATTGTGGTGGATGATGCGATTGTCGTGGTGGAAAATGTTGAGCGTAATATCGAAGAAGGTTTAACACCCATTGCGGCAACCTACAAAGCCATGCAGGAAGTGAGTGGTCCGATTATTGCGATATCGCTGACGTTGGTGGCGGTGTTTGTGCCGATTGCATTTGTCAGCGGATTGACTGGCCAGTTCTATAAACAATTTGCCTTGACGATTGCCATTTCAACTGTGATTTCGGCGATTAACTCGCTGACATTAAGCCCTGCGCTCGCCGCGCTCTTGTTAAAAAGTCACGATGCGCCCAAAGATCGGTTAACGCGTGTGATGGACAAATTATTTGGCCGCTTTTTTGGTTGGTTCAACCGCAGCTTTAATCGCGCTTCTGGTAATTACTCCGGTAAAGTCGGGAAATTATTGGCCCGCAAAACCATGGCAGTGGGTGTTTATGCAGTGTTGTTGGGAGTCATCGCCGTGGGCTTCAATATTATTCCCAAAGGTTTTGTGCCTGCACAGGATAAGCAATACCTGATCGCCTTTGCGCAATTGCCCGATGGGGCAACCCTGTCGCGCACCGAGCAGGTGATCCGCGAAATGGGCAAGATTGGTTTGGCGGAGCCGGGCGTGGAAAGTGCAGTGCAATTTCCCGGTTTGAGCATCAACGGTTTTACCAATAGCTCCAGCGCCGGGATTGTGTTTTTAACCTTGAAATCATTTGACGAGCGCAAAGGCAAAGCGCTTTCTGCGGCGGCAATTTCACAAAAATTGCAGATGAAATTTGCCGGTGTTGAAGAGGCGTTTATTGCTGTATTCCCGCCACCGCCTGTGCGCGGTTTGGGTACTACCGGTGGATTTAAATTGCAAATTGAAGATCGTGCCGGTTTGGGATACGAAAAGCTGGCAGACGTTGTCGCACAGGTGCAACAAAAAGCTATGCAGCGTCCGGAATTGGCGAGTGTGTTCTCCAATTACAAAATCAATGTGCCGCAATTGTATGCTGATGTAGACCGCACCAAAGCCAAACAACTTGGCCTGAATGTAAAAGAAATTTTTGACACTATGCAAATTTATTTGGGTTCGCTCTATGTGAATGATTTCAACCAATTCGGCCGTACCTATCAAGTCATTACCCAGGCGGATGCTGAATATCGCAATACCCCTGCGGATGCGCTCAATTTAAAAGTGCGCAACTTGCAAGGCGATATGGTACCGCTTGGTTCAGTATTAAAAATGGAAGAGAGTTACGGCCCCGAAAGTGCGGCGCACTACAACGGTTATCTGGCGGCGGATATTAACGGCAATGCAGCTCCCGGTTATTCCAGCGGCCAGGCACAAGATGCCATTGATGAAATTCTGGATGAAGTGTTGCCCTCAGGCATTGTGTACGAATGGACGGATTTGACCTATCAGGAAGTGCTTGCCGGCAATACCGCCATTTATATTTTGCCACTGTGTTTGTTGCTGGTGTTTTTAGTGCTTGCAGCACAGTACGAAAGCTTGGCCCTGCCATTAGTGGTGGTGACTATTGTTCCGCTGTCGATTTTGTCGGCGCTCTTTGGTGTGTGGGTCACACGCGGTGACAACAATATCTTTACGCAAATAAGTTTGTTTGTGCTCGCGGGGCTCGCGAGCAAAAACGCGATCCTGATTGTGGAATTTGCACGCGAACTGGAAATGCGCGGTATGGCAACTTACCAAGCGGCCATCACTGCCAGCCGTATGCGTTTACGTCCGATTTTGATGACGTCCTTCGCATTTATTATGGGTGTATTGCCGATGGTGTTCTCTACCGGCGCTGGTTCGGAAATGCGCAGTGTCATGGGGGTTGCGGTCTTCTCGGGCATGTTGGGTGTGACTTTCTTTGGTTTGTTCTTCACACCGATGTTTTATGTGCTCCTGCGCAAACTCGAAGGTAAACGCACCTATGTAGTTATGGAAAGGGCCGTTGCAGAAAAAGTCGAACCGGTATCGCATTTACATCAACTGAGTCTTTCTCAAATAGAAAAAGATCAGCGGGATGCGAATCATAAAGAGGTGCAAGTATGAAACAGCCAAGCATTGTAAAACTGTTTAGCCTGGCGTTATTGCCCTTGCTGATCAGTGCATGTAGCGGATTTAAATCAGTCGAAAATGCAAGCGCGCTGGCAAGGGTGGTGACTCCGCCTGCGGCATTTGATTTGCCCACGCGTATTAACGAACAACAACCCGTTGCGGCATGGTGGTCGCAATTAAATGATGAGCAATTGAATCAATTGATTGTGGCGTCATTGCAGCAAAACCATAGCATCCGTATTGCACTGGCTTCGCTTGCCGAATCGCGCGCGCTCTTACGCAATAGCAAATTGGATCGCTATCCCACAGTGGAGGCAGGGGTAAGTAGCACACGGCAAAAACTGCCTGCGGATGCTGTCGGTGATTCGCGTATCAGCGAAACCTATCAAGCGGGTTTTGATGCAAGTTGGGAGCTGGATGTTTTTGGCCGCGTGCGCAACGGTGTGGAATTATCCAAAGCGCAACTCGCTGTACGCGAAGCTGATTTGCAGGCAGCGCAAGTGAGTATCGCTGCGGAAGTGGCGAGTGCTTATATCAGCTTGCGCGGCAACCAATATTTATTGGATGTGGCGCTGCGCAATGTGCTCAACCAGCAGGAGACCTTCCAGCTTACCCAACGTTTTGAAGAAGTGGGGCGGGGTGACCAGTTGGATGTCGCGCGCGCGGAGTCACAATTGGAATTAACGCGCTCTACAATTCCGGGGCTGAACGCGCAAGTGAATGTCGCCTTGAACCGGATTGGTGTATTAACAGGAAAACCCACTACGGAATTAAAAACCGAATTGACGCAAGTGCAATCCCTGCCGGAAATTCCCGCGTCATTTGCAGTGGGCAATCCAACGGATTTATTAAAGCGTCGACCAGATATTCGTCGTGCAGAGGAAGCTCTTGCCGGCGCGGTGGCGGAATACAATATCCACGTTGCAGATTTATATCCCCACGTCACTTTCACGGGCGCCCTGGGCTACATGTCAACGGATTGGACGCACCTTGGCAATAGCGGCACAGAGACGTTTTCGTTTTCACCGCGCATTCAATGGGCGGCATTTAATCTCGGGCGGGTGGATGCGCAAATCGATGCAGCGGATGCGCGCACCCAGGCGCGTATCGCCGAGTTTGAGCAGCAAGTGTTAGTTGCTCTGGAAGAAACCGACAATGCCTTACAAAATTTTTCTCGCGAAGAAGAGCGCCGTGCGGGTTTGCAGCGCGCCTTGGCGACAAGCAACCAGGCGGCATTCTTTGCGCGGCAACGTTTTGAAGTGGGCAGCAGCGATTTTTTAAGTGTATTGGATGCACAGCGCGCACAATTGGTTGTCAGCGCGCAACTGGCGCAAAGTGATATGCAGGTGTTGTTGAATTTGGTTGCGGTGTATAAATCCCTTGGTGGTGGATGGGAATTTGCAGAGCAATCTGTTGCAACACGCCAATAGTTTTTCCCCCTCTTTTTTGCCTGCTATTGCTGCGCTGGTAATAGCAGGCTTTTTTATTTTCGACTTTGCGGTGGTGTTTAACAATGCTGCTTGGTGCTGCGGCTTGAAATTTTGCGTTGTGCACTTATCTTAATCGAATATTTTCATCGATTATCTGGAATTATTATGAGCCTTACCCAAATCAACTGCCCCCACTGCTTCGCCACTAATCGTCTACCCACAGAACGCTTGGGCGATAAGCCTACATGTGGCAAATGTAAACATGAGTTATTTATTGGTAAGCCGCTCGAATTAAATGTAGGGAATGTCGCTAGTACCCTGGAGAAAAATGATATCCCGGTATTGGTCGATTGCTGGGCACCCTGGTGTGGTCCCTGCCAAAGTTTCGCCCCGGTTTTTGAGCACGCTGCCCAGCAAATGGAGCCACATATCCGCCTCGCCAAGCTCAATACCGAAGCTGTCCCCTCACTTGCCCAGAGCTGGGGAATCCGCAGTATTCCAACCCTGATTTTATTTAAGGGCGGGAAAGAGGTTCAGCGCGTCTCCGGGGCAATGTCTATACCCCAATTAAAGCAATGGGTGTTGCAATCACTCGGATATTAATGATTTTCAGGTTGCCTGTTCTAGCGGCAAATGGTTTACATGTTGGTCTCTATATTCCCCGGCAATATCCAGATTGCCGGGTTAATTCCTCCCGGTTTTTACACTGTCTCTCTATTCAACATCTATGCTCGACATACTGATTATCCTTCCTATACTCAAATCTCGGGTGTAGCAAGGATTTTGCTATACCTTTTTATTACCTTCCTATTATTCCTCAGTATAGAGGTGGTTTGTATGAGCAAGCTTGATCGGTTTCCCGGGCGTGGTGTAAGTCTGCTGGCGATAGTTATAGGCCTCGCATTTTCATCTTCCTTCGCCTCAGCCAAGGGCAGTAGCGGACGTTTGACCCTGGGTGATGTAACGCCAGGAAATGGCAATATTTCAGCTTCTTCCAACCCTGCCAGCGGTGCATTTGATCGCCAGTTCCTGGATAGCGATACCGACGTTGCGGGCTATTGGGATCTGGGGGCATCTATAGAATATGGCGATGTGGATGACCTGTTTGACCGTATTGATGAGGCCAGTGCTGCCCTTGAGAGTGTTGAGGGTAGCGGTGGTGGAGGCGGCGGAGGTGGCGGTGGAAATGGAGGCGGTAGTGGCGGCGTCGGCGGCTCAGGCACTGACATAGGCAGTATTGATATTGATAATCCTGACCTGGAAGCCTTGATTGATGAAGTGAGTGACAAGTCTGGTCGAGTGGCGGCGTTGCTTGCCTTTATTCGCACCGAAGGTTATGCCATTGCCCAAGGCGGCAGTGAATTTGCGCTGTTAATTAATGATGATTTGCTGGGCGGAACCTTTCGCTTTGATGTGACCGGTTGGGTTAACTCTTCAGCGATAGGTTTGACTGAGGACATTAATTTCGATGCAGATGCTGCCTTGGCAGAATTGCAGGCCGCCTTTGATTTGCAACCGGGCGATCCCAAAACAACCTATGACTTGACCGGTGGTTTACACCTGACCGTTGATCCCAATACGCGTGATGTCACTGCAACCTTCGACAACGACAGCCTTTTATTAACCCGCGCGGCCAAAGTGGTTGAGTTTGGTGTTAGCTACAGTCGCCCCATGTTTACAGCGGATGAAGGCACTTTATTTTTTGGTGTAAAACCGAAATTGACCCAGATTGGTTTGACGCGGGTTACTACCCGTTTCGGCGACCTGACCGATGCTGAAGATGTCTATGATGATGCGCGCGATGCGGATTTTGTTACCGAAAATAAAGCGGGAATTGACCTGGGTGTGCTCTGGCAGTCAAAACGCTATCGTGCCGGCCTCACCTTGCTCAATCTGGGGGAGCCTGAGTTTGATTTCCCCAACATCGATTACAGCGATATTACCAACCCCGAAATCCGCAAAGCCCTGGTTGGTACCGAGACCTACACTGCAGAGCACCAATTCAAAGCGGAGGGTGCCTGGGTGAGTGAAGGGCAGAGTTGGAGTGTGTTTGCGGCTTACGATCTTAATTCTGTGGTGGATCCCGCCGGTACCGAGACACAATATGGAACCCTGAGTACCAGTTACGATTTTGACAATGCCTGGTTCAACAATATTCGTGCAGGTGTAAGCAAGAATTTTGCAGGCAGCGAGCTTTCCATCGTGAGTCTGGGTATGACTGCATTCACCTTTCTGGATTTGGATTTGTCCACCTCCCTGTCTGAAACCAGCATTGATGGTGAAAAGTTGCCGCGTGGCCTGGCGTTTGCGATTGGCTTTAATTACGCCTTCTAGCTTCTGCTTGCGGTTTTCCTGCAGCCCTTACCAGTAACGCGGTAAGGGCTTTTTAATTTCAATGTAATCCGGGCGCTGCTCGATATATTCGCCAATCAATAGCTGCTTCATAATCCTGCTCACCATCTCGCGCGATGATCCCACCATATTGGCAATATCCTGATGGGTCACTTTCGGGCTGTGGATGCGTTTATTCTCATCGCTCAATTTTTCCAGTGCAGCACTTACGCGACCATATACATCCAGCAGCGCCATGTCTTTTACGCTATCGGTCAATGCACGTACGCGGCGGGTTAATTCGGTTAATAACAGCAATGAAAAATCCGGATGCTTTTGGATAAGCTCGAGCACATTAGCGCGCGACACCAAAACAATTTCACAATCGGTGATGGTAATAACAGAAGCTGAGCGGGGTTTGCCATCGAGCAATGCCAGTTCACCAAAATATTCACCCTCATGCATGTAATTCAAATTCACCTGGCGGCCATCTTCATTGTTCAGGTAGGCGCTCACTGTGCCCTTGCGAATAATGTACATATGGGTGGATTCGTCGCCCTCGGTGACCAGCACGGCGTTCTTGGGGTACTTGCGCAATACACTCAATTTTTCCAGTTCGGCAAGGTAATGCGGAGGCACATCGGCAAATAGGCTGACATTTTCTAACATGGCAGTGGGCTTCTTGATGGTGGATTGATTGTTGGATTTTTCGGTTAATCATAACTCCTTGCATACGCATAAGGTCAAACGGTGTGTGTTGATCAGCCAAATTTTTGTGCTATGCCTCACTCGCGCACATGATTGGTTGTTATTGTCACGAAAACACACAATAATCACTGCCACAACTGCCCGGTTTCCAGTGGCAAGGACTATTATTTTTTCAATCACCAAACGCTAGCGCATGGAGAGCCGACTGCACTATGGTCGCCGAACACAATCAACATTGTGAACAGACTCTTATGTTCACGGACATCGTCGGCTACTCGCGCCTTATGGGGCGGAATGAGGCTATGGCGATAGAAATGTTGGGCGATTACCGTAAAATCCTGCTCTCCCATATCGAAGCGCAAGCTGGTCAATTGGTTGAATTTATTGGCGATGCAATTTTTGCCCGGTTTGATACTGCCGTGAGCGCCACAGCTGCTGCCATCGCCATCCAGCAACACCTGCAAGCTGTTAACGAAGTACGCGATAAAAAATTGCCTCCGCTACAAACTCGTATCGGCCTGCATAAAGGTGAGGTCATGTTGCGCGACAATGCGGTTTTTGGTGACAGTGTCAACATTGCTGCACGTCTTGAGCCTCTTGCCGTTGCCGACGGGATTTGCATATCCCAAACCGTGTACGACGAAATCCGTTTTACTTTGTCGTCGCCTGCAAAGCGTTTGGGGTTACAAGCGCTCAAAAATATTGAACAAAAAATTCGCGTCTATTTGATCAAACCATCGGGTATCGGCTGGCGTGACCACCTGTTTTATTTTCTGCGCGGCCTCAACAAAAAAATCGTCGCTTACCGCTATCCATTAACCGCATGTTTGCTCGCATTAATTGCCGCCGGTTTTTATTTTATTCCCCGTTGGCTGGTGCCCGGATACACCGCCAATTATGTTGAAATTGCCGATTTCCAAAACCTGATGAATGAAAAAGGCGATGCAGATTATTTCTCTGCCGGTATCACTGAAGCCATGCGTTCACAACTTGCGGATATGCGCGATGTATATATCGTCGATGCAAAAGAAGGTATTCATGCTCCTATTCGTTTGGAGGGCAGTGTGCAGCGCCTGGGCGATAACCTGCGCATCGCCTATCGCCTATTTCGTCGCAAGGATAATGTGCAAATTGCCGGTGGAAAGCTGGATGGCACGTATCAGGATATTTTTATTTTGCAGGATAGGTTGGTAGGGGAAATTGCGCGCTATTTGGCGGATGAATTTGATCTGCAGAATTTCCGGCCAGCGCCGCTGAGGTTGACGGGTGATGTTACGGCTTATGATTATTATTTGAGGGGGCTGGATGTTCTTGGAAAACCTTCCTCGCAGAGCAATTTCGATGAAGCAATTCAATTTTTTAATCAATCGCTAATTCATGACAAGAAGTTTGTTCTGGCTTATGTGGGGCTTTGTGATGCATACAGGTTAAAGTATCAGCTAACAAAATTAGGAGTATGGATTAAAAAGGCTGAAAGTAATTGTCTCAAGGCGATTGACCAAGATGAAACTTCTTCCAAGGCTTATGAATCAGTTGGAGTGGTTTATCGAGAAATGGGGAGATACAAAGAAGCTATAGATTACTTAAGTGGTTCCATAAATCGGGATTCGAATAATATTTCTTCAATAATTGCACTCGCGGGAACTTATGATTTATTAAATGATAATAAAAGTGCGGAATCTCTTTTTTTTGAAGCTATCAGTAAATCCCCTAAAAACTGCAAGGTGTACCTTGAGTATGGTTATTTTCTCTCTCGCAAGGGGCGTTATAGCGAGGCTATAGACAATTATAATATCGCTATCGAGTTGATTCCTGAAAATGTGGTTGCGCTCAATAATATTGGCGGTATTTATTTGTATATGGGTGATTTTAAACAAGCGGCGCAAGCTTTAGAAACTGCAACGAGGCTGGAACCAACGAGCTTGGCGTTTCTTAATACGGGGTCAATGTATTATTTTTCAGGTGAATTTAATAATGCTGTGAAAATGTATAATCGCGCTTTGCATATGGAACCTAATAATTTGGAATTTTTGGTTAATGCTGCGGATGCATACAATTTTTTATCAAACGGTAAGGTGAATGCAGATATTCTTTTTAAGAAAGCTATTGTTATAGCTGAAGATGAGTTGGGTTTAAATCCGGGAAATATTTCTGGATATCAGTTTGGCGCTTTGGCTTATGCTTATTTTGGAGATATAAAAAAAGCAAGGGAGATGATGCTCGTTGCAAACGGATTGGATTCGGATAATATATTTTCAAATTATGTGCATCTACGAATTTCGATACTAGAGCAAGATGAAAGTGCTGTTTTTGCATATGCCAGAAGGCTTTTGCAGGGAGGATACTCGGAAAAATTAATTCTTGCTGATCCTTATTTTGCATTGCTGAAAGAAAATCGGTTCCAGGAGATATTTTTAAGATAGTTTTGATTTTTTAATCCACTAGGAGGTTGCTATGCGTCACATAAAAATTTTATCTGTCGTTATTGTTTTGTTGGCATTGGAAGGGTGTGTTACCCGGGATTGTAGTTCAGGTTCGGGAGATGTTTTGCAGGGTACAAACACGGCAGTAGTTGGTCTTTTTGTAGACGATGATAAAAACCCGCAAACCGCTGTAGATAAGGTAACCGTTCGTCCAGGCCAAAAAATCATATTTGCTGGTCCAGATAAATTTGAAATCCTTTTTAAGGATCAAAGGTCTCCAATTGGTGAATTAGAGATTGAATCTTCTGGTGGGGTTATTGTTATTGAAATACCAGCAGATATTTTTGAACGAGATCAGCGGGAAACAAAATCAACAGAAAGAAAAACAGAACTTGTATATCGCTATGGTATTCGAGTGAATGGTAAAGTTACTGATCCAAGTATACATATTATTCGAAGCTAATTTTTACCCGAGAAAATTATTGTCATATGATGTTTATGATTGTTTTTAAAGCCAGCGACCTCGCTGGCTTTATTTTTTGTATCTGCATGTGCAATTTAATATCGCAGTCAACTTTCTCCGATTCCTTCGCTTAAGCTGTATTAACCTTAATCGCTGCATCATACTTTTCCATAGTGTTGGGTAGTTTGAAAACCCGACAATTGGTTGTTGCTATTTGTTGTTAATTTATTTGTATCGGCAAGATTTTTATTAATGTAAATCAATCGGACAATTGTATTTTTGTAATTGATTGTAGAAAGAGCAGGATAGGCTGAGGGAGTTTTGTGCGTCAGATGTGAATATTTCACAAATGTTTTTTGTATTTATACACAGATTGAGCGATTCAATTCTCGTAACTTACCCACTGTAGCGGGGCGTCAGCAAGGATACGCGAGCGGAACGAGGAGTTTCGCAAGCCAGGGACAAGACAATGCCCAGTGACACGAGTTTAAGGTAGCAAGGATGCGCAATAGGCATTATGCCAACACCCAATTGCCTCAAGCCCGTATTGCCGTGTGACGCCAATTGGATGGCGCCCGGTTACAGTTAGACCTCGTCACCTTTGTAAAAGGATTAAGACCCGGCGTTTACGCAATGTGTAAAAAGGAGTTACGCGAATGTACAGGTGCTCACTCATTTCCCTCGCGCTAATTTCTTTTTCAATAGCCACCAATGCTACTGCGATTCCTATGGATGCGGATCAGGTAGTGCCGGATGCTATCCAAAACGCAGTCTTGCACAGGGATGTGATGCTGGTTCAAGGAGGAGGTTCCGACAAGGATGTTGTTGAGGTTCTTATTGTTGCAGACCTGGATGGATGTCAGCCTGACTGGAATTGTTCTCCGGATGAAATTCGGAATGTTCCCGGCGATATGCGTATTTACCAACACTACCTGGTAAACAATTGGTTGGTAGAAACAGGCTCCGTAACATTGCATTCCTTGATGGTGTTGTTGATCCTCCTTTCTTGTGTCGCATTTTTCCTCTTGTCTAAATCAGCATCGGCCAAATAGTAATAGTTGGTTTGTTTTTTATGTTTTTAATATAAATTAATGGTTTATTTTTTTATATAAATAATTTTTTTAATTTCGTTTTATGCTTTTCATTCAATCCTGTTATTAGTCATCATTTTGTGACCTTTTCCTCCGCTTATTTTTTTCGCTAAACATTTTTGAAACAAAAAAATATCTAAAATAATAAACAAAATTTATTGTTTAATTTTTATTAAATAATAAAAATTCCCATCTATTTTCCTTGTCAAATAATCATTTTTATACCTGTTTTCTGCCTGTTTTATTGTCGCCAATATTCATATTTGTATTTTATATTTTTTTCTCAATTATTCACTTTTGATTATGTCGTATGACAAAAATTGATATTTTTTTGTTTTTATTGTAATAAAAAAATACTGTTTTGATGGTGCTTTATTATAAGGAAGTAAAGGTATATCTGCTGATTATGATTGTGTTTTTTGGCGCCACTCTAATGTTTTAGAACACTTTTTTCCGTTCGTGCTTAATACTGTTTCCAACAAAAAAACTTGACGCTATATCGATTTGTTTGGCTATAGTTTATGGCGACTTTTGGTTGAACTTTCGATACCGATATGGAGATGAGCAATGATGCAACGTAGAGATAATGGGCCGCTCACCCGGCGGGTTTTAATCGTGGATCATGGACTCGCAGGGCCGACCAATACGGCGACGCGCAATGTCCGTGCGCTAATCGCAGAGTTAGATGCCCGGTCGGTTACAGTCGTTGAAGCCTATTCGTATGAGGACGGGTTGGCGACAGTCGAATCAGATGCGGGGATCCACTGTATTTTGGTCAACTGGACGCAGGCGAGTGCCGATAACCGCGAACTCGAACAGGCGACCCAATTATTGCGCGCGGTGCGCAAACGCAATACCAAAATTTCTATTTTCCTCATGGCCAGCCGCGATTTGGCCGGCACTGTCAGCGTCGAAGTCGCAACCCTCGCCGATGAATATGTGTGGATTCTTGAGGACACTGCCTCTTTCATCAGTGGCCGCGTAGTCACTTCAATCGAGCGCTACCTGCGCGATTTATTACCTCCCTATGTCGCTGCCCTGGCGCGCTATGACCGCGAACTCGAATACTCCTGGGCGGCACCTGGTCATCAAGGCGGAGTTGCTTTTTTGAAGTCACCCATAGGGCGCATATTTTTTGATTTTTACGGCGAGAATTTATTCCGCACCGACATGGGCATCGAGCGCGGTGCGTTGGGTTCAATGCTTGGCCACAGCGGGCCTGTCGGTGAAAGTGAACGCAATGCTGCGCGCATCTTCGGAGCGCACCGCACTTACTCGGTACTCAATGGCACTTCGGCATCCAACCGCGCCATTATGTCGGCGTGTGTGGGCGATAATGAATTGGCGCTCTGTGACCGCAACTGCCACAAGTCCATCGAACAAGGACTGGTTAACACTGGCGGCATCCCGGTGTTCCTGATGCCCACCCGCAACCGTTACGGCATTATTGGCCCCATCCCTCCGCAACAGCTCGATCCCAAAGCCATTACCAAAAGCATCAACGACAACCCGCTGGCCAAGGCCACCGGGCACAAGCGTGCCGTGTACTCGGTGCTGACCAACTGCACTTATGACGGTATGTGCTACAACGCGGACGAAGCGCAAACGCGGCTCGCCAAAAGTGTTGACCGTATCCATTTTGACGAAGCCTGGTATGGCTACGCGCGCTTTAATCCGCTGTATCGCGATCGCCACGCCATGCGTAACGATCCATCCTCCCACCCCAAAGATGGCCCAACGGTATTTGCCACCCACTCGACCCATAAGTTGCTGGCGGCGCTGTCGCAAACCTCATTTATCCATATCCGCGATGGCCGCGGTGCGATTGATCACGGGCGCTTCAATGAAGCCTATTGCACCCAGGCAAGTACCTCGCCGCTCTATGCGTTGATTGCCTCCAATGATGTGGCGGCGGCGATGATGGATGGCCCGGCCGGGGAATCACTGACCCAGGAAACGATTGATGAGGCCGTTGCTTGTCGTTTGGCGGTAGCACGTGTACACCAGGAATTCCTTACCAAAAAAGACTGGTTCTTTGCGCCCTGGAATGCCGAAGAAGTCATCAATCCCAAAACCGGCAAGCGCGTTCCTTTCCATAAGGCGCCGATTGAGTTGCTCACCACTGATCCGAATTGTTGGGTGCTGCGTTCCGGTGAGAGCTGGCACGGATTTGGCGATATTCCTGAAGGCTGGTGTATGCTCGATCCGATCAAATTCGGCATTGTCTGCCCGGGCATGAATACCGACGGCAAGCTTGCCGCCAGCGGGATTCCGGCAGACATAGTCACAGCCTACCTCGGCCGCCGCGGCATAGTGCCTTCGCGCACTACCGACCATATGGTGCTGTTCCTCTTCTCTATGGGTGTCACCAAAGGCAAATGGGGCACCTTGCTCAATGTCCTGCTCGACTTTAAAGCCGATTACGACCGCAACGCGCCGCTTTCAGAAGTGGTGCCCAACATAGTTGCCACCGCACCCGAGCGTTATGCCGGTCTGGGGTTGAAAGACCTGGGCGATGAAATCTGGGCGCATTTGCGCAAGAGCAAACAGGGTCATTGGCAGGCACAGGCCTATGCCACCTTGCCGGTGCCCAAGATGACCCCACGCCGCGCTTTCCAACGTTTGATGGCGGGCGATGCCGAGAAAGTGCCACTCGACCAACTCGCTGGTCGCACCGTCGCAGTGGGAGTTATTCCTTATCCACCGGGTATCCCGATTGTGATGCCGGGTGAGTGCGTCGGTGCTGATGATGGCCCCTGGATTACCTATTTACGGACGTTGCAAGAGTACGGCCATCGTTTCCCCGGTTTCGCCAAAGAGGTCGAGGGTGCTGAGGAAGGGGAGGGTGGTTACCACATCTACTGCGTGAAGGAGCCAGCGGTATAACCCGCCGGAAATAACATGTCACATTCACCGACAACTACACCCAGGATTCCAATTCAGTTCCAGAAATTGCTTAAAGTTGTTGCGCTGGTTGATGCCAGTAACGAACAGGCGAAGGCCTTGCTGGAGCGTATTGCTGCGCAGGGTTACGAGATTGAGGTCAATACCAACTATGAGCGCGATGTGCCGGAAGACTCATCAGTGGGGGCCTACATCGTCATGGTTGATGGTGAGCGCCTGGAAGCCGCGCGCAAGCTGGGGCAGGAAGTCCGCCGTATCGGTTTTAAAACGCCGCTCTGGGTGCTGGCCGATTCGCACAAGATTTCCGATTTGGCCGTACTGGGTTCGCTGGGTGAGGTGGATGGTTACATCTACCTTGGGCAGCAGACCCCCGGTTTTTACGCCAAGCAGATTGTTGCCAGTATTGTGAGCTATGGCCTGAGCCTGCTGCCGCCCTTCTTTGGCGGGATCATGGCTTACGACGCCGAAGCCAATGTGTCCTTTGCCTGTCCCGGTCATCAAGGCGGTGAGTTCTATCGCAAATCCCCGGCAGGGCAGTTGTTTTACAAGCATTTCGGCGAGCAGATTTTTCGCAATGACCTCTGTAATGCGGATGTCGCGCTGGGAGATTTGCTGATTCATGTGGGCGCGGCCGTCGATGCTCAACAGCATGCGGCGCAGGTGTTTGGCGCTGACCGAACCTATTTTGTCTTGAACGGGACTTCCACCTCCAACAAGGTGGTTGCCCAATCAGTGCTGCGCCGTGGCGATCTTGTGCTATTTGATCGTAACAACCATAAATCCCTACATCAGGGTGCTTTGGTGCAAGCCGGGGCGACGCCCATTTTCCTGCCCACCGCGCGCAATCCCTTCGGCATGATCGGTGCAGTCGATTGGGATGCCTGGGACGAAGATTATTTGCGCGAGCGGATCCGCACCAACCCACTGGTCACCGATAAAGAACTCTACAAAAAAGAGCGGCCTTTCCGACTCGCCTGTATCCAGCTCGCCACCTATGACGGTACGGTTTACAACGTGCGCAAGGTGATGGAAAAAATCGGCCACCTGTGCGATTACGTGTTATGGGATGAAGCCTGGATCGGCTACAACGCTTTCCATCCACTGTTCAAAGACCATAGCCCCATGCGGCTCGAAAATCTCCCTCCTGAAACCGCCGGATTATTCTCCACCCAGTCAGTACACAAGCAAGGCGCCGGGTTTTCGCAGGCATCGCAAATCCATAAGCGCGATGAGCACATCAAAGGCCAAGCCCGTTTTATCGAGCACAAGCGATTTAACGAAGCCTTCATGATGCATGCTTCGACTTCGCCGTTTTACCCGCTGTTTGCGTCGCTGGATGTCAACGCCAAAGTCCACGAGGGCAAGGCGGGCGAGATGCTGTGGGATGGCTGTATTGAACTGGGCATTGAAACCCGCAAGAAGCTGCGCGAGTTCTGCCATCACTATGCCGCCACTGGCGCCACAGCCGAGGAGGCCTGGTTCTTTGATCCCTTCGTGCCTGACGTGGTGACCATCAAGGATTCGCCGTTAACCAAGGATGCGAGCGGCGTCGCCTGGGAATCCCTGCCCACCGAGGTGCTCAAACACGAGCAGCAATGCTGGACATTTGACCCCGACAGTTCCTGGCATGGTTACGCCGGTTACTCCGAAGGTTATGCGATGGTTGACCCGAACAAGCTGATGTTGCTGACCCCTGGCATCAACCGCAAAACCGGCGAATACCTCGATTTTGGTGTGCCCGCCACTGTGCTGGCCAACTACCTGCGCGAGCAGCGCATAGTTCCGGAAAAGTGCGACCTCAATAGCATCCTGTTCCTGATGACCCCCGCCGAGGATGAAAGCAAGCTCAATACCCTGATTGCCAAGCTGGTGAAATTCAAAAGCCTCTGGGACCGCGATGCCCCGTTGGCCGAAGTCTTGCCCACGCTCTATGCACAAAACCGTGAGCGCTACGCCGGTTATACCTTGCGCCAGATTTGCAATGAGATGCATCACTTCTACCGCGATGCGAATGTGAAGGAACTGCAGAAGCAATGTTTCCGCGCCACCAGTTTCCCCACACTCGCTATGTCACCCAAAGACGCCTACGAGGCACTGGTTGCCAACAACGTCGATTACGTCCCGCTGGAAAATATTATGGGCCGCGTCTCCGCCACCCTCGCCTTGATTTATCCGCCGGGTATCGGCGTGGTGGTTCAGGGAGAGCGCTGGGAGGAATGGTCGCGCCCGCTGCTCAATTACTTCCTCACGTTTGAAGAATCCTTCAATCGGTTCCCCGGTTTCAACTACGAAGTACAAGGTGTTTACCAGGAGATAGTTGAAGGTCGCATCAAGTTTTATACCTACGCAGTTAAAGAGTAAGTCCACAACGCACGACAGAAGGAGATTACGTTATGCAAGAACAGAAAAAGATGAACTTAACCCAGCTGACCTTTATGGTGGCGGTGAACATGATGGGCTCCGGCATCATCATGCTGCCCGCCAACATGGCGCAGGTTGGCGCAATCTCGCTATTGTCCTGGCTTGTGACGGCAGTTGGTTCCATGGCGATCGCTTACGGCTTTGCCCAAGCCGGTATTTTTAACCAGCGTGCTGGCGGTATGGCTGCCTACGCCGAGGATGCTTACGGCAAATCCGGTTATTTTCAGGTATTCCTGCTGTACTTCCTGTCACTGGCGATTGGTAACGTGGCGATTGCCATCTCGGCAGTCGGTTATCTGTCCGCCTTCTTCCCGGGGATGTCGGTAACGCCGATTGCTACTTGCCTCAGTGTAATTAGCCTCTTATGGCTGACCACTTTCGCGAACTTCGGCGGGCCGAGTATCACGGGTAAGATCGGCTCGGTGACTGTCTGGGGGGTGATTATCCCGGTTGCCGGCTTATCAGTCATTGGTTGGTTCTGGTTCAGCACAGAGACCTTTGCTGCTGCCTGGAACCCGCAGGGCCTGAGTATCGCTGAAGGTATGGGTTCGAGTGTCGCACTGACCTTATGGGCATTCCTCGGAATGGAATCGGCGGCGCAAAACTCGTCGGCGGTGGAGAATCCCAAGCGCAATGTACCCCTCGCGTGTCTGTTCGGTACCTTGGGTGCGGCTGTGGTCTACGTGCTTTCGACTACCGTTATCCAGGGCATTGTGCCCAATGCTGAGCTGGCGGAGTCGACTGGCCCGTTTGCATTGGCTTACGCCAAGATGTTCAACCCGACTATCGGCAATATCATCATGGCGCTGGCAGTTCTGGCGTGCCTCGGCTCGCTGCTCGGCTGGCAGTTCACTATCGCACAAACCGGCAAATCAGCAGCGGAAGAGCGCATGTTCCCGGCGTTTTTTGCCAAGGTTAACAAGATGGGCGCGCCGATTACCGGCATGCTGGTACTGGGGGTTGTACAAACCTGCCTAGCCCTGTCCACCATTTCGCCCTCGCTCAGCGAGCAATTTAGCGCATTGGTCAACCTCGCCGTGGTAACCAACGTTATCCCCTACATAGTGGCACTGTCGTCGCTCGTTATCATGATGAAGACGGCCAACGTGGCTGCTTCTGTCTATACGCGCAATGTATTCATCCTGATTGTCGCGCTGGCTTATAGCATTTTTGCAATCTACGCCTCCGGTAAAGATGCAGTGCTCGGTGGCACCCTGGTGCTCGCGTTTGCCTATGTTATTTGGGGCTTTATCTCCCCCCGCTTTGCGTCACCCGCTCCGGCGGCTACACGCACCAACGTTTAATTGCGGCAAGCGAAACCCTGAAAGGAGAAGAATTATGCTTATGAAACAATCTGTAAAAGCTGTTTGCCAGAGTCTGGTACCTGGTTTTCGTGCCACCCTGGCTGTTGCGCTCATTGTGGGTACTGTGCTGCCAGCTTCGGCGGCCACCATCGACCGCATTAAGGAAACGGGCCAGATCAACTTTGGCTATTTTGCTGATGCCCGCCCGTTTACCTCCAGCGCCACTGGCGGCAAACCTGAGGGTTTCGGCATCGACCTATGCCAGCAGATCGCGGATCGAGCCAAAACTACTTTGGAAGTAGCAGAACTCAAGGTCAATTGGGTGCCGGTTACCAAGGCCGATTACCTGAGCCAGATCCAGGCCGGTAGCGTCGATTTGCTGTGTACCCCGATCAACCAGACCCTTGAGCGCCGTGCCGATGTGTCGTTCTCGATTCCAGTTTTTCCCGGCGGTATACGTGCAGTCATGCGTGAAGATGCTGCCAGGTCCCTGCGCGATGCCCTGAGTGAAACGCCGGCTTCACGCACCCTGTGGCGTGGATCACCAGCAGTGAAGATCCTCGGCAAGAAGTCTTTTGGGGTCGTGGCGGGCACCACAAGCGAAAGCTGGCTGACGGGCAAAATCAACACATTCAAGATCGATTCCAAAGCCGTACCTGTTGCTAGCTATCAAGAGGGGGTTAAGAAGCTATTGGACGGGAAAATCGACGTCTTCTTTGGCGACCGCTCGCTGGTTCTGGGTGCTATGGACGTCGAGGCTGGCAAGAAACTCATCGTACTGGACCGCTTCCTGACCTTTGAACGCTATGAGTTCGCGTTAGCACGTGGCGATGAGGATTTCCGTCTGCTGGTTGACCGCACCCTCAGCGAAACTTACGCCGCTCCTGGTTTTGGCGATGAGTTCGTCAAATGGTTTGGTGAGTACGATGCCAAAACACGCTTCTTTTACGACTGGAACCTGATCCAGCCTAAATGACCCAGCCATAACGCCTTATAGCCGCCCCGTCATTAATGACGGGGTGTGTTATTAATTGAATGAGGGAGTAAGCAAGATGATTGAACGTAGTATCAAGCGAATGAGTGCCCGCGCGTTAATAGTTGATGATGAATTGCGCGATGCAACCGCCGAAGGCCGCGCCGCCCGCGCACTGGTCGAGGAGTTGAAAGGCCGCGCGATTGAGGTTATCGAGTCCGTCTCGGTAGACGATGGTATGTCGGTGGTCACCTCGGATGCCGCCATCCACGTGATCTTGATCGATTGGACCCTACAAGGCGACAAAGACCATTCCAACGCCCGCGCCTTTATTGAATTTATCCGCCAGCGCAACGACAAAATCCCGATCTTCCTGATGGCCGAGCGCGATGCCGCGGCCACTATCCCGGTGGATATCATGGAGCTGGTGGATGAGTTCATCTGGACGCTGGAGGACACCGCCGTGTTTGTTGGCGGGCGTGTCGCCGCCGCGATTCGTCGCTATCTGGATATACTGCTACCGCCCCTGGCGGCGGCTATGTGGAAATTTAACCGCGATGCGGAATATTCCTGGCACACCCCGGGTCACCAGGGCGGGTTGGCCTTCATGAAATCGCCCATTGGGCGGATCTTCTTTGATTTCTACGGTGAAAACATGCTGCGTACCGATCTCTCGATCAGCGTCGGCAGCCTGGGTTCGTTGCTCGACCACAGTGGGCCAATGGGAGAGCATGAGCGCTATGCTGCGCGGGTGTTCGGCGCAGACCGCAGCTACAGCGTGACCAACGGTACTTCCATGTCCAACCGCGTGATTTTCATGGCGGCCGTTGCGCGCGACCAGGTCGCACTCTGCGACCGCAATTGCCATAAATCCATTGAGCACAGCCTGGTGATGACCGGTGCTATTCCGACCTATCTGGTACCGCTGCGCAACCGCTACGGCATTATTGGCCCCATCCCGCCCGCACGTCTCACCAAGGATGCGATCAAGGCGGCGACCAAAGCCAACCCGCTGGTGACCAAAGACATAGAGTCGCGCGCGGTGCATTCGATCGTGACCAACTCCACCTACGATGGCCTCTGCTACAACGCCCGCCGCGTGGAGGAGCTGCTCGACCCGAGTGTAGACCGCATCCACTTCGATGAAGCCTGGTATGCCTACGCGCGCTTCAACCCGATTTACCGCGGTCGCCATGCGATGCGCGATGAGCCAAGGGACCCTAAAGGGCCGACCATCTTCGCCACTCACTCGACCCACAAGTTGCTGGCGGCGCTGTCGCAGGCCTCGTTGCTGCACATCCGCGATGGTCGTAGCCCTATTCCGCACTCGCGTTTTAACGAATCCTACATGTTGCATGCGTCCACCTCGCCGCTCTATCCCATTATCGTTTCCAACGATATTACCGCAGCGATGATGGACGGCCCCGGCGGCGTGACGCTCACCACTGAGTCGATTCAGGAGGCAGTGTCATTCCGCCAGACTCTCGGTCGCGTCCACCGCGAATTCGCTGAGAAGAAAGAGTGGTTCTTTAAAACCTGGAACGCGGAGACGGTGAAAACCAAGGGCGGTAAGAAAGTACGTTTTGAAGAGGCATCGCCTGAACAACTGGCCACCGATGCCCAATGCTGGGTACTGCACCCGGGCGAGAACTGGCATGGTTTTACCGATCTGGAAGACGACTATTGCATGCTCGACCCGATCAAGGTATCCATCCTGACCCCCGGTGTTGCGGACAAAGGCGGCCTGGAGAAGAACGGTATCCCGGCCACCCTGGTGACCGGCTATCTGCACTATCGTGGAGTCGAGGTAGAGAAAACCACCGACTTCTCTATCCTGGTCCTGTTCTCCATCGGCATCACCAAAGGTAAGTGGGGAACCTTGCTCAATGCGCTGCTGGATTTCAAGCGCGACTACGACAAAAACACCCCGCTGGAGCAAGTGTTGCCGGGGTTGGTCGCGGATTATCCGGACACTTACGGCAAGCTCGGCTTACGCGATATTGCCGACCAGATGTTTGCGCAGCTACGTGATTCCAAGCAAACCCATTGGCTGGCCGAGGCATTTTCAACCTTGCCGATACCGGTACTGACCCCTAATGCTGCCTACCAATATCTGGTGCGCGACGAGATCGAACATGTGCCGCTCGATAAGCTGGCGGATCGTGTGCTCGCCACCAGCGTAGTGCCTTATCCACCGGGGATTCCTATGCTGATGCCCGGTGAATCAACTGGCCCGGACGATGGCCCATACCTGGGCTACCTGCGCGCACTCCATGCCTGGGATAAACGCTTCCCCGGATTTGGCCACGACACCCACGGTGTCGAAGTTCGCGATGGCGTCTACTACTTGCAGTGTTTGAAGAAGGAAAAGCCTGCCAAGTCGAAAAAATAAACCACAACCAGAGTTTGGCTGGCCGTGCTAGCCAAACTCCTACTGCAAATTCAAGCGGCTGAAATAGCCGCGCGCTAATTCAAGTCAGTCGTGTAAGGAGTAACTAGATGCAGACGACCCCACTTTTTTGCAGGCTGCGCGCCAGTCAAAAAAAATCCCTTTTGGCCATCACGATTGCGTTCGCAGCATCCGCTGCTTACGCCGAAGAAGATACTTCCTGGACTCCACCGGGCTTTCCATCGGGAGTTGATTGGACGTTTAATTTTGACGCTTCGGTTGGCGCATTTGGTTTTGGTAACTCGCTGTACACCAACCCAAGACCGGGTGAACCTTCCGGCGACCTAACGGCCAACTGGACCGAAGGTGTGGCAAAACCCACCATTGGTGGCGAGTACACAATGGATAGCTCCGCCCAAATCTACGGTAAGTTCAGCGTTGTCGGTGAGCGCACCTATGGCTCCGCACCTGACTTGGTGGGCGGCGATGCGGGGTCATTTAAAGAAGAGGATGCCTATTTGGGCTGGCGTTCCGGTAACACCATCGGCAGCGATGAGAATGTGCTTGACCTTACTGTCGGCCGCTCCCAGTACCAATTAGGTCACGGGATGTTGTTATATGACGGCTCCTCGGAAGGCGGTAGTAACGGCGGTTATTGGACCAACGCGCGCAAGGCGTTTGAGTTCGCCGCAATCGGCCGCTTCAAGCCGGGCAACAACACTTTTGAAGCCTTTTACCTGGATAAAGACGAACTGCCTGAAAGCGATAGCAATACCGAGATTGCCGGTATTAACTACGAATATGCGATTGGTGAAGACACCACACTTGGCGCCACCTACATGAGCTTGTCGGCAGACCCGGATGATGCTCCTGAGCGCGATGGCATGGACGTGTACAACTTCCGTGCGTTCACTGCCCCCTTTGCGAGTTTGAAAGCGCTGTCGTTTGAGTTGGAGTACGCCCAGGAAGAGAACGATGAAATACTCGACTCCACCGCCTGGAACGCATTGGTCGCCTACCAGTTCGAGTCCTCCTGGACGCCCAAGTTGTCCTACCGTTATGCCTACTTTGAAGGTGACGATCCCGAGACCGAAATTAATGAAGGTTTTGATGGACTCTTGACCGGCGCCTACGACTGGGGTTCATGGTGGCAGGGTGAGATTGGGGGTGGATTTTTCCTCTCCAACTCGAATTTGATTTCGCATCAAATCCGCATTCACACCTCACCGAGCGAATCCATTTCCACCGGGCTTATCTACTACAACTTCCTGACCGACGTTCCGGTTGCAGTCGGTCCCAATAGCACTTCGGACAAAGTGGCCAATGAAATCGATTGGTACACCGATTGGTCAATCAACGACAACTTCTCACTCAGTGTTGTATTGGCCGTTGCGGATCCCAATGAGATCGTTGAGAAAACAGCAGGGCGTGATGACCTGATGACATTTGGAATCGTTTATCTGGCCTACAGCTTCTGATAACTGCCGTTATTAGCCTCCGGGTGTCGCCAATGGTGGCAACCCGGCAGCAATATCGGCGCTATTCAGCCGGGTGCGCGCCTTGCTACTCAGGTTTTGCAGGTTGTTAATCACGTCATTGGCCAGCCAGCTCACCGAGGGATCGGTATGGTTAACCAGATTTTTCACATAATGGATATGGCTTTCATTGCCTGTGTCGCGCAACGCCAGTAGGGCATCCAGTTTTACATTCAAATCACTATCCTGTACCAGCGGTGCAATCGCATTGGCCGCCCCTGCATAACGAGTTTTCCCCAGTTCGATTAAGGCTCTCTGGCGCTCACCGGGCTGGTTGCTCTTCAGTCCTGATTGGGTTTCATGAACCTGATTATCCATCAGGCTGTTATCGCCGCGTAGGGATAGCACTTGGCCCAGTACCCGCTGCAAGGTCGGGTCGGGATGTTGTTGGTAAAGCCAAACCAGCTCCTTATCACCCAGGGTATCGCGGTTGTCTGCCATATCGGCCACCACTTTGCAGGCGATGGCAACTTGCTGCTGACCTGCGTTTTCAGCGAGGAAATCGCGCAGTTTTTCGGCGATGGAGCGGGCATCACCCACGAACCGGGTACTGAGGTCTTTTACCAGTCGATCTGTGGGTGAACTGGCCGCGCCCGGTCCAGCCATTTGCATCGCCTTGGCTTGGGTTTCGCGCTCTTGCGCCGCCTGGGTTTCCCATTGTTGGAGCTTTTTTTCCAGCCCCTGTATCTGGCGGTGGGAGGCCCACAACAGGCTACTCAACCCCAGAATGGTAGCCAGGCCAATAAACAGGGTCAGGAACAGGTATTTTTTTGCGATACTCATGCTGAATCACTAGGTCGTTTTTATTGTAAAAAGAGGATTGTAAAAAGGGGCAGGGAACCTGCCCCTCCGGATTCATCGATCAAGTGCAATGATTAAAGGTTGCCGTAACCTATGGCGCCATTGCAATGCAGCCATTCACTACCGCCGTTACCACCACCACAAGCCCCGTTTTGGTACACCCCGGTGTTATAGGTTTGCGCTTCCGATTGGCGCACGCTGCCATTCACACTGATGTAATCCACTTGTACATCGCGGCCCGAGGCATCGTTGGTGAATTCCACCAGACTGCCACCCGACAGGTTGGTTGTCGCCGTGTAATTGTTCAAGCTGGTCGAGAGCGTCCAGGTTTGCACGACGGTATTGTTCACTTTCAGCCTGATACTCTCCTGGCCGGAAGTCCCTCGAGCGCGCACGACTATGGTTTTACTGCCGCCCGACGGCACTGAGCTGGAGCTGCTACTACTCGGGGTTGAGCTGGGATTGCTGCCACCGACTACAGTGATATCGGAGTTACCGGTGCTTTGGTAGCCTTCGGTCGCCATTATCTGGTAATTGTGGGTGCCCAGGTTCAAACCCTTGCTCGCCCAGAAATTGGCGTGGTTGGCAAAGGTGATGGTGCCCGAAATATTACCGAAGCCTTTTTTGGGATTCCTCACGCTGAAATATTGGTAGAAGGTTGCGGGGCCATTGATGGACGGTTGGTTATTCCGCAGGCAGCGGCGCACATTGTAGGTGGCACCATCACTGGTGAAGCTGCCGTAATCAGTACCGTTGGAGCAAGTGGCCGGATTGTATGAGCCATAGCTCTCGACCACGTAGTACTCGATCAATGGGTTTGTGGTCCAACCATACAATGCCAAATAGGAGTTTTGCGAGCCACTGACGCCGTAATTTCCTGAGTAGCTGACCACTCTCGAACTACTGCCCGGATTCCAGCCTTTACCACCCACCCAGTTATTGGTACCGCTGTTCCATTGGGATGTATAGCGGCCAGCGGACTGTAAGGTCATGGAGGCGTCACCGGAATCCTTCCAGAAGGAGTAGTAAAACCCGTTGTTGGTGCCGGTTGAGTTTGATGTCAGGGTTTGCGCGCTAACGGCCGATGCACAGAATGCCGCCGCGCAGATAAGGGATGAAAGCAGGTGCTTGCTGTGGATAAATAGTTTCATTATTAGGCTCCAGGATTTTGCCCACCCAACCAATACCACCATAGAGGGGAGGGCTGTTGGGACTTTCCTGCTCATTGCGAACAGGCGTTTATCGAGCGCCATACTGCGTTGCTGTTATTGTTAAAAAAGCTGCAAAAAACGGCTTGGCGGCATCGATGCCTGCCTGTTTATTGTGCTGGCGACTTGCTGTCAAATAAACTATAAAAATATTGTCTTTTTAACTATATGCTTATTGTCCTATTTACAATAAATCATGAGGTGCGTCTGGTTTTAGTGACATTTCCCTCTTGGTTGATTCGATTTTTATTCCACAGGAGTCGGCAAATCATAGGAACTAATGATGGTTTATGTGACCATTTTTTATGGATAAAATCTTGTTTTCATTAGCGTTCTGAATACGGCTATGGCGCAGCGATAACCGGCAGTTCGGCGACAATATCTGCGCTTGCAAGCTGGGTACGCGCCTTTTCACTCAGGTTTTGCAGGTTGTTGATCACATCCTTTGCCAGCCAGCTCACTGCCGGGTCGGGGTGGTTCACCAGTGCTTCCACTTGGCGGACATGGCTTTGGTTACCGGTTGCACGCAGTGCCAACAGGGCATCCAGTTTGACTTCCGTATTATCGTCTTGCAGCAGCGGCACAATCGCGTTGGCGGCACTGGCGTAATGGGTTTTGGCCAGTTCAACCAGGGCTTGTTGGCGCACGGCGGGGTTAGCGTTACCCAAGCTTGCCTGGGTTTTGGTAATTTGCTTTTCCAGCAAGCTATTGTCGCCACGGGTTGACATTACCTGGGCGATAACCCGCTTCAGGTCTGGATTGGATTGGTTCTGGTAGAGCGATTCCAGCGCATAATCGGGCAATATTTCACTGTTGTCCGCCAGATCAACCACGCTTTTGCTGGCAATGGCGATGTTCTCTTTACTGGCATTGGTCGCTAACAAATCATTCACTTTTTCGTTAAAAGAGCGCGGATCTCGGTCGGATTGGGTGACCAAATCCCTCAATACTTGCTCGCTATCCGGTGCTGACGCGTTGGCTACCAATTCATTGCCGGAAGGTTCGGGCGAGGTTTTTTTTATCGCTGCGGAAAGGCTGGTTGCACTTTGGGATGTACCGGCTTCTTGCCCGAATGCATCAAATGCACCGGTTGCAAGGAAACGCGCATCTTTTAGTTCCTCCTGCTTTTGGCTCAACAGCAGTTCCAGATCCAAAATCCGGCTTTCCAGTGCGGCGACTTGTTCGCGTTGAGCTGAGTCATCGGCGGTTAAGTTGAGCGTGGCATAAGTCAGCGCCGCGCCGATGAAGGCGGCCAACAGGGAGTGTTTGATGCTGGTACTCATCTTGATACCTCGCGTTTTTTTGCCCTTATTGTGATAGCGATTAAACCAATTAAAAAAAGGGGCAGGCTAGCCGCCCCCTTTTTTGTTGCAGGTTTTAAAAAGGTAAACCGGCTTAAAGGTTACCGTAACCAATAGCGCCGTTGCAGTGCAACCACTCGCTCATACCACTACCGCCACCACAGGCACCATTCTGGTAAACACCAGTGTTGTAGCTTTGCGCTTCCGATTGGCGAACACTGCCGTTGACGCTGATGTAATCCACTTGCACATCGCGACTACCTGAGTCATTGGTGTACTCAACCAGGGAGCCACCAGACAAACTGGTAGTCGCGGTGTAGTTGGTCATAGTGGTAGTCAAGGTCCAGGTTTGTACTGCTGTGCCATTCACTTTGAGAGTGATGCTCTCACCACCAGCAGCACCTCTAGCGCGCACAACGATAGTTTTGCTGCCCGATGCCGCCGAGCTTGAACTGCCACCGGTTGAACTGGTACCGCCACCGCTACCGGCGCTCACAGTAATGTCTGAACTACCGGTGCTTTGGTAGCCTTCAGTCGCCATAACTTGATAGTCATGGTTACCCAGGTTCAAACCCTTGCTTGCCCAGAAGTTCACATGGTTGGCGAAGGTGATGGTGCCGGAAATGGCGCCGAAGCCTTTTTTAGGATTACGCACACTGAAGTATTGGTAGAAGGTCTGGGTGCCATCTATTGATGGTTGCTGTACACGTTGGCAGCGACGCACGTTATAGGTGGCGCCATCGCTGGTGAAGCTGCCGTAGTCAGTACCACCGGAGCAAGACGCCGGATTGTATGAGCCGTAGCTTTCAATGATGTAGTACTCGATCAGCGGGCTTCTGGTCCAACCATAAAAGGCCAGATAGGAGTTTTGGGAGCTGCTGACACCGTAGTTACCTGAATAGTTGAGCACACGTGAACTTGAACCAGGATTCCAGCCTTTACCGCCTACCCAGTTGTTAGTACCGCTATCCCATTGTGAAGTGTAACGGCCACCCGACTGCAAACTCATTGAAGCGTTGCCTGAGTCTTTCCAGAAAGTGTAATAAAACCCGTTATTGGTACCAGTTGAATTCGACGTTAAGGTCTGTGCGCTTACAGCAGTTGCACATAGAGCAGCAGCGCCGATAAATGCGGTGAAGATTTTTTTGCCAGCTGTGGTTAATTTCATTATTAGGTCTCTCGAATGTAGCCTCTCAACCAATACCACCCATAGAGGATGAGGACTGTTTGAAGGTTGATCCTGCCCGTTGCAGACAGGGGTTTATCGGGCGCCATACAGCTTTGCTGTTATTGTTTAAGAACGGCGTGTCGCCCAATGTCTACTTGTATACATTTTGATTTATTTATTGTCAATTAAACTATAAGCATATAGTCAAATAAACCATGTGATGTGTTGTTATAACACGGTGAGTGTGTGGAATTGATACATGGGAGAGACTTTGCTCGTTGTCATCCTCGCGAACGCGGGGATCCATAAGCCACGGTTTTTATCGCACCAGTTGGACTCCCGCATACGCGAGAGTGACGACGTATCCATAAATAAACAGCATGGCTTTCCATCCAAATAAACCAGCCTGATCGCCAACAAAAAAGGGGTGGACGGATAATCCGCCCACCCCTTTTTCAATCCAGCCAGCGCAATTTCACACCGGCTTTCAGGATTCGGTTTAGTTACACACTAAACCGCCACCGCCGGTACCCTGGCTGTTACAGGTGCTGGTGGTGATACAACTGCGGTTGTTTTCCCAGCCCCAACCACTCGCGGTGTTGGTGCAGGTGGGGTAGAGGGTGCCCCACCAGTTACATTGGCAGTTGCTACCAGTGTTGCCGGTACTGCTGCTACTTCTGCTGCTGGCTGGGGTGCTGCTGGTGCCGCCCACACTGCTGGTGTTGCTGCTGTTGGGAGCCACAGCGCGGCCAGTGCTAGGGTCGATGCGGCCCGGGCACAGGCCTTTGTTGCGCAGGGTAGAAGCGATCTGGGCGATAGCGGCGTTGGTGTTGGTGTAGCTACCGTCATGCATCAGGATCACCTGGCCGTTTTGCAGCTGGTTCACCGCATTCACAATCGCCGAGGCGCTGGCGCCGTTCCAATCCTGTGAATCCACATCCCACGTGATTACCCGCAAGCCAGCCGCTTGCGCCGCTTGGTTAATGGTGGAGTTAGTTTCGCCATAGGGTGGGCGGAACAGGGTGGGCTTGGGTGCACCGGCGTTCTGCAGCGCTTGGTTGGTGCGGGTCAACTCATCAGATACCTGCGCCAGGGTCCAACTGGTCATATGGGAATGGGTAAAGCTGTGGTTTTGCACTTCGCCCACACCGCGCTCCAGCGCAATCAGGGAGGTATTGCTGGCGACATTATTGCCTTGGTTGAACCAGGTCACCGGGGTGAGGTTGTTCTGCTTCAGCAGGTTGATGAGGGTAGTGGTGTTGGAGGTGGGGCCGTCGTCAAAGGTGATACCGACATAGCCGCTGCAATTATTGTTAGGTGCACTGCTGGTGGTACCGCCGGTGCTGCTGGCTACGCTGCTGGTGCCGCCACCGCCATTACAATTGCCGCTGAAGCAGTCGTAGGTATAACCAAAACCGATTTCGCCATTGCAATGCATGGTTTCAGAGTTGGAACCGCCGCCACAGGAACCGTTGCCATAGACACCGGTATTGTGGTCCATATCTTCAGCCTGGCGGGTTTCACCGTTCACTTGGATATAGTCCACCACCACATCGCGGCCGGTGGCATCGTTATCGAACTGCACCAGGATATCGCCTGACGCCGTGCCGCTATAAACATAGTTTTGCAGACTGGTAGTCAGGGTCCAGTTCGCGACAATTGCCCCGCCTACGCGCAGATTGATGTGTTCAGTACCTGCCGCGCCACGGGCGCGCACAGTGATACCACCGCCGCCACTGGCGGTAGAGCTGCGCACCGAGCTGCTGGCGACAGTGCCGGTAGAGCTTTGCGGCGTGCTGCTGGTGGTGACCGAGCCTTCACTTACAGTGATGTCTGAGCTGCCACGGCTTTGGTAGCCTTCGGTTGCCAGTACTTGATAGTTGTGGCTACCCAGGCTCAATCCTTTGCTCGCCCAGAAGTTGGCATGGTTGGCAAAAGTGATGGTGCCGGAGATGTTGCCGAAACCTTTTTTCGGATTCCTTACACTGAAATATTGGTAAAAGGTTTGGTTACCATCAATGGATGGCTGGTTGACGCGCTGGCAACGGCGAACGTTATAGGTTGCGCCATCACTTTGGAAACTGCCGTAGTCAGTTCCACCGGAACAACTCGCCGGGTTGTAGGAACCGTAGCTTTCAATTACGTAATATTCAATCAATGGGCTTCTGGTCCAGCCATACAATGCCAAATAGGAGTTCTGGCTACTATCCACACCAAAATTGCCTGAGTAGCTGATGGTGCGGGTGCTATTACCCGGGTTCCATCCTTTACCACCCACCCAGTTATTGGTGCTGTTCGTCCACTGGGACGTGTAGCGGCCAGCAGCCTGCAATCCCATGGATGCATCGCCAGAATCTTTCCAAAAGGTGTAATAAAAACCGTTATTGGTACCGGTTGAATTTGATGTCAGGGTTTGAGCGTTGACCGCAGTCCCATAGAGGGCCGCGGCGCAAGTAAGTGCCGTAAGGGCACCTTTGCCGAGTGTCGTTAGTTTCATTATTGATCTCCGAATGTGGCCTCTCAACCAATACCACCAATAGAGGAGGAGGGCTGTTGGGAAGGCTTATCCTGTTTATTGCAAACAGGCGTTGATCGAACGCCATACTGCTTCGCTGTTATTGTTAAAAACTGCCTGGCGATTTCGAAGTGCACTTGTATACCGTTGTAGCATGATGTTGTCAATTGAACTATATGCATATTGTCGCTAAAACCATATGTTCATTTGATATTTATGATGCGCCACAAAAAAATGATATTTTTTTAAATTTTTCCATGCCGCTTTGATTCATTGGCTACACTGATTTTGTTTTCGGGCTTTTGCATTTTTTTAGCGGGTTTTGCGATATCCACATAAGCTCGTAATACTCGGTAATTATTAAAAAACTGCTTTAAAACAAGGGGGAAAATAAATCTCCCATCCGTTCCGGTGCACAGCAAGCTTGCATGCAATCAATTTCTTCCGCTTAAAAAATCGCTAATAAAAAAACAACCAGCAATGAAAAATATAAATCGAAATAATATTTTTTTGTTGCGTTAATCCCGCTCCATAAATTAATTGATCATTTGGCTCTAAAGCGGCGGTGCGATGGTGTTCAATAGCAGGATTGAACCTGCGTCTCCATGCATTTCAATTTCATTCACAAATAGATACTCATTAATTTTGTTGATCTATGCGCCTCAATAAAGTGAATTGGCTTGTGCACCATTCATGGCCGTAAGCTGGAAAGAAATACCACTGGGCTGTCGTTTTTGACGCCAGTGACAACGGCAATTTGGTATTGGAAGAAGGTGAGGTTATAGTGCGGTAAGTATTAAAGCGGTGTCGGTGAATAACTGTAATATCGAAGTAGCAGTTCTCCCCTAGAATGAAAAAATGTTGGCCACATTTGTTTTTCCAGATTGAGCCAGGAGGAGTTTTCTACACCAAAATAATTGATGCTATAGTTTAATCAGATGCCAAGTTTGGTGGTTGCCAGTAATGATCCAGCCTCCATATCACTGATAAAAATGACTAAACCCAGTCCCGGTGACTGCACAGTTTTGGGTAACAGCTTGCCTAAGGTGTTTGAATGCGTCCTTGCGAAATAACAACAACAGAACAGTGGATTAATGTGCAAGCAATGTTGGGTTTGCGGCTGCTGCTTGGCCGGATTCGCTCCCATACTTTTATGTGCAGCGCCCTGGCTATCGCCTGTAGCCCGCTTTCTTCACAGGCAGATACGCTGATTGATGCGCGCCTGCAGGAGCGTGTGAATGCGGCCCTTGGGGTAATGACATTTGCGCTGACCCCTGACGTGACAACAGGCTCGCTGTCGCTGAGCAATGCCCCGACGAACAACCCGGATCTCGCCATGACTACCCTGGGTGGCGGTGCCACCATGAGCCAGGAGTTCCCTATCTACCTGGAAGGTACAGCGGGATACAGCCGCTACGACCCGACGTTTGTCGCCAGCGATGGCGAAACCGAGCGGCAGATTCCCACTAAATGGAACAGCCTTTCATTGACCGGTGGTATAGGTTGGGATTTTCCCATCGTCCAGGATTTGAAATTCCGGCCTATTTTCAATTTCTCGCTCGGCCGTGTGGCGAGCGATATAAAGGTCGCCAGTTCGGCAATCCAGTACAGCAAGGGGGAAGAGATTGAGTTCCTGGATAATGGCGCGCTGGATGCCTACGGGCTGGGCGGTTCGTTGATGCTCGATTACGAGCGCTACCGCGAAGAAAGCGAAATCGATGTGGAGCTGCGTTACTCCAATATCCAATTGCAAAGTTACTCTGATACAACCACTGCCGTGCAGGGCAGCGCCGATGCGCAAATCATGAGCCTGTGGTCGCGCTGGCGTGCGCCGACAAGGTTTACGCTGCTGGATCGCCCCCTGCGCTATGTGCTTGAAGCTGCCCATACGGAATATCTGGGCGATATGCGCGGCGCACTCGGTTTTGATGCGCTCAATTCACTCGGCATCGGCCTGGAGCTCGACTCCAGCAAATACGACATTATCATCACCCGCACTCGCCTGGTATTGCGTTATCAATTTGGCAGGGACGTAGAAGGCACATCGGTTGGGTTCGCGGTTAGCTTTTAAAAAACCCGCACGCACCAAGACAATAACATTCTCCGAGGTGTGGTACGGCGGGGTGCTAAAGCATCGGCAGTTTCTTGAATTCCTTAGCCAAACGTTAATGCTTGCGCAAAAAACTGTATCAATTTTCTAAAAGTTGAAGTTATTTTTATTCCGGTTGAATCATTTGCGCGGGAACGGCTAAAAAACTATTTTTCAGCAGTTCCCTATTCCTCCGTATTTTCGGTTTTGCTCGATAGGGTTTTAAAGGTTTTGGGCGTGCAGTTATATTCTTCCTTGAAAACCTTATTGAAATAAGACACGTTTTTATATCCCACCGAATAGGCAATTTCCGCGATATTAGCGTCATCCTTGCGCGACAAAAGCCGGGCCGCTTCAGTAAGTCGCAACTTGTTAAGATAACCGGTGAAGGTAAAACCCAATTCAGATTTGAGTATGTCGTTGATTTTGCTGCGGCTGATGCTCGTGGCTGTTGCTACCGCATCCAGATTTAATTCGGGGTTCGCATATTGGGTGCCCATAAAATGCAATATCGCTGTGCGATCCCTGTCCCTGTGCGTCTCCACTGATAATTGTTGATAGGCAATCAGCGGGCGGTCGCGCTGGATTTTATCTTTCAATTCGTGAATGAGTGCGTGCGAATGTTTCCTGAAAAACCACCAGGCAAAACCGCAGCCTGCCAATACCAGATAAATTCCGAACAAATACAAATACAGCCAGTTCTGTCCGGTTAATGTGATTTCTGTCAGCTTGATATTGGAGTCGATATCAAATGGGCTCTGGAAACTGTTGCCGATATTAATTTTGGAGACCTTATCCAGTTTGTATTCCTTGTTGGATAGATCGACCTTGAACATATCAAACCACCACTGGGGTGTTTCAAGCCGGGTCAAATCAAGCTCGACAAGTTCCCATTGCGGATGACAAGAAAAAAATGTGGAGGGCGTGCGATAACTTAAAAAATCATTTGGCCTGGATATTGTTTCGTCGAAGGTAACCAGTGAGAAGGTGAGTATATTTTCGGTTGAGCATTTGGTGCTAAATGAAATTTTATCGTAGCGTGAAAGATCGATTGGCTCGGTTTTTTGTGCGCTCTCGCCAAAACCCAGGGCGAGAGTTGCATGAGGGTATTTCGCTTGGTGGGACAGCTTGATGGTAAAGTCCAAACTGAATTGCTGATCATTGATCGTCAAGCTGGAGGCGCCGCCTTCGGGGACATCTGTGTCGCGGTCGACGTACCAGGGGAAACCGCTTTTATTTTCGGGTAGTAATGAAATTTTAAGGAATGCATTTTCAATACAAAAATAACCAACCAGGCAACTCATTAGCAGCAGGCCCAGGAAGCTTGCCAATACCTTGTTATAAAATTCTTGCATGGGTTTTAATCGCTCATGAAATTAAGTGTGTTTTTGTAAGCATGAGAGTTAGTACATTTGGTGCAGTAATGAATAGAAAACCTGCTCGCTAATTAATCCTTCAGCGAGCAGGTTTTTATCGCGCCGGTTAATTCCGTTTAAACCAGTTTGCCGGTTTGGTTTTACAGGCCTGCGATAGTGGGCACGCCCCAATCCCGATACGCAGCTCCGCCGGGGCTTTGATCTGCCCGCAGTTTTAACCCAAGCGTCTGGTACAAACTGGCTTGGGATGCCTTGCCAACCTCAAGTACGCGCCCGCCAGTTATTCCTGCCCCCACCACCAACATAGGTACATCGATATTGCTGTGCTGGTCGGCATCGCCCATATCGGATACTTGCGTAAAAATAGTTGAGCTCAGCAAACCGGCGGTATTCAGACCATCGAGCAAATATTTCGTCAGGCCTTGCATGTAGGCGATATCTTCCGTGTATTGGGTTTGGTTGAAATGGTGTGACTGGTGCGACATGCGCCCGCCCAATTTATCGAAAATATGGTTGTGGGTGTCATCACCAAAGGCGATTGAAACTGACGCAGTCAAATTACAATTCAGCGCGAGTACGATGATATCCGACTGCAATTTTGCCAAAGCATCAAAACCGCTTGCTGAGGTATTTGATGGTTTTGGGCAGGAGCCGCTGGTGCTGCCGCTTCCACCGGTTCCTATAGCTGCTTCTATTTCCTGGATGGCAGTGAAGTGGCTATCCAGTTTAATTTTTTCGTGCTGGCCGAGTTTGTTTTTCAAACTGTTGATAGCCGGATAATGCAGGTCAACTATGGATTTTCGCGGAGCAGTACCGGTAGCGGGCGCGCTGCCACCGCTGAATAAGATATCCAGTGCCGCCTTTGGGCTGGAAATGGATGGAATTTCAGCCGGGCCTTCGCGGGTCAGGTTTGAAATAGGAATGTTTGCAACATTGAGGTATTTAACCGGGTAGTTGGCACCAATGGTGCGCCCCATGTTCACTTCAAAACTATCCCTGCCCCAACTGGCGTTGTCGAATTTTGCAAACATCCCGCCATGGCCTGCGCCAGGAGCAAGGGTTGCGTTTTTCAACATCACCATTTTGCTGTAATGGCTTTGCAGTGGTGCGGATTGCGCGGGGAAACTGGTGCCCGTAGGGAACCAATACTGAGGCTGGCACCCACCGCCAGAGAACACGAGGCAGCTCTTGGAAGGGGTACCGCTCT
>CAZIWB010000030.1:0-66501 GCA_964542655.1 uncultured Cellvibrionaceae bacterium
CTTCTTTCCCGCAAATGTGCCCAACGGCGTACGTACGTGGAATGCTCCATCCCGCCACTCGATTGCCGTCGCCGGCGCCTCGTCATACATCGTCACCAGGGGCGAGTCACGGTTCCAATCGAGCAGCGTGCGAATGCTGGCCTTGAGGTTTATGCTGGCTCCGTCCTTTTGAAACAGGCCGGTATAAGTGGAAGGTAGATTACGGAAGTGGTATTCGCTCTCCAGGGCCTTCGCGTCAAGCGTGGTATATGGTACGCCCTCGGCCTTCAGCGCTTTCTCCGCCTCTCCAATGTTGCCCTCCGTCGAATGCACCGACGGATCGCCAAACCACAGCGTACCCACCTTGTCCATCAGAGGCACGGGCGTGAGCGATTGCAACTCATCCCAGAACGGAATGGACTGCTTGACTAGCTTTACCATGTATTGCTGCGGATAAGGCAAGCGAAACTGGCGCGAGACGCCAGCCGAGCTGCCCAGTTGGTTGCCAAAGGTGAACTGCTCAAGCAAAAGTGAGCGCGCGCCGCGTCGGCTCATGGCATAGGCGGCCGCCTGCCCTATCGCTCCACCACCAATGATGATGGCATCATAGTGATCAGTCCGGGCTATCGCCGGACCGCTTGTGTTTATTACCATGGGGCTCTCCTTATTGTGCGATTTATTGTGCCCATCACTGCCGGGGTTAAGCTCGGGTGTGCTTCATTGGATAAACGACAGACTCGGGGCCCCCAACTGCCTCTTCAGCAGTTTCCGTCGGCAGTTGGATCCTCGGCAGGCGCTTTGATGGAGGAATATCCTTCTCACGCCGCAGCGTGTTGACCTGGATGTGGGGCCACAGCGTCGTCCCACCATCCGAACCAAACATGAACTCGAAGTCCACAATCTGCTCATACTGCAGTTGGTCGATGAGCTTTCCACTCTCTTCGTCGAAGATCTCCTCCAACCACATGCGAAAACGCATCCGAGCAACCCGGCAGTAGCGCTCAATCGCCACGTTGTTAACTGTGGCGCCTTGAACACCCGTCTCGTGGCGTGAGTCCAGCTCGATCATGTCGTACTTGTTGAAGCGCAGCCCCTGGTTGGCATCAATCAATTTCAGGTTCGGCTGAACCGTGTAGGGGAATTTGGCACCGAATTGGTCATAGTTGAAAATTTTCTGGAAGTAGGCTCGCCCACTATTGACGCCGCCATTTGCCTGGTCTTCGCGAGGAAGCTTGGTCCAATCCGGCTTGTCGCGCGACCCCGGGATGAGGTCTGCTTTGGGGTTAATGCCCATGGTTGGTGACACAGCCAGATACTGGCCTTCCCAGAGTTCGGCGATAACTGGCGCCTGCCCTTCGACATTGGATGCTGTTACGTTGCCGGTCAAATGGATGGTCGTGCCGTGGGGAATCACGCCAGAACGCGAGATCGAATAAGGCGGCACAAACTGGGGGCCGAGTTGCCCCGGGCCCAAGACAGGCTCAGCACCATCCTCCTTCACTGATTCCACATCCGATGGGTGATTGAACAGGTTGGGCGGGTTTTGGTAAGGGCTCTCCGGATCCCAAGGCATCTGGTTATCGCCCAACCACAGATACATTCCATTCTCGAAGTGCTGGAGGGCATTTTCGTTGTCGATGATTGCAGTTTCGTACTTGACGGCACCATTGAACTGTTCATTCGATCCAGCACGGTTGCGGACTGGCGCATTGATCTGGGTGAACGTGAGCTGCTCCCTGTACTCCTGAGACTTGAAGTGGAAGACGCCAAAGACAGTTTCAGCGGATGTGCCAGGCGATGGCATGGGTGTAGTGTGCAGCCCGGTCGGGCCATCCTTCCAATTAACCCAGGTACCATTGAGTTTCGACAAAATACCGAACTGTGGCCCACTGGGTAGCCCCTCCTTCCACTCCGGGTAGGGCTTCACTGAAGATTTCTGTGGTTCATTAGACTCAGACATTATTTTCTTCTCCTTTGCTGTTTGTACGCTCCGTCGGTCGGTTCACTTTATCCGTCCAACATTATAGAAATCCAAAAAAATCGATCAAAAAATAAAATTGTTAAGTTTTCTTTTCCGATTAACGTTAAAAAACATTATTCTTTATTCGTGACTCATTGGATAAGTTTTTAAATAAATTATAGAGACATCAAGTTAGATGAACTATAAACAGATTGATAATTATATTTTTCTCAAATCAATCTGGCTTTGCCTTAGGTGAAACATAAATGATATTTAATGTTTTTTAACTTGATAAAAATTATTTAGATTTATCCAATACAATAAAAACGTAAACCTCTGATATTATTTTTCATTACTGACTCAAGCCTGGTCAATTACATTGCATTACACCAATATTTTAAAATTCCACTTGGCACATGGACACACAAAACAGTTGAACGAGTAAACCTATGAAGTTTTTTAATTCGTTTTTCAAATTTGCACATCCGGCATAGGAAGGACGATAACAAGCTGAAAAAAATTAATTTTAAATGCAGTGAAAGCGACCAATAGATCGCCTTCACTGCACAAGTAAAACCAAACCCTAGTCAAAGAGCGACAGGTCAATCGCTTTCGCCATCAGCTCGTTGCCCGCATCATTGGGATGGATTCCATCATCAGTGTAAATTGGCCAAAAGCGTTTGGGGTCACTGGGGTCGCGCACGGCGGCGTCAAAATCGATAACACCGTCGTAGGCACCACTGGTGCGAATCCAACGATTAATGGCTTTGCGGGTTGCTTCATTTTCCTCGGTATAAACACCCGGAATCGGGCTACCGCCCATGGGGGCAATAGTTGCACCGTACACTTTTAACCCTTGTGCGCGCGCGCGTTCAATTAATTGTTTTAATCCGGTAATCACCTCACCTGCCGTCACCACTTCGGCAAGATTGCCAGAAACGGTTGGCAAAATAATATCAACCAAACCCAAAGCGATAATGACATGAGTCGCTCCGGTAACAGCCAATACATCGCGATCAAAACGAGCAGCAGCACTGGGCCCACAAAAATCGCGTAGTGTACGGCCACAACCTATGCCCTGGTTAATAACCGCAAGTCGCTGGGTTCCGTAATTGGAATTGAGGCGGCCAAATAAAAACGCTGGCCAATTGGTTGGGCTTGCGCCTTTTGTTAACGAATCACCAATTGCTACAACAACACCACTATTTTTCCGCGTTTGCACTTCAACAATAGAGAGAAAATAACGCGAAGTCGCTGTTTCAAGTACCGGCATAGATGTAGCACCAGAAAAATCGCCAGGGCCAGAAATATAAGTGACTTTATTAACACCTTCCACATACGTTGCAGGCCCGGTATTGGCGGGAACGTAAAGGCTTACAGAAAGTTTGGCCTGCGCCGCGGTATTAAATTCAATAGGATCACTGAGCGCTACAGCACCGGCGGGAATGGAAATGGATGGCAAACCACTAAACCGTAAGGTGCGATCAGTTCCTGGAACAATAGAAGCTTCATTGGCTTGCACTGCAATGTGCGCAGCGCCGATTTGCAACGGCTGGGTGCCAAATGCGTTGGATACGCGGATGCGTACCCGTTGCCCACCCAAACTCAGTTGCAACACCTGTCGGATAGTTTGGTTTTCAAAACTTTTTGGCGGTTCAAATGCTGACTTGGGTGCAGCAGGAGGCGATGACCAACTGGCGACCCATTGGTCGCGATACGAGTCAAACAACAACCCACCGGAAAGTTCGCTGACTGATTCATTTAGTTGTTCAGCTGCGCTTACACAGGTGCATGAGGTTGCCAATACAATTCCAAATAAAAAACCAAAGTATTTCGTTAATCTGCTCATATACTGTTTCCTTTATGTGTGAGAAATCACGCTTGAAATCCGGGAGTATTACTGCGACAAATCCATAAACAATAATCCACCGCATCACTACTACCGCCCATTTAAAAATTGATTCATGTACCACTGGCTCATTTTCATAACCAACTCGCTTCCTGATCCGTCATGAATTGAGTTGGGCTAGCCTCCCACGTATATTGGTACGGCAAAAGAACCAGTAAATGGGATTTTTATGGAACCAATTTTTGCAATAGAAATTAAAGTACTGCACAATTCCGGCAATCTCGTCGCCCAAATCCACAGCCAATTCAGCAATGCGATTTTGCAAGGGCGTTTACGTTCGGGAACACCAATTCCATCCAGCAGATTGCTAGCTACACAGCTCAAGGTTTCGCGCAATACCGTGTTGCAAGCCTATGCACGCTTACAAAGTGAAGGCTTGCTGGTGACGCGCGAAGGCAGTGGAACTATTGTCGCCAATATCGATACGCTCCTGCCCCACCTCACTAGCGCCGCAAATTTATTCACGCGCGTTAATGCACACTGGCAAATCGCAACATTGTTTGCACAGCAGATACCTGCACCAATCGAGTTTGATTTTTCGATGGGCATTGCCGATACCAGCCTGTTCCCTTTTGCGTTATGGCGCCGCTGCATCAGCAAGCAATATCGAAAAATGGAAACCCGCACAATGGAAATGGGCCACCCGGCAGGACAACCCTCCTTGCGCAAAATGATTTCAGGATTTGTCTCACAATCACGCGCAGTCAGTTGTAACCCCGAGCAAATTTTTGTGTGCAGTGGTGCACAGCAGGCTTATGTTTTATTAGCGCAATTATTTATCAAACCCGGCATCACCTGTGTGGCAATTGAATCGCCAGGTTACCCTATGGCACGGCGCGCATTTGTCGCCGCAGGTGCACGCATTGTTGATATACCGGTAGATGGTGAAGGATTAATTGTTGATGCAATCCCGGCGGATGTGGACATGGTATTTGTTACACCGACGCACCAGTTTCCTACATCTGTGCCCATGTCAATTACTCGCCGTGCAGCACTGCTACAAATGGCAAACCAACGGGATATGATTATTATCGAAGACGATTATGACAGTGAATTTCGTATAGGCGCACAACCTATTGATGCATTGCAAACACTGGATTCACAAGGGCGAGTTTTTTACGTGGGAACTTTTTCAAAATGCATGTTCTTTGATATACGCACAGGATTTATTGTCGCCCCCGAATGGGCTTTTCCCTACTTGGCGACGGCTCGCCAGGCACAGGACTGGCGCAATCCGTTAGCGACGCAATTAGCCCTGGCGGAATTTATGCAAACCGGCGAATTGCGGCGGCATATATTCAGGATGAACCGCATTTACGAACGGAAATACGACACCATAGTCGCAACGGTGAACCAGCTTGCAGGAGGAATATTAACACCGACATTGATGATGGCCGGTGTACATCTCACACTGGATTTACACCCGCAATATCCTGCACAGCAAGTTTGCAAGGACGCACTACAACAGGGTATCAAACTGCATTGCGGATCAGAATTCAGTGTGACGCCGGATATACCCAACCAATTGATGCTGGGCCTGGGGCGAATAGCGCAACATCAAATTAAACCCGCGATACAACGCCTGGTGAATTGCATTCGATAACAGGCAATATCAATCTGTGCGCAAGCTAACAGTACATCCGCGAAGCCGCTGACAATCTTTTCCTTTTGTCCGGAAAAACATTGGCCTTTCTCTATACTCCGGTTCTCTCCAAACACTTCCTCTTGTGAGGCAATCCATGCAAAAATTAAAAATTTTTTTCTGTGCTGCTGTTTTATCTGCAAGCAATTTGGTAATCGCAGATGCCATTATTCCCTTGCAACCATCTATGCTGAGCCTTGCGCCAGGGAGCAGCGGTAATCCCGCGCTGTTGATCGACGAACAAACACTGGTGGGTGATCCACTGGCGGGCGATGTATCTGACCCGCAAACACATTGGCAACCAACCGATGGCGGCCACCTGAATGTGGCCATCCTTAATTTGGGTGAAAATTACGATTTATCCCATTTAGCGTTTTATGATCGCAATGGGTCTGCTATTTTTCGTGTGTATGACGATATCACTAATACGCTGTTGGTCAGTGATGATTTATCAGGATATAAAATTTGGAAATTTGTAGCACTCGCAAAAACCACATCGCGCTTGCGTATTGAAAATTCAACCGGATTTGGGCGTGTTCCTGAAATTGTGCTCTATGGCGAAAAAAGCCAGGTGCCTGATGCAGCAGCGGCCCTGCCGGAATTTAAAGTCACGCAACATACCACCGCACAGCATCACCAATACCAGTGCAATAGTGATTGCGATTACCTGTTTACCTCCAGCAATATTCCCTACGAATTAAGCCCGGCCAAGGGCATACAACCCGGCAAACATATTTGCTTGCGCGGCGGCATTTACACCAAACCTTTTTTATTGAAAAATTTATTGGCAACTGAGCAAAATCCCACACTGGTGAGCAACTGTGAAGGTCAAGTTGTGTTTGAAAATGTGACCGAGCCTATCCGCGCCAACAACAGCGTGAATTTTAAAATCCTCGGAGACGGCGACGCGAATGTGCTCTATGGATTCAAAGTGAATAATTCATTTAACGCCGGTGCAAAAATCCGCTACCTGAGCCGCGATTTTGAATTGGGTTGGATGCACTTTACCAATTCACAAGGTGTTGCCATCAAAGCCAAATCCGAACTTATTGGTACCGATCCGGTTACCGGCGCCCCCTTTGTACAATCTGGAACCCACATCCATCACATTCGCAGTGAATATACTTTGCAGCATGAAGCATTTTATATCGGCAATACCGGTTGTGAACCCAACCAACCTTTCCCCGATGCACCACTGGTGGATGTCAGCATCCACGATAATATCCTGCTCGATTCCGGCGCTGATGCATTGCAAGTGGGCTGCGCTTCTGGCGATGTGCAAGTCAATAATAATTACATCAACAAGGCTGGTTATCGCCCCTTCCAAAACGACACCCGCCAACGCCATGGGATACAAATTGGCAAAAGCAGTACTGGCAAGGTATTCAATAATTGGATAGAAGACAGCCCGATTGATTGTATCCACGCCGAAGGTGGACACCCGGATGGAATCCAGATGTACAACAATATTTTAGTTAACTGTTCACGCGCGGTGTATTTCAATGCACGTTTAAGTTATGCGCAACAGGTTGTATTTGCCCACAACACGTTAATTAATATGCGCGAGGATGCATTTCGGGCTGGCATGGGCCATAAAAACTCTGCCACCCTCTTTTCGATTTACGACAATCTTATTGTCGGCGAAACAGCAAATACCGCATTGTTCTTTGATGGTGATGCCCAACCAGGTCCGCTCTCGGGCTTAAACTTCCTGGACACCTATGGCCAGGTATTTTTGAATACAACTACTGATGGATTATTTGTTGATGCAGCGGCGGGCGATTATCGGCTCTTCAGCTTATCGCCAGCGGTTAATAGTGATGATGGTAGCCATAACGCTGTAATCACTACCGATCTGCGTAACCTTAGCCGCGATGTACATCCCGATGCGGGCGCATTGGAGTTTTTCCGTCAATAATTAATTTGTTTACTACCCATACCGTGTATGGGTAGTAAACAGAAATGCATACTTTTTTACTCCCCAAACACCGCGTTCACGTATAGGATAGTGCCTTTCATTTCCGCGACACTGATCCCGATGCGCCCAGCTATAAAAACCGAAATACTCCTGACCATTTTATTGGGAATGGCAACCCTGCTTGCTGTTTTTTTAGGCCTTAAACAACTCAACACCATTAACGCCCAGCAATGGTTACTACTCGCCGATGGCCTATGGTTTTTTGTGTGCTGGCAGTTATGGCAGCGGATAGAGTTGAATCGTGCCGATGAGGGAGCAACGCCCTACCCTACACTTGGTTGGGCGAATCGATTGACATTATTGCGCGGCGGATTGATTGCATTAACCGGGGGATTTTTATTGCAACCCCAAGCAACGGGATTAACGGCATGGATTCCCGGTGTGCTTTACAGCGTTGCTGCGATACTCGATCGCCTTGATGGATTTGTAGCACGGCGCGGTAAACAAACCAGTTTATTGGGCAGCGAGCTGGATACCGTGTACGACGCTCTGGGTTTGCTGGTTGCACCACTCCTCGCTGTAGGTTACGGCAAAGTCCATTGGAGTTTTTTACTGGTCAGCGCCGCTTACTATATTTTTGTAGGCGGATTGTATTGGCGACGCACACACCAATTGCCCGTCTATCCATTACTGCCCAGCCAATTGCGTCGCACACTTGCCGGTTTCCAAATGGGATTTGTCGCGCTGATTTTATTGCCCTGCTTTTATGCACCTTTTACTGTTGTAGCCGGATTAGCTTTTATGGTGCCAATCCTTGCCGGGTTTATTGTGGACTGGCTGGTCGTCAGCGGCAGGATTCCATCCAACACTGCCACCACCGTTTTTTTTGCTCGTCTCGCACAATGTAGCCAGGTTATTTTCCAGCCGCTGTTGCGGTTAGTTTTAGTGGTCGCCCTGTTTTTGTTTAACCATAACGCTATTGCGCCGTTACCTGCTTTTTTAACCTGTGGTTTATTAATCTCGGCAGCTATGGTGTTGCTTGGTATAGCAGGTCGTGTTGGTGCCCTGTTGGTATTGGTATTAATAGGCTTGTTACAAGCAGCAACTACCATTGACGCAATCACAGCGATAATTATTTTTACCGCTACCGGATTGATGTTGCTGGGCACTGGCCGTTTCAGTTTCTGGCAAGGGGATGACCGCTGGGTCAATCGCCGCGATGGCGAGGAAAACTCCTGATGCAACGCGCCACATTATTTACCTTGTTATTGTGGTTAATCGCCCTGACTTTGGGTGCATGGACACTCGCGCAATTACCACTCACTGAAATATCAACCAGTATTCGCTCGCTCAACGCAATGCAATGGGTTTTCTGGTTGGGGCTTAACGGTTTGATCATCCTGTTGCTTGGCTTGCGTTGGCAATTACTGAACAGCGCATTGGCAGCACCTATTGGCTTATTAAAACTCCTTGCCATTCGCCAGGCGGGACAAGCCGTCAGTTTTATTACACCCGGCCCGCAATTTGGTGGCGAGCCATTGCAAGTCTATTGGCTGTATAAATACGGAATGCCTTTGCGCAAAGCGTTGTTGTCTTTGGGATTGGACCGATTTTTTGAGTTGTGGGTTAATTTTTCGGTACTGTTATTGGCGGTGCTGTTATTGCTGGCAGGCATTGGCGATAACAATATCAACCACAGCGAGAATGCTATCGGCAATTGGAAAACTACCCTGGTACCGTTATTGGTTTTTTTAGGGCTGATGTTCTCGCTGGCATGGGTTTTAATCAAACAGCCCCAATGGATAAATACTCGCCTTGAACGCATTGCTACTCGCTGGCAACACAACCATCGCTTGCACAAAATCAACCAGCACTGGCGGTCATTGGGCGATGATTTACGTCATGCATTGCGCACACAAAAATGGCGTTTCCTGTTGGTGATTGGTTTGTCACTACTTGGCTGGGCGGGGTTACTCGGCGAATTATTGCTGATATTGCATTTTGTGGGAATTGAAGCAGATTTGCGTAGCTTCCTGATTATTTTGGTAGCGATGCGGATGGCGCTGTTGTTGCCGATGCCCGGCGGTGTCGGCACACTGGAAGCATCAGTGCTCTGGTCATTCCAGGTGCTGAATTTATCGGCCAGTGCAGCTATTGGATTAATTGCGTTAATGCGCGTGCGCGATGCACTGGTATTGCTTATCGGCCTCGCCTGTTTGCGCGCAAGCCATTCCAACAGTGCGCAAAAACCTTAGACCAGCGCAAAATTTTATGGATACCCGCGTTCGCGGGTATGACGAAAAACCCAACCGCGTTCGCGGGTATGACGAAAAACCCAACCGCGTTCGCGGGTATGACAAAACATCTGCCTGTGTTCGCGGGTATGACGAAATATGTATTTTTCAGAGTTTCCCTAGAATTGTTTGCGATAGGCTGCCCAGCAAGTGGCATTCTCCCACAACTTGATATTGAGTGAGCCAGTGCCCGGAGGATGAATAAGTGCGATTATTTTTTCATTAATAATCCGGCTGAAATGTTCAATACTCGGATTCAATCCGGCAAACTCTTCTTTATCGTTAAGCAGGCTATCGCGGAAATAACCAACAACTTTATCCAGCGCGGCTTCTATCTCAACGATATCGACCAGATAGCCATGTTTATCCAGTTGGTCACTTTCAATACTGACTTCCGCCACATAGTGATGTGCATGGGGAAAATTTTCATTGCCCCAATCGCCGCCAATAAGAAAATGGTTGGCGATAAAATCGCGGGTCACTGCTACTGTGTACATAGTATTTCCTGTTGAATAATAAATTTTTATAGTTGCTGTTCGAGATATAGGAATAGTTGTTATCAGGGATAGATAAAAACTGCTTGCAAGATATTTTCGGGTTGCTGGTCCAATTGCGCATATAACGAACCTGCATCGGCAAGAGGAACCCTATGAGTAATCAGTTGTTGCGGCTGTATGCGGCGGAGCATTTGCCAGGTAAGTTCAAAGCGGCGGGCTTTATCCCAGCGCCCGCTTAATTCCGGGGCAAGGCTGCTGACCTGGCTGGTCGATATTTTTAAACGGTTGCGATGGGCATTTCCGCCCAATGCAACACTGGAATTTTTATTGCCGTACCAACTGCCGATAACAATCCGACTGGCAAAACCACTCAAATCGATAGCGAGATTTAATGCAGCGGGTGCACCACTTACCTCATAAATTAAATCGGCACCCGGATTATTCGTTGCATGATTTAATTGTTGTTTAAGCGCATCAATATCATCGGCAGTAAACGGATCGAACACATTGTTTACACCGAGTTGCAAAGCGCGCTCGCGGCGCAACGCAATTGCATCAACCCCATGCAATTGCGCCAGCGGAAATTGCGCTAATAAACTGGAGAGCAATAAACCCACTATGCCCTGCCCCAACACCACAATACGCTCACCTAATGCGGGGCTGCCATCTTGAACGAGGTTCACCGCGGTTTCCATATTGGGCAAAAACACGGCGTCTTCCGCTGTTATATCAGCAGGGACAGGAATCACATTGGCAGGTGTGGTAATGAAATGACTGGCGTGGGGTTGGAATGCAAATACACGTTGACCGAGCCAGCTTTTATCGACATCAGCACCAACCAACGTAACCCGACCGACACTGGCGTAGCCATATTGCAGCGGATAGGTCTGTTGCTCTTGCAACGCAGTGATATTGGCATCGAGCGCCATCTCATTGGGAATTTGCCCGCGATAGACGAGCATTTCTGTTCCAGCACTAATCGCCGAGCATTCCACGTCAACCAGCAATTCACCCGCAGCAGGTGCCGCGAGTAATTGTTCGCGCACGTTGATTTGCCCGATACCGGTAAACCAGAGTTGTTGTGCGCGCGTTGTTGCAGGTGCGATAACCGGCGCAGCAGTGGGTGTTACAGGAAGCTCACTCATGCTGCGTAATCACCGTAATCCAGGTTGCCCCACACAATCAGGTCATCGCCCAAACGCTCGGAGAAAAACGGGTTTATTTTTGGTAGCGCGCAACGCGCTTGCTTGCCCAAATCATTTACCGCTTTATAACCACCTACAAACTGCGGGGTGATGGTCAATACCAATGCATCCACCAGACGGGCTTTTAAAAATTCACTGATAACACTTGCGCCGCCCTCTACCATCAAACTTTTAATGCCCCGGCTCCACAGCAATTTCAAAGCGCGCTGCAAACATACGCGGCCATCGGCATTGCCTTCGAGCGCGGTAATTTCCAGGCCCTCAATCACGGTACCTTCGTCGTCCACGGTGGTTAATACCCAACAGCGCTTGTCAGGCAGACAACACAGGCGCGCCTTAGCCGGGATGCGTAAATGGCTATCCAATACGATGGGCTGCGGATTGTGGCCAATCCAATGGCGCACAGTGAGCTGCGGGTCATCGCTCAATACCGTACCTATGCCGACCAGGATACCGTCGTGCATGCTGCGCAACTGATGGGTGAGCCGCAGGGATTCCTGGCCGCTTAGCGCAAGGGGCTCGTCGCAACGCAACGCAATGCTGCCATCAAGACTCTGTGCATAGCTCAGGGTAACGAAGGGTCGGTCGAGCGAATGAAAAGCGTTTTTATTATCGGACAGCCAGTTTTCAATTCGTTGGTTGAGGTTCATGCAAATCACTGTGATGGGATGAAGCAAATGGCTTGCTAAACAAAAGATGATCCATACGTTTGGCCTTGGTAATCATATAGCCCTGGTTTTCGGCGTTAACCGCAATCTCCAGGGGTACACGTGCGACTACCTTGATACCTTCGGCTTGCAATGCATTGATCTTGGCAGGGTTATTGGTCATCAGGCGCACCGATTGAACCCCCAGATCATCCAGGATACAGGCCGCCAGCGAGTAACTTCGCTCATCGGCACCATGACCCAACATGAGGTTGGCGTCAACTGTGTCGTAACCCTGGTCTTGCAAATTGTAGGCGCGCAGCTTTTGCTCAAGGCCTATGCCGCGCCCTTCCTGCCGTAAATAAATCACCACTCCCTGACCTTCACTCGCCACCAGCGCCAGCGCGCGATCCAATTGCTCGCCGCAATCGCAGCGCAGGGAACCGAGCACATCACCGGTAAAACATTCGGAGTGAACCCGCGCGAGCACAGCTTCGGCTTGCTCCAGGTCGCCCATATAAAAAGCGAGGTGCTCTTTGTTATCCAGGGTATTGGTGTAATAACACAATTGGAAATCCCCGTGGCGAGTGGGAATTCGGGCGGCGGCAGTACGGGTTACAGATGGTTTGGACATACACAAAATCTTCAGGTTTAAAAGATAATTCTTATCGGATGGCCGCGATCTTACGGCGCAGTCCCGCAATAGGCAAGGCAAGATCCCGATTAGTTTTGATGCGCGTACGACAACGCATCCAATGCTGGTTTCCATACAGGCAAGTGTTTATTTTTACTAATAAATGCTTGGAATTAGCCAGTGAATTTACTGGCAATAACCCGGACCCTGGGAGAGAATTGCGCGGCCTCGCTGTACTTAAAAATGGTACTTAAAAGCGGTACTAATAATTCTTATAGAGCAATTGTGTAATGGCTGATATCTATTTTGCGATTCCGGGTGATATCAACACACTGACCGGTGGTTATGCCTATGACCGGCGATTGGGCGCAGAGTTGCACCGGCTGGGTCACAAAGTTAAACACCTTCCCCTCTCCAGCCAATTCCCGATACCTGATGCCAATGCATTGGCAGATGCAGAAGCGCAATTCACTGCCCTGCCCGACCAGGCCATAGTGATTGCCGATGGCCTCGCGTACGGGGTGATGGATGCAATTGCCGAACGACATTCCCGGCGCTTGCAGATTATCGCACTCTGCCATCACCCCTTGATGCTGGAAGCGGGATTATCTGCGCAGCAAGCACAACAACTTTTCTATTCCGAACAACGCGCACTCTATGCAGCAAAGGCAGTGATAGTGACTAGCGCCCAGACCAGAAAAATCCTCGTTGAACAATTTGCCATTCCCGCCGCGAAAATCACGGTTGCACTACCGGGAACTGATAGACAAATATTTGCCCCCTGCATTGGCAATCCCCCGGTATTATTAACACTGGCAACATTGACCCGTCGCAAAGCTCATGATGTTTTAATTGATGCGCTTGCACAGATAAAGCATCTTGAGTGGACGGCACGTTTTGTCGGTGGATTGGAATTTGATCCCGAATGGGTCGCACTGCTAAAAAATAAAGTCGAGGCTTACGGATTAGAGCAACGGATTCTGTTTATCGGCATGGTTGCCGATACCGTAAGCGAATATTCCGCAGCCGATATATTTGTCTTGCCATCGCTATTTGAAGGTTATGGAATGGCATTTGCGGAGGCCTTGGCGTTTGGCTTGCCCATAATTGCCGCGCGCGCAGGCGCAGTACCAGATGTAGTACCGGACAGCGCCGGCATTTTAGTCGCACCAAATAATGCAAACGTGCTCGCCGATGCAATGCAAACGCTCTTAACAAATGCCGCATTGCGCCGACAATTACAGACAGGCGCGCAAGCTGCTGCGCAGGGTTTATCAAACTGGGACGATACAGCAACACAAGTTGCAAACCTGATTAACCAAATGTCAATTAATTGAATTCCTGTTAATTAAATATCCGTTAATTAAACACTAATTATTTAGTAAATGAATAATGGCAATTTAAAAAGCAAAAATGAATCAAACGAATATAAAAGTGAGTAAGCAATGAGTAGTTTTTCAATCGCATGGCTGGATTTACGTGAAAACGCCGACTTTGCCGCACGCGATAAAACCCTGGCCACACAACTATTAAATTGGCTCGGTCAAGCGGCTGATCCTATCTCCCCCGACCGTATTATTGTTGACCTGGGTGCAGGCACCGGTTCTACCCTGCGCGCACTCACCAAACTCGGCGCAAACAATATGGTGTGGCGCTTGGTGGACCTGGATGGAAAACTATTAGACGAAGCCCTGCGCCGCCACGGCAAAAGTTGTTTGATTGAAGACTATCAGGCCGATTTGAATATCATTAATGAATTACCGCTAACCGGTGCACATATTGTCTCTGCCTCTGCATTATTTGACCTTGCTTCGGCGGATTTTATTGATGCATTGATTGATCGCATAGACGCACGCAAAACCGCTATTTATGCCGCATTGAATTATGATGGCACTACCAGTTGGACACCTGCGCATCCGTTTGATGAAAAAGTATTGGCGGCATTTAACCAGGACCAGCGCACAGACAAAGGCTTTGGGCCCGCACTCGGCCCGCACTGCACTACCCATTTAAAACAGGCGCTGGAAGCTAAAGGTTACGCAGTAAGTGTCCATCCAAGCCCCTGGCAATTGGATGCAAAAGATACGCAGCTGCTCCAGGAATTAATCAATGGTATTGCAGCGGCAGTTGCTGAAGGTTACGGCTTAAATGCCGATGAATTAATTGCGTGGAAAAATTTCCGCATCTCCAACATAGCCAATGGCAATTGCACCATCGGCCACTGGGATGTACTCGCCCTACCAAATTAATGTGTTTTAATTCGTTGGCAGCGAAAAAGTATCAACCCATTTATTGCGCACTTCATCCATGCGCCACACAGGCGCATCGGCGGTGGGCAACATTCCTTCAGTCCACTGCCAGGAAGCTACTGCCTCCATCACCTTGGGGTCACGCGCAATAAAATGCACTGGCACATCACGACTCCCGGATTTGAAATGGCCGTTGTCGCCAGTCACTATGGGCGCGGGTTGATGGTCACCAAACACCAGCACCACCAAATTATCATCACCATAATTCATCACGTAAGACGCGATAGTGGCCAGCGCATATTCAATGGATAAGCGGAATTGCAAACGGATGCGTGAATTATCTTTCCACACGTCTTCCGGGCTATCACCGCTGGTCGCCTGTGCATTAAATACTGAGCCATCACCCACATTATTCCAATCGACCAACTGCGGAATCGGAGTCCAGGGCGCATGGGAAGAAATCAGTGCAATTTCGGCCATCACCGGTGTGCGTGTTTTGTTATCCAGCTCGCGCTTTTGGAAAGCAGACAGCGTGTATTGATCAGGCATAGTGATCCAATTAAATGGCTTGCCCTGATAACCAAGATTATGTGCATCGTAAATTTGATCGTAACCATAATACTGACCTTCCGGCCAGGCCATAGTGATCGCGGGCATCACCGCGACAGTGCGCCACCCCGCACGCTTAAATAAACGGTTGAGTGTAGGTCGCTTGCTCACCATCAAACTGTTATAGCGAATCTGGTTATCAATCCACAAACCCGACATAGCCGTACCATGGGCCAACCAACTCAAACCGCCCACTGTTGGCGAGGTTAAAAAACCGCTGCGCGCCGCAAAACCTTTTTCCGCCAATTCATTCGTAGTGCGTTCGAGCAACGGGCGAATGTACGGCGCAAATTCCGGATTATCCAATGCCGTGCGGCCATAGGATTCGACGAATACCACCAACACATCCTTACCATGCAACAATGCAAATAATTTGTCATCACTGCGCGCTGCTTCATCGTTTTTATCTAAATGCACATTAAACGATGCAATATCTTTTGCAGTAGCAACTATGTCGAACGTATGGGCAGATAAATGCTGGTAAAACTGTACTGATGCCCGTGGCGATCCGATTAAAAACAACAGCAACCAAAGCACCAAACCACCCGTCAATATCACCGCAGATTTAAACACTGAAGCACACAGCAACCGCTGCACGCGCCCCAATACCCAAAATGCTCCCGCGATAATCGCTAGCACCAATAGCACCAGCAACACCGCAACCAGTACAGCACCCACTGCACCAATCGCCCCATTGAGTAAATTCATCCCATTGGCAAATAAATAACCATCAAATACCGGATTAAACGGCCGCGCGAATACCTTGAAGGTTCCCATATCCGCGCATTTAAAAATAAGCCCCACCGCCAACAATGCCGCCATCACCCAACGCAGCAACAAGCCGCCTCGCCCGGGCACTAATAGCAACAGGCAAAGCAATAGTAATTCCAGGGGGAAAAACAGCAGGGACGAAAGATCAATAGCACTAATACGATTAGGAATAACGAGTGCAATAAAAATAAAGGCAATTGCAGCGAGATTCAGGCTGGATTGGAAGCGAAGCAAAGGGAGGATCCTGTTATTGGTTTAAGCGGGTAATCGTGGGCTTAAGCATAACGGAAATGGGTTCTGGAGAATACTGTAATACCCCCTTGTTTGTTACAGATGACACCCCCCAGTTTTTTATCAACCATTCACACAAGCGTGATCAGATATGGTCATACCGAGTCAACTTAAATACTTTATTAGCAGGCTGGCGAGGAAGGATAATGCGGACGAAATGCGTTGAATTACGCTTCAACCAACGGGATGCCGCCTGACTTTGAAAATGAATGGGAAATTGCATATCTGCACCAATTTTCTGATCAGCGAAATAGCTAATATTCTTTCCTGGAGCCGCAGCTGATATGGATAAGTAAAGCGCGGAAAAATTATTGCCTGGCACCTTCGGGTAATAGCCCTCAATAAGATCGGTCCGATCAAAATAAATATTGCGAAAAGCCTTGTTCTGTGAATTTACTTTAACGTCCTCTATGACGGAATGATGCAAGTACACGTTTGCATCGTCATTCTTCTTACTCGTGTTCGAAAAGAACTCTAGAAAATAATCATTTATCGGCTGACCAAAATCATCACTAACATAGAAATTGGCCTGCATATATTGATGGTAGTAATCTGGATGATTCGAGTGTGTGCGTCTTGCCGCAGTGCTCTCACTGAAATCTTGCCATTTCTGCTGGATAGTGAGGTAATCTTCAAAGGTAGTACACCCCAATGCCTCCAGGATAAATTGTCCCAACTGGGCCTGCTCCTCAGGCGTCTCTGCAATATCCTCCCGATTGTCTTTGTCTGCCCTTTCCGGATCAACAACAGACCCATGGGTACGTGTTGGCAATACCGCCAGCGGAATGGAAAAATCATTCAGTCGCGATTCCCAGAGTGTAACGGCCAAATCCGGGTTAGTTTGACGAAAATCGATAGTGATACCTTGAGCATTCAAGTTGGCAGCACATACACGCACAGTACCGTCAGCCCCATTCTCGTTGGTGATCTGCCGCAGCAGGCTAGCATATGGATGAGTACCAACAATGACAAAAGGCCACACTCGATCATCTCCATAATAACGATCAGTATTGTCATCTCCGGGAGAAATCAGTATGTCACGCTGAACCAATTCCCACTGATAGGGTGAACTCAACTCCAGGTCGTTGAGCATGCCTTGACCAGTCTGGAACCAGTTGTTGTAACCTTTGACTACACGTCCCAACATGCTTTTGCCGATAGCCGCTAGCTTGGAACCATAATTTGCTGGAGCCAGCATTATTAGGCGTTTCATCGGGCACTCTTGCGCCCGGTTACGGTAGTGCGAGGTCAACCATTCTCGTGCAACCAAACCACCCGTGCTATGAACAATGACATCAAAAGATTTGGACAGGCTGCCTTTCGCAATCATGTCATCAATCACTTGTCCCATACGCTTGCCGACATCAGCTATTCGTACATCGTCGTCCATCGAGATATAATCTCCAAGCCACAGCTCGGTTGCAACGTAATTATGTACACTGAGAAAGCGAGCGAGTGACTTGAAAGATTTTGAAGTATCGCTCCAACCATGAATGATCAGTACTTGACTTGGCATGTCTCTTCCTCCTGAAATGTTGTTGTAAAAACTATGGATGCCAGAGCATCCTATTCAGTACCACATTAAAAACAGCGAAAAAAATACCGCCATAACATCACATATCTGAAATGGATTAAATTTTGATAGAGTACAAATTTATCTGCATCAATTTTATTTGCCAACCCATGCGGTATACCATCACCAAGAATGCTTACAACACGGCTTGCAGATTTAAATTCACTACGCCCGTATATTGAATATAACCTTAATATTTTGCACGCTATCCTCCTCTTCTTTAATGTCACCCTCCATGAAATCCGATGAAAATAGGAAAGAACAGGAATTTAGTTGGTAAATAGGCCAAACAAACTTGATGCTTTTAGTCCGTATGAGAGATTCAATGCAATAGTATCAGGACCCTTGCCTCCATCGACTATTAGGCCGACAAAGACGGGCTGATTATCAAACAATCGATAATTGAAACTAGCAAGCTGCCTATCGGTTTTTATTCCTGTACCGGCAAAATCCTCGTTCCGGCCCATAGAAAGATTCAAAATAAATTTTGGCAAGCCATTATGATATTTAGAGTCAGACTCAAACGTAGCGAAATCATTCAAGCGCATTTCAAGACCAAAGTTATAAAATTTTGCAACCGAATCCCCATCAGCCCCTTTCTTTTCTCTATTAAGCACTCCACCTCTTAAAACCGGCCCTATTTCCCAGCCTCCGATTTTAGGCGGATCAGTGTAAAGAAAAGACAAATACACAGAAGCATTGACAGTATTTGATATATCTCTAAATTTCAAATCACTGACGTTCAAATTTGGTTTTGTGCAATCTCCTGAAGAAGGATCATCTGAAGCGGGATCTCCTGAAGAGGGATCTTTAACACAAGCAATTGGAGCAGAATAAAATGCAACCTCAAGCCCCTGATAAAAAACAACATTATCATGAATAAATCCCTCTTCCACTCTGTTGTTTAACCGCAAAACACCGAAAAAATTTGACTCTTTAAATCCTTTATTATTACCCGCCTCATCATACTCAGGCATCAAACTTACACCCACCTCCAACAACCCATAGTAAGGCTTTTCCGATGCTATAGACGAAAAATCCTCTTTCTCCTCAATCGCTTTTAGTTGTGCAGACGTAAAATTTTTAATAGGCGCATCCGGATCAACTTCTTTTTTTACAAGCTCAATATTTGTATCATTTATTGTTTTAAGGTTATTAATATTGGCAACATCATTTTCTATGACACCGACTACGGAAGCGCAATTTTTATCCTTTTCAGCCTCTTTTTTCTCATGATTTAATGCATACAAAAAACCATGCAAACAAGACTGTGAAGCAGCGGTGATATCTTTATTTTTATTGTTTTTCTGCTTTATAAAATCCTCATTAGAAGAGTCTAATGAGATCGACACATTCTTTATCTCGACACCTAAAATATCACAGGCACTGATAAATTTATTGATATCATCTTTAAATGGCTTGTTTTCAACTTTGACCAGGTAATCCTCACTTGCACTCTTGATATACTTTGCAACCTGCATAACACTTGAGTTTTTATCAAATTCATTTGGGCTAATCTTTTCCCTAATTAGGGGGCATGACTCGTCAGCACCAAGACATGCAGTTGCAATTATAAATTGCAGGGTTCCTAACATCCAAAAACCCCATCCTGAATTGTTCATTTAAGCTCCCCCCTGATTCACATAGCTAGAAAGTTCAGCCTATTAACCTTTAAGAAAAAAATAACCCCCCAATTGGGGGGCTATTTACACCTTACAATTCAAAATCGTGTTAGCTAATCAATCATCCCCCTTCACAATCACCTGGATCAGGTTTGGATACAGCTGGGTACCAGAGGCGCGGTCAAACAAGGCCATACCGCCGTTGCCGCCGTAGCCATTATCCCAATAAATCGGGACCATGCCGTGGGTATAGGCAGATTTGGTGATGTATTCATTCCAATACACTCGATAACCTTCATGGTCACCAACGTTAGTGCGCGAGACAACACCGTATTCGCCCAGGATTACACCAACGCCTTTATCCACAAAATTGGTTTTCATTTTCTGGAATTGCGAATCAACCCAGGATTCATTGGCCCAGGTTTCAGTTGCGCTTGGGTTGGTGGCATTTTTGCCCCACTGGGTAATGTTGCTGTTGGTATTGAGAGTGAAATTGTAAGGATCGTAGTAGTGAACCTCCATCAACAGGTGATTAGTAGTAGTGTCCGTCGGAATTTTTGCGAAATTCACTGTGTGATCAATATTGGTATTAAAGCCCTGCACCACCAGGAAGCGATTGGCGTTGCCACCACCGGTAGCGCGCACCGCAGTAACAAACGTTTGGTTAAAACTATTTTGCACTGTGTAGTATTCGGCAGTGGGTGTACCGTAATCACCTTCAACCATGACTTCGTTAGTACCGGCAAACAACAAACGGTTATCGTAATTTTTAAACCGATTGGCAATTTGGGTCCACATAATTTTCAAACGATTATTCACGTAGTTTTGTTGCGCATTGGTTGGCTGCATCCAGCCATTGTCCCAATGGATATTGATTACCACATACATATCCGCGGTGAGCGCGTAATTAACAACTTGCTCTACGCGATCCATCCACGCCGTTTGAATAACGAAATTGGTTTCGTCAGAAAATTTACTCCAGGCAATAGGTAAACGGATGGTTTTAAAGCCTGCCGCTTTTACCGAGTTAATCAATTGCTGCGTAATTAACGGATTGCCCCAATTGGTTTCACCACCCACGGCATCCAGTGAGTTACCCACGTTCCAACCAATCCCCATCAATTTAGTCAGTTGCACTGACGTCAGGCCACCACTGCTGCTTGAGCTTCCCACAATTGAACTGGAAGAACGAGAGCTACTGGATGATGAGCGAATCGATGAAGAGACCACAACGGAAGATGACGAACGGCTTGAGGAAGATACAACCACCGAAGACGATGAACGGCTTGAAGAAGACACCACCACCGACGAGGATGAAGACGAACGAATGGACGACGATATTACGGATGAAACACTGGATTTGCTGGTAGATACAGAAGATGCTGTACCACCGCAAATAGCACCCGTCACTACGGGTGTTTCTATCGCGCCATTCGCATTGACTTGAACTCCAAACGCAACCGTTTGTCCCGGCTGGATATTGCCGTTCCAACTTAAATTGGATGCGCTGTAGGGATTACTACCGGTAATGTTTGCATTCCAACTGCTGGAGAGACGATTGTTTATGTAGGTCCAACTTACATTCCAACCGTTGATAGCCGCCGTGCCTTTGTTGGTAATTTCAATATTGGCAGTAGCACCGCTACCCCAATTATTAGTCACCACATATTTACAACTGGCACTTTGAGCGAGCGAACTTTGTGCCGCAAACAAACCGGCACTGAGTAGCGCGGCAGTTGCGAGTTTTTTGAGCTGCGAGATATTCATCAGGTAGTTCTCCTATCGTTATTGTTACACGCGTTGTTGTGAACCCTTCGGTTTTGAAACCAATCGGCGCAGAAAAAATACATCTATCCGAATGGCAAAAACGCGAACCTCAGATGAGGCTCGCGCTATCGGGTGAATAAAGCTGCACGATTATTTAATTAAATAATTTTAATTAAAAATTCGGCAATTCATCCAAAGTGATGACACGCTCATGGTTGTAAACATGAACTTTGTGAGCGTTGGTGTTGTAGTACTCGCCAGTCCAGAAGTTATTGGAGCTGGTTACACCTTCTGCGGTATCTGTGTCATTCCACACCACAAAGTACAACCACCAGGCGTTGTCTTTTTGCATTAAATCCGGATCGGGAATATTGCTGTTTTCACTCAGGGCAACCAGTTTGCTTTCTTGCGAATAGCCTTTTGCCATATTGAAAACAGACGCTTGTGATTCGTAATTGCGGTTGCCGTCATAAATATCGTGGCTGACGATATCCACGTAAGCATCGCCCGGATACCAGGCAGCGCTCTGACCATTCCATACCCAGATCAAATTGTTCAAACCGTAATAGTTGGTGAGACGGTCATACAGATGGCGCCAAAGCACAACTTGCGCATAAGCGGCTGGAATACCGTCAGTGCGGTCATTGCGACCCCACCAGAACCAACCGCCTGATGCTTCGTGCAATGGGCGCCAAAGTACTGTGACGCCAGCGTTTTCCAACTTTTGCAACTCAGCGGCAATTAAGGCGATATCAGCTTCCATATTGGCGTAGCTGGCGCTGGCGGTGTCGAGCTGGCCATTGGCAAGCGGGATAGCAAAACTCGTATCAGCGGAATAGAAGGCACCTATGGCAGTGCTAGCCGCGTTTGGATCGCGCCAATGCCAGGCGAAAGTAACCAGGCCACCGCGGTTCCAATGGGTGATCGCTTCTTCGGTTTGTTTGAGGCCAGGGTTGCCTGCCCACATCCCGTAGTTCATGAAGTCGTAACCCATGATTGCCGGAGCGCGGCCAGTATCGTTAATCACGCGTTGGTATTGGTCGATATTGTCCTGCCAAGTGAGGTCTTGTTGGCCGGAGAGCATGTGGTTGCCCCAGATCGATTTCAGGTAAGTGAATACGGTTTTGGCGGTCGCATCGGCATTGGCATTAACCGGTGCACTGCGCGCAGGTGCCTGGGTCGCACTGCCCATGCCTGGACACATGCTTTTCGATAAACAAACTGCACCACTTTGATAACCCCAGCTGCCATTGTCGGTAGTACACAAGGTCAGTTTGGAGGAGCCGATCTGGCAGTAAGAGAAATTGCCCGCACCACCGTCCGGTGCTGAACCGTAAACGATACAGGAGTATGCATTTTCCCAACCCCAACCATCGCCATCCGGATCAGAATCCGCTGAACGGCAATAAGGCCAGCCACTCGCTGTTGCGTTGGGAATCACTCCGCTTGCACTGCTGCTGGATGAACTCAGGCTGCTGGAAGACTGCACAGAAGAACTGCTGGAGGATTTAATCGAAGAGCTGCTGGACGATGGAGGGATACTGCTCGATGAAGAAACCACCGAACTGGATGAGCTGCTTTTGATGGAACTTGAGCTAACGGATGAACTGGAAACAGGGCATCCACCCACTATGCCAAACGGCGATGGCTGGCTCGTGCAAGTCGCAACCGAAATACAACTTTTGTTGTTTTCATAACCCCAACCACTTTGGGTAGTCACACACACAGGGTAATTAGTACCGTACCAGTTACATGCCTGAACAGCCGCACAGGTCGAGGAAATACTGGAAGAAACAGAGCTCAACGAGCTGCTCACTACACTACTGGATGTACGGCTTGATGATACCAGTGAACTCAGCGATGAACTCACCACTGACGAAGATGGGCGCGATGATGAGGGCACGCTTGATGAAACAACACTCGACGAAACCGCAGAAGCGGATGAGCCGGCAGCCTTACAAATTGCGCCGGTAACTGTTGGCGTTTCCACTGCGCCATTGGTATTGACCTGCACACCAAAGGACACCATTTGCCCCGGTTGGATACCGCCGTTCCAGCTTAAATTGGATGCGCTGTAAGGATTGGTTCCCGTCAGGGTTGCGTTCCAGCTACTGGTGATACGGTTATTCACGTAGGTCCAACTCACATTCCAACCGTTTATCGCGGTGGTGCCCGTGTTGGTAATTTCGATGCTGGCCGTCGCACCAGCACCCCAACTGTTAGTCACTACATATTTACAATTCGCACTCTGCGCCATTGAGGCCTGGGCCGCAAAAATGCCCGCCCCCAAAAGCACAAGCGTGCCCAGTTTTCTGAGCTGCGTTATTTTCATCAGGGAGTTCTCCTGTTGTTATTCGTTATTGACCCGGCTCAGGAATAAATCGCCATGGCCGGGAGGATCTGCCTTGGACTAGATACAGCGGGGCTATACAACATCACAACATCATCGAGGGGGAATGATCGAGAAAAAGCTCTGCGAAGCGAAATAGTCAGCAGGACTACATTTTAACGATTGATGTGAATAATAGGATTTATCATTTACTGCTATTGGATGAATATGACGACACTAAATTCATTATGCGAAGCAATTCACAAATAGAATTTTGTTCATATATAAAAAATCAATTTTCGATTTTCTTACGTGAAAAAGTGGCGCTTTAAACGTGTTATTCCTCACGTGCCCTGCGCCTTAATTCTTGCGGAGTTTGTTGGAACAAACGCAGAAAAGCGCGGCGCATTCTTTCGGGATCCGAAAAACCCGAGTGCTGCGCAATCATTTCAATTGGCTCCGAGGTATTTTCCACTTTGATGCGCGCCGCTTCAGTGCGTAAACGTTCAACAACTTTTGCCGGTGTTTCACCAGTCTCTGCAAATACCGCACGGCCAAATTGCCGTGGACTCAGGCAGGCAATTTCTGCCAATTGCTCTACTGATAATTTTTCATGCAGATGTTCGCGTGCATAATTCAATGCCGTGCGGATGCGATCTGATTCCGGGTCCATTTCCAACAAACTGGAAAATTGCGATTGGCCACCGGGGCGGCGGTGATAGACCACCAGGTTGCGCGCGGTTGCACGGGAAATTTCAATTCCCAAATCCTCTTCGATCAACATGAGCGCAAGGTCAATACCCGCACACACACCTGCGGATGTCCAGATATTGCCGTCTTTAATAAAAATCTTATCGCCGTCCACTTTTATTTGCGGATGCAACCGCTGCAGTGCCGCTGCATGTTTCCAATGCGTTGTTGCGCGCTTGCCATCAAGCAAGCCCGCACCGGCCAATAAAAATGCTCCCGTACACACACTCGCTACACGCCGTGCACGGCTGGCGCAATCGCGTGCAATATCGGCAAGAATGGGCACAGACGCTGCTTCAAAACAAGGGCTGCCGCCCACCACAATAAACGTATCTATCGGTAATTCTTCCACCGGTTCGGTAATGATGGGTAAACCGCAAGAACTGGTAACCACTCCGCCCATCAACGAATGTATCTGGATATTGTAGGGCGTATTTACCATGCGCCCTGCCATTTCAAAGGCCGCGAGCGGACCGCTGAGATCCAGCAGTTGAAATCCGGGAAATACTAAAAAACTGATTTCGCGCATGGTAAAAATAATTTACCCCGTTCATTAGACAAATAAATAAAAATTTACGCTAAAGGCAATCCACCAAAGAGCGCAGCATTATCCAGCAAGCGATTGGCAAAGCCCCATTCATTGTCATACCAGGCGTAAACACTGGCATGATTGACACCAACCACTTTCGTGAGCGTCGCATCAAAAATTGCAGACGCATCATTATGTAAAAAATCGCTGGATACCAGTGGCAATTCATTCACCTTTACCAAACCTTGCAAAGGCCCCTGCCTCGCAACCCTATGCATCAACGCATTAATCTCTTCGGCCGATGTCGAGCGACCAGTTGTAAAACTTAAGATCAACATACACACATCCAGTGTCGGTACACGGATTGAATAACCATCGAGTTTTCCATTGAGTTCCGGCAATACCAAACCTATCGCAGACGCTGCACCGGTTTTAGTAGGAATGATAGACGCCATGGCCGAACGTGCCCGGCGCAAATCATCGTGGTACACATCGGTAAGTACCTGGTCGTTGGTCACTGCATGGGCCGTCGTCATAGTTCCCGCCACCACACCGATTTCATCGTGCAGGGGTTTGATAATGGTAGCCAAACAATTAGTTGTACAAGAACCTATAGCAATCAAACGATCTTCCGGTTTCAAAACCTGCTGGTTTACACCGTACACAATTGTCGCATCCACCTCTTTGCCGCCGGGCGCAGAAATAATCACACGCTTTGCACCCGCAACCAAATGCGCTGCCGCTTTTTCGCGTGTCGCAAAACGCCCCGTACATTCAAGCACCACATCAATTTCCAATTCAGCCCAGGGCAATTTTTCTGGATCGCGCTCGGATAACACACGGATGCGATCACCATTTATCACCAGGTAATCCTGCTCCAGTTCCACACTCCCGGCAAAGCGGCCATGTGTTGTATCAAAGCGAGTCAGGTGCGCATGGATCTCGGCTTTACCTAAATCATTAATCGCCACGATGTGCACATCATGGCGTTTGTTCGCCTCATAAAATGCACGCAGCGTATTGCGACCAATACGGCCATAACCATTAATTGCTATACGGATTGTCATCATTAACGCCCTCCACCAAAACCATTCGAAGGCTTAACTCTATGTGTAGAGGCGACACCCGTAAACGACTAAAAACCCTCGTTTTCGGACATATAAAATTACCCACTGGAGAGACGCACTACAGATCATTCGCGAAAATAAAGAAGATGCATAACTCCATCAGCTTTCACTGAGCTTATTAATTCGTATTAATTCGTAGCCAAGATGAGAAATATTCTTTTTTATAAGAAAAAATATAAATTCTGTGTAATGGGCTGTAATCGTTTTTAGATTCCTGGCTTGGTAAAAACTTACCGAAGATTACACAGGATGTTAGTTGCACTGGACGCAACCAGATACAGGGAAAAATAATCCAGTTAGCTCACATGGGCTTCTTATCGCATTGCACCAGGACGTAACTATGAAAACACACCAACCTTCACGCCATCCAGCAGCTAAAAAAAACCTTCCTAAACTTATCAATCTGGCAATCGCTTTTTCCGCTTTTTCCGTTTATGCAATTTCATCAATGGCCGCAGAGCCAAACAAGAACTCAAGTAAAGATGCAACACAATATTTTGAACAATCAAAATCAGGTATACGCAACATATCAAAAGATATTTATGTGCCATTTCCACCTGAGGGAAAAATAACACCGCAACGCGAACCAAACATAGACCAGCAATTGCTACTCCAGGGAAAATATCCCCTTGGCTATGTTTTAGAGGCAGGGCAAAACCAATTTAATTTACCTTTTTTACCCGATACGGGTCATGGTGAGGGGGCAAAAGGTCCTCGTTCCAAACAACGCGCGGTATGGAATTCCCGTGGGGGTACAGTAGAAGATCCAGCTGCATGGCCATTTCTACGTGTGAACGGCATTGATTCACAAAGCTGCTATGAATGCCATAACACGATCGGCGAATACACACCTGCCGATGCAAAAACTGTTGCGAAAGTCCGCAAACCCGGTGCGCAAGGCGGCCCTGCCGGTGCTGCAAATACCGCCTTTATTAATGACCAATTTCCGGAAGATCTCAATCAATTATTAGGCAAAGATCCTGCAACCAAAGCAGTGCTCACTAAATTTGCGCGCAATCCGCCACACGTTTTTGGTACCGGGTATACACAACGATTAGCAACAGAAATGTCCACCGAATTAAAAGCGCAAGCCAAAGCAGCACAGTTAGTCGCACAAGCCAATTTAAACAAAAAACAAACGCAGTCATTAATTACTAAAGGAATCTCGTTTGGTACCTACAGTGTTATTTGCACCACTTCAACCAACTGTAGCATCGATACCAGTGGTGTAATAGGCGTACAAAAAGATCTCGTCGTCAGGCCATTCCAATGGGGTGGCATTGCCAGCAGCGTGCGTCATTTTGCACGCGATGCACTGGATTTCCACTTCAGTGTCCAGGCAGTAGAAAAAGTGGGCCACAAAGATTGTGACCTCGACGGATTAACTGATGAAATTACCGTAGGAAATGTTTCTGCGTTAACTGCTTACGTCACAATGTTTAGACCGCCCTATCAGGAAATCCCAAAAGGTAAAGAAGCTTCCGTGAAGGCTGGTGAGAAATTAATAGCCAGTGTTGGATGCACATCCTGCCATCAATCCAGCCTGACAATTAAACATGCGACCTTAACCATCCAGACACCGCCACCCGTTCCTGATACAGCACCTTGCCCTACTGAAGTGGCGCAGCTCAGTAATAGTTTGTCCGAATATTCTGATAGTGCAAAAGAAGCAACTGACCGAGTAGAACGTGCATTTGCACAAGAACCAAAAGTAAATGCAGCTGTTAAATCGAAGAAAAAAAATGCGTCTGCAAATTTGTATGCATTAGTGCAACCAACACTTCACACAGCGAAGCTGGCACCTTCCAACGAAAATTATACGATCGATTTAAACCTGACCAATGTGCCAAAAAATGCAGTACCGGCTTACGTTTGGCCGCGCTTGCCCGCACAAGGGGACTCCGTCGTTGTTCCATTATTTAGCGATTTAAAATTGCATTACATGGGCAAACAACTATCAGACAATTACGCACAACCAACTGATAATGCAGATTACGCAGCACAACCGGGCGTATATGTGACCCGCGTTTTATGGGGCATAGGGGATACCGATCCTTACATGCACGACGGCCGTGCGCGCACCTTGACCGACGCAATAAAACTACACGGTGTTGATGGCAGCGACGCCAAACCGGTTGCGGACAAATTTGCAAAATTATCGCCCGCGCAGCAACAAAATATTCTCGATTTCCTGAACAGCCTAAAACTTCCTATTGCTGAGGGTGTTGACGCACCGGAATACGTTCAACAATAAACCAAGCTGTTAAACGCAATTGTTAACGCACCCTTCGGGGTGCCTATTTTCAAAGGACTTGCGATGCGCACTTCACAAATCACACGCCATCTCGGCACTGCAGAACATTCGTCAGTAAAAAAATTAAAGGCGGCTTCATTCCATAAAAATATTTCTGCAAGCAAGCAAGAGTATGCTGAAAATATTGAATTTTCGCCGCGCGATTACATTGCCTATTTATTATCGGTGGATGCAGAAATCGAACATTGTTTGATGGTGCAATACCTGTATGGGGCTTACTCACTTGGCGGCCCCCAAGTCCCGGAGGAATACCGCGATCTAGTACGCAATTGGAAAGATATCATTCTCGGTATTGCGAAGGAGGAAATGGGTCATTTAATTTCCATCCAGAATTCATTGCGCTTAATTGGTGCCCCATTACATATGGAGCGCGAAGATTACCCTTGGGATGTACCTTTTTATCCATTTCCTTTTGCGCTCGAGCCACTCACTCTGGATTCACTTGCCAAATACGTATATGCAGAAGCCCCGGCAGATTGGAACGGCGGCGCATTGGGCGATGAAATTCGCGAACGGGTCTATAAACAAACCAGCACAACAACAGCGCACCATGTATCAGAACTTTTTAATACGTTAATTCCGCTGGTGAAAGATCCGGATTATGTCCCCGATGACATATTTAATCCGAACACTTATGCAGTCCAGGCAAACTGGGCTGAATGGGGTCGAGGCTATCAAGGTGGGCAAAGAGGCAACAGCCAGGGTGCACCGAGGCAAACGCCGGATGTATTAGTGGAGCAGCAATGCAATCGCGATGAGATGGTTGCAGCATTACAAGCAATTGCTACCCAGGGTGAAGATACAGAAGGCTCTACCGATTCACATTTTGTCCGTTTCTTGAAAATTTATGTAGAGATGCGCGAATTAACTGAAGGAAAAGATTTATCGCCCAAAGCTTGGCTTGGCGCAAAACCCGAGATTATGAGCGAAGACAATTGGAACGAACTTAAACCCGCAACAAAATTAGCAACAACTGCAAAAAAACATAAATGGTCGCCCGCGCGCGCTGTAGCCATTAACCCCTATGTTTCGTTAAGTGATGCGGAAGAACCGGAATTGGACGGCACCAGAACAACCCGTATTACCAACAAGGAAGCTATTCTCTGGGCTCAATTACATAACATCCGTTATCGCATGTTACTCACTTATTTGATTCATAGTTTTACCTTACACGGTGGCCTGACTAATGATGGGGAGCGCAGCCCACGCGGGATTATCATCAACGCCACATTCGGGGAAATGTATAGCCTGCGGGCAATCTCGGAAATTTTGATGCAGCTGCCTGTTTCGGCGGACGAAAAAGAAAAGGTCTATGCAGGGCCACCATTTCAAATGCCTTACACATTAAACAGCCCTTTTGGGGAAACCAATCGTTGGCGGGGGCATCTGGATCTACTAGCGGCGGCTGATAATGTAATCCAGGCATTACTTTCATCTGGCATTCCAACAACCCATCACTCCTATTTATATTCACTGCGGGAATCCGATAACAATTTGAAATTGGTCATTCAACGCATACTGTCCGCCAATATCGATACCGCATTATTGTAGGAGCAAAAAAAATGTCTATCCTGGAATTAAGAATATTACCACCATTGGCAATTTCACGACTCGGTGCCGCAAGCGAACCCTTGGAAGCATTTGAGCTACAAACCGACCCGAAAAAGCCGCTTGATTACCGCCAAATAACTCCTCGCCCCAGTTTCAAAGTAAATAAAAAAAACGGGAAAATTACTGAGGTATACACACCAGAAAAAATTCGCTTTAAAGATGAAGATAAAAAAATTCGTCCCGTGGCGCCATTTTTGGAAGTATTTGTCCGCACCAGCGATGCACCGGATGCACTGCAACCATTAACGACTAATTTGCTCAAAAAGGAAGGGCTCTCCCCTAAGAATTTGCATTGGGAAATCGACCTTGGCAATATCAAAATTTTCCGTAGAACAGGAAAACCGGGCGATAAAATACTTGCTCACCTGACAGTGACCGATCATGCCCATCACCCAATGCTCGGCCATTGCGAAAATTTTTTACCCAATAAAACCTTACCCCTCGGTCACGTGCAATTCATTAAACCCACTAAAAAATTTCCAGAAATTCGCTTGCGTTACACACCAGCCGCTGGCTTGGTGTATGGGACAAGTAGAGAACGTCACTTTGTAAATTCCAACAACAAAGTGGAATTACAATGTGATCCGATTATCGATTCAGATGATCTTATTCTTTATGACGAAAAGAAAGGTTGGCGGGGATATTCTGAAAACACAGGGCCACGCTTAACCAATCCTGCAAGTATTTATGCGGGGTACTCAGACCCTGAAACCAACGTACAGGTCAGCTGGGGTTACCTCGACGACGAGTGTGATGGTACCGTGAAAATAGTGCTCAAATTAAACAGCGGTAAGGAATTGTCGGCACAAAGTTATATCGGTGCAGGACCGCCAGCATTTGCGCCCGACACATTACCGATACGTGTAATTTCGGATGAAATGGAGCAATTGTTATACGGACCGGATGTTGCTAATGAAGATGTATCACTCGACGATGCAACAGAATTGGTACTGCGCGCCCTGGAAACCGTACGATTGATGAACACAGCCGTTATGAATGGCAATCCGGTAAACGGACGTTTAAATACAGCGAGCACCATGGTGCGACAAAACACCAACGACTTTGAACGTTATTACGAACCTATTGCAGCGACATCACTGGTTGATAACCTCGCACTGCGCGCATTGCACGAACGTGTATTCAGCACGCTCGCTGCCGGAGGCGCGCCCTGGTTCGCCCAAGCGTTAAGACAGCCGGAAGAAATTGGTGATCTCTCTTCCGCTGCACTGCGCAAAATGCCGGCATTAATGCGTGGCGCAGATGGTCGCAGCCTTACGCTGACCAGACGCCATATCAATATGGTTATCAAAGCAGCAGAGCAGGTCATGCTCGCTGGCTCAAAAGAAGGAAAATAACATGATTGCAAAAAACGATAACCCCATTACCAAAAAAAGCGAAACAAAAAAATCCAGTGGCAAAAAAAATGAAATTAATAAGCCGGATAATAATACGCTGAGTACGAATAACCTGACCGCACAAATTCACCATCGCGGTGCAGGCAACCCGGCTTCGGTGTTACCACGTAGCGCCATTTCAAATTGCTTTCCCGGTCTGGAATTTGATTTTCGCAATTTATGGCGGCGAGCATTCGAAGGAATAGTGTTAGTAGAAAATAATAATTATGTAATTGAAGCTGATGCGAAATACAAACATTTGGTTTCACGTCGGTTATTGCGTTTTGAAGGCCTCAGCGTCGGCACTATGGTAGAAACTACAGGACCGGTATTTCCTGATGGTGGCAGCGTCACTCTGGCAACAGCAGGAACTCCCAATACTGCGGCGAATCCTAATGCTGTGTCATTCATGGAGTGGTCAAATTCAATTGCGCGCATTTTGCATTTACAAGGCAAAACGGTAGAGTGTGAATTTTCTGATGTGGATGCCAACACAGAACTATTGGCAGACAAAGTTAAAGATAAAAAGACTCTGAAAGTAAAACTGAAATTACGCACATTCTTTGACGAAAACACCGCATCATTTAATCCGGAACTATTGCAACCGGGAGAACTGACGCAGGGTTTGTGCGCCCCCTGGCAAAACGATTACCGCGAATGTGCATGTTATTATTGGGCAGCATCGCGCCCGGATTACGTAAACGTTGAACCGGGAGTGGATGGCGTATCCCAGGGCGACATGTGGTTCTCCAAGAAACGCACCGGAACTTATATTCCTGACAATCGCACAGATACCCGACTATATTCCTACGATGATTTATTTAAATCCTGGCAAGAAAATTTGCAGTTTATTATCCGGGGAAAAGATGCTGATGAATCCTGAATTGATCACTAACCCTCGCATTGCACTACAAAAATCAGTCGGTCAACTGGCTCGCTCGCTGACGCAGCATATCGTTAGCGAATCGCACCCATTGCATCGCAACATTCATCTGGTTGAAAGCAATGAAGGGGCTCAATTATTACTTGTTAATGGCAGCAGGTTATATAACCTGCCACCGGAATTGTGTACTGAATTGCGCGAGGTTTTGCATACTGATGATGAACAATTACTCGAAAAATTGATCGATAGCTGGGGTCTGCAAGCGCAGCCATTTATTGACGATGAACCCCTGGTTTCACCACCGATACATGCGTTATCACTCGCAATTGCGCAGAAGTGCAACCTGGGCTGCACCTATTGTTATGCACAACAGGGCGCGTTTGGCGGAGCAGCAAAGAGTATGGAATTGCAAAAGGCCATGCAAGCAATTGATTTGCTATTCGCGCAAGCAGCGCCCGGTGCGAAAGTCAATGTGGCATTTATGGGAGGTGAACCACTTTCCAATCGCAGTGTATTGCGCGAGGCAACCGAATACGCAGCACAGCAAGCCATCGAACGCGATTTAACTTGCCAATTTTCAATAACAACCAACGGAACCTTATTAACACCTGCTGATGGTGATTTTTTTGAACAGCATGGCTTTTCAGTAACAGTCAGCCTTGATGGTGCGGCAGAACAACATAACTTATTACGTCCATTTAAAGGAGGAAAAGGATCTTTTGAACGCATCATCGATCGTGTTGAACCCTTATTAAAGCTACAACAGAAAATGCAGGTATCGGCGCGCGTAACCGTTACGCCGTTTAATATGAACTTGCCGGAAACTCTCGATCTCTTTATTAATATGGGATTTCACAGCGTGGGTTTTTCGCCGCTGTTGCGCTCATCAAATGGACAAGCAGAAATGTCCGCCGATGATATGGCGCAGATGCTGGAATCCATGATTGCGTGCGGGCTTTTGTTTGAACAGCATGTATTAAATGGATATCGCTATCCATTCATGAATATGCAAAATGCGTTGCGCGAATTACAGAAAGGCACTCACCGCCCCTACCCTTGCGGCGCCGGTGCCGGTTATTTTGGTGTATCGGCTGATGGTGAATTATCAGCTTGCCATCGCTTTGTGGGCGACGAGCAAGGTGCAATGGGAACACTGGAGCATGGTGTCGATAGAGAAAAACAAAATCGCTGGCTCAGTGAACGCCACGTGCACAAACAACAGCCATGCAATAATTGCTGGGCGCGTTATTTATGTGGCGGTGGTTGCCATCATGAAGTGTTAGCACGCAACCGCAGCGCGTGTGATTATATTCGCGGCTGGCTGCACTATACCATTGGTGCGCACGAGCGTTTAAGCCGTTTAGTACCCAATTGGTATTCCGGCGCTCCAACTACTGCACAGTGAGAAAATAAATTGAATGCTCACGAAACAGCCAGTGTCGATATTTTTATTATTGGTGCAGGGCCCGCCGGGCTGACTGCCGCGCTGCGTTTGCGGCAATTAGGTTATTGTATTCAATTAATTGAATCGAGCCCGCACTGGCCACGCACTCACATCGGTGAAGCACTTACACCCGGCATTAAAAATATTATCGAATTATTGAATGCTACTGAAGCGCTCGCCGATATTCCACACCTGGCAAATATCCCCACCCTTTTGTGCTGGCAAAGTAAAACACCTGAATGGGTCATAAATAGTGATTCAGCACTGGTAAGCCGCGCGGACTTTGATGCAGCACTAATGAATTATGCACAACAACAAGGTGTTAATGTTGCGCAACCGGCATCGATAAAAACAATAGCGGGCGCAGCCTATGATTGGACCATAACGTTTGTATGCGATGGCATTGTCCATACAACAAAAGCGCAATTTATTATTGACGCCAGCGGGCGTAATGGGCATCGACAATTTGCCTGCGCAGAACGTCTATCGGCGATATGGACGGAAATTCCACACGCGGCTGTTCCCGCCAATATCCATAACACAACACGAGTAGAAGCATTGGAAGATGGTTGGCTATGGGGCTCCTCCCTGCCCGATAATCGCTATCGGGTTATGTGGGTCGGGGATCCACAAAGCCAGCGAAAATCGTTCCCCAAACAACCGGAAAAATGGCTGGGCATACAATGCAGTTCGAGCCAGCTATTTCAACCGATAGCAAACACAACTGCAACACAACCCATAAAAGTTTGCGCAGCCACTCCGTCGTTGTCATTGGATAGCTGGCAAGAAGGCTACATAAAAATCGGCGATGCTGCGTTTAGCCTCGACCCGATCTCATCATCAGGTGTTGAAAAAGCAATGCGCTTTTCACTGACTGCTGCTGTGACAATACACACAATACTCACCGGAGATAATGCTAGCTGCAAAGCGACAGCGCAGGATTTCTTTAAACAGCGGTTAATAGAAACCTGTGCTCGCCATAGCTATTGGTCTCAGTCCTGCTATGCCAAAGCCTGGTGCAAGGACAAAATATTCTGGCAATTGCGATCAGGTATTGCAAAATCGCCAATGGAAGATGGTAATTCCGAAGATGAAAAAAATTTAATAGGCGCATTTCACCAGCAATTAAACCATTTGGATAATTACAACCCACCGCCGTTAAAACCACTTACCCACTTTGATATGACACGCTTGCTATCCTTTGATGTAAACACCAGATTTATCGACACTCACTGCGTTATTGATAATCAGGTAAAAAATCAACTGGCTTTACATCACCCGGCGGTAGAGCGACCACTTGCTTATCTGGAAGGAGAATCCCTACTTCCCAATTTGAATATGCTCAAACAACCACAAACCTTGTCAGCTTTACTTGGTAACTTGTCGCATTGCATGCCGCTCGAAAAAGCCCAAAAAATAACAGCATGGCTTTGGCAACGAGGAATTATTGCAAGCATTTAATAAAAAAGCGGGCCACAAGGGCCCGCAAGTCACATGACTCCCACAACTATATTTAAACCCTGAAACTTAAACGCTAGAAACTTAAACCCAATGAGGGTGTAATGGGTTTGATAGTGCCATCGCTGTTGAAAAATAATTTTTCGATTGCGACTTGCCGGCGATAAGTTCCACCGCCGTTGCCATTGCTGATGTGATATACGAGATACCACTGCCCTGCAAATTCGGTAATTGCCGGGTGGCTGGTCGGTGCATCTTGCCCTGCGAGCGCCGGTAATTTATCGAGGATGCGACCGCGATAAGTCCAGGGGCCTGTTGGGCTGGTTGCAGTGGCGTAATCGATAGTGGCCGGGTTAGCGCCAGCGGCATACACAATGTAGTAAGTACCGTTGCGCTTGGTGAGATATGGCGCTTCAAAAAAATCACGCGGCGTGCGTTCAATCCAGCTGCCTTTAATTGAGGTCATATTGTCATTGAGTGCAACAGTGACCATGCGCCAGAAGCCGCCGTAGGTTAAATACGCCTGGCCGTTATCATCGACAAAAACTGTTGGGTCAATGGTATAAACCGTCTGGCCTGCATCAGTGTAATTAAACGCGTTCATTTCGATGGTATCGTCAACCAGCGGTGCACCAATCGCATCGCGGAATGGGCCGAGCGGGCTATCGCCAACTGCAACACCAATTGCCATTCCACCGCCGCGTTTATTGACTGGCACGTACCAATAAAATTTTCCATTGCGCTGGATCATTTGCCCTGCCCAGGCATTGGCATCGGCCCAGGTGAATGTGCTTAAACTCATCACTGGTGCGCCCTGGTCAGTCCAATTCACCATGTCAGTGGATGACAACACATACCAACTGCGCAACAAGAAACCGTTGGTTCCTTCATCGCGGCCAGCGGTGATATAGAAGGTACAGTTGTGGACAAAAGATGCAGGGTCAGCAGTAAAAATATTTGGCAGGATTGGATTGCTGCCGCGTGTTCCCGCCAATGGCCCTGTGCAATTTCCCGTTGAAGAATTGCTGGATGAACTCGCTACACTGCTGCGCGAACTACTCGATGAACTTACTGCTGATGAAGATGCTGGTTGACCAACCGGAACCCCTGCGACACGCCATTCCAGAATTCCTGTCGATTGGGTTGTATTCAACATGGATACGCGCAAACGATTGGTCACAATGCTATTCAGCGGTAAATTATTGAATGCATTTTTAGCAAGCGGTACATCGCCAATACTTACCCAATTACTGCCAGTCCAATATTCGATGTAAGCGCGTGTGGGTGTAAGTACACCGCCATTATCATCAAACCAATAAATTTGCGTTTGGGTCAGGCTGTAAGTTTGTGGCCAATCGTATTGCACCCATTGGATGGAATTCGGATTGTTCCAGTTGCCGTAAGCGCCGTTGGATTTATCGTTTGAATTTGTTGGAATGCTATTGTCATTGACCGCTGCCAAGGTTTCCCAGGGTGAAACATAAGAAGTGGTTGCAGTTGCAAGTGTGGCAATATTATTGGCAATAGGTACAACACTGCTTACAGAACTGCTGTTCTGGATACTACTGGAGATGCGACTGCTGCTTGCAGGGCTATTGGAAATTGCAGCACTGGAAATCGCATTGCTTGAAATTGCCAAGCTTGAAATAGCCCGGCTTGAAACACTGTTCACACTCGATGCTGAAATTCCACATAAGCTTCCACTCAATGCCGGTGTTTCCACTGCGCCGTCATTGGTCACTGCCTGAAAACCAAATTCAGCGGATTGACCGGGATTTAATCCACCATTCCAACTCAAATTTGTTGCAGTGTAATTACCGCTGAGCTGCGCATTCCACGCGTTAGTCACAGTATTTTTTGCATAAGACCAATTCACTTGCCAACCATTAACGCGCGCGCTGGTGTCATTGGTAACGCGGACCGCTGCGGTATAACCTGAACCCCAACTATTGGTTACAGTGTAAGTACAACTTGCATTGGATACCCCACTACAAGTTGCAGCAATCGATCCCAACAATATTGTCAGGTTGCTGCATTTTTTAAATGAATGTTGCATAACAATTTCCTCTAAAAAAATTCACTGCCGCTGTAGCAGCCGTGAATTGACAGGCATTTATTAATCGCGTGGACGCGCACCGAGAATTTGCACCTGATAATTCAAGCCAATCGATTCCGGGCTTGTTTCTGTGCTTTCAAAAGCGTTGTAGAGATACAAATTACTGGGCGTATTGGTAACGACAAGGCTTGATTCTTCACCGCTCGCCAATTGGAAACTACCCGCACCATTGGCAAGATCCACATAACTCACAGTGTTATTCGACGCTTTAATCGCAACCACGGCGGTGAAATTACTATCGTTCAAACCGTTACCCAGGTTGGTAACCTGGACGCTGATTTGGCCAGTGCCGGTTGCAGTTAACGGAATAATGTTGCTACCCATGTATTGCGGTTTACGCGCAGCGATAACACGCCAGGTGGTGGAGTCGATTGCTTCAAGGTTGTGATAGGCGCGCGTACGGAAACTGCTGTCGCGCTGGGCGCTCAGCACACGGGCCTGCACTAATGGATGACCAATATCACCATAGGCAATACGTGCGCGATAACGCCCTACCAGTGTTTGCACTGACACGGGTTGGACCAATCGTGCGAGACTGTGCAATGGTGTTTCCTGGCCTTGATATGCACGAATTAAATTGCGGATTGCATCGCGACCGAGGTTGGAATAATTATCAGGGTTGTTGCTCAGATAATTCAGGAATGGCCAGGCTTCATACAAATTATCCTTGTGGACGATGGTGAGATTGGAACCAGCATGCAAGGACTCGGTATTAAAGTTAGTGGTATTGTTAAGCGGACTTATGTAGGCATCTGCAAACCATTCCGCTGTTGTTTCCCACCATGCGCCTGTGCGTGCTTTATCAATCCAGATTGCTTCTGCAAGCGTAATTCCATGGCCAAATTCGTGCGTGGAAATACTATCTACATTAAGCAAATTACTGCGCATTACCAGATAGCTTAATCCTGCGGTGCCGTTGTAACCCATAAAGCCACCGGCATCGATATCCGTAATCGAATAGACATTGATTTTAAAGAATCCGGGCTTGCTGGTATGAACCGATTGCGCAGGCGATTTAAAACCGCGGTTTGTTACAAAGTAGTCGTACACTTTTTCCATATGCTCAAGCATACGGGTTACATCGGCATCGGAATGTGTGCCCAAATTTCCTTTAGGACCCAACTTGTTGGTCGCGCCATAATATAATCGGAAGCGATTGGAATCTTTATAAGCTGCGTTGCTGGTATTGATTCCTTCGTATTCATATTGATTGGTAATCGGTGTGAATACCGCAGGCGAGGTGCTGCTCGCAACAGACGATGAAACTGCTACACGCGAACTGCTTGAGCTGCTAACCACCAACGAACTACTGGAACTTCTAATACTACTGGAAACAATTGAACTGCTACGCGCTGATGAAGACGGAACTGAAGATGATTGAACAGATGATGATTGTATTGAAGACGCAGTACCTGATGCACTACCTGCGACACGCCATTCCAAAATACCGGTGGATTGTGTGGCATTCAACATGGATACACGCAAACGGCTGGTGATAACTCCATTTAATTCCAACGTATTGAATGCATTTTTTACCAGCGGCACATTGCCTGCATTTACCCATGCGCTGCCATTCCAGTATTCGATATAAGCACGCGTGGGCGTGAGCACACCACCGCTATCATCAAACCAATAAATTTGTGTATTAGTGAGCGAATAATTTTGCGGCCAATCGTATTGCACCCACTGGATGGAATTCGGGTTGTTCCAGTTGCCGTAAGCACCGGCCGATTTATCATTGGAATTGGCAGGATTGCTATTGTCGTTTACCGCACGGATAGTTTCCCATGACGACACGTAAGACGTAGTTGCTGTTGCAAGCGTCGCAATATTATTGACCACAGGAGTAACACTGCTCGATGAACTGCGAACCACACTGCTCGTACTACTGGCAACAACAGGCGTGCTGGAAGCAGCGCTTGAAGCAGTTGATGAACCACACAAAGCGCCTGCAATTGTTGGAACCTCCACTGCCCCGCCATTAGTTACCCCCTGCACACCAAACTCGGCGGATTGGCCAGGATTTAAATTGCCATTCCATGCAAGGTTCGTTGCTGAATAGGTTCCGCTTAATTGCGCATTCCACGCGCTGGTGACGGTGTTTTTTGCATAACTCCAATTCACTTGCCAACCATTAACGGCGGCAGTTGTGTCATTGGTCACGCGAATTGATGCGGTAAAACCTGTACCCCAACTATTGCTTACTGTGTAAACGCAGGTAGCGGATACATTGGCTGCCATCAAACTGCTGGCCAAGCCCAACCCAATAATTGCCGCTAAACTGCGTGTTTGAATTTTAAATGTGCGCATAGAAAATTTTCCCTAATCCCGAATAAACTTTCCGGATTCAAAAAAAGATTGATGCATAGCGCCAGCGCGATTATTAACAATCGCAATGGATGCTGGCGCTATGAAATGGAATTGCCCAACCACCAAAGTGGTTGGGCGGCAGATGACACAATTACTGATAGTGCTTGTCGTAGAGCGATGCAGTACCCGTTACACCTTCCACCAATTGCAAGCGGTAATCGTGTTTACGGGTGCGGGTTTCTTCACCGTTATAGAGATAATCCACGTTGGAAATTACCGCTACCACTACACCATTTTTCGGCGCTTTGGTGAGATCAAGGCAAGCTTCGCCACTACTAATCGGTTGGCTGTAAACCGCAGTGCCGTCAGCGGCGCGATAGGCCAATTGCACACGCATGTTCTGGCCGATGGGTTGGAAATTCACGCGCACTTTATTGCCTGTGACTTTCAGCGGAATCTGGTTGGCACCGGACCAGCCCGGCAAGGTATCGGTACTGGGAACCAATGTTGTGCCCTGCTGCGTAGTGGCCGCATAGAACGTTAAACGATGCGGAGTTGGCTCTTGCAAGATTCCGCCAGGAATTTCTTCTGCTCCAATTGTCCTGCCCCAGTTGTTATTGATCGGCGTTTTAAACGCATTGCTCCAGGGACCAAAATCGACCATCGCCTGACGCGCGCGGAATTCCATAATCATGCGTTGTGTTTGTTCTTCGCCTACACCGCCAGCGAGTGAACGCAAAATATGATTCTGTGCCCCTTTCGCCCACAGCCATGCATTTGCGCCTTTGGAAACATGCACGCCGAGGAAATGCGGGAAGGCCGAATTGTATTGGTTACCGCCCAGGTAATCGCGCCAGGTGGAAATTTGCTGGCCATTTGCAGTGCGATTTACACCTTCGGCATTCGGGCCACCGAAGGTGCCATCTTGCAACCAACCACTGTAATTTTCGATGGGCATATGCGGAGCAAGGAATGAGGTTGCATCCAAAAATCCTACACCGTAATTGCCAGTGCGCGATGCTTCCAGGTTCATTTGCAACCAGGTGTTGCCACCTTCGTTAAACCAGGCCGCTTTGTTGCCGCGCGTTGCCATAATGGTGTGGATAAATTCATGCGTAATACCACCGCGCTCGCTTGCAGTGACAACGGGATAGTAAGAAAGCAGCACCATCGGATAACCATTGATTCCACTTTGCCAGCCACCCTTCTCGGTGTTCGCCGCGCTGTCGGTACACAAGCCTGAACCGTAGAGATAAATATTGCTGAAGTAACCTTCCTGCTGCAATTTATCCACCGGCCAGCCCATCACATTGTGAATGTAATCTGCATCTTCATTCAGGTTGGCGAGTACGCGATCAATGTCTGCATCGGTAATTGCCGGGTTACGATTTTTTCCCCAGATGAAAGCAAAACGGCCTTTGGTTTTTACACCGGCGATAGTACTGGCAGGGCAACCGTTGTAGACCTTGTATGTGCTGGGATCAATCTGGCCAAAATCAGTGCGGAAATCGTAATTCAAATCCGGCTCGTATTTCGGCCATGTATGCGCGCTACATTGCGCAACACTTGGTGCACTGCTGGAGCTGCTGCTAACAGCAGGCGTACTGCTGCGCACCGATGAACTGCTTAATGCAATTGAACTGCTACTTCTTGACGAAGAGATCACTGCAATTGAGCTGCTTGATTTTGATATGCTGGTAATTGAACTTGAACTCAGGGCAACACTGCTGCGCGATGAACTAACCGCACCGATAGATGAACTAACCGCACCGACCACAGTGCCTGCAACCCGCCACTCCAGAATGCCTGTTGATTGCGAGCTATTGAGCATGGAAACGCGCACACGGCTGGTGACAATTCCATTCAAGGCAAGATTATTAAATGCATTTTTTACCAAGGGCACGTTGCCCGCATTGACCCAGGCACTGCCATTCCAGTATTCGATATAAGCGCGCGTGGGTGTAAGCACTCCACCGTTATCATCAAACCAATAAATTTGTGTGCTGCTGAGTGAATAATTTTGCGACCAATCGTATTGCACCCATTGGATGGAATTCGGGTTATTCCAGTTGCCGTAGGCACCGGCAGATTTATCGTTGGAATTGGCGGGATTGCTGTTGTCATTAACTGCGCGGATAGTTTCCCACGCAGAAACGTAAGAGGTGGTTGCCGTTGCAAGTGTCGCAATATTATTTGCCACAGGTACAACACTGCTGCTTGAACTGACGGAACCAATGGAACTGACGGAGCTGGCAACCGGCAAAATACTTGAATTGCTAGATGTTGCATTTGCTGAGCAAAGCGCGCCGAGCAATTGCGGCGATTCAATCGCACCACCATTGGTAACACCCTGGATACCAAACTCGACTGATTGGGCCGGTTGAATCTGGCCATTCCAATTGAGGTTAGTCGCGGTGTAATTGCCGCTCAGCAACGCGTTCCAACTGTTGGTGACAGAATTTTTGGCGTACGACCAATTGACTTGCCAACTGTTAACAGCCGCAGAGGTATCGTTAGTAATTCGGATAGTTGCCGTAAATCCGCTGCCCCAATTATTCGTGACTGTGTAGCTGCATGCGGCATTAGCCGTGTTAGCTAAAGCGCCGGCGATTAAACCAGCCCCGAGCAGCGCCGCCATGCGAGATTTTTTTGCGCTGCCTCCGAGTATAGAACTCCCGAATATAGAGCCCCCAGATAGAGAATTATCCCCAAGCATAAAAGTGTCCTCTAAACAAAATGGATGTAATTGTGATATCGCGGTTAAAACATCCACTGACCGAAGCACTCGTGCGCAAAAGGCATAACCGGCACATGGAGTACCAACACGATTGTTCGAGTCAGGGAGTTCATTGCGCCTTACTGCGGACAAGCGAATGACCGGCGATTAACCGTTTTTTATTAGCCTGATACTACGAGGCAGACCCATTACCGATGAATTGCAGTGACGACTTGAAAGCCGGGTTGATGATCAACAACATTTATTTTTGAAATTATTTTTATATTTGATGTGCTGTTGGCGGGGAGAGTAAACGTTTACCAAGGTTGTATACAAGCAGGCTTAGGTGACATTTATATAATTATTCAGAAAATAAGATTTAACACTGATGCAAAGAGTGACAATCTTGGCACCTAAAATGTGAATGCCGCGCCTTTGTCGTCAATATCAACATTATCAATGTAAATGGCGACAAATGTTTTTTATCTGTCATCAGAAATTAACTGGCTAAATTTCATCCCACCAACCAAACCATCCGAATGCTTCCTGTAAGCGATTCTCACCGATTTTATTTTCATTAATGATTTAATGTTTTTATATGGAAATACAAACGGCATGTATTTGGGAAAAAATCTTATGGAACTCACAAAATGTCGCCCCATTCACCTTCTTACTGCTACCTATCTAACCATTGGCACCTTATTCATATTATAAAATCACAAATATAGTCACTAGAACTATATGAATAAAGGCAGTGTTTAACGCCTACCAATAAAAACCAACGACATAATCGGCAAGGGTTTTGGGATAACCAAACCCATCGGTCCCATCAAAACTGTACCGCAGTGATCCCCCAAGATCTGGTATGAGAGTGCACTCCTGCCTGTGCCTTTTGGCATCGGGTCGGCATGCCTATATCCAAATAATTCCATGTCCAATAAACATAAATAGCGGGAACTATATGAATTCGTCCAAAAAACAAAAATGCTGCGTTAACTTATTAAAAATTTCGGCAATAACGGCGGGCATTATGTTTGTTGCAGGCCAACAAACCTGGGCCGCATGTACATACACAGTCACCAATAATTGGGGCGGTGGATTTACCGGGGAAATTAAAGTCACCAACGACACGCCACAAACCGTAAACAATTGGTCGGTGTCATGGCAAGAAGCCAATGCATCTGTCACCAACGCATGGAATGCGACACTCACTGGATCAAACCCTTACACAGCAACAGCCTTAAGCTGGAATGCCACGCTTGCACCTGGTGCATCGGCCAGTTTTGGTTTTCAAGCGAATGGCACTGCGAGTGCTCCAACTGTGAATGGTAGTTTGTGCGGCGCGGCGACCTCCTCTACTGCGACTACATCCAACGCAGCTACATCCAGTATTAAATCCAGCACTGCGACCACCGCATCAAGCTCCAGTGTTACAAGCAGCACTGTGAGCAGCTCAAGCAAAATTGCATCGTCGGTTGCTTCATCACTTGCATCATCAACAGCAGCAGAAAGTAGTTGGCTGTTTGAAGAAAACGCCGTGGGGTTTTGTAGTATCTCCGCTGTGATCGATACCAAACACACCGGTTATACCGGTACCGGTTTTGTCGATAGCGAAAATGCCGTTGGTGCATCGATTGTGTGGAGCCTCAGCGCAGCCAGTGCAAAAAATTACACCGCCCAAATTCGTTTTGGCAATGGCGGCACAGGTGCACGGCGTGCAACAGTGATGGTGAATGATAGTCAGATTAAAACGCTGGATTTTCCCACCAATAGCAATTGGACCCAATGGCAAACTGTGAATGTCGATGTGCCGCTTAAAGCAGGCGCTAACAGCATTAAATTGGTTGCAGAAACCGCTGATGGTTTGGCGAATATCGATAGCATTCGCGTGACTGGCAACGGCATAACACCGGCCGCCTGCCCTACTATACCGGTATCATCCGATTGCAACAGCATTACCAACCAACCGATCTTGCGCGTTGCCGCCGATGGTTCAGGTCAATACAAAACAATTGCAGCAGCGCTGAATACGATTTCCAGTTCCAACACTACGCCCACGCAATTGCGTATCAAGCCCGGCACCTATCGCGAAAAATTAAGTATCACCAAACCTTTCGTAACCTTCTGTGGTGAAACCGGAAAAGAAACCTCAACGATTTTGACTTACAGCGATGGCGCTAGCACCTTGAACTCCAGTGGTACTGCAATTGGTACATCAGGCAGCGCGAGTGTGACAATTAAAACCAACGATATTTCGATGGAAAATATCACTATTGAAAATTCATTTGGTGTCGGTTCGCAAGCCGTTGCCTTGTTAGCGCAAGGCCAGCGTTTGCAATTCCGCAATTGCCGTTTGCTCGCCAATCAAGACACCCTCTATGCGCACAGTGGTACCCAGTATTACCGCAACTGCCACATCCAGGGCACAGTGGATTTTATTTTTGGTGCGGCAACAGCCGTTTTTGAAAATAACACCATCCACAGTGTGGGCGGCGGTTCCGCATTGACCGCGCCAAGCACTGAACAAACCGTGCCTTATGGCTTGGTGTTCCTCGGTGGAAAAGTCACTGCCGCATCCAGCGTTAGCAAAGGTTCTGTTGCACTGGGCCGCAACTGGAGACCTTATGGTGCAGCTACTTATATCCGCACTGAACTCGGCCAGCATATTTCTGCTGTAGGTTGGGTGAAGATGAGTGAAAACACCTTGGATACCGCGCGCTTCTCTGAATACCTCACCACAGGTGCGGGTGCAAACGCCTCTGCACGCGCTCCGCAATCCAAACAATTGTCAGCATCTGAAGCGGCCAAATACACCATCAGCAATATCTTTGGTTCATGGACGCCCAGTTACAGTAAATAAAAATGTTTTACCCACTACTTAACAATAATTATTCGAGGACACTATGAAAAACCTGACAAAAAATATCCATTCACCCATCAAGGCATCGCTCGCGATAAGTGCGTTGACACTGGCGATAGCATCACCTTCCTGGGCAGTCTGTTCCTATACCGTTACCAATAACTGGGGTTCAGGTTTTACGGCGGAAATTAAAGTCACTAATGACACATCCGCAACCGTGAATAACTGGTCCGTATCCTGGCAAGAATCCGGTGCAACAGTTACCAATGCCTGGAATGCAACACTGAGTGGATCAAATCCTTACAGCGCTGCATCGTTAAGCTGGAATGCCACACTCGCACCCAATGCATCAGCCAGTTTTGGCTTTCAAGCCAATGGTACTGCCAGTGCTCCAAAAGTGAGTGGCAGTTTGTGTGGTGCAACAACCTCATCTGTACCGAGCAGTGTTGCAAGCTCGGTTAAATCAAGTATACCTGTGAGTTCCAGCAGTAAATCATCCAGCTCTGTTGCACCAAGTAGCAGCTCAGTATCAAGCAGCAGTGTGCCAACAGTTTCTTCATTTACTATCCAGGAAGAACAAGCAGGTTTCTGCCGCGTAGATGGTATCGCTACTGAAAGCACCAATACCGGTTATACCGGCAATGGCTACACCAACGCTAGCAACGCACAAGGTGCAGCAATTGAGTGGGCAGTGAATGCGCCCAGCAGTGGTCGTTACACACTGGCATTCCGTTTTGCCAATGGCGGCACTGCCAATCGCAATGGATCGCTATTAATTAATGGTGGCAGCAACGGTAATTACACAGTGGAATTACCAGTGACCGGAGCATGGGCAACCTGGCAAACCGCGAGCGTTGAAATTGATTTGGTGCAAGGCAATAATATTTTAAAACTTTCCGCAGTAACCGCGGATGGTTTGGCCAATATCGATTCATTAAAAATTGATGGTGCGCAAACTAAAGCCGGTGTGTGCAGCACAGGTGCCAGCAGTAGTTCTTCAGCCGTTTCTTCAGTAGTGAAATCTAGCTCCAGTTCATCATCCACCTCAAGTGCAGCAGTAAAAACACTAACGCTGGATGGTAACCCGGCTGCAAACTGGTTCAATAAATCCAGGACCAAGTGGAACACCAGTAAAGCGGATATTGTACTTTCCTATCAACAATCCAACGGCGGCTGGCCAAAAAACCTGGATTACAATTCAGTGAGCGCAGGTAACGGTGGCAGCGATAGCGGCACCATCGACAATGGTGCAACCATTACCGAAATGGTTTATCTCGCAGAGATTTATAAAAATGGTGGCAATACCAAATATCGCGATGCAGTGCGTAAAGCAGCAAACTTTTTGGTAAGTTCACAATACAGCAGCGGTGGCTTGCCACAATTTTATCCGCTGAAAGGTGGCTACGCCGACCACGCCACGTTCAACGATAACGGTATGGCCCATGCATTAACAGTGTTGGATTTCGCTGTTAACAAGCGCGCGCCATTTGATACCGATGTATTCTCTGATTCCGATCGCACGAAATTTAAAACTGCGGTTACCAAAGGTGTTGATTACATACTGAAAGCCCAGTGGAAACAAAATGGAAAATTAACTGTGTGGTGTGCACAACACGGCGCATTTGATTACCAACCAAAACCGGCGCGTGCGTATGAACTGGAGTCATTGAGCGGCAGCGAATCTGTAGGTGTACTCGCCTTCTTGATGACCCAACCACAAACGGCGCAAATCGAAGCAGCGGTAAAAGCCGGTGTTGCCTGGTTTAATAGCCCCAATACTTACCTGGCGAATTACACCTACGATTCATCACAAGCAGCCACCAATCCCATTGTGTATAAATCCGGTAGCAAGATGTGGTATCGCTTTTACGATTTAAACACCAACCGCGGCTTCTTCAGTGACCGCGATGGCAGTAAATTCTATGACATTACCCAAATGTCGGAAGAGCGCCGCACCGGTTACAGCTGGGGTGGTGATTACGGTAGCTCTATTATTTCCTTCGCACAGAAAGTGGGATATCTATAAAACTTGTTTGATACTATACAAGCCAGCCTATATATGGGCTGGCTTTCTTATACTGCTTTTGCAACATCAACTCCATTCTCAACGATTTCACACCAACTTGAAAAAAGATATTCATCTTCAGTTGAAATCACAACATTTGTGTCAGGAAATATTTCCAACATTTTGATAATGGATCTAGCAAGATATCCCATTACATATTGAATTGGCATAGACATTATATGCAATGCATCTGGCGTACCCGCAGTAAAACCTTCTAGCTGATGGAGAGACATAGGAAATGTATGGACATACTGAGACAACCACATTGTGGCAGAATTATGGTACTCGTGATTTATGCCATTAACGGTATTGAGCTCTTTCTGAGAAAAAAGAATTGATGATGCATCTCCTTTTTCAATTTTTCTTTTTAACTCTCTAGAAATATTTTTATACCAACAATGTGATATGACATCGTTCTTTAAACTTAACGCGGAGCTATGTATCTCATTAGCTTCTATTTTTTTAGAGTTAATAGAATGAAGCATTTTCGATCTTCTTTGTAGATCATGTAGTTCCCATACCATCAATCGAAACTCTCGTTCCTGATCAGAAATTTTATGATCTACGATATAACCTAAAACGTCATGCGCCTCAATGATGCATCTAGCGATACCAGCTTGATATTCAAGAAATCACTACGCTTGCCCAAAAACAAAAAAGCCCGGTCTTTCGACCGGGCACACAACGACACACATCGGTAAAACAAAAATTTAATTACACGCAGCACCTGTCACTACAGGAATTGCGGCATTCACATTGGATGGCTTGGTACCCTGGAATCCGAACTCAACGGTTTGGCCGGGTTGGATAGTACCGTTGTAACCAACGTTGACCGCGTTATAGGGATTGCTGCCGGTGATAGTTGCATTCCATCCACCGGTGACAACACTGCCATCAGTGTAAGCCCAATTCACACTCCATCCATTAATCGCCGTGGTGCGATTATTTTTGATGCGAATCGCCGCTGAAAATCCTGTGCCCCATTGGTTGCTCACCACATAAGTACAGTTGTTTGCGACAGCGCTGCTGGCCACTGAACTACTCACAACCGAGCTTGCAATTGAACTGGCGATTGAACTTGATGAACGGCTTGAGGATGCAACGCTGCTCGGGATTGATGAACTCGCCGGTGTTGATGATCGACTCGATGAAACCACACTACTCGGTGTAGATGAACTACTCGGCGCAATACTGCTTGGCGCACTTGACGAAGCCACAACACCAGAGGGTTTACCGTAAGCGACTCCGCGGCCAGCGGTACTCATATACACCACACCGTAAGTATTCATATCACCGATAACAAACTGGCCATTGGCCGGGCCGCCAAATTCTTGCGCATCGTTATTCACCCGCACCCAACTACTACCGGTGTTGGTGGAGCGATACACGCCGCGCACGCCATTTACGGTTCCCCAGATATACACGGTTGGATAGGTTGCGCCTGCTGCGGCTTTACCGAATCCGACTGCGCCGGCGTAGGTCACGCCGCTAATGGTACTGAAGGAAGAACCGGAATTTGTCGAACGTGCCAAGCCACCGCCAAACAAGGGAACCCAGATATCGCCTTCGCGATCCGGAGCCAAACGAATCACGCTGGAACCGCCCGACGCCAGACTCCCCGCTGCTGCAAAGGAAACGCCGCCATTAGTACTGACCATCAGGGTGCCGTTGTTGTAGGCGTAGAACTTGTTGGAATTAACCGGATCAGCCACTGGGCGCGCGTTGGTCACGCTTAAACCGGTAACCGCCGCCCAACTTGAACCGAGGTTGGTGGAGCGATAAGTCGTGGCGGAATCCTGCGGGCTGTGCAGTAAAACGCCGCCATTGGCAGAGAGTGCCAGTTGGCCATTTTTGCCATTCATGCTGGCCGCTTTAGTCCAGGTAACGCCGGTATCGGTCGAGGTATAAATTGCCGGAGAATCGCCACCACCCGCGCGGGCGACAATATTGGTCGCCTGCGCCGCAACAGCCAAACCGGTCGTTGAACCCATACGCGGATTGTGGATAGGCGCGTACTGGGTGATATCGGTATGGCGGAAGCCATCATAGTCGCCAATCACCGTTAACAATGGGCCGTTGGGCACGCTGGCAATATTGAGCGGCACCGTCTCTTCCAGACCTTTCACATTGAACGTCCAGGTAGTGGTGGTTGCATCGATATTGCTGGTTTTAAAGATGCCGTTGCCGGAGGTCACCCATACCGCTTTGGTATCGAAAGGATCGAACTCGATAGAGCCCGCCCAGTGGATCGACTGGCCGGCAACCCAGGAAACTCCGTTGGAATCATCAGCAAATCCGCGTTGCACTATATCAGTCCAACTGCTACCGCCATTGGTGGAGATAAAGAAGCGGTCGCCCCAGGCATCGCCTTGTTGCAGGTAAGTATTTACGGTGGAGGCAATCAGCCGCTGGGCATTGTTTGGATCGACACTGATGCCGCTAAACGCGCGGGTGTAGCCAGCGGGGGTTACGTTGGTCCAGGCGCCAGTGCTGACGTTATATTTCCAGATCTGGCCCGCATCCATTGGCTCCGGCTGTGCCCAGTGGCCATGGGGGCCAGCGCCATTGGCATAAGTGATATAGAGATTGCCATCGCCCGCGTAAGCCGCGCGCTGCGGCATATAGGCCGTGGGCGCACCGGCGATTGCCGTGAAAGTCGCACCGCCGTCATTACTGCGGTAGAGGTTGGCGCCCACCGAACCAAAGCGCGATACCCCCACAATCAAGCGTTGCGCCACGCTGCCGGATACGCTGAGCGGATCGGGCGCAACAAAGCTGATGCCGTTTTCGTTGGGTGTCGTGGTGATATTCAGGCCGGACAACCGGGTCCAGGTCGCGCCTGAATCGGTACTTTTAAACAAGCCGTTCCAGCGAGTACCGGCGTAAAGCACATTGCTGGAACCCGGATCAACTTGTAAGCGCTCGCCGTTCTGGCGCCCCATGCCGTTGCCATGGGCTTTGAATTGGCTACTTACATCGGTGATGGTGAAGGTTTTGCCGTAATCGCTGGAACGCAGAATCGCGGTTTTACCGCCGTTGAAATAGCTGATGCCGACTTGCAGATACACCTTGGCGGCATTTTTGGGATCAATCGCAATGGATTCCACGCCGAGATAGCCGGTTTCATCTTCCGATACCCAATCGACCATGGAAACCCAGCGACTGTTGGTTTTGTCCCAGCGATAGGCGCCGCCTACGTCGGTACGGGCATACACAACGCCCTGTTCGGTTCTGCTCGGCAATATCGCCGAGACAAATCCGCCGCCGCCAATGGCGAGGCTGTCCCAGTTATAAGCTTCGGAGGTCTGGGCTGAACTAGTGGTTGATAACAAGGGGCTGGAGACCAGCACACCCAGTACCATCAAAGATACGAGTTGTTTTAATTTCATTCTGTTGAGTCTCATTATTAGGATTATTAACGACAGCTAGATTTGTACGACTACCAGCGGCACAGCTCTCTCCCTTCACCAACCGCACCACCAGTAGCCGCACAAAACTCGGGGGTAGCCTACAACGGCACCCAAATGGCCAGAATCACTGGATCCACTGTAAAGCCCTGGTTTTACCAAATTCAGAATGTAAATAACGGAGAACAAGGTTCAGGTGCTAACACCCGAGGCGGGGTCAGACCTATCAATCAACTTGGTTATTGTTATGGTTTTTTACTTCCCGGTTTTCGCCAGGCATATCTATTTTCAGTTTTCGGCACCGGGTTTGCGCCAGGCTTGCCCACCAGTACTTATTTTCATTAGCGGCAATTATTTTATATATTAAATATGTTAATTAATACTAAAGGATCGCAAATCAATAACAAAACATTATTTGGTTATAGTCATTGAGACATAAACATACTTTTGGATATATCGCCACACAGCGACCGATTGAACACATCTCAAGGTATTAATTCGCTACAGAATCCGGGGAAGCCCTGAAAAATATACTCTCCGTCATACTCGCGAACGCGGGTATCCATAACATTCAACAACGTGGATTAGCTGCGCTGGCTTACGGCTCTTGCTTGTGCTGCGCCGCTCTACGAGTTGCAGGAATGAGGCTTAATTCAGAGCATTCCAAGTAAAATGGATTAGCAGTAAGAAAGATTGAACGCAGAAGGTTTTGTTGCGATGAAAAATGCCCCCGCAGGGGCATTAGGGAGAAGATCGAGGGAAAATATTAATCGAGCGCAATAACCTTGGCTGCCGCCAGCTCACGCAAAAATGCCCTGTGCGCAACAGGCGTGTTAGCACCGGTATAAGGTAACAATATCCAGGTTTCAGCCGCCGACATGGATTCACGCGGCTTGAGGGTTTTGTAGGGTGCATGAACTTCCAGTTCCAACAATCCCTCTTCCTGATGCGCCGATAAAAACTCCTGATACAACTCAATTTGCCCTTGCTCCGGATGGATCGCATTTTTAGGCTGAAGTGCAAACTGGATAATCAGTAATTGCTGATCGCGAAATGCTGCCATCCAACCTTGCGCGGGCTGGATGAATACTTTGCCTTTACGCCCCTCATGCGTAGTGGAAGCATGGTTTTCCAGCGAAAAAAAACCATCGCTGAAATTATGCTCAAGTGGGCCATAGGTGGCATCGGTAAAGTGTTCAACGCGCACCTCACTCATACCTTTGACAGGCACATAGACATTCGTTGTGTGGGGCACGCGGGTGTTAAACCAGATATCCCATGCGATCCTGCTATCGCGAATATTTTGTGCACTCACCTCCAAACGAATCTGGTTGGGTTTGCTCTCCACTAACGCGAAAGTTTTTTGCATCGCCACACCCGACACCGGGCTGTTAGGGCTTTGTAATACAACGCGCTGTGCATTTTTTTCCTGCACATTATTTTTGGCGAGAATTAAAAATGGATCCGGCGGCCAGACCACTTTGGCTGCGCGACGCTCATCATTCACCAGTTGATGTACCCACCACTGGCTCTGTGGGCCAACCCAGATTTCATGTCCGAGATAACCAATATTATTCGCCGCCGGTGTGACAACCGGATCAGGCTCATCGACAACCGCAGCGCCGATTTTTAAAAAGTTGGGCTGGCCAACCAAGCCAACCGACAAAAGACGACCACCAATATCGGGCGTGACTTCAAGCGCGACAGTGCCGTTATTCAAGGGAATACGTGCAACCTCTGCCTGCACAGACAATGCGGGAGATAAAAACATAAGCAAAAGAATCCTTAGCAAATAGATATAAGTCCGGGTCATGTTTGATCTCTCACAGAATATTTTTATAGGCTTTGTTGCAGTGTGCCGCAATATCTACGCTGGATATTGTGTGCACAGGGTTGACGTGGATCGATATTATTTTTTGTAGCAAATTTTCGTATCAACTTTTTCCTATCAATAAGCAAATCCGTTTACAACAAAGGTTTGGAATTGAGTATTTGCAATAACTGCTGCAAATGTACTGATGATTCATAGCCCAAAGGCGTTAAATAACCACCGTCTACCTGGGTAATTAATTGTTTATCAAAGAGACGGCGCGTAGCGGCAATAATATCAGCAGCAGCGTCTGAGTGAACCTTTAATCCGGTTTGGCTGGTGCTAGTATCAAACATGCGCAGTACTTGCATTTCAACAACTAATTCGGGGGATAGTGGCATGGTAATTCTCCGTTATTATCCGTTCGTTATTATCGGCTCTGAGTTAACGCATCCTTCTGTACTAACACGTCATATCCATTTGGTCATTCCGTTATAAATAGCATAGCTGTTGGATATCGCCAAACATTTCCCTAAATAAAAATGCGGCGAAAAAATAATCGCGGCACCCATAAATAAAAAATCCGGCCTTTCCCACTAGGAAAGGCCGGAAATATTTTTGGCTTACGCCTTAACTATTGGCTCTTATTGCAATGCGGGGTATGCATTGTTCAACAACAACAGGAAGCCATCTTTGAACCAACGACCCGCTACAGGTGCATTTGCCATAGCGCCGGTTTCTACCGTCAAGTTGCCCGCACTGTAGCTGTAGGTAGGATCACACATACGGTCAAATCCTTTCGCGGGATCTTGTGGATCGTAGGAAAGCTCTTGTGAAGCAGCGCCGTCAGATTCGCCCGGCGGTTTCACCCAAACGTAAGCATCAATACCGGCAACTGGAGCCGCTTGTGGACGCTCACCAATACCACCCTTCTGGTTACACCAGTTACCGCGATGGGTGCGTTTATCGATGCGCGATTGATTCACGAAAGTATCCAGAACAGTGCTGGTAGATTGCGCGGTTGGACGGTTTACACCACCCCAGCCATTGCGTGAAGTATCAACCAGCATACCGATAGTTGACGGGAATCCCGCTGCAATCATGCGTGTACGCCATGCTTGAACGAAAGCCACTTCGCTGAAATAGGGGTTCCATTCGAAGAACGCGGCCTGACGGGTTTGCGTACCACCACCACTGCCCGGGAACGCACTGTTCGCCAGCGAATCCAGGAATGGCTCGTACAAAGGTGTGTAACCTGCAGTGTTGGAAACAAAACCGGCAATTGAGTTAACGCCACCGGTTGCGCCTTTAATCGCATCACCAATCAATGTCACCGCTTTACCGAAGTTATCATCCCAACCCAACCAGCCTGAGTGACCGATGTCCACGTAGGAATACACGTTGGCGAGCGGATACAGCTTGCTCAATGTGTAACGCGTGTTGGCGATGTAACCATAAGTAGTATCAGTGGCCGCCTGGCAATCCGGATCATTCAGGTTGGTAACCAGGTTTGGCAATGAATCGGGCTCAATGATCGCGATAATACGCAAGCTCGCATATTTTGAATCGGAGAAAATCGATACGATTTTATCGACATACTCGGTGCGATAACGGGTAGAACCTTCAACACCTTGTTTCAATTCACCGTTTGATGCCAGTGCCTTACAGTCGCGGTTTGGTAAATCGTATACCACCACCTGAATCACGTTAGCGTTCTGTGCAAGTGCTGCATCGAGGTGATCGCGCAAACCATAGCTACCATCGGTTGGTTCAATCGCACCGATACGATCCATCCATACGGCAGTGTTGTAGTTTGCGACTTTTGAACCACCGGTTTCAGCTTGCGCTTTGCCGGACCAGATTGGGTCTATGTACCAGCGAGCCTCGGCAAATGGGTTATCCAAACGAACAATGCTTGAGTTGGAACTTGAACGTGAGCTGGATGTAATCGCCACACTACTGGATGAGCGCGAACTTGAACTTACTACAGCGATGCTCGATGGCGCAGAGCTGGAGACTACTGCCAGGCTGCTGGAACTGCGTGAACTTGAAGTGACCACTGCACTGCTGGAGCTTACTGCGCTGCTAGAAGCGAGTGAACTGGAAATTGCACTTGAGCTTGAACGCGGCACAGTAGCCAGTGCTTCTGCAACACCTTGGTAAGCAGGTTTTTTCTGCAGGCTGTCATTAAACAACAATGGCCAATCCGGCAAGTTTTGATTGGTGTAGAACCAGCTATCCGGATCTGCAATGCCCCACACTACAACACCACCACGACGCGCAGGTGGAACTATATCCAGGTAAGCCTGGATGATTTCTTTGTAACGCGCCTTTTGGGTATCCAAACCAGCGCAGGATGTTGCGCAATCGCTGCGATTTTTATAATCGTTATTGGAGTTGCCGTCGTAAGGGTTATTCAAACGCACATCCAATTCAGAAATTTTGATTTTGAGTGTTGGGCTCAAATTAACAATTTTCTGCAAGGACGCACGGATGTTGGCGATGGATGGATAATCGTTCATCACATGCATCTGGAAACCAACACCATCGATAGGCGCACCGTTTGTTATCAAGCGTTGCACCAGATTAACCAGCGCAGTGGTTTTAGCTCCGTTTTCTTCCGTGTTGAAATCGTTGTAATACAACTCGGCAGTCGGGTCGGCAGCGCGTGCGCGACGGAATGCTTCGTCGATATATTCAGGGCTACCGTATTGGCGATAGAACACTGATTGACGATATCCATTCGCTGAACCACGGCCATCGTCGTCTGCGGAATCAAACAAGGCTTCATTCACAACATCCCAGCTTTTAACTTTACCGGCAAAATGCGCGGCAACAGTGTCGATGTGACGTGCGTAATCACTGCGGAAATTGGTATTGGTATCAGTCGCCCAGCTTGGCAATTGATAGCTCGGGTGCCATACCAACGCATGGCCATGCAATGATTTACCGTTGCTCGCCGCCCAGCTAGCCAGACGATCAGCGTTGGTGAACGAGAAACTGCTACCCGAATACATGTAGCTCATTTTCATAATATTTTCGGCAACGATTTGGCTGAACTCTTCGCGCACAACATTCTGACGCGCTGTGTTAGTGAAGATATCCGCCGCACCACTGCCCGCTGCAACCGCAACACCAATCGGGAAATCAGCCAGCGCTTTCAAACCCGAGCCATTTACGCTGGATGATGAACTGACACTGGAGCTGCTCACCGCAACACTGGAAGGCGCACTTGAACTTGCCGGCACGCTCGATGGCGCAACACTTGAAGGCACACTGGAGCTAGAAGGCGCCACACTGGATGGTGCGCTTGAACTTGAAGGAGCGACACTCGAAGGAACGCTTGAGCTAGAAGGCGCCGCACTCGAATTGCCCCCCACTACACCATAGGGTGCAGGTTGACTGGTGCAAGTGGAACGCGAAATACAACTTTTGTTGTTTTCATAGCCCCAACCACTCTGGGTGCTTACGCACAGCGGATACAAAGTGCCGTACCAATTACACTGCTGTCCGCTCACTGCACTTGATGCAACTGAGCTTGATACAACAGAACTTGATACAACAGAGCTAGATACAACAGAGCTAGATACAACAGAGCTTCTTACACTGCTCACTGGCGCAGATGAAACCGGTGAAGAACTTGGTGTAGATGACGTAGCACCACCACAAATATTGCCGGTAATTGTCGGGCGCTCGGCACTACCGCCGCGCTTATCAATCTGAAAACCAAATTGCACACTTTGGCCCGGTGGGATTGCGCCATTCCAACTAATATTTGACGCGCTATAAGGATTACTACCGCTAAGATTCACATTCCATGAACTGGTAATGCGGTTGGTGGTGTATTGCCAACCAACGGTCCAGCCATTAATGGCTGTTGTGCTGGTATTGGTGATGGTAATTGCACCGGTAGCACCGGTATTCCATTCATTGCTGATGCTGTAACTACAATTTGCTGATTGCGCGAGAGAATGTTGTGCAATAAAACCTGCACCCAAAATCGTCGCCACACCCAGCGTTTTTTTTAAAAACGCAGATTGCATGGTCATATCCCCTGCTGTGATTGTGGAAGAAATATTATTGTTGTGGTGATTCAAATCCATGAACCTGACGAATCCTGGTGTGTTGACCTGAATAAAAAATATCGAATCGATTGTTAAAATTATTTTTGATGATCCACTTTTTAAAAGTAAGTCATCAAAAATAATTTGGTAGAACACAATTTATTAAAAACTGATTACACCTGTTAATAAAAACCCGGCCCGCCACAAAGTGGAAGGCCGGGAAATTCACAGTATTACAGGGGTAACAAATTGGATATGGCAAGCAGTGTGAGCTATAGACAATCCGCTCCACCGCCTGAATCCTTTGGGAAAAAAGTCGTCCCTAACCGGGGCATCTCTCCAAATGCCTGTCCATGCTCACTCTCACTCAGTTACTTACTCCACTGTTTATTGCAGTGGAGGGTAAGCATTTTGCAACAGGACCTGGAAGGCACCTGAGAACCAGCGACCTGCAACTGGAGCATTGGCAAGCGCGCCAGTATCTACAGTCACGTTACCTTCAGCGTGCATATAGGTTGGGTCGCACATACGGTCGAAACCTTTTGCTGGATCTTGTGGATCGTATGACAGCTCCAGAGAAGAAGCGCCATCTGATTCACCTGGCGGTTTCACCCAAACGTAAGCATCGATACCATCAGCATTAACTGCTTGTGGACGCTCACCGATACCACCTTTTTGGTTACACCAGTTGCCGCGATGTGAACGCTTGTCTACACGAGAGGCGTTAACAAAGGTGTCCAACACAGTACTGGTAGAAACTGCTGTAGGACGCGCAGTGCCACCCCAACCATTACGTGCGGTATCGATCAACATACCGATAGTTGATGGGAAACCGGCAGCGATCATTCTGGTACGCCATGCTTTTACGAAAGCCAATTCGCTGAAGTACGGGTTCCATTCATAGAAAGCAGCTTGACGGACTTGAGTACCACCACCGCTACCTGGGAAAGCAGAACTTGACAGTGAATCAAGGAATGGTTCGGTCAATGGAGTGTAACCAGCAGTGTTGGAAACAAATCCAGCAACAGAATTAACACCACCGGTAGCACCTTTGATTGCATCGCCAATCAAGGTAACTGCTTTACCGAAGTTATCATCCCAACCTAACCAGCCTGAGTGGCCGATATCAACGTAGCTATATACGTTGGAAATTGGATACAGCTTGCTCAGGGTGTAACGGGTGTTAGCTACATAACCGTAAGTTGCATCAGTTGCCAATTGGCAATCCGGGTCGCTCAGGTTAGTTACCAGGTTAGGCAGTGAGTCCGGCTCAATGATCGCGATAATACGCAAGCTGGCGTATTTAGGATCAGCGAAAATTGACGCGATAACATCCACGTACTCGGTGCGGTAACGGGTAGAACCTTCCGCGCTTTGCTTCAATTCGCCGTTAGACGCCAATGCATGGCAGTCACGGTTTGGCAAGTCATAAACAACGATCTGGATCACGTTAGCCTTTTGAGCCAAAGCTGCATCCAGGTGATCACGCAGGCCAAAGCTACCATCGGTAGGTGCGATAGCGCCGATACGGTCCATCCACACAGCGGTGTTAACGTTAGCGATTTTTGAACCGCCAGTTTCGGCTTGTGCTTTAGCAGACCAGATTGGGTCCACATACCATTGAGCGCCTACGAATGGGTTATCCACACGAACACCTGGCGCTACGCTCGATACTGATGAGCTGGAGCGAACAGATGAGCTGCTCGGTACTGAGCTTGAGCTAGGAATGCTTGGCACTGAGCTACTGCTAGGAGTGCTTGGTACTGAGCTACTGCTTGGGCGCGAGCTCGAACTACATCCAGTTGGGAAACCTTCTGAACAGTTATTGCCACTAGCAACAGAGGAACTGGATCTGGAAGTTGATGGTACTGAACTTGAAGAAGGTCTTGAACTTGAGCTAGGTGCAACACTGCTCGGAACAGAGCTGGTTGTACCTACTACACCGTAAGGAGCTGGTTGTGTGGTACAGGTTGAACGGGAAATACAGCTCTTATTGTTTTCATAACCCCAGCCGCTTTGTGTGCTGGTGCACAGGGGGTACAAGGTGCCATACCAGTTACATTGCTCGCCGCCATTAGAAACACTGGAGCTACTTACTACAGGGGCAGAGCTGCTCGGACGGGAAGAACTAACTGGTGGAACACTTGATGGTGCAGACGAACTGGCTACCACCGTGCCAGAGCAGATGCTGCCGGTCAGGGTTGGCACTTCTGCAGAACCGCCACGCTTATCAACCTGGAAGCCGAAGCTCACGCTTTGACCTGGCGGAAGGCTACCATTCCAACCCAGGTTGGTTGCTGTGTATGGATTACTGCCACTCAGGGTGACATTCCATGAGCTAGTTACACGGTTAGTCGCATATTGCCAACCCACAGTCCACCCATTTACGGCAGTAGTACTGCTATTGGTAACCACGATTTCACCGGTTAGACCGGTATTCCACTCATTGCTGATTTTATACACACAGCTAGCTGCAGCGCCTTGGCTGGCCGCAACCAGACCAAGGCTTAGCAATGCAGCCAGGCCGTAAGCTTTTTTTATGGGAGTTGTCATTCAGATTCTCCTGGATTCCAGTGAGTAAGGCGAAGAGCCTCGTTATTATTCGCGCCCGATACCACTGACGCTGATTTATCCCTACAGTCCATTAAGGTCGCCATTAACTTGCATATGGCCTTATCGATCCGTCAATAAATTTGTTAGCGCAATCTTATTTATTATCAAAAAATAAAAATGCAGGGTGAGCTTCATATGTAAATTGTTTCGATGTGGGTGTTCAAAAAGCTTTCAACATTCACAATGAATATTGAATAACCAAAGAAAAACAACTGTATAAATCAATGATTTTTAGCGTTATTGAGTGATTATTTTCGGTGGATTTTTAATAAAAACTGGAAGAGCACATAGAAAACTACCGCGATCCAGCAGTTTTAACATCATAATTATGATTTTATTATTCGATGCTATCTGCGAAGAAACTCTCATTGTGTACTTGTACCCCAGAAAATTCACAAGCGCAAGATAGCGCAATCATTCACATGCCAAAATTACCCGGTGCGGTTATTGAGAGGCAGTATCAAGCCAACAACAGGCACGCATTCCAAGAACTATTACCACAGAACTACAAGATTGATTTTGTGTATTAACTACCAGATTTAGTGAAGCCCTGCACACCAGATAGCATGCATCCCACAAGGTTGAGTTTATTTTTTTATTTTTTTAGGTACTTAGAGGGACTTTTTAATCCCATAATTTAAGAAGCATGATTATCCAGAAGCGTCCTGAACATCAATTTCGCCAAAGTAGGGTAAAAATTCGTAAATAGCAAGCCTTCTTATAAAATTTATATGACTTACCTGCTTTACCGGGAAACATGCGACAACCATCACATATTCATTAGTAAACTTCATGTTAAATTTAAAAAAGAGTGTGGATTTTGCCGTTAAACACAGCACAGCATCCCCTCACGTAATGAATACAATAAATGCAGTTCATTGCTCCGTGAAACTGCACATCACATCAACCAAAGATATGAGACTTTATATAAGAGTTTCATATTTTTCATGATTGCTCTTAATAAATTAATTAATAAATTTCATTGGTAATATATTGTTAATTTAGAGATCAATCACGCCCTTAAAAAAACAAATTTATCCTTGTTTTATAGTGTTATTTTCATTAAACAATGAAAATTAAACGCCCATTAACGCAAGCATATTTTTCAAAAAAATATCCATTAATGTCGATTTTATTGCGAAATAAAAACACAATTTTATATAGATTGATGTTCAGCAATAATTTTCTGCGCATGCAAATCGATAATAATAACGGAGAAAAACATGCAACAGCCTATGAAGAAATTCCGTCGTTCTGCCCTACCCGTCGCCGTGGGAGTCTTATTAGGATCCGCGCTTACGGCATCACAAACAACGATTGCTGCGCCATCCGAAGCCTACAATTGGAACAATGTCCGTATTGATGGAGGCGGATTTGTCCCGGGAATCATCTTTAACCAGAAAGAAGCCAATTTGATTTACGCCCGTACCGATATTGGCGGTGCCTATCGTTGGGATGCAACCAGCAATAGCTGGATTCCGCTGCTCGATTGGGTGGGCTGGGATAACTGGAACTGGAATGGGGTGCTGAGCATGGCCACTGACCCGGTAGAAACCAACCGCGTCTATGCTGCAGTTGGTATGTATACCAACTCCTGGGATCCAAATAACGGCGCAATTTTGCGCTCCAGTGACAAAGGTAAAACCTGGAAAGCAACTGAATTGCCCTTCAAAGTGGGCGGCAACATGCCCGGACGCGGCATGGGCGAACGCATGGCGATCGACCCCAACAAAAACAGCACTATTTATTTTGGCGCTGAAGGTGGTAATGGCCTCTGGCGCTCCACCGATTACGGCGTGACTTGGGCCAAGGTCAGCAACTTCACTAATGGGGGCAATTACGCCCAGGATCCCAACGACACGTACGGCTACCTGAGTCAAAACCAGGGGGTTATCTGGGTGACTTTCGATCCCTCGTCCGGCACAGCTGGCACAGGCTCAAGCACCATTTATGTAGGCGTTGCAGATAAAGAGAACTCTGTCTATCGCACCACTAATGGCGGAACCACTTGGGAGCGCATTCCGGGCCAACCTACAGGATTCCTGCCCCATAAGGGTGTTTATGACCACGCCAATGGCATCCTGTACATTTCTACTAGCGATACCGGCGGCCCCTATGATGGGGGCAAAGGTGATGTCTGGAAATTCACTGCGAGCACCGGTACCTGGACCAATATCAGCCCTATCCCCTCCAACAGCAGCGATCTTTATTTTGGCTATTCAGGCCTGACGATTGACCGCAAAAACCCCAAGACATTAATGGTAGCGACCCAGGTTTCCTGGTGGCCAGATGCCATTTTCTTCCGCACGACTGATGGCGGCACCACCTGGACCCGGATTTGGGATTGGGCCGGCTACCCAAGTCGCAGCCTGCGCTATTTGCAGGATATCGCCGAAGTGCCCTGGCTAAATTTTGGCGTCACCAGCTCATCAGATCCAGCAGTACCTACCGTAAAACTGGGCTGGATGAATGAATCAGTAGAAATAGACCCGCACAATTCAAATCGCCTTATGTATGGCACAGGTGCGACTATTTATGGCACCGAAAACCTGACTACGTGGGATAGCGGTGGCCAGATACTCATCAAACCAATGGTCAAAGGGTTGGAAGAAACGGCGATCCTGGATCTGGTTAGCCCTCCGGTTGGAGCCCCGGTTTATTCGGCAATGTATGACGTTGGTGGATTCAAACATGATGACCTGACCAAGGTGCCTACCAGCATGTACACCAATCCAAACTTTGGTGGCAACAGCAGTATCGATTACGCGGAACTCAAACCCGCAACCATGGTACGCGTAGGCTTTGCCACCAACAGCACAGGCGGTATTGCGATTTCCACCAATGCCGGGGGCAGTTGGTGGCAAGGACAAACCCCTGGTGGCGCAACCTCCGGCGGTAACGTAGCCATCTCTGCTGATGGAAACACTATCGTCTGGGCACCCGGTGGCGCAACCGGGGTATTTGCGTCTACCACTTTCGGTAGCAATTGGACCACAATCCCTGCCCTTCCTGCTGGCGCGATAGTAGAAGCGGATCGGGTCAATCCATCCAAGTTTTATGCACAGTCCGGCAACACCTTCTATATAAGTACCGATAAAGGAGCCACCTTCACGGCCTCTGCCGCCAGTAACCTGCCCACTGCGCGCAAATTCAAGGCGGTATATGGGTATGAAGGGGATATCTGGCTGGCCGGCGGTAGCAAAACCACAACCTATGGTTTGTGGCGCTCGACCGACTCAGGGGCAACATTCAATCAATTTGCCAATGTAGAAGAAGCAGACAACGTGACCTTCGGTAAAGCGGCACCAGGCCAACCTTATCCGACCGTATTTATTATCGGTAAGGTAGATGGCGTACGCGGGGTATTCCGCTCCACCAACCAAGGCACAAGCTGGACCAGGATCAACGATGACCAACATCAATACGGTAACTTCGGCGACGCAATCTCCGGCGATCCACGCGTGTATGGTCGCTTATATCTGGGTACCAATGGCCGTGGATTAATCTATGGCGATTCTGCCGGTGGAGTTACTTCATCAAGCTCCAGCTCGATTGCACCATCCAGCAGCTCCAGTAGTTCAGTATCCAGTTCGCTTGTCAGCAGCTCGACATCCAGCAGCATAGCCAGCGTTGCCAGCAGTTCTCGCTCCAGCAGCTCGATCTCACTGTCATCATCCAGCACGTCGAGCAGTGCCGTTTCCTCCAGTACGTCTAGCAGTTGCACAACTTCCGTTGACCAATGTAACTGGTATGGCACCCTTTACCCTGTATGCGTCACCACCCAAAGTGGCTGGGGCTGGGAAAACAACAAGAGCTGCATTGCCCGCAGCACCTGTAGCACCCAACCTATTCCTTATGGTGTTGTCTCTGCCTGTGGAACCACATCATCAGTAGCCAGTTCTTCTGTTGCCAGTTCGGTACCCAGCTCTGCCGCAAGCTCCAGCAAAAGCTCAGTGACAAGTTCGGTAATTAGTTCAGTTGCCAGCTCAGTTGCATCGAGCAAAGCATCCTCTATTGCATCCAGTGTCGCCAGTTCAGTATCGAGCACCGGCAACAATGTGACTGCAACCATGAAAATTACCAGTGATTGGAACTCAGGATACTGTGCGAGTGTGACGGTAACCAACAACGGCGCCAGCACGGTTGCTTGGGCAACCAGCATTACCATTGCTGGCACACTCAACAATATCTGGGGAGCATCGGCAACCCAATCAGGTAATGTACTCTCCCTGAAAGGCCTAGCTTGGAATGCTGAGCTGCAAGCTGGCAAATCAATTACCGATATTGGTTTCTGCGCCAACAAATAATGGATGAATAAAACGACAAAAAACATGGCAGCCTCCGCTGCTGTCATGTTTTTATGAGACAAATTTTACCTATGAACAAAAAAATTACTTTAGCCAATGAATTTTGGACTTTCTCTAAAAATGGAGTGATTTTTTTTATTTTGTGAATTGATCGCGCTGTCAATTTGATGTAACGTGGAATAATAAACATAAAAATAGATCCACAGATAGAAAAGTGTTTTTTTAGTTATAAACAAATAGCGCTAAACGGATAATTACGGCGCCAGAATTATAAAGACCGTGATAAGAACGAGGGAAACAAGTGCAATATTCGCGAGAGTTACGCACTTTTCTGCTTCACCTTCCAGTAGTAATTAATTTGCGCGCAAGCGTTTATAAAGAATCTTTCTGACCGTAAAAATTCGTTATTAATTTTTTGGCCAAAAGACTTTATGGATAATTTGTTAGCGCAATCATAACCAGCAAAAAATAACATTTTTTCACCAAAACCCTGACCCAAAACAACAACAAAGGCGCGGACGACTATGAAGACGTTGATTGTTTATGCCCATCTCCTGGCTGCTTGTGTAGCTATTGGCATTTTGCTAATCCAAGACTTGGCCCTGGCCAAATCCAAAGGTGGTCCGTTATCGGCCACTGCCATTAAAGACCTTACAAAATCCGCCGAAGTTATGTTTATTGCATTGGTAGTTCTTTGGATTTCCGGTCTTTCGTTGGTACTGCTCGGCTATCTGGAAAATCCCCAACAATATTTGATGAACCCTAAGCTCTGGGCAAAATTCACAGTTGTTTCTGTGTTAACCCTTAATGGCATTGCCCTGCACTACTTCAGCTTCCCGCGTGTTACCTCCCGCCGCGGATTGCTTGGTTTGCCAACCTTTGAACAAATCCTGGTGACCCTAACCGGCGCCCTTTCATCTGTCTCATGGCTGTTTGCCTGCTACCTCGGCATCGCCCGCCCCTGGAACTACACGGTGGACTACAGCTTTGTGATGTTTATCTACTCCGGCCTGTTGGTCGCCGCCTTTATCGTTGCCGGTGAGGTGTTGCGCGTCATGCGCAAAGCTGAACCCGAGCCACCAATGCTAACCGAGCAAATCCGGTTGAATGCATCACGCAAGTTTGACTAGCGCCAAACCCGACACTGCCGTGTGTCGGGTTTCGTTGTTATGACAGCGCTGTAATTGCCATAGCAACCCAAGGTAACTGTTTGCTTTACCCGTTCCGATTGCTTTACCCGTTTTAACAATAACTATTGTTGATGACCGTTGCCGGTGAAAACCGGTATTTACCTCCGAGGAAGACACTATGAGTAGCTTTAAAGCCTCTGCGATCAACCCTCGCATGGCGGGAGTGCTAACGCGTTCCCTCTATGCCGCAGGGTTCTCCCTGGCTGTATCCACTCTCTCCACACAGGCTTTTGCCGGTTGCCAGTATGTAATCGACAACCAGTGGAACAATGGATTCGGCGCAAAAATAAAAATAACCAACGATGGGACAACCGCGATCAATGGCTGGACTGTTAACTGGCAGTACAGCGGCGATAACCGCGTTACCAGCAGTTACAACGCCACCCTGACCGGGACCAATCCTTACTCCGCAACCAACCTGAGCTGGAATGGCAGCATTGCCGCAGGCCAGTCGGTTGAGTTTGGCTTCCAGGGCAGCAAGGGCAGCGCCTCGGCTGAAATCCCGGTCATCACTGGAACTGCGTGTGGCACAACAACAACTTCATCGGCTGCGGCCTCATCAACACCGGTAGCCTCAAGCTCACGTTCGTCGGTGTCCTCTGCCAGCAACCAAGGCGTAGCGCCGCTGGTGGTACAAGGCAATAAAGTGACTGCCAATGGCCAGCCAGCCAACCTGGCGGGTATGAGCCTGTTCTGGAGCAACACTGGCTGGGGCGGTGAGAACTTCTACAACGCCCAAACAGTGGCCTGGTTGAAGTCTGACTGGAAAGCCAACCTGGTACGTGTGGCGGTCGGTGTTGAAGCTGATGGTGGCCTCCTGACTGACTCCACCAACAAAAGCCGCGCCATCACTGTGATTGACGCCGCTATCGCCAACAATATGTACGTCATTATTGACTGGCACACCCACACTGCCGAGGCGAACAAAGCCGCTGCCATTACCTTCTTCAAAGAGATGGCAACCAAGTACGGCAACTACAACAACGTGATTTATGAGGTATACAACGAACCGCTGCAGGTGTCCTGGAGCAACGTGATCAAGCCCTATGCAACTGATGTCATCAAGGAAATCCGCGCGATTGACCCGGATAACCTGATCATCGTGGGTACACCAACCTGGTCACAAGACGTTGATGTAGCTTCACAAGACAAGATCACTGCCTACAGCAACATCGCTTACACCCTGCACTTCTACGCGGGTACCCACAAGTCCTCGCTGCGCGCCAAGGCACAGACTGCCCTGAATAACGGCATCGCCTTGTTCGTGACCGAATGGGGTTCAGTAAATGCCGATGGCGATGGTGGTGTTGATGCATCCGAAACCGCTACCTGGATGAGCTTCCTCAAAACCAACGGTATCAGTCATGCCAACTGGTCATTGACTGACAAGGCCGAAGGTTCTGCGGCCCTGGTTCCCGGTGCAAGCGCCAATGGCGGCTGGACTGCAGCCCAGTTGACGACCTCCGGTACCCTGGTGCGCAACAACATCATCAGTTGGAATGGCGGCACCACCACCAGTTCCGTGGCTCCGGCGTCTTCCTCACGCCCAAGCAGCTCAGTGGCTCCGTCTTCAGTAGCGCCGTCTTCTGCTGCACCGTCATCAGTCGCCTCCAGTGTTGCGTCTTCAGTCGCCTCGG
>CAZIWB010000031.1:0-63866 GCA_964542655.1 uncultured Cellvibrionaceae bacterium
ACTGCGGTTACGGCGTTCGAGCCTCCGCCAGACAGGTTGGATTTGTCGATGTCGATCACGGCGTCAGTGAGGCACTGAATCTGCGTGAAGAACTTCGGCGCGGTCGAAGTGCGCTCCACGGTATCGGAAGCGAAGACGCCGCCAAAATCGGGGATGGGCGCGTTGATTGAAACAGTCTTCTCGGACTGGTTGACTCGTGATCCAAAGCGAAGTTGAGACATGGTTGGATTGGGTTGAGATTAGAAACCTACCGGTGTAAAGACGCGGTTCATTGGGCTGCCGATTTGGCCAAGCTGCATCCGAGCATACCGCTCGCCATCGACGCCCCTCTGTTGGATCAACGTCGCATCATTATTCGGATCAAACTCGGGTGAAGCGGCAAACTCCTGGATGCACATTGGAATGAACGCTGGCTCAATGAACTGATCCGGTACCGGCAATTGCGTATTGGCCGCGTAGTCGTCGAGCGTCAGCCGTTTCGGCCAGAACCCGATGCGCACATTGACGGCATACGCCTGCTGCGGAGCCGGCGCGAACTTAAGCACCATGATCGGCTTGTTGCCCTGCGAGTTGCCGAAGACCTGCGGCCACCACGTCGCAGGCAAGCCGACATTCCCAATCCATCCCCACGGCGTAATGGCGAATCCGTTCGTCGCAGGCGAAATCGCGAACGACCACAGCGGGAAAAGGTTCTGGTTGGCGAACTGCGGATTGCCGATGATGCGATCAAGCGGGTAAGTGGTCGAATGAATCGCGTCTCCGTAGATCGTGCCCCCCACGGTGCCGGTGCTGCCCATGTACGGGTTCAGGAGTTCGTTCGTCCCGATGATCTGGTTCCAGCCCGGGTCGCCATCCAGCACCACGGTCATGCCGAACTGGGCGGACGTGAACGTAATCCCGGTGACGCTCTTTCCGAACTGCGTGACCCCGACGCCGGAAATCGCAAGCGGCGCAGGCAGCACGAATCCCTGGGTCTGCTCCTTGAAGTAGGTCGGGAGCGCGTTGTACAACCGCTGCTGCGCGGCATTGGCCGCCTCCAGAATGTCCTGTTTGCCGTTCATCGACAGCTTCGTGAAGTCGCCGCCCCGGCCTCGACGCCCGATGCGGTTACAAAGCTGGACGGTGGTGATGCCAGTGAAGGTGTCGTCGCCGGACGGGGGCACAACTCCGCCCACGCCCACGGCGATCCACTTGATAAATCCGCCGTCGCTCGCCGACGTAGGCACACCACTCAGCCACACCGTCACGCCGGTAGTGGTCAGGTCCGTGTAGCTCGCCTCGAATACCTCGCCATTGTCGTCCGGCATCTGGACGGACGGCCCGAAGTAGCTGGGCACCGACGAGAATGCGACCGGGAATGTAATGGCGTAGCTCTGCTGACCGGCCACAAGGGCAACCGAACCAGTCTGTGTTTTCTGGGCCATGGACGATTATCCCTCGGTCTGCCGCGGCGGGCGCGGCTGGGTTTCGTTCGGGAATCCGCCGGAGACGCCAAGCGCCTGCATGGCCCGCTGACCATCGGCGGTGAGTTGGGCGAGCAAGTCCGGGCGGCTGAATTGGCTGCTGCGCGTGACCAGCATCCGGGCGATCGGCAGGAAGATCGACTCCGTGTAATTCTGGGCCACGGGCAAGTCCTCAGTGCTGTCGAGGTCGGCGACAACGTACTCCTCCCAATCCTTCACGATTTCGATGGTGACGGAATGGGCTTCATCCGGCTTGGGTGCCAGATAGAGTTCGATGTCGCAGATGTCGCCGGAGGAACCGTCCTTCAGGTATTTCACCCAGTACGCTTCCGGCTCGCCATCGCCCGGGCCGTAGTCCGTGCCGCCGCGGAAAATGCGGTCGTACTGATCATACTGACCTTGCGATTCCAGCGCCTCCAGCGGCTTCTCGTCGTCCAGCCGGATCGGTCCGAGGACGGCTTGAGTCGAGCGTGGGATGGGGTAGATGGACGTGCCGGCGTAGATGCCGACCGTGATAAGTTCGCGCGTGAAGTAATCCTGGCCGGCGGTCTGGAGCATTTGCCCCGCGCCGTTCAGGGCAACCACGACGTCCTGAAGGGTCAGCGCCGACGCCTCGGCAGGGTCCTCGATGCCTAGCTTCGAGAGTAGGTCATTTCGCGCTTGGATGACTTGGAGTGACATCGCGGGTCATCTCAAACTTCCATCGCTTCGGGGGTCTCAGCCGGCGGGCGGCCCATCCGCTTCTTCAGTTTCTCCGGCGCAAGGCGAGCGACGATTTCGAGGGCTTCGTCCAAGCTGGCCGCGGCACGCGGAGCCTTGGCGTCCGACTCCATCTTCTCCACCTTGGCCTGTAATTCCAGAACGGCGGCGTTGGCCGAATTGCGTGCCGCGTGCGCGTCAGCCCGAGCCGCAGCCAGCTTCTCCTGCAACTCGGCAATCTTGGCCTTGGACGGGTCTTCGGCCGGCGTCGCGGCAGGCGTCGAACCGTCCGAGAGTCGGGCGACCTTAGCATACGGGAAGAGATCGCGGTTCTTCTTGAAGACGGCTTCGCTGCAAGCATTGAACTCCGCCTCATCCAGTTCCCGACCCTCATGCACGAAGCACTTGTGCTCCTCGCTCCACAGGAAGGTCCGGCGCTTGTGGCCGTTCAAAGCGGGTCGCCCCGCACAGCAGATGAGTAGTTTTGCCATTTCAGCCCAAAGGGGCGGCACGGGAGTTGATCCCCATGCCGCCCCAAGAGCGAATCACGCCACCGATTAGGTGACGGTCGGCAGGCCGAGCTCCGGGTAGGAGATGGCCGACCGCAGGCGCACGTAGCCCGGATACTTGTTGTTCACGTTCTTGCGGAGCTTCTGCCCGAAGACCGTGGTGATGTACATGCGGGTTTCGAAGTTGCCGTCCACCAGCCACGAGTCGCGGGTGTTGCGGTACTTGCCGTAGCCGCGCATGGCGACCATGGAGCCCATCATGATCGTGTCACCGATCGGAACGCCCTTCTTGTTGCAGAGCACGATGGTCGATCCGATGGGCACATTCTCGGTGTGCTTGCCGAACCAGACGCCCGTGTCCCAGGTGACGTCACCGAGGGTCGAGACCATCGCGCCGGCATTAGCCGGCCCGAGGCGGTTGACGATGGTGATCTGGTTTCCATTGTTGCCCGTGGTGTACGAGTACATGGCGACCTTGCCGGGGCTCGGGTTGTCGGACGTCACCGGACCACGGGGCGCGATGACGAGGAGGTACTGCACGGTCGAGCCCGGAACGTAGATGTCCTCGGGCGTGAACTCGAAGGCATAGTTCGGGAAGAACCGGAAGTAGTCGATATTCGTGACCGCCGCGGCAGCCGCCGAACCGCCACCCTTGATGACGAAGGTCGAGGTGCCGGCCGTGATGGCCTCGCCGAGGAACGCCTTGGCGTTAAACGGCGAACCGCTCCACGCATAGCCGTCCGGGTCGATCGGGTTCCACTCGCGGATGGAGTGGCCGTCGAGCTCCATGTAGCCGCCAGTGAACAGCGGGTTCTCGTCGTACTTCTCGCGAGGCCCGGCGTCGCGCAGGATTTGCTTGTAGTCGTCATCCTGCTTGAGGCTGAAGAGGCCCGGGGTGGTGCCGCACACGATGTACTTGTACACCGGGGTCCCGCGGATCGTGCCGACTTCGGCCGGCTTGCCGCCCATCGGCTTCAGGGCTTGGCCCATGAAGAGGATGTCGTTGTAGCTCAAGCCGTCCGCAGTGACGAGATCGCCTTCGGTGGCCTTGCCGCCGCCGATGAGCAGGTTCTCCGGGCCGCCCTGGAGGACGAACATCATGCCGATGCGGGCCGACTTCTCGCGACCCATCCACTGACCGAGATTCTGGGGGATCGAGGCGATCAGTTCGCCCTGAAGACCCATGAACTCGTCGGCGCGACGGGTGTAAGAGGTGGCATTGCGGAGGTAATCCGCCTGCATCTCGTTGCTGTTGATGACCTGCTTCTCGAAATCGTCCTGATCCGTGAAGAGGCCGTCACCGGACTTGCCGCGGCCGTAGAAGCCGGCGGTGGCGGTGACGCGGAACTTGAGGCCGCGGTCAACCGACGTGTCGTTGATGACGTAGATGGGCGAATCCTTCGAATCGCCTTCGAACTGCATGAAGAAATCTTCCGTCTGTTCGAACATATCCACGGCTTTCTGCCAGAGGATACGGACTGAATCCGGCGACTGCGCTGCGAGCGACGTGCCGGTATTAGGAGAACCGAGTTCCCAACTCATTGTAGTAAAGTGATTAGACTAACGATTGCCTGTAGCCTACAAGCGGAGGGCAGTTGAGTCGGGCGCCTGACATTAAGCTCTCACGCCGAACCTTTTGAGCTGAGCTCGCAAGTCCGTCATGTTCTTAATTCCGGCTACTCCGGGATCAACCGCGGGTTGATTTGTGGCAGGCGGAGTGGTCCGCGCGCCTCCTGAAGGAACAACTCCCTTCTTCGGTGCCCCATTCGCGACGGGCGCTGCGGCAGGTTTTGCCGGCGCGGCGTTCTTATTGCGGGGCGCGATGTTCAGTTCCGCTGCAACCATCTGGGCCAGCTTGAGCGGCTTGTCGGCGCGATGGTACAACGGGTCGCCATTCTGTTTGAGAACGGCGTCGATTTGAGCCATGCGCTTGAAACCGGAACTTGCCTGATCGGTCGCAAAAGGATAGAGATCAACTGCTTTCGCCAGCGATGCGTCAAAATCCGCATCGTACTTTTGGGCGGCCTTAACTTGCTCCTGTTCGGCACGGCGCTCCAAGGTGGTGCGGTGTCCTTGCAGTTCGAGGATTTTGGCCTGAATGTCGGCAGCGTCCTCGAATCGCACTTCACTCATGGCCTTTTTATAGGCAACAAGCTGCTGGGCGATAACAGTTTGAACTTCCTCCGGCGTGGCCGGAAGGGTGGGTTCGGCGGGGGTCTCGGGACTGGCGGCTGGCGCGGCGGCGGGCTTGATACCAAGCTGGGCCTCTGCTTTTGCAACTGCCTCACGCATAGGAAGATCGCGATTGCGCTTCATCAGCGCCGCCGCGAGGCGTCCTACTTGATCGTCCTCGGCAAGCCGAAGGTGGGCGCGTTTGCCTGAAACCGGGGTGACGGGGCCATCGCCACCGTCGTCTTCCGCTTCGGGCTCCGCATCCGCCGCTAGGGTCGCTTCCGGTTCCGTCTGTTCCGGCGCAGGGGCGTCCGCGGCAGGAGTTTCCTCACTGGTCTCGGGCGTCGTGGGCTCCGGTTCCGCCGCAGGAGTTGCCTCCACTGCGGCCGGCTCGGGGGCTGGCGCTTGAACAGCGGGCTTGGGCTGCGATCCTGGCTTCGGCGAACTTGCCACCATCTCTTGCGTCAGGCGGCGAATGTCGGCCGGAGTCTTGGCTTCCGTGACCCTGCTGTTGAAATCTTTCTGAACTGTCGAAGAACTGGCGGCCGGGGCCGCCGGAGTAACTGGTGCCGAGGGTGACCCGCTCGGAGCTGCTGTATCCATGGGTAGGTCAATACCGTAGGGATAATCCCCGAGTCAAGCGCATAAGCAAGTCTCGCTCAACGAGTTGTCTCGCTTGACGAGACTTTTTCGGGGATTGAATAAATGCGGGTGATTCCTCATTGCATTTATCCGTGGCAACGCTCGACAGAATTAATCGCACATATACAGTCGAAGTCCTTCCGGACTTTCGTAAGCGCGTCACGCAGCGGTTCGACATCGTTGACGGTCAGGCTACGATGTCCGATGGCACAAAGTTTGATGCCAACGTGCGATTGCCGTGGGGGACCGAAAATTCCGATTACCCCGGATGTCGGTTGGTCAAGCAGGACGTCACCGGCCAAACACAGAATCCAAACAAGGCGCCGAACGAGCCGCCCGCGTTCCTGATTCGCGTCTGGGAACAAATCCCGGCAAACGATCGCGTCATTGTCGGTGAGCCGAACGTAAACTACAACCAGTACGGTTTCCAAGAAGTTGTCATCGAGTACATCCAATTCAGCGATGGCACGACAATTTATAACGACGACGTGGGCACATCGACCGCGCCAGCGCCATATGCGAGCGCGGTACTGAAGACTGTCGATGGCTCCGACGATGGAACGATCCGCAGCTACAAGCTGACGTACACGACGGGCGGAACGATGAGCGACATGCAGAACCTTCGCTTCGGCGGGAAGGTCATCGTTCGCACAATAAAATCACTGAATCAAATTCCGGCGACTCCTTCCGGATTCACTCTCGTTGGCCCGGGCGTCGAGTACGTGAACGGATTGCCGATCTACGTATATGAGTACGCCGCCGCCGCCGGCTCGGGCGGCAACCCTGGCACCAGCGGCCAAATCTCGCAGTCGTTCGTCAACAGCCAAGGTGGCGATATTGCTTTCGACGTCACGAACCCCGATGGCGCAACCGGCGACGTCATCTGCGTGACGACATGGGTAAGCCCGCAGACGACCACGGCGAACCCCGTCACACAGCCCGCCGGATTTGTTTTGTTTGCTGTCGATGTTGAAGACGACACAGGATTTAGAAAATGGACAACGCGCTCGGGTTTCGGTGGCGGCGAAGAAATCTCCGTCGAAGTCACCGGCCAAGACGACGGCGCGTTGATCTACAGCGTGTCGCAGAATGACGCCGACGGCACCACGATTCCGGCTTACCCCGGCTCAGGGACTGCCTACAACGTGAAGGCGGCGCACACGCGAGACAATGGCTTCTGGCGTAATCAGGCGGTGTGGCATAAGCCGCCGGCTGATGACACCTACAAAGACACGATGGGCTTTGAGGAACCCGGCATCGCCGAGTTCACGGGATCGCCTCCTCAGTTCGTCCTCCGGCCTCCGAAGCAGCGGACACTGCTCGTTGACGTCGAGGTGACATTCGACGTCACGCAGGACTCCACGGACCCATTCGACATCGAGGCGTATGCGTCGTTCTATGAGACGTACACGCCGACCGATACCGGGGTTGCGGTCCAAACGCAGCGCGGCCTCGGTGGGTACTTGGCCCAGGCCAGCGGAATCTCCGGCACGAACAGCAACTACAACGGCGTGCTGTGCGATTCGTGGTCCGCTCAGTTGTTGTCGTCAATTCCGTCCACGTTCCCAACCGGGCTTGTGCGCTTGAAGACAAAGAATGATCCGTACCTGACGGACATTGATGGAGTGAAGGTTTACCGTCGCACGGCGATCAGCTACACGTTCTGATGGACACGAACATCGAGAAGCTAAACCCGATGCGATCCGAGCCGGCGACTCGGTTCGATCGGAGCGTGGACATTAATCCTCCGGGAGGTGGACCGGGAGGCGGTGGGAACTTCGACGGCGACTGGCCGCTCAAGCTGGTGGCGGTGGACACGGAGAATGTTAAGGTGCTGTTGGGGACAGTGAGTGGATTTTATCCGACCGATGTTAATACGAATATAGACGTAAGTGGCACGGATGGGACGTGGTACTTTTACATGCACGTTACTATCAGTGGAACCACGGCTTCGTCGCCCGAGGTGTTGAGTGACACGACGGGCGGAATGGATGCAGGCGATGACGATGCCACCAACAGCTATCGCCCAATCGGTCAGGTTGACGTGGCAAGCGGGATAATCGTTGGTGCGCCAAGGCCCGCAATGGCCTGGTCCCAAAATATCGCCATCTGTACGGCCGGCACCCCCCCGTACAACTGGACGACAGGCGCGTGAACGCTTTTGATCCAGCCCTATTTGCAGCTAGCATTAACTGTCTTCCGTGCTGCAATCAGCCCGCCGAGTGCGCGTGTGCATTGCTGATTCCGCCGTTTGGGTTGCCGGCATTCAGCGACTACGCGGCGGCGGCCGCGGCGCTGGCCGCCAATGTGGCCGGGTGCTATCTGTATTATTTTCCGGGCGATGCAGTGGGGACCTTGGTCAGCCTGTCCGCCGCCTTCGATGGCGCAACCCTTACCGGAACCGTTGTCTCCATGCGCGATGGTGGCCCGAGCCCCGTCCTCATGGTGAAGGTGACGGGCTTGGCAGGGAAAACAATTTCGTGGGCGTACACAAGTTCTGCTACAAGCGGAGGCTTTGTCGGGTCGTCCCTGCTTCTGTACGACTGCAATTTTGGGTACATCACCCAAGCTGACGGCTCCAGTGCATCGGAAACGCTCACGGTCACACTGCCGGCCGACGGCGGGTATTATTTGTATTTCAATCTCGGTTGGGCTGGTGGAGCGGCCACCGCCCTGACGGTAAATAACACCGTTACCTGCGACGGCGTGTGCACCTGCGATCCCGTCATCGCCCTCTGGGACGACTCCGGCACCACGCGGCAGTTGGAGGCATGCCCGAAGCTCTTGCTTCCGCCGCTGACGGAGAGTACGGGGGATTGGTATGCGGATTGCGCGGCTGCGGCCGCTGTACTAACGGATCCGTTGCAAGTCAGCAATTGTATCGGCTACTGCGCACCGGAATACGGTTCCACTGATTTTTCAGCGAGCGGCGGCTCCTCGCCATCGTTTACGGTCACGAATGGCAGCGGCGGCATGGCGGTTTATTTTAGCGTTAATGCGGCAGCGGGAGATGTCCTGACCTTCACATGGACCGGCGACAGGGTTGGTATACTGGAAGTTTACGATGACGCCGGGGTATTAGTGTCGTCTGACATTCAGTATCCGGGTCCGGCAACGTCCGTCGCCCTGCCGTATTCCGGGAAATATACTATCCGCGCTGCGCTTTTGGCTGCTGACATGAGCACTTCATACTCCGGTGCAATATCGTCCTCCGGCGCTATGACCACAAACCCGCCGCAAGCCCTCTACGACATCGGCCTCGACTGCCCCGCCCGCCTCGACTGCGGCGACTCCTGCCCATGACGCCGCGCATTATAACCGCTGCCGAACGCGCTGCTCGGCGCGCATCGCCAACGCCGGCTCCGCAGCCCACGCAACCCGCTGTAATCTGGCGCAAGAAGGGCTGTTCCACCTGTAAGCCCATAGTGGTTCCAACTCGACAAATCCCGCCTGCGCCCCTATCCGTCCCTCAACCCACTTCCGACCATGCCTGATCTACCCGTAATGCGCGCCCGTCCGAATCAGGGCGGTTCCATCCAGTTTCGTGGCCAGACGATTAATTACGCTCCATCTCCCGGCCAGAATCTTGACCCGAATCGACCGGGCTCCGGCGGCACCATCACGAAGGGCGGCGTCACGCGCAGTTACGCGGGTGGTTACGCGCCGATGCAAATGAACAGCATGTACGATGAGACGGATGACCGCAATGCAGCCAATGCCGCTAGGGCCGCTCGCCCGATCGCGGCGGCTCGGCCTTCTGCCCCGCGCCCGATCGCTCCCGTTGCCCGCGCCCCGCGCGTCGAGGACATGGCTGGCATGAGCGATCTTGGCCGCGAGAGCTATCTGGCCAACAACGGCATCTATGCGCCGGGATCGGTCGGTGCCATGAATGCGCAGGCCAACGGCACCGGCTACAACCCGCCCCAGCAGACCGAGCGAGCCAACCCCCTTTCCGGCGACAACAACCGTCCCATGGAAGGCCAGACGACCGCCATTGCGCGGCCTCCGTTTATCCAGCGCGGCGCCGGCATTCCGGGTGGCCAAGATGCATCTCCCGTTCGCCAGACGATTTCGCAGGACGATGACATCGCCACCTCCATGCAGGGGACTATGGATCGCCTGCGGCCGAGCGTTTCCGGTGCGGATGTTGGCAGTGGTCGGTATGCGCGGCGTTTTGGGGCACCGGCCGCACAGAATGCCTACGATTCGCTCCTGAAGCGAATCCTGAAGCCGACGTCCTAACCCACCTGCGTCGGCCGCAGTGCGCCCGGCGATTGCGTGGCCAGCAGTTTTTCGGCCGACAACCTGTGCTGGGCCGGCATCTGAGAGAGTTCGTCGATCAGATTGGCGTAATGCCGGGCCTTCTCTCGCTCCTCCGGAGTAGCGCCCGTGAGCGCCTTGGCCGTGTTCTCGCGGCGGATGCGGTTCAACTGCCCAACGAAATATCGGTTAAACGCCTCGCTCTTGGACAGCGCCTCGATGTCGAGAATGTCACGCTGGGCGGCTTCGCGAAGGGCTTTCTGGCGCGTGGCTTCGTCGGGGGTCATGGGTTTCTGGATATGGTAAGAGCGAACGGCCCAACCTGAACGATCACACGAGGAAGCGCGGCAGCCGCCTTGTGATGGGCGTTATCTTCGATGGCGCAAGCGAACATGCGGACCTCATGCGGAAGTGAAAAGTCACGCCCCTTTCCGTTCAGGCCATCCTTGGTGCCGGCGGCCCACGCATCACGAAGGAGCTGGTCAGCCTTCCAAAGCGCGATCTGCTGGGAACCGGTGGAACTGGTGAGCCAATGGGAGGCACACCATAGTACGTATCGAATACGACGCATCACAACACACCCCTCTTCTTAGCCTCGTTCCGCAGAAGCCGTCCAGCCTTAGCGCCACCCCGCGGCAGGAACAACGTGCCGTCGAGATAGTAGATGGCGTCCAGCATCGACTGCTGCGGAAGCTCGCTGATAATTGAGCGCGCAGCGATGACATCCATCACGACCAGCTTGCCGCCGGCCATGCGCTTTGGGTCACGCCTTGGCATCAGATGCCTCCGGTTCAAACGCCACCACATTCTCGCAGTCCGCACGCTTCGACCACTTGTTAACCTGCTCGTGGATCGCCTTGATAATCTGGTCCGGTGGAATGGCGTCTAGCACGCCGCAGAAGCCCTTCGATTTAGTCGGGCAATTGTCGGGAAATTGCTTCTGGAGCGTCGCGTGATGGAAGCACGGCGAACACGAGAAGCCTTCCCGGCGACTCAGCACCACCGTCGTCGGATTGTAAGCCGTACGAACCTGCCACGGGAATGGGCCGTACAAACCGACCGCGGGAATCTCCAGCGCGCCCGCGATGTGCAGGAGCGACGAATCCGGCGCCAGCACGCAGTCCGCGGTCTCGATCAGTGCCGCGCGCTGGCGGAACGTGCAGCCGTCGGTGACGATGCGAAGGCCGGGGCGCGGTTGCTCGGGGACCTTGACCTCGCCCGGCTGGCCCAGAAGGAACACCTCCCACTCTTGCTTGAGAAATTCCGCAATCACGACGCCGAGCTTCTGTTGAGGGTACGTCCGGCAACGAGCCGATGCGCCGACCTGCACGCACAGCCGACGCTTGCCGTTGATGCGCGGGTAAGCCCACTGCGCCCACGCACGCTCCTTCTCGGTGACGACGTAGGCTTGGCGCTTGTCGCAATCCGCCGGCAGGTCTAGGCCGATGAACTTCGCGACGCAATCGACCGAGTGCAGCGTCTTCGCGTCCTCGTTTTTCTCGATGGCGTTCTCCAGCCAAATCCAGCCGTCGTAAGCCTCGGCGACTTCGCGGGCCACGGGGTACTGGAGCACTTCGTCCACGCACGGGAGATTGTGGATGGACTGGCCAAGTTCCTTGATACAGGCCACGGCGATCTTGACGGAAGGCCAGCGGCGCTTGATTTCGCGCAGGACCGGCGTGAGGAGTGTCAGGTCTCCCAAGCCGCCGGTTCGGCCGAAGAGGATGCTGGTGCATTCGGTGGTGACGCTTCCGAATTTGCCGTCCACAGTTTTTACCACGGGCAAGCTGAACATCGGGGTGCGGTCGATTGCGATTCCCTTGGCAAGAAGCTCTTTCTCTTGGTCGGAGGTTGTGGGCTCGACGCGCTCGAACACTGGCCTCCGCTTCTCCTTCAACGGCTCCATCATCCCGCCGCCAGACATGACGAGAAGCTGCGCGAGGAAGATGTCTTCCCCGAGATAATGGCCCGGGGCGATCTTGTCGTCAGGCGAGAATGCGAATTCGTTGATCGTTTGGATGCTGTGCATGATTAAAATTTCCAGATGGCGCGCCACCACTTGCCGAGGATTTTGCCAATCGTCCGCGACTCCGCCGTGTCCATGATGACCGTCACCGTGACGCGGCCATCCACGGCCATCACCCAATCGACCCGCGCTTTGTGGCGACGGACGACTTGCAGTAAATCGGCGGCGAGGGTCTGTGCTCGCTGGGCGGGCGTTGGCATTCGGGCGCAGTGAGCCCGCTCACGGGTGACTCGTCAAGCGGGAAATATCAATTTGCGCTCGGCGTGGCGTTTTTGTTCATCCTCTGGGTTAGTTGCGCCTCCATATTTGTGTTCGGCTCGCGAGTCCCCAATCTCTCCATGGACCCGTTCTTTCCGGGCTGATGCGCACCTTGAGACTGAACGTCATAATCCTCACGCAGTATTTCGTCCCGCTGCTCAGGCGTAAGCTGCTCACCCTTAAGCGTCACAGAAATCGACTTACGGGGCGCTTCCTCCTGCGGTCCAGTAGGCGGGACAGGCGAAATGATTTCATTCACGTTAAGTTCCGGCACGAGTCGCCGCACCTGATCGCGATACAGTGGTGTGACTTTCTGTTGGACTTGGGGCGTCAGCATGTAGTACCGCTCCACGAGCGCACACGCCGCCGCCGACAACTGAATCTTCTTCTGGTCGTCGCGGGTATCCAGCTTGATCTTGACCTTGAACTTCAGGCCACGGACTTCATCCGGGGTGATCGTGTCGATGCCTTCAGTCTCACCATCGAGATAGGTGAACGCTTCCTTCGGGTTCATGTTGGCCAGCGTGACATCCACCTCGCGCGCGAGCACAGCCCGCAGCCCCGGCTTCAAGTCATCCAGTGTCGGCTGGAAGAGTTCGTCGCCCGCATCCTGAATCTGGATGATGCCGGTGGCGAGTTCCGAGGAATCAGAGCCGGCGGCGCGACCGTCGTTCGCAGTCAGGATACCCGCCTCCGCATTCAAAAGTTGCAGGAAGAACTGGAGCATCACATGCAGCTCCGTGAACTTGATGTCCTGGAGATACACGGAATGCAGCGCGCTCTCGGGATCGACGCCGGGCTTGAGCGTATAGCTCTGGCCGTAGTTCATCTTCAGATTCGGATCACGATCACCCTCCTGCGTGTCGGTCGGCCGCCAGAAATCCACGCGACCGGCGCGCGACTGGCTGAAGTTCCAGCGGTTCGTGATGAGGTCGATGATGTTCCCGTAACTCTCGAAAAGTTCCATGATCCCCCGGCCGTACCAGCGGCCCTCGACAGGGTTGACGCGCACGACTTTGATGGGGCGGAGTCCGTCAGTGGTGACGTTGGCGACGTGATCGTAGAAGATCGGAGCCCGCGACTGGCGATCGCAGATGAGCATGATGTTCTCCGCGATGCCATCGCCGTTGGCATCGTAGAACATGCAGAACTCGGCGAACTCCGAAATCGGTCCGCCGGTCTCCACGCTCGGACCGGAAGAGAAATTCTCATTCGGGCGAAGCTGCGCGGCCTCAGCCGCCTTCGGAAGCGGGCTATTGTCGGCCAGTTGCTTGATGAGGCGGATCATCTTCTGCGCCGCCGCCAGTCGCTCGGGGCCGGTGTCGTCCACCATGCCGCGCTTGACGACCAAATCCACGAAGGACGCAACCGGCTGATCGAACAGATGAACCACGCAATCGGCGGTCTGTTCATCGTGAGCCGTGAGCGGGCACAGGAAATCCTTGTAGTAGATGACCTCGGAGCGGGCACCCTCGAAAAGCACCTGCCGACGGTCGAGCGGGATTTTCTGATAGATGGGCGCAAGCGGCTGCTGGGTCTCGCCGTCGCGCTTCAGGATCATCGTGCCATACCCGTCCTGCGCGTCCACCCACTCGTCATCCTCGGTGATGAAGTTTCCGTCGGCCGCGCGCACCGGATTTCCGTCCACGCCATGAAGCACCGTGGCCTCGGTGTTGAAGATGCTGTCGCGCACCACGTAGGAGGTTTTGACGACTGCCTCACCCAAGATCAGGGCGCGCGAGATGGCACGGCCGAGAGAGGTTTTGGAGTCAGACTGGTCCTCGCCGAGTTTGAAGCGACTGAACTTCTCTATCTTGTCGGCGCGGGGAATGTCGCGATTCGCATCGAAATCAGGCACCGGAGCCGGGTCGATGGCGAACCAGTGGTCCGTGTCGTCGCCGAAGATTTTGTTCTTTGCCCGCGCAATCATCTGTCGGCACACGCGGCGCACCACCGGGACCGGAATGTTTGACGAAAAGAAGATATTGTCCGGCCCAAATGTGTACGGACGCCACGCGACGTCGTTGGCGAAAGTCGCATCGTAGCGCGCCCGTTTGCCCAAGAACGTCTCGTAGGGAATGAGACCTTGGCTCGACAGCGCCGTGTTGTAGGACTGCCCGTTGTTCATCCACCAATTCGGCTGGATCGTCTGCTGGCGCCCGAGCTCAATACTGATTTCCTGAAGGCGCTTGAACGCATGGTCGATCATCCGCTTCTCTTGGTCACGATTCAGCTTCAGCGCGGTCTGGAACGGCACGAGCGGGGTGTTCGGGTCAGCGGGCGCGGCGGGAATGACCTGGGAGGCCGTGTCCAGAAATTCGCCGACTTGGGTGGTGGAGGACATTATGAACCCTCCTGAGTGCAGCCCGCGTAGCCTGCCAAATTTAACCTGACTTCGGCGCTCAGGAGATACGGCTGACAGTCGCTACAAACATAGGCATCTAGGTCTCTGTCGGGGATGAAATTGTGCGGAACCTCCTTGCAGCAAGCGCAGAGCGTCGCCGTGGTGGCCTTAGACTTTGCTGTGGGTTTCGGCATTGTGATAGTGGGTAAGTTGTTCGTCGGCTAAAATCAACGCTTTACGGGCATCCGGCGCACGGCACCCTTGGCGCGGTTTCGCTCTTCATCGGTGACGCGCTTGATAAGGTCGGTCGCGCGCTCGGCGTCTAGATGTTGGAGCATCGGAACCATGAGCAGAAGGCGCTGCCGAATGCGCTGACCTGAGATGCGCTTGTAAGCTTCCTTCTGCTCGTCCGTCATCTCCTCCTTGCCAATCTTGATGCTGCTGCCAATGGCGGGGATGAATAGGCCGCGGTCGGCCAGCACGCGGTCGAGGGGATCGCTGGTCGGTGAACCGAAGAAGCGGTCCGACGGGCGGCTTTCGACGGTGCGACCCTCGATGTCGCTGCGTGGCGCGCCCTGACGACGAAGAAATGGGACGGACTGCTGGAGAAGATTGCTGTCGTAAACCGTAGGGTCTTGGTAGCGGTCAACCTCGGAGGCGAGGCGCACGCCAGGGATGAGGACGTTGGCAGGAATGCCGGCGATGTTTCGCGTGGCCGAAGTCGTGCTCTTTCCGAGAACGGCGTTCAGCAAGTCGGCAACACCCCCGAGCGGGGAGGATGCGCCGATGGACTTGACGGGAGCCCACAAGAAAGCCGCAGCCGCCTGTTGCGCCGCATTCTCTTTCGATGCCCCGTTGTATTTGTAGTCGTCGGACACCATGCCAACCGTGGATAGCGGAGCCACGAGCGGCGTGTCCCGATAGGAAATATACGGGCCCTTTCCGATCCTGAAACTGTAAGGACGCCATCCGGACGCGATGAGCTGCTTCCGCTTCTCGGGGTCATCTGGACCGCCTTCCGTCACGTCCATCAGCCCCTTGGCCACCGCAACGCCGACGCCCGCGAGCAATGCGGAGCCAATCGAAGCCTGAAAGTATCGACGGTTGATTTCGTCCTCTGAAAGAAGTCTGTAGCCCTCCTTGGTCTTTGTTTTTCCGCGAGCGGGCTCAAGCAACCCAAATGGCGTATAGTTTTTTGTGGCATTCGTGATGTTCGCCGGAGTGCGAAGGAACATGAGCCATGGCTTCAGGAGCTTCAGTCCTTCAATATCCGCGTTCTTGACCACATAATCCGCCCCCCTGTAAATCACGCCTGCGAGGCCCTCTGGTTCATTGGTGTACGTGGTGTTAGCCGCGAACAGTTCTCCCTCGTTTGCCGCTTTCTCGCCTTCCGGCGTCATCTTTCGACGCGCTTCGATAATCTCGGATGCGCGGCGTGATGCGGAGATTCCGGAGTACCCCTCTCGCTTCGCTTGATCGCGAGCCTCTTGGATTGCCCTCGGAGTAGAGTGCATGATTTCCGCCACTCGCTTCTCCAGAGCCGGGCCATGTAGCGTACCCTCGAAATACTTCGTAGCCTGCATACGAGCCATGGCTTCACGCGCAGGATAATAAGCCAGCGCATCAACGGAGCGCATGAATCGACCAACCTTCGCCATGGCGTCTTTGCGCATGTTCAGGGCGGATGTGACCGCCTCCGGCCAATTCGGAAGCAGTTCCTTGTAGTCGGCTCGCTCGACAACGGAACCCGTTCCAAGCGTCTTATCTTCTAGATCGCGAGTTCCGCGCCCGGTTTGCCAGATGGACTTCGCTTGCTCCCACCCCAACGGAAGTCCGTCTTTGAAACCACTCCACAACGCACGCTGTCGGGCCGATGTTCTGTTTACGGCGGCCACGGACGCCAGTTCCGTCATCAAACGAATCGCGTTGCCAGCGGCATTCGCGGTCTGGGTGTTGACCGAGGTGAGTACGTTCAGCGTGAATAGCGCCGTCTCAAGGTCCATCTTGGAGATGCCCTTGTATTTCGCCATCGTCTCCGTGAGTTCGATTTGAGCCTTCTCGGCTTCGGCTAGATTTGGGGCCTTCTCGACTTTATCGACGAGCGTAGCGATGTGCTTGAGTTTTTCCCCTGAAACACCCGGGAGACCGAGCGCCTTTCCGGCCACGTCGATCATGTCGTCCCGGGTAAGGACGCCAAGATTGTTGAGTTCCTGCGCACGCTCCAGTCCTTTCAGGGCGTTCAGCATCTTGACGACCGGCTTCTCCGTGTACCGCTTCTTCAGCCGTTCAATCGCGGCATCGCGCTTGGCCTGATCCTTGGTCTTGTTGAAAGCTTCAGCGGCCTCGGCAGCAGCCTGTTCAGCTTGCTCGCCGCCCATCTTTTCCAGCCGGTTCTTCTGAACGCTGCGCACGTAGTCCATGGAGGACTGAACGCCGAGGTCTTGGTAGATGCGCGAGTGCATCGCGACACCCTGACCGGCTTCAGTGGAGACGTTGGACCGGGTGGCTTCGGCGATGCGCCGGATGTCCTTCGTGAGAAGTGACACCTCTTCCGGACTCGCCTTCTTCATTGCCTGCATCTTGGACCGCAGCAGTTCGCCTCCGATCGCCACGCGGGTATCGGCCGGGATTTCGCGGTCCGACAAAGCCGCCTCCGCCGCGACGTCGCCGTTCTTCGCAATAAAGTCCGACGCCTCCTTCACGCGCTCATCCTGCGCGCGAACGTCATAATCCTGATTGCGAACCGGGAGTCCCGATTCCTTCAGCGATTGCTGGACTGCGGACTTTTTTTTAGAAACTTCTGGCGCCGGCTGGCCAGCGGCCTCGGTGATGGCGTTCGTGAGTTTAGACACCTCTTCGTCCGTGGCGGTCTGGTGAACGGCACGGTAGCGGGCCACGGCGAGGCGGATGATTTGCTCCAGCGGACGACCGGCGCGGAGGCCCAGGATGGCGATGTCGAGGGCTGTATCGAACGCCCTGTCCTTAACGGAAAGCGGCTTCCCGTCCGGGTCCACGAAGTATTCCGCCCCGGGGACACGCTTGCCTTTCTTCAGGCGCTCAAGTTCGCCGATAAGCCGATCAGTGACCAGAGGTGCCCCCGGCTTCTCGCCTTCAGGCGTGAGTTCGCCTCGACGGAGTTTGCCGAGCGCGTTGGAAAGCTGCGCGGGGTTCGCATCCTCGATGGGCTTGCCGGCGTATGTGGCGATGCCGCCGGCTTTGAGTTCGGCGAGTTTCTGGGGCGCGGTCAGACTGGAGACCGGAGGGAGATTAAGACCCGCGTTGTTTTTGCGGAGTTCGGAGGTGGGCGCAGGAGGCTCACCATCTGGCTCACGTCGCTGAACGACAGAGGTTTCTTGGACGGGCGCTGCGGCGCTTTCATCCACCGAGACAGTTTCTTGTTCATTGGAAATCGGCGGACTCGTTTCACCCGGCGGCATCCCGCCATGCCGGTTCTTGATGTCCTCCATCGCCTGCCATGCGGCCTGATACTCGGGCGACGCGAGCACGTTCACGCCGAGCTTCTTCGTGAGCGACGAGAGCCTTCGGTTAAGCACATCATACTGCCGGCGATCCCGGGCGACAACTTCTGGGTCGTCAGTGACCGGCGGACGGCCAGAGGTCTTCGTCTGCCCATCTGGGTGCTCCGCAAGCCATGACATGAAATCTTTGGTGCTGATGCGTCCGCGGCCTCCGGGGTTTCTGGAGTCGTTAAGGGCAACTATTTTTGTTCCGTCCTCGTGGAGGTCGGCATCCCAATTCCAGTCTCCGATAAGTTCCTGAACGCGCTGACGACCAAGACGGCGGATAGCCGCCGGAAGTGATTCAAGGGGTTTGGGTGGAGGGAGCCCGGCCTTCTCGCGGGCAGCGCGAGTAGCCTCTGCCTCGTCGTATTTCCGTTGATTTTCTGCGTCGTAAGCCGCCTCTTCAGGAGTTGTTCCGGTCAGGTTTCTTTCAGCCAGCGGCGCACCCGCAGGAACATCCGGTGTCGGTTGCTCCGGTTCGCTGACCGGAACTTCGGCAGTTGCACCAGCAGGTTCATCAGCGACTGGTTGGGGAATTGGGGTGTTTTCATTGGAAAGTGCCTGTTGGCGCTGGAGGTCAAGCGCGAGTTTGTTGGCTCCTTTGCCCGAGCGGCGCAAGCGTTCCTCCTCGCTGACGCCCTGCTCAATCGCCTGAGCGGATTCGGCGGCGCGTTGCGGGGGTTCATCGCGAAGCGTCGGCTCCGGCGCCGGAATATCCGGCCGAAAAGCCTGATCCCCGCCGACCTCGGCCATGGCGCGCGCCACCCGCTGCGCTTCGTCGGTGGCACGCAAATCAGCCTGCGCCTCCAGTTCGGCAGGGATGATGCGACCGACATTCGTGATCCCGGAGGTCTCGCCGTTGATGGGTGCATTCTGCACGGCATCGACCTCCCGCTGCACATCCTGGGCCACGATGTCTGGCTGCCCGGCGGGATTGCGCCGGTAGTCCGCCGCGCCTTCAAGAGCGGAGAGGAAATCCTCGGGCGAGATGTTCTGCCGAAGAGAAAGGATTCGGGCGCGCTCGGCGTCATTGCCTTCGGAAAGCTGGTCAACGAGAGACTGGATGCGCTCCTCCTTTGCGGACTCGGCAGCTTGTGCATCGGCTGCCTGTTGCGCCTGCGTGTTCTCGGCCTCCAGCAACGCCTGTGCGGAAGCGCGCGCCGACTTGCCGGAGTCGCCGTGGACCTGAGACGGCTGAGACGCGATTGCCAGCGCCGACTCCTCCGCGCTTACCGCTGCCGGAGCCCCAACGATATTCGCATCAATCGCAGCCTGCGGGTTGACGGGCTGACCCTGCGCGCTCAGGCGCTCAAACAGCGCCTTCTCTTCCGGGCTCAGCCGCTCGTCGAGGCGCTTCTGAAATTCCTCCTCGGCGATTTCGGTTTCGCTTCTGTCGGTCGCGCCGCCGACGGTGCCCTCCGGAGCCGGAGCATCTGGAGCGGGCGCACCCTCGGAAGAACCGCTCTCCGGCTCTGCGCCGCGTCCGCGGAGCGAATGACCGACGTTGCCGAGCGTGGACGCGCCACCACCAAGGGCCGCGCCAACAATCACGGAATCCAGCACCTCCTTGTCGAAAGGCCGATTGGGGTCGTAGCCCTCCAGCTTCTTGGCGATTTGGTTGAGGTAGAGTTGCTGCGCGCCTTCCGTGCCGCCCTCGGCCGCAGCCGTTGCCAGCACGTCCTTGACGAACCGGCCAACGGTCATTTTTCCGACCAGTGGCTTCAGCAACTTTCCGACCACCATCTTGTCCGCGAGGTAGTCCAAAGACGCAGCCGGTAGGTACTTCATCGCGGCCTGATGCGCGGTAGCGTCGTCGGCACCGGACTGCTTGGCATCCTGGTACGCCTCGTCGTAAATCTGGGCGACCGAGGTTCCCGCGATGCCGGCCCCGCCCGTGGCTGCGGCTATGGCCGTCGTACCCGCAAGCTGACCTACACCTTGCGAAATCTGGCCCAAGCGGGACTGTGCAAACTTCTGATCCACCGGGAGCGCGCGGCGAATGTCCTCGCGCAGGTCGGACGTCGCCTTGGCGTAATCGCGCGCAAAACGGTCCACGGTGGCAGCGCCGGTCTTCTCCTCGGCGCGCTGGCGCAGTTTGGCCCGCGTCGCCTTCTGCTGGTCGGTGAGTGGAAAGCCCTGAATCTTTTCGGTCGCCCAATCCTCCAGTGCGTTGAGACCGCGACGAACGGGCGATTCGGCGAAAAGGCGGGAGCCGCCTTCGCCAGCGGCGTAGATGCCCTCGGCGGTGGCGCCGCGGGCGAAGGACTTGGCGGTTTGCGCGAGCTTACTCGGCTCCTCGGTTGAGACCGGAGCCGCCGGAACCGGCGCATTTCGCAACCCCTCCACCTCGCGCAAACCCTGCTCCGCCTTCAGCAAGCCCGCCTCCCACGTCTGGAGGCCGCGCAGATTCGACTGGTAAAGCGGGTCCGTCGCTGGGTCTTTGCCCTCCTCGCGCAGGCGCTCGGCCATCTCCTGTTGATTGAGCAGATAGCCGTCGCGAGATGCTTTCGCCTTCGTGTATGCGAGCTTCGCATCCGAGTGGATTTTGCGGAAACCGAGGTCGCCCTGATTCTTGTCGAGCGCCGTCTGCGCATCGTAAGCCTCCTGTTCCAGCTTGGACGCCTCCTCCGGATTTGTGGACTGAATCTGCGCCGCACGCTGCTGGAGCGCCACAACGCGGGTTTTCTCCGCCGCGATCTCGGCGTTTACGGCTTCGTTCTCCTGCGCCGCGGAGGCGATTTCCTCGCCCTTCTGCTGGCGAATCTTCCCGTACTGGTGGGCGCGGGCGCGCTTGAGTTCGCTCTGCCCGAGCTTGGCCAGCGAGACGTCAGACGACTTTGCCGCGTCCGCCTTGGTCATGTACGGAACCGATTCGCCATCCCCCAAGTCGGCGTACAAATACTCATCCTCGGGGTCGGTCGGGCCGGCGAGCTTCGGCCGCTTGAACTGCCGCTGGCCAAATTGATCCTGCATCTCCAGCACCGGCAGGCCGGTCTTCGGGTGCTTTGAGGCGGTCCACGGGGTCGGCGAATACAAGGCGCGCCCCTGCGGGTCCAGCACCGGCTGCATATTGCCGTAGGGGTCGGTGTAGAATTTCTGGCCCGTGCCTCGGAAGCGGGCCTCGCGCTCGGCGTTCGTCGCCTTCTGGGCCTCCACTTCGGAGCGGCGCGCGGCGACCGCGGCAGCACGGTCGTTTTGCAACTGGTCCTCGTAATCGCGCTCCCCCTGGCGAATGGCGCGGTCGATATACTTGCGGCCGCCTTCCTTGGCCAGCGAGCGGATGTCGTTCGAGAAAACGAAAGGATTGGTCGCGCGCTGCTTGGCAGCGAATGCCGCTTCGGCGGCGGCTACCGATTCCTCGGCCCGTTGCGTCGGATCGTCGGACAGGCGACGAGCGGCGGGCTGCACGGGTCTCGAATATGGCTGCGTGCGCGCTACCGGAGCGATCGGCGCAAGCGGCGGCGGGGAATCGCCAACTGGAACGTCACTGTCCTGCTCCTCCTCATCATCTGGGGTGGCACTGGGACGCGGCGCCCCGTAAGGCGGCGTTCTGGTGATAGGCGAGGGCATTTGGTATTCCGATGGCAATGGGGTGTTTACCTTCGGGTGTCAAAAGCAAAAGCCCCGACAGCTTTTAGGTGACGAGGCTTCTGTGAAGATGCCGGCGGCGGGGCCGATAGCATTCAAATATTCGCTCGGCGGGACTTGAACCCGCATCACCTCTGGGATTTCCCCAGAGCGCTCTACCAAACCCTTGTGAGGCCGACGCTTTATCAGTCCGCCATTGGTGACGACAGAAAGACTATGGCGCCGTTAATTTTGTAACTACGAGCGAGAAAATGGCGTCCGGCGCGGGAGTGACCCGCATTTGCCCAGCGGTTAATTACGCCGCCTGCGCTCATCGTGAGCCAACACCGAACAAAATTTGCCCACTGCACGGAAGTTGCAGGTCCGTGGGCGAGACCTTCTATTCGCGGGTAAACGTCTGAACAAAACCCCGCTCATACGACTTTCCGCTTGCGCGTGCCATGGGCGACAAACCGACCGCGGGGCCGGAAAATAAAACCTCACCTCTCACGCTTTCACCGGGCATCGGGGACGCGCTACCATGAGGAGTCCCAGCGCGAGAGGCCCGTGTCCGGCGCGTCAGCCGGGTTAATCAGCAGCGCGGAAGCCGCTTTCGCGGTTTATTGCCTTAGAAGACCCTTGCGGATTTCAGCTCTCCTGCTGCCACGTCGCAGCGCACCTGCGTAGTTGCTGGGGAAATTTAATGCGCGAAGTGTTGGCCGCCTTGTTGACCCACTTCAAGATGTCGGCATAACAAGGATAGACATCTGCCGGAAACCGGCGCGCAAATTAACCCTCCCCAGCAGACGACAGCACACGTTATCTTTACCAAGGGAGGTTCCGGCGGTGAGGCCGGAGAAATCAAATAACAGAAATTGGTGCCCCGTCTTGCGACATCCGGAGCCACGATGCTGAGGGTTTTTGTCGGGTCCGACCCCGACCGCAATCGCGAGTAGCGACCTCGCCTGCTTCCGTCTCGAAACGCCTTCTAGCCCGCAAGGCTGCGCAGCATTTAATCCCCACAAACGGCTAAGTAAAGTTGAGGCTCACGCCCGGATTTGAACCGGGATTTCAGGCTTTACGGGCCTGCGTTCTGGACGGCTGCCTAGGATGCCGCCACTCCTGATTGAACTACGTTCGCGTTTGAAAGAACAAGATTGGATGGAGCCCCGAAGGACTCCGGCGGGTTTGTTCTCCACAGATGTTTAGACCCCGCGAACCACATCAGGAGTTGGCCACCAGTTACGCTCGGGCGGCAGCGCGGTCACGATTGCTCACGACACACGGACGAAAACAGCCCGTCGCCGGCTCGTCAAGCGATATTCTTCAAAAAGCCGGCTCGCGATCCTGATTCCCTGCTGGCGCAGCCTGACGCGGGGCAGCGGGCTTCGGGGCGGGCGCGCCACCGCGCTCTGCGGCAGAGCCAATAATCGGCATCTGAACATTTTCATCTTTCTTCTTGGACTGAACCACAAAGTGAGTGTCGCCATACTGGCCTACCTCCTTCTTTGGCATCAGCACTAGGTCCGCATAAAGCGGCTTGTGGCCGTTCTTTTCCTTGCCTTCGAAGAACCGAGCTTTCTCCAAGAGGCGCACATCGACCTTCACTGTAATTACGTTGGACATAAATTAACTATACGCCCCCGGTGTCTTCGGCGCTTCGGCGCGGCCCATTTGGGGAGGGGAGTACCAGGATGTGCCGGTGGGCGCGTGATACGGAGTCGCTTGCTCGATGAGTTCCAGCCCCATCGCAATCGAGATTACGTCGTCGTCCTTCCAGCCGTCAGCGGCCTCGGATCGCCCGTTCTGCTTGCGCACGAAATTCTCGCACTGCTCAAGTCCATGCGGGCACCAGATGTCGATGCCGCCGCCGTCCACGTCGTAGTCGCGAATGGCCGCCGCCAGCGTTTCAATCATGTTCTCGCGTGTGCGTGAATTTGTCTGGTATCCGTAGGCTTCGGTCGTCTTGTAGTCGGTGCGATTCAGGATTTCGCGACGGTAAAGCGTCGCCCCGCGCAGTTTCAGGAGTTCGATCAATCCGCGGTCCATGTTGACCTCGACGGCCACCATGCAGGCGCTCGTCCCGCCGTAGTATTTCGATAGCCTCCAGATGTGGACCTCCAGCACGTCGATGTCGTACCGGCACTGGACGATGCGGGCGACCGTTGCCGGACGATGCCAGCGCCCCTTGGAATCGGTGTATCCCTTCCTGAGAACGAACACGCCATGCCTGTCCGGGTCTTTGCTTCCGGTCTGCGTGATGCCCGTCATCGGGTCCACGGAGACGATGTAACGGCAGCCGGGAATCGGTTTCTCGAAAATCGTGACCACCGCTTCGCCCGGAGAGGTCTGCCGGAACCCCGGAATGTTCTTCGGCATTTCGAGGATTCCGTGAAGCGGCGTAACTTGGGTGAGTCGCTTGCGCATGGCGGTGATGCCAGCGACGTTGAAGCGCATGTTGCCCGACTTCTGGAACGCCGTCTGCCAATTGTGCGGGAAATCGCGATCAAACACATCCCGGTCCTTTCCGCACTCTTTCTCGATGGCGTAGCGACGCCAAGCCAACTGGGCGCGCCAGTCGCCGTTTCGGACGACATCCCCCAAGCGCTTCACGCCGTCGTCACAAACAACGCCGTAGTTCTCCAAAAGCATTTTCTCTCCGTAATACCATTCCTCTTGGTCCATCGTCCGCTCGATCTCCTGAAGCTCCTCCTCTGTGAGGGGCGTCGGAAGCATGGACTCCTCGAACTGAAACCAAGCTGCAAAAACTCGAACATAGTCTCCGCCCCGCACCTTGGTCTTGCCGGAAAGAAAATCCTCCGCATCTGTTGCCGTGAGCCAGCGATTGTAGAAATCACCAGATGCAGACTCGGCCGTAGACTCAAGAAACACGTAGGTCTTTGGAAGGAGCGGAACTGCCTTAAGGATATTCGCCATGACATCGCCCGCGTTCGCTACGCCGTACTGCGCCCAGCGCGCGGCTTCCGTGGCTTGAAGGAACTGGTAGGTATCGCCGATGCCGGCCTGCACGTCTTTTGCGGTCTCCTTCTTTGCGCGAGAGCCGTTGGAGAAATGCGCGCCCTTTTCGTTGACCTCTCCGGTATTCCCCCAGTCGAATTTGTCGTTCGCGTGGTACACCTTCATCATGTTCCAGAGACCTACCGTCTGGTCGCTCTGTCCACCGATGAACACAGCCGAAGTGGATGTGCGACGCATCACAGTGTAGCCGATGCCAGTGATGAACGTGGTTGATCCTCTGGCGCGCGGCTTGAGTTCGATTACGCGCACGGGGATGTCCGCATCTTCCATCGCGTCCATCGTTGCCTGAATCTTCCGCTGGAGATAATTCGTCTTGGGCGTGATGAGCCCCTTAGTGCGATCCTTCGCCCAAATCTTGCCGTGAGTCTCCCACCAAGAAGCCGAGTGGTTCTTGATGACTCCGTTGATGATGTCGCGTTCTGTCATTGCGGATACCGATGCATCAAACCGCTCTTCTTGTCGAACACGTGAAAATCGTGCCTAAAGTAGAAGAACCACGCGATAGGCCTCGCCCGCAAAATGCAGTACGTGTGATTAACCTCCGGATGATCGACCACGGCTTTCATGAGCGACGACCCGATGCCTTTCCCGCGCATGTCTTCTTGAACGATGACATCGCAGACGCTGCTGAAAATCGCCCCGTCAGTAACGACCCGCACGTAGCCAACCTGCTTTCCATCGACGTATGCGCCGAAGCAGAGGGAGCGGCCGGCCGCGCAGCGAATGGCGTCCTCCGAATACGGTCCGCCCCAGTAAGACCCCTTGATTTGCTCCACGACCCACGCGAGGTCGAGGCGGGATTGGTCGGTGGAGATTTCAACATTCATGGTCTTTTATTGTGCTCACGATTTCTGCGCGCTTGGCCTTCAGCCACTCAGTCGGATTAAGGGCCTTCTCGGGTCCAAGGCTTCCATCGGCTGGGTCGTGCTGGCCGCGGACGCCGATGTGATCCACGCAACTCACATCACTCACTGCGCACTTGTAGCCAAGTATGCTCGGAATGTGCCAATCGAATGACCATCTTTCCGGCATCCCCTCGATGATCTTCGCGACGTGCTCGCGGTTCAGCAGATAGCTTACTCCTGGAGCGAACCGGGTAAACACGATGCCGTCCTTGCGCGCATAGACGTTGTTCACGTATTCCTCGTGCGTTTTTGTGTGGTAGCCGCAAGTCAGCAGTCCGGTGCGATCCTGAATTTCCAGCAGGCGCGACCTCCAGTGAGGTTCAACGAAAGCGTCGGCATCGGAGAAATAGAGGTGAGTGAATTCGGGTTTAGCCCAGAAGTCGAAAATATGCTGCCTACGCTGGGCATCCACGCCGATGTTCTGGCCCCATGTCCATGTTTCATTTGGTCCCGCTTGGGCGAACAACGGTGCCGTGCTCTCCGTGCTTCCGTCATCGTAAATCGCCAAATGGTCCTCGGCGTACATGCTCTCGCGAACCGTGGGAATGCACTGCGCGGCGATGGCGACCCGGTTGAAGACCGGGATGGCGATGTAGATGCGGGTGGTCACTTTTTCCTGCCTTCAATGAGATTCGCAACCACCGCGACGAATGCCGCAGCGATGACGACAAGCAGTGCCGTGTCGTTGTACTCGTGGACGATGGTAAGAGCTAGAGCCATAGCTTCGCATCACGCCCGTAGGCGTGGGGGTTGCGTTCGTTGAAGAGTTTCAGGCCGGATGCGTAAGCCTCTGGCCGGTTTTGAAAGCGATACGTGTCATCCTCCGGCACATCCGGATTCGCGCAGTGGTGGTTATGTTTGAACAGCAGGTCTCGCGCTTCGTGAACACGGCAGTTGCCGTTGGATTGGTCTCGATAAGCGAGATACGTCGCGTCATTGTCCGAGAACATGGACTGGTAGCCCTTGTGCAGAAACTCGCCCTTCTGCTCGGCATACCAACGAGTGCAGATAAACATGGTCATTAGCTTGTCGCGGCGCAGACCATCGTTCACCGCGATCACATGCGACTCCTGCTCCCAGCCCGTCGGCAGGCGGCCAAGCAAAGCCATGTCCCAATCTTGTGGCGGGTCATCGAAATCGTCACTGACCTGGATGAGTAATTCGCCCATGCTGGCGCGCGCAGCGGCGTCCCACGCGGGCGCAGACCCATTGAAGTCTCCGCGTATCGCCATCACACTCCCGCCGATCCACGGAAGATTCAGGGTCGGGATCACGGCGTCGAAGTGGATGGTCGTGGCTTCGTCGGATTTCTCCCACGCCAGCACGTACTCAACCTGCTCCGGGTTTGTCGCCCGCTCGGCCCAGAGTTGCATGGTGCGCAGGGCCTTTTCGGGGCGTCCGCGCGTTGCATGCAACAGCGAACAAATCGGCCCGCTCATTTCGGCGCCCCCGTCTTGAACACTAGCGCCCGCATATCCGCCAGATGTCGCTCGGTCGCGGCGAGACTGCCGGCGGAACCGGAGCCCTCCGATGGCCTGATGCCGGCCGCCCAGATTTCATCCATGAGCGCCTGAAGACTTTCCTTGGACATCGCCATGGCGGCACGGGTTTCGATACCCTCATCTGCGGGTTCTGTCACCTTGAACTCCACCGGCTGCATCAACGCCCACTTGCCGCTCTGGGTCTCGACGCCAACGCGCAACTCGAACATGCGGTCAAACGAGAAGCCGTCGCGGTGGATGATGAATTTGAGGCGGTTGTTGAACATAAATTATCCCCTGACCGCCTTAAACCCGCTCCCATCCTTCGCCTGATGGAATAGCGCGCAATCCTGCCGCACGTTCCTTCGCAGCCACTCGCGGGTTATCGGCAGCGGCGGTCGCCAAATCTGCTGGATGCTCCGCGCCTCGTGCGACTGCGGCACCGTCTCTGGCGCGGCCCAGGTATCGAACGCCTGCCCCAGTCCAGGCCCCCAGAATATGTCGGGGGCTGAGAGAACGCTGGCGAGGCGCGGAGCCTTTGTGCGCCAGTCAGGCGGATACACGGCGACGCCGGCCAAGTGAGCAAAGCCGTGGTCGCGCTCTATGTGCCCCATGAACGGCTTGCCGCAGGTCGCGTATTCCTTCGCAATTTCGCTCCGCCAGTTCGGGCGCATTGGAAGCGCGTCTGGCTCCAGCCAGAGGACCGGGCGACCGGAGAAGTGCTTCTCGCAGTGCTCCAGTGATCGAAGAAATAAGTGCGACGCCGATTTCGGGTAGCCCGACTCGTCCTCGTCCGGGCAAACGAAGAAACCAACGCGGGCCTTCTGGATGACCCTGTAAACCTCGCTCGCGTTCATCGACGCGCGTTTGGTGAGCGCCACCACGATCTCCGGTTCATCCGGAGATTCCTGCGGTCGAAATGAAGCCACATGCCGCAGCCACTTCTCGGCCTGCTCGATGTCCTTGTGGCTGACGCCGAGAATGCAGATCATTGCGGGATGGCGAAGATGTCGTACTGGGGATGCCCTTCCTGCCAGCCTTCGATTCGGTATCCGTGCGCCACGAGCCACGAGCGCACTTCTTCCGGCGACGTGCCGGCGCGCGCGAGGGCTCCGGCGTTGATTTCGATATACATGACCGGGCGACAGCGATTGATGGTGGCCTCGGCACCTTTGAGCATTCGAAGCTCATGCCCCTCCACATCGATCTTCATGAACGCCAGCTTTGGCAGATTCCATTGATCGAGTGGGGCTACCTCGATAGCGCCTTGCGCCGACGACCCCTCAAGGTGCGCAGCACCAGCATTCGGACCGATGACAATATCCATGCGGTCGTGTCGGTCGGACAGGCCGAGGCGTTCACATTGAACATGCGAATGGCCGGTCATGTTCCGGCGCAGACACTCGAACGCGAGCGGGTTCGGCTCAAAGGCGATAACCTGGCCCGTGCTGACGCCAGCCGTGGCGCGAGCATAGGCTATGGCGTTGTCCCCGATGTTGGCCCCCGCGTCCACCACGGTATCCCCCGGCTTGATGAACTTCAGGTGTTTCTCTAGCGTGGGCGTGTCGAAGTCGAGGCGCTGGGCCTGCTTCACCCATTCAGAAATGTGCGTGTCGTTCGCGATGACCCAGATTCCGCGGTTCGTCACCTCAAGCTGGTGATCCCGCCTACCATCAAGCATCTGCTCGATTTCCGGCAGACAGTCCTTCAGCGGGGCGTGGCTCCAAAACTGGCGCGTATTCTGGAAGCCCTTGGGCCACTCGTCGCGGTTGCGGTCAACCCAGTGATAAGGCGACGCCAGCGGCCACTCGTAACGCTTGGCCACGACTCCGAGGAAGTTGAACTCCGAGAACGCCGGTTGCTGGGGGTGTGTCGCCTGATTGCGCACGTACTGCTCCCATGGCATTTTGTGCGTCTCTTCCAGATGCTTGCGGGCCTGCGCGTACACGGAGCGATGATAGATCAGCGGAAATCCACACATGAACTCCTCGTTGACGACACTGCCATAGGCGCGCTCGGTCGGGGCCTTCCAGACGACGGCGTTGCCCGCGTCCGTATACCACTGCCACAGGATGCTGGGGCGGTTGTTCACAAAGTAATCGCGAATATGAGTCGGGGCCTTCACGAACACATCCGAGTCAATGTGCATGATTACGTCGGCGTCGGTGTGGGTATCAGCAGCCATCTTTTGAGCTTGCTGCCAGTAGTAACCATGGCCCGGCCAGTCTTCCGTGGTGACGCGCTTGAGGTTTGGGACGCCAGCCACGATCGGAGCGAAGATTTCGCGATCCTGGTGCGGCGTGACGAGAATGATGTTCCGAAACCCCGTGAGGTTCTTGCGGTTTACCTCCAGCGAACGGCGAAACCACTCCGCGTCGCGGGAGAAGGAGACGTAGAAAATGTCGATGTTCACAGCAAGACCGCCTTCTTCTTCGGCTTACGCTCAGCCACCAGCGGCGGCACGCCGACCTTAAGAACTTCGCACAGGCGGATGTAAACCGCCATCGCGGGCCAGTTGTCGCCGCACTCGATGTGACTCATCTGCGACTTGGACACGCCGACTTGATTCTTGAGCGTCAACAGCGTGAAGCCCAGTTCGATCCGCCGGGCGCGCACGCTTTTGGCGAAGGTGGCGAGCGCCTTCTTGGAGGCGGGCGAGTTGCGGATATTGTGCTCGCTGCGCTCGATGAGCGGGGCGGCTTGGGCGATGGCGGAGCGGGTGGTCATGCAGTGGGCAACTGGCGGTTGGCTACGGACTTCATGCCCGCGCAGCCTGCAACTCACACGGGTTTCGTCAAGCGGGATTTTTCGCGCACTTTTTTCTTGCAGAGACGCGGCGAGCGTGTCTCGCTTGGCGGCACCGATGCCGCTCCTCAATTACACCACATCCATCGACACAGGAAAGACGGTGAACGAAATCACCATGATGCTGTCCCGCGCCCGCGCATCGGCGATTCTTTCCGAGTTCGACGACCAGCAGCACCTCACAGCAGTTTCCTTCAAAATCCAAACCAAATTCGGCATTATGGCGTTTCGTCTGCCGTGCGAACCGAAGGCCGTCATGGCGGTCATCAACAATCAGGTTCTGGCCGGGAAGATTCCGCGCCGTTATCGTGACGACATGGAACAGGCTCGCCGCGTAGGCTGGCGCATCATTAAGGATTGGCTTGAGGCGCAACTTGCCATTGTGGAGACGCAGATGGTTTCGCTGGATCAGGTGTTTCTTCCTTATGCCCAGAACGAGAGCGGGCAAACCCTATACGAAGTGATGTCGGGCGGCGGCTTTAGCGGCCTTGCGCTTCCGGCGCCGCAATGACCCTCTTCCCCACCGTCACCGGCCGCATGTTCGGCCGCTCGAACAAGTGGGCCAAGCGACAACCCAGATTACGCACCCTCATTATGAAACCGAAATTGATTCAGAAGGCCGTGTTCGCGGCAGGCGCAGGCGGTGGCCTCGTCCGCAACGACGAGTTCGCTCACCTCAATAGCGATGTCATCCGCGGCGCCACCGTGGAAATCGGCACCATCCTCTTCGAGTCCGCGCGGCCCACCAGCGCCGCCAATGCGGATTTTATCAATCGGGTTTGCGAGGAGGCGTGCAAGTGATGAGCGCCGATAGCCATGGCTTCCTTCCATGCCCGTTCTGCGCCGTCCCGGTGAAGATGGTTGATGTTATGCCGCAGTTTGAACACGCTGGGAGCACGCATTGGGGCGTGACGGTGTTCACTAAATGCCCCTGCTTTGAGGAGCGGTGGACATGGAGCAACTATGGCGACAAGGAAAGCATTCTCGCCAAGGCGAAGTCGATTTGGAATTGCAGAAAGCAATGAGTGCCGAACCCACGATTCCCTTCGGCTGGAAACGCATCACCGGGATGGCCCAGCGCGGTGACGGAATTTGGAATGGCCAGAAGTTCGTCCGCGTAAAGAAAGAGTATCCGCACAGCGAGGGACGCCCGGGGTTCTATTTTATCATCCGCAAATGCGCCGCGATCCAAACCGAAATCTCCGGCGCCGAGTCGGTGGAGACGATGGAGGTGGAGTGATGAAACTCGTGAAGCCAACTGATGAGGAACTGAACGCGGCATTCGCTGAGAAGGTGTGCGGTTGGAGCAAGGGCGATGACGGGTACGGATATGAGACCGTTTATAGCGAAAAAGTCGCACCCTACAAAACAATGGGGCCTGTGTGGAAATACAATTTCGTAAAATCCGCCGACGCGGTGCTGCCGTATATCCAGAAGCTTGATGAGGTCGGAATTCACTATTGTAGCGGAGACTGGTTCGTGCGTTGCTGGTCTGAGGACAAGAATTGCGCGAATTGCGATTCGCTTCCGAAAGCCTGCGTAATCGCCCTGCTTCGGGCACATGGGGTGGAGGTGGAGACGTGAGCATGGCCCTAAAGTCAAAGGAAGAAGCATTTCGTTTCGTGATGTCCGAAATCTGGAACGAGTATCAGCACATCCATGATTCCAAGCGTGCGGAAATTTGGATCGCTATTGGTCCGCCCGTGGGCGCATTCGTGCTCACGCTCCGATGGATCGATAGCGCAGGCGCCGAGAAGAAGTATCAGACCGGCACATCGCTCACCGAACTCTGTGACGCAAACTTCAGCATGACATCGTGGCTCCGTACCTTTATATCCGAATCGGGAATCCACGAAGACAATCGAGACCTGAAGCATTCCTTATGATCAAATCCTACCAAGAATTCGGCGACTGCATTGACATGCGGCGCATTACTCGCAGCGTGGAAACTTTCAAGCACCGCATGGCGATGGAGAATTTCGAGATGCGCGACATCCACAAGTCCACGCACTTCCACGGCCTGAAATGGGAGACGTATTACGATGAACTCGCCCAGCGCATGATCCTCGAATTGCAGGCGAAGATCGCCAGCAAGAAGTTCGCGGTGAAGACCGTGCGATTCCCGGACGGCTGGTGGCAGGCGATTCGCCACGCGGTCTCACAATCGCAATGGATGATGTACCAGTGCGTTCGCGCGCACTTCACGAAGCATCCCGTGCGCTACGTCGAGGTCACCATGGAGGCGAATGCCTATCACCCGGACGTGGCGATTCCGGACCACGATACGTTCGTGGATATTGCCATGCATGTGCGGGCGAGCGGACGCTACGAATGACCCCTCCCCGCATCACCATCGAATACGATCTCGACTTCAAGCGAGGCCAACTCATAGAGTATTCGTCTTTCAACGAGAACGGCTCCATCTTCTCTCATTGGATGGCAATCATCCATGGACCGTCCGCCGAATTCCCGGGATGCTATGACTGCCATTCTCTTGGTTCTAGGGGTAGAAATGGAACCCATGTATGCGGACCATTCTCCGGATGCGAAATCGAAAAGATAAGGTTCGGCTATCGCGTAATACGAAAAGAATAATGCGCCCAGTCACATGAGCAAGCATCCCTACACCCCGCCAATTATTTCCGTCGAATCAGCGAACGACCGCTACTCGCTCGTCGCCACCAGCTATGGCCAAACCATGCCCGCCGGCCCCAGGCTGTTCCGCGCGCCTCCGTGGCCGGATATTGCGTTCGAACACGACAACGAAGCCGCAGCCTCCCACGACGCCGGGCTCCTCCAGCGATACCTTGATGAGGTTCACGCGAAGCGCGGGCCTTCGCGCAAGGCGGTTAGGGCTGCGGGAGCGGATTGAGATTGACCATAACCCAGCGTTGGGTTTTCTGAATTACATGAGCAATCCAATCATCATACCGGCCATGGGCCGGAAAGAGAAGCCAGTCGTCCTTCGTGGCATCATGAAGGATTTTGCGGAAGGCCAGTTGTGTTTCGTGGTCGCCCGGCGCTACAAAGGTAAAGGCCCGGTGCGTCTGCTGCTTCACAAAGCACGCGCGGACTCGTTCGGATATGGTGCCTTCGGCTGTTACATCGTCAGCCCGGCGACCTTGATGGGATCGGCCACGAGCGACAAGAAGGCGGAGGCAGCGCGGAAGAACGGGAAGCGCGGAGGGAGGCCGAAGTGGAAATAGCCTCGACAGCAGGCAGTGGGAGTGCCTATCGTCCGCGCATGGCTAAATCATACAAGTCCGATTTTGAAATCGGCGAGTTGGTTTTGGTGCGGCTCCAGTCTAAAACACTGAAGGGCCATATTCGCGCGGTGATATTCACTTCATCCAAGGTGCGCTATTCGGTGCTCATTGCGGGAGATGAGACCACGCTTCACAACGTGGACTCCGTGTTCATCTGTTCAGATCGCTCGCACGGCAAGGAAGTGCTCGACATGCCGGAGGACAACTACTCATGAAATTCAAATCCAAAGGTGATTACGAGTATGCCATGAAAAAACTCGGCGAGGCGGTGGGTGATATCGTGTGGCAACCGCACGTCAGGCGCGCCACGGCGTTTATCAGTCCGACCTTCACAATGAAGGCGACGGCCCAGCGACGGCAGCGAAAGAGCGGCGACAAGTCCGTGACCGTGCTTGTTACCGTGGGGCGCCCGAACTTCGTCGAGCGGCGGCATATCAAAGTCTGCCAGAAAGCGGGAATGTGCTTTCCGCTTCAGCAGATTCAGTGGAAGCTTTGGCCGAAGAAAGGAGGTCGCAAGTGACCATATCCAAACTGCACAAACTGCTCGGCAGGCTCATCGCCGAGGGCCATGGTCGAAAGACCGTGGACATCAACAAGCGCACGTTCCAGCACCCGCTCGAAAGTGACGGTGTTTGCATCATGCCCGTGGAGGCGATTGAACTGAAGAACTACGGGGTGAGCGACGATGACGGCGGATCAAAGGTGACTTCGCGCGGGGTCGAAGTCACGCAAACGAGCCTGGTTCTCTCGGGCAGAGGGGAGGATTATGAAGACTGACTGGCAGCACCTCGAAGCCTTCCGCAAGACCGATGGCCACATGGCGTCGCCGGAGGGCGCACGCTTCGGAGCGTTCTACTTCCCCATCGGCACGACTCAAATCATCGCTATCGCGAGCGACGGGAGCGACGAAGTGCCTTGGGAACACGTCAGCCTTCGGGCGCGCGACCACAAGGGTGAGCGGACGCCGAGCTGGTCTGAGATGTGCAAGGTTAAAGACCTGTTCTGGGATGACACTGAATGCGTCGTACAGTACCATCCGCCGAAAGAGGATTACGTTAATCACCACAAATGCGTTCTTCATCTATGGCGTCCGCTTCACCAGGAAATGCCAAGGCCGCCGAAGATCGCGGTGTGATGGTGCTGGAATACCTGCTCGCAGACCTGCAATCAAACCAACTCGTCACCATCCTCGTTCCGCAGAAGCGGCACACGAACGAAGGCGGCATGATCCGCGTGAACGTGAGTGTGAACCCAATTTGGTATCAGCGCATGGCCGCGAGGCATACCAGCCAGCGCGCAGTGCGCAGAGGCAAGCACGACACCGCGCTGCGCCGTGCCAACATCATCCGCGCCCTCGAATGCATGATCGCCGGCCAACCCGGCGGCATCTACGGCGACGAACTGCGCCGCATAGCCGAGGCTGAATTCCGCAAGGTGGGTTGATGCCCCATAGCGAATTCGGAAAAATCCCGCTTGACGAACGCGGGCGGAGGACTCTTGCTCCGCGACGCTGCCAATGAAGTCTTCATCCTTTCAGTCTTTCGCGCCCTCGTGTCTTCACCGACCGGGGGCTTTCACTTTGGGGCACGCCGTCCGCGGCAACCCTCCCACGCCGACTACCCTGGAGACGGGGGCAGCTAGTCCGGCGTGGGTCAATTTTTTGGAGGGTGGACGATGAAGTGCATAGCCAAAACCTCCTGCTGGGGCGTCAAGCCGTGCCCGAACAACGCCAAGTGCGACGGGTATTGCTATGCGCACCATCCGTCAGTGGTGCTGGCGAAGCTGGTGTTGGAGCAGCGGTTTCGCGCGCAGTTCTCCGACGCGAGCGGCCTTGATGCACGGATTCGCGCACTACGCGACACAGTGGCGGCTATCTCGGAGGGGCGCGCATGAACTTCTACAACGACATCTGCAAGGACGCCTGCGCCTGGACGAAAGAACTCGTCCGCGAAAAACTTATCCCCGATGGCATCGTGAGCGACACGCCCATCCAAGAAATCAAAGCACATGAACTCACCGAATTTACCCAGTGTCATTTTTTCAGTGGCGTCGCCGGCTGGCCACTCGCTTTCCAACTCGCCGGCATCGACCCCGACGAAAACGCCGACAGTGGCTCCTGTCCATGCCAGCCCTTCTCCGGCACCGGAAAGCAAATGGGTTTCGCTGATCCGCGCCATCTATGGCCGTCGTTCCGCCGCGTCATCAATCGGCGCCGGCCGGCAAAAGTCTATGGCGAGCAGGTTGCAAGCGCGCTCGGTCGCGAATGGCTCTCCCGAGTATTCTCTGACTTGGAAATCATGGGCTATGCCGGGGAGGGAGCCGATTTGTGCTCTGCGGGCGTCGGGTCGCCGAACATCCGGCAGCGGATTTACTGGATGGGCGACGCCACAGACACGGGACTTCAAGGGCGCGATAACAGGGCACACGAAGGGCGGCCGGGACTTGGGGAGCGATGCGATTCTTGCCGGCTGGCAAACCCCACGAGCCAACGACTCGGAGAAGCGAGGGATTCCGGCGGCGGAGAAGCGGAACGGATTGGTGGGGGATGCGCAGATGGCGGGGTGGAACACGCCGAGAGCGACGGGCGGCAGCAACGGCGGTCCGAATCAGGCGGGCGGGGCGCTTCCGGCGGATGCGAGCCTAGCCGGCTGGCCGACTCCGCGAGTAAACGGTTCAACGGAATCGGCGGAATCAGCGAAGGCGCGTGGGGAGAATCCGAGCAAGAACGGTTTGAATCTGGATGCGGTGGCACAATTAGCCGGCTGGGCTACGCCGACCGTGCGCGACGGGAAGGACGGATCATCCGATGGAACGGTCAGTACGAACGCCCTGCTGGGGAGGCAAGAGTGGCTGGACCAGCCACTCTTGGAGGATTCTGGGGAGTCGCCGATCTCGTCTTCTGTCGTGATGAAAAATGGCGGCGTATTGAACCCGGCTCATTCCCGCTGGCTCATGGGATTCCCTCCCGAGTGGGACCGCTGCTCACCGAGCTACGAAAATTGGGACGCAGTTCAATCTCGCTTGCTCGCGCTAACCGAAACATCCGGCTCAAGGGATACGGAAACGCCATCAACCCAATTGTTGCCGCCTGGTTCATCGCCGCCAGTCGAGACAATGGAAATCGACTGACACCCACTCTCGAAACCATGGAGGTCGAATGACCCCGCTCGAATCCATGGATTTCGACGAGGAGCCGGCGCAGCCCGAGTCCTTCGAAACCGCCAAGCCTGTGCCAGTCCGCCGTGAACCCGTGCCGCCATCCCCCCGCGACGTCCAGACCCACGAGCAATATCTGCTCGGGTGCTTCCTGATCGACGAAGGACAGACGCTCGACAAGGCAATCGCCGCCGGTCTCGCCTCGACCGATTTCACGACGCCGCAGGCTGCGGCCACCTACGCCGCGTTGCGGGCCATGCGCGCCGGCAATACGCCGATCGCATTGGACACCTTGGTGGAATTCCTTGGTTCCCGCCTGTCCGATGCCGGCGGTATCCAGACCCTGATGGCGCTGGACCAGTCGGCCACCACGGCACGCGCCGACTTTGCCTTGCGCGAGGTAATGGACGCCTCGGAGCGGCGCCGTCTTGAGCGGTTGGGTCTGCAAATCCAGGAAGCGGCCAAGAAACGCGAGCCGGTTGCCGACATCATGGCGCTCATGCAGGGGGCGCGCCTTCGTCAGTCCGGACCGGCGCTCTCATCCCGCCGCGTCCACGCCGCCAAACCCCCGCCCGAGCCCGTTACCCGCCTGTTCCTTGCAGGGAAACCCATCTGCACGCCCGGCAATATCACGACCCTTATCAGCCGCGCCAAGACGGGCAAGACGGCGACCCTCGGCGCCGCGACGGCGGCGATCATCACCGCGGCGTCCGGCGCCGTGGCCCTCAAGCCCGACAACCTGGGGTTCACCGCGGCCAACCCCAAAGGCCATGCTGTCATCGTTATCGACACCGAGCAGTCGCCCTTTGATGCGTACACCTGCTACAAGAGGAGCCTCGACCGCGCCGGCCAATCTGCCGATCCGAAGTGGCTGTACCACTACTGTCTCGTTGGCATCGGGCCGGACGGACTCAAACTCTCGCTCGACCAAGCCATCGCCCTCGCCGAACAGGAGTGCGGGAAAATTTTCACCCTCATCCTCGATGGCTGCGCGGACTTCGTGAACAGCGTCAACGACGAGGCGGAGTGCAACGGTTTCGTGAACTGGCTGCGCGAGCGCACCGTGACCCACGATTGCCCGGCGATCTGCGTCATCCACTCGAACGAAGGCGTGAAGACGGGGGACGACGGCCGCGGGCACCTTGGCAAGCAGCTCACGCGCAAGGCCGAGTCAAACCTGCTCCTGAAGAAGGACGGCGAAATCACGACGATCACCTCCGAGAAGCAGCGCAAGGCGCCGATCACGGAGAAGGATGGAATCGCGTTCCGGTGGTCGGACGAACTCCAGCGGCACGTCTCATGCGAGTCCGAATCTAAATCCGAGGGCAAGATGGGCGGACGGCCGGCGAAATACTCCTTCACTCAGTTCACTGGCATATTCCCGCGCGGAAAGGCGAAGGCCATGACGAAGCAAGCACTCCTGCGTTTCGCACACGACATCGCGCCAATCAAAGAGACGGCCTTCCGCGATATACTCAACGAGGCTGTGCAGAGCGGGGATTTGGACCGCGTGCAAATGGCGCACGGGTACGGATATTATCTGCCGCTGCCGGAAGACCGGGCTTAATTCCGCTCCACTTCCTCCGCCCAGTCGGCCATACACCCATCGCAGTCGCAGGTCTGGCCACCGCAGAGGTCGCACAATCCGGGCGGATCGTTCTCGCAGGGCACGAGCAAGCCCACCGGCCGCAAGCCGCAGCCGTCTTGGCACAAGGCCACGTCCCAGACCGATGTGCACCGGGGTTTCATTCAACCTCCAGCGCATCAGGCGCCGGCACTTCCTTCGCCAGTCGCGCCGCAGTGGACACGGAGCACCCACCGAGCAGCCGAGCCAATCCCCGCAGCCCCCCCACCTTCCCCGTTTCCCGCCACGCGCGCACCTGCCCCGGCACGTCCGGACATCCGGCCAGCGCCTTCGATGGTTTGCCCAACACGCGACCCCGTGCCCGCGCCGCGGCGAGCCCGGCGACGGTCCTCTCCCGGATTACGTCCTTCTCGAATTCTGCAAACGCCGCCATGACGCCCATAATCATTCGCCCGCAGGGCGACGACGCGCGGGTGTCGATCCCCTGCGAGGTGCAGATAATCGCCACACCCGCCTCATCCAGCCGGCGAACGAGCGCCAAGACGTTCAGCACACTCCGGCCCAGTCGGTCGAGCTTCACCACCACGACGGCGCCGACGTCACCATGGGCACACCGGGCTTCCAGAGCCTCCAGTCCCGGTCGAGCCGCGCGTGCACCGCTGAGAACATCGCTGAATTCCGCCACCACGTTCCATCCCTCGCGCCGCGCCCTCTCGCGCAGTTCCAACCACTGAGGGTCGAGGCGCTGATCTTCTGTGGAAACACGGGCGTACAAGATGATGTTCATTGATTCACTTTACACGTCAGTGAACGGATGTACAGTGAAATAATGTGGTCAAAGAACAATTCACCGAACAGTGGTCATGGAACATCCTGCGCTAACCCTGCGGAAACCCCGCGATAATCATATTTTCGCACCATGCGGAAACCCCCCCTGCGGAAACCCCCCCATGGGGGGGTATGTGGGGGTTATCGCGCAGGGAGTGGAATTGGGGTGTTCCGCGCTAACTGGAGTTTCCGCATCCAGAGACATGCATATGGGGTGGTCGAAAACGTGTACTGTGAGATATGGCACCGAACAGGGAATGGGCATACCGGGTGGTCGAAAACAAGGTGCTCGCCAGTACCGAGCACCTGACGACCTCGGCGGGACCGATGGCGTCCGTGCGGCGGATGATGTCGGTAGTAGCGACGTCATGGGAAATCCCGTAACGGGGGAAAGGCTTCCGCTGCCGTCCGCCGATCGGGCACGTAGCCGCTTGGGAGCGGGGCATACCAGGTGGTCGGAATTTTAAACGCCAGGCCGCACGCCATGCCAGCCAGCGCACGCGCTAGCCTAGCGCCAAGGCCCGCAGGCTACGCGATGCGGCACGAGATACCCCCAAGCACCGGATCAGCCCGTAAACGCAAGCAAAACACGTTCTCTGTGGGGCGACACCGAACGGCAGCGAACGCGCTACCGTCACCGAACACGCTTAGAACTCTTTCGCCGGCCCGGCCGCAACGTCCTTGGCTTCGCCGTCGACCACCTTCGCCGGCTTCTTGTACGATTGCCGACCGGAGTGCTTCCATTTGCTTTTCTGCAACTCGCGTTCGACCGCGGCAGCCAGCTCTGGCGAGTCGGCCAGGGCGCCGCCAACGTCCAGCTTTCCGCCTTCGCCAAGGTGCTGGTGAATGATTCGCTTCACGGGTTCGCCTTCCATGTGGGCCATGAGCCCGAAAAACATTTGCGCGCGGATTCGATAATCTGGGTCGCTGATCCAGCCTTGTTCCTTGTCCCATCGGCGCGGACTCATCGCGTTCAAGCAGTCAATCGCCGTTCGTCGCATGAGCGGCACAAAGTCGGGATCAGAAAGAAGCAGGTCGGCCAGCATCTTGCCGACACCAGCGCCAGCGGCCGGCGCCAAGGCCACGGTTTGCGAGGGAGTTTCCATGCGTGTGCGCGCGAAGATGCCCCTTAAAGGTAGCCTCGTCAACTCTTCTTAACCCATTCGGAGTATGTCCATCTACTCCATTTGGCGTATGAAATGTATATTTTGGAAAATAAACTATTTTCTTCATAACCCATTGCAGCACCAACGGTAATTATGGCGGAATGATTTTATTGTCTCGTCAAGCGGTACGGCGTGGGCGATATTGCGCGCGTCGAAAGGCAATCATGCCCGAGACGAACTCCTGTCACAAAATGAACATTCCATATCTGCCAAAGGAAACGCCGCTCGCCAAGGCGCGCCGCTTGGTCTCGGACCATAACGACCGCTGTGTGTCGTGGGTCTATGGTGATTCCGCCCTGTCCCTCGTTCGCCGCTCGTTTGGCGAACAGTCCTCCGAGGCTGAGGCTTACGCCGCCTATCTCGCCAAGGGCCGCGAGTTGCACGCTGCTTTGTCGGCACTGCCGCTCAATCACCCCGACCGTCCGGCCGCCTATGCGGCGAACGAGTTTCACTGGGGATGCGCCTCCTAACCCCTTCCCTTCGTCGGGACGCGCACTAGCTGGGATAGGCGCGAGACTCGGCGGGGCAACTCCTAACCCGCGCTCAAAATGAACAACATGGAAGCCACTGAAATTTGCGGCATCACGCCGCTTCTCGTGGGCAATCTTCGGAAAGCCTACATCGCCCTTCACGAGCTGGGCTGCCCCGTATTCGTCCGCATGGGCGACAAAGAGCAGCATTTCTTTATCAGCGGCGAGACGGCCACTGAGGAAGTTTGGTGCAGCTATTACGATCTGGCCTACCCGTGGATCAATCCGCGCATCGAGGCCGTTCTCAAGCCTCTGCATGTCGGCGTTGACTGGGAAAATCCCGGTTGCCTTGTGTGCTTCAACGACTGAGCCAATGAAGCCTGATCTTTCCCCCGAGCGGGTCATGCCTTGGATTGCTGCGGCCTGCATTGTCGGCCTGTTCGCCCTGCTGGTCTTGATTTTCGCCAATGGGGGCAGGCTGTGAATCTCAACATGAAAACCAGCACTCGCAACAAATCCGGCCTCACCATGCGCGAGGCTATCAATGCCGGTCTCTACTGGCATGTTTCAATCCCCGCTTGGGCTTCCGGCGGGATGGACGTGATCGCGGAATCCGCGGCCGATGCTGCTTTGCACGTTGGCTGCATGTTGGAATCCTGGGGCCGGGGAAACCGCCCGGATTGCGTTGCCGTCCATCGGCATTTGCGCGGCTCGCAAATCGGCTGCGCTTTCCTGAGCGAGGGCGAGACCTGCCAGACCCTTACGGCGGAACACTACAGCATTTAATCCCATGGACTCGCAATACCTACTCATTCAACCCGCGGCCGACTGCTTTCAACTGATCGACCACCGGCCCGGCAAGCCTGACATGATGCTCTTTGAAGGCACTTCTGCCGATTGCATCGCCAAGGCCTCGCGCATCGTTTCCGGCATCGGCTGGGAATCTGTTCCGGTCTATGCCGTGCAACCTGATCGCACCTGGAAAGCCATTGCCTGACCCCATGAACGGTCTCACCCTTCTCTCTGAAAAGAAGCTCCGCGCGGAGTATGATCGAACCAGCGCCGCGCGCTCGCTTGTCACCGATGAACTCATTGCGGCCGGCCGCGGCTATGAGCGCCACAGTGAAACCGTTGCCAAGTCGGACGAGCTTTCACTTCGCTACTTGGCAGCCCATGAGGCTTGCGCGGCTGTGGTTGCCGAACAGAAGCGCCGCATGGAGTGGCATGGCTCGCTCCGGCCGATTCGCAAGCTGACCGCACTTTAACCCCCAACCCTCCAGCAAATGAAAAACAAGACTGACACGCCCACAAGCCAACCGTCCGCAGCCGGCGAAGCTGCGCCGCTCCATATCCAGCACCCGAATCTAAACGCCGTCGAATTGGATTCACTGGGTTTCATCAGCGAAACGCTCCGCAATGCGGACTCAAAGACGGCGCCCGCCCGGCATTTGTCGGCAATGGCTCTGGGCCTTACTGGCTACGTCACGCTGGATGAACAACGCAACGCGCACGCGGGGTTGGTGGACGATCTCGCTGCCGAGCAAAAGGCGCACGCCGAAACCGCCCGCAAACTCCTGCGCGCCGAAGACGAGGCATGGCAGGCCGGCCGCACGATTGCGCGGCTGGAGATGGAAAAGGCGGGGCTGGTGGAGGCGCTGGAGCGCGCCAAGGCAATTCGCAATCCATCTGTGCGATGGACTAAGGAAGAGACCGCTCGCAGTTGGGCCGCATGGGACGAACAAGCCCGCGCCGCCCTCGCCGCCGCCAAACAACCCTAGCCTTCCCCCTCGCTCTCCATCCCGGGGCGCGAGGTTGAAGCCAAGGCAAAACGCTTAGGCCATATCCAGCAACATGAAAACCTATCCCCGCGGCTCCATCCGCATCTATGACAACGGCGGCAAGACCGCTGACCGTTACACGGCGGTCTTTCTGGACCAGCCCGAGCGCACGCCCGGCTTGTTCGCATGCCTCGCCATGTCCGCAAACCCGATGCATCCGCAAGGCTTCGGGCAACATTCAACCGCCATGCCTGGCCGGCACCTCGGGCGGCGCATTAACCGCGCGGACCTGCCGCAGGACTGCCGGATCGTTCTAAAGCGGGACGGCTATTAACTCCCTTTCCGTTGCCGGACCCTCACCGCTGCTCGCGGGCGGCGGGGCGAGCCGGTGACACAAAATCACATGCAAACCCTCTACACTCCGAAGTACCTTAAACGCTGGTCAATGCCGCCGTCTTATTTCGGCGCAACTTGGCCCGACTATTACGGCTCTGGCTTTGGCCAGTCCCGCGACTCCGACGAATTGGAGGAAAGCAACTTTGCGCACGTCCTGAAAGAGCTTAAGAAGCTTCCGCCCTTCGTTCACTCCGCGCCCGACTGTGACAATGAAATCGAGTCACGGCAGGTGATCCGCGAATCTCACTGGGCCGTTGGCTGGGTTGAATGGATTGCCATTCACGAGGCGGATACGGCGGCGCTTGAGATGTGCGACCGTCTCCGCAAGGAATATGAAGATTACCCCGTGCTGGACGAGGAAGACTTCAGCAACCGCGAACAGGAAAGCGCAAACGCTGTTTGGCGGGACTGCTATGACCAAAAGGAGCGGATCGAGTATGTGCGAAAGCACCGCTCGCAATTCGATTTCCACGGCTTGCGGGACTGCATCGCCTGCCTTCGGGGCGAGTATTTCGCGGGATATTCAAGCGAACTGCTTAATTAAACACTCTCATGCAATCCCTCTTCTCCCGCATCGTCGCCGCCGGCATCCGTTACGACTCCCACGAGTCGGATTTATACCTGCCTGACACGCCGGAAGTCCGCGCCATCCTGGCCGACTTCCCGCTTGAACAGAGCAACGCAAAGCCGTTCCGATCCCTCGTGGATAAGACGCAATGGCTCGACGTGCCTTTTGCCTTTATGCCGTTCTGGGAAGCCAAGGCGGCCACGAATTTGCCAGCGCAATCATAAACCAAAAACCGCCGGGAGCCACGGCTTAAAAAACGGCAACCCGATACAATGAATACCGAAAACAAATCCATCACCCCAGAGCAAGCCGGCCTTTCCTTGGCCGTTCTTTCCGGCCCACGCGGCGAAGTGCGTGAGGAGCGCGACCATGATACCGGCAAGCCGCTCCCTGGCTGGCCGTGTATCGCCTATACTTGCCAGATTTCCAACGAGCGCCGGCAAGTTATCTGGACCGGGTCTTTCCGGCTTGGGGTGGGGCATGTGAAATGGCCGCGCAAGTGCGCCGAGTATCCGCAAGGCTTCACTGATGCCGCCATGACGCGCGACGAAACCTATTGCCTTAATACGGTTCGCATGAATCCCGGCGCGCAAATAAAAGACCTGCAACTGTGGGCGAACACGGCCGCCAAGCTGGCGAAGTTTCAGAAAGTCGCCCCCAAATTAGAGGACGTTTGCCACTCCCTGCTGATGGACGGCGCCGCCTTCTTTGACGGCCTGAAATTCGAGGACTGGGCCGGTGACTACGGATATAGTTCCGACAGTATCAAAGCGAAAGAAACCTTTGAGCAGTGCGACCGTATCGGGCGCGATCTTTCCCGCCACCTCTCCCGCGAAACCCTGGCCGCTCTGCGCGAGTGGGCGGGCAACTATTAACCTTAACCGCTCCGAACATGACAACCACCGCCCGCACCATAATCGCCACCATTACCCCGCACTATTCCCGTCGTGACATTTACGGGAATTGCTACTGGGCCTTCACCTACACGGACCACGAAAAGGACCGCTCTGTTAGCGCCACGATCAGCGGCGGAGATTCTAATATCCGTTGCATCCCCTATCATTTGAACGGCGGCAACTATGAGCCGCGCAACGTGCAAGTGAACTTGCCGGAGGAATTGCCGATCCGGCAGTTTAACCGCATGACGAAGGAATGGCCGCACGCTGGCTGCAATCCGGAGGAGTTGGCCGCTTGGATCAAAAGGAATCTCGCCCCATGAAAGAAACCCTCCGCCTCACCCTCTACACCCTGCTTTGCGCGGTCACGCTCTCCGTCTCCGCGCTGTGGCTGTGGGTGTGCTTTTATCTATGAAAGCCGAAGTCCCTCACCCCGTCGCCGTCATGGACTCTCCCCAATGGCTGCGCACGTTCGCAATGCAGTTCAAGGGCGAGACTAGCGCCAGCTTGGAGCTGTGCGCTACGCGGCTTGACGCATTAGGCGGCGCTGTCGAGGCCATGAAAATGGCCCGTGATTTCATGCCGGCCTATGGCCGCGTGGCCGAAATTGACGCCGCAATCTCCAAAGCCGAGGGCCGCGCATGACCCGCCAAAAACTAATCCCCGTCTTCGCCCTCCACAACGGCATCATCTACGCCCGCGGCGAACCCCTTTGCCGCTTTGCAAGCACTCTGGCCGCCGCCACCTGGCTTCGCGCGGAGGGGTTTCGCTTCGTGTGCCGGGTTAACTCAACACTGATATTTGAGACATGAAAACATATACAGTCCGATTCTATCGCCACTGGGGCGACGACCGAGCGGCCACTGGCAAGCCTTTGCTTGCTCCTGGTTCGCTCGTGGCGCAACTGCGCCGCGAGTTCATGGAAACCACGACCCACGGCCTAAGTGCCGGCGCGTTCCGTTCGCTCGGCCTTCGCTTCCATCGGTTCGCCAAAGACGGCGACACCTACGGAATTATTGGAGAAATCCAATCACCATTGAGCAAGCCGCGTTTCGTGCGTGCGCTTCAGGGTCTTTATGACCGCGGGATGGACGGGGAATTTATCGTATCATCGCGATGAACACACCCACCCACTCCCCCGCCCCATGGAAATTCCGGGGCAGCTATCTCCGGGACGCTGACGGCAACGAACTGGCTGCCGTCGTGCCGTTCCGCGGCCCCATCTCCCAAGACCTCGCCAACCGCGCATTGATCGAGGTGGGGCCGGAGATGTACCGCCTGATCCACGACTGCCACGGCCTGTTTCAACAGTCGCCGCTCAACAAGGACAACGATTGGCTTTCAAGCCAGCTTGCCCGTGATTTGCGGGCAGTCGTGGCGAAGGTGGAGGGTCATTCATAACAAGACACTTTCCCCGCCGCGCCCTCATCCTCGGAGTCTGCTTTAGCGCGGTATGCTGGGCAGCTCTCATCGCATGGATCATCCGCAATTTCATCAAATGAGCCTCGCGCTATCTCGCTTGACGGGAATTGCGGCTTGACTGAAGCTGTCGCCGCGCGCAAGGATTCGACTGCCAAAACCAACCACGCTTCCCAAACCAGCCACAGCCATGAACGCCGCTCGCCGCTCCGAAATCCAGAATATTGCCGCCGCTCTCAATGAGCAGCTTTCCGCCCTCCAGCAAGTCGCCGCCGATGAGCAGGAGTATTTCGACAACATGCCCGAATCTCTCCAGCAGGGCGAGAAGGGGCAGAAGGCCGAGGAAGCCGCGCAAGCGTTGCAAGAAGCGGCTGATGAACTCGAAAACCAAATCAGCAACATCGAGGCCGCAGCCGAGTAACCCCCATGCCAACCCCCGACCCAGACAAGCAGACGCCAATCACCCCCGAGGACCGTGAACTTGGCCGTAAACTGGTGCGCCCGTTTCTCGACATGCAGGGCCTTGATGCCATTGATGCTGCCGAGCGGGCGCGCCAAATCATCGCGGACCATCGCGCCGCCCAATCCGCCACCCAGCTACAGACCATTGGGGAGGCCGCCAGTATGTTGGCAGCGGCTGGTCGTCGCCTGACCGAATACGGGAGCGACTACGGGTTCACGCTTATCGAGAAGGCCAAGGAGCTTCGCGCCCTCGCCCGCCCCGCTCATCCCGAAGAACTAGCAGACAAGGGGGGCGAATCGTGAGCCTATTGTTCGCGTTCCTTTTGTTGGGCGTCCTGGCGCTTATATTTTCTGACGGAATAAATGACTTCCTGAAATGAAAGTTCTCAATCTATACGCCGGCCTTGGTGGCAACCGGAAGCTCTGGGAGGGCTGCCGGGTCACGGCTGTCGAGCTGGAGCCCAAGATTGCGGCGGTGTACCAGCGGTTGAACCCGGCTGATACTGTCGTCATCGGGGACGCCCACGCCTACCTGCTGGAGCACTTCCGGGAGTTCGATTTCATCTGGTCATCTCCGCCTTGCCAGACCCACAGCCCTATGGCCAAGGCCACGCGCCACGCATTACGCCGCTATCCCGACCTCCGGCTGTACGAGGAGATTATCTTCCTCCAGCACCATTTCAAGGGCCTCTGGGTGGTCGAGAACGTGAGGCCGTATTATGAGCCGCTGATCCCTGGCAAGAGCGATGGCCGGCACATGTATTGGTCAAACTTTACCTGGAGCGACTTCCACGTACCGACACCCCCCGACTTCATCAACCTCTGCAACCTGAAGGGTAAGCAGGCCCTCATGGACTGGCTGGGCATCCACTATCCCGAGAACATCTACTACGGGACCAACCACTGCCCGGCCCAAATCCTACGCAACTGCGTCCATCCGCTCATGGGGAAGCACATCATGGATGTGGCGCTCCGGGCTTCTCCTGCTCTAGCAAGGAAGATTCCTGCTTAAACCAGTTACCCACCCCCAGCCCCCAACCATTACCTGAAATGAAGACCACCGACAATCCACCCGCATTCCCTTCAATCGACACCTCAACTTACGTCAAAGTTGAAAATCCCGGCATGACCCTCCGCGACTACTTTGCGGGGCAGGCGTTGGCGGGATTCCTTGCATATAACGGAACGTGCTCCGGCTACGATGAAATAGCCCACCACGCATACACAGCCGCAGACTGCATGCTGGCCGCCCGCCAAAAGGAGGCATCTTGAAAACCCCCGCCAAGTCCGCCCCCAAGGGGGAAGTCCGCTGCAAACTGGCTCACGATATTCAGGGCGCTTTCATGGTGTGGCCCAAGGGGACGGCCGTTATCGCCACCCCGCGCAATCGGGCACGCTCCATCTACTCCATCCGCCGAGACCCGCCCTTCGGGCACACCACGATCAACAACGTCATGTCCTGCGTACCGTCCTACTGCTTGGCGATTCCCCAGTCCCCCGCGAGCGAAGGGCGGAGCAAGAGCAAGGGGAGGGAGAAGAAGTGAGCACCGAAGAACTGAATCCTTTGCGCGAGTGGGTGCCGCCCCATCAAGAGCCGCGCCGCAGGGGTGTCCATAAGGAGTTAGGCTGTCCGATGTGGGACGTTCCGGGTTGGGGCGGACCTTGCACTGACTACACCCTCTATCACCAACGAATGTACGCTTTCCACGACAACCTCCGTTGGAGCCGCCCAAAAGATCACTCAACCACCAACTCTATACCCGATGAAACTTAAAGAATCGCCCAGCCAAGTTGCAGACAATTGCGAAATGCTTGCCCAGCACAGAATCGACGAAGGTAGCCGAGAAAGCGCAGCCCTTTTCATGGACCCGGCTCACGCCATTCGGCGCACACTTCTAACACTCCACCGCCTAAACCAGCGGGTGCATACCGGCTACGACTTCAACGCCGATCCGGACCGCATGACGCTGGAGGTCGGAGAGGTCCTTAAAGACTACACGCCGCCCACCCAATGAAATCCTCCCCCTCCCCGAAGCCCGGAAAGAAGACGCGGAAGCCTGGCCGGATAATCACCCGCGCAAAACTCATGCGTGTCCTCGACCGTGTTCTTGAAGGGGGCGGCTACAAAATCACCGTGAGAAGCTATAACGAAATCCTGACCGGGTGCGGCTTCCGATTAGGCAACTACACCAAGGCCGCAAAGGAGAACCCGCTATGACCACTCCCACCCCCACGCCAGTACCACCGCCCGACCACCTCGCTCCAATTGCCCAGAGGGTCAGCAACCTCGTCTATTGGGGCGACTATCGCATCGAAGTGTTCTACAACGCTGACGGCCTGACTTCGCCGGCGGGCGCGTCGGAAGTCGCCGCGCTTCTTAGGCGGGCTCATGTCAAGTCCGCCACCCCGCAAGACTCCGTGGCCGCGGAGCCGAAACTCTATGCCGGCAGCAAGCCGTCCGACGTTATGGCCGTGTTCAAGGCTCAGTTGGATTCCGAGCTTCCAGCCCACGAATCCGGTCCCGCTCCGTCGAAACCCATGAGCGAGCCCGAAAAGCTGGCCCACGAAGCGGCGTGTTATCGGCGTATTCAAGAGGCCCACCCGCAAGGCCAAGCGCAGGGGCGCATGGACGGCTACAAGATTGCCGACGAAATGCGGGACGCTGTATGGGTGAAACCCGGCTACACATTCACGGGAAAGAACTACGAAGAGACCATCGGTGAAATCAAACGCATGGTTCAAATGCTAGATGAGTACCAGCGCGTCGAAGGCCACCCGCAAGGCTCCGCGGACTCGGGGTTGCGGGAGGCGCTGGAGAAACTTATGGCGGCCAGTCTCGGCTTTGACTATGCCACCAGTGCGAATGACAAGGCTGCGGCAAGTGTTAAGTTAATCGAGGCTCGCAACATTGCCCGTGCCGCCCTCTCCACCCCCGCGCCCAGCGCAGCACAGCAGCCCGCCGCCGTGGGGGCGGGGCGGGATGAACTGGCGCAAATCACCAAGGAGCGCGACCGCTACAAGGCCGACCTCGAATCCATTGCCCGTGCGCTCAAACTGGAAAACTCCACGGCGGGCTTCCCTTGGAACATCGCGGACACGGTAAAAAGCAGGCTTCGTTTGGCCGAGTCCGCCCCTCCGCCCCCGACGGCGTCGTTAAAATATAACGAGCTTTGCGCCGAAAACGCCACCCTCAGCCAGCAGAACGAAGCGTTTCGACAGAGGGGCGATGATCGACTAATCGCCCTTCTGCAATGCGATTGGGCGACTTACCTTGGATTCGCCATTGGCCAAATGAGAACAACCTTTCCTGCGAGCGATGGACGATTCAACGAGGCCATAGCAGGTGTTGAAGAAGTCTTAAAGATGCTTCACGGACTGCTCGCGGATGTTTCCGCCCCTCCTCCACCCTCGACGGCAAAGGGCGCAGTATCGGACTTCTCGTCGAATCCGCATGACCACGGCATGGTTCCTTTGGGTGAAGTGCCGGGCGTTCCCGGAATGGCAAAGTGGGGCGCACCGGACTTGAAGGCGGTTGAGGCGGCCGTCCTCCAGTCCCAGCAACCAAAGGAGGACAGGAAATGAGGGCGAACAAACTCAGGCTTGCTTTGGAGGAGTTGCTTGGGGCGGTCACAGCTAAGGTCGCCCCAGACACCACGCAACCGATTATGTGGAGCGGAAGCCCCGCCCAGAACCGGCGCATGTTTGCCGCGCTTGAACAAGCCCGCGAAGCTCTTCGGCAGCCCACCCAGCAAGCCGCCCAGCCCAACGCCGAGCAGGGGGAGAAGTTATGAGCGCAACAAATCCGCATATAGACGCCAACTGGACAGTCGAACTCAACTGCGATTGTCCCCACTGTAAGGAGTATGTTGACTTGCTGACGGCTCCCGACTTCTGGGATGGCACAGACCTTGAGATAGCCGAGCACAATACCCCACGGAGCCGCGACTTGGATGTTTCATGCCCGGAATGCGGAAAAGAATTCACCGTTAACTGCACCTACTGATGACCACCCCACCCACCCAGCCGGACGCGCAGAGCCTAGCGGGGACGCCGAAGCCGAAAGTGCATACGTGTGCTCGTTGCAATAACGACTGCCACGCGGATGCCATCGACCTCCGCGCCCAACTCACCGAAGCCCGCGAACAATGGCGCATGTCCAGCGTGAACCGGGAACTGGCTGCCGAGTTGGCGGCCGCGACTGTCAAGCTGGCCCAATATCGCAAAGCCTGTAAGTGGGCGGATGAACAGCTCAACACCCTCCGCCAGCAGAACGAAGCGTTGCGACGGGAGGGGGAGGTTCCTCGATTGGTGGATGCGTGCCTTTCCATGGAGCGTGCTTACGAATTGTTGGTTCGGCTGCGCCAGTCTCACCCCGACGAAAATGTCCGTATCCGCGCATGGCAGGAGTGCTCAACGCTTGATGGCATTGGCAAAGAAATCACAGCTCACATTGGCGTTAGCTGGAGGCCCGATGCCGCCCGCGCCGCCCAACAAGCAGATGGCAAACAGGGGGAAGCGAAATGAGATCACAACAATGCAGGATCACGCTTTGCGCCGTCCCTTACGATGTTACCGATCAGGACGGACAGGTTATATTTGAAGAGCGCTCTGGATTCCCCGGAACGTATTGCCGGTTCTCCCTCGAATGGAAGGGGTGCGGCTGGTATCTCGTGGATTTCGATGATTGGCGCGGATGCGTTTTTGTGCCCCACATTACGGCCGCGCTTGAATGGGTTGAATTTAACTACGCCAAGGAATGGAAGGATGGAACGGCAACCGTGAACCTTATCCCGCCCAACTCATGACACCCCCACCCCCAGAATCCCGTAGCATGGCACAGAAGGCGGCCCGCGAGCTATTCCCGGAGCTTTTGACTGGCCTGAGTGACGATCATTGCGAGTTCATGCAGAAAGTGGCTGTGATCGAAGCCGCCCTCTCCGCAGCACACAAGGGACTCACCGAGGAACGGGAAGAATTGGCCAAGGCCCTCGACTTCAACACGCGCACCCTTGCCGACTTTGCCAAGGAACTCTCCAGCCTCCGTTCGCTGCTCGCTCAGGCGGAGGGGGTGATGAATTGGGTGAACGATAACTTCAAAGAGGCTATTGGTCCGTTTCACGCATCTACTAATCACAACCCACCGCAGTCCGCCGAATGGTGCTGCACTGGATGCAATGGGGGTTTTATTTCACACTGGCCTAAATGGGAGGAGCCGACCGACCAAACTTTCCCCCACGACCCCAAGTGCAAGTACGTCGCGCTTCGCTCACTCCTCTCCAAGCTCCGGGAAACCCAGAACACCCGCCCATGACCATCACACCCCGCAAGCCCATCAAGGCGCCGACGATCCGCGCGCTCCAGACCGACCTGGACGAGCAGTTCGGGGAGGGCAGCGTCCGCATCGGCTCCTGGAATCCCAGGAGCATCGCCATCGAGGCGCCCCCTCCCGTCGAGGCCCTTGCGCTCAACTTTGTCGCCGGCTGGTTCATCGGAAGAAGGAGGGTGGAATGATCGCCATCGCCATTATCCTCGTTGGAATTTGGATTATCGCCTGCGGACTGCGGGCCGTGCGGCAATGAGACCGCTGCCTGTCATTCCGCGCGAGAGGCTGCCGCATTTTTGGGCTGGCATGGGATGGACCGCGAAATGTGCGTGGCTTCTTTCGGCTCACCTCGTGCGCGACTACCCGGAAGCGGCTGCCGTCTTGCGCGCCATGCGCAAACCCGCCCTTCGCAAATCAGCCCCCTCCGTCCAGCAATTTCAGGCGCAGATGGAGGAGCGGAAACTTTCGTGAGGAAAATGGAATTCCCGCTTGACGGTACGGTGGCGGCGTTTCAGTTTTAAATCCAGATGATCGAAATCAAGCACAGGCGAGGCGATGCGCACCCAGATAATCCGGGCCTTTTCTACTGGGGAAAATCCGGTAAAGGAAGTCGCGGCCCGATTTGGATTTCGGCGGGGAATCTAGCTAAATACAGGAAGAATCAGGCCCGCCTCGTGGCCGCATGGCAAAAGAAAAGCCCGGCCAAGCGCAAAGAATGCGACCGCCGCATGAGGCTGAAGCGAAAGGCAGTCAATGCTGCCCAGAATAAAGCGTGGAAGATCGCCAATCCGGAGCGTTGGAAACTCCTGAAATATCGTCACAACATTAAACGCCTCCGCACTGATCCGACGTTCCGGATTGTGTGCCGAATGCGTGGGCGGGTTCGCGAAGCATTTCGGGCTACTGGGTGGAAAAAGAAATCCAAGACTTTCAAGATGCTTGGCTGCACGCCGGATCAATTCCGGGCGCATATCGAATCCCTATTCAAGCCGGGAATGTCGTGGGCTTGCATGAGCAGGATTCACATCGACCATCGAATTCCGCTGGCATCCGCCAAGACAAAACGAGCACTGATCGCGCTTTTCCACTATACCAATCTCCAGCCTCTTTGGCATTACGAAAATCAGGCCAAGGGATCAAAGATGCCAGAGAAAGTTTCACCATAACCACCACAACCACCATGTCCGAATCCATCGTTCAGAAACAGCCCCCGGTTCAATCGAACCCGTTTGCCAAGCACCTCGCCGATCACGTCAACGCTGGCGCCGTCGCCATCGAATCCGAGCGCGCCATCGCCGAGGCCCAAGGAAAGCTCGTCATCGCGAAGCGTTTCCCGCGTGACCAAGCCCGCGCCTACTCCGCGATTATCGATGCCTGCAAGCGGCCCGGCCTCGCCGAGGAAGCCTGCTATTCCTTCCCGCGCGGAGGCCAAACCGTCAGCGGGCCGAGCATTCGTCTCGCCGAGATGCTGGCTGCCAACTGGGGCAACATCGACTACGGCATCCGCGAACTTTCCCGCAAGGAAGGCGTCTCTGAAATGGAGGCGTACTGCTGGGACCTTGAAACAAATACGATGTCGTCCCAGAAGTTCACCGTCCGCCACATCCGCGACACGCGCGGCGGCGGTGTGAAGCTCACTGACGAGCGAGACATCTACGAACTCACGGCCAACATGGGTGGCCGTCGTCTGCGCGCCCGCATCTTGGCCATCATCCCCGCCGACCTCGTGCAGGCCGCGGTGGACGAGTGCTCGAAGACCATGGCCGGCGGCGCGGAACTGCCTATCGGCGACCGCATCCGCAACATGGTCACGGCGTTCAAGGCGCTGGGCGTTACCCCGGAACTGATCGAGAAGAAGGTTGGCCACAAGCTCGACGCCATGACCGGGGAAGAGTTGGCGGACCTCCGCAAGATTCACAACTCCATCCGAGATGGCGTTTCCAAGATCGGCGACTGGTTCGGCGACAAACCGGCCGGCGAAGACGAGCAAATGCCGGGCGACCCTCAGCCGCAGGACCGCGCCCCCGTCCCCGAGCGCAAGAAGCGCCAGCCAAAGGGCGCGCAGGCGATCGACGCCGAGGTGGTGACGGAAGCGGCGCCGGTTGAGCGCGAGTCGACAAAGACCAACGGTGCCGGCATGGTCGTGGCTGACGAGGCCAAGAACGCGGCGCTGGTCGATAAACTTTCGGAGCAGGCGCGCCAGAATACCGCCAAGCCCGTCGAGTCCTTCACCGAAGCGGCTGCCGCAACCGATACGTCCGAGAAGGCGCAGGCCTCCACCGAATCCCCCAAGCCCCGCGCCTTCCTGCAAGACAAGGAGGAAATCACGGCGGTCGTTACGGTTGCATCCCTGAGCCCGCGCAATATCATCACGCTCGACCCGGATGGGCAGAAGACCCCAAAGCCCTCTGTGGCCGCCAAACTCTCCGGTGGCTACGTCGGTGAAGTCTATCACATCGGAGGCGGCGTGGCGGACGGTGCGACGGTGAAGCCCGCTGCGCCGTGGGCTGTTGGTGCCGTGCTGAATGTCAAACTGCTCGGTAAGCTCAATAGCAAGGTCAACAAGGTGCAGACCTTCGTGCAGAGCGTCGCCGTCGCGCAACAGGCCGGGACTGAGGTGATGGAGGCGTGATGAGAAGCATCGGTAAAAGCTTCGAGACAAACGCGGTCATTCGCCGTGGAAACCCGCTTCACTCCAAAGCGCACAAACTGGTCAAGGCTGCCTACGAATACTGGCTGGAGTACAACCAGCAATTCGGGAGTGCAGCCGTCATCTTCGTAGAGTCCGATAGCGGGCACTTCGTTTGCTTCACGCGGGGAGAGTACAAGCGAGAAATGATGGCGGTTGTGGACAATATCAGCGGCCACCCAGTCATGGAGCACCCGTTCGCGAAAGACTAACATGAGCGCCGCACGTTTTGAACATCGAGAGTGGGTCACGTTCATGGACATCACTCGCCACATTTACACCGGTCACGTCCGCAAGGTGCGTGGTCGCTGGTGGTTCTTTGGGGATGTCTGCAAAGACATCAAGGGCCGCGTCTCCGTTCTCGAATCCAAAGGCGCTCGCATCCAGAGGCACACACTATGAGCACCCCCGAACCCCTCAACGTAATCGTCGAACTCCCGCCAGCGCCTTTCACGCTGGCGACGCAGGGATTTTTGGCGACGCTCGCCCAAGTCGAGGCCGACATCAAGGCGATGACCGTGACCGACGCAGAATCCGCGCAGGCTGCGGCCAATCTCCAAACGCGGCTGACGGCTGCCGGCACGGCACTCGAACGCCAGCGCAAGGCCCTCAAGGACCCCTTCATCGAAGCCGGTCGAGCGATCGACAACGCCGCCAAGGCCCCGGCCGCCCGCATCGAGGCGGCGAAATCCAAGATCAAGGTCTTGCTCACCGAGTTCGACAACGCCGAACGTGCCAAAGCCGCTGAAGCCGAGCGCGTGCGGCAGGCCGAACTTCTCCGGCTGGAGGAGCAACGCCGGACCGAGGAGGCGGAGCGCAAGCGCAAGGAGGATGAGGCGAAGGCTGCGGCTGATGCGCTGGCCAAGGCATCGCAGGTCGAGGTCATGGACTTCGATGACGCTCCGCCGCCTGCTCCGACCGAAACCGAGAAAGCCATTCAGGCGATCCAGTCCGCGCCGGCCGTGGTCGCCGCGAAACCCTCCGGCGTCCGATTCCGCGTGCTGCTTGTGGCCACGGTCACGGACATCTCGAAGCTTCCGGATCAGTTCATCGAGAAGACGGCGAAGATGGCCGCGATTCGGGCGACTTACTGCAACGGGTACAAGGATGGCGACCCGCTGCCGGTCGTGCCTGGCGTGAAATTCGAAATCAGCAGGAGTCCGGTGTCAACAGGAGCGCCACAGTTTTGAGCAAGCCGAGACATCGCTGTAGCTCTTTGCCCCGCATCTTCGGATGCAACGGCAGCCTGTCCGCTTTCCCGCGCGTCAAGCGCCGCGAAAGCGATGACGGCCACGAAGGCAGCGTCCTTCACTTCCTGATCGCCTCCCGGCTGATCGACGAGCACGGCGCCGTCGCCCCCGAGGGCGGCCTGCCACCGCCGCAGGTGCCGGACGGCTATACGCTCCCCGCCTTCTCGGCGTGGATCGTGGACTGGGCCGTGCGCCACGTTCTCGAAACCATTCCGCCCGACTGGACTCTCATGGTCGAGGTGGAATTATACAACGAGTTTGAGACTTGGGCGCTAGAGGGCCACTCCGACATAATCGGCATCAGTCCGGACGCCACGCGCGCCAAGGTGATCGACTGGAAGACAGGACCGAAGCCCGTTGAGCCGGCGTCATCGAACGAACAGGTCGCTGGGTACATTTGCCTATGCAAGATCGACTGGCCATCCCTCATCGAAATCGAAGGCCAGATTGCCCAGCCCCGTGTGGACGAGGAAACGGGGTTCGAGCGTATCAGCACCGTGACGCTGGCCGGCGACCTGCTGGAGCGCCTGCCTACGTCCATTGATCGCCGCATGGTTGCCGCCATGGCGAACGACATGGAACTCAACACCGGTCCGCAGCAGTGCGCCCACTGTATCGGCTGCTCGTGTCCGGCGATCCGCGCCGAAGGTGAACTTATGAAAATGAAAATGACCCCGGAGGTGCTGGCCTCCATCAAGGAAACGCCTGACGACGCCACGCTTGGCGACTTCGTGGTGGCGTCCAAAGTGCTCTCCGGCCCAATCGAGGAGGCGCGCGAGATGATCGTCGAACGCCTCAAGGCCAACGGTTACGTTGACGCCGGAGACGGGACGCGGATCACGATGAAGACCCAAGGCGGTAAGCTGAAGGTGGCGCATCCTCAAGGAGCCTGGGCTGCCGTCAAGTCGCTCGTACCCGACGATCGAATCCCCGATGTCGTGTCCTATTCGAAGACGCGCCTCGTGGATGTGATCGCCGATGTGCGCGGGTGCCCGAAGTCGGGGAAGAGCGCCGTCACCGGCGAGGGCCTGTTCGATTCCGAGGTGCGTCCGTACATGGAGCAGGGAGAGAAGAATATTTTGATCTTTTCGGCGCCATGACCCTCGACCGCCGCCAACTCCAGGCCCTTCGGGATCATCTGGCATCCGAGCTGCCGGCCGAGAGCTTCGTTCCTCCGCCGCCTGCTCCGAAGAAGAAGCGGAATAACGAGGAATGGGAAATCCAGCGCGACTTCTTCAACTGGTGGCGGTCGTCGTGCAAGGGACTCGGCATCTTTGAGGGCAAATGCTATCACATCCCGAACGGGTCGATGCTGGGCGACAACAAGAAGGCTCGCGTGATCCGCGCCAAGATGCTCGCGCAGGCGGGCGTGATGCCTGGGGTTTGTGACGTGTTCCTTGGGGTTCCGATGGAATGGCGTCCATCGAAAACAGAATGCACGGCTGCGCGCGATTGGTCTGGTCTCTACATCGAATTCAAGGCCCCGAAGTGGCGCGCACGCAAGAACGGCGGCCTGTCCGACGCCCAACAGGAATTTATTTCATACGCACTCGCCAGCGGTTACCAATGCGCCGTCTGCTACTCGTGGGAGGAAGGGCGGGATGCGGTGATGAAGTATTTGGACAAATGAAAACCGATAACGATACCACAAAAGATTGGGCTGACGAAGCAGAGGATCACCTTAGACGAAACGGCTTCCTTGACGCAAAATGCATCGAAGGGTCTGTGGCTCCAGTGCTCCGTGCCATGCGTCCCAAGGGCTCACTGAACCTAAAACACCCAAACGCGCACATTGCCGCAGAAGCCTTCTGGAAATACTGGAACGAGAACGGAATAACCCATAAACATGGGTACTACGAATCGACATGGGGAGCGATCAACGCGGCACTGGGATGGTTCGATGCTGAACCGGTTAACAAATGAAATTAAAACACAAAATGTTCTCCACCCTCTACTCCAAAGAACCCCGCCTTCGGGTGCCACATCATCCGGCGCACAACGAAGATTATGTGCCCGCTCCGGACTGGAAACGAGAAGTCCTCGTGTCTGCCCTCATCGGCGCCGGCATCATGATTATCACCATCTCAACCTGGGTGCTTTCAAAATGAAAATCGCACGCTTCATTAAATGGTCGGCATTAAATTCCGCGTTCGGCATCGCAACTTATCTCGCCTTGTACAAAGACAATCAAATGGCGGATAACGTCATGGTTTTTTTCATGTGGTTTTTCGGAATTCTTCAAATTCTAGCTCCTTTCATGGAGTCCGCGAGAATTGATGCAAAAAAGAGAGGGCGATCAGTTCCGGAATGGCTGAGTGTTCTTATGGATATGCTGATAATTGCTTCTTTAGCCGCTTTCGGCCGTTTCGTTCTGGCGACACTTTGGGCTGCCCAAATGGGCGCTAAAATGGCTTTGTTTTCTGAGGAACTCCAATGACCCTCCCCTACTACGCCCGCATTATGACCGCCATCGGAGACACTGTTTTCGAGCTGGTGCGCTTCACCAAACGGCGCCCTTGTGCTCCTGATTGGGCATACTGGCTTGAAGGACGCGAGAATCGTTGCTGGGTCGAGCAGCCTATCGCCGACTGCAAATGCGTATCACGTCGCTGGAGGCCGCCGATGAGTGCGACAGCTCAGTATATGCGGGCAAGGAGGGCGCGGGAATGACCACCATCCGAATCAACGAAATCGCCGACCGGCACCTCGACCAATGGTTTTCGGACGACCCACTGCTCTCACGCAAGACCCTTCGCGAGTACGTGGCCGATGCTATCACCGAGGCCCTGAATGAAGACGCGAAAGAGTTCCGTGCTGGAGCGGCCACGCTTCGCTTCGAGCGCGACAAGGCTATCAATTCTGTAATGCGCTCGCCTATTCGCGAGGACAATCCTTCTGACCTTCCCCTATGACACTCCTCCGCTTCACCAACAAACACGGCGAGCGTTATTTCTTCGCGCACTTGGGCGGCCCCTGGCATTCCGATCCGACCAAGCGAATGATTGACCGAACAGTGAGCAGCATAAATGACGCGAAGAAGTTTGGGTCTGTGGATGAAGCCCGCACCATCCTCGCCGTGACAGATAACGTGCGCAGCAAGGAGTGGGAAATCGTGGACGAAACCGGCAAGGTTGTCGGATGATCGAATCGTTTGAAGTTGAGTTTGAGGAGGAGTCGAGGCCGGGGTTCAAGCTCCGCGGCCGGCAGTCCGAGTGGATCGCCGCGATGCACCGGGATGAGGCAGCGGGGTTTCGGCGCAATCTCGTGATCGCCCCGCCCGGTGTCGGAAAGACTTCGGTAATGGCTTTTGACGCCAACACCAAGTGGCGCGAACAGGGCGTTCGCACGCTCATCACCGAGAATCGCGAACATCTTGTTGAGCAAACTGCGCAGCGTGTGCGCGACGAAACCGGGCTGGAGGTGGACATCGAGATGGCCTCGCAGACCGCGAGCCCGCACGCTCCCGTTGTCGTTGCCTCAGTGCAAACGCTCGGTCGCATCAATCGATTGACGTCGTTCGCGCCGGATCATTTTGGCAACGTGGTGTCAGATGAATGTCATCTGAGCCTATCCCCCCAGGCCCAGCGCTGTCTAAACTACGCGCACTACGGGGAGGCATCGCTGGACGAGAAGTGGGTGCGCCCCAAGGACGGTGAATATCAGCCGCTCGCAACCGTGTGGGGATACACCGGATCACCCAACCTAGGCGGCGGTCGATCGCTCGGGGAATGGTATCACCGGGTAAGCGCGAACTACTCGCTGCTTGAGGCCATTGATGAGGGATGGCTCGTTGGCTACAAGGAAATCAACATCCCTGTGGCTATTGATACGCGCAAGTTCCGTCGAACGCGCAACGCCGAGGGCGCAACCTTTAACACCGAAGACCAGTCCGAGGCAATCATCGCTGAGCTAAACAAGCTCGCTTCGCAAATCGTTCGAGAGGCACACGACAAGAAAACCATCTGCTTCTTGCCTTCCGTGGAGTGCGCTCGCCTGATGGCCGAGACGTTGAACGCGATGGGGATGAGGGCTATTTTTGCATCGGGTGAGTGCTTGGATAAGAGCGACAAGATTGATGCATATAATGCGGCTCCGCCGGGCACGGTCTTGTGCAACTGTGCCCTAGTCGTGTACGGCATCGACTTCGTTGACACAGATTGTATCGCCCCGTTCTGCGCCATGATTTCTAAGTGCCGGTATGTGCAGAGCATCGGGCGCGGCGGCCGGGTCCTCAAGGGTGTGCTTCGGGAAGGAATGAACGCCGATCAACGGAAGGCGGCAATCTGGTCAAGTCGCAAACCCTACTGCACGATCCTCTCGCCTTTCTTCATCTCCGATCGCATCGACATCTGCGAGCCTTTCGATCTTTTCTCGGAGGCAGCGCGCCCGAAGAAGAAGCGCAGCGAAGGCGTGCGCGATCTATCCACGCCAGAGAAGGTGCGGGACTGGATGAAGTCGCTGGAGAACGCCGCAGACCCACACAAGCACCGGCAAGCACGAACCATCGATCCGGTCCTTTATGCGATGTCCGTCAACCCAGATCGCCCTCACGAGCCAGTCGGACCGACGGACCTGAACCCGCCGATGCGCGAGGAACTGGATGTTTTGCTCCAGCTTGGCATCGATACGACCAAGGTAAAAACATCCGGCCAAGCCCAGCGCCTAATCTCCGCTGCTCGCTCACGGGCTGCACATGGGCTCGCCTCTCCGAAAACCCTTAAGCAACTCACCCTCTCCCTCGGCTGGCCCCCGGACCTCGCCAACAAGATGAAGCAGTCCCAAGCTGGCGTACTAGTCGCCAAGCGAATCCGCTACAAGAAACCTACGTCCACGCCAGCCACACCAGAATGGCAGTGAAGGCGATGGCGACCACGAGGGCCACCTTGCCGGTGAATGAGAGAAATCGCATCATTCTCCAACGCGCTCCAGTTCCTTTGCTGCGACTTCTCGGATTCCGGCCGGCCCGTGCGACGCCGCCTGATACAGAAGATTACGGTTAAGGCCCTTCATTTGGTGTGCAACCTTGGCGATCTCCTCGCGCAATTTCTCGGCATCCTTGGCGCGTCTTTCATCGCGGAGAATCAGCCATCCGCAAATGACACCGATTGGGCCATACGTTGCCAGACTCGTACCAGCGTCCACTTGGCCGAGGGCAACTGCTAAAATCGGCACGGTGTTGAAAATGAAATTCACGAATATTTTTATCCCCTATTAGACACCAAATATGCCTTTCAGGAAACCGGTTTCGTCGGGGGTGTAATCCCTAACCGCTTATAGATGTCTTCCGCCGTCTGGTCAGCCAGTCGGTTGAGTTCGGCCCAGTCCGCATCGGTCACAGGCTGGTCTCCGCGGCCCGATGCAATATCTTGATGGAGTTTTGCAAGCAGGCCAACGACGGATGGCCCGTACTTGAGAACGGCTTCTGCCAAGGATAGGATGGTGATCGGATTCATTTTCTGAAGGATTGAACAAGGGACATGAGTTCGTTCGCGGTTGCGAGAAGTTCGGCCGGGGCGATCGCGTTGCCGTCGAACTTGGCCGCCGTACGGGCGACGCGGAAGGCAGGTTGAAATTTCTGATTGTAAATGTTGAACACTGCGAACGCCTGCGCCTCCGTGATCTTGCCGTCAGCGTAAAGCGTAGCCGACAGCGACACGGCTTCCTCCGCCGTGTGGCCAACAGCCTTCAGTGTGGCGACGGTCACGTTGCGCGTGATCGGCGAGCCGCAGCCCGCGGTGAACGCGGGGGCCGTGGCGAGAATCAGGATGAACAGGAGGCGTTTCATGGTGATGGCGGTGTTTCGTAGAACGGATTAGGGAATCGGTGGTTCTTGTGCCAGATGAAAACCGCGTGACAGCCGGAGCCGACCATGGCAGCCAATACGGCGCCCACTGAGAGCATGACTTGATTCAATGCGCTCAGGTCCGCGCCAACGTCCGTTGTTCCCGTAATGACGCCCGTGCCAGCCCCAGTCCCCAAGCCACCGCCCCATCCATCAATGAATCCATTGATGAACTCGGTCAGGGCCTCCGTAAGCCAGATTGAGACCGGGGTGTGGCGGAAACGCGGTAGGTTCAATGCCCATGCGTTATGGGGTGAACACCCACCTCAGTCAAGAACTCACCACGAGGAAAGCGAAGTCCGCTTCCACGTATTTGTGGCAATGCAGACGTAGATGTAGTCGCCGTCCCAAGTGATTGAACCAGCATCGCCAGACGCGCTACTGCTGGACGGGGGAGTGCTGACTTTCAGCGTGATTGTACCGTCCGCATTGATTCTCAGAGTCTCTCGCCTAGTACTGCTGCCAACAGGGGTTGTCCCAAATGAGACATAAGTCGGCTGGGACGAATGATTCCAGTTGGCCGATGCGTTGAATGTGAAATTGGCCTTGGCTGCCGGGGTGAACTCAGTGCCGTCATAGGCGCGCCCACTGAAAGCAAATATGGCGTCGTTTGCCTGAATACCCGAAGGAGATGCCACCGTGCCGCGTGCGCGTCTTGCGACTATTTGAAACACGTCACCGCCTCCATTCCCGTAAGAGTCGCCAAACCATATATTGGCACCTTGGTATCCCGTATAGATGCCCCGTATCATTGTGCCACCTCCGGGGATTTGGCCGGACGATTGCGCAACGTCACCCAGTATTAAGTCGCGCCCCGTGATCCTGGCTATGATCTTTTTATTAGTCCATAATTCTTCTGTCGTCTGGAAAAGAATCTCAGTCGCGTGGTTGATGCGAGTGAAATTCTGGGCCGCCTGAAGGACAATGGCCGCGTCAGAATGGGCATTGTATTTCTCGCCGTCATACCCGATTCCTGAAAGCCCAGTAAGATAATTGCCTCCATTGATCGCAAGCGGCGAACTCAGTGTTCCGCGAGCCCGGTAAAATCTAAGGAATCCGCAATCAATGGAGTTCTCCCCTGCATTCATGACCTCCAGAACTCCGTTCTCTGATTGAGTTGAGTCCCCCCAAACATATAGCCCCAACCGAATTGCCACGGAATCCGAATAATTATACGCCAGCCTCCCCTTTCCCGGAGGAGCGAAAAGCATGTCCGAATCCGAGGATATTGACGAGGCCAGCGTTATTGTTTGGGAATGTGCGCAGGTCGAGGCGGCGAAGATGACCGAAAGAAAGATGCATCTCATAATAAAACTACGGAAGAATCGTTCTGCTCACTTCGTAAAAATTGGTGCCATTGGAGATGAACTGGATGGTGGCAACCTTGTTGACCCCGCTCGGGGTTAGCGTGCCGTTTGCCACGAAGTTCGAACCGAAGGTGATGGTCTTGGCGGAGGTCGCGTCGTTGGTGATAATGATAGTCATGGACTGTCCGGAGGCCCCTCCAGCAGATGCATTGAATGTCACCGATCCCGTGGCATTTACCGTGGTGACGGTGTAAACATTTCCGAGCACCACGTTGACCGACGTTGGGCTTGCGTATGTAAGCGCCGATACCTTCTGAATTATCGGACCATTGAATGTGGCGCTTTGGGTATCGGAAAGCACCAGCGCGTTAGTCGCCGTGCTTCCACTAGTCGTGGTCTGGAATGTCAGCGTCCGGCTCGCTCCGGTTCCGGAAACCAAGGTCATGTTAAACGGCCCTCCGGTCAGAACCGAAGCGGTGCTAGTGGATGACAGCCTAAGCACCTCCTGAGCCGTTCCGCTGGCATTAGGCGTGGCCCGAAAGCGGATATAGGTTCCGTTATGCGTCGAGTCAGACCAAGATTCCCCTGCGCAAAAAGCCATATCAACACGCGAACCAGAGCTGAATGCAGGCGTGCCGCCGCCATAATACCCCCGGGCATTTAGGCCAACTATCTGGTCATCGGTTGTGATCGCTGACGGGGACGCGGAAGTACCTCGCGCACGAAGGAAGATGTGTGACGATCCTGTGGCGCTGGTTGAATCATAGCTCTCAAGCTGAAGCACTGATACGGCACCACTTCTTACTACATTGATGCCCGATCCAAACGCTGGACCAGATGTTGATCCAATGATGAAGTCCCGTCCCGTTGCGGCCCCGTTGTCCGGGATAACGACATCACCAGTGGTCCCGCCCGGAGTCAGCGAGATATTACTCGACGCCCCCGCAGCAAACGCCAGCGCCCCCGCACCGTTCACCGCATATCCCGCCGGCACGCTCAGCGTCGGAGAGCTATATGTGACATCGGAATTCTTCAGCAGCTTTCCCGTGGTATCCGAAAACAGTGGCCACGCATTGAGTGTGCTGGACGCAGGGCCAATCACGTCGCCAGTGCCCGAAGGCATGTCGGCCGTCACTAGCGCGCGGAACGCCGGTGAGGCGTCCGCACCATTCGTCGGCCCAGCAAATACACGATTGGCCGCCGCATTGCTCAAACTGAACGTCAGCGCCGGAGTCGTCGTTGCCGTCGCCACGTTCGTCGTGAACAGCGGCGACAGGTTGCCCGCGCTAAACGACGTGACCGTGCCAACGCTTCCCTCCGGCGACCACGCCGGGTCAGCGCCAGCGCCGGCCGAGGTCAGCACATACCCGCTCGTGCCGGGGGCCAGGATCGACCAGCCGGCCGCGCCGCGGTACAGCACGCTCCCCCGCATGCTGCCGATCAGGTCGATGGCCGTGGAGATTTGCGCGCCGATTGCGGTGGCCGTCGCCACGCCCGCACCGTTTCCGGCCAGCACGCCAGACTGGGCCGTGCCGTTGACCTGAATCACGGCGTTTGAGATGGGCGTAGTCGGAGCGGCCACCAAGCCGACCGCTAGGAGCAGGAACGCGATGGATTTTTTCATAAACTTAATCCGTGCCGTAGTAGGCAACGACCGTTCCGCTCGCCAATTTGAAGCGCGGGAAGACGCCGTACAGGATCGTGCCCGCCTTGATGGTGACTGCGGTTACGGCGTTCGAGCCTCCGCCAGACAGGTTGGATTTGTCGATGTCGA
>CAZIWB010000032.1:0-63447 GCA_964542655.1 uncultured Cellvibrionaceae bacterium
ACAAAACAAGCCGCGTCTGTATTGGCAGCGCGTGAGCCCCTTTGACCTGTGGTGGACGCCGGGCGCAGCCGACATAGAGGACGCTTCCGTGATCGAGCGGCAGCGGCTTTCGCGCGCCGACCTCAATGATTTGCTGGACTTGCCGGGCTACGATCAGGCGGCGATCCGCGCCGTGCTTGACGATTACGGCCGAGGCGGTCTGACTGACAACTGGGACAGCACCGACAGCGAGCGCGCCGACATGGAGAGCCGGGAGAACCCGGTGTACAACAACTCCGGGATGATTACCTGCCTCGAGTTCAACGGCAACGTCCAAGGGCGGTTGCTGCTGGAGCAGGGCATGAGCCCCGAGATCATCAAAGACGGCCTGCGCGACTACATGGTGCAGGCGTGGAAGATCGGGCAGTACATCATCAAGGTGCAGCTTTCCCCGAGCCCGCGTAAACGTCACCCCTATTTCATTACCAGTTTCGAGAAGGTTCCGGGTACCCCGGTGGGTAACGGCCTCCCCGATATCCTTTCGGATGTGCAGGAGGTCTGTAACGCTTCTCTTCGCACGCTGGTAAACAACCTGAGCATCTCATCCGGCCCTCAAGTGGTGGTGAACGACGACCGTCTTGCTTCCGGCGAAGACGGCGAACAGCTTTTTCCGTGGAAACGATGGCACGTCAAAGACGATCCGCTCAATAACGGGTCGCAAGTGCCGATCAGTTTCTTCCAGCCAGCCAGCAACGCCAATGAGCTTCTGGCTGTGTACCAGAAATTCAACGATATCGCCGACGATTTGAGCGCGATCCCAAGGTATCTGTCTGGACAGTCGGCGGGCGGCGCGGGGCGCACGGCTTCCGGTCTGGCTATGCTCATGGGCAACGCATCGAAGATCCTGCAGACAGTGGCGGCGAATATCGACCGAGACGTCATGGATCCCTGCATGAGCATGCTCTACGATATGATTATGCTCACCGATCAGAGCGGGCTTCTTTCGGGCGAAGAGGCGATCAAGGTGATGGGCGTGACGGTGGCGATCCAGCGCGAGACGCAGCGTTCCCGCCAGTTGGAATTCCTGCAGATCACCGCCAACCCAATCGACATGCAGATCCTCGGTGTGCCGGGGCGCGCGGCGGTGTTGCGTACCGTCTCAGAAGGCATCGGTATGCCGGGCCAGCAGATTGTGCCCACGGACGAGATGCTCGAAGAGAAGCAGAAACAAGCCATTGACATCGCCAAGCAGGCTGCGGCGGCGCAAGGCAACCAAGCTCCACAGGGCGGAAACGTCACTGGAGACCAAGGCCCACGGACGAACATCGCCGGGGGCGCTCAATGAGGAGTTGCAGTATGAGCAAGTCGAAAGTCGTGTCGAGCAAGACCATGACGCCGGTTCGCGGCGGTAAGGGTCATATGTTCGGCAAGCAGACGGTCGGCCAGCAGAAGGCTGGCGTGACCGGTAAAGCCATCACTGGTGGCGGCGGAAAGACCACGCTGAAAGGCGGCAAGGGCAAGATGTTCGGCAAGCAGACATCGAAGCCGTCGCGCGCCGGTTCGACACTGGGCTGACATGAAGAAACCCTTCACAAAGCCGAAGAAGAACCCCGCCGGGGACAAGGAGAAGAAGAAATTCCCTCCGAAGAAACCCGGCCTCAAAAACGACGACGGCAAGAAAAAAGCCCCGCCGTTCGGGAAGAAAAAATGAAGAATTACTCGAAGACGCGTGTAAAGAAAGCCTCATCGGTCAAGGCCCCGAAGAGCTTTTTGGGCCCGTCTTCGAGTACTTCGACGCTGGGCAAATCTCCGCTCAACCCGCAGAAAAAGAGCTACGCTAAATCGAAAGGCCCGTCCGCCGATCAGTTCGGGAATATCAGCTTTGGAAACACCGGGATGACCGGAGAAGACTGATGAAGAACACGCAGGTTACACACCACACTGGCAAGGGCGCGAACCAAGAATTGCTGCCCAACCGTCATGCGCTTAACCAGATATCCAAGGGCGATATCGCGCAGCGCTCCATCAATAATTACTCCAAGGCCACCCCCGATCTCACCGAGAACGGCCGCGACGTGACCGGCGCAAACAGGACGCTTTCGAAGTGAACATTCGGGACGAAGATACGTTGGCTATCGCGGCGGCTAATATTAAGCGCGCTGCACCAAAACTGTGGGAAGAGTTCGAGAAAGCCTTCAACGCCGTGGGCGCGGCTCAGAAGGAAGCGGCTATACAAGCGCCCGTAGACCGGGTAATGGTCGCTCAGGGAAGAGCCCAGCAATGCGGTGCATTCTCTGACCTGTTCAGCAAAGCGATCACCATCGCCGATCAAATCACGGCAAAGCAACAGAAGTAGGAGAGCACCATGGGTGTAAATAACCCGTACTACCCGAGCAACGTCCAGAACACCGAAGAAGCCCTTCAGTATCTCGGCGCGCTCATCAAGGCCATGCGTACCCAGCGTTACGCTGCGAAGACTGGCTCACCGACCCTCACGGGCGCTGAGATGGCCGACGCGGTTGTGGAAATCAGCGGCGGTTCGACCGCCACCGTGACCACCGCCACCGCTGCGGATATTATCGCTGCGATGAAGGCCCTCGACCCCAACGCCGACGTCGGCTCCATTGCTGCGTTTACGCTGGTGAACGGCAACTCCGGCACCGCCACGGTCACCGCTGGCGACAGCGTTACGCTGGTCGGCGTCGACGCCGGTTCGGTTCTCACCGATACGTCGAAGAGCTACCAAATCAAGATCCTCACGGCCACCACCGTGTCACTGACCGCTGCATAAGCATTTTTCTGAACAAATGTTACGGGTCGGGGATAACCCCGGCCCGCTTTTATAACCGGCAGCCTTCAAGCCTGCCCGTCAAGTCCATGCCGCTTAGCCGCATGCACACAGGAGAGAAATAGATGGCCCCCCGTCCGCGCGGAAACACCCTTCCCATCGATGAGAGCGTTACGATCCCCAAGGCTGTACGAGACGCGGCAGCCGCCGCAGACGCTCACTACAATCCGCCCAGCGGCGACCCCCCGGCCGAACCTCCTGTTGCCCCGGTAGAACCACCCCCTGCAGACCCGACGCCTCCGGCCCCCACACCCCCTGTTACCCCGCCGGGTAATGACGAAGCTCGTTTTGGCCCAGTTGACAGCGCCACGGCTGAAGAGTGGAGATCGCGTTTTGTCAGCGAGAACGGCCGGTACCGTGCGAAGCTGCGTGTTATCGAGCAGCACGAGCAGACCATCAGTGGTCTCGAGAATATCATCGAGAGCATGCGCCAGCAGTTAGAAGTCGCGACCGCTACGCCGCCCGCGCCGCCAGCCCCGGCCTCGTTCATTACCGACAAGGAGCGTGAGGACTTCGGCGAGGAGATGCTTGACGTTGTCGGCAAGCGAGCCCGTGAAATCCTCTCCCCGGAAGTCGAAGCACTCAAGGCCACGGTGGCCGATTTGACCAACCGGTTGAACGGCACGGCGCGCGCGGTGGAGCAAACCACGCAGGAGCAGATGCTCGCCAAGCTCACTGAAGCAGTCCCGAACTGGGAAGAAATCAACTTCGACAAGAAATTTAAATCGTGGTTGGCCTTGCCAGATCCATTTTCTGGTGTTATCCGTCAGAAGTTGTTAACGCAATCTTTCGAGCAGAACCAAACTCCTCGGGTGATCGCGTTCTTCAAAGGCTTCCTCTCCGAAGAGGCTGCCTTGGACCCGTCTCCGGGTACACAAGTAGCGCCTGCCGCTCCGCAGCCGCCGAAAGTGAACCTCGAAGATTTGGCGGCTCCGGGCAGAGCAAGGACACCGGCAAGCGGATCATCGCTCCCCGTTGAGAAGCCCATCATCCTGACTTCCCAGATCAAAGCGTTCTACGATCTCGTTCGCGCGGGCGGCTATGCCGGTCGTGAGGAGGAGAAAGACGGTCTCGAAAGAGAGATCTTCGCAGCGCAGAGAGATGGTCGCGTTAGAACTGGATAACCTCCTCAACACCATCAACATAAGGCGAAACGACAATGCCGTTTCCTGTAGCTTCGGGTGTAACCACCCCTCCGATTTACCCCACTGGTTCGGCCGGTAACGGCCTTTCCGGTACCGCGTTCATTCCCGAAATCTGGTCGGGCAAGCTGATCGAGAAGTTCTACGCCAGCACTGTGCTGGCCGCGATCTCGAACACCGACTACGAAGGCGAGATCAAATCGCAGGGCGACAAGGTGCATATCCGCACCAAGCCGACGATTACGATCAAGGACTACCTCGCTGACGGTTCGCTCGAACTCGAGCGCCCGAAGGGTAACGAGGTCATCCTGACCATCGACAAGGGCAAGTACTTCAACACCATTCTCGACGACGTTATGGACGTCCAGACCGACATGAACCTCATGTCGATGTGGTCGGACGACGCCGCCGAGCAGATGAAGATCGTCATCGACACCGACGTTCTTCGTGGTGTTCTGGGTCAGGCGGACGCGGCGAACCGTGGCATCGCCGCCGGTAAGATCACCGGCGCGATCAACCTCGGTGCCACCGGCACTCCTCTGGCTCTGGTGCCGGACAATCCGACCGGCGGCGAAGTCGACGTTCTGGACATGATCCTTCGTCTGGGTCAGGCCCTCGACGAACAGAACATCCCGGAAACCGGTCGCTGGATCGTGATGCCGACTTGGGCCGCAACGCTCGTGAAGCGTTCGGAACTGCGTCAGGCGTACCTGTCCGGTGACGCTGTGTCGATGCTGCGTAACGGCCGCCTTGGCATGGTGGACCGCTTCACCCTCTACACCAGCAACCTGATGCCTTCGGGTGTTGCGGCTGGTCTGGCGGCGGGCGAGTTCGCGGTGTACGCCGGTCATGCTCACGGCCTGACGTTCGCGTCGCAGATGACCAAGATGGAAACTCTCCGTTCGGAGATGACCTTCGGTCAGATCATGCGCGGTCTGCAGGTCTACGGCTACAAGGTGCTCGACGGCATCGCGCTGGCGCAGGCCATCGTCACCAAGGCTGCCTAAGCCAACGAGTGAGGGGGAGCCCAAAAGCTCCCCCTTCTCTCCTGTAAAGCCTTGGAGCTACAATGGCGCTCGACACCGTGCAGAACTATGTCGACAGTGCCCGCATCCTCCTTCAGGACCAAAAGGCACCGTACCGATACCCGGACGCTGATCTTGTTCTGGCGCTCAACATGTCATTGCTTGAGGCCAAGAAACTACGCCCTGACCTTTTCCTTAATCGCTCCACACCAGCGTACACCATTGCGACCCCCACGGCTTCGGTAGTGGTCGATGAGATGTACCGTGTCGCGCATCTCTATTACATCGTCGGACAAGCTCAGCTTCGTGACGATGAAGAAGTTCAAGACCAGCGCGCTGCCGCGTTCTTGAACATGTTCACGCAGAAACTGCTTTCGGTTTCGGGGTAAATCATGGCCCACCAAGACGTCGAACGGCTTATGAACACTGCCCGTGTGCGCCTCCCCGGCGCGACTGACACGGCGTTGCAGCTTGAGCTTTTCACTGTCATGGATGACTTCTTCAAGGGGACCAATCTCTGGCAAGAAGACATTGATTTCAACGTGGTGGGTAATTCTCCTGCGGGTACTGTGTACTATCTCACGCCGACCGGCCCGTGCATCATAGACAAGCTGATGTGGTGCTACGGAGTACCGACCTCAAACACGCTTCGCGGAACACAGATCCGGGCTGTTATGTCGACGCCGGGCGAGTTGGTGTTGTACACCCAGCCCAGCGCAGACGACGTGTACCGCGCGACCGTGGCGCTCACTGTGCAGGACCCCACGCAGCGCGACGGATACGTGACGTTTCCGAAATGGGTGCTCGATAAGTACCGCACTGTTATTCTGGACGGGTTGCTCGGCAAGATGATGTCGCAGCCCGCGAAACCGTTCACTGACAAGCAGCTTTCGGTCTACCACTTACGCCGTTTCAAGGCGGGCATTTCAGAAGCTCGGGTTGAAGGCCAACGCAACAACGTGTACCGATCTCAGGCATGGCGTTTCCCCAGCTTCGCTGGCGGCTCACAAGTCAAAGGCGGCGGTCGTTTTCCGCCGCAGTAGGAGAAACATATGAGCAAGAGCAACGCGTTTGAGAATGATCTCCTCAAACTGATCTTCAATGCTACTGCGATTGCGAACATCGCGGACAATGCCGCTGCGTCTCCACTCACCAACCTGTACTGGGCATTGCATACGGCTGACCCCGGAGAAGCTGGCGACCAGTCCACTTCAGAAGCTACCTACACCAGTTATGCCCGCGTCGCAGTGGCTCGTACGACTGGCGGAATGACTGCTTCGTCTGCTGGCTCAACTAGCCCGGTGGCCAACGTAGACTTCCCTATGGCGACCGGTGGTAGTAACACCATCACTCATTTTTCGATTGGCGTTGCTTCGTCGGGTGCCACCAAAATTCTGTACAGTGGGACGGTGACCCCGAACATCACTGTTACCTCCGGGGTAACTCCGAGGCTGACCACCGCATCGACCGTCACGGAGGATTAAATGGTAGACGAAGATGGTAAGGAAATAGCGCCTCGCATAGTCGAAGCCGTCGCTGTAGCTTCGGGTAATGGCATCACCGGAAAGAAGAGTGATCTCGCCAAAAAGGTCGAAGCACGCATGGCTGAAGAAGTGGAGAAATGCTACGCGGAGGGTCTTGCTGATAAGCCGGACGTAATCAGGGAGCGTATGCTATCCGTCCGCAAATCCCTCCTCGAGGGGCTCCAGCCTCGGTGATGGTGGATGTACGGTCTGGGAGAAATAAAAAATACCGATGATCCCCTAGCGTTGCGTGGTCGCTTACGTCGACGTCGTTTGCTCGCGTCAATGGTTATTGGTGCGTCTACGTTGGTACTCTCCCACACTGACGTGCAGGCTAAATACGGGCAGCAAGAACGACGATCTGTTGTTACGAAGACGTACTTCGAAAATTCCACCAATAAAAAAATAAGAGATGTATTTCTGGTTTCTACCCTCGTGTTCCTCACGAGCGGTACTAACTACGTCGTGCCGGATGACTGGAGCCCCGGTGATAACACCGTGGAGTGCATCGGCGGTGGTGGTGCCTCCCGAGGTGGCTTCGCAGGCTCTCCCGGATCAGGCGGCGGTGGCGGTGGCGGTGGCGGCTACTCCAAAATAAGTAATCTCATCCTCACCCCAGCGGATAATGTTACCTATCAGGTCGGCGCTGGTGGTGTGGCTAACAGCGGTGCTGGCGGAGATACGTTCTTCAACGGCACGAATATATCAAACGCAGCAGTTGTCGCTAAAGGCGGCGGCGGTGCGGGGTCTGGTAGTGTCAACGGCGGTGCGGGCGGTGCCTCTTCTGGTGGTGTCGGCGATGTAACTAATAGCGGTGGTAAAGGCGGCAACGGCGGTTCTCCCGTGTCTACCGCTGGCGGTGCGGGCGGGGGCGGTGCGGGGGCTGGCGGACCTTTAGGGACAGGTGGTGGCGGTTTTAACGGCGGCGCGGCGTCAACCGGCGGCGCTGGCGGTGCGGGCGCGGGAGCAGGCGCTACAGGTGGAGCAGGCAACAGCGGTACTGGCTCAGACGGTACCGAGTATGACGCTACTCACGGTCCCGGCGGTGGCGGGGGCGGCGGGCGCGGGGGAACAGGTTCTGGCTCTAGCGGTATCGCTGGCGGTCTTCCCGGAAATTATGGTGCCGGTGCGGGCGGGGGCGGCGGCGCTGGTACAAGTGGCCCGAGCACTGGCAGTGGCAGGAATGGGTCGCAAGGGCTCATCGTCATCATCTACACCCCGCATGACGGTGCGGCGGATGGATCAGCATCGGGAATTAGTACGGCCACCGCTGTTGGCGTGGCCATTAAGAATATAATCGGATCTTCTTCAGGCTTTGGGGCGGCATCTGGTGCGCTCCAAGCCACAGCGTCTATTGTCGCCTTGGCTGCGGGCACCAGCGCCGTGTCCGGTGTGTTTAGGGCCACTGGGAATATGGTTGCGGTCACGTCAGGTGCCGGTGCGGCGACGGGTGTTTTGAGAGCGTTTGCCTCTATGACCGCCCAAGCCGCTGGGGTGTCGACTGTCTCCGGCGTTCTCCGTGCTACCGGGGCCATGGTGGCTAACTCTTCGGGCATGGGCGGAGCGTTCGGCATCCTGCAAGCTACGTCTATAGCGGTGGCGTTTGCCAGCGGTGTAGGGGACGCCCACGGCGTACTTCATACCTTTAACGCGGCGGTCGCGTCGTCCTCTGGCTGGAGTGACGCCTATTCTACAGGGACAGAGGTCTATAACAGCGTCGGATACTCGGCAGGCACCAGTGAGACCTATGCGATATCGTATGCGTTTTTCCTCGATACAGAGGTAATCTGCCTCTCTCAGGAAATCCGCACGGCTCTGGTACCAGACGACGACGTGGAAGAAGATCTTACGCTGGAGATCGCGGAAGAAGGCCGAAAAGCTTTCATATTGGCCGAGAACAAGGTATTGCTTGTGCCGTGGGAGCGCCGAGACCGGGAAGGATCGCCGTCCGACCAGTTTGCTGACACTCTCAATCGAAAGAGGATGTGCTGATGCCGCTCACCAAATACGTGAAAGCTGCTGGAGAGCGGAAGCGCTATTCGATTGACTATAGCGAGTGGCTCGATGTCGGCGAAGTTCTGACCGACGTGCAATTCGCCATACCGACGAACACCACTACCCCGTTGGTGGTCGACGACGTGATGATCGAGCCAGACCCAACAGGCGTGCAGTACTACGTGTCTGGTGGCGTAGACAGCACCAACTACGAAGTGGTGGTGACAGCCACGACTTCTGGCGCTCAGGTCAAAGAAGACACGATACTCTTTACTGTTCGGGAGCCACAATGACCGTCAGTCTCAAACACGCATTTCATTCGTCCAAGGGCGACGGTACAGACCCAACCAAGGTTCAGCCGTCTAACTGGAACGCTGAGCACGAACTCACAATGGCGACCGGGAAAATTCTCGGGCGCACGTCCCCTAATGGAGGTGTCGTAGAAGAACTCGATGCAAGTGCTCTAGGTCTGGCGATTGTAGCCGCTGCCTCGAAGGCGGTGCTGGCCTCCCTAGGTATTGCTACCACGGGCGATGTTAAACCGTCGTTCAAGACCGCCGCAGATGATGGGTGGATCATGCTCAATGACGGGACCATTGGAAATGGTTCGTCGGGCGCGACCAACCGTGCAAATGAAGACGTTAAAGATCTATACGTGCTCATGTGGGATGCTGTAGGCAACACGTGGGCCCCGGTCACTGGTGGTCGTGGTGCAAGCGGGCTGGCTGACTTTAACGCTGCGAAACCGATGGCGCTCCCGCGTGCTCTTGGCCGGGCGTTGGTCGTTGCAGGCGCTGGTACAGGGCTAACGAACCGTGTACTCGGTTCTAATTTCGGTGAAGAAACCCATAAGCTCACCATCCCCGAGCTTCCCAAAGTTACTCCAACCGCGACGTCTGTGTTTACTGGTACGAGCCCTAACTTTATGCAGTTCACCGGGACTACCGCCTTCAACGTGGGCGCAGATTTCAGCATCCGTTTCTCCACGTCTAATGCTGTGCCTTCCGGCACGGTGGCCACTACGATTGCGCAGTTCGGCGGAGATGAAGCCCACAACAACACGCAGGCATCGACTGCGATAAACGTAATGGTGAAACTGTAATGCGTAGTTCTCAAGCAGCCGTTGATCTTATCGTTGCTGAAGAAGTTACCAGCAAAGCGGTGTATACGAAGAAGTACCAGAAACCTGAGTGGCCCGGCGCGCAGTCGGGCATCACTATTGGTATCGGGTATGACTGCGGGTACTCTACGCCAGACAAGATCCGTGCAGATTGGGGGTCGCACCTCTCCAAAGAAATGGTAGCGATGCTAGTTCGCGTCGCTGGCCTCAAAGGAGATAAGGCCAGAGCACAGCTTGCTCGTACCCGGCAGATAGTTTCCGTGCCGTGGGACGCCGCGATGCAAGTGTTCATGCACAACGATATCCCTCGCTGGGAAGCGATTGTGCTCAAAGCTATTCCGAGTGCATCGAAGCTCAGCGCCGATTGTTTCGGCGTGATCGTATCGCTTGCGTACAATCGTGGCCCGTCGTTTTCTCGGGCGGGTGATCGCTACAAAGAGATGCGGGCGGTCAAGCAACACATTGACGGCGGAAAGTACTCTCTTGTACCGAACGACATTCGCTCCATGGGACGTTTGTGGCCTGCGCTTCCGGGTTTGGTGGCCCGTCGCAAGCGGGAAGCTACGTTGTTCCAGAAGGGCTTGAACGCAATGGCCCCCCGGCTGGTGGGCGCAGTAGATGAAGACCCAGACGCTGGGGCGGGCGAGATGAGTGCGCGCGCTGCGAACGAGACCGGAGATGACCGTTCGTTGCCGAACGATATTGTTACCTCGCTGGGTAGCGACGAGGGCGACACCGATGCTGACATTTCAAACTCCCCCTCGGTCACCCATGACACCCCGCCGAGCAGCGCCGAGATCGAGGCTGTCAAGAAACGTCTGGCTGCACTTGGTTATAACGAGTTTGGTATGCTCAATGGCGATTGGGGCGGTCGCACTGTGGGCGCTATAGCGGCTTTCAAACTTGATCGAGGTCTCAGCGGTCCGGCCGGTATTGACGACGAACTGAAAAACGAACTCGACGAAGCCGAAGCGGAAGGGTGGCACCGGCCCATCGCCGATGCCCGGAAGAACGCCACCGCTAAAGACCTCGAGAACACTGTCCCTAGCGTGAAGCAGAACTGGTGGCAGAAATTGTGGGCCTACGTCTTGGGTATCCCTGCGGCCATCGCGGCGTTCTTCAAAGACCTGTTTGACAACACTTCCGATCCGAGCAGCTACTTCGGGATGGTCAAACAATTCCTTGTCGGCGTGCCAATGGAAGTGTGGCTCATCGGTCTCGTTGCTATCGCTGCCGCGATCCTCTACAACGCTCACAGATCACAGGACGCCACTGTGCAGGCGTACCGCGAAGGAAAGATCAACTGATGGTCGCCGGAATTTGGGCATGGCTTGTTACCAACGCGCTGAAGATCGGTGCGGTATTAGCTATTTGTGGCGCGGTGTTTGTTTACATCGACCGCAAAGCTACCTACCGGGAGCGCGCCAAATGGGAAGAGAAAGTACGAGTAGCCGAGGCCGCTGCAAAGAAACAAGACGAAGTTGCCACCGAACGTGCCAACAAGAAAGCCAAGCTGACCATCGACTATCTCTCAAAACAAAAGGCACTAGATGATGCTGCGATCATCAAGCTTCAGGCAGATCTTAAGAGCCGCAAAAATCTTAAGCGCTGTATTGTTGATGAATATTACGCTCAACAACTGCGCGACTAGCCAGCGCAAAGCGCCAGAACCACAGACACGGCAACTACCGCCGCCGCCTGACTATTTGAAACCTATTCATGCCCCCCGAGTTAAGAAGGGAGATGATTTGTTGATCGTAGCGAAACAGCGCGGGCAGATCATTAATCGGCAGAACCGGGTAATCACCGACGCACGTATCTGGATTGAGGGTGTAAGGGAGACTTATAAAGAGAGTTTCACCCCGAAGAATTTCTTCGGCTTTTAACAGTAGCTGAATGGCTGGGGCTGAAATGTCTGACGATAGTGATGTTCCATTATCAGAGAGGAAATGGCGCGCTGCGCTAAATCCAGAAAGCCCAGAAGTCCAAGTATTTGTATTGGCCACTCGTGTCGAGGCGCTGACCAAAGAGAAAGAAAAACTGGAAAGAGAGCACGCGGCGCTTAACATACGCGTATCGAAGATGGAGAAAGCTTTCGATAGGGGCGCTGGGATCTTGTTGGTGATGCCGGTTATTGGAGCGACTATTGGGTTGCTTCTTTCCTACTGGAAGGTGATTTCTAAGCCATGGACAAACCAATGAAAATGGGTCTCCGTGAGTTATGGTCGATGCGTACGTTTCGCATCCAAGTATACCTTGCTTTGGAGATTGCCGTGATCGTAGTCCCTATGGCGTACTACGCTGCTGAAGCGCGTAATACGTCAGCAGAGCGTGTCGCTTCGTCGCCTGTTAAATCCAATTTGTTTTTGGAAGCGCGACAATGAACGGGTTCGCTGGTGGTAGGAAGCAACGCCAGAATTTCGACACTATGCATAGGGCGTTGAAAGACAGCTTGAAGAAGCCCTATATTGGGGTTACTCAAGGTGGCTCGTCCCGCAAAGACAGCGGGTGTCGGGTTGCAGCAACCACGGCAGAGACGAAGCCGTACAAACCTATAGGAGCTAAACGATGACCGACAACAAGGCACCGAGTACGCATAAGGCGGCTGAGAGCGAGAAGCCCTCGCACGTCAGCAATGTAGCGGGTACCTCCAATCCAGTGTCCGGCAAGCACGTGTCCACGGCGAAAGACGCTGAAGAGAAGCTCGCCAACGAACACGGCGCCGTCACCAATCCGGGTGATCCGGGCTACGAACAGAAGGTGGTTCGTGATGCTGGTGGCTACGTGAACGTGGCCGAGCAGGCGCAGGGCGACCGCCGTTTCGCGGAGCGCGCAGAACGTGATGGTAGCGTCCCGCGCTCGACCGCCGACGAGATGGAAGCGGGTCGAAAGGCTCTCGAACGCCGCCACGGCACCGGGCGCAAGCTCGACGCTGCGGACGCCGATGAGATCCGTGGTGCCGAACTTGCACAGCGCAAGGGCAACACCCCACAGCCGCTGAAGTAAGCCAGTGGTAGCCGCGCGGGTATCACCGTTCGGAGGTATGGTTCCGGCAGTGGATGAACGTCTGCTGCCGGACACTGCCGCCGCGTTCGCAGAGAACACGTGGCTCTATTCGGGGACCGCAATCGGTATCCCCCGCGAAAAATTCATTCGCACCAATTCAAGCATCGACGTTACGCGCGTCTTTCGTATCCCCAACGGGGCCACGGACGGACCCCACATTCCAGACAGCATCTGGATGGAGTTTACGAACGCCGATACCGATGTGATCCGCTCGCAGGTGGTCGACGATACGTTCGACCGATATTACTGGGCGTCGACTTCCGATCCGCCGATGTACAACACACGCGCCCGTATCGCGACCGGCGACCATGGATATCTTCTTGGAATTCCCTCTCCGACGCTGACTAGTGTCACTCCGACCGGCGGTGCCAGCAGTACGCTTGTATCGAGGGCGTATGTGACCACGTGGGTTAGCGCCTTCGATGAAGAGGGCCCGCCGAGCAACGCCATCAATGTAGTCAGTGCCAAGCTGGATGCTTCTTTCGACTTGGTGATGGTGGCGGCGGATGCTGACGACACTAACGGTACAACGCGCCTGCTAACCAAGACGCGTATTTACCGGACCATCACAGCAACAGACGGAACGACCACGTTCTTTCTCGTCGCCGAAATTCCCATCGCTACGACAACGTATTCCGACACGGCGACCGATCTCGCGATCTCCGCCAACAGTCAACTACAGAGTACGACGTGGACTGGCCCCCCGGCCGGGCTCGAAGGTATGGTGACCATCGGAAACGGAATGGTAGCTGGTTTCCGCAACAACGAAATTTGGTTCTGTGAACCGTTCCGCATGCATGCATGGCCTGCGCTCTACACGTTGGCTGTGGAGTACCCTATCGTCGGTCTTGGTGTTTACAACCAAACCCTCATGGTGCTCACCGAAGGCTACCCGCATACTGTAAGCGGGTCTTCTCCATCTTCAATGTCAGTGGTGAAGCTGGCCGGACTGCTACCATGCACGTCTAGGGGCTCCGTTGTGTCTACCGTTGACGGTGTGTTTTATTCCTCGCCGCAAGGGTTAGTGTTGGTGAACAGCGCGGGCATTGTGATCGCGACGAAAGAGCTTATCCGAAAAGAGAAATGGAATAGCCTTGTCCCGGTAGGTACACTCCGTGCATCTCGCCTCGCTTCGGCGTACTACGCTTTTGGAAGCGTTCGCTTCGGCGTGTTTGAAGAGACTGCTTTCGACGAAGACGCGTTCACTCAAGAAGACGTTGGTGACGCCAAGAAGGGCGTGCTCATTGACACCGCGAGCACACAGGTGGCGTTCAACCACATGGCGCTCGATACCAATGAGACACCGGTCAGCAACGTAATTTTGGATGCATGGTCGGGAGAGATCCTCATCATCAAGGGCGACAAGACCTACTGGCTGGATATTGGAGACGTTGAACAAGAGCGTCGCAACTTCATCTGGCGCTCGAAGATCTTCCAGCCTGCTGACCGCAAGAACTTCCAAGCGATGAAGATCTACTTCGCGGTCCCACCGAATACGCCTGATTTGAACCCGGTCCCCAACGAAGACCCGGTGCAGGAGCTTGCTGCCGACCAATACGGGTTGGTGCGTGTGTATGCTGGCACCGAACAGTCCAACCTCGAGTTGATTATGACGCGCGAGATTAGAGTGTCGGGCGAGCAGATGCGCATGCCGTCTGGCTTCAAACATGATTACTGGCAATGGGAGATCGAGGCGCGAGTAGAGATACTATCGCTGCAAGCTGCCACGAGCCCCAGTGAACTGAGAGTAGCCTGATGCCAATCCGTTTCCCCAGCGTCGGCGAGCCGACTACTGACACAAACAGTCTTCGAGACGCCTGTGTGGCCATGAAAGAGGGTTACGAAATCCTGACCCGTCAGCGCGGCGACCCGAACATGTCGTCCGTGACGTGGGGAGATCTAGTAGCTCTTGGGCTGGTCTCCGCCGATAAGGTGCCTGAGAAAGGCAAATGATCCGCTTTAACGATATCATCGCGGGGTGCGAGATCGCAAAGGCGATCCCCCGTGACTATAACCCGCTGGTCGATATCGTGATCTCAAATCATGATGCAGGCGGAAAGTTACTCGGCGGGGTAATCTACGAGGGCAAGATCAGTAATTGCATTTTTGCGCACCAAGCCAGCTTTTCGAGGCGATGGCTCGCCAACGATATGTTGTGGATAATCTTCGATTACCCCTTTAATCAGTTGAAAGTGGGGAAGATCGCTGGCACTATACCCTCTAGCGACACGAAACTCCTTGAGTTCAACCGAAGACTGGGCTTTAAGGAGGAGTGCCGCATCAAGGACGCATACCTTGACGGCGATCTGGTAGTGATGACGATGACGCGCAGTGAGTGCCGCTGGCTGGACATGAAGCCGAAGACACTCCGCAGCAACAAGGCGTAGCCACATGAGCGATAGCGACGTCCCGGCGGCACCAGACTACAGCCCCATTATCAACGCCCAGACCAACCTCGCCAACAGTGCCATCAAGAACGGCACCGACATGATGAAGTGGGCGAAGGAGCAATTCGCCAATAATCGTAACCTAGCGGACATGGTGACGCAGGGGCTTATCCGAACCCGCGACACGGCCATGGACGCCAGTGACGACGCCCGAAGTAGCTCGGACGATCTGCTCGGTATCGGTGAAGAGCGGCTCAAAGACAACCTCGACAAGTACACCGACCCGACCCGGCGCGCAGCGAACATGGGCGCAGCACAGGCGCAGGTCGCCCAGAACTTCGACGCCGCCCGCGATAACGCTACCCGCGAGTTGGAGGGCTTCGGCATCAACCCGGCGTCGACGCGGTTCGCTGCCCTCGATCTCGGCGCGCGTACCCAGCAAGCTGCGGCTATGGCTTCGGCCGGAAACGTGGCCTCGCGTACCGACGATGCGCTTGCCGATCAGGCGGCCGACAAGCTCATCACGCAGGGCAACACGCGCGATGCAGCGGCGAACACGGCGGCGGGTATCGCTAATCAGGCAGGGATGGGGGCCAGTGGCGTCGACCTCGCTACCACCGCTTCCGGTGCCAATACGATGGGCACCAATTTGGCGTGGACCGGCGCGGCCGGTAACGCACTGCAAGGTGCTGCAGGTACCACCAACCAGCAGTACACCAATCAGGCAGACCAGTTCAAAAACGAGAAGAGCAATTCTTCGGGCATCGGTAGTCTCATTGGAGGTATCGCCGGGCTCGGCAAAGATACGCTCGGCGGTAGTATGCTATCGTCCATCGGCGGTAGCCTCATGATGGCTCTTGAAGAGGGTGGAGCTATCCCGGCGGTGGGCCCCGGCGGTGTCCCTGAAGGTGGCGCTATCCCTGTTGGGGCGTCCCCTTCGCGCGGTGCGGTCACCGATGATATTCCGGCCAAAGTCAACGCGGGCGAGTTCATCGTGCCCAAAGACGTGGCGGCGTGGAAGGGCGAAGAGTTCTTCCAGAAGCTCATCATGCAGTCTCGGAAGATGAAAGAAGAAGCCCCGGCCAAGCCAGCAATCGGCCCGGCGCGCGGCGGACCAGACCCTGCAGAACCCGCATTTCGGCCTCGACCGGCCAGCGGTGGAGCGTTACCTCTCAGGTAACTTTAAAGGACACGCACTATGGGTTTCGCCGCAGAAGTCAAAGACTTCCTCAACGCTTGGCAGGCCGGTGAAAAGATCACCGCGTCGCAGACGGATCGTGAGTACAAGAAGGTACTCACCGATGCGGCGCAGAAGAAGACTGTCCGCGATAACGATCCTGATACGCTTGCCCTGCAGGATGAAACGGCCCGTGCCCGATTGAAGCACCTTCAGGCCCAGACTGGGGCCACCGGTGCAAGCACGGCACTGACCAACGAACGGCGCAATGCGCTCAAGCTGCGCCAGAAGCTTCTTCAGGACCAGTATAACGCTCAGCCAACTGGATCGGGCCTTCTTCCTCCCGGCGTTGGCGGTGTGAACGCTGGTGCTGGCGCGCTCCCGCTCCAGAACACGATGACGCTTGGCGATGATGAAGAGCCGCAGTTTGCCGGTGGCGGCGCGGTGCCTGCACGGTATTCTGATGAGCGCCTTGCGCGCGGCGGTCGTACACTGGAGGAGCAGCAGCGTCTTGAAGCCATGCTGCCCGAGAACGCTGGTGCCCTCCCCATTGGCCCCGCCGCAGCAGAAGGTGCAAGGAAGGCCCGCGAGGACCGCATGAAGCGCCTCTACGAAGATGGCGGGCTTGTACCGGAAGAAGAGCCCGTTCTCGAAGTACCTGAAGCTCCTGAAGAAGACATGTCGACTGGGGATATGGGCGATGGGCCTATGCCTACGGATGTATCGTCGCAGTCCCGTCGTGGCTCGTTGAACGGGCTCATCTCGCCGCAGTTGGTGTCGGACGCTCGTAAGCACGGAATGATTTTCGGGGCGAAGACGTTCGGCCTCGATCAGGTAGGCGGTATCCGAACCAACCGTCAGCGGATCGCCGCCCAGCAGTACGCACAGGGCAAAGGTGGTCTCTCCGACGAAGAGATGGCGGCCGTTAAGAAGAGCATCGACCCGCAAGGTAAGCTCAGCGAAGCTCAGCGCAACATCGCCGCGCTCGGCAGCGTCTATCAGTACCAGATGAACAAGGGTAATCCTGAAGGCGCACAACGTATCGCGTTCCAGATGCTGCAGCATTACCGTGCTGCCAGTCAGCGGTATGCCGCAATCGCGGCACATGCTGTGGAGCAGGGAGATCTAGACCTCGCCACCAAAGCTGCAGTGCAAGCTTACGCCAACGTGCCGGACGGGCGCGATCTCGCTATTTTTAAGGATGAAGATGGCAGGCTCAACTACTCGTACACCGACGCGCAGACCGGTAAAACCATCGCGAAAGGGATCGCCACGCCACAGCAGTTGGCTAGCTCGGCGATGGGCCTTGCTCAGGGTGGCTTTGACAAAGCGCTGATCGCGGCCGCCGGGGCAGAGCCGGACAACAAGGCGAAGAAGGGCGGCGGTGCTTTGAAGGTCACCGACCGCAAGAACCTTGCTGCGATGGCAGATGAGCCGGTCACCAAGTTCAAGGATGAGTACGAGGCCCGGATGGAGAAAGAAAAGCTCCAGCCTCTGGACCCTGAGTATCTCGGCAACCTCCGCGATGCGACCCAGCACATCATGACAGACAACCCGAAGGCTACGGCGCGGGAAGCTTTCAACGCTGCTCGCAGCCTCTACACTCTCGATAAGGACGATCCGGGGAAGAGCAATTTCAAGGTAGAGAAACTCGATGACGAAGAGGGCATGAACAAGATCAAGTTCTCTTCCGGCCATAGTATCAAGTTGAGCGACGATCAGCTTGAGCCGATCCTGATGCAGCGTGCCGCTACTCTTAAAGCCCGCGATGCAGCCGACGACGCCGAAGAAGATGCCAAGGACGACACTGGTATCATGGGCAAGATCGGGGCGGTGGGTAGCGCTATCGGCGATGCCGCGTCAGACGTATGGAGTGCGATTAAGGCCCGCGACCCAAAGGTTCAGGCTAGTAAAGCCGCCGCCAGTATGCCAGATGTAAACGCTATGCCGCAGTAGCGGGGGAGCAATGGCCGACAATTACCAGTACCCCACCGTCGAACCGGAGAACAATTCGGTCGGTACGGCAGGGGACTTCGCGAAGACGGTAGGTGCTGGTGCGCTGACGGTCGGGTCTAATCTCGCCGCCGCATCGCGCTATTTCTTCGAGCAGGGCCAGAGCGAGCACGGCGCGGATATCAGCAAGTCCATTCAGGAATTGCTGGGGGCGTCGGCCGAAGCCGTCACGGGTACGATGAACCCGGAGACGCAGAAGCTTCTTTCTTCGAACCTAACTTCAGAGGAGTTCTGGTCGCACCCTCTATTGGGTACCGCGCTCAAGACAGCGAACATGGCTCCGTCCATCGCGGCAGTTGCTATCCCCGGTGGCTTGATGTCGTCAGCGGTAACCGCGACTGCCATGGCAGCGGCGGGCGGCGCGGCGCTCAATGCCGGTGCTGTGAGCGACGAGTTCTATAAAAAGCTCGACGAAGCGTCTGACGAAGACCTCGCCAAACAGAGCCCCTATTTCAAGACACTCCTCGAGACGTTCGAGCCCGAAGAAGCCCGTCGCCGGTTCAGCCTGAAAATGCAGGGCATGTCTCCTGCGATCAACGCTGTGTTCGGCGCGGCTATGGGCGCTATAGGCCCTGCTGGCGCGGCGGCACGTAAGCTGGCTGGGGCGCAGGGTGTTCTGGGAGCCGGGGAGCGCGGGGCCCTTGGTTCGGCCGCTGTGGGCGCTGCAGAGGGTGCCGGGACCAACGCCCTTCAGGGTGGTGTGGCCGATATCACCGAGCAGAAAGACGCCATGGAGGCGGGCTTTCAGAAGGAATTTGACGCGGCGCGCGCGGCGAACGCTACCCTCGAGGGCGGTGTGCTGGGTGGCGTCATGGGCGGCATCGTGGGCGCGGCCACTGGCAAGCGGGCTAAGTCGCCAGAACTCGACGTCATCACCGAAATCACCACGAGCAACCAGCCTTCTCCCCAGCCGAAGGAAGGCTCTACCGGCGCACCGGCAAAGCCGACTGAGAATATCGCGGTTGGTAACCCCCAGAACGAGCCCACTCGTGGTTCGCGCGCTGGCGGTAAGGACGTAGTGAACGCTGAGACAGCCCCTACTCAGGTAGTGGCAGCGGTGGGGCCGGATGCTTCTCAGGCCGCCGCGATTGCTTCGAACGAAGGCGCTCCCATAGTGGCTCCGACCGAGGTGGCCGCCGCCCAACAGCGTCTTCAGCAGGGTAATGAGGCCGCCGCGCCGTCCGCCGACCAGCCTACCCCGGCCGCGAAGCCGGTCCCCGCCGCCATAGCCGAAGCTCAGCAGCGCGTTGCCGCCCCCGAAGGTGCGCCGGTAGATACTGGTGCCAACGTACCGGAGACCCCTGCTACGCTTCAAGCGCAGCAGGATCAGGTCGCACAGGGTAACCGCAAGGCGGTTATGTACCCCTCCGGTACAGACGTTCCCCCCGTGCCGAAAGGCATGAAGCAAACTGCCACGCCTCGCGGTGTGTTTCATTACGACCCGGCGCAGATCAACCCGGCGCAGATCAAGCGGCTTAGTGCCGCTGGCAAAGAGAACGAGATCCTTGGGCTCGGGCCGGTCGACAAGGCCGAGGCCGTCGCGCGCGTCAACGCTGGTGAGCCGCCGGTCGCAGTGGTCGAACGCACCCCAGACGGCACCGAAGTCAGGGCGGCCGCTGGTACGGAGAACACCGCTCCCGCTCAGGTCGCAGCTATTGAAGCCGTGAAGACCCCCGGCAACACTGTGGCCGTAGAGCCGCCTGCGCAGACGCTGGTGAAGCGCACTGGCCGTGTGCTGCGTGATTTGCGCCAGATCGACGAGACCTCTCCCATCGACGTCAAGAAGAACCTGAAAGGGACTGAGCTTGACGACGAAGGCAATAAGGTCGCCAAGGGTAAGAACCGCACGAAGGCTGAAAAAGAAGTCGTAGCGAAATCTCGCGAGGCCGCAGAGCGCATTGTCAGCGAGCACAAAGCTACCGACGCCGAAAACGACTACATTCGCGGTGGCGAAGCCAAGGCGGCAGTGATCGAGCGCGCCCGCAAGATGGTGGCCGCAGCCGAAGCCGAAGGCGTTAAAATCCCGACGCGTATCAAGACCAGCGCCAAGGGTGATGCCAGCGCCGACAGCCCGGCCATTCAGCAGCTTCGCTACGCCAAAGACCTCGTGCAGGCGGTAAAGACCAAAGCTACGGGCAAGAAGAGCACCGATGCGGTCAACAAGTTCAAGGAGCGTGAACAGGCCGCCCCCGAAGAAGCACTCGCTGCACGCCGTTCCGAAGGCGATGAGGCGATGCGTCGCGATCAAGGCAACGTCGAAGAGCGCGCTGATACTTCCGAAGTGTCGCGCGATGAAGCGAACGAAGGCCGCGATGCAGGTAAGATCGACGTCGAGAAGAATGCTGTGGCGACCAAGACCCCAGCATCTGCTCGCGGGCCCCTTCGCGGTGTCGATGACGCTGCCGAGAAGCGTGTTGTTAAAACCAAAGAGGGTGCTGAGACCGAAGTAGAGGGAGCGAAAGCCGCCTCTGAGGTGCGCAAGCCTAAGCTGTCACCCGCCGAGCTTAAAGCGATCCTTGACCGCGTGAACCCGCCAAAGCCTACAACCGTGCACCTCATGGTGAAGAACGCGGCGAAGGATGTTGAGCGCAATCCAACCGAAGCACAGATCAAAGCGGAGAACTACAAGAAGGGTCACGTCAGGATCCACGGTCTTGATGTAACGCTGGAGAACCCTCGCGGCGGCATGCGCCGGGGTGTAGACGCTGACGGTAAGCCGTGGGCGGTTAAAATGCCCGACCACTACGGCTACATCAAAAAGACCGTGGGGGCGGACGGCGACCACATCGACGCGTACGTTGGTCCCAACCCGAAATCCGAACGTGTGTTCGTTATCGACCAGATGGATACCCGCACGGGTAACTTCGACGAACACAAAGTCATGCTCGGCTTCGATGATGAAGCAGGCGCACTGTCCAGTTACAAGCGCGCGTTCTCGGATGGCCTCGGTCAGGACCGCGCCGGTAACATCTCTGAGATGAGCATCAACGAGTTCAAAGAGTGGCTCAAGACCGACACGACTAAGCCTGCAACGGTGCACACGCTTGAAGCGGGCATGGACCAAGAGATGGTCGGCTTGTGGCGCAGCAACGAGAAGCGCGCCAGCATGCTAACCGAACCCGCTGCTAAGACCATTCTCGATCTTGATCTCGAGCATCTGGAAGGTGTCCCTCGCGCGCTGGCTGAATTCATCAAGCCGCGCCTCGCTGAACTAGTAGGCGATACGCCGCTCCATTTTGTGGACCCTGTAGACTTTGCCGACATAACGGGCCGCCCGGTCGGCGACGCACGGGGTATGTACGTTAACGATGGAGACGGGCACAGGATCTATATCGACGCGAACGAAGCCAAGAATTCGAAATTCGTAGCGCACGTCGTGCTCCACGAAGCGATGCATCGTGCGGTTCACACCGCTATCGAGACGATGCCGAAGTACAAGAAGATCATTCGAGAGATGATGAACCAGACGGCTGAGAAGCTGTCTGTGAACCCTGATCTCTACGATAAATACTCCTACGCGTTCACCAACGAACATGAATTCATGTCGGAGGCGTTCTCCAACCCCGGCTTCCAGAACCTGCTTGCGCAGATCAGGGTGAGCGACAACCTCGCGGCAAAGCTGGACCTCCCCACCACTTCTAAATTCTCTATGTGGGACCGCGTTGTGGGACAGGTACGGAGCATCATCGAAAGTGTACTCGGTAAGAAACTCCCCCATACGCACCAGATGATCTCTGCTGTGATGCGCACTGGTGAGCATCTTTTCGATGCGCGGCGTTTTGAGATGCAGGTGGACGGCGAGACTTCGCCAATACCTCGTAACTACGCTCCGCAGCAGGCTCACTTCCTGATGCGCGAAGCCACCGATGCCGTGAAGAGTTTCATGGAACGCCCGGACAGCCAGACGGCTGAGAACGCGCCCAAGATACTCAAGCTGCGCACGTTCGATAACATTGCGCAGATGGCGTCGCACTTCTGGAAGAGCGACAATAATCCGGTGCGTAAGATCCACGAAGCTGTGGAGAGCATGCGTGTGACTGGGGATAAAATATTCCAGTCGAGCGGCCCTATCGTTAAGAAGCTGGTCGACCTTCGTGCCAAACACAAAGGCGAGACGTGGGATAAATTCACCGCGCTACTCCACGATGCGACCACCGCCAACGTGCACCCTGACGTGCCGCTTAGCGACCCCAAGAACGCATATCTTGGCAAAGACGCTCTCAAGGGCATGCAGGCGAAAGAACGTCATGCAGAGCTTCATCGCGCCTACAACGCCCTCCCCGATGACTTGAAGGCCGCGTTCCACGAGACCACCAAGCATTTCGCGGACACGCAAAACAAGATGAGCCTTGGCATCATCAACAATCAGATCCTCCATCTGATGGGGATAAAAGATGAGGCGCTGGGGCAACGTATTCACGAGGGTACTCTTACTGATGCTGATCGTGCACGGCTTGGTGAGATGCTTCCTGAGATCGAAGCAGCAAGCGAACTCTCCAAGATCGAAGGCCCGTACGTCCCGCTGATGCGGCGCGGCGACTTCGTTGTGCGCGGCACCTATAAAGTGGACGTTCCCCCCGGTGCCAAGCGTATCGAACAAAACGTCATCGAGTTTGACAGTCGAAAGGAGGCCATTGAATTCGCCAAGAAGCATCCGCTCTCGGCGAAGATCAAATCTGTTTGGGTGGACGGTAAGACCGGCGAGCTTCACGCAGTCGATCCGAGCACCGGCGAAACAGTGAAGATCCTCAAGGAAGATACCGACAGCGTGAACAAATTCCGTGTCACGCTGCAGGATCAGCACGTCGAGTTTCACAAGACCAAGCGCGAAGCTGAGGCACGCGCGGCTGAACTCAAGACTGAACTTGGTGATGGTATCGACCTCAAAGGCGTGGTGCCGCGTGAATTTATCGCGGAGGGTCGCGGCGCGGCCGACTTGAGTGGTTCGCTGGGCCGTCTGGCGAAGAAGCTGGAGAAGACCCCCGCCTACCAAGAGGCAACGCAGGCCCAGAAAGCTGCGATGCGCCGCACCCTTGAAGAAGCCAGCGTGGCTGCGATGGGCTCGACGCGCATCCAGTCCAAGAGCCTCCCCCGTCGCGGCGTCAAAGGGTATTCTCACGACATCGTGCAGAACACCTACGACTACGCCCTCTCCAGTTCGCGCTATCTGGCGAAGCTCGAACACATGCCCGAAGTAGAAGCGGGCATCAAGGAAATGAAAGCCACCATCGACCAAGACGCCAGTAAGAATTTATCGTACGGCCGTCAGGCGATTGCCAATGAAGTTCTCCAGCGTGTTCAGGGCGACAACGGCTTCGAGCAGGGCGGCGGTACGTTCTCGCAGGTCACCAAGCGGCTTCTCGCGATCAGCTTCATCGACAAGCTCGGGTCGCCAGCCTACAGCGTGATTAACGCGATGCAGCCCGCCATGGTCACCATGCCTTATCTGGCGGGACGCCACGGCGTAGGCCGGTCGTTCTCGGCGCTGAGCAAGGCGTACAACGATATCTCTGCTCTCAAGGTGATTAAGCAGGGCGCTAAAGAGACTGCACGACGCTTCAAGGGGTCGGGCAAGCCGGATGACTTCTTGTCCGAGATCAAGTCGCGCCTCAATAATGCCGACGAACGAGCGATGCTCGATGAACATCTTCGAGTTGGCACGATTGATCCTTCTGCTGGTATGGAGATCGCCGAACTTGTGCGCGACACGTCCGGCGTGGGTGGCAAGGTCGACGCCGCGATTGGTTACCTCGAAGGGGTAACTCGTGAAATGCCTCGCGCGGTCGAAGCGGTCAACCGTACTGTCACTGCGCTGGCCTCGTATCGGCTGGAGCGCTCCCGTGGTGCGTCGCACGAAGACGCGGTGCGCTACTCCAAGGACGCGGTGAACAACACCCAGTTCAACTACAGCCCCACCAACGCGCCGAAGCTCTTCAATCACCCGGTCGCCAAGATGGCGCTGCAGTTCAAGAAGTACGGCCAAGGCATGTATCAGCTTATCGGGATGCAAATTGGCCGTGCGATGCGCAACGCTGAGCCCGGTGATCGGAAGGAAGCATTGAAGACACTCGCGGGGATCGCCACCACGCATATGGCGATTGCTGGTGCGCTCGGGCTGCCGACCGAACCATTCAAGTATCTCGTTCTGGGGGCCAACGCTGTAGGTCTCACTGGACTGACGTGGAACGACGTCGAGAACAAAGTCCGCGAGGGCGCAGCGTCGACGTTTGGGAAGACCGCCGGGGAAGTCATCACCCGTGGCCTCCCTAGGCTTTTGAATATGGATTTGGCCCGCATGGGCCTCGATAGCGTGACTTCGTTCGGTGAGCCCCGTTCGCAGAAAGAAAGCGATGTTAAAACGTGGCTGTTCGATAGCTTGGCTGGCCCAGTGGTTTCGCTCGGCGGCGACTGGATCAAGGGTGTTCAATTGCTTGGCAATGGAGATCTTGAACAGGCTGCGGAAAAGCTCATCCCCATCAAGGCCGCGAGTGACACGCTCCGTGCGTATCGGCAATTGACCGAAGGCAAGAAGAGCGTCTCCGGCCGTGAGACCATGAGCAACTACGCACCGTCAGAAGCCGCGCTCCGTGTGCTCGGCTTTGGTAACGCACGTGAGGCTGAGATCGGTGCGAAGCGCAGTGCGTTCTACGCCCAGAGCACCCGCCTCAAAGAAGAGCGCGCCGAACTAGTGAAAGTGTGGGTCGCTGCCAAGCCCCAAGACAAAGTAAAAGCTTTCGCTGCGATCACGAAGTGGAATAAAGACGTTCCGGCTGAGACGCAGATCAAGATGAAAGACCTAACCTCGAAGCTCAAGCGCGACGAGAAAGATAAGCCTTCTCTAGTGAACGGCATCAAAGCTTCGAAGAAAGACAAATTCCTGCTCGACCGTGGGTCGATCTACAACACGCAGTGAGGGCCCTATGGCTAAGAACACGCGCGACTATCAGAAATCGACTACTGATTTGGTCAACGAAGATGGCAGCGAGCCGGACGACAACTTCCGCGAACTCCGTACGCCTGATGGTTGGGCTACAGAAAAACGAAAGCGTGCACAGGCTGACGCTGACTACCAAGCATCTGGTGTAGGTGCTAAGGACCGCTCAGTCGGAGAGCACATCAAGGCCGGTGCCCGAGCACTGTTTGAGGGTGGAAAATTCCGTGACCGTGCCAGCCGAGACGGCGAGCGCGACACATCCAACCCGCTCTATGACCGTAAAAAAGGAAGGGTACCCGAGATATGAGTTCAGGTGGCAAGCGCGATCCGTCTTCGCATCGGACGCCAGCGCAGATCAAGAAGATGGATCGTGGCTACAATGCGCAGCCGCACAAGATCAAGCACCGCTCGATGAACAATCAGGCGCGGCGCGTTGTCACAAAAGACGTCGGAGCGCAAGCGGTAAAAGGCAAAGACGTCGACCACAAGAAAATGCTAAAGGATGGCGGTTCGAACGCACGCGGAAACCTCCGCTTGCAGACCCCACATAAAAATCGCGGCTGGCGTCGCGATAAATAATTCAGGAGATCCTGATTATGAAGCGTGGCATCATGCTGGCTACCGCTATCCTTGTGTCCACTGTTCTGATCCCCCACACTGCAGAAGCACGTAAGAGGCATCGAGTTGTAAAGCCCGAGGCCGCTCCGTGCTTCATTTTTTGCGAGGTGGCTCCTGTTACCCACAAGGGTAAATTGCGAGCGGTAAGATCAAATCGTCGAATATCCACAACTGGTCTTGTTGCACCGCTTCGTGCGAAAGCTGCTGAGATTGCTTCCGAGTGCGGCTCAGTTGTGGTCTCGGGCCTACGGCACACTTACATCGCCGGTACCCGGAGGATCTCACTCCATGCGAGCGGTCAAGCCGTCGACATGGTAGGAAATCCGAAGTGTATCTACGCGCATCTCCGAGGGTGGCCGGGCGGGTACAGCATCGACTATGCTCGAGCCCGGCACGTTCATATCAGTTGGACAGGTGGTGGCCGTGAGTGGGGTGTTCGTTTCGCCCACGGCGGCGCTAAGCATCACCGCCGGGCAACTCGACATGCGCGGCATCACCAGAGGGCGCATCGCCGGGAGGCGTCTGCCGCTCCGCGATCCTTCTAGCTTTACGGCGGGCCTTGTACCGTTCGCGGTCCTTGGCCCGCTTTATTTTCCGCCGTGTTGACCCGTTCTTGTGTTTACTCATTTGTGTTTCTCCACAGGCGATGGCGGCGTCAACCGCTCGCTTAATGCAATCGAATGTCTGGATCTCGGGATGCATCGACGCTTCGACGTAGGCGTCCCATGCGGCCTCATAAGTTGCGTCGAGATCTTTCATTTCACAACTCCACCGGTGTTGAGTACGGCACGCTGTAGCTCTTCCATCATTTCTTTTTTGGTCTTCGGCTCTTCTCGCCTACCCACAAAAAGCGTGTTGCGGTTGGGTTTGCGATGCACAATCGGGGTTGTCGCGGCGCTCTTCACGGGGATCTCCACGTAGCGCGGCCGACCTCGTTTCTTGAGCGCCTTCTCCTGATCCTTCTTGAGTTTTGCAGCGGCGCGCTCTTCACGGTTCTTCGCCGCGTTTTCCCGTTTTTGTTTGCGCTTGGACACGAAGGTGTCGTCATAGAGCTTGCCGCGACGTAGATCGATACGACGCAGCTTTCCGATCACCATGTTACGCGTAATGGGTACCTCGGGGGTGTATAGCTCTGCAGCGATCTCGGCCGCTGATCTTGTTTTCGGCGCGGCCAGTTCGATCAATTTTTTCTGCAAATAGTTATCGTTCTTGTCCCAGATACTGCTTTTTGTTTTAGCCATTACACGTCCATGAAGTCGAGGTCAGGAGCAGCGGTAAGGTCGATCTCATACAAGTGCGCTGCAGGCTGCGAGTAAGGGGTACCACCCCCGAGCATGCCGTTCACCATTCGTAGCACGCCCTTCTCTTTGAGCGCTTCCACGACAAGATGCCTCGATTTGTTTTTCTTCTTTAAGTACTCGCCGAAAGCCTGCGAAGATATCCGCAGGAGCTTATCAGTCTGGCCGTACTGGAGATACAGACCACTGATGCGCGAAAGCTGGTTGATATCGTTCGCGATCTTGATGCCGTGCACCGAGCCGAACTTCGGTGGCTTCCCCTGTACGACGTGTATGCGGTCCGTGATGAGCATGTGCTGACCACGGTTCTCTGCAACAAACCCGCTCAAGATATCCGAGAGGTTCAGTGTTTGTGTGAGATCCACAGTCTGTTGAGAGCGTACACCACGCATCCCAGATAGACACTTGAGCATAAAAGCACGAAGCCCCACTTCGTCAAAGACGGCATATCCGAGGTGATTAGCGTACCGAGCCCCCAGAAGAATAGTAGACATAAGACCGATCCAAAAACGCTCATCAGGAGCCGCTGATGTCTCTTTCTCCAACTGAGAGGCAACGGCTTCGATATCGGTTTCGATTTGCTTGAAATGCGTTCCAAGAAAATTTGCATACTTGAGCCCCACCTGACCATAGTTGGTGTTTAACCGGGAGAGAATGATCGTTGCTCTCGCTGTGTCGATAGTGCCTGCAGCGCCCGGCATGGGAGGTGCAACCTTGTACTCGAAGATGCGGTACAGGCCAGCCAGCGTAGTGCTGGTCTGCTGCATCACATGATCCAAGATACTATCATTGGACGCGCTCACCACCAGCGTTTGCCACGAACCGGCTTCTCGCTGTTTGGCCTGTTGTGTAAGGCGGGATTTCTCCTTGCCCTGACCGATCTGGAACGTGATGTTCACGAATTTCTTGGTGTCTTCGTCGGTCTTCAATTCGTCCCAGTAAATAGGCAGCGACCGTACTTCACCGATTTTCGCCATCACGCTGTTCTGCGTGTCGCTCAAGGACTGGATCGCCTTGATAGGGTCGCCCCACACTGCCTGTGCAATGCGCAATGCAGTGCTCTTGCCGATGCCACTCTCTTTCGAGTAGGCGCTCATCAGCATGCCGTTGTGACCGGTGAAACGTACAAGGGGAGCAGCGAAGGCGGAGGCGAGTAGGGCCTCAAGGTCTGGACGGCCCTGCCCAGTGACGAGTTTAGCTGCCTCAATCCACTCGTTATCTCCCCCTGTAGGGCGATAATGCCGAGCAACCATGCCATCTGCAGAAGCAGAAGGAGTAGTGCCGTGCGGGGTCCAAAGCTGCCCTGCATAAATGAAGCCCTCGGTTTTTCCATTTTTCTCGCTCCATCCAAAAGGTGCAGAGGTCACTGCGTCCTTGGCTTTCTGTAGTTGCTTGACCCAAGACACGAAAAAGTCTCCTGATGATTTATCGCTTTGCGCCAGCATGAAACCTTGCGACTGCAAATATTTACGCATCTCGTTCGATGCGATTACCTCGAGAGGTAAATCGATCTGAGTAACTTTGGCGCGCTCCACGATGCTGTCGTAGTGAAGAACGAATTCGCTGTTGCTGCGTTTCTCGATCCACGCGTTCATCATGGGGTAGTCGCTCACCGGCTGGAGCGACGTGATGCCAGTCCCACCCGGATCAATTATCAACCTGCTCACGATACCACGCTGATCGCGCGAGTAGCCCGGAGGCATGTCCGGTGCCTGCGTTCCAACTTGTGATGGTTGAACGGTGAAACCAGCTATTGTTGATACTACAGGTGCGACCCCTTGCGCGCCATTTTGTTGGCCACCACCCTGAGCATGTGCTCCTTGTACGCCTCCATTGGAGCTTGGCGATCCACTATTGCTTGGTCCCGCTGGCGTTGGAGGCGTTCGTTGTTCAAAGTTAAGCGGTGACTTTCCTTGCGCCATAAGCGGACAAGTCGCACAAGCTTTCGCTCCCGAAGCAGAAATGGTAGAGCAGCTAGGCCAGCCAAGACCTTTCTCGTCTCGTTCTCGAGTTTTTCGGTCGAAGAAATCGTCGGTGCTCTCTTTTGTGTATCCGGCATGTTTGTTCCCCATGCGATGTGCATCGGCGCGGCCACCCTTGGTGAACGTGCTGATGAGCGTCGTCAAATTCCACAGCGGGTTGTCTAGATCCACGCCTCCATTAAGCACTGCACTAGCAAGAAAAGCACATGCAGGCAGAACACCATCCAGATCAACAGTTGGGAACAAATTATCGAGGTTTGCCCCAAGCTCACCTCCTGCTGGTAGTGGGGCTCGACGTGGAAAGAGTGCAAGATCGATCCCGTGTACCGTCGATGATGTTCGTCCCTTAAACTTCTCCAGAGGAGCCACAACGCGCTCGAAAGCATAATCGAAATCAGTGCGTGGCCCAACAATAGCGACATGGCGGGGGGTGCTCTGTTTGCGGTTGAAGGTATCCGGGATACGGAGAATTCGTGCGCTATCGATGGTGCAGCCGGTGTCGCACTTGAGGCCGTAGTGCTTCGTCGCTTCGGCGAGACCGATAGCATAAGGTCGCCACTCGTCCGGCGTGAGTGCGCGGCTAACGACCCAGTAGACGTGGAAGCCGCCGCCGCTGTGCACGACTATGCTTGGCTTCGGCATGCCGCTGTCTTTGATGAACTTCGCCAGAGCTTCCACGCATTCGTCGACGGTGCCGTATCCCTTGGGGCCTTCCTTGACGTCGATATCGATGTAGAAACTCTTGAGCGTTACGGCGTTCTCCTGTGAGCGCACCGCCTGCTTGTACGTGAAATTCTTTCTAGACCTGCGTTCGATGTACGACGCCTGAGAAGACATACACACGTAGATGTCTTTGGTGTCGGCGGACTTCATGGCGAACGTCAGCGCGCGCACCGCTTCCTCCATCGAGGCGCAGGCACGACCGGTCCAAGGTGGCTTCCCGTCTTTGGTGGGAGTTTTTGGTTCGAAGGTCCAATGAATATTGATGAACGCCTGCTGCCCCGGATCAGGCCAAGGGACTACACGGGCGAGATATTCTTTTGCTTGATCGAGCACTTCTATTTTTCCCGTCGTGCTGGTGGCCGGGACTGCCCCGACCACCCGTAGTGCTCTTGGAGTTTTAGCCCAGAAGGTTCTTAAGCCGGTCGTCCAGCGACGTTTCGAAGGCCGTCGTCACCGCGCCGTCCACCGGGGCCATACCGTTCGCTGCGTCGGGGAACGACTGTTGGGCCGCAGGAGCCGCCGTGGTGGGGCCAAAGCCCGTCATGGCTGGAGCCGCCTGTTGAACCGGAGCGGGCTGCGGGGCCGGTGCTGGAGCGGCTTGCTGCGTCTCCTGCTGGATCGGCGGCGGTGCCGTGGGGGCGGTCTGCTGCACCGGCTGAGCCGTCTGGGCGACCGGAGCGGGTTGAGCCGCCGTAACGGGAGCCGCCGCCCCAAACCCACCTGCGGAGGCCACAGGAGCCGTCTGGGGAGCCTGCTGGACCGGCGCGGGCTGAACTTGCTGGACAGGCTGAGGAGCGGGCTGCGGGGCTGGCTGGGCCGTCTGCTCGGGGGTGTTACGCGGCGGAAGGTTGGCCACCGACTGGTCTGTAACGGCCGGAGCCGCTGCCGCCGCTGCGACGGCCGGGTCCACCACATCCGCGATAACCCGGTTGAGGGCGTCGCTTTTCTGGTGTTCGATCACCTTGTCAGCTTCCTCGTCTGTCAAGGGGCGGAGCGCGCTGAACGTGAACTTCGGGAAGCTCTCCGTGGGGTCGAACCCGATCTTGATGCCGACCGCGTAGTACGGGTAGCCCAACTGACCGAGTTTGCCGGAGAAAGCTGCCAGATCCTGCAGGGACGCCGCCGGGCAACGCAACAGTAACGGTCCGCCGAACACCTTGTTCTCGATGTCCGCCAGCGGCACGACCGCCATACGACGATGGTCGCCGCACGCCTTGCCTTTGCCAGAGCCTCCGGTGGCGCTGCCCCACGCGTTCTTCGGGCAAGTGAGGCAGACGTTGTTCTGTTTCTTGGGGACGTTGGCATCAGGGTAGACGCCGTTCGCCGACGAACAATCGGGGGGAGCGTTCGAGCCTTCCACGAAGCCGCCCTCATACCAGTTCTTCGACAGGTGCGGGTTGGCCTTGAGGATCACAACGTCGATGCTGCCGCGCGGGCCGTCACCGTCGTCTCGCATCAACTGCTGTTCGACGCCTTTGTGGCGGATCGACCAGACCTTGCCTCGGTACCCAATGAGGCCGTAGCCGCCAGTGATGCCGCCAGCGAGATCGTTCGAGACCTCCTGACCGGCCACCGGGGCGAAGCGGTTCGACACTTGGCCGCTAATCGTAGCTTGAACAACAGCGTTCATCTTAGTCTCCAACTCTCCAAGAGATTTAATTCAGGTTACCCGAACAGGTAATTAGGATCGGCGCACGCTCGCGATGTTCACGCTAGTCCAGTTGACACCCGGAGGCGCGACACCATTTTGCTCGATGTAGTCTCGGACGGCCGTAACGTTGGCCTTCTTGTCGACCAGATCGAAATTCCCGGACACCACGACATGGGTCCAGAATGCATCGGGGTCGGCGAGGGCCGCGCTTTCCTTGCGCTTCTGGCTCACCGTACCCGCATTGGTCTTGAGGCTGCTGACACTGAGGCTCGACATTTCGCGGAGGAAAATTTCCTCGAGAAGCGACATGGCCTCGTTGATGCCCCGAAGTTCTTCTTTGTGGCGTTCCGCGATCTCGGCTTTCATATCGCGAAGCCGAACATACTGATCGACGCGGAGTTCGATATTTTCTCGTGGGGGCGCTTGGGTGGGCGCGTCGGTCATTTTCGATCTCCGTTAAGAGGGCAAGGATAGCACTGCCGCTTCGTCGGCGACAAGAGATATTAGAGGCGTTTTAGATTTCCAGTCCTCAATGAGCGCCACAATAGTTAGTGGGTCTAGTCCGTCGAAATTCCACTTCTTGATCGGCGCTAGAGGCCGGACCGCCTCACGCGGATCTCTATAGTAATCTCGCACCGGAGGGTGTTTGTGAATGCTGAGCATAAACCCGTTGTAGCTAGACATATGTGGGTAGTTCGAAGCGAGGACGCGACCGACATGCCAAGTGTCAACTACGAAGTGTATGCATTCTACCCATCTACCACTGGCATCGCGCGGATAATATCTCTCGTCTCTAAATCCGAATTTCACCCCGTATAGTTTGGGGGTGATATCTTCACCATGGCTCATTTGTGTCCTCAAACATTTTAAGGAAGCTGTTCTGGATATCCTGATGCATCTGGAGTGATTTATATATTTTACGTTCTACAGCGGTGCTCTGCAGGTGCCAGATTTGTTGCTTGTTCTTCTGTCCTACACGCTTGATGCGGTGGTTCGCCTGATCGTAGATCTCTAGAGAGACTACAGGTGCAAACCAAATGATAGTATCAGCAGCAGTAAGAGTAATCCCGTGAGCGAGACACTGAGGATGGGCCAGAAGAACTTTGTATTTTCCGGTGTTCTGAAATAAATTAAACACACTATTACGCTCGTTAGCAGGAGTGTCACCGGAAACCACAGCATGCTCGATACCCTCCTTGGTGAGCGCTTCACTGATACCAGCAAGAGCATGCTTGAAAGGTACAAACACCAGAACCTTGCGGTCAGTGCTTGCGATGCCATCCAAGAGTGCATCGATGCGGTTTTGGTTGTCCAACGGGATAGCTACCCCGTCGCCGTTATAAACCCAACCCAAGCTTACCTGCATGAGCTTGTTCATAACAGCGCCAGCGTTCGCCGCTGAAACCTGACCATTGGATAGATTGCTCTGACAATAGAGCATCAAATCCTTGTAAACTTTTTGCTGGAGTTTCCCCAACTCCACATCGACAAATCGTTCGATGCATTCAGGAAGCTCTACCACTTCATCGATGGTGAACCGCACAGCAGGCTGCATCACGGCGTACGCCCGCTCCACCGCGTCGTCTTTCGGGAGGTATTTAAACCCGTTGATCTTGTACATGAGGCTGTCACGGAAATGCGAGAAGTACTTCGGCACCCGGTCGGGGGTGACGATACCAGCCTGATGAAACACGTCAGTGGGTTCACGCGGCATCGGAGCGCCACTGAGCCCCCACACCCATTTCATGCCATGGGCGATTTTCTTCATCGCCTTGGTGCGGTCCGACTTGTTGCGATACACCGCGAGTTCGTCGATAGCGATGGCATTAATATCGGGGTGGTTCTTTAACTCGTCCTCGATGACTTTAACGCCGTCATGGTTGATGATGAATACCTCGACGCTAGGATCATTGAGCGCGGCGATGCGCTGCTTCTTGCTGCCATGGAGAACGGCGCTCTTGGTGTTGGGGAATAGCTCGAACAGTTCTCGCTGCCACGTAAACTTGAGCGTCGATAGCGGCGCGACCACCAACAGCTTACCGATACGGTTTACCCGCCGCAGGTAATCCCACGCCCACAACACGCATTTGGTTTTGCCCGTGCCCATGCCGTTAAGGACATAGGCTCTCTCCGCCATGGTGAGCATGGCACAGGTACGCTTCTGAACATCAAAGGGCGGCTTCCCCGGCTGATGCGGGAAATCGTATTGCGTGAGGATTGGCGACGGCACGTCAAAGCCGAGCTTGCGCAGGAGAAACACTTCTGTTTCCTCGTGCGGCACCAACACCATGTCCACGCCATCGAACTGATGACGCTGTGCGTTAGGGAATAGCCCCAAGACTTCCGGGATGACCGGGACGCCAACTAGCTTGTGTTTCGGGCTTACGACTGTTTGCAACATGTTCTAATAGCTCTTCCAACTGGGACAGGCCCTCGGGTCCATCGATCACCAGCACAATACCACCCGCCCGCGCCATTTTTTCAATCATGAAATCTTGTCGCGGAGTAGGCTTCTTTCCAGATGCTTTTGTTTCGATGGATATAAACACTCCACGGAAACATACTATACAGTCGAGTGACGAAGCGCCATAGACATTTGGTACCGGCCAGAATTCATAAAGCGGATTATATTTGGCGAGTACCCGCTTCACGTCACGTTTTACTTTTCCCTCGGGCGTCGTACTCATCCGCACACCATTAGTATTTTTGCGTCAAGTTCAGGAGAGGGATACTCTTCGGCTTTGTCCACATGAACGAAATTACCTTCATGGGTAATTACTTTTGTATGGACTTCGTACCCCAAATTATTGATCCTGATTGGCACTGATGCTGCCTTGCATTTGTTATTCACCCCGAGCTTACGAAGGTGGTTGTCGAGAATGCCATTAAGTCCGCTGAACAAGTCGTAGTCGTTAGAAAATACATCCGGGCGCATTAAGATCGCGATGTCACCAAGCCACGGTTCTCTGTAGTCCAGCATAGTGCAATGGTTGGTAGGCGGCTTCGGGTAAATAGTCATTTGCCGGTCACCATCGTAAGCTTCGTTATAAACTCTTCGCTAGGAAACTCGAGTGCGTCGTCTTTAATTTTGACTGTGCCTTCTGCGGTGCCTATCGTGGCCTCAATGTACCACTTATTGTCGAAGTAATCTGGATAGATATCTACCATCCACATGCATTCTTTTGAGTTGAGCAGTGCTACCACCTCAACAGGTAGATGCGGAGACGGTACCGGTGTACGTTCGTTGTGCCCATAGTTCTTGTTGGGTATGGCGTCGAGGCGCATTAGCCTGCCACCAAAGCGATCTTCGCCGCTAGTTCTTCACTCGGAAACTGCAAAATGGGTTCGGTGTGCGTGAACAACGGAAGACGGGTTGTCGAACCGTACAAACTGAACACTGCTAAGTACTCTACCCTGTCTGGGTCGTACTCGTAACTGGTGTGGGTTTCGAAGCCTTTGAGGGTTAAATCATGATCTATACGAAGCTTCCGCTCTCCTACATCGAGTGCGACCCACACTTTATCGCGAGCTTGGCAGTGCCATTTCCAGCCGCCTTTCTCCATCTGCGCTTCTCGTCCACGAACTGTCATCCGCACACCATGATTATCTTAGTCAATAGAAACTGACTTATGAACACCTCAGAGGGCTCGCGATGAGATAGGACTAGCTTTGGTTCGTACGCCGGATTAATGGGTCGCTCGCTTACATCGAGTACAATGTCCCACGTGCACCACGACGTCTTTATACGGTCGGCTTCGAAAATAAAATTCCCGTTGCCGTAGCGCTTACTAAGAAAAATAAGACCAGTCTCTGTGTTGTTTACCGCCCATGCCTCCGCGATTTTCGCGCGCCCTGTCCTCATCTCTGCCTTTGTCTTGGTATTGATCTGGACTTGGATTTCAGTTTCGTCGGGGACTAGAAACTCTTCCCGTGGTGGGGACAACTTGTTACGGGGCACCATGATCTGCACATCCTCGACGGGTTGGGTGGGTAGTTCGTGTTCTCGTAGGCGTTCTTGAGGGCCTCGATACGCGGCCATACACCACGCCACATACGGGGCATGTCAGTACGATAAAAAGTCTCGCTGCTCTCGGCGTCCTCTTTGAGCCACACGAAGCTGCAGCGTACTGCTTGCACATCTGGGAATTTGGCAAACACACAGGCGGCGCTGAGCGCCAACTGCTGGCTGTCCTCGAGTATCTTGCCGGTCTTCCAGTCTATAATAAGCGCCACATTGTGGATGATCTTAATCAAATCTCCTTTCGCGCGGTACCAGACGCCGTTATCGAAGTAACCACACGAGGTAAAATCTTCCTTGAGGGCGAGGTTCTGCTCGACCATCACCGTGCCGTGCTCGGCGTTCTTCAACGCTGCGACGGCCCAATGCTCGTACATCGCCATTTCTGGCGGCAGAGGGACGCGCTGCGTGTCGCAACGTTTAGCGAGCGCTTCGTGTACGGCGTTGCCCCACAGCAGAGCCTCGGCGCTGTCGTCCTTGAACTTCTTCTCGATGTCGACTTCGTAGTGGCGCTTGGGGCACACCTCGAAGTTCTTCATACGGGAGTAGCTCCACGTGAAGGGCTTCTTATGCCCAACAAGCCCGTTATTTCTTGTCGTTACCAGCGCCACGTGTAAGCCTCGATTTCTCTTTGGAGGGCTTGGAAGTATCTTCTGGCCATACCATGGCTGCCGCCTCGGTGATAGCCTTGCACAGCCGTTCGGCTCCCGCTTTCGTTGTCAGCCTGACGCCCACAACATGGACTTCGCTGCCCGCTCCGCTTGTAATATCCACGGTCACTCTCATGCTGCCCTGACCACTTCTGCATTGTCCGGCAAGGTGCTGTTGTATGCTTCCAGCGCCTTTCTCAACAAGTTCGCCGTGACCTCGTTAGGGCATTCGGCGACTTCATAAAAGCCGTTTTTGTTGCCGACCCGCGATGCACAAACTTTATATTTACCAGTGCGTGTGACGGGTAGGATTACGATATAGGACTGTTTCATTGTTTCTCCAGTAGCCTCAGTTGCGTCACGAGAAGATCACTCGGGAATAAGTCCTTGTCGTCTTTTATGACGACGGGGTCTCTACCTTCAATGCCAACGATCACCCAGTAACAATCGGTGCTTTCGTGCGCATGGATAAACTTAAACGGAACAACCGCGAAGCTATCGTCGGGGGTAGGCTTCCACCGCATGCGGGCGACGATGGCTGCTTCTGTTGCGTCTCTTCGGTGGAAGTCTCTCTTGAGTTGCACGAGCGAGTTTCTACCAAATAATTCCCTGAAAAAACCCATGTTACCCCGCGATCATTCGTAGCTGCGTAATCAAAGTGTCGCTCGGGAAAAGGTCCGTGCTATCTTCGATTACCGTGTGCTGATTGTCTTTGTTGACCACGAGTACAATTACTTTGTCAGGTAACCGTACAGTGTGAAGGTGCTTTAGGCTCCCCAGATTGACGCTATCCCACCGCATACGCATCGTGATGCACTCGCGGTCAGATGGTTGGTGCGCCGTGTGCACCACGGACTGCACTGGTCCAGCATAACCGCCTGCGCCGCCGACTAGCATACGCTGAGCATGCTCGAGTTTGGCTTGTGTCAGCGCTTGCCAATATTCGTCGTCGCGTTCTTGCTGCACTTGGTTGCTTTGTGCGATCCCAAGATGGTTTCGGTTAAAAATGCTCACTTGCACTCTCCGTAAGATGGTCCCTTGTGGGCTTCGGCGGCCAGCACCAAGCCCGGTGCCCAAGAGACTTCTCTGTTCATTTCCTGCATCATGATAGGCTGTACTGTGTCTACAAGGTTGTCGGGCACTACATATGCAAGTGCGTCATGAACTTGTAATGCAAGACTGATGCCAAGCGGGTCTATTTGCTTTCTGATGCGGACCGCAGCGTCCATGACGATGATACGCGCCAATGCCTGAACAATGTTTTCGAGCAGTGCTCCACCGTAAAGGCGCTTGGTGATTTTACCGTAATCGTAAACCCACCCATCCGGTGTGTGCCGGAGGTTATGGTAGTGGAGGTACAGACCGTTGGGGAGCGATATACGGCCTTTTTCAAAAACGCATGGGCCAATACTATACTGATAACCACTATACTGGCCACCGTTACCAGCGAGGATGCTGATGGCATTGTTGAGTGCTTTCCAAACATTGGGTACGCCTTTGAATGTGGCCCGGTAAGTGTTTACGATGTTCATGCTCTCTTCATCTGAAAGCAGGATCTCGCTGCCCTTGCCGGATATCTTCAACGCCTCGAGTGATTTCACCCGCACTTGGGCTTTAAACTTCATCCACCCGAGGCCGAACCCTAGACCCAAGATCGAAGTCTTACCCAAGAACCTTTGTTCGGTGGTTACCTGCGATGGATCGATACCAAACACTTTAGCAGCGAACAGCTTGTAAGGATCTAGTCCCCTCGCGAACTGGTCGAGAAGATCAACCTCTCCGCAGAGCCACGCAACGATACGTGCTTCAATCTGGGAGCTATCGATGTTAAGAACTGTGTATCCGCTACGAGCCCGGAGCGCCCGCTTTAGGTGGTTGATGAGTGCGCGCGCCGGAAAGTTTTGTACATTTAACTTCCAGTCGCCGCTCATTCGGTGCGTATGAGCACCGGAGAACCGTAGGGGCATGGGCATAAGTGAGGAAAAGGAGTGTACCAGTCCATACCGCTGCAAGAATGCCAGCGGCCAAGATAGCATACTTATACTTTTCATTCGCTCGCATCGTGTTTCCTCGATGGTTGATTTGAGGCCCAGCCGCGCCGCTACAAGCGTCTGCACTCTCGGGTCTGGATGTTCTTCCAGATCGGTGAACTCTTGGTCCGCTTTGGAGAAGGCGTAAGTTTCTCGCCCTGTTGTCGGCGATGTTTTCATGGGCGGTTCGACGCCCACACCTTGGAGTAACTCCGCGAACTTCGGATTACTCATGATCTCTTTGCATTTACCGTTGGCGTCGAAAAACAATCCGGCGGCGTTAAGAAGATTGTCTTTGTCCTGTACGATGTTCTGATGGTGCAATGCCAAGGCCGCGCCGTCCAACACGAACTGCGGGAGGATTGCCGCCCGCAATATCGTGTCCAGCACTACCAATTCGCTTGCAGGGAATATCCCGGTGGGGACGAAGTGCTCCCAAATCCCCTCGCACAGTACGCTGTCGTTGTTACAGTAGTCGACGTACTCAACCCACTTTCCCATCGCTTTGATGTCGGCAGCGCGAAGCCCCATCATGTTCTTAACGGCGTGGCCCTTGACGCCGAGGCCCAAGTAAGCAGCAACGCTCTCCAGCGACACGCTGCGCAGCTTGGAGCCGATGCAGGCGCGCGAGATACTCATCGTGCACGAGAACAGCTTGGGGATAAAATTGTAGTGCCAAGCCACAACGCACATATCGAACAATGCATTGTGCGAGATCAAAACAGTTTCTTCGGGGTTTAGGATACTAAAGAACTGTTTGATCTGGTTACCTTCGAGGTAAAACGGCGCGCGCCCTTTACGTTTGACGCTCATCATGATGACTTCGAAACGCGGGTCGAGGATGTACTCCACCGGCGTCATTTTTTTGAGAGAGTACTCTTTGTCGTAGTACGTCTCGAAATCTATCTTGATGTATTCCACGATCTACTTTCTCAGCTTGCCTTCGTTGACATGCTTTACAAACAGGTCTCGGCCCTCTCGGCTTTCAAAAGCCCACATCCTCTTGTTAGGTGCGGGGAGACGGCCCATACGTACCAGACTTTGATGGTGCCCGTACACCGCAACGTCAACTTTTTCGGGGTCGACGTCGGTATCGGTAGACGTGTGATGTAGATACTGTGTCATGGTCCTACTCACATTTGATCGTGGTCTTGCCAGCATGATGCTGAATGCTGACCCCCTGCCTTAGAGACGGGTCGCGGGGGTTCTCTGTTCCAAGCCATCCGAACCACTTGTTTGCCCAGTCGATCCATCCGAAGATCTTTATCATGGCTTCGTAGTCGGAGCGCGTCAGCATATTGCTATCGCATTTGGGGCACGGTGTGCCAATCAGTTTTTCACTGAACGGCCCACTGGGGAGATCGAAGCCGCACCGGGGATTATCGCAATGAAGCGCGCCAGCTTTCTCGCGATCATAGTGAATGATTTTCTTTGCCATGATACCCTCAGTTGTCGAAGTAAAACACGAGGCGGTAGTTATCGAGGCTGTTGTCTTTGTCGTCTTCGTCGCCGTAATAAGCAAGCCCGAAATAATAACCGAACGGGTCTTTCTTGCGGGCGTCTTCTTCATGGAAGAATACAGTAGCGCTATCGCTCTCCGTGGCCAGACAAATCTCCAGCGCTTCTTTGAGCGAACACCACGAATGAGAGTGCCCGTCGCTGCCGTATTTTTCGGTCTCCATACGAGCAAGATCAGATGCATCCTCGGGTAGACCCTTGGGCTCTGGACCATCACCGCGAACACCAGCTAGCGCAGCGAAACGCAAGTAGTTACGGTGGTCAAACGCGGGGCGAGAGCAGTACCCGTTGGGGGCCATAATACTTACACCGTCGACTGTTTTGCGCGCATACGCCATCGTGAATTCGAACGAGTGTAGTCCGACCCATTTTTCGCTGCCGTCATCGAACCTGAACTTGCGCTCAAGTATCGGATGGATATCGCATCCCATTTTACTTCTCCTCTTTTTCGTCGGTTGCGTCTGGTGCCGGGCCACAGACATTTACAGCGCCCACCGGGACGTTCTCCCGGAAGACTTGTTTGGTGTCATAGTGCTGCCAGACAACCTCAACGTAGTCAGGGGTTACGTTGGTCACCACCATGCGGCACGAGCCCGATCTAAGGTAGACGAGGCAGCCGACTTCCAATTTCCATTGTTGCCTAAACGAGCGGGGCATCCTATATTCTCTTTGCTGCAAAGCGCTCCTTGGGTGGGAGTTGAAGGCCGGTGTGGAGCAATCCCCCGGCCTTCTTTCGTTTACATGCGGGGGATGTTGGCCCCGTCGAACGGGAACGTATCGTCGGGCGACACTGAAAGCTCTACCTCCCGAGGTAACCTGTTTGCAGCGTCGACATGCTCATCGGTCAGCATCGACGCTGCGGTGATGACCGCTCCTGTCTCCTGCAGCGCCTTCCTGAACTCCAGTGACAGCTTGGGGTGACCCACCTGCCGAAATTCGGCATGTTTCTTCGCCCATGCGTCGCACAGTTCAGCGAACTGGATTTTCTTGCGGCCGTCCTCGAGGTCGAACTGTTCGATGGGAGCATTGCGGGCCAGAAGAAGGACGCTCGGCCACACGTACCGCACCTGTGCCCCGGTCTGGAAATGCGTTGTCAAAACATCGAACACATGTTTGACCAGTCCGAATTGGCGGCCGACCTCTAGACGTTTGTCAAGCCAGCTAGAGAGCCTATCTGAGGCGTCTGGGCTCGCTGCCTCCTGCCACACGGGGAGACGGGGCACCAGCGGTGCGGTGCGTCCCTTGCCGTTTGTGAGCTTGATATCGACACTCGGGGAATTCACCCCGCCGATGGCGAAGGGCACTCGTAGCGATACGCCTCGACTTATGGGCGTGGCGTAGGCGATGTCTGCAGCAGTCCTGAGAAGTTCGTGATGCTCTTTGGGAGCCCAGATCTCAGTGATTTCTTCGTGGGTGAGTTCGGGGTCAGGGATGATCGCCGACATACGATTGAAGAGCGTATTGATAGCGTGGCGCATGCCCTGTATCTGGAGCCTAGTCGCGACTGGCATTTTACTTTCCTTTGGGTGGAAAAAATTGGTGGCTTACACAGTTTCACTGGTTGCGCCTACTACATGGCCTTGAGAGGACCAGAACCGTGTCTTGTAGCGCCAAGGCTCGACACGAGGTAAATGTACAAACCCTCGCCGCTGCTCGCTAGCCCGTTGCCACCACGGATGCCGGGGATTGAACTCCTCTCAGGCCGACTGCACTGGGATATCCACCACGTCACCGAAGGGGTATTTCGACGACGGATAGATATTGCCCCAAATCACCGGGTAAGCAGGCTCCTTGTCGGGGAAGCTGCCCATGCCGTCAGTAAGATACACGAGCGCCTCGGGCTGTAAACCCAATTTCGCGATCTCTTCGAACACGGGGATAAAGCTCGTACCGCCGCCGCCCGGTGCGCCCTTGGCGCGGATGTTCATCAGATCGGATGCATCTTCGCATTCGTCGACACGTCCGATGGCTGCGTCACACCACATGATGACCAGCCGCTTGGGCCGCACATCCTCGAGGATGCCGCTCATCTCGGCCATGAACATGTCCAACTCGGTGGGGCCAATCGAACCGGAGGTGTCGATACCCACAACCACGGTACCCGCGCCGAAGCCGGAACGACCGGGCGCATAAATATCGCGAGTGATGAGGCGGCGGTCGGGACGACGCCAATCGAAAGAACCGCTACCGATCTTCCTCGCGAACAGCGCCTGAATTTTTTCGCGCCAGTCCACCTTGGGCTCAAGAACGTCAGTGAGTGCGCGTTCGATGTTCGCAGGGAGCTTGCCCATGGCTTTCGCTGCCGCCATGCCGGACTGGATCTCAGTGTCCCACTGCGCTTGGTTTCGCTCGTTACACGCGCTCTGCGCATCCTTACCTGTCGAGGTACCCGGATCAAGATGTTCGTCGAAGCCGGTCTGGTTGTTCTGCGGCGGCTTCTTGTAGATCTTCCGATAGATCGACAAGAAGTCATCCTTCGAAGTAGCAATAGCCGGATCGTAGTATCCGATCTGCTTGCCGCTGCTATCCTTCGGCATCGAGCCGAGCTTGCTCTCCAGCAGGATCGCGTTGATGACATAGTCCATCGCGAGGTTCATCTGGTGATGGTCGTAGTCGAGCGTCTTGCCGTCGTTGTACGGCACCTTGCCACGGGTAGCCATCTGCTTCCCGAGGATCATATGGTTCAAGATGCAGTGCATGATCTCGTGCGATGCTACGAACACACGCTCCATCAGGTTCATCTTGAAGAACCCATCAGGGTTGAGGATCAGGTTTGCTCCGTCCGTCGCCGCAATCGGAACGTCCGTCGTGAACACTGCCTGATCCTTGTTCCCCGTGTTTTGCAGCAGTGTGTAGAAGATATGGGAGAAGGCCGGAGCGTGCCAGAGGAGAGCACTCCGCGTGTCGCTCCACATTTTCTCCTGCGCCGGGGTCAGCTTGACGATGGTCATCGGCATTGTCGATCTCCTTTATGAGTTCGTGGATTTTTGTTACCACAAGAAGTAAGTTATCGTAGGTGTAGGTTACTCGGTCGGGCTGCACAAACAAATCGAAACTACCAACTGGTTCGCCGTCACGGTACTTTTCCACAAAGAAAGTTTTATGTTTGTGCCTGCATTCGTAAAGCTGGCCATCCCCATAGAGCGTCTCATGAGGAAACCCCAGAAGTGGTATCGGGGACGGTAATCCCATGATCTGCTAGCTCCTGCATGACTACGCATTTGAGAGTAAGAAGGTCCGGCAAGAAACGACCGTTTCCACCTACGTGGTAGAAGAACGCCCCTTCTTTAGGACTGTTGCTGTTCTCCCAATAAAGAAGCTTATCGGTGTCCAGCATTATACCGTAGCGATGATGCGTAACAGCGCCCACAGTACGGGTCATGTCCTGCTCGCCGAGATTAAGTTTTGGCGGAAGATACTCCGTGCCAATCGTAGTTGATAGCCCGTACTTTTTAGCTCTCGCCATCTTGGTGTCTCGCTATGAATTCGTAAACGATGCACGTTGCTGTTAGCGGGTCGGGGATTGAACTAACATACTCTAACCGATTTTCCATACCTGCAGTGCGGGTACTGAGAAGCACGTAGTTTATATAGTCTTCCCTGAGAGTGCTCCCTTCTCGACGCCCGAAAAATTGTATGGCGAAGCTACTAAAGTGGCTCTCCGAGAACGTTTTTGTTGGGTAGAAGACCCCACCCCATTTACCGGGTATCGGTTCAAAGAAGTAAAGCACTCCATCCCAGTAGCCACCGAACCCTATATCCATGTCAAGAAAGGGCATCAGTTACCCCCGTCATCTTCTCCCTTGAAGGCATCGTCTTCGCCCTGACCGAAAAGCTCGATCTGCTCACTGGTGGCGAAGAAGTCACCACACTCAAGGGCGATCTGCGGCTTGCGCTGGTCGCTTATCATCATCGCGTTGGTGATAAGCTCGCGGGCCGCTACTCGAGCAAGGTTCAACATGATAGGCTCTTTGGTTTTCTTGTTGGCGCTATCGAAGTCCACTCGAAGAGTGATTTTGATCTCTTGCATTGTTACCTCCAGAAGTAATTACGACGGCAGGATCAGCCTGCATCTTCGAACACCATCCTCTTAGGTATGGCCCGCTGCTCTACGAGGTCGTTACCCTCGCTAGTTGAGCTACGTCGTAACAGGGTCAGCGGTTCGGGGTCGCAATCGCCGCCATCAGCGACGAGTTCTGCTTCGCCCAAGCACTGAACGCGGGGGTGTTCACCAGCGCAGGCTGCTTCTTGCACGCGGTGGTGGCGAACGTCACGGCGAATTCCTTCGGCATGCGCTCCATGTACTCGACCACAGCGCCAGCGTCCTTCATCTGCACCCGATGTGCGAGATTGTAGGCCACGAGCATCTGTGCATCCGGCTTCGTCGGCACCCGGCACTTCGTCGGCGCCTTGATGATCTCTTCGTACTTCGGCATTTCGAGTTCGAGCTTGACGAACGCAAAGTACTGCGCCGCACCGGCACCCATGATGCCGTTCAGCGCTTCGACGGTGGCCGGATCGGTCGGGATCTCTTCGTTGTTGCGCTTGGCTTTCTGCTGCAACAGGCGATCCGCCATCACCAGCGAACGCGGCGTCGTCCACGGACCCTGCTTGTCGGGCACACCGGCCGAAAACACGATCTGCGGGTTCTGCTGAGCGAACGCGATGCTGAGCGGCATGACGTTGGCATGGGTCGCCCAGTCGATCCACGACTGCAGGTCGTCCGTGATCTCCAACTCCATGCGGCGGTTGATAACGAAGTCGAAGTCCTTCGTCACACCAGAGCGGTCGCCCTTGCCGTTGGACGCGGCGATCACCGCGATGCCGTCATGAAGCCGATGCGGGCCGATCTGGCGGTTCAAGAACAACTCCGCCGCCGCCTTCTTGGTGTCGCCGTCGCCCTGACCGAACTCGTCCAGAAACACGATGCCGCGCTTGAACTCGTTGATGTGCTGGCCCTTCGGGAATTCCGGCGTGGGGGACGTCATCATCCACGGCGGGATGGTGAACACGCTCGCCAGCGAACCGTTCTCCAGCTTGGTGGGGACCATGTAGCCCATCAGGTCCGATGGTGTCATGGTGGCGAGGAAACAGGTCGCCATGCCCCATTCGATGCCGTCGCGCTTGGACAGCTTGGCACGAAGATCGCGAACGAACTCCGACTTGCCACGGCCCGGCGAGGACTTCAACTCGGTGCTGATGCCGCATTCGATGTTGTCGACGAGTACATTCTCGAGGTCAGAAAAACGCATGTTGATGCTCCATCTTTTATGCGTGGGTGGAAGTTAAATTAATTCGGCGAACACGCACCCTTCACGGATGCGTGCGTACATTTGCGAACGCTGAGTGCGCAAAACCAGATGCCGCTCTGGGAATTCAGGCAGCTTGTCGAACAGATCCTTGTCGATAACCTGCACGTTCTGCACCGGATCAAGGGTACACAGTACGCCGTCTGGCAAAACTCCTTGGGGGACGAACCGCCAAACTCGTGGAAACCCTTCATCCGGGCAGAGCGCGTAGGCCATAGTTACCTCGTAGAGTTACTTCTTCGCTGCGTTCGCAGCATTTCGCAGGTCTTCCACGATCAACGTGGCGTAGCCTGCGAGGTCTTCCCAATGCTGGATGAGATTGGGATCGCCGGAGACGATACGACCGAACTTGGTCGCGATCAATTCCGCGCTTTCCTTCTGCTTGGCATTGAGTTTGCTCAAGTACTCGGGCGATCCATGGAAGACCGCTTTGATGCCCTGAGAGATGCCAGCATTGACGCCGTAGTCGCCGTGGGTGGCCTCGCGCGTGTTGAGCAGGGGGAGACTGTACACACCCTTGGTGGGTGCGGCAGCCACGCTACCTGCCTTGCGGCGAGCCCACGACGCCAGTGCGGCGGCGCGACGCTGGGCCTTCGTTCGTTTCTTTGCCATGTGGCCTCTTAAGTTATCGCTGGATAACCCCGCAGCGACGTCGGGGATCAGTGTTCGAAGTCGGTCACGCCGAACAATGTTAGCTCGGTGACCAGTTCTTTTTCGTATTCCAGTAGCGCGTTCAGCACAGCGTCACGGATACGCGTTGCATTTCGATGCTGCACATTCGTGTACAGGTCCATTGTGCTGCTGATGGATATCTTGAGGTCGAGGTTATAGTTGTTGAGATATTTGATCTCTTTTTTCGTACGGTCGTATTCTTGTTTGGCAGTCAGTATCAACTGCACTTCGCTGAGTTTCATGTCAACCCTCGGATGAGGTAGGGGGAGAAAGCACCTGATTAAATGGTTCGATGAATTCAACGGCTTTGATGCAACACTCTCTAAAAGAGCCTTGGGCTATTGCACCACGCGCTACCAGCCCACCTTTAACGTCCGACTTGGTCGCGGGGCCATAGAGTATAAACATATCCGGCCGTGCACGAAACGGGCCGCCGAACTTCTGGACTACCGCAGGTAAAATAAGCAAGTCGAATTCTCTGATCTCGTCACGCACCATGCGGCGGATCCTATCCCGCTCTTTTCGCTTCTCGGCGAGAGGGTCTTCGCCACCTTCGGCGTGCCTTGGGTACGAATTTACATTCTCGAGCACGCCGTAAGCCACCATACGCACAGCGCTCATTAGTATTTCTCCAGTATCTCGAGAAAGAGACATTGGGCGGCCATTGGGTCTAATCGCCGATGTATTTTACCGGCAGCATGTATCTCATACATGGTGTCCGGGTATCTACGATTGTTGTTCGGCGTAGCCCTGAATACAACTATGTTGCGGTAGTTACCACTGGCCACTATGCATTTTTCCCAATAGGCGTTGGCGGTTTTATATTTAAGGGTGGCGATGTTCATTTGTACTTCTCCAACGCATCGTAGAGAAGGCACTGGGCTAATAAAACATCCTCAGTGCTTGTATGATCTATCAAAGCCGATTGACGACGGTCGTTAGGATTGTCCCATATCTTAGTAGAGATCAGCAACAAGTATTGAGTATGCACCCCAGTGGGGTTGTTTTTACTTTTAAAGAAATTAACCCACCTCGGGGGGTCCAGCTTGGTCTGGATATACCACCCATCCCACTTAGGATTGTATTGTTTGAACACCATGTCGGCGATCTGCATCGTTACCCCCGGAAGTAACGTGAGAACCGGCTCCCTGCGACCTTCGTCATGCTGGCCACGTTGACAGTACGCATGCGTACTTGAAGGTCTTTCTCCCGCTGCACAAGCGCTTTCTCCCGCGCGTCAAGTTCAACTGTGCGCTTGGCGTTGAACTCGTGCATGGCGACGCATTCGGACTGCATCCATTCGATGAGCGAGACCACATCTTCGAACTGCGGCGGCGTGAGTGCGCGGGGCTTGATCCCCGCTACAGTCTTGGCCACGGCCGCGTAGTCCACGCTCTGAGCGTCAACAAAAGCAGAAGCAGGATTATCCATGTTACTTCTCCGGGTATTTTTCCAGCAGCATATACAGCACACATTGCGCTTCTAGCGGCGCTAGACAAATCCATCTGTCGCCGAATACGAATTCGTTGTTTGGTCTTACATAAAGATCGTACATATCACGCGCTTCGTCGTGCCATACTTCTATTGTTTTATCACGACGATAAATATTACCGCTTCTGCAGGGGTTACCTACGTTGCGTCTAACGTACGACAACTCACTAAGAAGCATTTTCTTGCTGCGAGTTCGGGTCGACGACCTTCAGCGCTTCAGTGCACGCCTCCCGGAAGGACGTCCCGGTGTAGAGGAGCTTCTGGCTGTCATTGAGTACTTGGTAGTGCGGGTTCTTGGACTGCCCACCCGCATGGAGCAGGAGCCCGAACGGCTTGATCTCTTTACGCACACGGCGAAGATACATACGTCGCTGAACACGCTCTAGGGCTTCGATGTCGACGCTGCCCCAAGCAGCAAATGCCAAAGCGCTCATTTCAGTTTCTCCATAGCTTTAAGGTATTTCTTTGCACACTTATAGAGCGTGCGACCAACAATGTATTCGTCGCCGTCTCCAATATTTGTAACGAACGTGCCTTCGTCACCCAGCGCGCTTCTACTGCCGTACATCATCCAAAATTTTAACGTAAAGGGCGTCCACTCCGCATGCATTCCCAAGAGCATCGCCTTGGCTATCACCCGCTCTTTACGACGCTCATTCCATTTAGTCAGGAAGGGTACCATCTGGTCGTGTCTTCCCCATGAAGAAAAGGTAGCTTCTCGCACACTCGTAAACGGTTAGCCCTGTTGCACAACCGTTACCCGCAGGGAGCGCAGCCGAGTAGTAAGACATTGCCGGTTCTTCTTTCCCGGCGTCGAACGCCCAGTCCGGCGGCTCCATGTCTTCAAGGACGAAGACCGCTCCGAGCAAGGCGGCTCGTGTTATCACCCGCTCTTCGTGAGTTCTTCGGCGTTCCTCGTGCCAAGATATAATTTTTGTCGCCATCCAATTGAACAATGTAAACTCTCCCGGCCTGCACTTCTTTAAGGAGGTTCAGCATGCAGCGACGGCGTGTCGAACCGTACACGCGAGTATAATCTCCCTTTTTGGATCTGCAAATCACACTAAAGCGTGTGCGGCGCGTCCCTACGTAATCGTGTTCGATCTCCACCCCAAGGAGTGTTGCTTTGGCGGCCCACTCGTCGTTGTGGTCTGCATTGCTCATAGCTTACCTCTTTAGGTAATCGTCCAGCCAGTCGATTGACTTCTTATAGCGGGTATCTTCGCGAGGCTTGTTCTTCGCGGTCCATTCATGCGCTGCGTTGTCAAGCTCACGGGCGATATCATCTTTGTCGAGCCCTAGGGCCTTAAGTGATGCGCGGTACACGGCTTCGCTCATGTCGCCGTTTACGTAGTCTTGCCGCCTCGCGTCGACCAGTTCGTCCACTCTCTTTGATGAGCGCCTCATAAGATATCCCTATCGCTTTGAGATACTCAACTGCACACTGGTACTCAGTCTCGCCGAAAGCACGAAACCGACCGTTTACGCCTTTAAAGAACTCGGCACTATAAACGGGTCTATGGTTATCTACGTCGTGGAATTTACCGCGCTCAATCACCGCGCCAGCCATGACAGCTTTTGCGATGATCTCCTTAACATGCTCCCGCTTGGCCTCACCCACGAGGTTACCTCTCGGGTATATGATCGCTGATCGCCGAGAAGCTTTCCGGCGACATGAGGACTTCCTCGTCGTTCACGATGTCGGTCAGGCGGAGCAACTCTGTTGCACGGGCGTGCCGGGCTCCGTTGTGGAAGAGCTTCTCCGTGAGCTTCGCGACTTCTTCGGTCGTACGGGTTGCGACTTCTTCGGTCTCGAGGATTGTTGTTTTAGCCGCTCCCACAACGAGATCCCGCTTGACTTTGATGAGCATGCCTTTGGACATTTTGTCTTCCTCTCGGGTTGTACTGTCTCGGTGACAGTGTAGGTATAGGGAGTGGTGTACGGCCACGGGCAGAACTCTTCAGTTACCTGCCGGGTTACTTTCTTTGGCACTGAATGTCTCCATGAACTCGCTAGTCGCGCGTGAGTGCGCAACTGTATGATTTCAATGCGGCGTCGATGACTTCAGTATGGTTTTCTTTAAGCCACTGTTCAGCCGCCTCGTATTGAGAACACACGCCGTGGATACCTTCTCGAGAGTACCAATAGTAATTCGGAAACCCGTGTCGCGACGGCTCATAGGTTATCTGGCACCCCAGCAGAAGCGCTATCCCTATGACGTGATCCTGCACATGCTTTGGCGGTGCAACGTCTGCTGCAGAATGAATGTTGTTCCGGTACAGATCGTGGTAGTAGGTGTTAGTGCGCGTCAACGTCATTGTTGTTCGCTCCACCCTTCGAGACCATGACCGTGTTCGTGTAGCCAACCCCGCGCTGCATCGGCTAGCGATAAGTATGAACGGCTAAGGCCGCGCCGCGAGCTTGTCTCGTACAGGAAATATTCGTAGTCACGATGGAACACTGCGCCCAAGAGCGTCGCTTTCGCTATATGAAATTCGTCACGACGCTCTTGGATACTTCTCATGGTCGTTACCTGCGATAGTTACGCCTTGGATTTCTTCTTGGCCTTGGCCTTGGCGGCCTTTGCAGAAGCCAGAAGCTTGTCCTGATGCTTCCTCACCGACTTGACGAAGCTCAGCGACCATTTGTTGAGCATCTTGTCGCGTTCGCGGCGCACCTTGTTCAGATTTTTGTTGTGCTCCGAAGTGCTTTTCGTGGGGCGTTCGTACGCTGACACCCAGCGCTTGCGCTTCGCCCAGTGGCGCTCGGCCTGAGCAAAGGTGCTGAACCTCTGGCAGCCAGCAATGATACGGAACAACTTCCCGTTCGGGGTGAACAACGCGACGTGGCGGTAGTTGTCGTACGGCCGGGATTTGTCGCCGAACACGATATACTTGTCTTCGGTCGTGGTGAAATGTTCCGAGATATTTCCCGTGGCGTAAAAAGTCTCCCACCCGAACAGTATATCGCGGAAGATAATACCTGCGCTTCGGTACTTGCTATTGCGTTGGCGTCTCAGTGCAATGACACGATTGCCTCGGCCGTCCAGCAAAACATCACCGATTCGTACTTTCTTGGTATCGATCATATTAACTCCGTTGGTCAGGTGGTGGAAAACGCATTGAGGTACTCGCGACATGCATCGGCAAAGCCGATCCTACTGCTTCTGAAATCACCATCGCCTATGCAATAGTAGATATATTCGCCGACGTGATGCACCCCATGTATATCTTTGTAAGGGTACATGTGCAGAGGATGCAGCACGCACCCCAACAGCATGGCTGTGGCTACGACTTGCTCATTGTTCAGGGCGGCAATATCGCTTTTGGATAAGGGTACGACGGGCTTCGGACGTTTCGTATTCGGCGTATCGTCCATGGGAATACCTCGCGCAGTCGAGCGCCCAGCCTGCAGCTATGATGCTGCGATTGATTTCCGCATCGCCGATATAGCATCTTCCCACGCTGCGATGGTAGCTTGTGGATCCGTCGAAGACACAATGGACTTCTCGATCTCCGATAATTTGTCGGAGAGCAAGCTTTGCTCTGATGCCGTGAGGCTCGGAAAGTTCTTCCGCGTCCACGCCTTCCAATCGAACTGCTCGCCCACTGACATAGATCGTATCTCCATCTTGGACTTCCGCACGCCCCGTTACCTGTGAGGTAAGACCGGCGGCGATACACCCAACTTTGAGTAGCGTGCAGAGCATACTCATGTGCGCTCCTTAGTTAGAGCCTCAATAATGTCCTCGAGTAACTCGCGCTCGGTCTCGCGGCCCACCCAGCCATTTTTAGTTTGCAGCGGCACTCTTTCGTCTCCGTCTATATACCAAGAGTGCCCTACGTTACCTCTACTTGTGTCTCTGTATATGCTTACACCAAGAAGGGTAACCTTACATCGAAGCTCTTCGAGGGTGCTCATACATCTACCCCATAGAGTGCCTTCATAGCATCGATGATAAGCTCTCGCTCAGTTGCACGCCCGATCCACCCGTTCTTAGTAGGCAATGCCATGCGGCCCGATAAGTACCAACAAAACCCGTTATTGTGATTTCTGACGTTAAGCTGGTGATACCCAATCCCAAGGAGTATTGCTTTCGCACGAAGCTCCTCTATGCTTATTTCGTTGGGCTCTTGCTCGGTGCAACAGCTTTGCTGAACAGCCTCGACATTGTCTCCCATGCTACTACGGCTCCAATCAGCGGCCAGACGCTCGTATGGTTGTATGATGCGATGCCCATGAGGATCATCCAATGCATCCCGAGAAACGTAATCAGCGTGAGTGCGCGGTCGACCATGGAGTAACCTCATCAGGTATGGGGAAAGCTAACGGTGACGGCAGGAATTGAACCTGCACCCGCGAGGTACACCCCTCGTGCTCTACCCTTGAGCTACGCCACCTAAACCACGCCCTGAATTGAACAGGGATCTACTATCGCATCCCCGAACTTCGCGGCACGTGGCTTGGAAGTATCGGATCAAACTGCGAGGACGCTCTACGCGAGATAAGGGCTTTGCAAGCCCTCCTCTGTGGTACATCCGTTGAGCTACGTGGTGTTCTTCTTGCGGGGCTTCTTGCTCCGCCCCAGCAAATCGTTCAATTGATCTAATGGTATGCTTATACCAAGATCCGTGAGCTTGTATTCTTCACCGTCTTTCACGAGAAGCCCCAGATCAACCAGTTGCTTCTTCACGTTCTTGAACTGGTCAATCAACATGGTAGCCCCAATTACTTTAGCGGTTACCTGCCACGGTAACATCATTTGGTTCAGGAACTCGAGGTTCGCCATCATTCGGTACGTTCCACATTAACCGACCTATAGGCTAATAGTCGTTGGCCTTTGTCCCGTGTGCTCTACATCCCCGTGGAGGAACGTGATCGTACTTGTGTTACCACAGTAACTGTCACGTTAACAGCCAGTGATGGTCTCATGGTTCGATCCGGCATTTGAGCTACGCTAAACTTTAAATGAACACCGCCTAGCCAACATCTCCTCTTGCGAGGTGCTCTACGATACCTATTGAGCTACGGACTTGGTAGTCCGGTTGGTACGTGGACCTGTTGAGGACTGCATGCCGTGTTAGGTCCGCCCTTGTACTTCGGGAATTCCTGCACGGATAAATAACCATACTTACAGTCATGGGTTCGTGGTGCTCTTCCGCTGCGGATGCCCGACTGGCTTGGAGACTTATCCCTACTAGATGTGCTTTCGGTTCTGCTCTTTCTTGAGCTACAGCAGTCCTCAGTGAGATGGTGGTTACGACAGGAATTGCTGCGTACCATTGCTGGCCAGCCGTCGCCCGTGCAACATCTGCGTGCCCCTGTCAGAGGGTACAACGTTGCTCTTTCTTGAGCTACACCATCTTACTGAAAACTGAAAGCTGACCGGCGAGTACGACAAAAGACCACCGGATTTCAAGTCCGGTATCCATTCGTGCACCATCTTCGATGCCCGTCTAGGGGATCAGCGCTGCTCTTTCTTGAGCTACGCCGGTCAGCAGTACTACTCGGGGAGGTGCTGGGGGGACAGGTTACCCGCCCGAGTAATTTCTTACACCTCTTCGGTGATAACTACCTTGAGCTTCTGCGGGATCTTCCCGCCCACCATGGCGCTCTTCTTGACGTAGAGCGTACCCACAACGGGACTGAAAGCATCGCTGCCGTCTTCGTTGCATTCAGTGTACTTCCCGGTGCCCTTGGTCTCGCCGATAACCTTGAAGTGGATCGTGTGGTTCATGTTAGCGCTCCAGTTGTGCCGCGACGGTCGTGTGCGGCTTATCGCAGATCGATGCTCGGGACGATGACAGACGGCTTGAACGTTACCCGATAGAAGTAGATGCTCGCCGACGCGGGCTCCATCTGCTCCGAAAAATACGTCACGTTGTCGGAGAGCCCCAAGAAGTGTTTCTTGAACTGGTTCGGGCCTACCTTGCAGGTAACCTCAAGCTTGCGATCCTTGGGCTCCTGCGAACAGAGACCTTCGATGGTCAGCATGTAGCCCCCGGTGATGCCGTTGTAGAACACGATACGGCGGGGGATCTCGAAATTATCGGCAGCTTTCGATAGATTGCGCGACGCAACTTGCGCATCGTCCGAACATGCGCCCAGCGTAAGGGCCACTGCACTGGCTGCGAGCACGGCTAGACGGTTCAATCGTGACATGGGTGGTTCTCCGGTTCGGCGCGCGTGAGTGCGCGGGGGTCTATCCCCTTGTAAAGTAAATACGCGATGGCAGCGCGACGCATAGTCATCCACTTACCCACATCCTTCTCTTGGGACATTCGCATGTCAGGTGTGGTCTTGCTAAACACTGCGCCAAGGAGAACCGCTGTTATCACGAGCAACTCTTCGTCGCAGGTAACGAACTCTTCGAACTGGTCCACAATATACGAGTAGATAGGGCTATCCGGTGCAGGCATCTCGAGCATTGTTACCTCACTGGATAATTCCTGCGGTGCCAGTCCACTAGCTCGACTGCACGTTGTTTGATGAACCAGCGCAGAGACGGGTGGTTGATCTTATTCGCATCGTCTTGCTGCCACCAACGTATAAGATCGCTCGCTTGCTCTGGTGGCAGGTCTATGGCGATCAGTACAATGATATCCGCTGGGTCCATCGGGTGACCTCGATCTAAATAAATGCACCGTCGCAATTACGCAGGCGACGGACTGCGGAGCGTACCATGCTCATTGAGGCTACTTGTATAGCGCTACCATATGCGCTCTGGTCAGGTGGTTTGTTTGGCATCTAACCGATCTGGCGCAGGGGTAAATTCCCTTTGCTCAGCGAAAGTGCCGTTATGATTTCTGTGCAGCGGAGAAAGCCATAGGGCTAAGCTGATGAGGCTGCTATGTGTACAACACGGGCGCGATCGTTGCCCGGAATGTGTGTAGATCAGTGTCAAGCGGTCACGAACCGCGCGGTTCTCATATCGTTACCTCATGGGGTAAGAGAATTAATCACGGACTACGCCGTACACTATGAGAAACTCCACGGCAGCGCGAGCCATCGAGGTGCGCCCAGTGCCGGGAGTATAACCCGGATATTCGACTACAAACCAATGGATGCTATCTTCTTCTCCTGATCCGGGCATGGTCTTGAAAGACCCGCCCAGCATCAAGACTTTGGCGACTGCCTCTTCCTCTTCGCCGGGATGAGCATCGAGCCAGCTAGATATCTTCCGTGCATCCGTCTCGAACCAGCCGCGCGCGCTTAGTTCCTTCACCGGATGCATCATTTGAGACGCACCCTTACCTTGTAGGGTGCCTTCAAGCCCAGCATGCCCATGCCCTCGGGCACGTAGTAGTACTTCGGCTTGGCTTCCCAGCAGAACATCACGTAGACGTCGCATACAAGCGTCAGCGCCGGTCCGTCGTTGCGTTGCTGGTAGCGCTCGATGGTTCGACGCTGGTTCTCGATACGAGCACGGAGGGCGTCCTCTATGCGGCGTGATAGTGCCATGGTTTCACCTTGGGTGGTGGCGCGCGTGAGTGCGCAGCATGAATTGGGGGACCGTGGCGGGCCTTCCCATGCTAGGGTCGCGCTGCCACGGTCCGATGCAAAGCGGGCGTATATGGGAGTTTAACCCAACAGCGCTGCCTTGCATGGTCGCGGTCACGGGCCTCCCCCACCGCTCTGCACGGGATGCGCTCCGCCTTCGGGAGACGTGCTAGGTGCCATCTGTGCAGCCCCATGGGCGGGCGATGTTTTGCTATGCTGCCCATGGGTAACTTTCGTGGGTAACCCTTACTGGTTGCCCTTGGCCATTGCCTCGGCCTGCGCCTGCGTGTAGCCACGCTCGATGCACATCTGAATGAAGTCCTGATCCAGCGCCTGCGTCTCAAAGTTCGAGACGTGCTCCTTCACAAGCTCACTGATCTTGATCGCGGCATCGCTCTGGTCTTTGAGGCCAGCGCTGTTCTCGCCGCTCACGAGACCGTCGATCTTCTTTTGGATCGCTTTCCACTCCTTCTCCACGCTCTTTTCGGCGGGCGTCTTGGAAAGAGCTTCCTCGATGGCGTCGTCAGTCAACGCAGTGTCCTGATCGCACTGCGCACGGGCCACATCCACCAGCCCAGCATAGAGCGGCTTGGGCTTGAGTTCGGCGCTCACCATGGCGTTCCACTTGTCGACGGTGCGATTGGCCACGTCGACGGCGTCGCAGGTCGTCATGCAGCCCATCGCGATCAACTGCCGGAGCTTCGAAGCGTTGGCTTTTGCGCCACCGGCAGAGTGCTCTGCCTTGCGGCTGTCTTCCGACGTGTAGAGATCGTAGATCGTCTGCGCGTCGTCCTTGCCGCCACCCTTGGGCTTGTCGGTGCTGAGAAGCCCATCAGCAGAGGCACGGATCACACGCAACGCCAACCGTGGCAGCGCGCTCGCACCTTCGCCGGACGCCCGGCCGAACGACTTGACGTCCTTCACGAACTCCTTGTGGAGGTCCTCCGGCGTCGTCGGCTGGTTCGAGGTATTGTCGTGCCCGAGATCGCCACCCATGGACGGCGCATATTCGGGGTTGCCTTCGCTTTCGCCTCCACCCTCGCCATAGTCAGGGTCCTGACCGTGGTCGTGGTGCGGCGGCGTGAGTGCGCTGACGGTTGTCTCCACCATCGAAGTGCTCTGCTCGGACACTTCCTGTTCGAGCCCACCGGTGAGATCATCCACCAGATTGTTTCCGTTCGTCATAGTTCGGTTACTCCTGTTGTGCGGCCTTTGACCTATTACCCGGTTGGGTAGTTTAACGGTTCGGCCAGCCCTCCATGATTGTTACCTCGCAAGGTTACGCACGAGGCAACGGCTACGCCCCATACGCTAGGTACGGGGATTAAGTCGGGCCGCGCTTTATGTCACCGCCCGTTCTACATGCTTCTTTTGGGTCGCACGCAGTATCCTGCTGTCTTTTCCGTTGGGCTCAGTCCGTGCGACCGGCGGCACACTTCGCCCGTTTGGCCGGTAGGGATTGTAGGCGTTCAGTGACGCCTCGTTATAAACGGGGATACTTCCCCGTGTTGCTACCACTTGAGAGCAACCTCTTCCCATGCCTTCATGATGCGATGGTTACCTCGCTGGGTTAAGCGGCTTGTACTCTTGGGTGATGCAGAAAGAGAAGCAGAAGCGCCCCACTTTGAAGAACATCAGCCCACCGACTTTGCGGTATGAGAAGTTAATCACTCCCATCCGTTGAACTCCTCTATGGCTTCGTGAAGCTGGGTGAAGTCGCGACCACCAGTGCACACGAGCGGCTGATTATCCTCGGCCGTGCCTACGCGCCACAGCAACACGCTTATGTGGCGCGCGTTCACGTTACCCTCGAGGGTAACCATCGCACCGTTAGACAGATCCTTAACATCGTACACGAACCCATCTGCCGCGCGCTGTACCATGCTACCGTCTCCTGTCCTTATTGTCGCCACGCTACAAAGCATAGGAAAACATATTCGCTTTCTTATGGTGTAACGGTCCCGTGATGACATAGCCGAAATGACGCATTTGCATAGGTATGACGTGTGTCAGTCTGGGCTTTCGATTGTGTCCAACTCGGTATCGATTACGGTTTCCTACTACACATTGCCTGTCCGAATTAAGGCGAGGGAACCGGGGTATTGATATCATTGAAGTTTCTAATTCTAATTCTAATTCTATTTTAACGATACACCCATAGATTAAGAGTGCAAGATGGTTTGATGGCCGGTTAGACCACCGGATGCCCCCCAAAAGTTGCTAGGGGGTTTATATGTTTTGTAGAATTAGAATTAGAATTAGACTTAGATCAACCCTTTCCTGCCTTGAGCCCTTAACCGGCCAGACCGTCGAAGAACGCCTTGCGCGCCGCGTGCCGTGCTTCGACCATCGCACGGTATTCACGTGACAGCGTTCCCTTCTTGCCACGGCCGGGGTTGAAACCCTCTTTGAGCGGTGCCGTGAACTCGCGGACCTTGGGCTTGTCGCTCGGTTGGTTCTGGTGCTCGAACGTCTTGACGAAGCGCGCCCGCGTGTGGCGCTGGGAATATTTTTTCTGCTTCGCCATGAGCTTTTTGCACCACGTGTTACCGGATGAAGCCATGGAATGAACTCCTCGTTTGATGGTCGAACCATTGCAACTTTACGCTCCACCCGCTCCGGGTTTCATCGCGTCGACGTTTAACGCCCGCCAGCGTGCAATGGTCGGATCATCAAACGGTCGGAAGCGTTACCTTCCGACCGTTCGACGATTTGATCTTTTCACCATGCCCCTCTCGCAATCCGTGGGCCGCTCCGAATTCGCAAGGCTGTTCGTGGTGGATAGTCTCACCGCGTTTTTCCGATGGTTGGTTCCACCCAGCGCTAAGAGGCTTTGATGGTTCCATGGTCGGGGCGTTGCGCGTTCCGTTGCTGGATTGCGTTACCTGCATGGGTTGCCCGGCGGACCTCACGGTCCTATGGCGTAGCCGCTTTCCCGGAAGCTATTCCGCCGGGGGAGGGCACCTATCTCCAGCACCACCTTGTCAGGGTCGCACATGCCACGCGGGATCGTTAGCCGTTCGCGGGGGAGACTGGCAGGAAGCCGGGGCAGCCCGAGGGCGGCGCATGCGGTGGTTCCTACATCCAAGGTGTGGGGAGGGTGACCCGGCGGGGTAACTGGACAGGGCACCCCCACCCCCGGCCCCGCTCTTTTGTGGGCCCCGTCGAACACGCAGACCATCAAAACCCCAAAAAATAAAATCTGCCTACCCTTTTCACCATAACACCATGCGCCCTTGACTTTCCGTCCCGTTCCAGCTACGTGAAGTCCACGCGGCTGACTTCACGTAGCTGGAACCATAAAATGCCCCCACACTTCATCGTCCACATCCAGATGACGGACGAAAACGGAAACAAGATCGAAGGCCGCGTTGCCAACAGCGTGTGCGGCCTTCCAGAGTTACTGGACGGCTCAGTCGTACGCACCATGACCGACATGCTGCTGAATTGGTCGAAATATATCCCGGACGATCCACCGCCCCTTAAACCTGAATAGGAGCCCACCCATGAGCTTTCTACGCTCCCTCCTCGCCCTCATCGTGCCGTCCAAGAACTCCCCCACGAAGCCGCCATTCGGATCGCGGGGCGAATAAAACCAGATCGCGCTTGACCCTAGCCCGCTGCCATGGTCGAACTGGCTTAGCGTCAGGTCACGGGACCGAGGCGGCGGGGTCGAAGCGCTAAACTCGAACCCCAGAAATTTGGAGATCGTCAGATGGTGTCATGGTCAATTTTCATGGTTGTGCTCGGCGCGACCGGGGCGCTCGCCGCGTTGTGGTTCGTGAACGTGCCCGGTGCGAAGGCTTACTTGCAGTCGACCCGCAACAGGATCCTCTAGGGTTGTTCACGAAAAAGTGAAAAACTAAAATCACTAAAAAACTAAAAAGGGTTGACATACGGAAAGGGCTGAACTACCTGTGTAGTCCATCCACGGAGAAAACCCATGACCGTGAACGAACCACTACCGGACAAACAGCGGGATCTACCCGCTGAAGACCAGAAGCACGACCCGGTGCCGGACGTCGAGAACCATCCTGTGATCCGGGCCACCAAGCTGGTGCTGGAGATACACGCGGCGCAAGTCGACCGCATCCAGAACTACGGCGAGAAGCTCTTTCGCACAAACCCCGAGACCGGCGAGAAAGAAGACGTTACGGCGCAAGTGCTGGGTGAAAGCATGAGCGCTATTTCCCAAGGTAACGAGTTGATCGACAAGGTGCGGGTGAGCGAACTCAAAAGCGGTGTGCCCGACGACTTCGAGGGGCTCACCCTCAACGTGAACGACTACGACCCGGCCAAGCCCCTCGAAGTGCAGCGCGCTACGCTCCACCCGGACAGCATCACATCTCAGGTGGTCACTGTGCTCACTCCCGCGAGCGAGGTCGGTGGCGTGCCGGAGCATCTTCCCCCCAGTGCCGATGACGTTGCGGACGATCCTATGTCCAGCGTTAACCTCCCCGAGGACCGGTGATATGTTGTGGCTGGCGCAGTTACCTGTTCAAGTAATTCAGCGCCAGCCAACTCTCGCCATACACGATTGGGGGGAGTTAATTTTCTACGTGAGCCTAATCACCATCGCCGGAATTATCATCGTGCATCGAAGGGACGAGACATGAGCGTGAAGAAGGTAAAACGAAAACCAAAGCATAAAATCAAATCGGTCGCAGTGCTGACCATGATGGATGTGGCGGGCATGACCAAAAAAGGTCGACGCGATATCGCAAAATGGCTGCGGCGTCAGGCGGACTTCATGCTCGAGCACGGGAGTGATTACTCCGACAAGCGGTTCATTGCGCGGTACTTGTGCGAAGAGAAGTGAGGGGACATGAACGACAACACCCCAAAAAACAAACACGTTCCAAAGCAGGGCGTGGACCATCTTCCGGGGCAGCTTGATTTGATCGAGCACGCCAAAGAGGGTGCACCTGATAATTGCTTTGGGGAGCAGCCGTTCGAGCCGCTACCTGAGAACGTGAAGGTGCTCAAGACCATCACAAGTCTCGACCTTCCGGTTAACCGGATACTCCAGCAGGCGCACGATGCCGGGCTCTCAGAAGTGCTGGTGCTTGGTTACACCAAAGACGGGAAAGAGTACTTCGCGGCGTCGGTCGCGGATGGCGCAGAAAACATATGGCTCATGGAGCGTGCGAAGCACAACATGATGAAAGTCGTCGACGGAGACGACAACTAACTACCCACCACTACAACCACAGGAGCATTTAGTGGCACGACCAGCACAAGAAGAGATCGAAGAGGGCTACAAGCAGGTACGTTTGAACGCGCGGTGTAAAGCGCTGGACATCGTGCATAGCAATTATGTGGCCGCTACTGGCGGCAACGCGTCCATCGGCAAGGAGATGCTCGACGCCGAGCAGATGGTGAAGCAGGCGAAGATTATCGAAGAGTACATGCTCGAAGGCATCAGCCCGCCGCCCGCACCAAGCACGATCATGCGCGCCACTGTAGGCCCGCACTAATGGCATCGCGCCCTCCCCAGCGAGCAGGAAAATTTACAATCGCCCCGGAAAGCTGCCGGGAGATCGTGGACCTGTACCTGTGGGGGGCGCGGGTCAAAGACATTGAGATGCTCTACGGCGTGAGTAAGTTCACGCTGGCGCATTTCCTGCACCAAGTAGGTGTACCGAAACGTGCGTCTGGGCGACCACCTGTTGCATTTCCAAAAGTACCGGGGCGCAAGTACCCCGACACTAAGTCCAGCCGCCCGCCGATACCCGAGGACGCGCAGATCGGTTTCGGTTGCCGCCCAAGTGCCGACCAATTAATTCGTTCATGCGCCCGTGAGCAACGAGACAAGCGTATTGCAATGCGTCGGCTGGGTGCGAATACTGGTTCTTATCAGGGAGCGGCTTCCGCGTCCCATTCCGCGTCTTCGCATAGCGATAGCCCCCAGCAAGCCCCCGGATCGTTACCGGGCACAGATCCTTATCCAGTAGAATAGCGCCGCCGCCATCTGACTGCTTGAGCAGCCAGCTTTCCACAGCGCGAAGACGTGGATCGAGATCGTTGGTTGGAGCAGGCAGTGCTTTGAAGCCCAGTCGAATGAGTACTTCGAAAGTGGTCTCTTCGTAGATCGAGGACTTCGCCCGGCCGCTCGGGTCGCCGATAATAACAACCGGGATGCCGAGGTATTTCTCCTGCATCAACGTGGGTCGAAGAGCGCGCTCGATGTGTTGCTCGAGCCCGATATCCTCGGCGATTACTTCTTCGAGGCACAGGAGCCTTCCTCGAGCGTCGACCTGAGTGATGATGCTGCATGGGTCTCGCCCGAAATCCTGTCCGATGATGAGGGGAGAGAACCGGTTAGGGATAAGTCCTTCACGAACGTGGAAAGACGTTTTGAAGCTCTCGCGGAAAACGGCCGTGCCACTGGGGTCATTGCCAAATTGCGCGTGCACGTAACGCTTAACCCAATCGACCGAAGATGATCGAGCCAGTCGCTCATAGTATAGCCTCCCTTGTGCGAGGCGCTCTGGGTGATCGAGAGGGAGCGCGCGCGTCGCCGCTGTCTGGGTCAGCCAGTTCAAATTCTCAGCGTACTCTTCGAGCCCGCCCGGCTGGATGTAGACCTCCCAGTCTTTGGGGATATCGCTGTCCATGAAGCGGTGCCAGTCGCTTCCCTCTGACGGCATGTTGGTGTCGGCGATGATGCCGAACCATGTCGGGTTGCCCCGATTTCCAGACGGATAACGTCCGCAGCGGCCCGCGATAGAGGCCACCAAATTCACGTCCATCTCGATGGCTTCCGACATCCACGCGCCGGTCAACTGCATCGATAGCAGGCGGCGCTGGTCTTCGGCGTCTTCTAGGGGGATGAGAAGCCACTCCGAACGGACCTCGCCAAACGTCACGTATACCGCGTTGTCAGTGACTTTGTACGTGCAGATACCGTTCAGCCAGTCGGTAATATCCTTCAGTACAGTGTCTTTCAACTGCTTAAGTGTTTGACGAACCACAGCAAAACGGGTGTACCGGAAACCATCGGGAGCTTGTTCTTGCTCCATCGCACGGCGGAGCATTTCGAAAATACAACCGGTTGTTTTTCCAGATCCAACCGGCCCGGCGATCATTCGACCAAATGACGCGCTCTTCATGAACGCCGCCACGGTGGGTGGGGCGTCGTAATTAATCTGCGCTTGCATCGACGAATACTTCCTCGTGTTCGATTACCTTGGGGGGTAACTCTTGTTTGAACTGGAGCTTATGGTCAGCGCCCATGTTGATGGTGATAGTCACGCCGTTCGAAGGGGGTTCGTTCTTGGCGGCCGCGCCACCCATACCGGCGAGACGTTCGAGCAGCTTGGTCGCTTCGATCTTCGATGACAAGCTCTCTTTTCGGTCGTTGATGCGGCTGTAAAGCTCCGGGAGATACTCTTCGAGCATTGAGCCAGCCTTGATCTTGACCCGCTCGTTGACGTTCACAGCACCGTGCCAAGCGGTGACTTCCGCCGACAAAATGGACTTGAAACGCTCGTTGCACTTGATCTTTTCGAAATCGTCTAGACTTACGTCATGGGTGGTCAGGATCTCGTTTAGATCCCGAATATCCATCGCGATCTCGCGCGCCAGCTTCACGAGGCGCATCTCATCGTAGACAGCGCCGGGTACGATGGGGTAGTCGTATGGGAGACTGAGATCGCTCAAGATCGTGATCCTTTGGGTTGTGTCCGTTCCTGAAATAGCATATAGGCGAACGATGGTCGAGACACTACAGCAACCCGGACTTCTTCGCGTGGTGCCCCCAGCAGTGCTGGACAAGGCGATCAAAGACCGTGACCGAAAGAAAGCCGAGGCCGAAGACGCTGCTGCGCGCCCTTCGCAGTTGGCGCTAAACAATCTCGCCTCCTACATCCAGACCCAGTTCGAACAATTCCGAAACCATCGAAATAACTCTGCATCGGGCTGGAGTGATCGTCTTCTGTCCGCCATGCGGGCTTTCAACGGACAGTACGACGCGGCCAAGCTGGCCGAAATTAAACAGTTCGGTGGGTCAGAAGTTTACGCCAAGATCATCGCGATGAAGTGCCGAGGCGCAAGCTCGCTACTTCGAGATGTTTATCTGCAGGCCGACCGTCCGTGGGGCCTAGAAGCAGGGGCTGATCCGGCGATCCCGCCGAACATCATGCAGAGCATCGAGCAACTGGTACGTGTTGAGCTTCAGACGCTTCAGCAGGCTGGACAGCAGATTGATCCGAACCAGCTTCGTGACCGTATCAACCAGCTTATGCTCGCAGCGCGGCAGGCGGCGAAGAAAAAAGCCGAAGCGCAGTGCAAGATCGCCGAAGACAAAATCGACGAGTATTTGACCGAAGGTAATTTCTACAAGGCGCTGGCTGAGTTTCTGGTGGATCTTCCGCTGTTTCCGTTCGCCTGCATCAAGGGCCCTGTGGTGCGCATAACGCCTACGGTGGACTGGAGCACTGGGCAGGCGGTGACACAAAACAAGCCGCGTCTGTATTGGCAGCGCGTCAGTCCCTTTGACCTGTGGTGGACGCCGGGTGCAGCCGACATCGAAGACGCTTCCGTGATTGAGCGGCAGCGGCTCTCGCGCGCCGATCTCAACGATTTGCTGGACTTGCCGGGTTACGATCAGGCGGCGATCCGCGCCGTGCTGGACGACTACGGTCGAGGCGGTCTGACTGACAACTGGGACAGTACCGACAGTGAGCGCGCCGACATGGAGAGCCGGGAGAACCCGGTGTATAACAACTCCGGGATGATTACCTGCCTCGAGTTCAACGGCAACGTCCAAGGGCGGT
>CAZIWB010000033.1:0-58777 GCA_964542655.1 uncultured Cellvibrionaceae bacterium
TGCTTGGACATACTGATGTATTTCACCTTTATTCCCGTAATTCATGGTTTCCATCTAAAGCCGCCCCTCATAGCACGGACGCCCGGCAAGGACCCATCGACCGAGGGCCGGGGCATGTGCTTGATTTTGCTGATGAATTTCGCGCGGCCTTCCATAGCGACAAGCAAGGGTCCGGGCGATATGCATGCGATACGCCTGCGATAAGGCCGGGGATAACGATAAGGCTTCAGTCATCCCTTAGCCCTGTCCGGGGATAAGGCCTGAGATAGGCCGAGCAGGCGGGGCACTTCGAGGGGTAGCGCTCTATATGGGCATCTATTGAAATGTGTGATTTGTCCGATTCATGTTTTCTCCTGATGCGTAAACTTCCCGAGGAGCCCTGACTGCCGAGCCTAGCCCCGGCCTTAACACGGGTCTTACCCCATCCCGGTGCACGTGAGCTATTGCGGGTTGGGATAAGGCCTGATATACCCCCTCCCCAATACTGCACACTCATTGATGGAGCCTGCCCTATGGGTATACGCCAGCCTAGCCCCTACCTGAGACAGCTTGTTACGGACTTCTTGCGTGCTTGCTGTGAGAAGGGGGACCGCACCCACGCCGTTGCCAAGGACACCCTATATGCCGCCTTTCTGGAATGGGCGGACCTGACAGGCAAGGCCAACCCCCCGGCCATGACCGTGTTCTCCCGTGTCCTGCTGGCAAGGGGCGATGTGTGGGCGGGCAGGGTGCGCGACCCCGATACCGGCAACCGCGTGCCCCACTTCTTTGGCACCCGGCTTGGGTGGTGGATGTGATGCCCCGGCGATTCATCATCATGCACCCCGAGCGCGGCGTCTTTGTCGGCCACGCCATGGGGATGTTCTTTTGGTCCAAATGGGACGCGGCCGGGCAGATGACCGCGGCCACGTGGGAGTCCCTTGATGACCTCAAGCAGGCCGCCTCCCAAATGCCGGATTTCGACGGCCTGCTCGGTTTCCCCGTCGAAACGAAAGACGAATACGCCACCGTGCCCGAATTGCTCGCCTCGGGGGTGCCGGTCCAACTGCTCGGCGAGCTACTAGCCACCGTCCATTATTCTGGTCATGCATAAGGAGCATCAAATGACCCATCCCGCCTTGCCGTCCCGCTTTGCCATCCTCGGCGTCACCCTCCGGTGGGCCAACCTGTTCGAGCCCTACTCCTCGCCCGCCAACTACCGGGACGACGCCGGGCGCAACATCGGCCGATACGGCGTGACGTTCCTCCACGACTTTTTGCCCACCCCGGTCAACGCGCTGGTGAAGTCCACCCGCGATGACAACATGGTCATCTTGGGCACGCGCTTTGTGCCGCCGATCATCCCGGATGACCCGAACATGATGCGAGCGCTCATCGCCGATGCCACCATGTGCCGCGTGCCCCTTGACCGGCTGCTGTGCGGCCAGAAGGTCGATGTGGCCGGCAACGTCTATGAGAATCGCGGCCACACCCTCCATCGCACCACCACGCCCGGCGCCCCGCTCTATGGGCTCGGCCTGCTTGTCGTCCGCCTCGCCGTTGAGCCCTTGCGACAGGCGTTTGAAGATTACATGGATGAGGCCTTTGAGGCGGTGGAGGCCCCGACCGATGAGCAGTAAGCACTCGTTCAGGTTCCTCCGCATCGACGCGGACGGCACGGGGCAAGTCACCACCATGGACTCGCGGCGCACCGTCAACCCGGTCACGGGTGCCACCTCGCCGGTACAGGTCCACCCCACCAAGTCGGCTCAATTGCTCTTTGCCCGCATGATGGGGTGCCACGTCATCGTCCGGACCAAGCCGAAGCCGGGGGTGCGCCCCAACCTCGTCTTGGACTACGAGACCTATGCGGCCGATGCCCTGCCCTACGCCCGCGGCGGGCTCGTCAACCGCGAAGGCGTGATGGTGCGCTCGTGGCCGCGGCAGATGGGCAAGACGCTGAGCGCGGCCGCCTATGGGGGCAAGCTGGTCGAAAACCTGTCACAGTCCACGGCCGCCGAAATGGCGCTCCGTTGCCCGTGCGGTGACGCGTTGCGCGATGACGGCTGGTGCCAGTGTGGGAACGTGAGGGTGGAGCGATGATCAACATCGCCATGTCCGCCAACGTGGTAAAAGCACTCCGCAAGGTGGCCCGCGACCCGAACACATCGGACGCTGACAGGCGCCTTGCCTATCAGACCCTCCGCGGCCGGTTGCCCGTGCCCTACTCATCGGCGAGGCGCACCATGCTCACGATATGGCAAAACGCCGGCTCACCCGGTGTCATCCACGTGGTTGACAGCCCTCCTCCCGTCCGCTGGCCCCTCACCCCTCTGGAAATGATGGCCTATATGGGCCGCAAGGCCTACGAGCGGAATCGGTGATGGGCACGGTGACGGTGCGCCGGCTCAAGGACGGGAAGTGGCTCACCCGGAGCGAGGGCAAGGGCCGCCTGTACCTGTGGACGGACAAGCCAACCAAGGTCAAGTCGCACGGGGCGGCCGTCACCATAATCCGAGTCGATATCGGCGATGACCTCGCGGACTATGAGATTAGGGAATCTTTAACCTAAGAACGGATAGGGGCTTTCCGACAGAAACGGGCGGGCCTATATTCAGACATCAATTCATGGAGCCTACCGATGACCAAGTTTCTGTACGCCTACCGCGGCCTCGGCCACAACCGCCCCGGCCTGATGGACGAGACGGGCAAGATTGTCGATGCGTTCGATGACGAGCAGTCGTTCAAGAACGCCACCGGGTTCACCGTCGAAACCTACGCCCCGGCCGGCAAGCGCACCGCGCGCCGCAACGTTTGGGGCAATGTCGTGGGCTATGTGTCCGGGCGCCGGTACAAGGAATTTGGCGACGGATACGGCCCGCGCGGCGAGTTCCCTGCCGATGTGGTCGAATGGCTGGAGGCGGGCAAATGACCTACGGCACAAGGGCACAGCGGCGCGCTCGCGCGGCCCGCTACCTTTGCGAGGTTGGCCCTATCGATTGGGCCGCCATGCAACGTCGCATCGTGCGCATGAGCCGGCAGGGCCGGCGCGACTATCTGGACAGGTGCCACGCGCTCAAGCGCGGCGCCGTCAACCTCCTCACCGAAATGCAGAACAGGGGACTCAGATGATCGAAGTGACCCATTACCACCGCCCGGATGCCCTTGGCGTCACCGGCCCGGCGCACTCGCCCGACTATGCCAAGGACGCCCTTACCTGTGAGGTGTGGGCGTTCAACTTGGACACCAAGTACGGGGGCGAGATCACGCTCCGGCTCGTCGGCTACCGCATCATGAATCGCCAGACCAAGCGGCATCGGTTCCGCGCCGATAAGCATTGGAGCACCTATGACAAGCGCTCTAACACCGTCGCGGACGCCGCCGTGCCCTGCCCCTATTCGGTCCAGCGCGAGGCCGTGGCACAGGTGAAGTTCCGGTTCGAGGCGTGGGCCGGCCTGACAGGCGTGGAGGTGGGGCCGCTCGGCGGCGCCATCGTCGCATGAGCGCGCGAGTAGAAATCACTGTGACGGCTCGGCATCCGATCATCGAACAGGCCGCCATCTACAAACTAGGCAACGGTCGGGGATTCCGCGCCGGGTTCCGCGAATGGCGGTTCGGCATCCCTATGGACCACATCGGCGATGCGGACAGCGCGCACGGCGCCTTGCTACGGGCGGCCGCCCACATGGCGCGGGTCAATGAGACGCCCGCGGCCGCGGCAATCCTGCTCCGCACCATCGCATCAGAAATCGAGGCCGGCGAATGAGCACCCGCCGCGGATTCCTGCTTGGTGGCCTCGCCGCGCTCGCGGCGCCCGCCATCATCCGGCCGGGCGTACTCATGCCCGTCAAGTCCCTGCTCGTGCCGCCCCGCGGCGCTGGCCTTGAACTGTTGCGCGTCGAAACCCTCGGCGGCGCCGGATATGACGAATTTGTCCGCGCCACGTTGCGGGTCATCGCCTACAGCTATGGACTGCCCTATGAAAAGGTCGCGGGGAGGACACGATGAACACGCGAGTCGAAATCGTCACCGGGTGGGGCAACAGGTGCAAGGCCATCGCCTATTGGCCCGCGCCCATGCCCCTGCCCCGCGCCGGGGAATGGCTCACCCTCACCACCCCGACTCAAGGCACCGTGAGGTGGCTCGTTTGGCAGATTGAGCACGTGGTTGACTGGACCGCAACGGACCATGACCGCGTACTCGTTCATGTGGAGCCGGTCTGATGACCACATGGGCAGAAAGGGGCATGCCGGTCCACAGCACGCATCGCGCCGCGCACCCGTGGCCCATCCCGTGGCACCTTTTCAATGAGGAATGGGCACAACGGAATCACCACCAATCCCTGTCCGAGTTGGCCTCGCGCGGCGGGTTGTCCATGTGTGAGGCCTTGGCCATCATCGAAAAGCGGCCTTATGAGCACATGCCTATGGGCGTGTCGTTTGACCGGCTGATGATATTGGAGGGGCGCCCGGAGCGCTTCAAGGATGGATTGCTATGAGCCTTGCGCGCTACACCTACACCATGGCCCTTATCGAGGCGACCAGCCCCGAACAGGTGGCCATCACCCACCAGTCATTCGCGGCCATGGAGCACCGCCTCGCCGAACAGTGGCTTGCGGCCGGAGTCGTGGGCAAGGGGCCGGGTCCCGGTCAAGGCGGGTGGGCCTATCACAAATACCTATCCGCGGTGTTCGCGGACCGGGCACGCCTCGCCATGGGCATGGAGCCCATGTACCCAATGGAGCACTGACATGACCAAGTGGAAGGTAGGCCAGAAGCTCTATCGGGTCATCGCGGACGACGAGGGCACCGTCGAAACGTGGGAGTATGAGGTCCGGACGATACGGGCCGGCAAGGTCCACGCCACCCTCCGGTGCCTCCACGTCACTGTGGATTCCAAGGGCAGATGGCTCAAGCGCATCCCGGCGTGGTGCCGGTACACATGGCGAGTGGAACCCAAGCCGGACATATTCGCGCCGGGCCGGTTCATCGGCGAGAAGCCCGCGGACCTGTGCACCACCAAATTGGCCGCCGCTCGCGCCGCCCTCAAGTCCCACCGGGTTGGCGATTTCGAGGACGAGGCATGCGGCGAGCGCGCCGGGCGAACGCTCAAGCGGATGGCCGCCTAGAAATAGAAGCAATTGGAATTATCGAAAGATTGCCGGCGCCCACAGCACAGAATCGTTAACGGCAATTAACCAAAGAATATGGAGCGGGGCGCCGCGCCAGAAATAGAAGCAATTGGAATTATCGAAAGAATAGGCGAGGCGCCGCGCCAGAATCGTTAACGGGATTTAACCATAGAATATTTCGACCCGGCCGCGTTCTGTCAAAACGGCCGGGCATATTCTTACGTTAATTGCTGGTTAATAGTCCCCATCGTCAAAGCCGGGCCAATCGTAATCCTCGAACTCAGGCTTGAGCCGGATGCCCGCATAATGGGGGATGCGCCGGCCTGACTCATCGGCAATCCGGGTCGATTCCACCCGATAGCCAGACCCGGCGCGCATGAGGTCGCGGGCGAACGTCTCCGGGATGTGCCTAGACTGGATATCGTGCTCCCGGCAAAATCCCTCGAACGCCTCGAACAGCACGGCCTTGGACACGGCGGCGCCGGCATCGACCTCACAGCAGTCCTTGACGAACGAACGGATGGGCGAGGTGGCGAACTGCAACGCCTCGATACGCTTTGCGCCCATGGGTGTCTGTAGGAATCCCATTTGCCGGCCGTGCTCATCGCGCCGGGCCTCCAGCCGCTTGAGTCCGGTCAAGGCCCAATGCAGGATTCCGGGCAACTCGCGCTCAATGATGCGGTCCGCCAAGGTGGTGTCCTCACGGCCGCGGAACGACTTGGTGAACACGAGCGGCATCAGGCGGTTGGCGAGCGCGCCGGCTTGGTCGGGCATCGTCATTTCGAGGTTGGACACCAGCACGATTCGCGTGTTGAGCCGCTCGTTGAGCCCGTCCAGAAACTTGCGGTCAATGTACACCCGGTCCCCGCCGCTGATGTTGAGGATGACCTCCAGCGCGCGCGAGGTGTCCTTGCCAATGCGCATGTCCGGCACCACCATGACGGACTTGCCGAGCAACTGCTTGAGGCCGAAGTTGCCGGTGAGCGCGTCCAGATTGGTTTCCGCGATGTTCTCCGATCCCACCAGCGCGTTGAGCACCCGGACTATGACGCCCTTGCCGCCGCGGGACTCGCCAAGCAGCAGGAGAATTTTCTGGTACTTGAAGTCCCCGGTGAGCAGATGGCCGAACCACTCTTGCAACGAGTCCTTGTTCGGCCGGCCGCCCTCGGCATCTGGCCAGACCTGTTCGAGGAACTCCAGCCATGTGTGGGGGAGGTCCGTAAAGTAGGGGTCCGCGTAATCGTATGACAGCCCGTTGCGGGTGAAGAAGCGCGGGGTGTTCGCCTGTAGCTCGCCGCTCATGACGTTCAGGAGCCCGTTGCCGCACGCCAGCATCATCTTGGGGTCACCGTCCGCCTCGCCGTAGTCCGATGGGGCAAGCCATATCGGTGGCTTGGTGGTGCTGAACGGCTTGAACGAGTGGCCCTTGAGCGCGTCAATGACCTCATCGACCACCTTTTTGTTCACGAGCACGGCGGACCCGGTTTGGTCATTCACCGCCTTGTCCATCCAATCTTGGATGGAGGCGCGCACCGCGGCGTTTTCCATCGTCTCATAGTGGTTGCCGGCGTAGTTCAGCCACTCGCCTGACAGGTGGATGAGGTCCGGCATGACCTGTGCGCGGAACTCGCGCGCGATGCCTACGGGGCGGCCTTCGGGGATTCGGGGGAACCCCTCCTTGGCCGCCGTGGCGAGCCGGTCCATTGCCGCCTCGGCCTCATCCTCCTCGGCCTTCTTGCGCTTGGCATCGGCGAGGGCGCGGGTGACGCCAGTTTTGAACATGCCCACGTGGGGCCACGCGGACAGGCGGTTGATGAGCTTGGCATAGCGCTCGGCGTCCTTGACCTTGAGGCGCATGGCCAACCGGGTCATTTCGGCGCCGAGCAGCTTGAGCCGCTCCTCCCCGCGGACCTCACAGAGGGCGAACAGGGGGGCGTACCGGTCCTCGGTGTCTGTCATCAGTCATCACCCCTTAGTGCGTCCGCATCGGCCGATAGGTTGGCCTCGCGCGTATCAACCACGTCATCCCGGTCCTCGGCAAGGCGCCGCGCGTCCTCAAATGACGTGTCAGTGAAATCCTTGGCGGCCTCGCCGCGCACCCGGAACCTGCCCACGAGACGGGGGTTCACCCGGCCCACGGCGCGGAGCAGGGTGCGGAACGTCACCCCGTCCTCCCGGTTGTCGCTGAACGAGTCCCACCGGTACGCGTTGATGACGCGGGCCTCGTCGCCATAGCGCTCATCCCCGGCGCACCAGTTCAGCCACTCCTCCATGCCCTCGCCGGCCGTCGCGAAGTGGGCGCCCATGGCGAGGTCAAGCCACTCATCGTGGTGCTCGCCCCCGGCGCCGAAGTCCGCGGGGTCCAGTTCGGACAGGAGCATGGCGAGCCCGTCCGGGGTCACCAAGCCGGACCCGCGCTCGTCGGTGCGGACCCGCTCGGGCTTGCGCAACAGGTCCAGCAGTTTCGGCGGCGCCGGCTTGAGCAGCGGAGTCTTGGCGAACACATCGGCCACGGACAGGTTCGGCACATGGAAGGTGTACGGCTTGCCCGTGTCCGGATGGATGGAGCCCGGCGCCACCACGTAGCGGCCGAGGCCTTGGAAGTCGATTCCGGGGTATCCTTTGAGGTGCCAGCGCCACCGGCCGTCCGGGGGCTTGGACATGAACAGGTGCCGGCCGCCCGAGCCCGTGATGGTGTACGGGTAGCGGCTGAAGTCATCGTCCACCTCCCATTGCAGCATGGCAAAGGATTCCTCGCCGCCGTTCTTGGGGTCAATGTCAATGATGAGGTCTTGCGGCCGGCCGCGGATGCCGATGTTGTGGCCTCGCGTGAACAGGGCCGTAAGGTCCATGTCGGTGGAATAGTCGTGGAGGAGGAAGCCCTTGTCCCGCGGCGTCTTGACCTTCACACCCAACGGGAACAGTTCGAGCCCGGCCGCGCGGAGTCCCTTGAGCAGGCGAACAGCCTTGAATACGTCCTCGGGTTTGCGCATGCGGTGCTCCTGTATGCCCCTCCTCGATAGTAGCCCGGAAAGGGGGTGTCAAGCACCAGAGATTGAGCCCTCCGCTACCCAATCGGCATCCTCACAATCGATGGTGAGGGGGCTCCACGGGTACGTCCCGGCGCGAGTCGCAAGCTGTAGTCCCGTCTCGCCGAGCACCACACTAGCGCTAGGGTGCCAGTGCTGGCGCCGGATGAGCGCGCCGGACCGCAAGGCCAGTTGCTTGGCCTGTGCGTAGCGGAGGCCGCGGAGAATAATCTGCCCCATCAATCCGGCACCAGCACTGAGCCGAGTCGGTTCATGATGCCGTCGAGTGTGCCCACCATGATTGGCTCCAGCCCGAGCGCGTCCTTGCGGGCGTACAGGCCGAAAACGTTGCGGTACTTGGGGGACGGGACGGGGGCGACATGGAACTTGCGCCCTCGGTTCCAGTTTCCGATGGCGATGGACCCGATAAACGAGTCCGTGCGATTCACGGCGCGAGTGTGGAAAGGCATGACTTTGACCACGATGGGCCTCCGTGTCTAGATTTGGACATTTGAACCGCGCGGGCGCCATGGGTGTCACCACCCGCGCGGTTCGGGACGACGCCGGAGCGCCGGCCGGTTACAGCCGTTCGAAGAAATCGACGGTAAGCTCCTCGATATCGAGGACGGCGCCGAACGCGTACCGGACCGACTCGGCGAACTCGTGCGCGTCCTCGGCGATGGCCGCCTTGCGCTGTTCGTCAAAGTCATCCGGCGCCGGGTCCTGCATGCCGATCAACTGGAACTTGTCGTGCGAGTAGTTGAAGAACAGGTCCGACACGTGCGGGTTGATGTACGAGCGGCGGTTCAGGACGGTGGGCGATTCCTCATCGGTCACCGGGGCCGGTTCGGTTCCGGCGCCGGCCGCCGCGGTGGGCTGGTCCGCACCGGGCTCGTTGCCGGAATTGTCGGGCGGGGTTTTTGCCCCGTCATTGCTATGGTCGCCATTGGCGCCTCCATTGGTGGGAGCGGGCACCAGTTCGTACAGGAACCCCTCCGCCTCAAGTCGGGTCACCAGTTCGGCGGCGCCGGGGGCGCCCTCGGTGATGGTGAACACGGGGGTGAAGCGGTTGGCATCACCCGGTGCGGTGGTGACGCGGACGGTATCGAGGGGCAAGCCTTCGCGCTCAACAGCGGCGCGGGCGTTGGCCTCCGAGGCATACGTGCGGATATCGGGCATGAGGCCCTCCATGTGGGTTGCGATTTGGTAGGCGTAGAATGCCCACCACTACCGGCCGGCCGAGCCAGCCGTCAAGTCAGAAAGCGACATGATGCTTAATAAATCGTTACGTTAACACATTCGCAACCATGGAGTCGATTCCGTCTTGAAGCGGCGCGCGTGAGCCGATAAGTTCGAGGGGTTCAATGCTCGAAAGGAGCACCCAAATGACTAGCCGGTTTGCAATGTCCGCGCTCACCACGGACCAGACCAACCTCCTTGACGCCTGTGTGGTTGAGACGGACTTCGCCTCTACCGCCCGCGCCCATGACAACGCGGTGGCCAAAGCGCTCGCCCTGTGGCAAGCGCCCATCACCGACAAGTGCGGCAACCGGGTCGCCGACTCGGACCCGGACTATGCCGCCGCCAAGGAGGGCCGCGATGCCCGCGCCAATCAACAGTCACAGGTCGCCGATATCATCCGGCGCCTGATGTGGGTGAAGTGGCCCGAGGCCGCGGCCGCGTGGTTCAACCGCACCGATGTGAACGAGTGAGCACCATGGCCAAGCGTTGGTACGTCTACAAGGACGGAGTCCTGTTCGATATCATCGGCATCCTGATGGGCCACGACACGCCCGGCGATGCGGCGGCCGAGTACCGCAAGCAGCACCCCCGCATCAAGCCGGACTCCATCCGGGTCACGGACAAGGTGCCCGAGGGGTACGTGCTGGACGGCGCCCCGGTGCCCTACACCGTGCTCGTTCGGCTGGAGCCATCGGCCAAGAACATGCTCAAGGCGCCGTGGACCACGCGAGTGGGCGGGTACCTCACCCTTGAGCGGGCCTTGCTCGCCATTGATGAGGACAAAGACGGCATCCGCAACACGTTCGGTGGGTTGATGGCGGCCGGCGAGATCGATAACCGCACCTATCGCGTGTGGCTCGCGGCGTGGACCGAGGTGACCGTCTGACAACCGGGCGGGGCTACGGCCCCGCTCACCCACATCCCTCAATGACAGGAGGCCCACGTGGCCCACATCTTCCATAACACCGGGTTTGCCAAGTTCCGCGGCATGTTGCAGGACAAGGGAGTCGAGCTTCGCGAACTGCTCGCCTCCCCCGATTGCGGCGCCGCCAAACCCCGCAAGTTCTACCTGTTCGCAATGGTCGGGGCGCCCGGCACGCTGGTGGTCATCGACTACGGAGTCGACGGGTTCGGCATCTGGCGCGAGTCGCCCTTCATCGGGTTCACCGATGATGTGGACAGCATCGTGGCATCGGCCAACGCTGGCGGCCGCGAGGGCGAGGCACTGGCCTACGCTCGCGAGGCTTGCGCCCGCAAGTCCGAGGCGGAGCAGGCGTTCCATTCCGCCCATCTGTACAGGTCCGGCAAGTGGGATGACAACGGGCTGATGCCCGCCGCCCTGCTCGGCGCCCGGATGGCCATGGGCCTCAAGTAGTGCTATAGGCGGGGGCCTCGCGGTCCCCGCGTCACCCAACACAGGAGGCCCGCCATGGCCCTGAACCGTACCCGCCGCCGTCACATGTACTCGTCCGATGAGGCCGCCCCGTTCGTGCCGGCCGGCACCCCCGTGGACCCGCCCGATGGCGAGTCGTTCATCCTGCATTCCATCGACTTGAGCGGCGGGGTCCTGTTCGGCTATCACGAGGCCATCGGTGGCTCCATCACCGGACCCATCGCGCCGGCTACAGCCATCGCGTGGTTTTTCTCGAACCCGGCCACTACCATCAATATCCAATGCACCGGAAGTGTGCCCGAAATGGAGGGATACAAGCTGGTGCGCGACGGGGTGGGGGAAATGCCGCTTCAGGGTCACACCTCTTTTGCGGGCGGACCCAATCTCGGCATCACCTTGCCCAACCTTGGCCCCGGCCTCGGCATCACCGCGGCGGGGGACTTCGCCTTCCACTTCGAACCGTTCGCGCGCACCGGCCCGCTCATGGTATCGGGGAGGGACAACGGCGGCCAAACGGAATGGCAGAGTGGCTCCACGTTTGCCGACTCGGCCAAGCAAGGCGCCGAGGACAATGATGCCCACCCCCTGATGTTCGTGCGCGTGGCGCCGGACTTGGGCGCGGAGGGGGGTTCGGTTGACGTGCAATACTGTGGGGACACGCTCGCCCTCTACGCCGGCAAGTCCTTTGTCATCGACGGCCAGTCGTTCGCCTTCGATGACGCCACCGCCGATTTCGACACAACCTTTACCGGCCGCACCTATTACCTGTGGGCAGATGTGGACCCCACGGCGCTGGACCCCGGAACCCTGTACGAGGTGTCCATTGCGTAGCGACAAGGACCTGAAGGCCATTGTGGACGCCTCCCTGTTTGTGAGCGGCGGCGCCACGGCCATAACCATCCTCGCGCAAAGCCCCGAGGAAAGCCAAGCCCTGTGGGCCTTGGTCAAGGGGCGCCGCGGCAACAAGGCGGTGACCATCCGCGTGGCCAAGCCCGAGGAGTTCATCCCCATCATGGACCGTGCCCGCGCCGCCAGCCCGGCGCCTGCCCCAACCGAGGAGCTTGACTATGACGGCTATTGATCGGGAGGGCCGGACCCTCCACCACGGCGGCGCCGGCCGCACCATCGGCCAGATATACCGGGACGGCCGGCGAGACGCACAGTTGCGCCAAGGGTTCCGCTCGCGCGCCGAAATCGAGGCCGAGGCGTACAGGGACGGGTGGCCCGTTATCGAGGTGGCCGCCGCGAGCACCGCACGCCTCGCCGAGGCCGCACGCTATCAGCGCGATTCGGCGATGCACTACGCCGAGGCGTTCATCGCCCAATCCATGGCCATGCTCGCCCCGGAATCCTCCGCCAACCTCTGGACCAAATTGGCCGGCGAGTACCGCGACGACTGGTGGAGGGCCATGCGGCTTGGGGAACGGTACGCCCGTACCGCCCGGATGCTGATGGGCATTGAGGATTAAGTAACCATTCCGCGGAATCCATCTAGGCACGGGGGAACCGGCCCCTTATAGTTCCGGTATAGGAGCCCCAAATGACTTTGGACCACATCGCCGAACTCGCGCTTTTGGAACTGAGCCGCACGCAACGTGTGGCGGCGCAAGCCCTCGGCATCCCGTTGGCCATAGTCAGAAAGGACAAATCCAAATGAACAAGACCAACCGACTCAACCTCGAACACTACCGCGCCAAGCAGGTCCGGCCCGTCTTTACGGCCGTGCGCCCCGCCGCGGTCACCAAGCGCGATTGGCTCACCATCGGGTGCGCCGCCGCTGCTGGCCTCGCCATCGCCGCGCTCGCCGCGGTGCTCATCCTCACCCTGTAGAAGGAGACGTGCCTATGCATCGCAATCATGGAATCCGCATCGGTGTTGCCGCCGCGCTCGCCGGTATTCTCGCCGGCCAGTCCTACGCTCGCGACGAGGACGGCAAGGCCCTCCACGTGCCGAACGTCGCCGGGGCCGATATTCGCGGCCTTGACCGGTTCGGCCTCATCGCTCGCGGCATCGGCGATATGATGGCCTCGGTACTCGGGGACGGCATCCGCTATGATGACCCGCACCGCAACGGCAAGGCGCCGTACAAGCGCCACGACGCCGGCACGCGCTCGCACCGCCGTTGGAAGCGCATCCGTTCCGCGGGCATCGCCTGATGGCTGGCGCCGCGTTCATCCTTGTGGGGGTGGCACTCTTTTTCCTCCTCATCACGCACCGGAGGCGGTGACATGGACACGACCACCACCATAGTCATCTGGTGCGTCACCGGCATCATCTGCGACACGGGGCCGTCCGAGCCGGCGCCCCCATGCCTCACGGACGCATGCCACGCCGCGGCCGGCATCGGGGGCGGCATAGCCCTCGGCCTCGCCATCGGCGCGTTCGTTCTTTTCATCATCTGGAGCCGCACCAAATGACCTATCAGACCTTCATCGCCAAGACGTTCAAGGACTCCACGCTCGCCATCATCGACACGGCAAACGGCATTATCGAGGAAATGGCGGCGGCGGGGTACAAGCTCACAGTGCGCCAGCTTTACTATCAGTTCGTGGCGCGCGGCCTGCTCGCCAACAAGCAGGAGAACTATAAGCGGCTGGCGTCCATCATTGACGACGCGCGCAAGGCCGGCGTCATGGATTGGGACGCTATCGAGGACAGGACTCGCACCGTGCGCGGGTATGGCCATGGCTATCCCATCTATCTGAACCCGAGCGAGTTCATCACCGACAACGCCCGCAACTATTACCACGAGGACCTGTGGGAAAATCAGACCTGTTACGCCGAGGTTGGCGTCGAAAAGGACGCGCTGCTCGGCGTGGTGGAGCGGCCGGCCAATGCCCTACGGGTGCCGCACTATGCCACCCGCGGGTACGCGTCCTCGTCGTTCCTGTACGAGGCCGGCCAGCGGTTCGCCGAGAAGCTCGCACAGGGCAAAACCTGCTATCTGTTCTACCTCGGTGACCACGACCCGTCCGGCATCGACATGACCCGGAACAACGAGGAACTCCTCAACATGTTTGCGGACACCGATGGCGTGGGCGACGGCCGAATCATCGTGGAGCGGCTCGCGCTCAACATGGACCAAGTGCGCCGGTACAATCCGCCGCCGAACCCGGCCAAGGAGTCCGACTCGCGCTCGGCCGGGTACATCAGCGAGTACGGCACCAAGTCGTGGGAACTGGACGCGCTGGACCCCGCCGTCATCGACTCGCTCATCCGCACGGCCGTGGAGTCCATCATGGACATGGACCAGTTTGAAACGGACCGGGATGCCGAGAAGGCCAACCGGTCCAAGCTCATCCGCGTGGCCAAGCAGTGGGACGAAGTGGCCGAACAGTTCGCCCCGGACGATATCTAACAGGAGGGCTCCGCCCATGAACTTTTCCACCGCGTTGGCCCTGCTCCTGTGGGGGCAGGCCCAAATTCGCCGCGCGAGCGTCCCGCACCTCGTCTATGAACTGGACGGCGCCGAGGGGCTTCGCATCTGGTGCCACAACCACGAGGATGACGACTCGGATGAGAACGCCACCTTCGGGGTCACCGAAGTCACCGCGACGGACTGGCAAACCTGCCCGCCGCGTTCCACCGAATTTTTCCCCACAATCTGAACAGGAGGGCCTCCATGGCCAATTGGGAAACCTTGCGCGAGGCCAACGCGGCCCGCAACATCGAATGGACGAACGGGGCCGGCGTGGACTACACGTGGCGCGGGTGCGAGTTGATGGGCGAGCTTGGCGAGATTGCCGAGCTTTTCGTCAACCCGCCGCGCGACGAGGCGGACTGGCGCCCCAAGTGGCTGGACAATCTCCGGGGCGAGCTGGCCGATGGCGCCATTTGCGTGGATTTGACCAGCATGACGCTTGACCTCCCCGGCATCCCCATCGGCGACGATGTGCCCCCGGAGCCTATCGAGGGACTCCGGCGCCTGTCCAACTCGGACCTGTTCTCGGCTATGCTCGCCAACGGCGGCGCGCTCGCCAACGGGCTCAAGAAGCTGGAACGCGAAAAGCGGGGGTGGCCCGGCTCGCGCCTCACGGACCCATCGGACCTGTGGCCCAACGTGTGGCTGGTGCACTCGGTCCTCCGTGTCCTCGCCGAACGCTACGGCATCGACCTCGCGGACGCGGTGGTCCGCAAGTTCAACAGCACCTCGGCCAAGGTCGGGCTCACCACCCGGCTCGTTACCGTGGAGGGTGTGTCGCCCACCATCTAGCCGGCCCGGACTGCAACACTCAACACGGAGGGCTAGATGGCTACCGAGACAGAATGCACCAATCAAGCGAATCGCCTCACGGCCTATTGGGCCAAGCGCGGGCACAGCGTCCGCGTTGAGGTGGTTCCCATGGACGACTCGGGGGTCACGTTCACCCTCAAGTCCGATATGGTCAACGGATTCCCCCGCACCATGGCCGCGGCGGAAACGGACAAGACTCCCACCCTCACCGTTCGCCGGCTCAAGGCGGAGGAGGGCGGGGGCCTGTTCCACTACTAAGGGCCTTGACTTAACCGGCCGGCTGAACATAGGTTCCCGGCGCGTTCAACTCGCAACCAACCACGGAGTACCACCCATGAAACTGGAACAGGATGACCTTGACGCCATTGCAGGCGCCGTCATCGCCGGCCTGAAGGCCGAGGGCCTCGTCGCCGCGGCATCCGCCCCGGCCGCCTCTACCGGCAACAAGCCGGCCGGCAAGGGCAAGGACAAGACCACCGAGTCCGCCCCCAAGGAGCCGACCGAGGACGAGATCAAGAAGGCCCGCGCCGCCCTGCTCGAAAAGCTCAAGGCGACGGGCGACAAGATCGGCAAGGACAACGCGAAGGCCATCGTGGCGAACTACGCGGACGGCTTCGCCAATGTCGCGTTCGCCGATTTCGGCAAGCTGGAGGCCGACCTCGAAAAGGCCGCCAACGAGGCCGCCGACTCCACGGGCGACGGCTACTAATCGCGGCGTGCGCGCCGCCGTGTAGGGGTAGGCCGGGGTTTGCCTTTCTGGACCCGGCCCGGTAGTGACAAATACCCCGCTCGCGGGGACTCCTGTTGGTTTGGAGTCCTCGCAACCGGGGGCCGTGAGAAGTCCAACAGGACCGCGGCCCCCGGCACCTCATCAAAGGAGTCCGCCCATGCCCGGCATTCACGCAAGCCGCTCCCCCTCTGGTGCCAAGCGGCGCCGCTACTGCCCCGGCTCGGACCCCTACGTCAATTCCCTGCCACCGGAACGTCGCTCGCGGAGTGGCGAGGCCGCCAAGAAAGGCACGGCCGCGCACTTCCTGCTTGAGACAAGCCTCCGGGCTGGCCTGCCCCCGGACGACTACCGGGGCCGCATCATTGTCATTGCCCCGGACACGGTGGGGGATGATGACGACGCGGACTCGCGCATGCTCAAGGCCGGCGCCAAGCTCCCCAAGTCGCCGGAGGAGCGCTCGCGCGCCTACATCGTGGACCAAGAAATCTTGGATAACGTCCACCTCGCGTGGGACTACATCACCGGCCGGTGCGAGGAGTTGGGCATCCCGCTCGTCCAGCTACAGCTTGAGACGAAAACCAACCCCGTGCCGGACCGCGACGATACGCCGGGCACCGCGGACGTGACCATGGATGCATGGGACACGCTGGAGGTGGTGGACTACAAGAACGGCCGACTCACCGTTGAGCATGAGGAAAATGACCAGTTGCTCCGGTACCTCGCCGGCCGCGCCCACGACTCCGGGTGGAGCCATGACTTCTACTTTGTCACGGTGGTCCAGCCCAACGGCCGGCATGAGGAGGGCAAGGTCCGCCGCGTCCCGGTCACCAAGGAACGACTCCTCCGGTTCGTGGATGAGGCCCGCGCCGTTGAGGAAAAGACGGACGAGGCCGCGGCGTGCTTTACCGGGGAGCCACTGGATTGGGTGGAGCCCGTCCAGATAGGGGACAGGGGCGACGAGGTGACATGGGCGGACCTCTACCTGTCAGCCGGCGAGCATTGTACCTTCTGCGATGCGCAACCGGTGTGCGCGGTCTACAAGGCTTGGCGCAAGAACATGGTGACCGAGACGCTCAAGACGGACTTCGCCGAGTTCGTGCAGAAACCGATTCTTGTCACCGCGGCCGAGGATGCCATCGGCTTCCTCAAGCACCGGCCGGCGCTCATGGCCGCGTTCCGCGCGGCTGACAGATTCCTTGCCGATGAGGCCCGCCATGGTCGCATGCCGGACGGGCTCAAGTTCGTCCGCAAGCGCGGCAAGCGCATCTTTGGCGAGGATGGCGCCCCGACTGAAACACCCCCGGCGCTGCTCATTGACGACATGGTGGCCTCCGGGTTCATCAGCGCCAACGAGGCCGCCAAGGCATTCAACCCCGCCGAGGTGCGTACCGCGCCACAGGTGGAGGAACTGGTACCGCGCAAGATGCGCAAGGACTGGAATGCAAAATACGTCACCATGCGGCCGGGCGGGCTCAAGCTCGTATCGGTCGATGACCCCGGCGAAGCCGTAGTCCTCACGGCCGCCGATGACTTCACCGCCGAGGACACAGAAGGAGACTACTGACATGACCCACCGCACGCGCACCCTCACGTCCGGGGTAGTGGACGCCCTCATTGTCGCCCTCGCCCTCCTCATCGTGTGGGCACTGCTCACCCCTCGCGTGACAGGCGCCGAGGTGGTCCAGCCCGGCCCGGACCCCGCGCTCGGCTGCTACACCTACGCCCGCAATGTCGCGGCCTACGAGGCCAACAAGCAGGAGTGGGCGCCGCTCACGGCCGGCGAGATCATCGTGGCCGCATCCCTCGCCGGGGTACCGGCCAAGGACGTGGACCGGGGCTTCATCGTACTCACCGGGTTCTTCAAGAAGCCGTGGGCCGTAGGCCTCGAAATCGCGGGGTGTCTTATACCCAAGCCCCTGTGGCTCGACTCGCCCGAGGCCGTCAAGGCCAAGGCTGGAGCGTGAGGCTTGCACCACCCCGCCTTATCGGGTAGGGGTTGGTTACCAAGTCCTTAACGGACCCGTTCGATGCCGAGGGCCGCCTGTTCCCCGGCATCAAATTAACATCAGCACATCAGGCACGGAGGCCCCCATGGCCAAAGAAACCGTCAAGCTCACCACTCCCCCCTTCATCGCCAGTTACCCCCACGCCTTCAAGGCCAAGGCGGGTGGCAAGAACGGCACCGGCAAGCTCAAGTATGGCGTTACCGCCATCTGGCTGGACCCGGAGGCATTCCCCGAGGCCGACAAGAAAAAGTGGGTGGCCATCCTCAAGGCCCTGTCCGCCGAGTCGGTCGCCGCGTTCGGCAAGAAGTGGTCCGAACTCAACCCCGCCGTCTACCGTACCGGCATCCGCAAGAACTCGGACCGGGAGGACGCGTTCGAGCACCCCGGCGCCACGCCGCGGACGATGTTTGCCAACATCACCTCGGATTACAAGCCGGGCGTGTGCGATATCAACGGCAATGATATCGGCCCCGAGTTCGGCAACGAGGACCTCCTGTACCCCGGTTGCCTGTGCCGCGCGACGGTGAACGCCTACTCGTTCAAGAACGAGGGCAAGGGCGTGGCCATCGGCCTCAATAACATCATGGTCCTGTCCAGCAACGAGGCCAAGTACCCGCGGCTTGACAACCGCAAGGGCGCCGCCGAGGACTTTGACGACGATGTGGATTCGTCGTGGCTCGGCGATGAGGACGAGCCCGAGGTCGATTCCGGCACCTCGGACGGTGACGGCGGGTATTGATTCCCCCGCTATAAGCAATTCGCCGGCCGCTTATAACCGCGGCCGGCGCTATACCATTTCAGCGAAAATGGTATAACGGAACGGAGCGTTTCGTATGCACCACGTCCCCACTCGCCTCTGGCGTAACGTTCCGGTCCAACTGCCCTACCATCCGGAGCGGGCCACTATCGACTTCGAAACCCGTTCGGACGTTGAGATTGGCGGCCCCAAGGGCAAGGGCGCGTGGCTGTACTCCAAGGGCAAGCGCACCCGAATCCTGTGCCTCGCGTTCCTGCTACCCGGACAGGACCCCATCCACCCATCGCTGTGGGCGCCGCCCATGGGCGGTTTCCCCGCCGTGGAGTGGTATCCCCTAGACGAGGACGGCAAGCCGTATGACCTCGCCCGACTGTTCGCCTACATCCGCAAGGGTGGACTCGTTGAGGCCCACAACGTCAACTTTGAGGCGTCGATATGGCGCCACATCGCGGTCAAGGAAATGGGGTGGGATGAGACTGGCGCCACCGGCATGGGCGCCCCGCCGCTCAAGGACACGCAACTCCGGTGCTCGGCCGCCAAGGCCGCCACGCTCGCCTTGCCCCGCGACCTTGAGGGCGCCGGCATCGCGATGGACTTGCCTTTCCACCTCCGCAAGAACCCCGGCGCCGGCAAGCGATTCATCGATCGGTATTGCAAGCCGCGCAAGGCGCGCAAGGGGGAGCCGAAGTTCGATGAGGACGGGGAGCCCATCGTCTATTGGCACGACTATGACCGGGACGAGTTCCTGTCCGGCTACCGCTACTGTCAGCAGGACGTAACGGCCGAGCACACGCTTTCGGACATGACCCCGGACCTCACCGTGCGGGAACAAGCCGTGTGGCTTGCGGACTTCCGGGCGAACAACCGGGGTGTCCGTGTCGATATCGACCTCGTGAACACGGCCATCAAGCTGGACGCGGAACTGAAGGCCGAAATGAACCGGACCTTGGAGGCCCTCACCGGCATCAGCAAAGGCACCGCTCGCGCGCAAATCCTCGAATGGCTGGAGGCCCACGGGTGCCCCCTGCCCGACTCCACGGCGCCCACGCTGGACCACCTGATGGCGTCCGAAATGTTCCAAAACCTGCCCACGGATTCCCCGGTGGTCACGGTGGTGCGAATCGCCCGGAACATCAACCGCACGTCCATCACCAAGTTCAAGCGCATCAGGGATTGCATGGACCCCGATGACCACCGGGTGCGCGAACTGGTGATGTACCATGGTGCCGCCACCGGCCGGTGGAGCGGCAAGGGCATCCAAGTCCAGAATTTCCCCAAGGGCAACATCAGTGACCTCCTCGGTATCGAGGCGGACCACCCATTGGCCAACATGGCCGCGGCCGTCGCGGACGTGATGACCGGCAACCTCGGGTGGCTCAAGATGCTGTACGGTGACGTGCTGTCACTGTTGTCCTCGGTGTTGCGCGGCGCGCTCATCCCCTCGCCGGGAAAGGTGTTCTACGTCGCGGACTATTCGGCCATTGAGGCGCGAGTCGTCCTGTGGCTCGCCGGGGCCAAGCAGGCCCTTGAGGTGTTCCGGTCCGGTGGCGACATTTACATGGACATGGCCACCGGAATTTACGGCTACCCGGTCACCGACAAGAAGCGCCAGAAGGCCGAGCGCGCATTCGGCAAGGTGGCCGTGCTAGGCCTCGGGTACGGCATGGGCTACCTCACCTTCTTGCTCACCTTGCGCTCCTATAGCATCAAGTTCACGCGCGCCAAGGCCATGGAAATCATGGGCGACAAGGCCGAGAAATATCTGGATTGGGTCCACGAGCAGTTGTGGCCAGAGTCCCCGGAGCGCCACCAGTTCAAGACGGACGAAAAGTACGCGGATGCGGTGAGGTCCTACAAGACCAAGATGCGCGCCGCGGCGATGAACCTCCAGCGCTTGCGCGATGAGCGGGAGGACCCTCACACCATCATTGAGGAGCTTGCCCTGTGCAAGTTCACCGTGGACGCGTACCGGCGCCGTTACCCCGAGGTCAAGCAGTTGTGGGCCGATCAAGAGGCGGCCGCCTGTAAAGCCGTCGCCCTGTGGAAGCGCGCCAAGGCGGAGCAGGACACCAAGTGGACCGAGCAGCAAGTCCGCGGCCGTAAGCTCCTCGATATCGAGGGCGCAACGTTCCAGTGCTACCGCGAGGCCACGCCGCTCCACCCGGTGGTTTGCGGCAAGGTCACATGGGTGGTTGAGGATGACCGTTGGCTGTTCTGCTACCTGCCCTCGGGCCGGCGCATCGCCTACAATTGCCCGGACGTTAAGGGGGTCAAGACGCCATGGGGCGAGGCGCGACTCTCGCTCCGGTTCATGGGCGTGCACAAGAAAACCCGCAAGTGGGCGCGCATGTCCAGTTATGGCGGTTCGCTCGTTGAGAACATCGACCAAGCGACGGCGCGCGACATGATGGCGGACGCGCTGGTGCGCATTGACGAGTCGGACGACTACACCGACGAGTACGCCTTCGACCTCATCGCATCCATCCATGACGAGGCCCTGTCCGAGGGCGATGACCACCCGGCCGCCCTCAATGAGGACACCGGCAAGAAGTTCTTTCCGGCCGTCAAACATTACGAGGGCTTGATGGAGCAGTTGGACCCGTGCTATGCGGGTTGTCCTGTGGCCGCTGAGGGTGATCGCCTGATGCGCTATCAGAAATAACGGGAGCACACCGCCGATGACTCACCCTATGCCGTGGACTGCGAACCGCGGCCGCGCCTACAAGGGCAAGGCCTGCACTGTATTTTTCCCCCACGCCGATGACCACCACATTGCCGAGTTGCACTTCAATGGCGAGGTTGCCTTTGTCGTCTCGCCCAACGTGGTGGCCTATGGCAAGCCGACCGTGTGCATATGCACGGACCCGCGCGTGTGGAAGTGGGACCCCGAGACGGCAGAGGCGTCCGGCGCCCGCTACATGATGGAGGGCGTGGTCAACGGCCTTGAGCGGAATCGCGGCGCGCTCGCCGGCCGTCATCCCGTCCACCAAGCCATTTCGCTGGCCGTCCACCTCGGCTTCAGCCGCATCAGCGTTGAGACGGATGGCGCCGTTGGCATCCGCACCCGGCGCGCGCTGGACACTCTGGTGAGGCCGCTCCGGGGCAGTAAGGTCACCGTCACCGGCATCCCACCCTTTCCCCCATCCGAGCCGGAGTGAGCGCCATGCACATTGCGTTGGACTATGACGGGACGTACACCGCGGACCCCAAAGCGTGGGCCGCCTTCATCGCCCTCATGACGGCCCACGGCCATCTGGTGTCCATCGTCACCTTCCGTGATGAACGCTATGACCTCAATGAGGACTTCGAAACGTTCGCCCGGTCTGGCCTGCCCTGCTTCTTTACGCGCGGCGTGGCGAAGCGGTTCTGGTGCGAGAATTTCCTCCCGTTCCACGTCCCTCCCATCAGCGTGTGGGTTGACGACAAGCCGGAGTCCGTCCTCCACAACTCGCCGCTGTCCCCGTCGCAACTGGCCGAATGGCGCCGCGGCGGGCCGAACGCGCCGCTCCTCAACTCGAACAAGGCGAAATGACCATGGCACACGAGTATTTCGTCGCCGGCCTAAGCGCGGTGTGCGCCTATCTGGCCATCAAGGAATACAACGCCGGGCGGCACATCTGGTGCGTCCTGCTGCTCACCGCGGCTTTTCTATAGGAGCACGACATGGGAAGCTCTATCCGACCAAGCGACCACGACGAGGACGCCGACCCCTCACCTCCCCGCCCCACCGCCGAACAGCTTGCCAAGTTCAAGCCGGCTCCCCGGCACGTGCCGCGCAAGCGGGTGTATCTCATAGGCTCGCTCCGCAATCCGGCCATCATCGACGCGGCCAACAAGATTGAGGCCGCCACCGGGTATGAGGCATGGGCCTCGTGGTTCGCGGCCGGGCCGGAAGCCGACGACCATTGGAAGGCGTATGAGAAGGCGCGCGGCCGCGGATACGCCGAGGCCCTCGCGAGCTACGCCGCACAGCACGTGTTCCGCTTCGACAAGACCCATCTGGACGAGTCGGATGCCGTGGTGTTGGTGTTGCCGGCCGGCCGGTCCGGGCACCTCGAACTCGGCTATGCGTGTGGCACCGGAAAGCCGGCGTTCATCCTGCTTGACGAGGGCACCTTGTCCGAGGACCGGTGGGACGTGATGTACAATTTCGCCACCGGGGTCCATGACAAGCTGGAGGAACTCATCCCCGAACTCCGGCGCCGCGTGGGGTGACATGAGCTTTGCCGCCCTGCTTGAGTCCGAGTTCAAAACGGACCCGTGGACCCACCAGCTACGCGAGTTCGAGCTATCGGCCGACGCGCCGGCCCGCGCGCTGCTGTGGCAGATGCGGACCGGCAAGTCTAAGCAGATGGTGGACACCGCCATGTCCATGTACCGCCGCGGCCTCATCGACGCCGTGGCCATCTTTGCCCCCAACGGCGTGCACGAGAACTGGATAGTGCGCGAGTTCCCCACCCACGGTTGGGACTCTGTGGACTGGACCGGCTTTGCGTGGCGGACCCGCATAGGCGGCGCCAAGGGCGGCCGGGGCAAGTCGAAGGCGGACCTCGCCTTTTGGGAGGATATCCACCGGATGTGGAATGATGAGGTGATGGGGTCGATGAAGCTCCCCGGCCTCAAGGTCTACGCATTCAATTCGGAATCGGTCACCCGCGATGACGTGCGCCGCATCCTCAAGCACCTCATCGCGAAGCGCCGCCTGCTGTGCATTTGGGACGAGTCCAGCGACTACAGGTCGCCCGGTTCGGCCCGGTCCAAGATGGCCCGCTCCATCGCCTTGCGCGTCCCGGCGCGGCGCATTCTTGACGGCACGGTCATCACGAACAGCCCCATGGCCGCCTTCGCTCAATTCGAGTTGCTCCAGAAAGGCGCGCTCGGGTTCCAGACCAACGCGGCCTTTGAGGACTACTTTGGCGAGTGGGAAGATGCCCGCGGCGCCGGGGGCCGGGTCTACCCCAAGCTCGTGGCGTTCAAGCACCTTGACGTGTTGCGCGAGCGCATGGGGGTTTGGTCCAGCGTGGTGACGCGCGAGGATTGCGAGGACTTGCCGCCCATCCTTGGACCCAACGGTGAGCCCGGTGGCGCCCGCCGCAAGGTCAAGATGAGCGACGAGCAAAAGCGGGTATATCGCGAGGTTGAGAAACAGATTCGGATTGAGATTGACCGCGGCGAGGTGGTCACCCTCAATGCCAAGACGGTCCGCCTCGGCAAGCTGCAACAGGTCGCCGGGGGCTTCATCATCAATGAGCTTGGCAAGGTCATCACCATCCCCGGTCCGAACCCCCGCATGGACGCGCTCGCCGATGAGGTCTATTGGGCGAGCGGCGCCGTGGTGGTGTGGGCTCAGTACCGGCACGAAATCGAGGCCATCACCGCCCGGCTCCGCGCCGAGGGCCATGAGGTGTGGAACTACTATGGGGCCACCAAGGACTCAGAGAAGGCGCGCATCCGCCGCGAGTTCCTCCTTCTGGACCGCAAGGTGGTGCTCGTGGCGCAATGCCAGTCCGCGGGCCGCGGCATCCAACTACCCGCGGACCTCATGCTATGGTACTCGCACACCTTCTCCGGCATCTTTCGGCTTCAGGCCATGGAGCGCGCCACCGTCATGGGCGGCAACGGCGTTATCCATATCGACCTCGTGGCGTCCGGGGTGGACTACTATATCCTTGACACGGTTTCGGAACGCATAGAGATTGCGGACGATGTTGCCGGGCGAGGACTTCAAGAAATCCTTAACCGCTACCCCCTCACGGAGGATGACGATGATTACTGAAGCCGAACGCAACGCGCGACGTGTGGAACTCATCAGGAACCATGGCCCCTATCTGATAGGCAAGGTTTTCCGGGTGGTGAACTTCGTGAACCACGGCGGCAATTTGGACGATTCCCACCAGTATGAAGTGGCCCATCCCGACTACCCGCATAACCCGGCGTTCTATTTCCATATCCCCGGCTCACACGTCCGCCCATGGGCCGCCGAGGGCACGGAGAACGCCAAGACGGCACTGCCGAATCCCAAGCAGCTTTACGGGGACAAGAAGCCCCCACTGGACGAGTTCCCCCTGTCCGCACAAATCTATGCCTCCCTCGCCGGCTATGACGGTGACAACAAGTACGGGTTCCGCAACTGGCGTGACCACCCGGTGGAGGCGCGTACCTACATCAAGGCCGCCATGCGCCACCTACGCCTGTTCGAGGTGGGCGAGGATTTCACCCGCGACTCGTCCGAATTTGACGAGGAGACGGGTGAGCCCACGGGCGTGGGCATCCACAACCTCGGCGCCGTCATCATGGGGTGCGCCATCCTCATTGACGCACAGGTCAACGGTACCCTCATCGACAATCGGTCGCACTCGAAAGCCGAGGCGGACCTCTTGCATGAGGCGGAAAAGAGCGTGGCCTATTTGCAGGGGTTGCAGGCCAAGCGCGATGCCGAGAAGCGGGCCAAGCTCACGCCGGCCCATGTCATCAAAGACCCGCCCGGTGCGGGCGATGGCGATTGCTATTGCGGCCTCGGCGGTTCGTGGGGCCATGCGGCCGGGTGTCCCGAGGGTGTCAAGGACCGCGGACCCCGGCTTGAGCCCGGCCCCATCATCCCCTTGCCCCCGGCGCCCATCTTCACCGAGGCGGAACTGTCCGCGGGCGTTGAAGCGGCCGTCACGCCGGTCCCCGCCTACTGGCCGGACTACCCGGACGCCGGGGGCGATGCCCCCGCGGCGGACCCGTGGAAAGGTCCCGGCGAGGCGGCGCATGAGTACGTCCCGGACGCCATGGCCATGGGTGACTGTGCCGTGTGCGGCCACACCTACCAATCCCACCTTGACGGGGACACGCTCGCGCACCGCCGCGTCCACCCGGCGTCCGAGGGGGCATAATTGGCCGTCACGGAATCGAACCTGTGGGACTGGCTCGCCAAGGCCCGCCTCGTGCTTGGTCTAGATTTGGACATGCGCCGCGTTGAGAACGCGGTGGGCATCGGGGACCCGGACGTGGAGCTATGCTACAAGGGGGCCGGCGCGGATATCGAACTGAAGGCCGCGCGCCGCCCGGCGCATCTGACTACCAAGCTCAAGTTCGGCTCGCCGATGAAAGATGACCAAGTTGAGTGGGCCGTTGCCCGGCTCCGCGCGGGCGGCGCGCACGGGTATCTCATACAGGTAGGGTCCGGCGCCGAGCGCGCCATCTATCTGGTCCATGGGAACTACGGCCGGCATATGCTAGATTTCGGGGTCACCGAGGGGTGGCTCATGACATACGGCCGGCGATTCAAGGACCCCGCCGAAGCCGTTAAGCACGCGGTCCGACTGCACAACACACGAGAAGGTGCCAAATGAACAAGCACGCCCTTATGATGCCCAAAGCCCCGGCGCTCATCCTGCCCCCGGCGCTCACCCCCGCCCCGGTCCCCAATGCGGCGCCGGCCGATACGCCGGAACTCGCCCTGTTGCGGGATGCCCTGTTGCTGCTCGAACGCGACGGCATCAGCATTGAGGGCAAGGTGGCCCTGTGCCTGAACCTCACGGCGTCCCTCGCCGCGGAACTGCCATACGAAAGCGGAGCCCGCGGCAAGGTCATCAATGGCCTCACCGAGGAACTCCGCAAGCGTCTCCGCGTGGTCCTGCCACAGCGGACGGTCGCCTAGCCGGCGTGGTTGTCCATGCGCCGCCCGCGGCCGAGCACGTGCTTGACCGGGGGCATTGCCTTGGACTTGGCGGCCTTGGCCGCCTTGGCCTCGGCGCGCCCCTTGGTCACCGTGTACCGGCCGTCCTTGAGGTGCGACGTGTACCCGAACTTGGCGCACGTGGTGCTCACCAGTGCCGTGGCCGAGTCGCGCAAGATGCCGAACATCGACATGAGTTCGTCCGCGGATACGCCCTCGGGCCGCTTAAGCAGCGCGAGCGCTTCCTCCTTGCGGGTCATGCCCGTGTCGGTGGCCATGGTCTTGGGCGCCGGGATGACCACCGGTCCGGCCTTGGCACCATCGTGGGCGGCCGCCCACAGGCGGATATGGGCGACGGCCGCGGCCGGCTTGTCGAAAGCGTGCCGGGTAGTCGTGTCCTCGCCCATCGTGAGGCCGGGAATCGCCGCCTCACGGAACGCCGCCTGTGTGGCAAGCAGCGTGTCATACGACTCGAAGAAAAGCTCGGTGCGTTCGGCCTTGACAGAAAGCGCGAGCGTAAACAGGGGCTTAGTCATTTGGATACTCCATTTGGTGGCGCCAGCGTTTTGCCAGCGTTACGGCATATAGAATGGGAATGCGGCCGAATTGGTTCCATGCCGGAAACTAATTTAGGTTAATCGATGGAATCGGCGCCGCGTTAACGGGTTTTTAACACCTCGCGCTCATACTGGTGGGCGGTGCCCGCTCCAATCTGGCGTTAACGAATGGGTAACCACCCCGGCCGGTCCGTGGTGACTCCCCCGCGCGAGGGGCGTAAGGTGTTCCCATCAATCAATGAGGTTTCGCCATGTCCACCCACGCCGCTGTCACCGCCATCATCAAGTCGCTTGATGAGGTCTTTTCCCCGATGGATGCCGAAGTGCTCGCCGCCACCAAGGTGTGGGCCGAGGAACGCATGGCCGCTGTCGCCGCTTTCCGCGCATCCGATGAGGCCAAGGAATACCTCGCCCGTCGCGACTCGTGGGGCTACTATGACCGCGTGTTTGCCCTTGCCGGTGGCAAGTCGTGGTATCAGGCCCTCAACGGCCGCAATCAGGCCGGCCGCGAGGAAGTCGTTACCAAGAATTGCGCCGCCATCGCCGCCAAGCGGAATGCCGGCATTGCCAAGAAGCTTCAGGCGGCCGGTGTGACCTCGGTGGAATCGACCACCTACACCCGCACCACGGACGGCTTCGACGGCACCTTTGTGGTACTCACGGACGCCGGCCGCAAGGTGGTCACGGTCAACACCATCCGGGCCGGTGGCTACAATATCCAGTGCTTGCACCTCCGGGTGCTCACCAAGGTCAAGTGAGGGGGCAACCCCTCACTACCCCCCCCCCCCGAACAGGAGTCCCCCATATGTCCGACCTCGCCCGCGCCACCGCGATCAACGCATTCAAGGAGGGCAACCATGCCCGCCTCGCCGCCCACTCACACCGGGACGCGGTTAAGGCATTCGTGCAGGGGTGGCGCCAGCTTGCCATGCACCACCAGCACATGGCGGCCGAGCACGCCATCGTGGCCCGCGCCCACCGGTTCGCTATCATCGCCGGCCGGGCCGCGCCAGATTGGGAGGACTGGACCACCTGAGAACGGAGCGCGCATCACCCACCAGTATGGGCGCGAAGTGTTAAAAGTCCGTTAACGCCCCACAGAATCGCATTAACTCCCAATTAACCGAAGAATGCCGGGACGGCTTGTAACAGGGCGGCGCCCGGCATATTCTCATCGTCATCAATGACGGAGTTTTGCCATGACCTTCAAGCCGACTACCATAGACGAACTGGACGCCATCCTCGGCCCCGCATCGTGGGACTCGGCCGCGCTCGCCGTGCCGGCGCCCGCGCCCATCGTCGCCGCGGTGGAAACCGCGTGTGATGAGGCCGATGCCTTCCATGCCGCCCGCGGCCACGCCACGGTGGACAAGACCTCCCCCTATTTCCACCCCTGCAAAAAGTGCAACGGCTCGGGCATCTACCGCGGCTATTCGCGGTACGGGTCAACCTGCTTCACGTGCAAGGGCACGGGCGGCAAGATGCTCAAGACTACCCGCGAGGACGCGGCGGCCGCCAAGGTTGCCAAGGCCGCCCGCGCCGCTCGCGAGGTTGAGTCCAAGCTGGAGGCGTTCGCCCGGACCTACCCGGAGGAATACGCCTCGCTCCTCGCCGGCAAGGAAAAGGGCAAGTCGTTCCAAATCGACATGCTCCAGTGCATCGCCCAATATGGCCACCTCACCGAGCGCCAGATGACCGCGGTTCAGAACGGCATGGAACGGGAGCGCCAGTGGGCCGAACAGCGCGCCGCCGAAAAGGCCGCCGAGGCCGCTCGCGCACCCCTCGTGACCGACAAGCTCGAACAGGCCTTTGCAGCGATGCACGCCAACGGCCTCAAGCGCCCGGTGCTCCGGTTCGCCGGGTTCACCGTGTCCGAGGCCGGCGCGACCTCTAAGAACGCGGGCGCCCTGTACCTCAAGGACGGCGGCACCTACCTTGGCAAGATTGCCGGGGGTAAGCTGTTCGCCTCTTATGACGGCAAGCAGCGCACCGGCCTCGTGGAGGCTATCGAGTCTGCCATGGTGGACCCGGTGGCCAGCGCTAAGGCATTCGGCCGTGAGACTGGCCGGTGCTCGTGCTGTGGCCGGACCCTCACGGACCCGGTGAGCGTTGCAAACGGCATCGGCCCCATCTGTGAGGCCAATGCCGGGTGGTAAAACGGTACGATAATACCACAATAGCCGTGCGGGCCTTTAGAGGCCCGTACAGCGCCTCGGGCGGGTTCCGGTGTCACCATAGCCGGGCACCCCGGCGAGGCACCTAGCCGCCCATCCCTGTGGGCCAATTTTTCGAGGAGTCGACTGATGACGACGCGAGCAGAGTTTGAGGCATTCTTTGCCGGGCCTTGGCAGAAAATGCTTGAGCGTATCGAGGTCCCGGACATGCCCAACGCCTCGTGGGACCGTAAGGCCGCCTACCTGTACATGGCCAAGGCGGATGAGCTTGCCGGCGCCGAGCTTGACGTGGTGTTGGCCCGGCCGACCGAGGAGGACCCGTTCGATGGCTACTAAGCTCACGCGGGACCGAGGCGGCCGCTTTCCGCGGTTCGTCCTCGGCCGGCACCCGGACGGCAACAGGTTCCTTGTGGACCAGATGAACGGGAATTTTGAGACGTTCGGCCCGTCCATCCCGTCGCGATACGTGCTAGGCGCCGCAACAAGCCGCCTAGCCCGCATGACGCCGGGTCAACGGTGGGACGCTAAGCGCGGCGTGGCGGTGCCGATCTAGGCGCGCCACTTCCCATTCCACATGGTGATGAGTTGCACCTTGGCGTTCTCGAACACCACGGCGTGGGTCACGCTGTGCGCGGACGGCCCCTTCATGTACGGGAACCGGAGCGAGCAGGCTCCCACGGACCACACGTTGTCTCGCTTGGTGGCGGTGTGGTCATGGCCCTTGATGACCGGCCGGCCGAGGTGTGTCAGCCCTTGGGTGGACCCGCGGGCGCCGTTGGCCCCGAGGTCGCCATGGAGGGCGACCTCGATTCCGCCGTCGATATCCCGGCACAGCACATAGGACGAGTCCTCGGCGAGGAACACCGTTGCGGCCGGGGCGCCCTTGGCCCGGAGCGCGTGCTCAAGCACGTTGAACCGGTTGGCCTTGGATTCGAGCGCGAGCAGGTACGCCAGTTGCAACTCGGTGTGATAGCGCCAGTTGGCGAGGTCGCCCTTGCGCGGGTCCTCCTCCTTGAGCCACCGCTCCAAGTGCCGGTCATGGTTCGATGGGACCACCACGGTGGTGCACCAATCGCGGTGCGCCTCGATAAGCCACGCGGCGCACGAGCCGACCTCATCCTCCACCTTGTCCTCCCCGCGGGCGTACTTGCCGAACAAGACATGCGGGTCCTTGAGGTCATGGTGGCCGCGGGACCTCATGCTGAAAATGTCGTGCCCCACCTGTACGCGGGGCCGGAGAGTGTTGAGCATGCCGCCACGGCCCCACGCGAGCTTGCGCACGGTGGGGTCCATTTCGGCCTCGTGGATATCGCCCCACACGATGGCCTCAACCTTGGCGTCCGTGAGCACGGCGCCCTCAACGACTCGCACCGGGCCGGAGCCATCGGTGCCCACGTCATAGAGGTGCCCGTTGCCGTCCAGCGACAGGGGGCGCACCCACCAGTCCCCGGCCGCATCGACCTCCACCAGAATGCCACCATACGAATGCAGGGCCTCGGCTTTCTGGCCCTCCTTCTTTTGGATGTAGTTCCGTTGGGTGAGCGTGCCGGTGGTGAAGTTGAACTTGGTGGCCTCGCCGGGCATCGACGGCACGGATTCCATCGCCTGCTTGACGTGAGGGAAGATGTTGGACTTACGGCCGTTGTGGGTCGCGAGGCCGGACAGGGGGCGCGCGGCCGTGGGCAGTATGTTCATGTACCCGCACCACACGAGCCCCGGCGCCACCTCAACCTTTGCGTCCACAAAGAACGGCTCCACCTCGGGGGCATACCAAAGAGTCTCGAACTCATCGCCCTTGAGGGAGCCGCGCTTCACGGACTTGGGGCCAAACTTCGCCTTCTGGTACGTGAACGTGCCGACCATGAACTCGGCGCCGATGTGGTCCGCGTAGGCCTTTAGGTTGGCCCACGCCGGATGGAGGTGGGTGTTGTTCTGCACGCTGGTGAGCACGTACCGGGCGACGGAACCCTCGGGGGGCAGTGGGCGCACCTGATAGTCCACCTCGTGGACATGGCCGTCCGCCATCTTGCCGAGCACGATGCCAAGGCGGTTTTCCGCCATGCGGAGCCGGTCCACCATCGTGACGCGCGGGATGCCAAGGGCGGCCGCGGCGCGCGTCTTGGAGCCCCCCGCCTCTACCCACGCCTTGACGGCCTCGCGGAGAACTTCATCGGACAACGCTTCAGTCATGTCACCACCCCATCAGTTTGCGGATGTAGGTGACAACCACGCCACCGATTGCCGTAATGGCGAGGCCTAACAGGGCCAGCGCCAGCTTGGAATTGCGGGCACCGCTCCACATGCGCGTGCGGCGCATAAAGGCAATGTCCTGCTGAAATTCGACCACGGCCGCGGGCGACGAGGTGTCAATCCCTAGCATCGTGAGCGTGTCCTTGACCGCTTTACTAGCGGCCCGGTTGGCGGCCGCGTTAATGACGCGCCGCTCCTCGGGTGAGAACGCCATGGGTGGCCCTCCTACTTACGCGGGAACAGAGTCTTTCGCGGCTTACCGGGCACTGGCGCCGGCCGGCGCTTTTCGGCCCACTCTTTGCCCTTGGCGAACCCGAAGGCACCGCTCGCGAGCGCAACCACCGTGAGCAGGCCGGCAACTACGCCGGGCCACCCTACGGTATCTTTGAGCAGCTTGACGAGCAGGAGGACCACGACGAGCCCCACCACTGCCACGAAGCCCCAAAAGGCATAGGGAACCCACCACGGGATGAGGCTTGCGGCAAGGCCGCCAATTGCATTGATGAAGTCTTGTGCAAGCCGTTCCATTTACAGGATTCCTCCGGTGCTGTGGCGGACAATATCCACCCCTAGCACCTCCGGGTAATAGACTTCAAGCGCCTCAACTGGCGCCCCACTCTTGTTGACGAACCGGTGGATGCGGCCGGCTGGCACCGCCATGGACTCGCCCTTGCGGAGCGTGGTCATGAAATGGTCGCGCCACGTGTGGTCCGCCCATGTCTTGGCCGTGCTCCATTCGATGATGAGGGTGCCGGACACGATAACGAACTCGTTCACCTTGCGCTCGTGGTGGTGCCACGAACAGTGGCCACCGGGGCGGATGGTGATGGAGTGGACCTCAACCTGTTGGTTGCTCACCAACTCGCGGGACTCGCCCCACTGCTTCTCGGTGGTTTTCATCGTCTTGCTCCTTAAGCCATGCGGCGAGGTCCACGCGGCGCCAGAAGTCCAGCGTCGAAATGAGACTCGCGTTGATGACCTCGATACCGCGCGCGGCGAGGTCCGGAACGGTCGATTTCAGTTCGGCATGCTTTACGGTCCACGTCTCGGGTTTGCGCCGCCATGGGTACTCCTCATGATGGTGGACTCGGAACTTGCCATAATCGTTCACCTCGCCATCCCGATTGTCGATGCCCACGAGGATGATGCGCCGGGCGCCGCGGTGGAAAGCCACATTGATGGCGCCCGTGGTGCTGGTGGTCTGGAGGTGGACCGTGTGGGGGTCCTTGGACAGGCCTCGGTCCGTCTTGCGGGCGAGGGGGCGAATCCACGGGAACTCGGGCCGGTGGAAGATGGCCAAGGCCTCGTGGGCTTTGCCGAACTCTGCCAGATGCGCCGGCCGTTCCGCCATTTCCCTGTTGAGCCACCGCTCGTCCGCAAAGAGCACCGAGTCCGCCCATGGAAACGCCAGATAGGAGGAGTTGATGACCATGACCGCGGAGGCGGGTCGGCCGCGTAGGCTGTTCACCGCCTCGTAATCCACGGACGTGCCGCCACCAATTATGAAAACGTCAAATCCGGCCCACTCGGTGGTGAGGGGCCGGATTGGCGATTGCTGCAACCTGTTAGGCATCATATTCCTCGGTGCTGTGTTCGAGCGGCTCGGGCGGCCGGGCCGTGGTGAGCAGCTTGCGGAGCAGGTACACCGCGGCGCCGAGCAGCATGGGGGCGATGGCGGCCCACCTGTCCGGCAAGATGTAGGACAGGGCATACGGGTCCACCAGTTCGAGCAACCCAAGCATGAACGCCAGAAAGGCGAGGATGTGGGCGCGGTAACCGAGATACCACGCCCACGCGGCCGCTAGGCCATTGCGCAAGGCTTCCTGTATACGCTCCATGACCAGACTCCGGATTAGATGACGGGGCAACGCTTATACACGTGCGGGCACGTCTTGGGGCCGAGGACGCCATCAACCGGGAGGCCCTTGGCCTTCTGGAGCGCCTTGACCGCATCGGTGACCTCGCCCACGGTACCCTGTAGGACGTAGGCGCCGCCACCGGACACGGGGTGGCTCGGAGGACCGGGCACCGACAGGACCACCGATGCGAGGGCGAGCAGGATGCCGGCGAGCGCACGGAGGTAGGCCCACGAGCGGGCCGGCTTGGACAGGATGCCCCACGCGTCGATGGCGACGGTGAGCACGGGACGCCAACCGAAAAGCAGGATGAGCGCGAGAACGAGCAGGATGATGGACATGGTGACCTCCTTATGCCGGGGTGCGCACGCCGAGGATTCGGCCGCGGTTGTTCCAGACGATGAAGCCCACGGCTACCACGAGGACGACGCCGGCCGCAACCCACAGCATTGTTCCGCCGTCGAATAGCTGGAGGAGTCCGCCGCCGCCGCCGATGGTGACCGGTGCGCTCACCGTCGCGGTGGCTTGGTCCTTGGCACGCACGGCGCGCGCAAGGGCGGACCGGGTGGCAGGACCCACCACGCCATCAACCGTGAGGCCGTTGGCGCGCTGGAAATTGCGCACCGCGCCGTCCGTGAGGTCGCCCTTGGCATTCTGGTGGCGCCCGTCGATGGCGCCGCGGTACAGCCCGAGCTTGGTGAGTTGGGTTTGATACAGCTTGATGGCCTTCTCGTCATTAACCACGGCCGGCTTCATGCCATTGCGCATCAACGCGCGGCCGTAGTCGCCGAACTCGATAAGCCGGGCCTCACGCTGGCGCCGGAACTTGAGCCCGTCATAGGTGCGGCCGGCGCTGGTGACCGCGGTGGTGAGCAGGAGCTTGCACCCTTCGGCGATACGGCCAGCCTTGAGCGCTTGCGCCCACTTCCACTTGTACGAGCCGGTGCCACAGTTCCAGCCCACGGACACCTCGCCATCAAAGACGTGTTGCTCGGTGGCGTTGAGCGTCCGGGCGGCCGGCTCGAACTCATCGGCGAGGACGGCCTTCATGTACCGGCGCGCATCGCCGATGGTGATTTTGTCGCCCTTCTTGAGCGGCTTGCCATTGTGCTCGGCGCGCCAGATTTTGCGGAACGCGCGGGACAGTTCGGTGAGGCCGCCGCCAACGGTGACGACGCCACCAACGTCCGGATATGCGGTGAGGACGACAGACTCGGAATCCTCAAGGAACATGATGCCATTGGGTGAGGTAACAAACATGGGGCGCCTCCTTAGAGCGTGCCGAGCAGGAAATCGCCCTCGGCGTCGAATGAACCACCCACGGTGTATGTGAGCAGGACGACGCCACCGGGCTCAACCAATCCGGTGTGACCGGGCTGGAAATTGATGGGGCCGGAGAACAGGAGCGGCACGTCGCCACCGTTGCGGAACTTGAACTCGGTGCCGTACTCCGGAGGCGTGGGCCACCCCACCGTGTCCACCGTGGGGTCCGTAAAGGTGACGGCGCCCTCGGTTATATCGGTGTTGCCGAAAATCATAACGCGCGTGTACCCGCCCACGTGGGTGGCGCTGACTTGGAAGTCCTCGTACTCCTCGCCATAGATGCGCTTGCCCACAGTGGTGCCGAACATCTTAAGGAGGATGGGGTCCCCGTCCGTTTCCTGCACGTCCGGGTCAAACGCCGGGTTGGGGTCCTCGGTGGTCGCCGGGGGCGAGGTGTAGGACGACAAGACCATGTACAGCCCGTCCGTGACCGGGTTGCCCTGCTGAACCACGAACATGTCCAAAGGCTGGTATGTGACGCCGTGCACCAATTCATCCGTGAACCGGAATACCGCATAGGGCAGGGGGAACGGACCGCGCGTGGTGGCGTCCGTCATCGTGAAGGTCATTGTGGTGCCGGTCACCTCAATGCTCGCGATGCCCACGCCCTCGGGCGGGTTGTCCTCCAACTCCCCGATGCGCTGCTCGTGGCCGTAAAAGTTTTCGTCCACTTCGGCGGGCGTGAGGTTTGCACCCTTGCCAGCGCCCCATGCACCTACTGTCCGGTAAATCGTCATCGCGTGCTCCTGCTTCAGTTCCGCCCTCGGGTATGCGCTTAGGGTGCCTCAAAGTCAACTTAGCCCATAGAGTCAAATATGGTGACGTTGAACCCATCAATATATACCGATCTGGCCACCGTATTGACTACAATGCCACCGCCGTGTGGCGCATCAGTGGGGAAGTTCGACCCGTTAAGCTGGCCGAGGAAAAAATTAGTTGGGTCCGACATTAACAGCAGCGTTACGGTTACCTCAATCGTGTACCGCTCGGCGCCGGGCAGGCCACCCGGATACTCAATAAAATCATCGATATGGTATATCCATTCGCCCTCCTCCTCGGAAAAGGTGCCATCTAACCGGACTCCCTCATCCGCGAGTTGTATGCCGTCGCCACTGTATGGTCCGGTGAGAGTTCCCTCCATCAGCCGCGGGTCCAGTGGACAGCGAAGCAGGACGGACATAATCCATTCGGCTTCACCGCCAAACCTGAAATCCGTGATGATGCGGAACGGGTCAAACGCCCCGGATATGATCGCGTTGGCCATGGCCGCCTCACGGGTTGCTAAAATTCAGGCGGCGCTTGCGCTTGTTGCTGTCCCTGAACGTGACCCAATCCACCACCTCAACATCAACATAGTCCTCCGGACTCGTGCTGCTGTGGATGCGCACCGTGTGGGTGGAGCGTTGAGTTTCGTTATTGTCCTCATCGCCATTGTTGCCGAGTTCCACCGTGAATCCAGTCACGCCCATGGTGATGGTTTCGGGAGGCATCGACGCCTCCCATTCGAGCGTGGGGATTGCATCCCCCTCGGTGTTCGTAACGTCGCCCTTGGACCGGGTGCCGCCACTGAAATAGACCTTGGCGCGGTCCGGTTGCGCCGGGACCGGCAAGAACGGGCGAATCGCCCGCTCCAGCGATACCGGCGAGGTCCGGGGGTTAAGCGTCATGGCCATGGCGTCACGCCTTATGCAAGGTCAACTTCCAAGTCCCCCGCGGGGAACTTCACGGGGTCGCCGGTCACGATGGTGCGAGACGCGGCGAGCGGGCCAGTGCCGAGACAGTTGCCCGCCGCGGCGGCATCCCACAGGGAAAAGTGGGTGATGGTGGCGCCGCCGTCCGCGTTGCCAAAGTCCACATCCGCGTCCGAGGCAATTACCTTGGACGAGGGCGCGGCGAACGTCGCGGCGATGCGGCCGCCCGCGTTGATGGTGGTGGTGACCTCACCAGTGGCGCCGGTATCACCGGGGTCCGCCGAATGGAGGCCCACGTACACCGCGGCGGGGTCCGAGGGGAACGCCGTTGAGCGAATCCAGTTAAGGACAGCGTTGGCGAGATAGGTTGAAAGTCCGGCCATGGTGGAACTCCTTTGTCCGTGGGTGCCAGTTGATGACCACCCATACACGAGGGCGGCCGCGAGGTGAAGGCGCCTCTTACGGCGTGCCCACCTCGATAATGAGAAGCCAGCCAGAGCCGCCGTTGCCTCCTGTTACGGCCGTTCCACTGGATTGATGCATTCCGCCCAATCCGCCGCCTCCGGGACCCCCCGCCGCCTCGCCATCGGCCTGCCCCGTTGTCTGGTAGTATCCTCGGCCCCCAAGGCCAAACGGACTACTTCCGCCGTGCATGCCCTGTGAACCAACTGCGAAGTTCCCGACCCCGTGCACTGGTGTGTCAGACGCGGGGATGACAACGCCACCCGAGCCGCCCGTGGGTACACCTCCGTTGGTCCCGTTCACGCCGTTGGCCCCCGTGGACCCCCCTCCCGCTTTGCCACCCTTGGCGGTCATCAGGGAGCCGAGTACAATATCACCGCCATCAGTGCCGGCGTTATTCCCGGCGCTCGCGCCCGCCCCAACTGAACCGATAGTAACGGAAGCGTTGGGCGACGGAGCCGCAAAAACCCCCACTCGCGTCTCGCCCGCTGAACCGGAGCCCGCCTTGCCATTACCGTTGGTTGTGCCGACCCCACCGCCGCCGCCGCCCGGAGCTTGCGCGATGGCCAAGATTCGCTTGGTGCCCGATGTAGGCGTGTAGGTGCCGCTCGCCGTGAACATCTGCACGCCAGTGAACACGCCAAGCAGGGAGCCGAGGTCCACGGCGAGTTGCGCCATGGTTCGATTCGTGAATGCGCCGGCCTTGCGCTGGATAACATCGTCGTTCGCGGCCCCGGTGAGCCCGGCAATGGCGGCCAGAATCGAGGAGAATGCCTGCACGGTCACGCCGATGCTCGCGGAGGTCAAGGCGCCGTCAAGGTTGGCCTGAATCACGGACCACGCCGCGCCCACGGTCGCTTGGTTGCCGGATGCGGTCCCGTCCGTGAGACAGATGAGGATATCACCCGCCTCCACGTTGATCCCCGAGGCGCCGCCAATCTTGCCGGCTACGCTCACGCGATAGGTCCACCCCCGGTCCGCGGCCGGATAGTTCGGGTTGGTAGAGCAGTCAATCACGCCCTTGAACACCATGGCGTCCGCGGCGGCAATGAGCGCATCCGCGTAGGATTTGACCGCTTTGACCGTAGGCACCTCGGCGTCCGAATTGGACGACAGGGTGCCGTCCTTGCTCACCGAGCCCTTAAAGTTCGCGGCGCCGAGGGCGACGGGAAACTCCGCTCCGTCCAAGTCAGTGGCCGGGTCCAGTTCGGAAATTTTCTTGTCAACCATAGCGCGTCACTCCTGCAAAATGTCCGAGCCATCCTCAAGCGTGATGGCCCCTGAGTCGTCCTCCATCGCGAAGCCGTCTCCCGGCTCCTCGATATTCCCGGATAGTGCCGGGTTCACGTCGATAACACCCGCGAGCAGGCGAGTCACTACCACAGTTCCCGACATGGACGGGTTGGCGTCGATGGCCCCCGCGAGGTCATGGGCAATCTGGACGGAGCCCGCCAGTGTCGGGTCCGCGTCGATGGCCCCCGCGAGTGTGTGCGGTATCAGAATCGCACCGACAAACACCGGGTTGGCGTCGATGGCCGCCACGAGGTCATGGGCAATCTGGACGGAGCCCGACAACACCGGGTCCACGTCGATGGCGCCCGCGAGCAGGGCAGATTGCAGCAAGGCGCCCGATAGGGCCGGGTCCGCGTCGATGGCGCCCGCGAGGTCATGGGCAACCTGAATCGCCCCCCGTAGTTCCGGGTTCGCGTCGATACGCCCGGATATGCCCTCGGGCGGCAACAGGGCGCCGTAAAACAACGGGTCCGCGTCGATGGCGCCGGAAAGGAGGTGCGTTATCCGAAACGCACCGGACAGCACCGGGTCCGCATCCACTACGCCCGAAAGCTCGTGTTCAATGGACAGGGCGCCGGACAGCACCGGGTCCGCGTCGATGACACCGGCAAGCTCGTTATCGAGGGGCAGGGCGCCGGACAGCACCGGGTCCGCGTCGATGACGCCGGCAAGATTTTGCACCACACGCAACATGCCGCGAAGTTCCGGGTCCGCGTCGATGCGCCCGGACAGTTCGAGGCCGGCGAGCGCACCCCGGAAAGCCGGATTGGCATTGATGCGGCCGGCGAGCAGTTTAGGCGGCCCCTCCGACTCAAGGTTGATGGTGCGCGGAACCTTGAGCCCGGTAGTCACGAGGGACACGTTGGTGATGTACGGCCCACCAGTGACGGGGCGGAGGGTGAGCGCCACCTTTGTCTTGTAGGCGTTGATTTTGTCGATGACCTCATTTGGCCCAGAGGCAATCTCGCGCGAGCCCGCATCAGCCGCGGCCGGCTTCTGAAAATCGAGGCCGCCCGTAACCGTGAGGCTCGTAAGGAAATTGTCCCGCCGAACGTTAAAGAAGCTCACCCCGTCACCAGTCGGGGAGTAATTGGCCATGGTGTATCCAATGGCGCCGGGGATGGGCACCACGACGCCATTCTCGGTGTCCTGATAGCCGGGGTCCACATAGCCAAGGTCAACGTACAGGGGGTCCCCATCGACCTCCTCGATAGTTCCGCCGCGGCCCACCGTGCACCCGATAGTCAACGTGGCCAGCATCACCCCTGTGTCACCATCCGAGGTGAGCGAATAGCCGATGATTTTGCCGGCCGCGATACCATCCGGGAGCCGCGGGTCCTTGATGCTCGCGCTATGGCGGCAAGACAGGTCAAGCCCGTCCTCGAACGGTACGGAGAACTGAACCTCCACAGTGCGAGCGCGCGCGAGCAGATGAGCACGAGCGCGAGCGATGAGGTTTTGCACGGTCTGAAGGCCGCGACCCGTCTTGTAATAAGCATCGCGGCGCAAGTCGCCAATATAGGCGTCCACATCTGCTTGCCCCACGGACAGGCGGATAATTTCCTCCTCGCCGGGGTCCGTCATGACCTCTTGCACATCAGCATCCACGTAAAAGCTGATGACCTCGGTACGGTCCCGCGCGGCTTCCCAATTAAGTTCCATATGGACGCCTACTTGCCAAATGGGGAGCCACAAAATGTTTACATCAGAGTGGGCAATAGTTTGGCCGATGCCCGCATAGCCAAGACCAATCGGAGCTTGGCTGATGTAGTCCTGAACCTTCTTTTGGTCTTGTACCTCTACAGCGAATCCGGGCGCACGGTCGAAGATGAATTGCAGTGCGATTCGGGACTTGGACGTGGCCCACGAAACGGCGGCCCGGTAGGCCTCCCGGCTATCCAGCAGGATGGGAGCCAAGGGTGCCTTGCCTGCTACAGCCGCGGACGATACGCCGACCGTCCAGCCCCCGCCGATGGAGTCGCCGAACTGTGGCCACTTCTTAATCAGGTCATCACCGGGAATGACGTTAATCATGTTGCCCTTCGTGCGCGGGAGCCCGTTGATGGCCCGCACATCGGTAAAGGTCTGCTCGGCGAACTTCGCCAGTATGTCCTTGGTGATATCGATGGACCCGCTACCTTTTTGGGTCCAGTTCACCGTGGCGTCCACATAGATGCGGCGCGCCGGGGGGTCGCCAAAGGACACCGACACGGAGTCGTAAAAGGGTTGGTCCTCCTCAAAGTTAAGGAGGCCGTCCTCGCCCGTGATGATATCGGACGCGGTGACCTCGCCGGTAATACGGTCGATGTGCCACAGGCACGGGTACCCCTCAAGCACCGAGTCATCCGTGCGTTGCGACTGCTCGGAATCCCAAAGCGGATCATAATAGGGCGCCACGCGCATGGATGCGGCGAGCGCGGACTTCTGCTCCTCGAAATCGCCCGGCCGGGCCACGAACGTCACCCGGAGGATATCGTCCTGTATGTCTTGGGGCACGCCCACGAGACGGCCGAAAAACAGCGGCACGAGCGTGGTGTCCTGCTTGCGATAGGACAACCACGCCCACCGCTTGCGCGAGGGCGCGAGCAGGCCCTTGCGCGGGTTGCGGATATCCACCTCCAACGTGGCGAAATCCCCCTCGGACTGGCGCACGTTGACGCTGAACACGTCCTCGTCATCCACCGCAAATGCGGGGTTCCAAGTCTTGTCCGTTGCGTCTACCCAATGGAAATAGAACACCTCACACCTCCTCCAGCGTGAGAGTCCACGTAGTGATGGAAGGCCACTCGTCCGAGTTGGCCGTCCACCCGGTCACGAGCATGGTGAGCCGCGGCCGGTAGAATACAAAGCCGGCCTCAATGCGAATTGAGCCCGGAACCACGGTACGGCCGAACTCGTCCGGACCCTCCGTGGTGTCCTCGTCGGTGCTCGCGGCGCGGGCAAGCTCGGTGATGCAATCCACCACCAGTTGCCGGCCGGGCCACACCATGTCCACCGCGGGTGGGTCCACGTCATTGCCCGTGATGGACAGCCCGTACTTCTGAAACCGGGGGTCCGACACGTCCCTAAGCGCGGCGTTGACCGTGCGACGGAGGACGGCCGCGGCGCCGATGGGTGCAAGCTGTTCAGTGAGCCCCCGAGCCGAATACGGCGGGATGCCCACACCCGACAGTACCAGAAGGGTGGGGATGACGGGCATGGGGGAATCCTCACTTGTACCAAGAGGGGGTCAATCCGGACCGGCGCAACGCCTTGCCAGTGGCAAATCGCGTGAGCTTCTCCGCTACCGTATCCGGGGCAATGAGTCCATCGAATGTTTCGCCGCCGATGGACAGGGACAGGGGCCGGCCACTGCCGCCGCCCGCGCCGCCCTTGAACGCCGGAATCGGGGTCCCCATGCGAGGGACCGAAACGAGGCCACCCGATGCGAACGCCGGGAGCCCCCGGTTCAGCCGGTTGAGGGCGCCGATGCCCCACTTACGGACGGCGCGCGCCTTCATGACAAATTCGCCGTTGGACAGGCGCGCGAGGATGGAGTCGGACGTGCCCGAGCCCGGACCTCGAACAGGACCACCCCCGGCGAGTTGCTGAATAGAATCGGCGCCGCCCCCGGACAGGGTTTGGAACGAGCCCGAGGACCCACCCGCCGCGGACAGTTCATTGAACAGCTTCGTGGCGTTTTCGGCCGCGCCGCTAATCTGGAATTGCAGATTCTCGAACGTGTTGGCCAAGTTCTGAATACGCTTATCCGCCTTGTCCACGGCCGTGGCCGCGGCATCCATGCCCTTTACCGTGGCGTCCGACAGGGACGCCGACTCCACTCCCGCGGCCTTGAACGTGCCCGACAGGGACTCGGTGATGCCATCCACCTTGCCGAGGGCATCTTCGGCCTTCTTGGCCTCCTCGGGGGCGGTGAGCCCGAGCCACGCGGCGAGCGCGGCGATGGCTCCCCCGATGGCGTCGATAAAGGCCAGCACCGGCTCCACGATGGGCCACAGCGCGTCCGCCACAATCTTGGCCACCCGGAGGACGTTAGTGCCGAAATTCTCGAACCCGCCCGTGGCTTGGATGATGGCGACAACGAGCGCGGCAACAGCCACAGCAATGAGCCCGATGGGGTTGCGCGCGAGCGCCAGCGTGACGTTGACGATAGCAGGCAACAGCGCCACGAACGCCGAGACGAGGCCGAAAATGTCCTTGGCCAGATTGATGGCCTTGACGGTGAGGAACGCCGCGGCGAGCGACAACATTGCCGGGATGATGATGTGCAGGTTGTCCGCAATGGCGATGAGCCCTTGAGCGATGAATGCGGACGCGCCGGCCGCTTGGTCCGCGGTGCCCACGTAGGACAGGAGCGAATTTTGGATGCGGATAAAGGCGTCCGAAATCGTCGCCGGCATGGCCTCCGCGGCGGCGCGCAACTGGTCAAAGTTGCCGAGCAAGGCGTCTTGGAACACCGAGGCCGTGATGAGCCCCTTGTCAGCAAGGGCCTTCAACTGGTCCACCGTCACGCCCATGGCCTTGGCGAGCAGGGGCAGGATGGCCGAGCCGCGCTTGAGGACGTTGTTAAAGTCCTCGCCCCGGAGGGCGCCGAGGGACATGGCGTTGGTGAACGCGCGCTGAATCTGTGCGGCCGCCTCGCCGCGGGCGCCGGAAATGACAATGGCGTTGTTAAGCGACTCCTGCAAATCCAACTGCTTTTGCGTCGAAATGCCGAGCGCGTTCAGCACCACGGCGTTGGATGCGAACGTGTCCGCCGTGGTCTGGAGGGACGAATAGGTGCGGTTGGCAATTTCGGTCAACCGCTCCATGGTGTCCGCGGCCGTCTTGGTGTCCCCCGTCGCAATCTTGATGCGGCTGGACAAGTCCGTCCATGCCGTGGTGAGATTGATGAACGTTTGCACGGAAAAGACGGTGGCGAACGCCCCGGCGAGTTGCCCCACGGCGCCGCCGAGGAAGCTGAAATTCGAGCCGACTTGACGCGCGGCCGTGCCCACCGCGACCAAACGAGTCCGGAGCGTGAGGAGGTCCGCGTTCAACCCGGTGGTTGCCGCCTTCGATTGGTTCGCTTGCCGCTGAAGCGCGGCGAACGCCTGCTCCCCGGCCTTGCCAAGGGCGAGCAGTTCCCGCTTGATTTCGTCGCCGCCGTCAAGGGCGATGCGCTGCACGAGGGTCCTGTTCTCTGCCATGGCCCTACCCCTTGAATGCCGCGGCGTAGAGCGACGGGATGCGATTCCGCGCCTTCTCGCACACTTGGCGAATGTTGAACTTCTTGGTGATATTAACGGTGGTCACCCCAAAGAACAAGGGAACCGTAATCAGGCGGCCCTTCCCCCCATTGTTGTTCTGCCGTCGCAGCAGGGACAGGGACACCTTGGGGTTGGCCGCTCGCGCCGCCGATACGCGCACGCGGGCGCCTAGCAGCGGTACGCCCGTCTTGGAGCGAAAGCTCACCAAGTCCGTGATGCTGGTGGACACGAGTTCAGGCGTGAGCCGGCGCCGGCTGCGACCGGACCCCATGGCCTTGGGGACGCCGGGGAGCGGTATCCACATCATGGGGTTGCCGCTGATGGTGGCGCCGTCCTCGAACACACCCGCGTATGGAATCTTGTGGTGGACGAACACGGCGGGCGACATGGAGTCTTGACCGATGGGATAGACGCGGGTGGAAAGCGCCTTCTGCCACCGGGTGCTGAACCCGGCCCGTGCGATATCCGAGGCGCCATCAATCTTGACGATGTTGGCAACGCCCCGCATGGCCGTGGTTGCGGCCTCGGCAATCGGCTCCTCAAGGGCAATCATTTGCTCCCCGAAGCGGCCGGTAACGATATCCCACTTAAGGCCGAATCCAGTCATGGCTTGGTCAACTCCCGGAGCAGTTTCTTGATGGTCTTGGTATCACCGCGCGCGCCGTTCGCCGCTACGCTGATATCCCTCGCCATTTGGCGCCGCAAGCGACGGTCCCGGAGGAATATGAAGCCGCGAAGTTGCCGCGGCGAGTAGGCCCAAACGTCTTGGCCATGCTCGCCGATAAGCTCCTCCACGGCCTCGGCTATTTCGTACCCTGTTCCTTGGTACCAGAAGCGGAACCGGACACGATTGCCAGAAGCCTTTCCACCCTTGCCACGAAAGGGCCGATGCCCTCCGACAGGGACGCCTCCACGACGCCTTCAAGCAAAATCGCTTGGTCCCCGAGGGGCAGGGTTGCGGCGTGGGCGACGTACTCAGCGTCCCCCGCCTTGTCGAAGCCGGCCGCGATGAGGTCCGCCACCAGTTCCGGGAATGCGCCGATGAGCGCCTCCGGCGTGAAGTCCTTGTCCTTGGACAGGTCCACGCCGCGGAACAGCTTACGGACGATTCCGTGGTTGGCGAGCAGCACGGCAATGCCGGCGAGGCTGATAGCGTAGAGGGTGACAGTCTGGCCTTGGACGACCTTCTCGGCCGTCGCGCGCTTGAGGTCAAGCAGTCCAACCATGGTGATGCTCCGTTTCTGGCTGGTGGGTGGGCGCCGCCACGGCCGTTAAGCCGTGGTGGAGTCCTGAAGGGTGATGCGGCCGAACGAGCCGTTCACGGCGTTAACGTCGCCTTCGACCTGAATCGAGGCCACGGCATCGTCCGAGTCGCTGATGATGTTGACGCCATCGCCGGACGGGGTGAAGGTCACGGACGGGAACACCCACGTATACTTGGGGCCAATGTCGTTCGAGCCGATGATTTCGAGCTTGCCGGTCACCGCGTCCTCGGTGCCGATCTCAAAGGACAGGTCTCCCTCGGTGCTCGCCGGGTCCGGCTCATTGTCGCCGCCGAGGAGCGCGATGCGGAAATTGTCCAGCGTAAGCTCCTCAAGGGTGATGGTGACGGTGGCGGACTTGGACAGCACCGCGGTGAAATCCTTGGTCTTGATGCCGGCCATCGCCGAGAAATGTTCCAGCTTTTCCACCTCCATGGAAAAGTTCGCCTCGGGCGCGTTGCCGAGGTGGCGCCGGGCGCCGCCGTCCGGGGTGAAATAGGCGTTACCCTTCGGGATGGTATAGTTGCCCACATTGGGCGAGGTGAAATCGGGCATGGTTAGGCTCCTCTTAACGGAACGTGGACAAGTCTAGCCAACGCGTTACCACGCGGCGGACGGCAAGGCAAGGACTAGACCTCCGTGGACTCGCGCGGGTCCGGTCCGGGTTCCTCATATTTCTCAACCCGCACGAGCGTGAAGTTGAGCCCGGCCTCGGCGGCCAGCGAACGGCCGAGCGCGAGTCCAGTCTGGAGCCCGTCATAGGTGATGGTTTTCTCCCACAGCAGGGACAGGAGGGTGGCATCTGACAAGATGCTCACCGTGACCTTGGCGATAAGCCAATTCATGAACGGGCCGACCATTGCCGGGTCGCATTCCGTGAGGATGTACACCTCGGGCAACATGCTCACGCGAGCGGGCCACTTGGGGTCCGGGCGCCGGTTGGCGTTGCCCTCCGGGTTGCGCGTTTCGTCGCCATCGAACACCATGGCGATGGTGCCCGAGGTGGCATCATCGATCACGTCATTGCGGACCACCTTGTCAAAGGCGCCCGAGTTCACCACCGCTTGGGCAAAGGCCGCAAGCACCTGTTCGCGTGTTGCCATGTCAGGGACTCCGGAGAAAGAAATAGGACTCACCCACGTCCTCGCCACCGGGGCCGGGGCGTAGGCGGTGGGAAATGACCTTCCACGAGCGGCCGTTGAACGTGAGGATGCGGCCTATCACGTTCGCCGGGATGAGCCCGGCCGCGGACAGTTCGGCGTTGCGGATGCACACGGCCGGCTGAATCGTCGGGACCCGTCCGGGGTTGCCGGCCGGGGTAAGGGTCGCGTCATCCACGCCGGCCGTTTTGTCCACGACGCGAATCGGGGTCGCGAGCCCGGACAGGACCGCATCGCGTCCAATGTCCGTGCCATAGATGGCATCCAACGCGTCTTTGAAAACGTCCATGGCTCACCTCTTACTCATAGTCGTCATCGGGCGCCGCGGCCATGCCGAGCGCGGTCAAGTACAGTTCGAGGAGGGCCTCCTGTTCCATCCGTTCGGCGTGGTCCTGCTTGCGGATGGACACGATTTTGCGGAGGACCTTGGTGTCAAAGCCATTACCCTTGGCCTCGGCATACACCTCCTTGATATCGCCGGCAATGGCGGCCTTTTCCTCCTCTAGCCGTTCGATGCGCTCAATGAAGGCCTTGATCTGGTCTTGCGCGACGGAATCAGGGGTTACGGTGCTCATGGCAGTCTCCTTAGAAGGCGGGGGTCCAGTGTTCGAGAATCCACGGGGCACGAGTGTGCCACTCCGGCATGGAGGGGTCAAAGCGCTTGCCGTTCATCACGACCATGCGCGCGTCCGCGGGTAAAGGAATGCGGCCGCGGAATCGCTGTTCCATGTGCCGCTTGAAATAATAGATGCCGTCCACGCCTTGCTGGCCGCCCACGGTGGCCACGCCGGGGCGACCTTGTAGCTGGTAGCTCATCCACCCCTCGTCCGAGGCGCCTCCCCCGGCGCACCCGGCGCCAATCCAGAATTGGCCACAGGCCTCATATCGCTCGGGGGTCCACGAATCCAGCACGTCCGGGAACGCGCCGGCATCCATCATGACGAAGGTCCCGTTGAACGCCATGGGCGGCGCCGGGGTCTTGAGCCCCACGAACGGCTCCGGGCGGGAAAAGATGTGATCCACGTTGCCGGTCAACACCACATCAAGGTCAAGCCACGCGAACCGCTCGCCGATAAGAGTTCGCATCAACGGCTTGAACGCATAGAGGCGGCGCCCACAGTTCTTGACGTTCGCCATGGTGGACCACAGGGGGATGAACCTGATGCCGGCCTTGACGCAAAAGGCCTCATCGTCCGGGTCATCGCTGATGAGGTTGAACCGGTACGGGATTGTGAGGTGGCGACGGAGCGCGATGTTGAGCGCTGACACGTGGCGGAGGGTGTACCGGTCACCCCATTTGAAGGTGCAAATTTCAATCACGGAGGACCTCCTCTATAGTGGCATACGGATAGCACGTGAGGCCGGACCTTGGCGAGCAGTTCACCACCTCAACGCCGCGGCGCGCGACGTGCGCGGCCTGCATGGTGAGGTGCTGGACTTGACGCTCGTACCGTGTCACCGCCCGCGCCGGGTCATCCGGGAGGGCATTGTACGCGCTACGGCGGCCAAGCGCGCCGGGCTTGAGGTCGATGCCCATAAGGATGATGCGACGGGCGCCGCGGAGCACCGCCTGAGATATGTTGGTGCTGGTGGAATTGTGCCCCTCCACCAGCCGGCCGGCATCGGCGAAAATGTCGCCCCGGACCTTTTCGATGAACTCGCGCCGGACGTGTACCATGCGCGAGTCCTCGCGCATGACGGCCTCGGGCCGGGTCACCACAATCATCGACCCCTTAAAGCCGCGAAGGTTGGGGTTGTCTTTAAGCCAATGCCTGTCCGAGCACATGAGCACGTCCGCCTCTGGCACCGTGTGATACCCGCCATTGGCCACCAACGTCCGGAAGTCCCGGCGCGCGAGCACGGGGGCGAAATCCGTAGACAGGATGGAGTTGCCGTTGCCGATGACAACGGCCGTGAGCCCGGCCCAATCGGGGCCGAACACTATGGGGCGGATAGGGGCCATTACGCCTTGTCCACCCGGTAAAGGTATGTCCACCGCGAGCGGTCCACGCGGGGCACCTCGCCGGTCATCTTGTGCAGCAGGGATGCCCACTCCTCGGTGGTGCGGACGCCCTCGCGCGGCGCGCGGCGAATGCATGGGGTGGAAAACCACAACGTGCCGCCCGGCGCCACCGTGTCCCACAGGCGCGCGAGAAAGTACTCGTGCTGTTCGCCGGGCACATGTTCGATGACCTCGATACAAAAGACGTGCTCGAACTGCCCCTCCTGCCCATGCATGGGCGCCGGGAAGGCGCCGTGGAACAGGTTCAGGTCGCCGGCCTGCTCGTGGGTGGCCAGTTCCTTGACGGTGTAGTTGAACGAGTCGACCTGTGGCTCGTACCCCACATAGCGGTCCACGATGCCCGCGGCCAGCATTTGCTTGAGGCCGTAGCCTATGCCAAAGCCGGCCTCAAAGACGGTGACGCGGCGGTGCGGGTGCTGGCCCTGCCCATCGGTGGCGTCCTGAATCTGCTTGATGGCGGACGTGTACATGTGGCGGTGACCTTCGGAATAGTCGCCGAAGTTCCGCTCCTTGAGACGGTCATATTCGCGAGAGTCGGGGGTTCCCATGGCGTGCTCCGTGCCGGGTTGGAATTTTCCCGCCGCCCGCGCCACTGTAGGTGTCCCCACAATACCCGCTTCAGCATCCCTCCACGGTCATGGCGTGCCGGGCGACGTTCGCCCTCCATACCGTGGGGCCGGGGCGGCCGTCAAGCCATTAACAGCTTGTTCACCATCGCGACGGTTAACGGCTGGACCATCAATGGAGCGCGGCGTATGCTGGCGCATCAATCATGGAGGTCCAGATGATGGACAGAGTCGCCGTAGTCCTCGCCGCCGTCCGCGGTACCAAGCTCGTAACGTTCGAGTTCGAGCACCCGCACACCACCGTCACCACGCTGGACATTGACGGCGCCGGCATCCCCGCTTTCTGCGAGTCGTTCGCCAAGGCCGGCCTCCAGCCCGGTGACCTGTGCGCGTTCAAGGTTCAGGACGCCACCAAGGACTATGCAGTCCTCCGGGTCATCCCGGCCCCCAACCTCACCGCCTGAAGGAGCGCCAAATGGCCAAGGATACAGCATACCGCCTCATCACCACCCGCGAGGTCATCAGCGTGGATTGCACCACCCTCGTGGCCGAGCTTGAACATAGTCGCCTGTGGGCCGCCGCTCATCCGATGCTCGCCTACGCCTCCTTGTCCGATTTCATGGACGAGCACACGGCCGAGGGGCGAGTCATCGTCGCGGACCACACCCGCCCCGGCTTTATCACCTATGTGGCGTACAACCCAAAAGGAAAGGCCGGGCAGTGAGCCCGGCCTTCCCGATTCGTTCGAGCCGTCGCCGATTATTCGGCGAGGTCCTCGGTGCTCGCGGTGCTGGTGCCCTTGACCAGAGTCGCCGGCTTCAGACACATGGGGAGCGGGTTCTGCTGTGTGTGCAGCGTCACCGAGCGGTTCATGTTGTCGGTCGCGGCAACCTTGGCATACCGGGGCAGGCCGAGGGTGTTCACGGTTTCGAGGAAGTCGCCCGGCGCGTAAGTCTCCTGATAGAGGCCCGGCACGCCCGTGATGAAGAAGCGCGCCTCGTCGGGGTCGATGCCGACAGTGCCGGCCGAGGTCTTGGTCGCGTCGTTCGTGCCGGCGTAGTTCTCGAAAAACACGCCGCCCCACTCGAACACGCCATTGACGTAGGAGTCGCCGAGCTTGCGCTCCGCCGCCTCGAATCCCTTGTTGGTCTGGCCGACCGTTTCGATGAGCTTGTCAAAGAAATTGTCGCCGACGAACGACCACACGCGGGCGCCGCTGTTCCATGCGCCGCCGAGGTTGCGCTTCATGTAGCGCACCACGTCATTGCACTTGCGGCGGACGGTGACCAGCGTCTCGGCTTGGTCGGCCGAGGGGATGAACACCGAGTCGAAGCTGAACACCTTCTCGGTCACGCCGAACAGCGTAAAGAGGTTGACCAGTTCGGTGGAGTCCGAGTCGAGCACGATGCCGGACAGGGCGCCGAGCCGGAAGTGTTCCAGCGTGAGGTCATGCCGGCGCGACTGCTTGCGCATCTGGCCGTCCACGACCGAGCGGGCGCCGCGGAGGGTGTCCATCGAGCCGAGTTCGCGCACGCCCTGAATCTGGCCCGCCGAAATCGTCTCCTCCAGCTTGACGTGGGGAATGCCCACCGTCTTGAGGGTCCGCTTGTCCTGCCCGTTGACCGGGGCCGGGCCGCCGCGGGCCGAGGTCGGGATGAGGCCGAGGGTTTCGGGGTTCAGTTCAAAGTCAATGGACGTGGTGGCCACGCCCTCGCCGATGCCGCCGAACACCAGTTCGCCAGCGCGGCCGGGGACATGCTCCTCGTCATTGATGACGGCGGTGAGCGTCACGAGCGAGAACGCATCGCTATTGTAGAAATCGGGATGCATGGCACCCTCCTTGTGGTTCGGCCGCGAGCGTTACGCCGGAGCCTTGTTGAGAACTGGCCGAGTCCCGGAGGACTAGGCCGCGAGCTTGCGGACCAGAATGCCGCGGGCCGTGAGGGCCGCGATGGCAACAGTCTTTTGGGTGGCGCCGGCCGGGAAGGTGAGCTTCTCCTCCACGACGATGGCAGGGCCGTACTTGAGATAGGGCACCTTCTTGATATCGGCGTTGGTGCCCGTCGCGGACGCGTCCCAATTGCCGATAAGAATGCCCTCGATATCGACGGTGAAGGCCGTCTGAGCCGAGTTCAGCGTCGTGGCCTTGGCGATGAGTTCGCCGCCCGAAAGCTGGACAAGCTGGCCGTCAACGAGCTTCTGGCCCGAGGACACGGTGCCGGCGAGGCGGTTATAGTACAGGTCCAGTTCATACAGGATGAACTCCCCGGCGTGCTGGCTTTCAGTGAACGAAGTGGGCATGTCGCCCTCCTGTTAGTTCGGGGGAGTACCCCTTGGTTACGGTTACACGGGTTCGTGGCCGCCGCCTTAGCGGTGGCCGCGCCCCTGTGCGTTGAACTGCTTCCACACGTCCGAGTGGGACTTCGGCTTGGGGATGAGGTCGGAAATATCCGCGTCCTCATCGGCGGCGCCGTCCGGGATGGTCGAAAGCTGGCTCGTGCCGCCGCGCGCCTGCTGCTTCGGCTGCTTGGCGAGGCGGGCCTTGATATCCTCGCGCACCTCGGCGAGGGTCATGCCGGAGTCGGCATAGTCCGCGGCGAGGTCCGGCAGGCCGGCGAGCTTGCACGTGGCCACGATATTGGCCTTCAGGGTCGCGGCATCGGCTTCCTTGGCAGTGGGAGCCGGCTCCTGCTTGGGAACGAGCGCGCCAAGCGCGGTGGCCACGTTGCCGAGGGCTTCAAGCACCGGCTTATTCGATTCGGCCATCGCGGCCTTGAGTTCGGTTGCGTCCATTTCGGACTCCTCACGTTGTGGGGCGGTGCCCCGGTTGGCTTTCCCTCCGGCATTACCGGCAATCAAGTTGGCCGGAATATGCTGGAACTTTGCGGCCAAGTCAAACACCTTGAATTGACCAGAATAGGCCGAGGCCGTCTCCTTGTTCGCGATGGAGTCAGCGAAACCGAGTTCCACTGCCATCTTGGCGTCCATCCACGTCTCCTCGTCCATCATGCGCGACACGTCCGCCTCGTCCTGCTTGGACTTGTTGACGTATTCCGAAAGCATACCCGCCCGGATGGAGTCAAGCAGGTTGGCGGTGCGGCGCAAGTCGCCGGCCTCGCCCCCGCCGCCGTAGGCGGCCGGGTTGTGAATCATGATGTACGCGTTCTTGGCCATGGTGACCGGGCCGATGGTCGCGATGAGGGAGCCCATGGAGGCCGCGAGGCCGTCAACGTGGACGTGCCAGTTGGCGCCCGAGTCCTTGAGCATGTTGAAGATGGCGTTGCCCACGAAACAGTCCCCACCGGGGGTGTGGAGGCGGAGGTCCGCGTCCTTGCCCTCGATATCGCCGAGGGCGCGGAGCGCGCGCATGAAATCGGTGGCGCTGATGCCCCACATGCCGATTTCGTCATAGATCACCACCTCGGGCCGCTTGTTGCCAGCGGCGGCGCGCATGGAAAACCACGTCTTGGTCACATCGGAATTAGGCAAGGTTTTGGGCATTGGAGCCTCCATTGTCGTCCGGGTTTTCCGGGTTGTCCTCATCCGAGTCCTCCGCGGGGTTCTGTCCCGGCGCCGCCTTGGCGGCATCGCCGAACTTGAGCCCGAGGTCATCGGCGCGCTTCTTGTCCGCCGCGATTCGAGCATCGACGGCCTCGGGGTCCTCCCCGCCTTCCTCGATAACATCGGACCGGGACTTGAAGCCGTTGTTCACGGCAATCACCTCGGCCTCAATGTCCTTTTTCGGGTCCACCCAATCCCACTTGGGCGGGAGGAACTTGACGCGTCGGAACTCGCGCACGGCCGCCAGATACTCCGCGGCGCCCCACGGCGCAACCCCGGTGATGGTGGACACGTCAAGGAACCGGCGCCACACCTTGCGGCAGAACTGGAACACCATGACGTTGTGTTGGATAGCAGCGGCCCGGCGCCGAAACTCAACGAGGCCGGCGCGGATGCTCGAATAGTTCACCGCCTTGAGGTCGCCGGTAAACGACGAGTACGGCACACCGAACCCGGCCGCCGCCTTGAGCAAGGAGCGATACTGGAACGCCTCGTAATTGCCGCCAACATCGGCCGGCTCGGAAAACTGAATCTCCTCGCCGGGTTCCATGCCCACGACTGTGCCCGGTTCAAGCGGGTAGGAGTTCGCGGCGCCGTTTGACGGGTTGGTCACCAAGTCGCCGAGCGGCGAGTCGCCCTCCTCGGCACCCTCGGCCTTCTTGACGAATGCGGCGAACAGTGCGGCGGTGCGCTTGCGCTCAAGTTCGGCATCGTCATACAGGTCCGTCATGGCGAGGGTCACCATGCCGGAAAGCACCACCGGAATGCCGCGGACCTGTCCGGGGCGGACAGGGCGGAAAACGTGCATAACGCGGTCCGCGGGGATGCGCTCCACGAAGTCCGCGGTGAGCGAACGCGCATCGGCGCGGTACTCGCCGGGCGGCCGCTTCAGGAAATGGTACGCCACCCGCTTGCCGGCCGGCGTGAACTCGATACCCATGTACAGGTTATTGCCCGGCGCCACCTTGGCGGCCGTGATGTTCTGATAGGGGCACTGTTCGGCCGGGATGAGGCGAATCTTGAGGGGCGGGAGCCCGTCATCCGTCTCCTCGTCCTCGAAAATGGCGAACGCCTCGCCGGCCTCGAACAGTTCGCCGGCAACTTGCGCCTGTTGCCCGTAGTGGTCTTGCACCTCATCGTAATCCGATTCCTGAATCCAGTCGTTCCACAGTTCGCTAATGGCCGTCTTGCGCGCGGCGTTGACTGTGAGCATGGACGGCTTGATGCCAGTGCCAGCCATTGCCGACACCCACGCTTCGCGCGCGGCAACCGTGTACGGGTTGTTTTGCGCGAGATAGCGCGAGCGCGCCACGGCCGAGGCGCCATACTGCTGAATCACCGTGTTCAGCGCGGTGGTGTACGCGGGAATGGCCGCGAGGCGCCGGCCCGTCTTGCCGATATCGAACCCGGAAACGGTGGCGCGGTCCATGCGCGAGGCGGTGGACTGCATGCGCGTGATGGACGGCACACGGGCGGAGCCGTGCGCGCGAACCGCGGCAACCGGGCGGGACGCCACGGCCTCCACCGGTTCAACCGGCATTGGCGGAGGCGCCGGGGTCAAAGCAGCGGTCATGGTACGAGTGAGCCAATTGGCCATGGGTCAATACCCCCTGTCAGATTGCAGGACGTAGGCCGGACGCCGGGGCGAGCCGGTGAGCTTGCGGAGGTCCGACTGCTCCGCGGCAATGGCCTTGTTGATTTCGGACACCGAGCGATACTGAATCGTGGTGCCCATGTGGACGGCCGTGAGGACGCCAGAAGCCCGCATGATCTTGAGCTTCGCAATCCGGTCCTTGATGAGTTCCACCTCCGCGGCGGTTTCGGTATCGAGTTCGGCCATGGACGCGCTCCTTCGGGGGTGTAGCCGTCCACCCATAAGGCCGGGCGGGCGGCAGTGTCAAGACATATAGGGTGAGCGGGTGAACCGCGGCCTCGGCGGAGGCGGTTTGGGCTTCGGCTTGTGCGGCGCCACGGCCTCGTCCAGTGTTTTGCCCTCCGCAATGGCGGTGAGCACGTCCCGGAACTTAATGGCCGTCTCGGCTATCGAGCCCGCGGGGGAATCGGCCTCCTCATCGGTCGGCTCCGGCGCCGGCATGGCGTTGCGGATGAGTTCGGCCGCCTTGGCGATGTTGAACCGGCGCGTATGGATGAGCCCGAGGAGGGCGGCATACGCGTACACGCGACAGTCCAGCGCCTCGTTGGCCACGTGCTTTTTCTTGGTCCACTTCCGGATGGTGACGCCGGCCTTGCGCTCAATTTCGAGGTCCTCGGAGGTCAATTGCTCATACCAGCCGTCCGAGCGGCCCACCGGGAAGTGGCAGTATCCGGGGCCGGGGTTTTCCACGAGCAGCTTTTGCCGAATGGACTCCTTGCCGGAGTTCACGCCAAGCAGAATCGGCTTGAACCCAACGCGGTACTTTTTGCCCTTCTTGTCGTTCGCGGCCGGGGGCCACGTGGGGGACCACTGGCCGGACCGGTCCGATGCGCCCTTGATCGGCCACACGTTGCGGCCGATGCGCGGCCGGGCGAACGCGTACACCTCATTGGTGTTGTGCCCGCCCGAGTCGATGCACGCCGCGAGGATGCGCATATCAAACCCAAGGGCGTGGCGGTACGGCTTGAGGAGGTACTTGTCCACCTCGGCCCACACCTCTGGCATGGCCGGGTCACCGTTGAAAACCTCATAGTGCACGGACCACGACTCCTCCCCGATGCCCCATCCAACCGTTTCGACCTCGATACGGCCGAGGTTGCCGGACCCGCCCGCCTGTACGTCAAGGCCCGCGGTGAGCACCACGACATTCTCCGGCACACCCGCGGTGTACTTTTCGAAGTCCAGAATGGGGACTCCATAGTCCTCGGCGCGGGTCGCCAAGTAATGCGAGTTTACGGACTTGCTCACCTCGGCCTTATACAGTTCGCCGAGTTGGGTGTTATAGAAGGTCTGCTTAGTGTCGGGGTCATCCTTGGACTCAAGCCACTTTTTGACCAATTCGACCACAGTAATGAAGGGGGAGTATAGCTTGGAAATGCCGAAAAACCCGGCATGGCTGTTGTCAACGGCCCGCTCACCGCAATGTTTGCAGCAGGCATAACCGACTTGGTGCTCCTCGTCCCAATCCCATAGTCTTTCCGTCTTGGGGTCTTGCCGCTCGCCGCAATGGTGGAACGGCCGAGTCTGGTAAGCCCGGATTGCGTGCTTGGTGGTCATCAGGCGGACGCGTTCCACCTCGCTCCACTCGGCGCCGCATGCCTCGCAATGGATGTGCGCGGTATCGGGCAGGTGTTCGAGCACCTCCTCCCCCGCCTTCACCTTTTCCCAATGGACGTGCCGGAAAAAATCCAGAAATTGCTCGTGGCCGCAATGCGGACAGGCGACGTAGGGCCGGCGCATGTCGGACTCGGCGATGGACCGGCCGATGCGCGAGGTTTCCTCCCATGTGGGCGAGCAGGCGCGGACGTGCAGGGCCGAATGGGCGAACGTTGAGGTGCGCTCCTCGGCGAGGTTCACCGGGTCGCCTTCTTTGGTGACCTCGTATTTGTCGATTTCGTCCAGCAACGTCACCCGGATGGCGCGCATGGCCAAGTTAGAGGGCGAGCCGGCGCCGAGCATGGCAAGAAAACCGCCCGGAAAGCGCTTAAATTCCTGTGTATCGTCCGAGGTTCGGCTAGATTTGTCCCCCATAAGCTCGCGCAATACTGGCGTGGAGGCAATCATCGGGGCGATGCGTTCCTTGCTGAACGCGTTGGCCATCGAATCTTTAGGCTCAAGCAGCAGTATAGGGGCGGGGTCAAGGTGGGCAAAGTACCCAAAAGTGTTGGTCAATAGTTCGGTTTTGAGCAACTGTGTGCACGACTGGACCGAGATAGTGCCCACGCCGGGCTCGGTAACGGCCATCATGGGCGCCCGCGCGACCTCAACCCGGTGAGTCTGCCACCGGCCGCCCACGGCGCCCACGCTCGCGGACAGGTACCGGTACTTGTCCGCCCAATCCGGCACGTTCATGCGCGGCGGCGGGCGCATGATGGCCCGGCGCGCCCGGTTGAGCAGGGCGCGGAGGTTTTCGATGGCCGAGGGGTGGGTCTTGTACTCGAAACCCTTAATAGCCGTCATACGGGTCCTCCGGCTCGTCGTTTTCGTCATCGTCGGGCACGATATCCTCAAGCACGGCGCCGGCATGGTCGCGGGCCTCGGCCACCGGGCCGATATCGTCGCCCGAAATTTCGGACAGGGCCTCGTCTACCTCGGCCTTGATGAGCATGAGCACCTTGGCCGGGTCCGATTCGGCGGCCGCGGCCACCGCGAGGCGGCCGGGGATGGCAGTGATGCGCGACTTGACGATGGCGTTTTGTTCCTCGAACAGGGCGAGGGAGTCCTCCACCCGGATGACCGAACGCAATGCCTCGGCCGCTTTGGCCTCCTTGAGGATGGCCTCGGCACTCATCGTGCGCAATTCGGCGTCCTCGCGGGCCGCGGACTTGGCTTTTCCCTGCTTGTTCCGTTGGGCATACCACTCGATACACCGCGAGGAGTCAAATTCCCACCGCCCCCGGCCGTTTCCGACCCCCCGAACTGGCCGGGACAGGAAAGGCATGCCTTCACGGACATAGGCGTCCACCATCGGAGCCGATTTGCCGAACATGGCCGCCAGTTCGTCTCGGTTAAACACGGTCATAGCAAAAACGCCCTTTTTGTGTGCAAAAAGCCCTGTAAACCGTTGAAATCGCTACGTTTTTAGGTTTTTACAGCGATTTCAAAGGCTTATCGGGGTCATTTTCGTCCTCGCAAGGGGCGTGTTTACCGCCCGCGTGGTGGTATGTAAACCAGTCTTGCCAGCACCACCGGCCGTCGCGGAGCTTGAGAAAGCCCCAATTCCGGGACTTTTTGGCATGCCAAATGAGGGTCCAGATGCCCTTTTTGGCCTGATTCTGCCCGTTTTGGGCCACTTCGGGGCTGAATTGGCACCCTCCATGGGTGCACGGCCACCCATAAGAGGCCTCCGACTGGCCGCACTGGCACACTTCGGCGCCAGACCACGGGCCGATGACCCGGTGCTGATAATCGGCGGGCCGGTAGTGGAAACGGAACCGCTCCACGAGCCTTGTCTCGATAGTGGGCGGGTTGGGCAGGCCGGCGAGCGCGCAATAGCGGCATCCGCGGGCCATGTCGTCCATATCGCAGATTTCGCACGTGTTGGGCCACCCGCCGCGCGGATATTCGGCCACCTCCTCAACGTAGCTGGTGAGGGGGAACGTGACGAACGGCCACGGGTGGTCATGGAGGTCTCGGTCCACGTCGCCGCGGTGGAAATGGTGAACCCACACCGACCCCAAGGGGCCAAGATGGAGTCCCCACTTTTCCATGTAGGGGGTCCAGTTCCCGGCGTCATCGTCGCCCCAAAACCGGACGAACTCGAACGCGAGGATGCGGATACGGTCCCCGCCCGACTTGACCACCTTACGCGACTCCATCACGCGACCTCCTCACCCAAGAACTCGCGCCACTCGCGCTCGGCCACCTCTTTGGCCGCCCACGCGATGCGGGCCTCGGCAATTGGCATGTATTCGGGGTCCGAGTCCACGCCCATGAACTTGAACCCGGCGAGCAGGGCGGCCTTGCCGGTGGACCCCGACCCCATGAACGGGTCCAGCGTCGTCCCGCCCGGTGGGGTGACCATCTTGATGAGGTACTCCATGAGGGCGGTGGGTTTGACGGTCGGGTGGGTGTTGCGGCGTTCCGTCACCCGCTCATTGCCGGCGCCCGTGAGCATCGACCCATCGGCGGTGGCGGACATGCCGCCCGTGCGCTTGAGTTCGAGGCCTTCGCACCCCTCATCCCGGTCCCGGTTCGAGGCCTTGGGGCAGTAAAAGAAACGGCCGGTTTCGGGGTTGGGCAAGAACTGGAGGACCTCGCCGGACCCGTCATGCATGATGTTGGCGGGCCACCGGCCCTCGGCGGCGCGCGGCGCGGCGTCCTGTGGCATGCCATCGGCGGACATGTTGAACGCCACGCCACCGGGCTTGTTGCCGGCCGGTGGGTTGATGCGGGGCTCGTCGCCCACGCGGGTGGCGTCGATGTTCAGGGCGCCGGTACCATGGGCAAGGACGTTGGCGGCCACCGACCCGATGAGCGGCTTGCGCGCCAGCGCGATGGGTTCCCACGCCGGCTTGAGCGCTGTGCCCCACCCATCCCATTCCGCCGCCTCTGGCGTGGCCGGGGCGTACTCGCGCCGCACGTCCGGGGTGCTGATGCCGGACAGGGCGCCCTTGCCGCCTAGCGTGCCGTTCCACCCGGTTGCCCGTTCGGATACGAGGCGCGGCGTGGCGCCGAGGTGCTTGTCGATGGCGCGGGACACATCATGCGATTTCGGGAATCCGGACCCGTAGACCCACGCCAGTTGGTCGCGGATTTCGAAGCCGGCGTCCTCGATAGCCACCGCGAGTCGGTGATAGGTGCGGGTCCCGCCAAACGCGATGACGTGGCCACCCGGCTTGAGCACCCGAAGGCATTCCGCCCAAAACTCGATTGAGAAGGCCGTTTCGCCCGTGTCCCACGCCTTGCCCATGAACCCGGCCGATGCGCGAGCATATAGCCCGTCCCGGCCGAATTGGGCCGGCGCCGCGTCGTCACCGCCGAATCGCTTGGACACGGACACCAGCGCGTAAGGCGGGTCCGTCACGATGGAGTCAATGGATGCGGTGGGGATGGTCTTGAGGGCTTCGCGGCAATCCGCGGCGTACAGTCTAGCGCGGCCTTGGTGGCGGACTATCTGGTGCATGTGGGTGCGACTCCATGTGGCATTTCATGGGCACCTAGCACGCCGCGGGACGGTCCCGCAAGTAGGTTCGGGGAGGCGCGAGCACGGAGCACGACTCGCGCCTCACCCTTGCGACCCGCTTCCGAGGCCGGGGTCCACCTCACCCGCCCATCGGGGCCGGCACTGATGACCCTACAGCCCCCGCTTCGCGCGGTCAAGCGCGTGCTCGCGCGAGGGAAACCCCCAAAAGCCCCGGAATCCGGGCGATTCGCCCGATGCGTGTTATGTTATAACATGTCGCCGCGGACAGGGCTGGAAGCCTCGAAAAACGTAGGAAATCAGGGCCTTTTCGGCCATTCCGGGTGGCCGTTACACCGTAAGTGTCCAAATTTGGACATAGCTGGACCGAAATCGAGCTAAAGCCGCCC
>CAZIWB010000034.1:0-55073 GCA_964542655.1 uncultured Cellvibrionaceae bacterium
TGGAGTAGATTTATCCCTGTCTATCTCAACTAAGAAAGAATCTTTGGCAAAATTTGAGTCTTTCTTAGCTTTGAACCGACCGGTACGTAGAAAATCGTTTAATAACGCTATGTTCTCCATTTTACGCACTTTATCGGCGGCTTGTAAGGGTATTTGATGTCGTCTAATCAATTCCTCTGTAATTTTTTTACCGAGTCCCCCGGTGTCGACTATGATTTTGGAAATGTTGTAGGTCTTGCGCATACTCTCAATCATATTCATTAAGTCCGTGATATCCTGACCACGATTGAGGCGCTCCTCTACTAAGTAAATATTAGGACTGGACTCAGACCATGCTAGCACCGCCAGTGCATCAGCGTCGTCGTGCCCTATATCCACTCCCAGTAGATAGACATAATCAGCCTTAGGAGGCACGTCAAAGTCATTTCTAATGAGATCATACTGTAATAATAAGGAATCGGTGTCAGTTACGCATTTACCAAACCACTCACGTTGAATGGATGGGTCGTCAGCTTTAACGCCTCGACGCGCCAACTCCCTATCCAGCATCTGCTGGTGTGTCTTTTTTGACTTAGCTACAATGAAGGGGTTATTGAAGAAAGTCCAGGAGTGTCTAGACCAGTTAGTGGAGACACTGTTAAAGGCGTTGTAGAAGTACCCTACTGGGACAGCTGGAGGAGTGCCGATCATACATAGTGTACCGGCGTAGTCCATTAGAGAGGGCGCTAGAATCTCATCAATTAGGTCTTTAATATATTCGCGAAATGACTGCGCCTCGTCGATATAAACCAATTTCAATGCAAGACCACGAAACTTCTCGATTTCATTACTATCTTTAGCCCCCGATAGATATATTATCGAGCCATTTGAGTAAGTTATGCTAAGCTCGGATAGATTCTCTACCGCCTGCAGGGCGTAATCTCTGTTAATCTTTTTTAGTTCTCGCCAAATAATTTTCTTGGCGTTGTTGCGAGATAGTGTTATGTAGAGGCACGCAACGTTGGAGTTTTCAATGGCAGTTTTAATAAGATCGGCGGCACAGGATATGGTTTTACCGGATCGCCGAGAACACATAGCTATTTTGTTAGGGGAGGGATCCGTAACGAAGGCCAACTGCTCGGGGAATAGAAAATCTCTAAGATTGAAGGCGCGCGAGGCGGTCTCAGTCAGTACCTTATTACGTAGTGCTTTTGCTGCGCCGCCCTGAGTTATCATTTTCTGCCCTTAATTAGATTCTTAAGATCGTCTACGGACATTTTATCCAGGATGTCTTTTTCCTGTTTCTGGAGGGCCATAAGCATAGATGTGCAATCCTTCAGCATTTGCACGGTATCTTTTGCCGGGAGACCGGGGAGGGTTGTTTCAGTAGATATCTTGTCTACTATGCGTCTTAGATTAACAAGGCAGTCATGTAAAATACCGTCGATTGACAGCGGTGAACTGGATTCTACGTGTTTAGGCGGAGGAAGAAAGGCTCCGTTAGCATCTTTCACTCCTGGTATTATTTTACGCATGTAATTTGTCCTGAATTCGCATAGTGATTTTTAGAATACGCATACCTATTGGGGACCTAGAACTTACGTTATTTTGTAGTAGGTTTACTAGGTCCCATAAAATAGGCCTCATTATTTGGACTTCTTAATAGCTGATTGGTTAACCATCACGGCTGGAATTGCTTCCTGACTGTTGGTTAAATCAATGTGCATAACCACTACGTTAGTAAGAGGAATCAACAACGCATTACCGTTGGCGGTGACTTCGAGAGTGTTCCCGTCGGTTGACATTTTTAAGTCTGGAATGCGTTTAACCTGTGTAGGCAAACTCACGCCCAACTCGCCTAGTCCTGGAATAAATAAAGACTGGTGAAATTTCGCGTACTTAATAATTCTTTTCATAATTAGTCAGCCTTCTTTTCTGACTCTGCGCCTTTGATTTTAGCGAATTCGAAATTAAGATCACGCATTTGGTCGTTTAACAAAGCAAGATCTTTAGACAAAGCGTGGATTTGATACTGTAAATGTCCAGCACGCAACGCCATCTGTTGATATTCTGTTTGTACTGTCTCGAACGTTCTTACATTACTCATTCATTTTCTTCCTTCTTAAATTGCAAAGGGGTTAAATTCTAACCCCTTACGCTTAATAATTCCAAGGCCAAGCTTGGTTAACATGGTCACTGTTTTGACATCTGGACCCAACAACATTTTAGCTAAGCCTATTTTTCTCCACGCGCTTTTAACGAATGTGAAGTAGGCAGTTTGTTTGTTCTTATTCATCACCGCGTAGCCTAGAATAACATCTTGGTCATCCTTAAGGCACGCAATCCTAATTAAAGTACTGGGGGCATTTAATATCGTCTCGATAAGCTTATGATAATGATCCATAAAGATATCTTTTTTCATCTCTTTAAAAATCGTGTCGCCGTAGTAGATGCCTAGCAACCATGTACTAAAGATAAAATTAATATCGCCGGGGAGTAGATCTCTGGTTGTTACCAAGTCTGATTTATTCATAATTTTACATCGTATAGTTTATACATTATGGTTCGTAGCCGGATGACAACGCGATTAACGGCATCTCGTCCAGTACCGTGATTCTTAGCAAATCGCTTAATAGATTTCGAAATATTTGGGTATGTGACCCCTTCGGCATGTAATCGCCATATTTCTTTATCTAAAGCACTTACAAACTCATATTCGTGCAAAAACTGACCAGCAAGTCTATAATATTCTGTTTTCATAGCAGCCGTAGTAGCGTCATATCGATCATAAAATGCCGTAGAATCCCAACGTTTAAGCGTGCCGTCTTCACGTTCGATGTCGGCAAAGCCGCTATTAGCAAGCTTCTTGTACCACTTGGCCTTAAGATTATCGAAGTTCTTAGGCGACGACATCTGAAGCTGCCTTTGCGGCAAGTGCTTCAGCCTGTTGACGTTCTTTAATAGTTCTAAACTGCTCGCTGGCAATTTGCTTAGAAGCCGTTGCTGTTAGCAACAGATAGAAATAAAACTTCGATTTGTACGCGGTTGTTGGTCCTAAGTGCATGATAGAAGTGGACAAAACGAAACGGATGTCGGTATCGCTAGAAGTAGGCAACTTATAAGTTGCCGTGAAATCCACCACCCAGGCATCAAATGCGGCCATGCCTACAGGCAGTTTCGAAGGAAAAAGTCCAAAAAATTGTTTTAATATACGTTTTACTATGTTCATGACTAAAATATTAACACATGTCTAATACTTAGTCAACTACTATTTTAGATTATAATATATCATTTTGATCATATTTAAAAATTTTTCATTTTAAATCCGCCAAATTCTTGCCTATAATCGGCTGGGCCACCAAATCCACTCCAGGTAAAATTACGGCGTTCTCCATAGCGGTCTTAAGGATTTCAGATACTAATTCGGCATCTTGGTCTTTACATTCGACCACTATTTCGTCATGAATCTGCATTACTATGCTAGCGTCTTTAAGGCCAGCTTCATCTATTAACTGGTAGAATAGGATACTAGCGCGGTTTACTATGGAGGCCCCAGTGCTTTGAATACGGTGGTTTATAGCTAAGTTAAGGATATTACGAGCTTCATACGGAAGTTTAGCATGTTCGACCTTACCGTAGGAGGCTTTGACCGACTTAGCTTCAGGCATTCTTCTAGGACGGCCGAATAGGTTCTTGACGTATCCGTTCTCCATAGCTTCATTATGAGCATCTAACATCAATTGCTTAACTTTAGGAAACTCTTCAAAGTAATCGTCAATAACTTCTTGGGCTTCTTGTATAGACTTACCGATGGCGCTTGCCATCTTAGGGGCAGTGGTACCATATGTGGCGGACAATGCTACCACTTTGGCGATATTACGTAGATCAGGATATTTCTTAGTAAAGGAATCTTTATCGTCTTTTTTCATAGACAAGCCTACTTTACCAAAGACTTCGGCCCCAATAACCGAGTAAAAATCGTCGCCTGATTTAAACGATGCGAGGAGACGCTCGTCGCCGCTGAAACTAGCGAACACTCGAGGTTCAAGCTGGCTATAGTCGGCTCCTACGAAAGACTTGCCTGGACGGCTTACGATCGCTGCTTTAATACGTTTGTCATCTCTGGGTAAGTTCTGGAAGTTAGGGTTACGACTGGAATATCGCCCGGAGGTCGTGCCGTGCTGTAGGAACGACGGGTAAATGACGTTGTACTCCAGTCGGGATTTTATCCCTTCCACGTAGGTACTCAACAATTTCATGTTCTTCTGGTATAACAGTAGCTTTTCTACCCATTTGACTTTATGAGCTATCTTCTGCAAGGTGGCCTTGTTAGCTGCCATGTATTTTTCAGGCTCTCCAACTAATTTAGGCTTACTAGTTTTACCGGTCTTTGGGTTGAAGGCGCCCGGGGCATAAGCAACGCCTTTGGCATTTCGACAAGCGTGTATAAAGTCTCGACGAGCCGGACCAGTGTATGGTAGTTTTAGTCCTAAGAATCGGCATACAACCTTCCCTTCGTCGGTGAGGTTGATGAACTCTTCGCCCATTTGTATGTATAGGAGCCACGCCAATTGCTGGGAAGACCCAATGTTAAAGGTTTTAACCTTACTTGTACCTGGATATTTGGCTTTAATAAATCGGTCTATCTCTTTGTAAACGAAAGATTTAGCTTCTAAGCATTCAGCCTCGAGTGTACCTTTTAGCGTACTTAATATATTAGGATCCACCTTGAGTCCTACGGTGTTGAGGTCGTAGGTGGTGTTCCTTAACAAGGGCATAGATTCTTCTTCATAAAAGAACTTATCTAGCCCTTCTTCAAACAAAATAGGCACGAAATGATAAAATAATTTTAAGGTTAATATCGTATCCTTAGCTCCGTATTTACCTATTATGTCGGCGTCAGCTTTATATAGCTCGTACGAGTCCTTCGTAATCATACCGCCGTTGGCTTTGATGCTCTCTTTCATTATCAGCTGTTCGGCATTAGCGTTATCGGCAAACAAGGATACAGCTAATTCTTTAAGGCCGTTACGACGATTCTCATTCAATAAATGCCCTAGCACTAGTGTATCAGTGTGTACTGAGGGCATTAGTTGAACCCTATAATTGTTAAAAATCATAGCACAGTCGAACACGGCATTGTGCATTATGAGATTTTTACCTACTAAAACTTCCATAAACCTGGCGGTCATGGTTTCTGTTTCTAATATGTCAAGAGTTTGTGTATATTTATTCCAAGATCTAATAATAACATAGTAACCAGTTTCTACTTCCCAGCTTACCGAATAGCCGATAATAGCTGATTCTTTATTAACACCCGTGGTTTCTGTATCCACAGCAATGTAATCTTTGTCTTTGATTCGCTCTATTAGTTTTTCAAGTTCTGCTACGGTGTTAATTACTATCAGATTTTCCATCTTCATCCCCTATATAGTCTAATGCTAATTGCATTAAAGCAGCATACCCCATCGTCGCCAACCCAAATAAAGCCCCCACTTGCATCAGAGTTAGTATAAAATGTCCATTGTCAGGGTGACTCATTAAATATTGAATAACTCCAATGAGAATAAGAATTAACCTGACGATAATAAAAGATTTAATAATAGCTTTCAGTCCTCGCATTTTACGATCCTCTTTATCTTATCATACAGAGTTGTTACCGCCCAAGCAAGTAGAAAAAGTCCTATAAAAGTAAGATTAGGAAACATTAACATAAATAAGAATCTGATTACGCGGTCCATTTTACGCTCTGATATTCTACTAAATCAGTTTTACGGTCGGCTTTACGCTTATTTGTCGCTTTTGTCAACCAGAACTTAAAGCCTTTTTCTTCGTCTTGAGTAAACGGACGAAGTACTTGGGTCATAGGGTCGTAGATTAATTTGTAAGGAACGTCTTCTTTAATAACGTCCATACTTTGATTCTTGTGACGAATCTTACCGAATTTGAAGGCCATGACGGTTGGACACCCTTCTTCGGCGTAGCAGCGTTTTAGCGGCTGCCACAAGGTAATTAAATAGTCGCAATAGTTTTCGAACACGCTGGTGCCAAAAGCTGCGTCTTTATTAAGTTCTAAGTCTCCGATGCCGGCCTTTTCCCTAGAGGTCTGGGATTGCATGATTAGCAAGGTGTTAGTTGAAACCGCAAAGGACTTCATCGCCTTAGAAATCTCTTTAACTCCCTCATCTTGTCCCAACTTATTCTTGTTGGCTAGTACAGCGATATGGTCGATGACTACACATCCGATCTTCTTACCAGTGGTTTTTTGGAATTCTCCGACGTAATCTTGTATCTGTTGAAGTGATAAATCTCTGTAATTGCCTGCATCGTCATAGTTACTTATTAAATGAACTTTATCGTGTAAATGGGTATTTTCGCCGCAGATGGTCCTCCAGCGATCCGCAATTTCGTTTACAGGTTGTTCGAGTGGTACGAAGAAGTGGTCGTAATCTGGGTTGTTGGTAACGAAACCAAGGAACATGTTGAGGGCCATTGAAGTCTTACCGACGCCTGACCCGGCTACTAAACCTATCACTTGACCTAACCTAAAGCCATGCGCGGTATTGTCCACATATAAGTGTCCAGGGAATCTGGTGCCTTTTAAGACATCATTGGGCTTATTTAAGATGTCTTTTACGCTGCTAGACAAACTCAAGGTGGTTTTGTCCTCGGCCTGTTCGTAAGTCCATATTTTATCTACTATGTTGGTTGCATAACTAATTCGGTGGGTAGGAGCACGTTGTAGAGCCTTGGAACTATTCACCAGGACGGACATGGCCTCGGCTTTCGTGAATGAATTTGCGAACATTATATGACCTAGACGATAGTCTCCTTTAGACCGGTCGTCTACGTTTCCCGACCAAATCTCTTTGACTTCTTCATTATCACGCACCAGATGGCTAAATTTTAAAGGGATTTTTTCATCTACCTTAACTTCCGTCTGGTTAAGACGATAAGTTTTGTCAAAGTGCATGCTACAATATGCTAAATCCTCAGCAGTTATCTTAGGTAGAACAACGTCCATCTGCTCTGCTGAGTAGATTACGGGGTCATGAGATAGTTCCTCACAAACCTTAAGATCGTTCTTCTTCTTGGTGTTCACTGTGTTGGGGACCCGCATTAATTGGAATATCTGTCCTACGGCCTCATCTGTGTTAAAGTGCCGAATCAAACGGCGTTGTATCTTAAGATAGGTTTTCGCATCAAGATCAGACACTTCCCAATATGCGTGAATGCCGTTGCCTGAGTCCACTATTCTTGTCGGTACTAAAGGAAATTCTAAAAGTTTAATTAAAAATTGTTCTTTGGAGGCGTATGTGCCGTCCTTTAAGTCCATGTCTACAAAAACATAATTGAAAGTATCGATGTCAAACCCACTAACAGTAGTGTTAGGGTGATAAATGCTAGGAGTATTAGGGAGAAAATAAATATTATAATATAGCTCATTAAGACGTGTAAATTCGTCCTCATTAAATTCCCCTTCGACAACGCGCTGTAGTGTTGGGTTTTCTTCTAAGGCCCATTGAGGCAGAATCGCTCTAATTAACATTCACCCCTCCCAAGATAAAAGCGTAGCGGGCACACTTACGCGTGTTATTTAAGCTGTGGGTGAAGATCCGCAGCCCCGCTACTATATTTAATTAAGCTTGCTTACGAACTCGCGATAACAATGCCTGGGCGTTGCTTACTGTCGCCGTGCTTACGATAGCTGGGCGTGTAGGGGCACGCACGGGGGTGGCCGTTACTGGCGCTGCTTCCTCTTCGTCATCTGCTTCTGGCTCATCAGCATACGGCGTCTCTACAGGAGCCATTTCTGCGACGTCGATGGTGTTGCTAGAGTCCTGATACACTTCAAACACTCGCATGGGGTTGCCCTTACCTGTATCAAGAAGCTTGCCAGTATCTACGACCTTAGTCATAACTCCAATACTAGCTTTTTTCATCTCTCGGTCAATCCCTGCCTTACCGAACAATCCTACTGGGCCGTCTTTGGTTTCAAACACATAAAATGATTGAGGTTTGCCCGGATTAAACTTATTTGGCTTTTCTTCACGTCGAATGTAAAAACCTTCTAATTCTGTTGGATTACGTTGGCCAGTCTTTTTATCGATGCCGCCTAATGCCACTGGTTTCACGTCATTTAATTTTTCATACGCCATTTACTTAGTCTCCTTAATTGGAAGCACCTTAATTGATGCTTACTGTTTTACTATACGCCTCATTATGGCTTATTGTCAATTTTATTAATCAAGTTGGCATAAAATTTATCTTCGATTTTTTCTGACACGCCTCTATCGTCATTTTCAGGCCTATATTGCATATCGTATATGGCGTGCTCTATAGAAGCTACCGCATGTCCTAAATGACTCAGCCCTGACTCCGGATCTAACGTTTCGCCGGATAGGAAGGCAAAGATATGTCTTAGCGCGGCGGCTAAAGACCTGGTAACCTTAAAGCCTTTCTTCCAGTTATTACGTTCGTACTTTTTGTTGCCGAACTCCCGAACTTGAGCCAACGTTACCATAAGCTCGCGGCTTACTAGGGTTAAGTCTGGTTTTCCTACGTCGTTTTTCATGCCTGACATATTTATATCCTACTTAGTTTGGTTAAAGGTATCGGCACTATCCCTACGGGCGTGAACGCATACGTTTCACGCTCTGGGTTAAAGTGCTTATGTGATGATCGTTCTTTCACGTGGTCTGGTACGTATTCAAGTGCCAGTGGCCGCGCAAAGGTGCCTTCTTGTAAGGTTTTAGCATCTTTGCCATCTACGTATACCGTGTGGTCTTCATTCAATGTCCAATTTGGGGTCGGCAATGACATATTATTCCTCCTTTTTAAAAATGTTACCGTCTTTTAAAATAAAGTATAGAGCTTTTTCTAAAGCAAGAACCTGTTTTTCTGATAAGTTAGCTTTATATTCCTCAGATACGGCGTGTAGGACCTCGTGAATATAGGTGTGCACTGCTAGGCGAGGTTTTAAATCCAAGCTCACTACGATGTGTTTGCTGTCCGGATGGGTGCGACCTATGTGGTCCAGGCTCGGGTCTGACCTTGTCCACGTGACATCATATTTAATTTTTTTAGTTAGCTGAATAAATACAGGGATTCGTTTGTATAGTGACTTCCAGTCAATCACGAGATTACTCCGTATCTATATCAGTTAAATCAATATGTGTAATTATGAATTCTTTATTTTTACGCACCTTGCGTATGTATTTAGTAGGGCGACCGTGGCGCGTACGTTGAGCGGTGCCTGCGTTGTAAGCATCTACGGCCTTTTCCCAGTCACCATCGTATCGTACGAGCTGATACTGGAGGTATTTGGCAGCATAAAAGGCATTAATTTTGACTTTTTCAAGTCTAGGTACTGTGGCATGCACCTTGTGATGATAGATTTTATCCATCCACTGAGCTGTTTCAAGTTTAACTTGACAGGTGCCATAGCTAATAGACCCGTTGTCCATATGGCTCAGACGCTTATCATTTCTAAAACTACTTTCGCCCCAACAAAGAGCTAATAACAGCTCACGAGGGACATCTACCTTATCGGCGGCCCAAATGATATCTTTGATTACTAGATAATGCCTCTTATTAAACTCAAACGCATTAGCAGACAACGCGGTTAAGCCTATTAAGGCAGCTATGAACAATCCGGTTACGTTCTTCATACTTTAAGAATACTAGATAATAGGGTAAAAGTCAAGTATTGGGCTTATTGTTAAGAAAGCTTAGTACTAACGATTAGTTGAGGCCCTTAAGGATTGGCGTTTATCCTTATCGAACAGGTTTTTCTTGTCCCTAGTCTCAGCACCACAGTCATTACACTTCCATCGTTGATATTTGCCTGTGTTAGTAAAGTGGTATCCATTTTCACTCAAGTTCCAGCTTCCACAGGTACAGCCTGCAGTAAGGTCGTCGTGATATACGTTAAAATTAATGCTACTATCCCAAGGAATTAATTTAGTGTACAGTTCTTCTAAAGACAGAACGTCATGTTTGTTGTACCGCTCCATCTCTTTCCAAGCCTTGAGATTGCCTGCTAAGCACTGTTTCCATAGTTCAAACCCAGAATACGTCTCATGTTTTAGCTTTTTATATTTAACGTTAAGCTTGTCTGCCATATATTCAAGCTTATTAGAGGTGAACCCGAAATGTCTTCGTGCAAGTTGCAACGTATCAATATGCCTATAAGAGCTAGGAGGCTGCATTCCATTTAACACAAATCTAGCATTTAATTTTTTCTGGTCAAATTGCTTGCCGTTTTGAGTAATGACTATATCCGCTTCATCTAATAGGCGCCAAATACCTTTTAATAAATCTTTATCATTCTCAATATTTTTAGAGTTTCGCTGGTCCATATACATGACTTTATTTGAACCCAACCATTTGGCGCCCCAGCTAAGTACATACCAGTCTGATTTAATTTGATTTAGCCCGACGTTTTGATCCCACAATTGCCAAACATATCCTAGAATTGGAGCAGTTTCAATGTCATAAACAAGAACTTTAAGCGGCCTCTTAGGAGCCTTTTCATATTTCATTAAACGTCCCTCAGTTAAGTCCGTGAGCGCGGCGGACTATAGTTCCGTGTTATTATTCAGATTTAAAGCTATGATTATCTGAGTGCTTAAAAGATCCGTCGGATTCTACCTTAGCAACTTCGCCGCTAGGCATCGTAAGATGCGCAGGTGATTCAGCCGGCTTACTAACCTGGCGAACTAGGTATCCCATAGTATCTTTAGAACGTTCGTCCATAACGGTTAGTTTTTCTCTAATCATCGTCTCAATAGCAGCGAGTTGTTTTTGTATTGCTACTGCTAATTCTTTTGATACTTGTGTCTTAATTTCAGTGAGTATGACATTCTTCAATTCTTCTTGGACTACATTACGTAGCTGCTTTCGGATATCTTTTGGGGTCATTTTGCTAATTTCTCCTTCTTATATCTTAGCCTAATTTTGCGTTCTTGTCCAGTCTTAATCTTATGACAAGGCTTGCAAATGGCCACTAAGTTAGATACTTCACACCATAAGTTATTGATTAGATCATTCCAATCCATATTTTCCAGAGTTGTCTCTAGCGGTATTACTGGGTTAATGTGGTCTACTTGCATTAAATAGGTGGGCGACGGTGTTTGGCATTCAGGACACATACTCCACTTAGTAACGCGAGGACGTTTCGGATCTGAATATGTTATTAAACTTTTCTCTAGTGCTTGTCGTCTTAGATCCGACCTGCTGAATACGCGTCTCAATGCGCCCTTAATAAGGCCCCGCTCACGTGCTGAAATTCTCGTGTTCTGCATCTACAATAGCGCTTCTGTCTGATTCTATAGACACAAGGTATTGTTTATTAAACAGGTTCTTAAAAGACTCAGCATGATCTATTACTAGTACTGATTCGTGTTCTAATTCCAGGGTGCTGAATAAGCTAAACGCTTTTGTCTTTAATTGATCATCCATACCGTCGAGGGACTCGTCAAAAAATAAAGTGTTGAACTTGATGCCTGAGCGGTTTGAAACGGATTCCATTACAGCAACTGAAAAAGTCAATTTAAGTAATTGCCTTTGACCTTTGGAAAGTTGTTTGTACACGGCTTCATGCCCGTTTTTGAATAAGGATACCTCTAGGCTGTCGTTGTCCGCTATCTGGAAGGCTACCCTTAGCTCCCCGTCGAAATGCTTCTCTAGGGCCTCGTTAGTGCGATTTTCTATGCTACTTACAGATTGCTCTAGTAGCTTAGCCTTTAACACTAGGGCTAGGTCTCTTAGTGTCTCCAGGTTAGCTTGGCGTTTCTTGGCTTCTGCCAACTCAAGTTCTGTCCCACCTAGTTCTACTTGCTTACTGTTCAATTGACTGAGAAAGTGTTTAGCCTGAGCAGCGAAGGGGTTAACTTCCTTTTCTGCTTTCTTAATAACCTCGTCATAAGGACTGGTCTTATTCTCAAGCTCTTTTAATCTAAAACTCCATGGATTTGTTTCGTTTTTTAGTCTGGTTATTTTAGCTTGCAACTTAGTTGTATCTGTGCCTTGACCGCAATGTGCGCAGTAAGGAACTGTATTATCTTGTTCTTTTTGTAGTTCGGCTAAAGATAGTAGCTTGTTGTCCTCAAACAAATTCGCTTGAGCTTGCACCTTGAGGCATTCGTCTGCTGTTTTTTGTAAAAATGCTTCGTGTTGTTTTTGCAGCTCTTCTAACCTGACGCTGTGGGTATACTCCCAAGAGGACTCACGGTTTTTGGAATCTTGAAAATTTCCGTGAACAACTAGTATCTGTCTTCTAATAGATTCCGACTCGTTAGTTAACTTAATGACATCGCGTTTTATTAGAGTTACCTTCTCTGATAGTTTAAGTCCTAATTCAGTAGGAAACTCCAAGAATGCCACTTTGTCAAATAACTGACGTCGTTGCTTGGCGTTGCTTAAGAAAAAAGTCGCTGAAGGGCTGTATTCACAAAAGTATGAACCCGCCAGGTATGTACTACTATCAACTCCCAGCTTTTGATTGATAAGCTGCTGGGTTTCCCTAATATCCTTGCCGCGTCTCTCAGGTCCAGAACCGTCGCCTTCAGTCCAGAATAAATCATTTTCATTAGCCTTCCCTCTTATCCTAGTAACGTTCAATATAAGGTCTGCTACTTCTAATTGTAATATTACTTTAGTCGGAGATGCAAGATTATTCCACCCTCGTATGTCGTCTGCTGCGCCGTCTTTGGCTGTTATGCCAAATAGCGCCCATGTAGGTGCGTCTAAAAGCGTTGACTTACCAGAGCCGGTTGGGCCTTGGATTAACGCAAGTCCTTGTTCTTTGAAGTTAAATTCTAACGTGTCGTAAGAACCAAAATTAGTAGCGATTAGCTTAATTAGTTTCATTTACAATCTCCATGTAGAGCTTAGTCAGTTCTTCTGAATCAGGAACTGAACTAATTAACTTTAACATCAATTCATGGTCATTTAGGTCAAGGCGTTCCACTTCTTTAGTAGCGCCTTGTTCTTGAATCAACTCAAGTCTATGATTGGTGTCCTGTTTTCGAACTTTAAGAAGCTGTTCTCTAGTTCCTCTAACTTTTATCTTAACCAAGTCACCGGGGTTATAGTTTGGGATGGGCTCATTGAGCGTATCCACGGTGCGTTCTAATGTTATGTGCTTGCGTAAATTAAGTATCTCCCGAGTGAAGGTGCCGTCTTCGTTAACTATTAAGAAGCCTTTAGGACCGTCGTTAGCCTCACCATAGGTGATTGTGTATGGACTACCGATGTATGTCACTGTGCCTAACGTTTGGTGTCTGTGGTAGTGTCCTGATATCACGGTGTAATCTTTGACTACGTCAGTTGATATGGAGCTTTTATCTTGAATATAATCACCCATGAAGGCGCCACGAAAGCCCTGATGCATGACCAAAATTTTGGTAAATGCATTTGGGGTAGGAAGAATCAACCTGGAACTATCTGACATGTAAGGAATAAGATGAATTTCGGTGAAGTTGAACGTGAATATATCCGGCTCATCAATGATGGTAGCATAAGGACGTAGGTAATTTAAGCCGTGCTCCTTGCCTTTTTCATTCACCTTATCGTGGTTCCCCTCTAAGATATATACTCTAACCTTAGCTGGCTTAAGAATTCGTATTAAAGCGTTAGCTACTTCAGCTCGTATAATGGCCTTGGTATCATTTAAATCGCCGGCTATAATGAGAGGTATGTTCAACTCTTCGGCCTTACTAAGGGCAGCCTGGAGCGATTTAGAGGCAAGCTCTAGATTTGGTACGGAGAAATGTATGTCTGATATAGCTATGAATACTGGTTTCTTCATGATGTAAACCCCAACAAGTTTAATATCTTATTTCTTAACCACCATCTAATCCTTAAAGATAAAGTTAGAGGAGGCAACCATTTAGATAAGGGCACGTACCTGACGTCATCTTCAAAATCACTCATCGTTTTGATGTTCATCTTTTAGCCCCAGACTTATCATTTTGTTATTTTCAGTTTGCTGCCCCATAACACTCTCCATTCAAGGAATTTAACAAACGCAGTATGTTGCATTTTAGATAATTTTTTAATTCGCTTATCTTTTAATATTTTAATTATAACTTTATTCATCGTCCCCTTCGCTAACAGAATCCGTTAACTTAGCGCCATTTGCTGTAACTTCGAAATTCAACTGGTGAATCGATATAAGCTGATACGATAACCTTACCGGTCACACCTTCTAAGTCTGTATCTGTCCTAACGACCACCGCTAGAGGCTTATCAGTTTGTTTTCTGGCTACCGCTTCAACCTGTTCTTTTACAAGTTGTAAGGTACCCTTAGATATCAGGGTACCGAATGTTAGGTCGTTACTTAACGTAACGATAGTTCTATTCAGTGGTTTAGAACCAAAAGCATCTTCATCGCGTTTTTGCCAAATCTGTAACTCGTTACTCATGTTTTAGCTCCTTTCTTCAAGTTGTCGATCGCCCACATAGGCTGTAAGTTTGTAAAGTGGCAAGCTTCCCTATATTGTACTATATCAGTTAGGTCAAACGAAGACAAGGGTTTTATGTGGTCTATGTGCCAGCCCCTAAATCCATAGTTTTCCCAAGTCATCCCAGGTGAGAACTTACTCTCTAAGTAGTTTTTTAGTTGAATGGACGTACAGCCCATAGATTTAGATACCGCCTCGGGCTTATCTCTACCTAGGAGGTCTTTTATTCTACCTCGTAGTCTTTCAGTCAACCGGTAGGTTACATCAGTCTAGCCTTAATCGTCTGATTCTTCGTCATCTACTATTGAATCCGATAGTTTAGCGCCGTCAGCTGTCACGATGAAATCTAATTGATGCACCGAGGTGGCAGATTGACTTAAATGATTTTTACTTACAGTAGCTCTAGTAACTATGCCATATTTGGTAGTAACACCCTTTACTACTCTAGTAAGTACTTTGATTCTTTTAAGCATCACGATTAACGAAGAATGATACTCAATTTTTGAGCCCCCTGCTATGGCTTGGCCTTTCATCATAAACCCAATCTTATCATAGGTTTGGTTAGCAAGATACACAGCTATACTGTCAGGATGTTTGTTAATTAATGCAACCAACATTTTCATGATAGAACCGTTTTCACGGGCGTCGGTTCCAGGTTGTGCGTGCTTCTCGTTGTCAAGTTCGCGCTCTGCATGACTACGAGACTGTGAGCCTCCTACAGAGTCCCATACGAATAAAATCTTTTTAGTTTCATCTTGTTCTTTAACGGCGGCGATGAATCTACGTGCTAACTCTCCGCCTTTGAGGATCTCGTTAGTTTTAATCATCAAGATTTCCGCGGGGTTACCTTTAAAAAAGCTCTCAAATCGCTCTGCGTCAAACTTCTGTTCTGAATCGAATAAGATGACCTGAACACCCTGTTTCTGAGCTGCTGCCATAACTTCACCGGCGAAGGTGCTCTTGCCCGTATCTGGTTTTCCAGCCACCTGTATGATCTTATTGTAAGGAATCCCAGGGAGTCCGGACAGTTGTCTTAATGGATGATCAGCGGGAAGTTTAATTACATCTGCGTCGGTGTACTCTTGCTTTACAGAATCGCCTGTGGAGATGATGCTTTGGATTTTCTTGTCTTTAGCATATAATTTCTGCATGTCGGCTACTATTTTATTTAGATCTATTTTAGTCATTTGAACTTTCTTTACTTAAAAGATTTTTAATACTTTCGATCACATACAATTTTGGGGTTACAACTGCCTTAAATAACTCCACAAAAAATAAGGCCCCACTAAATACGGCAATTACCCCAACTACACTCCCTACAGCATAAGGCAGGGTTTGAGTAATAGTAATAGCACATAATACCTTCACAAAAGAGTAAATACCGAGTACTGAAAATATGATACTGAAAAATAAACCTACTGCGGCGGAAACGGTTCCAGCTAAGACGATTTCTTTAGCAAGCCCGGGACTTTCTTTGATAAGAAATTTTCCACTTTGTTTTACGCCGGCTCTTACGTCTTGTAAAATATCTGTTAAGAGACCGTCTAAATTTGATTTTTTCATTCAAAACGACCTTTTGAGATACTCCGGAAATACAGATGGGATTCCTTAGCGATAGAGAACTCACGTTCAAGTTTTTCGGTCTCTACTTCAGCTTCATCGAACCCGTCTTCTTCCTTTTGCACAACAGCGCTGAGGGTAAGTACGTCGTCTAGCTGGCTTTCGGTAGGTTTCTTATCGTGTTTACGAATTTCTTCTTGGCGGGTGATAGCTCTTACGGCTTTCAAACCAGCCTTGCGCATACGTCTAGCTTTGTCGGTTACAGCCAACTGCTCAGACAATTCATTCATAGTGCTCAGCGCTAGGCCAGCCACACGCTCAGCATGATCCAAGGTTACTCCTTGGTCCGATACAGATTCAATCTCTTTGATTAACTGCTGATATTTCGTCATAAGTTAAATTTCCTCTTTGTACTAATTTTAAATGAGATTCGAGTACATTTAAATATAATAGATCATTTACAAGAACATATGTTCTTTCGCCGAACCAGCGAGTTCTTGTGCCTCTAATTTTAGCTTTAGATCCTGTATAGAATCCAACGGTAATCTCTACATAATCGCCGTAGTAAAATTTAGTCATATTATTCTACTAAGAACGGGATGGTTACTTCTCTAGTCCAGCTACCGTAATAGGTTTTGCCTTTAAGGTCACACTTATCGACGGTGACTTCTGCTCCATCCTTATTTTTTGCTTTTTTCGCAGAAGTGTTTATTAGAATAGTGCCCAATGAAACGTTGTTTTGATTCTTAGCGTAGCTCACTTTAAATGCAACAGCACCGGTTCTGTTTAGTGCGCTGTAAGACTGTTCCAAAAACTCTGCATTTAACGATCCAGTTGTAGACAAATAGATAGCTAGTAAGGTATAACAACTCAACATGTTAACTCCTAAAATAGTCAATTATTAAATAAACGGTGCCTACATAAGCCACCACCGCAAAAATCATCTGTTCGAAGGTGATCATGCTCCACCTTTTTCTTTAATCAATTCTACGATAAACCGGGTTTTATTTTGAATAGTTTTTTTGGCTTCTGCGTAAGGGGCAGCTAAAGTCTTAGCTACTTCGCGAGCTTGGGCCAACTCTTCGTCAGCTTCTTTAGAATCTTCAATTTCAGCAACCTGTTTAGCATGAGTAGCTAAACGAGCATTAAGCTCTTCAACGGATAGTGCAACCACTTCAGTCACAAATTCAGGATGCTCTTGACGAACCTTTTCAGACACGCTTAATTTTTTACTTGATTTCATAATACGTCCTCCAAGATTTACAATATCACATCTTAAGACAATTGTCTACTTATTCGTCAGGACTATCAACTTGTCCATTATAAGTATTCACTGGATTAGGTTTAGTAGCTACGTATCCGTGAGCACCTAACATTGGCGCTAACATCGTACCGTAACTCATGCTATCGACGTGACCAAAGTTAATTAGGTGTCCGAATATTTGAATCGTAGCGCCGTCGAATAAGAATTTTATTCCGCAAATAATGACAACGAATACGACTAGACTTAGTAATACATCTGTTTGCCTAGTATGGGGATGCTTAACACCGCAGTAGTGGAAAATTTTGTCGATCATACTAATCCCAGTAGTCTAAGAATTATTATAGAAAGCATACATCTCGAGGATAATGCCAGCCAATGATAGTACGAACAATACCGACAGTAGTGCTAGTTTAATTAACAGTAGTCTAAGGTTTTTAGGGGAGCGTTTCATATTTTATTTACCCACCAAAAATAGCCGCTACGGCAATTAATCCTACAAAAGTTAATGCGTTAACAATAAAACCCATTAATAGAAACACAAAGTAAGTTATGAAGGCTTGTTTAATCATATTACTATAATACCACAATTTTACTTTTGAGTCAAATTAATATAAAGGCCCACTAAGCACTCCCTCCTTTCAATGCTTAGTGGGCCGGTCGGGGCGGGACTTAGGAGGAGGGTAGGACAGGCAAAATGCAGTATTTCTACTTATAAACAGTATCTCATAGGGTGTCAAATAAGTCAACGTTTATTTACACAATGTGTAAAAATCTTGACTGTTTAGTATAATGATGTTATAATCATAATATGGAAGTTATAAGGATAGCTATTGAAGTCAGTATGTGGATCCTGATATTAATTTTAGCCGTAGAAGGATTTAGGAGGTAAGATGAAAAAAAGTATTAAGACTCCGTCTGCTAAAGAATTTAACGAATTAAAAAGTGCTTATGACGACATGCGTAATGCTGCAGTTGCTCGAATGCATGAAGCGTATAACCTTAGCGTTGTGACAGAGCAAGTTAAACAGGAACACGTTCGTTTGCGCGCAGTGATTTTTAAATACGAACTCTTCACAATCACCGTAATTGCATTAACTTTTATTCACGTGGCTTTAGTAGCCATACACTCATAAGGAGCTGCCCATGAAATCTCTATTCATTTTTATCTTAAAAATCATAACTTTAGTACTACTTTTCCCTTTGTTCTCTGTACCGGGGATTTTCTTATTGAGGATGGTTAACACCTGGTGGGTGCTGGCTGCGCAAAATCTCTTAACCTACATCATGGGCGGCTTCTAATGAAAATCAATACCTTATATTTTTCTAGAGATCAGATGATTGACACTATTGAAACGTTGTGTTCGCATGTCGACTTTCTTTTATCGAACGCCGCTAAGAAAGTCGAGTCAAACAGTCAATTACTTGAACGTATCTCCGCTCTTGAGGACATTATCAAAGCGGATTATATGGAAATTCAGAGCTTAACCAGACGTCTAAACATGCTTAGCCTACTCTCAGCGCTTCTTCTAATCGTCACCGGGGTTGTGATGTATGTTAGATAAGGTAAATGAAATTCGTCGTAAGTATGAAAATGACGGGTATGTTCGCGCCCTTCTATCGGACTCTGACTTTGATTCTCTCGCCAAGGGTTTGGATCCTACGTTCTTTCGTAAGAGCACGACAAGGTTAGTCAAAGATGGAGAGGTGTTATTATTAAGCTTTTATCGAACTCCTCTAACGCTTTCGCTTAATGCAGAGGTGATAGAGTGATTACAGGTAAAGTGACTAAGTCTCTTAATACTTTATTTCTTTGTGGCGGGGAGTCTTCCCCAGTTTATCATGAGATTTCAAATCTGTCAAGTGTAAATTCTGCCAAAGAATATGATTAAATTAATTATCGACAATAGCGAGTGCCAGATGCAAGGGCTCACCGCGGAGCAACATAGCAAGCTTAAGGGTGTATTGTCTTATGAGACTGCCCCAGCCATGAACTTCTACACCAAGACGTTTTCGAGCACTATGAGGACTATGTTGTCCAAAAGGGGCGACTTTCCGACAGGACTCCTTTATTTGGTCCTAGAATGGCTTACAATAGCCTCTCATAAATACGAGACTGTAGACCTCAGAATCAAACCCAAATCGAAGGAAGGCCTATTTACGCTCAATTTAGGCTATACTCCATACAGATCACAGATAGAAGCGGCCAAAGCAGGTGCAAAAAGTCAACGAGGGATCATTTCTGCCCCTACCGGATTAGGCAAAAGTACTATTGTTGCATTGCTTATAGATCGACTGCAAGTGAAAACTCTTATCGTTGTACCAAATCTGGAGCTTAAAAGACAGCTCTCCGAGAGTCTTCGCGCCGCATTCGGTTCCTTGGCGAACATCACCGTGGAGAATATCGATTCTAACGCCATAAAGAAAAAGAAAGATTACGACCTATTAATAATAGACGAGTTCCACCACAGCGCCGCCAAGACATATAGAACTCTGAATAAAAAAGTCTGGAATAACATATATTACAAGATTGGGCTTACTGCCACTCCATTTAGATCTCAAAGTAGCGAAAAAATGTTACTAGAGTCAGTGTTAAGTAACATAATCTACGAAATTCGTTACGAAGACGCGGTAACCCAGGGGCATATTGTCCCTATGGAAGCCTATTACTATGAAATTGAGAAGAAAGTGCCGAAAGGACATACATGGGCGCAAATTTACAACGAATTAGTCGTTAACAACCAGGAACGAAATGATCTTATCGGCGAGTTAATTGCGTCTTTAAACACAAATAAAATATCAAATTTATGTTTAGTTAAAGAAATCGCCCACGGCAATAATCTCAGCGAACTAACTGGTGCGGCTTTCGCTAACGGACAAGATGACGACAAGGTCATGCTTATTAAGGGATTCAACGCACGTAAGATTAAGAGCCTCATAGGCACGTCGGGTGTTTTAGGTGAGGGGGTAGACACAAAGCCGGCTGAGTATGTGATTATAGCTGGTTTAGGTAAATCTAAGACAGCTTTTATGCAACAAGTAGGTCGGGGGTTCAGGAACTACCCCGGTAAAGAAAGTTGCAAGATAATTTTGTTTTACGACAGGTCGCATAAATGGACTCGTGAACATTTCAAAACCCAATGTCGAATTCTTCTAGAAGAATTCGGAGTAGTACCGGTCAAAATAAGTTGACTAATTACTGTTAGTAAGCTATGCTGTTAAACTAGAGGACGTATTATGAAAAAACTAGTAGTCGCATTATTGTTACTGACGCCCGCTTTTGCATCTGCTGAAACCCCCTTGATTAAATTGAAGAAAAGCAATACGCTTTCGCTCAATGGCGAGGTTACACAGCAATCAGCTGGCATTCTTATGAAAGAAGCCCGCCAAATGGATCAGACCTTATTTAGTAGCGATGACCCTATTTATTTGATTTTAAACACTCCGGGTGGAGACGTTGAGGCAGGAATTGCTTTAGCAGAATTTTTAAACGGATTGCATCGACCTGTTGAAACTATTACTATTTTCGCGGCTAGCATGGGTTTTCAAATTGCTCAGCAGCTTAAAGAGCGCCATATCGTACGTTACGGCACCTTGATGAGTCACCGAGCGAGAGGCAGTGTTGCTGGAGAATTCGGCGGAATTGAGCCTAGCCAAATGGGTAGCCGATTCGCGTTCTGGTCTAAAAAAATTAGAGAGTTGGACGAACAAACAGTTCGACGTACTAGAGGCAAGCAAACCTTGGCAAGCTATGAGCACGCATACATATCAGAACTCTGGCTAACAGGTGAAGACGCTGTTGCTAAAGGTTATGCAGACGACATCGTACATGCCTTTTGTGATTCATCTATTAAAGGCACTGAGAGTCATAAGGCCGACGTTATGGGGTTTTCTATCAGTTACGAAACGGATGCGTGCCCCCTTAATACCGGTTTACTGGGTGTGACCGTAGGAGTTACTACTAACCGAGGTCTCATGTCGGAAGCGGACTTTCTAGCTAAAGGCGGAAGCTTTGCTCCAGAGTGCCTAACCGAATCAGCTACTAATCCTAATAAAGTGTGTGCTTTGAATACGACCTTGAGTTTCGATAAGCTAAATCAAGCCAAAGAAGATTTTGTTAAATCAAAATCGAATAATTATCAAATCAACTGAGGTTAATAACACTGGCGACTAATAAAACCCCCTAAGCGTCTAAACTTAGGGGGTTTTTAACACCTGGTGTCTAAAGCACGTCGGTCGCCTACAATATCGACACTTTATCCCTCTTATAATCATAAAAAGTCTAATAAAATCACGTTGGCATCTATCCTGCACTAATAATGCGTGTAGCCACTCCAACCGAATTCTGGGCTACAAGTAGAACGTATCGGAGCCAAATAATGAAAATCTTCAAAGTTATTTTTACGAAGCACAATAGTATAGATTTTTTATATTCCTATGCTGAATCTTTGGAGGGTGCTGTCCTAGATGCTCATACTCGCTGTCATTCAATATCGATCCTCTCCGTGAGAGAGTGTAAAATGTCCTCTTTCGCCTTCAGAGAGTGGGATTAATATGCATAAACACAATTTAAAATTAATTGCTTTACTAGTCTCAATTGCTGCTTTAGTAGCCGCGGGCGTCGCAGCGGTGCTTAACCTGGTGTTAGTACCAGGTTTTCACATGACCCTGGGCTTGATGCTATCCCCAATCTTACTGCTAGGAGCTGGGGCGGTTTACTTATTAATTATGGAATCTATGAGTTGACATTTGTTTTATCATATGTGTAGAATAAAAGGATAAGGACCGTAAACTATTAACCAGGAGAAGAACGTATGAGACATTTAGACATGCTAGCGCTGATCGCGGAAGTTTTTGCCGACGTTGATACATTCACCATACTGCAGTGCCAAAGTTGTGGTTCAGAATCTGAAGACGAAGACGATCTATGCTGTGATGATCCTAATATTCAAAGTGTAAGCCTCGACCAAGACGGCGAGGAGTTATACGGGGGGTTTTAATATGAAAGCATCCTTAACCTTTAAATTACCCCAGGAAGCAGACGAGTTTTATTCTGCCAGTAAAGGGGCTGAGTATAGAGATGCTATAGGAGAGGTCTTAAGCAATCTGCGTAGTCGTTTGAAATATGATAATCTTACTGATGAGCAGTATCATATGACGGAAACGTTGCAGGCAGAATTAATTCATGCGATACGCGTACGGGGGTTAGAAATATGATTGACCTAGGGTACACCCCGGTGATGCACGATGAGTTTATAGATACTACCAATAATTCTAGGGTCAGGATTACTTCAATTGATCCGTGGTCTGGGGAAGTTGGAGTTTATATTACCAACGTAGGGCGATCGTATTTTACGTTTGAAATTATACCTGAATACGATTTTCAAACCGCCGTAAATACAGGCTTGTTTAAGCCCGTTACAGAAGAGAATCCGGCTATTTGTTTTCATAAATGGCAACCATACGTTGGTTTTACTAGGAAATTTAAATTTTGTGATAAATGCGGTAGTAAACAGGAGCACGTTTGATGAAATATGTATTCGTAATGCTATTAATGGCTTTAGGTATAGTAACAGCAGCTGAATTATATGCACATGAATGTTTAAAAACCTCAGATTTACACGAAGGGAATTAATATGAAAAAAATATGGGATTTATCAAAATTGGAACATGAGTTAAAAATGATTAACAGGTTTCATTCATCAGTGATGTGGGACGATATGGACGGCGCCCGCGCTTTAGACAAAGCCATGACTGTAAGTGAACAAGATAAATTATATTTGACTTTACAAAAAAAGCACCTTAGTTTAACAATTAAAGACATTAAATTGTTAATTGAAAAGATTGAGAAGGAGGCGGCTTGATTAAGTTGTACGGCGATCCAAGTTTACATGATATTACTCATGACGTTAGGCCGGTAGATGAAGTAGTAAACTCAAGCGTGAGATATTACTCAAGAAATATAGAAAGCTTAATAAATAATGAATAACTACAGGCACTTCTGCTGGGATTGGGACGGACTAGAAATTGATGAGACTAGTTTAGAATTCACAGTGTGTATGTGTTATACACAAACATCGGAAATGACTGCTATTAAAGATGCTTTAAGAATTGCATATATGGGCGAGGAGGTGTCTAAAAATGATTAACTGTCTAAAAGTTCTACATAACATGTTATTTATGACTGTTAATATCATTGAACAATTCCTTGGCATCTCTTATGCAACACATATACGTGTATGAAACACTTAACACTGATGATCTTAATGCTAACCTTGTCTGCTTGCGGCGCTGCTTCTAAGGCACAACGCAACGTAGATGAAATGTTTAAGGGCCCAGAGTTAATGGAAACAATTGAATGTCGTTGGAATAGCATGGCCTCTGCCGGCAAAGCTAACCAAGCAGTTGTTTATACAGAACACACCTACTCAGATGGGTCACGTAAAGTTAAATGCAGTGCTTCGAATTTTGAAAATTTTATTACAGCAAACTGCTTGCCTACCGGGATTCAGGTGGTCTACGTAATCACCGGTAATGTTCGGGACGGAATCGTTGAAACCGCTTTCGTAGGAGATGAAACAGTTTGTACCAAAACGTTTTATTAAGAGGGGACGCATGAAGACATTTAGAATCAAATTTAGACCCTTTGCGAATGCTTTTATAGATGAGATGGACATAGAAACGGACACCCTCACCAGGGCGCACGAAATGTTTCGCGGGTCTTTCCCGAAAGGCAAAATACTGGTATCAGGAGAGCTGGAAAGTTCAAATGAACCAATTGATAATGTAATTTATGTTGACTTTAAGGCGCGAAGGAGAGTAGAATTACGTTAAGATAGCGAGAGGCGGCGTGGAAAGGGGACTTTGTGACAGAAAAATACGAGAAGGAAGTAAAGTTGTATTTGGTTAGGCTAGAAGTCGCAAGAAACGATGTAGAAAAATTATTGATTCAATCCGAGTTAAATAAAATTTATGTGGCTCTTGGTCACTTAAAATATCAAGTGAGAGAAGACGTATCCCATGATCATGGCGATTAATGATTGTTTACCTAATTTCATTCTTAGAAGGTTTAAATGTCATATCATAAAGTGTGGATCGATGAAACTTACCTTGACTTATTAGATACAATCTGAGATACTGTTATACGAGAGGCGGCGTGGAAAGCTGTGGTTATCCTGAAACGGCACTGGGGTACAGTCTAGGATCGCGAGTCAGACCCACTGGAGACACGCGCTAACCGGGTGATTTAATCCGTAAGCAGAAATGCTCGTGAAACCCGGATCTAATAGGATGTTAGAAATAACATAGCGGGAGTAGCGTCCCGCCCTCTCAAAGTTAGTCATCATGTCAAGAAGAGGCCCCTAAGGAAACTTAGGGGCTTTGACTTTCAAATAATTCTTGTTCTTTTTTCCGGCGATCAACTAGCGCAGATTGTACCTTACCGCCGGCCTTCCTCCACTTAGGGAATTCTAATGCTGCATTAAGGAAATCAGAAACGTTTAGAAATTTAAGCATAGTAGAACCTGCAAATCCAATAAGCTTACCTGACTTGTCTTTACCGCCAAGACCTACATTGTAAACAAAGGACATCAAAGCATCGAACTGGTTCTGAGTTAACTCAACCTTAACCATTGAATTAAGACCGTCTTCAAATTTACGTAAATCCAAGTGAAGTAGTTCCACGGCGATAGAGTCATCGATCGTGAGGCCCGGATGTACATCGCTACCGGTATGCCCATAACCAATAGTCCATACTCCAACAATATCTTGATACGCTTCAAGTCGTAACCCTTCAAATTCCTTAATTAAATTGATTCCATTGATACTTATGCGCATTGATATTTACTTCTTTATATTGAGTTTAGTTAAATTATGTAAAATGGATAATTTAACTAAACTCAATATAGTTTTAAACTAGGTACCGAAGTATTTTAACTCTCGTCAGACCTTCTGATCCAATCCTTCTCGGGGCCATGTCGACATGCCTTGCGTGCGGACGATACCTATTCCTTTTAAAATCTTATATTTTATGTAATCCTTCTAGGATTCTCATCACGGTATGCACTACTGATAGCATTGCTATACCACCGCTAATTAACTTGAATGCGCCCTCAGTCATAATTGACTTCTTTTCTAACGGGTCCACTCTCTCTTCTAGTAGCCTGGTCCTGGCCATGTGTTCTTTGAGAGACTCATGTTGTGCGGCTAAAGTAACGTTAATCTGCCCTATTGACTCTTTAACTGAATCAATTTTATCTTCTAGTCTGTAAAGTCTATCGTCGCTGCGCTTATCGGACATACTATACTCCAAAAGCGAACAAGGTGACTGTCATGGTGCTAGTGCCTGGGGTTGTAGATGTATAGGTACATCTTAACCACTTATAGCATATTTGTGGTAAAATCGTAACATCAGCAACCCCAGCGGTCACCGTCGTCGTGGCAGATGGAATATTAGACCAATGGGAGGGGGAAAAATTAGCAGGTAGGGTGCCGGCTGGAGGTATGTCGTTTGATGCCTGTATCTGAATCGTGCCTGCTGCATCTGTATCTGCAAATATGGCTTGGAAACTCGCCGAAATGAGTTGATCAGCTAGTATAGCTGATCCATTTATACTTGCGGCATCTGAGCCGCTTAAGATTACTGCGTTTACTGGTTTCATATTTTCTTTCCTACTTTAACTATAAAATTCTTCGACAATGATCTTGCCGTTAGCGCCCGCGCCTCCAGCTTGACCAGATCCCGCACCGCCAGACCCACCTGAACCACTAGCCTGACCTGCGGGACCTGTTGTGTTGCTAGTACCGAGGGCTGCACCGCCGCCACCGAAGTAAGAAGCTCCGCCGCCACCGCTAGAACCGAAATTTACTGTATTGACTCCCAAAGACCCTGAGCCACCGCCGCCGCCTTTTTCGTTGGTGATATTTCCACCGGAACCGAGTCCCCCCGTTCCACCTGATCCGGCTGTATTAGTTGTTACGTTGGCAGTGCCGTTCACGCCACCAGTAGCCACTAATAGATTAACTCCGAAGAAGGAGCTAGTACCCGTGATACCAACCCCCCCGGTATTAGGTCCACCCGCACCACCTGTGCCTACTGCGTACCACGTTGAGGTTGGAGAATTGATGGTGTGTTCTACGTAACCACCCGCTCCGCCGCCGCCACAACCAGCAAAGAATGAACCTGTGGCCAATCCAGCTCCGCCGCCGCCACCGCCCACCATTCTTACTCGAACATATCTAGGTGCGGGACTGCTAGGTACGGTATATTGCGCCAAAGCCGTCGAGGCTGTAAATGTAATTGATGCTGTACCTGACCCTGTAGCTCGCGTCAGTGTGCCTGAAGCTGTAGGAGCTGAAACGCCTGAAGTAAACAATACTTGCCCGGTTTGGGCTGTTAGGGCCCCCAAGACCGTATAAGTATTACCGTTATTTGTGTACGTATCCCCTACTACCACAGTGGAGGAAGTCGATATGGTGAAAAGCCAGCCAGCAGTCGTACCCGTAGCTGAAAATGTTTGAACTGTAGGAGCGATTCCCGAGCCAGCGCTCGCCGATGATTTACTAGTAATTAAGATACTCATATTAACTCTGCTCCATTACTGTAACGGTTTGGGCTGCAACACTTGCAACAATATAATAGTCGGCTGCATCATTATTAGCTATGAAACTTTGACCTTGTTGGATCTCAATTCCTCTAGTTGCACCTGAGTTAGTGACAGTAGCGGAACCGATGTAGAAGGTTACTGTTGAGGCCGTACCAGTATCCGGGGTAGCTACTAGCACTTGCCTTGTAGCTGAGGGAGCCGAGCCCGACACAGTCAGCCGAACCGCTGTAGTACCTACCGTGATAGCAGCTTGGGTAACTGTCAAAGCTGGAGGTGTTATAACTTGGGTTTTCTGCGTGCCATTAGTTTGATTAGCAACTAATGAAGTTGAGTTTGTCGCGATCGTAGCAAGAGAAGCAATCTCCGTAGCTTGGTTCGCGGCTGTGGCGGCACCAGCTGGGAGGGGAAGCGTGGAAGCGCTGACTGGCACCACTTGATCTGAGGCGATCACAACAGGTATACTCGCGGCGGCGGCTTTGAGACCTAATGTAGTGGCGACTCCTCCATATTCAGCCACATTAATACTTGAAGTGCCTGTGGAGGCGGTTAAAGATACAGGGATAGGAACTCCTGCAGCGTTGCCTTGAACAGTTAAAGCGAACGCCGCGGGGGTACCCGGTACGGTCTCTGTCATTATCAGGTTTGTTGTGTTACCGGCTATAGTCGATAGGCTCGTGTTACCGTCTGTCTGCAAGGCTGAAGTAGAAGCGCCAGTTGGGAGGGGCAGCGCGACCGCGCTGATCGGTACGACTTCATCTGTTGCTAATACAACTGGAATACTTGAGGCAGATACTTTAGCACCGAGGGTTATGACAGCTCCGCCGACTTGGGTTAAGTTAACGTCTTCAATTGATCCGGCGGCTGGCGTGGTGATTAAGTTACCATCTGCATCGGTTTGGATAACAGTTTGATTGCCAGTAGGCGACTCACCGGCTACTAGTACTGAGTTACCGGGGATTGGGGCATTATTTGGAGTACCAATACCGTTGATGGTGACTTCTGAAGATGACGGGTATACGTAGTTTTGAGCCATTGAATTAACCGCCTAACTGCTTATCGGTGATAAAGATTGTTGCCGTACCAGTTCCAGCAGTAGTTGAAGTATATCGAAGACGAATTGCATAAAATGGTAACTGATTGAGATTTATAACAATTGTGTCGTTGGCAAGATTTACTGAAGGTGTGCCCCCAGCTAGTGTCAACGCAGTCCAATTTCCTGTATTGGTTACTGTTCCGTCAGAGGAAGGATTTACGTAATAATCATTGCTAACTTCCACTGCAAATGTGCCAACTGAATCAGTTGTAGAGACGTTGATTTGATATGAACAGTTATCTAAGTCACGTACAACCGTAGCGGGGGACGTGAAGCCTGTAGACAAGCTGAAAGGAATTGTATGATCGGATGCGTCAGGGAATAGTTGGGTAACTAATGTGTTTTTTCTTGCCATTATAGCCTCTTATGGATTAGGGTCTTGTAAACCCGGCGTTCATAAGAGCGGATACGGCCGATAATAGATTTGACACGATGAGTTATTGATGATATACTTTGAATTATTATTATCATTGGCCCTAGACGAAGTGAATGAGCGTCTGGGGCTTTTTTTTTAATCTTTTTGATGTCTACGGATATGGCCGATATTGACATCGCTAGGCTGATGTGATATGTTATAAACGAGAGGCGGCGTGGAAAGCTGTGGTAAGGATAAACCTGAATTTTGTACTCTGAAACATGGTACAGCCACTGGAGACACGCAGAAAACTGCAAAAAGTAAGGACTAGGTTCGCGAGCCGAACAGAGAGTTTTGAGTATCTCGTCCAGCGGGAGTAGCGTCCCGCCCTCTCTAAATATTAAGGAGAATCTTGTATGATTAAATTTATAGAAGTCACTACGTCTGACTCAAAAAAAAACGATTAATTAACCTAATTGATATTAGGTTAATATCAGAAGATGAGGACGGCGGGGCCATATTGAAGTTTAGGGATGGCTATTACAACACTTTAAAATTACACGAGACCTATAGTCAAGTATTAAAACGAATCGAAAGAGCTGGAATGGCCTAGCTAACCCCCCCCCCTGGTAATCTTTAGATATTCGCTGTTCGCAAATAACGAATTAATCTTTTTGATGTCTAGTAGCGAGAGCTTGACTTTGAGTCTGATAAGCTCCACTAAGTTTGTTTAGAGCCGTACCTCCCGCACCCTTACGCGCCTTACCTTTACCGGGTTGTTCACCTGGGGGTTGCGGCATCTGAGGTTGTGGCTGAGCCGCCATAATGGAGCTAGGAGTCATTGAAGAATCAAGGGGTTGCGCAGCAAGCTTAGATAAGCCGATGCGGGTTTGATAGGGAATGGTTTTACCTTTGGTTAAATGATCCGTCATTTGATCTAAGATCTTAGCTGCCATTGCTTTGTACAAATCCGGATAGATAGTTTGTAATGTCAGAAGATCTTGCGACGTCACGGTACCGTTTTTTACTCTATTTAGTACCATCAAAGGCTGCTCTGCATTCGCTAATTGTCTATTATATTGAGCCATTGCAAGTCTTGACGGTACTGGAGTAGGGTCTAACGGAGCTTTCTTATCCGTGTTGGGTCGTAATGATTTAAGATAATTAACTGCTGCCCCTCCTACCATCGCGGCTGCCTGACCGTGTTGAGGCATATAGCCAGAGATGTTAGTAGGACCTTCTGAGATACTGTTGGGGTCTTCGTTAGCTGCCAATACCATGTGATCGAGCCTAGCGAGCTTATTAGCGCTAGGGATCATCGAGACTGGGAGTACGTCCTTACCGGACGTAAACAAAGCCTTTGTAGCCCTATCCACGAGGCCTGTACCACGAATCATTGCATACCCAGCGTCACTAGCTGACTTCAAAGCGAGTGCGTTTGATGCGGCGTTCAATACGGGCTTGGCGATTAGAGGTAGGATACTAGAGATGAAAGGTCCTAGGATGTGAGCGCCAAGCATAGTGCCTAAGAGTTCGGCGCCTGGGACGTGAACTTTAGAGCCCGCTACAGCTCCTATAGCTGCTCCAATGCCTTTACCACCCGCTTGGGTAAGACCTTTTTCAATAAAGACGTCAGCGAGTTTACTCCCGGTAGTCGGCTTATCGAACGTTTGCATCGTTGAATTAAGGGACGTGGGAGTAACCGGGTTAGTAAGACCAAGATTAGCGTGGATGTCACTGATTTTTTTCCTATAGGTTTCTGCAGCATCTAAGTAATTCTTTAATACTGTGGATTTAATCTCTGCATTGGGTTTACCTAGTTGATTAACGTAGGTGTTAATTTTGCCTGGGTCAATGACAGGTTCGCCTTGAACTTTAGTTGTAAATTTTGATTGGAAGTCCTTAGAAGCCTTGAAGAAATCCGTTGCAGCGGAGTTAATATCCTGTTGAGCTTTCGCTGCCTTACCCCAAACGCCGCTATCCTCTAACGATGTCCGGAAATCATGTTGCAAACTCTTAGCCATTTGCACAAACCCGTGACCCTCGTCCACCGGTGTCACTAGTTTATCGAACTTAGCAAAGGTTTGTAGAGTTTGCTTAGCATTCTGCACCGAATTGAATATATCCGCTGGTGACTCAGCCTTAGACAGACCAAGCTTTAGGTCTGTGGCCACGTCATTCAACTTGTCAGCAAAACGTGGCGGGTATTTATTAGGCTTTGCATTCATGGCGTTAATGCTATCATCTAGTTTTTGAGTTAAGCGTGTTGCTTGCTCAGTCATACCGTTATGGAACTCAGGCATTGCATTCGCAATTTCTTGCGCTTTGAGTCCATTATGACCATAAACTGGGTCGGCAACCATATTGGTTGATTCCCAATGTTCTGCAAGCTCCTTGGCTACAGCGCTGGCAGGGTCTGGGTTGTTAATGTGCTGATCGATGCGGTTCTTAAAGTCTTCGACGACCTGTCCGGCATGATCGCCGAAGGTGGACTTCCAAAGAGGACTGACTGTACCTAGGGCACCTCCTATAGATCCACCAAGTAGTCCTGACAAACCGATGTTGGCGACGGCTGACTGCATCGATGCGTCTGGGTCTGAGCGCAACTGCTTAGTGATTTCGTCACCACCAGCAAGGAGCATATTCTGAATAGCGCCGTCAGCAGCTGCAGCTCCGACCTTCGCGGCAAGTCCTGCACCCTTGACTAAGTGCGACGCAGCTTCTCCAGCTCTAAGCAGTAAGGCACCCTCTCCGGCGCCGGTTAACATAGATCCACCCAAACCTACGATCTTACCTGCATCGGAAATGTACGGATTAGCTTCTTCTCTAGCTCTAATGTCTTCTGGCTTAATACCGAGCGCTAGCTCAGCAGCAGTGGCTAGAGGTCCCGCGACCCCCTGCGCAAGCCCTTCAGCTCCAGTTAGTATTTGTTGCCCAGTCGTACCGTAGTTATCTTGTAGTTCTGCCTCATGCACTTCAGGAGCGATAAAGGCGTCAAGGCCAGCAGGTTCGCTACTGGGCGAGATTGTAGGCGATTGAAATGTAGGAGCGTTGGGAGTGCCAACAATTGAAGGGTCTTGAACTGGCGCAGCTGTTACCGTAGGCGCGGTGCCGGCTAGGAAAGCATCTAAACCGTCTGGCTCTGCCACTTGGCCACCTTCGGCGTACATGGCGCCCCCATCAGCATACATAATCCCACCGCTCGCATACGTGTCAGGCTTGATCTTAGTTGCTGCCAACAAAGCGTCGCCTGTTCTTGGAGCCTCCGCATATGAAGTTGGTGCAATCTTGCCGTTACGTTGCGCTAAGCGCTGGGCGGTTGCGAATTTCTGTTGCGCAAACGCTAACTCTTTCTGCGATGCTTTGCCTGCTTTAAATGCCGCTTGCGTCTTTTGTAATAAACCTAAAGCATGGTCTGTGATTTCGTTTTGATTAATGTCAAGTCCCAAGGCACCGATTTCGTTACCCACTATGCGCTCTGCGCCTTGAGCAATCTTACCGGTCAACGGAGCGGCCGCACCTAGAATCAGGGCGTCGACAGGGGAAGATTCAGGTTCTATTGAATCCATTGTCTGTGGTCCCGAGTCAAATGCAGCTGCGGCGAGTTTATTAACTCCTTGCGAAGCTCTGGCAGCTTGTGGGTCCTGGTCAGTTAGAAAATCATCTAAACCTTCAGGCTCTTTGTTATTAGCCATATTACTTTAGTCCAAGTTTTTTAAGGACCATATCAGCTTTAGGTCCTGGATTCGCTTTAGCCCAAGCAGCAAAGGATTGCTGTTGTGGTGTTAAGCGTGCTTCTGGAGAGGCGTTTGTACTAGCGAACTTATCTAGATCAATACCATAGCTCTTCGCTAAAGGTGCTGATTTCTTAGCTTGTAGGTATTCTTGTAGGGCTTGACGTTTGCTAGCTCGCTTAGAGGGCGTATCAGAAGCTTGAGGCATGAAATTATGCTTGGCTGAATCAAACTCGGCTTGCCTAGCGGTACCGGTGAGATCGGTGATGGTCGTGTTTAGAAGACCGCTCAAGCGATTTAATTCACCCGGTTCTTGTATCACAGCACCTAAGCGACCTGCTCCTGATAAGGCATGGGATGCTTTATCGAAAGCATCCATAATACTTACGCCCATGTTGCGTGTGTTTTGAGCGCGTTCTATTTCGCCGGAGACTTCCTTACGTTGTCCCTCTGGAACTAGGTTTAAGAAGGTAGCGGGGTCAACGTGACTTAATGAGCCGGTTGTCTTGCCGTTATTGTTGATGCCTTGTAACGTTTGGCGCATGTTTTTCTGGTAAATAACTGGAGCAATCTTCGCTTGTAAATCTCCAATAGCTTTCTCAGCTGCCGCCTTAGCGAGAGGGTTTTGGGCCTTAGCTGCTGAAGCTCTGATCATATCCTGTGTTTGCGCGTTTTTTAAGATACGGGTCATGTCTACCGCGTCACGCATGTTACCGTATTGCTTGAACATTGCACTTAATAGATTCTCAGACTTACCGATGTTAGCTTTCTGAGCGTCGATGTCTCTATCAATATCCTTGTTAAGCATCTCAACCGCTAAGTTAGGCCCGCCTGTAAGGCCAGCTCCCATGCCTGAGAGGAGGAATCCGATACCAATACGAGCTTTATCAAACCCAGACTTACTATCCCATAGTTGATGCGGATTGATGTGTTCGTCTTTGATATCCGTCATGAAGTTGTTGATTTCTTCATTCATTTGCGCGATATGTTCTTGAAACTTATCTAGAAGGTTCGCTTCTTGTCCAGCGGCCTGTTGAAATTGGGCAGCATCTCGCTCACCTTGAGCGGCTAACGCCTGGGCTTGATGCTGTTCGCCCATAACTTGATTTTTATAACCCTCTTCCAAACTAGGTTGGTCGCCCGTTGGGATTCCAGGAAGAGTTACTCCTGGTTCGTTAGGATCATTTGAAGTTAATACTTCAGGGGCTTGAGCGGCTTGTTGCGCTTCAGCTGTCGGCGTCGTGGGAGCGGCTGCTTGTTCTAATGAAGCTTGTGCTTGAGCGAATGCAGGATCTACTTGAGGTTGAGCAGTAACGGGCACTTTCTCAGCAGCCTGAGCATCCGCGCCTATTAAAGCATTACCGAAGTCCTTGGCACCTTGTACTACTGGGGCAGCTACGGACTTAACAGCGCCTGCTGTATCACCAACAGCGGTACGTACCGCGTGACCTATGATAGAACCTAGGCTTTGATCGACGGCGGAAGGGGTTGGTGATGGCTGCTCTGGAGCCGGTGCTTCCGCAGGCACCGTTCCACCTTCTGCAAACCCAAGTCCAGCTTTTAAATTCTTTTTCCATTGCTCTGGCTGCCAGCCTGATTGCATGGCTCCGTCTTGTATTTCTTTAGCAGCTTTAGGGTCGATTGAAGGGCTTCCATTACCGCCTGAGATTTTCCCACCGTCTGCGAACTTAGAACGTTGTTCATCAACCATAAGTGGCAACTTTTTTAGTTGTTCTCGCAACTTAGGGGACAGAGGGCTATGAGCAATCGTGATCTCATGACCAGATTCGTGCCTTAAGATAGTTTTATGTTTATCTTCAGAGACTTTTTTAAAGCCGTCCATTGGAAGTTTGAATGCCATGATTATTTAGCCTTCTTTTTGCCAGGCAGTACTTTACCGCCCTTAGCCATGTGAGCTTGTACGAACTTGCGTGCCGCTTCGCCGGGGTCTTTGGCTTGAGTCACTGAGCGGGGTAGAACTAGACCACCTGCTTCAGCGGTCGTTGCAAAAGTATCATTTGCATAGTCGTTTTTAGCTCCGCCTACTGTTGGTTTACCAGGGACTTTCTTTCCAGCTCTAATGGGTTCTACTTTACCCTCTTTAGCCGCCTTAGCTTCATTCGGTGATAAATAACGTTCTCCTGGGCTTAACATAACCGGCACTTTTCCGCCACCCGCCATTGTGGCGGATTGGGGTTGTAAGGACTGCATATTCGCCTTCATGTGCGCATCAATAATAGCTTTAATCTTTGCTTTTTTATCTTCAACCTTACCACCATTAGCCATAGCAGTTTTAATGATGCCGGAAGCGAGAGCTGACGTCCCTTTAAACAAAGCATCTTCCCCCGTCGCGGTAGATTTAGGTGAAGGAGAGCCCGCCTCGATAGTTTTGGCTACATCTCCGCCTTCAGCCATATTGGTGGTTGGAGGAGGTGAGGTAGGTAAAGCACCGGGTTGTACAACGGCATTTGGAGCCGCAGTTGGAGAAATGTTTTGAGGATCTGCAGGTGCTCTAAAAATAGCATCGTGAGCAGTTTTACCTAATGCTGTTCCTAAATTACTAGCACCTAGATCTAAACCCGAGGCTTGACCAGATGGTGTCATGGCGTTCTGGAAACCCTTCATAAATCTAGCAGCAGCACTTCTAGGACCTGAAACTTGTGGGACGTTCCCCACAGGAGGCATTACAGCTGCAGTAGGGTTTACCGCGCCGCCTTCGGCCATGTGTTTACGACCTTCAAGGCTCTCGACTTTCTTATTAAGGTATGCAAGGGCAGCGGTCATGGCAGGTAAGCCTTTAGCGTAGTCAACCATCTTGCCATTGGGCGTGTCTATGACCATCTGAGCCCCTGAGCTGGACTTCTCTAGCTCCTGAGCCATTGGTGATGTATGCTCTCCAGGTCCAGCGCCTGGAAGAGTCGGATTTTTATACTCATAGGAGTGGGACTTAATGGAATCTAGAAACTGCTTACTGTCTTGGTCACCTGAGTGGATGTTAGTTTTTTGTCGGGCATCCGAAATTGCAGCGCCAGCAGCATTCATTACTCCACCTAAAATCCCTTGTTGGGCTTTCTGGTTGCCTAGAGCAATATCTTTTTGAGCGTTGTTTTGATTGGCGATAGCGCCTTGATAAACTTGCTGTTGACCTAGTAGGTTATTCGAAAGGGCATTTTTCGCCGCCATTTGAGTCTGGGTTTGCAACTGGGCGGACTCGTTCGCCGCCGTCTGGTTGGCCGTACCGGCCTGTTGTGCTGCTAAACGCGCAGCTAAAGCTGGGTTGAGGCCTTTTTGAGAGGCGATCATACCGCTAGCATTTTGTATGTTCTCCCCGGTGGCTTTCGTAAGTTGATTTTGCGCTAGGGTTGACCCATGCTCAGCTTGATCCTGAAGGGATTGATTGACTTGGCCTAATTGCTCGGCCTGATCAGCCGAAGCTTTACCTAATGCTCCCTCCTGTTGGGCGGTGGCATCATAACCTGAACCGTTTGAGTTGGAGAACATTGCGCCGATAAATGACATTTTAGATAAACCTCTGTTAGGATAGAGGGAGCGTGATTACATGGTACTCTTGCTGAGTAAAACCAAAGCGCCAAGCCCTCACTAATGTGTTTTTATCCGAGGAAAAAGCTATGATCTTGGTAATTCCTAGGGATTTGGCCATCTTTAATAGATCAGATACCAGTAGATTCAAAGCCTTATCTCGAATCATAGGCTCTAGCGTGGCATTTGTTATTAAGCTATCTAGTATTGCGCTGTCTCCCTCTACAAGTCTTAGGAAGCCAGCAGCTACCGGCGTATCGCCCATATAGGCTACTAAGCCGTTCTTAGGCAGGTTTGCTAAATGAGTGTAGGGAGGCAGCCCTTGACTCTTAAGAAGCACAACCATATCGTCCTGAGACCAGTTGTGCTTAACCTGCATTATCCATAGTTCCTATCTGAAGAGACCTTATTAAGACCGCGTTTAATTCCCATTATAAACGACATCCCAGATAAAGTCAATCCTCCTCCTGAGGCGCCGGTAGGAATTTCAGTGATAACTATCTGCATCGATTGGCATTTCTGAGTAGAGGGGAAGATCCGGTACTGCTGCCTCACTGTGTTAGCTGGGATGCTTATCGTATCTGTTTGTATAGCTGTAGTCGAGTCAAAATTGATATACAACTGAATCTTTAAAGATGTAGCGTTAGTAGACGTTAGTAACAATAAGAATTCAATAATACGCTGATACCCCTGTAGCTGAGCGAAGCTAAACCAGCCCGTGGTCAGGCTTAAAGCTACTGGGGTGCTGTTATCTACCCATTGCACCGGGGTTTGCTCTAATACTAAGGCATCTGCCTGCAACCCGGTGTGCATATGTTTGTATGTAGTGGCGTCGACGAAAGTTAGTCCTGAGTGAGTAGACCACTGCTGTACTAGGTAATCGTAGATAAGGGTAGTGTCGCTTTCTAAAGTAAAGCGAATTTGTGTAGTGTTAGGAAGGAGCTCTGCCGACGTCACCCGCACGTTGTTGAATGCTTCTACTGGAGCCCCAATATAAGATAGTTGCAATGCGCGGTCGAGTAGATATATTCCCTTATCCGTTGATTGAAACATAAGGCCGATAGGCACAACGATAATAGAATCTTGGTTTCTGCATCCTACGTCAGAGGTGATGACCTGGGGGTAGCTGAAATCGTTCTGTGTGCCATTGGGTGCTGGTCCGTCACCGATTACATAAAATATGGTTGAATCTTTAAAGAATATGAGTTTGTCATCCATCGTATAACCTGCAGAAATTGGACCGCCTGTCATGTCTATATTGAATGCAAAGACATCAGTAAACTCAACCGGAAACCCTTGGATGACTTGCTTACTGGCCCACCAAACATAAGGGTTGTCTGCTTGAACCGCTATCACTCGATTTTTAAAAGGAAAAATAATGTCGGACGCTGGAGGTGCGATGTTCTCAACTTCGCCACCGGTCGTGTATAACTGCGTTGCACCGATTAATAAATCGTCAGGTAGTTGATCCTGGAATGTGATAACACCAACTGCGTTTGGTTGTGATCTCACCCTATAAAAAATGCTACCGTTTGCTGTAGTACGCCACAACACAACTTGAATATTATATAATTTATATTGTTCGCTTAAAGCCGTACCGCTGACCGTAATGACGGCCTGGGACACTAGAGACGAGGTGGGTGCTGAGGCCACGCCCGTCGATGCAGGGCCCGGCGCACTTCTATGTAAATTACCGATATTATCGGTCCATTCGTAGGTAACTACATAGGAATAGGTCCCGGCAGTTAGACTTGGAGGAGGTGTGCCTACAACTGGTTGAAGAGAAAAAGTTGCAATAGTTTGCCAAGGAAATATATGATAGCCAGATTCTGCGATACCGACTTGGTCGTACATACTCACCACGCCCCCGGTGAGATTTAGGTTATTGCCTAATTCAACTGATATAGTTTTAGTACCTAGGATGGTGTTCAACCTTCCTACGTTGTAGGAATTAAAGTTAACGTTTGAGTTAATCGTGACGTTGACCGCGTATAGATATGGGATAACAACACTGGTTGCGCTCTTGCGCAGCACCGTGTTCGGAGGGGCTGGGAATAAACTAACGGACAATGGAGCCCCGGCGGTCCCTTCTGCGTATTTCGTTATGATTGTATAAGGGGTCTTCAGGCTGTAATTGGTATTAGGAATTGTCTGTTGGACGGTAAAATATACTGACTGGACTAATAACGCCAATGCCGCAATCCTGGGGATATTGAAATCGTAAAAACCTACATTAATTGTAGGTTGATTGTTGTAGATATAAGGCTTCGTTGCGATGTAACAACCGAATAGATTTTCTATTGCTGCTCCAGCCGTCCCAGCAGTGATATTCACAGCGTAAAGGATCGTATCGTAATATTGAAAACGAAGAGAGCTGGGAGAGAGCTTCTGCGCATAAACATAAAGTAAGTTGGTTGATACAAACAGAGATGCCGACCCATACACACCAGGGCCTGTGATGCCAGAGATCGTTACGGTAGCTCTTATAACTGATAAGGTGGAAGAGTATGCCGTGAGGGCCACTGTCCCACTACCAAAAGTCGAGTATAAAACATAGAGGTTGCCGGTTGCTTCGTCTACGCTGAGACTGTAAGAATCTAGAGGCGTGGCAACGCTACCTGTGTTTACGACTAATACTGAGGTTATTAAGGTGAAAGAAGAAGAATACCGTGCAAGGCGTAGATTTGTTGCATCTGCATATAGAATATAAATGCCGTTCGCGTTGGATACCACGTCGGGCATTGGCTGATCGGGGCCGATGCTAGATATGAGCAGGTTCGAGGAAGGAGCAGCTACGGGGTTAATTGAATCAATAGTTGTGTAGTTAATATTTATATTGCTGTCCAGCCAAATAGTAGAAAAAGTTGTTCCCGAGGAGGTAGCGAAAATAGAATAAGGTCGGACCGTAGATGAGGCATTAACTGGATTTGCTATCTGACTATTATACAAAATTGTCTCAGACTCTGGATCATATATTACCAAATTGGTACTCTGAATATTGATCTGTCCAGCGTCGCTGCCTAAATTGTTACTAAGTTGATAGTAGGTATAAAATTCTAGTCCAGCGGCGTTGGAGGCTAACCCTATGGCGCTAGATCCCAATGCGTTCGTAGCAATAGCGTCGGAAGTGATGGAGTTAGCGATCTTCGTCGGGACTTGAATCCAATTTTGATTTGTCTCTGAGAAATTATATAGGAATAACCCGTCCGTCTTAATCAGGTTACCATCGAAAGTAGTAATTGAATTACCGATTGAGGTGCTTTGAGCTGAATTATATATCGCTTGTGGGAGCGGAAGGTATCCTGGGTCTTCATTAATGGCATTAATCTTTGTGAATACACCGTTGGATAAACTAAGAAGCTGCCCAGCCATGACCTGTTTGGGATCGGTCTTAGTATTCACCCCTTTAGCGAATGATATTGGTATGTTTTGTTCCTGTAATGCCATTTAAGCAGCCCTCGAAAGATATTCGTAAGCGCTTTTAACGCCGAACAGGTCGTCGCCGAGCATGCCAATACCGCTATTGCATTTTTGACATAGAAGCCCTCTAACTTTTCCCGTTGTATGATCATGATCTACATAAAGAGCGTACTCTAATTCGACTGCCGGGGTGTAACAAGACGCACAGGCGCAGCCTTGTTTTAATAACATCGTTTTGTAGTTTTCTTGAGTTAGGTCGTACTTACCAAGTAAACGCGCAGCACGTTTTCGTTCTGTATAATTTTTCGCACGTAATCTGTTGTCAGCCTTACGTTTCATTTTATCTTCGTTTATGTATTGGAGCTTAGAATCTTTAATAGTACAAACTCTACACTTATTTAGATGTCCATCGGACATACCTTTATGCTTGTAAAAGTCAAGTAAGTCTTTAGATTCATTACATTTAAAACATATTTTCATATAATTCCTCTAAAAAATAGCAATATCTACCACAACTGTCGCCGTTGAGTTTAGCACCAGTATCTGGTTGTTAGTGTTACCGTCGTTTGAGTCCCACACAGTGGCATTACCCCTTAAACGGACAAGAAACCAGCCTATCAATGGCTGTTGTAGGCCAATAGGGACGTTATTACTGCCTGCATTAAGTGTAATGTTAGAAAGGATTGTTGCAGCTGCGATGGGGTTCTGAGTTATAGGCATAAGTGCGGCGCCCAATGCCTGTTGAAATTGATTAAACTGTCTTGAATCCGTCTGCTGATATGGGAGTTTAATTGCCATGTTTCAAATCCATCGTTAAAAGCTTACATCTCGAACACTTACCGTAAAGCCCAGTGCGTTTGTTGGTTACTTTTTTTATCACCATGGGTTCTAGGTCGTGACCTATGTATCGGCACATGATCGTGATAAAAAGCTTAGCCACTTTTACCAACCCCCTGATCGTCCATTCCATCCATTGCCACTCTCCCCGAAATAGGAATTACGGACATCCGTGATGGTATCTGGTCGGCCTTCGTCGCGATTCTGAGCGGTTTCTTCTATGCGCTTAGCCATTTGACCTAACTGAAGGACTAGTGGGCTGATGTCAGATTCTTCTTTAGTGAGCGCTAAGATAGCAGCTTTCACGATAACATATTCCAGCCAGCCGCTGTAACCCAGCGTAGTTACGTCAGTATCCAGCATGAGCGCGGGTAATCTCGGGATATAAATTATAGTGATAGGCTGATTAGCGCTAGGTACTGGGATGAATTCTAGATTGTTTCCCATCATACGATATTGCATGTTGAAAACGCCGTAGATTGTGGAAGCGCTGTTGGGGTAGAGAAATTTATTCCTGTCTTGGAAATTGTACTTGGATAGTGTCGTCTGGGCGTTCTGGGCTGTCGACAAGGCTAGATCTATCCCGGTGAGCTTATAGAAAGGGGGGGCTACGAACGATTCATTTGTAAAGGGGTTCGTGAATGTTAAAACACCGTCGGGGAGGGGGTAGATGCCACTGTTGCCGCCGGCTGTTATAAATTGGGCTCTTGGGGCTATAAAGTAATCTGAGTCAGTTGTGATGAGCAGGTCATATAGCTCATACATGCTTTGCGTGATATAAGAATTCCACTCTTGATCAGTAACAAAGTTTGAATGAATCCTGTCCGCGCGCTGTTTGGCGGCTTTCCGTAAAGATAACAGGGACATCTCAGCAATAGGAGCTGGAGCTGCCGTTGCTGGAGTTCGGTCAGCGGCTATGTTTTGATACGCACTTGTGCCTGTGGAGCCTACCGCTGCCATTTGGTACCAATATTGGGTACCGATCACTACGGTGTTGTCTAAGTATTGCGGGAGAACTGGGCTAGCTACGGTAGTATAAGTAACGCCGCCGTCTACTGAACGCTGTACAATGTAAGATATCGCGTCAGGCATGTAGTCACAAGTGACTAATATCTGAGCGTTATTAGGTTGTATCAGTAAATTAGTAGGTGTGCTAGGTATAGCCATAAATCCTTAAAGTTTGGGTACTAAGGTGGAGGGCAATTCCACTGTTTCTGCCCTCCCTCCACCTTCTTGTGATAACAATGCATCGAAGATAAAAGACTTACCTTCTAAACTTTATTAATAACTTAAGCTAGAGCTGTTCAATACTAGCTCGAGTAGTACTGATTCACCGGAAGCTGGGTCCGTTGCAGTTCCTGCCACATTGAACACGACGGTCAATGCAGGAGCAGATCGAGTAGCCACGGCGTTCGATGAGACGTATAAACTTGGAGAAGCTGGAGCAGCAGCATCAACGAAGGTGTGACGCACGCCTAGTAAGGTTTGAAAAGGCTGCGATAGAGCGATTACATACGTACCAGCGCTGGAGCGAGTGATTGAAGCAATCCCCATCCCCGTGCCGGATACGATAGTAGGAGCACCTGACGCACCGAAACTAACTGTAGCGAATAAAGAAGCGCGGGCTGCTGCGTATGATTCGTGAAACTGTGATCTAAAACGTAAATTTGCCATGATATATTCCTCTTTTGATTTTTTACTGGGTTCAAGGCCCAGAGGGAAGGTTATAGTCCAGCACTTAAACACCGTCCCCACGGTAGCCGGGATCCCCCTCAAAGGAGTCTCATATATGCGTATCGGTCCGAGGTGTTACGCCCTGCGTTCGTATGTCGCCACGTCTATGTTCATGTTAATTAAATTAATTTCCATGGGATCGTTAGTGCGATCAAGTGCAGCGTATAAGGATAAGCGTCTGGCTTGCTCATCTTTGAGCACTTTAAACATATGCTCAATATCTTTCTGCATAGGCTTAAGGACCGGATTTGCTTCAACAAACGAGTTAACTAAACGTTTCAAGTAGAATAGTTTAGTTCTATCGAACACCACTGCCAATTCGTGTAATTGCTTAACGTTATTCATACGTACTACCTTGTTATATAGTTTGCTTGATACGGGTTATTGCCTTGAGGGAGAAAGTAAATTCCGGCTACAGCCTTCATTCCGGTTGGTCCATACGTCGAAAATAGTCTATGAAACCATATTATGGACGCTAACTTAACGAGAACGCTCGATTCTTTCGTTGCTTGAATGAGGAGCCAGGAGAGTATACGTTCGTCCGTATTGCCTGGCTCCACGTTAATGCAGGAAGTTAATACAACTAAAGCAGTGTATATTGCCAGCGGCCATTGCCAGAACTTCCAGCGAGACAAAATTTGATTCGAGGCCATCATAGCGAAAACCAATTGTGGTTGACGCCACATGTCGAGGGGTAATTTGATGTTAGATGTAATTTCTAGTTGACTAAACGCCGCTGCTACGCCATAGTAGTCGTCGGGGGCATCAGGAGTGGGATCAGAGGGAGCCCTGTGTAGATGCATGTCATCGTCTACACAGGCTCCTATGACCCGTTGAAAGGTGGTTATGTCATTTAAAGTCAATTCGCCACTTTTTTTCAGCATAATTATGTACTGGCTAGTGAAGAGCGGTCCGTTATCGCTGGCTCTGATGCTCCCAGGTAGAACTGGAGCATTCGACATTAAGCCATTTCCGTCGACATAAGGCGCAAACTGATCCTTAATTGACACGCAGGGTACTCCCTTTTATATTTTGACTTATTTACTTGATAGTTCTAGTTTAAAGTTATTAATTTTAGTAGTCACGTCGGACAATTCTTTATGAAGGAAAGCCCTAAATTCTTTTTCTCGATGCAAATGCTTCTTTGGTAAAGGTGCTTCTATTCTGGATTTTACTACGGATTGATATTTTATCATCTTTTGTAGCTGCTCTTTTTGTAAATTCGTCATACATCCTTCTTTTCGATCGTTAATTCGGTATACGCGGAATGTTTTTTAAATATTTAATCGCATCCGCAGCGACTAAAAAGGTTCGCTCTTAAACTTATGCACTAACTTTAGAACCTCCACTAAATACTCGTAATGCATACTGAAGTACTGAAATTCTAGCCCTATGAATAAAATTAAAAAGAATATGATTAACAAATACTTAGCATCTTTCGTCAGTTTAAACATCATCGTCGTCCGCAGGTTCTGTTAAAAAGACCATTATAAAAAATAATGATGCAATAAATAGGTATATCATAGTGCGTGCTCTATCCTTTCCGTTCCTATAATCACCGTCTCTATAAGGTAAAAGTTCATCAACCTATGGAGCAGTTTGTCTAGGGCACCGCTACCCCCATACATTTTATTTACGATAGCTACCACAGCGATAATAGGAACTTGAGTGGCGACGGATATGTGCCCGACCGCTTCTGATAAATCGGAATATTGATTGCCTTTTGATAAGTCACGTATGGCACTCTCGCTCATTTTATACAGATTGGCGTCTATAACGCCGCCTTTTCTCATTTCTGCACCAGGATGGGAATGCCGACGTGATCAATGAGGCCTAATGTTTTGTATTGCTGTGCTGTAAGAAACCAGTCTACGTTTCCCATAGACTTCATCTTGGTCAAAAAGAATTTCTTGTCTTTTTTACTGACCGAGGCTAAGAAAGCGAACAGATCATCGTTCATTTTCTTGGTGTGCTTAACGCCGCTGTCTAAATCGGCCATTTTACCAAACTCTGCAGACGACACTTCGTGAATCATGATGTCGCTGCGGGCTGCTGCAAATCTATAGCCTTTCGTGCCCGCAGCTAGTAAAATAGCGCCGCAACTCATCGCCTTGCCCATAGCTATAGTGGCTACTGGTTTATGAGAAGATTCAATTAAGTCCAGCATGGTGAATAAGGCATGTACGTTACCGCCATAACTGTCGATAATGATTGGGATTACTTTAACAGAATCGTCTGCTAACAATTCCCTAAAGTTTTTATAGAACTCTCTAGCGGATTCTTCGTTAAACTTATTAACGTGAATGTGCTCTAATTCTTTGGAAGACACGATGGGGGATGCTTCATGCACTACGGTGGTTATTGCCAACTTATTCACAGTATACGTCCTTTTAAGTTAGAGGCTGATATTTAGTTATCTATTAATACTACACTATATGCTGCTTGCTGTCAAGCAGACTCCCCCTAAAAACCACTAGTCCAATAGGTGTAAGTAATGAAAAGGCGCCCATACTTATGAACGGTACCCAGTATTGTGGACTCGGTACGTAAACGAAGTGGTTAAAGTCGTATGCTATAATATAACTCATTAGTAGTCCTATTAATGTACGGGGAATTAAACTAATAGTGAGATATTTACCCTCTTCGCCAGGAGGACACAAGGTAGTTCCAACCTCCATATTCGCTGGAGACCATACCGCCTCCCCCACGGTGAATAGTACAATCACCGCGATAGCGGCGGATAGCCATGATAATGGAAGAAGAATGAAGAATAGGCTTAATCCACTAAGCGTTGTGCCAACAATCGCCGCCCTGTACGGGTTGAGCCTCCAGCGATTCGAAATAACAGCAAAAATAGGGACGACAGCAAGAATAATAGCGGGATTAAGACTACCATAAAGCTTACCAACGGGAGCACTCGGGCCAATCGCAGCAATTGCCCACTTCGGTATGAAAGTCGCCATAAAAGTGAAGATGCCGCTGACCGGTAGCATGACACTGTTGTAAAGAACCACTTTTTTAAGGATTTTATAATCATATGCTGTTGCTTTCTGTCCCGATTCAGTTATTGGGACACTTTTGCGGAGATTATCGGGTGTAATCTCCGCAAGGAACATAATCGCGGCCAGGTTAATTACAGCTATAAGGCCCGCTATCAGAAAAGTTAGATTGTAATTGTGAATGTAGTCGAATAGGAACCCAGCTATACAATAGGCTAGGTTGAAAATGACATAATCCAGTTTAAAGCTCTTACCTTGGCTTCGGAGGGTAATTAATACTGCGCTTCCTTTTATAGCTGACCCGATCGACATAAAAATGAGCATAAATAGGGCTAGAATCAACGAATGAGTCTGGCTTAGGGCTATCCTACCAAGAACTAGCGTGCCTGCTCCTATGAGCATGGCACGTTTTACGCCAATTTTGTCCACCATCGGTCCGAGTAATAGGATTAAGGCAGACCCAAGCACTCCCATACCGCTAAATATTGATGCCGCCTGGGTCTCTGACAATCCTAATGTGAATTTAAAGTATAATGCTGTATTAACTCCGACCAAACCGCCTGAAAGTGCTTCCAAGAACGATATGACATAAATAAGCATTACTAAAACATAACATAGTTAACACCTCTTGTCAATTTCGGTTCAACATGCAGATTATCTTAGCTACATCCTGCTCCGTATAATCCTTAGGTACTTCTAAAACCCATGGTTTATTATCTATAGTCACCATTAACTTAACCAAAACGTCTTTACTTAATGGATTTCGTATCGTTAGTCCGGGTCTGAAAAGGGTTTGAGGTTTGGAAAGTTTAGGATTGCCTCTCGGTTTGAATGAGACTAGGTGTTCGGCTTTACCAACTGATGCCCTGCCTACCGATTGTAGTGTAAAAGCAATGTCTCGAAGACCTTTGATTGTACCTCTATTGGTTCGTTCAATTTGACCTATCTTTAAATCAGCTAGTAGGTTAAAAAACTCTTGATACTCAGTTTTACTAAAAGTAAACCCTTCTGCTTTCATACGTAACATCAAGCTTCGTAGTGTGATTCTGGATCTCGCCCGTTCGCGAAGAGCGAATAAATAAAAGACTGAGGCGGCTAGTTTGCTACGCTGGGAAGTGTCTCTTAATACACTGATGATTTTCTGTTCATTATCCATTATATGTTGCTCCTTGTTAAATGGTTTCAAGGAATATAATGGAGACTGTCGCCTAAGTCAATAGTTATTTTAATTAATTGTGGCGTCTTGTGCTTCTATTTGCGCCTGGATGCTCGCTAATGCTTCGGTAGCGTCGTCTAATTCACGTTCTAAGCGTCTGAGAGTAATAGCTTTACGGGCGATGGCGTTGACTAATTGAGCATGTTGAGTGATTAGTTTTGTTTTAAGATCTGTGATTTTTTTATCGGGGAGGCTCATTTGTGCCCATCCTTATGGTCGTGATCGTGGATTTCTTTAACTTCAAAAGCAATATAGCTGAGGAGTATAATGATTACTAGGAAGAAGGCGCCAATTACCATTGCGACGTGTTTTAGGTTTACACCTAAGATCCAAGTTAACATCAGTTACTCTCCTGAAATTTCTTTAGTTTACGTTCTGCTGCTTCTAATTCTTTAATAGCTTGTTCTGCAATGGCGCTGATGCCTTCAATAAGCCTATTCTTTGAGTCGATAATCTCTAGAGCTGTAGCTAGGGCAGCTAAGGCTTTCTTGAGTTCTGGGTTCATTCCTCAGTCTCCATATCATATTTGGAGTGCCAGTTGCGTTTCTTAATTTTTTTGGCGTCTTCTTTAACTTTGCACCACGCGTAAGCCGTGCGGCCTTTATAGGTTTTCATGTTAAAATTAGAAGGGTCACAGGGTGGTTTGCGAAAAGGCATCGAAGAACAAGCCCCTAAGAAGAACACGAACGCCATACCTATGGTTAGTTTATCCATTAAACTATCGTAACATTGTTATGTCTATTAGTCAATTTATTTTAGTCTACCGTCAAAAGCTGGTTTAAAGTGATTCCAATGAGTTACTGTGTCGTGGTCTATAACCGCATAACAGTGGTTTAGTTCACAGAAATCACCGTTGAAGGTCACCTTTAATCTACCTCCGAAAGCCGAACCAATAGCAGTTGGTTGTCCAAATTGGTAGGTCAGGTTCGCTAAGGTCATACCTTTAGCGATTTTCTGATATTTAGCTGCCGATGCTTTTAAACTTTCGGGTTTAGCTGGCCCAGCGGCCATGGAGAAGATCACAAGTCTTCTACATTCAAATAAACCATCTTCTTTAACTTCACAGGTGGTACGTTTGGGGATTACAATCGACTGAGTTGAGTTACAATCAGCCGAGGCGGTGCAGATACGTTTGAATTCTGTTTCTGCACCGTCGAATGCACTTAAACGAGCTTCGTTTTCAGTAGGAGCTACACCTACACCGCAAGCTACGATGTCTTGACCTCTACGTTCACTTGATTCCTGAGTACATAACCATTCTGGCATACCTTTAGCGAACGTTGAGTTACTTACTACTATCGAGATTACTAAGAAACCTAAGACTTGGGTGTAGATGTTTTTCATATAAACTCCTATTTGTTAATGATTCTTCCAGCCATTTCGTTAATTTCAGCTTGAGCATATTGATCCCAGTTAGTGATGATGTAACCTAAACTGATTAAGTATACTACTCTATCGATTTGATTAAAACCGTCAGCAACATCGAGTTCAATATCATTGTCTGTGTTACCAATCGTGCCTACTGCCCATTCATCGAACTGTTTTCTTTGTTTGTTTGTCATATTCATATCCTCTTGACCTACTATATTGCATAGTAGATGCCAACGAAAAGGCCAATGAAATAGAGGAAAGTCAGCTTAAGAGTGTGTATATCTTTTAGACAATATACAACCCTTAGCCGATTAAGGCTAATATGATAGGAACGTCGCATAGTTATAAATCACGTTTAGTGATCACTAATTATGCAATCAAATCCTTAATGATTTCAGACATTTGGTTTTATTTACTGCGAATCACAACGTTCCACAAAACCGTACCGCGTTCTTTTAAGATACCATAGCTGTTCGTATATAGCAAGGAGAAATTAGGCGGCTTTTTTGTATGCCAGCAATGCATGTAGTTTAGTTTCATCGTCTATTACGACCATGTCTCTATTACATCTGTAGCAAAGCAGTCCTCTAACTTTACCAGTGATGTGGTCATGGTCTACGGCTAGGGGCCTTACTCTAGTGGGTAGTTTACCGCAAATTTTACACTTGTGACCTTGGGCGGTAAGCATTGCATGGAACTCTATAAGACCTATACCGTAGGTGCGTCTTAAGTCATGATCCTTTACGGCATTTTTATTATTTTTACGCCAATCGCGCATTTCGGCGTTGTATCTTTCTCTATTATTGGCTCTAAAAACCATTCTAGATCTATTGGAGCATGTTTTACAATCACCTCTTCTACCATCTGTTGTATTACCTGCCTCCCTATAAAAGTCCGTTATATCTTTTACGGTGTTACATTTATTACAAGTTTTATTTGTCATACAACTATTATAACATACTTGACTTATTTAATCAAATATATATTAAACGTAGTATCCTGAAATAAAAAAGGCTGGGGTTTGTGGCCCCAGCCTTTAAATCTTAACGATTTTAACTAATTAGATACTACGCGGACAACTGAATTACCATGTTGAACCCGGGCGCGCTGCATATAAGGTTACCATAGTACCCGATCCTGATTTCCAAAGCATCGGCGTTACCAACGCGAAGTCCTTCAAGACCTTCCATTCCGTAAGTAAGTACGTGAGGTACTTTACCTAAAGAACGAAGTTTCCAGGTGCTCATAGTAAGAGCGAAAGCGGTCTGAGGAGGACAGCTACGGTCCGCTAGAACAGTCAAACGACCGTAAGCGGACTGGAACTGAATACCTTCGAAAGCAACCTGTACTTCAGAGTGGTCAAGCTGTACGTACTGTACCTTGGCTCCTAGGGAGTTAACAAGGTTGGTGTACGAAGCGAAGTCCATAATGATCATGTCAGGCTTTGCACCTTCTCGGTTAGCGAAACCAAGAGCGTTAGTGATACCTTCTTCGATCGTCATAGACGTAGCATCAAAGCGAAGACCGGCTAGACGAGTTGGGTCAGCAGAACGATTAACACCCCAGAAACTGTCTGAGGAAGCTGGGCTGCTGATAGGCAACCAAGCAAGTAGACCGCTCATGGCTAAGTTAGTACCGGTTCCAACTGTTCCTACAACAACGTCACCTTGTACGCCCAAACCTTGCCCAGCGGTGGTCCATACGCTGTTTGTAGCAGAAGCTACGACAGTGATGATGCCGTTAGCGCGGTCAACGTTAGTGATAACAGCGGTTGATGTGGAGATAGCAGAGATAGCGCTGATACTTGAACCGTTAAGGGTCAAAGTAGCGTTCACTAAAGTCATGCCCAATTCGAACTGAACGACTTGGTTTGGGTTCGAAAGAGTGATAGCGTAGGTCGAACCCGATACGTTCGTACCAGAACCGATCGTTCCACGGATACCAGTTCCATCATTGAACAATTCGAAAGCGATGTTGTTCGTGATGTTTCTGAAACCGCCGTCCATCTGAAGCTTAGCAGCGTCAACGAACGCGCCAGCGTCAGTTTTCGTCTGTTCCATCAATAGGTTAGTGATCGTGACTAATTGATAGTCCTGGATCACGTAAACGAAGAAGGAAGCTAAGCTAGTAGCAGTCTGGTTACCTTGAGCGTTAGCAAAAGTGTGCGAACGACCTTGAGGTACGCCGTACTCGAGAGGTACTGGAATGTATTTACCAGCAAACCCGTCTGGGCTTTCGTTCTTAGGAACTAGAGCAAGGAAAGGGTTTTCCTTGTACACTAGGTCCTTCATGTAATCTTTATCGTCTGTATAGAGTTCTTTTAGTGCAGCTACTTGGTTAGAGCTGTTTGCAAATGTTGCAGTCATGTTATTTCCTTTGAGATTATCTTTGAATGATATGGGTTAACACACCCTGTCAAAGTTCTCGTGTTATTTGTTATTGCCCAACAACTTATGTTGTAGAGTTTAGTTACCTATGAACTTATGCTCATAAGCTAGCAGTCCTTTAGTTCACCCTTAGTTAGGTCGCGATTATACTTTCTCGCCTCTAAACGCCATTAAAGCTCGTTCCCTAGCGCTTAACTGCCTATTGGAACCCACTGAATTGGTAAGGGTCTTGAGTTGATTGTTGCTGCTAGCAGCGGGAGCTGCGTCGATTTGCTTCTGGGCCAGCGGTGCACTAACTGGCTGTAAACGTGATTTAACTTTTGAACTCTTCGCAGCGGCGTTATAGATCTCTTCTACTAGGTAGTTTTCGATCTCCTGGGCGGCTTCCTCAACCGTCATCAAGACGCCTTCTTTATCGAAGGTTTCTTCAATCAATCTAACAACTTCGTCAGATTGACCCATCGCTTTGATGGTTTCAAAAGCAGGATCTGTAAGTACTAATTTGTTAACATCAGCTTTAATCTGGTTAACGGCCTGTTGTCTGGCCTGTACTTCACGATCCTCAATTAACTTGGTAGCACTAGTGGTCTTTGCCTCTAGCTCTGCGATCTTAGCATTGAGCTGTGCAATCGTTCTATCGTACACCGGGTTAGTGGGTGCGTTAGACTGATTTAATAACATTTCAGTGATTTGATCGTAGGATAGTCCAGCGTCAGTTAAAGCTTTAAGGGGGTCAGCTTGAAATGCATCCTTAGCAACGTACTTGCTAGAATACTCAGCTTCACGAGCCTTAAGGGCTTCTTCCTGAGCTTTAAGCGCGTCTTGAGCTGCCTTCAATTCGGCGGATCTAGCTCTAGCGGCTTCTCGGGCTGCCTTCTCACGTCGCGCTAAAGCGGCGTACTGAGCTGACAGGGGTTCTTCTGAGGGGGCCAGCGATTCTGCAGCAGGCTTTTCAGAAGCAGGTGCTTCACTACTGCGACTTTCGCCGACTGAAGGAGCTTTAACGGCGGATAATTCTTCTGGAGAGACGCTTGAAGGGTTACGAACAGCTTCAGCTTGCGCATTCACGGCTGGGGCAGCAGGCTTAGCGTTTAATGAGTTTAGCTTGGCAATGGCGCGTTCTCGGGGGCTCATCGCGGCTTCGGTGTTCATAGATCCATTAGGGCCTGGATTTAGGGTCGTAGGGGCAGCTTTAGGGGCTATATTGAAAGTAGACATATTTAATTTTCTTTCTTCGTTCGTATGCTAAAGCGAATGTTCGCACACTGGTTATTGCTAATTTAGACCAATCAAGGTCTATGGTTTTGGGTGTTGCTTCTGGAGGGTTCTGATAGCTTCTTAGTGTTAGTTTTTACAACCAACCTAAAATTCTGAGAGGGATGGCAGCGATATTAAGGAACAATTTAATGAACGGCGATAATATCTTGATAATGGGGGCTAACTTATATCCAATTGCGATACCGATGATGAGACCTAATTGGCTGCTAAGCTTAGCTAGTATGTTTAGTACTACTATAAATGCGTTTCCAGCCCATATTAGCGCGGGCTCTATGGCGGTATATGCTTTACTAACGTTAGTTTTAATGGAGGAAAACGCAGCTTTCAGTTTTACTAGCATTAAATTAACCCAATAATTCTCAGTGGAATCAAAGCTATATCTGTTACGATGTGTACGAGCGGGGAGACGATTGGATGAGCGACGTACCCTGCGATCAATCCTATCAGTAGGCAAACCTGCTTATTAGCTTTTTCAGTGATTGATGCTACTAAGGCTTTTAATTTATCTAACATGTTTTTTTCCTTCTAATCCTGAGATTTCATCGCGTCTGCTGGGTTTTTGATACCCGTACGCTAGTGCATAATAATTATCGCGCCTCGATACCAGCACTTTAAAGTTATGGCTACGTAAGTCCGCGTCTTGTTTTGATATAGATGGGCTCTTTTTAAAAAAGTTAACTATATTAGTTACAAGTCTGTTTTTGTAATGAGTGAATTTAGAGATCTCTCTAATAGTATACATTATTGTGCTCCTCCGGGGTTACCGTTCGGTATTAAAGGGCTGGTTGGTAGAGTCTGAGGTGCGGCGGCTGGTGCGCCACCTGGCATTCCGGGAGGTGCTGGAGGCTGAGCGGCGGCTTTAATATCTTGTACTTGTTGGAAGAAGTTTACTAGCATCTCTACCCTGTCTTCTTCTAACTTAGCTTTACTATAGAGGTTATAGTATTGCACTACGATGTCGTTCGCTAATTGCAGATCCATAAATGGGTCTGGAGCGGTGTATATTCCGTCTTCGATAATCTCGTCTAATATCTGATAGATACGTTCTTGCGATGCGTTAGCAAGCATTTCAACCTGCTCAAGATCAGGATAGTCTAATAAGCGGCGGCCTTCTTTAACGGTGATCATACCGGATTGGATCATTTCTACAATTTTCTGCATTCTTCCTGCAGGATCACGAGGTAAACTAGACATGTTGAAGCATTGAATCACGAATGGGTCATTAAGCATGTCCATTGCTGGTAGGTCAATCTCTTTAGCGCCGTTTTTATTAGGATAGACGGTCTGGTAACTGCCTTCTCTAGTGGCAATGTCCTTAGCTAAATCCATAATCTGATAAGCTAGGTCAACGAAAAGGTTATCATACTTACGGCTTAGGCTTGCGAAACGGTCATTACTGATATCGTCATACGATCTAATGGCCTCGCCAGAGTTTAGGCCAGCTGGCTTCTGTGCCGAGGCTTGCATTGCACTAACGCCACACTGTTGGTACCCGTAGTCGATTAGGCGTTGAAGTTGCTGATAAAGCTCTGGAGCGTTAGACTGCGCCACTTCGTATGAAGGCTTGATGCCCCGGTAGTTGACAATCACGCCGATGTCATTGTTGTTGCTGGTTTTGGTGACTTTCGAACCTTCTTCTACGAACACTCGAGGGACGCCAACGAGTTTAATTGCTTTAGAAATGGTGTGCAATAGAGAGTTGATTTCTACTTGCGTGCCCATAAGCTGCTCAGCTAACCCTTGGGACCAAAACCCTAACATTCTATGAGAGTAGTGGAGAAACACAAAGGGGAAGGTTTGTTTATCGTACTGTTCATCTAATAATGAACCGGAAGCGATAGCAATCATGTGCCTACCGTCTTTAGCACCTTTACCGGAGGGGAGGCGCCAGGCTTCCACAACCATCACCAGGTCTGAAACGGTTTTAGATGATTCGGAGGAGTTGTCAGGATAAGCGTTAGGAGCTTTGTCGATCATGGCAGCTTTGCCCGGAACCATGTCTTTGAGTACGGAGCGATCTACCAGTTTCAAACGATACAGTTGTCTGGGTTCTCCATACATTGCTTCGTTTGGATCTACAAGTAATTCAGTTAATAGAACGCGGTCTAAGGCTACTTTGTTATCCTTTTCATAGATTTGGATCACCCCTGTGCCTTCGACAAGCGCGTCTCGTAATACGATAGCTGCTTTATCATAAGTCTTTGTTTGATAGAACTCACCTAATATAAAGTTATTTAGTTGTTTAGCTAGATGTCGTTCTTTATAGTCACCATTGTCAGTTAAGAAAACAGGGGCTGGACGGCTCTGTGAGATGCGAGAAACTAATGTATCAACAGCTGATTGAATAAGGTTATAAGTGGGTCGGTCCGTTGGAAGACCAGTCTGCGTGTCCATCTTAGCAATGTTGCTGCCTATGAACGAGAATAGTGACATGTTACCATAGAGTCGGGCATAAATTGCTGCTTGTCGGTAACGATAATTTTGAGATTCTTTAAGGTAAGTAGCGCTAGCGATCATTTGCATAGCAGCTTCATTAGGGCTCTTCTCATCAGCCCATTTAGTTAAGACTTTAGAATCCTTAACGTCTTTGGTGCTATAGGCTATCTTAGTGACTTTGGGTACTGCTGTAACTTTCATGACTAGCTAGCCTGACTTTCTGTGCTGTAATCTTCACCGGTAGACCAAAAGAGCATTGCTTCTGCAGATAGGTCGTCGGATTGTATCGGCTGGTCTAACTCTGCTTTAGTTAAAGGTTCCGCTTTAATTCTAGATACTTGCATCGGCATGTCGTCGGAAAGCGTGAATTCAAAATCTGCATTTTTAAAATGCTTTATCCCGGCCTCTCTGCACACCTTAGCTAGCTTCTTTAGCTCGCTCGGCTTCATGATTAAGTCCTCAGACTGCGAAGTTTAGCTCTGATCTTGCGAACCATGTCATGCTCGTCTGAATCGATATCATCGCCATGTTCATTTGAATCCATCGGAGATGTGAGGTCGTCTAGCCCATCAGATTCACTGTAATTTTCTTTCTTAAGAGCTCCCATATTGTCTTCGTCAGCGTGGTTGTACTCCTCGTCTGCGTTTTCACTGAGGTCAACTTTGCCGCCCTCTGCCATTTTACGGCGATGCATGATCTTCGATATCATATCGTGAGGCTCGGACATATCAGGAGAACGCCCGCTTTTATCGGCGTCTTTCTCTAAGAACTCATCATCAAGCTCATGATCTGGATCGTCAGTTACGTAAGCTGATTCCATTAGACCGGATTCGCGTTTTTTGCGGCTAAGATCGCGATCGCTAAAAGCACCTTCGCCTTTAGGAGTGGGGGGTAGTTTCATTGTAGGGGCTTCTTTAGAGCCCAAAGAGTCAATCAAACCGCCTTTAGCGTAACATGATCCACCTTCTGCCATACAAGCGTCGTCGTGAATATGCTCCCGTCCTATAGAACCTCCGCGCGCCATTTTTGACCGCTTGGCCATATTGTAGGCAATAGCAATGCTTTGCTTTTTTGGTTTACCGGAATCCATTTCTGTTTCGATATTTTTAGAGATGGTTTTCTTACTAGATCCTTTGAACAGTGGCATTGTATTTCCTTTTGCTAACTTTTAAATTAAATAACTTTAGTAATTATTCTGATTCGTTTTCTTCGTCTAAATGCGATCCTTCTTCATGGGGCTCACTATCTAGAATCTGGAAGGCAGCTCTTAAAGCTGAGGCAATTTTTTTAGAGTCTTTAGCTTCAAACGCACGCATTAGGTCCGTCGCAGCGGCTTCTAGACCTGCATCTTTATGACCTTCGATGTTGGATTCGGTCTGTCCTTCTGGTGACATTTTACTGACTATAAGACCAACTTGATGTCGGGGGCGTAAGAACGGTAGCATTATAAGATGACTCCTATAATGGCGTTTTTGTCCGAATTTTGATGTTTTTGAATGATTTTGGGGTCTTTTTGGTCAATTCCAGTTATTAAACGGATCTTCAGATTCTTGTTTGACTTGTTGAATATAGCCTTCTAATTCTCGGTCGAACATCTCTTTATGCTGTTCTTCCGCCCATTCCTTAGTTCCATACCCTGGTTTGGCAGAAGGCTTGGAATAAGAGTAAGCATAACTTTCTTTAAAGGCGTACAACACAGCGTCTATAATGTCCGAGTGGTACTTATCTGACACTTTAATTCGATCTGGAGTAGATTTATCCCTGTCTATCTCAACTAAGAAAGAATCTTTGGCAAAATTT
>CAZIWB010000035.1:0-54050 GCA_964542655.1 uncultured Cellvibrionaceae bacterium
AGCGGAAGAGCTTGATCCCAAGTCGACGTAATGAGCAGCATATTTGATGATAATGCAGCCTGCCTAACTTGATTAATGTTTACTACATCTTCTTGAAGCTTTACGACATTATGACCCAACGCTTCAAAAGCCTGTCTAACATCATTTTCAGTTGAGAACTCTGGCTTAAAATTACCAATATATGCTATTTTCATTTTTGTTTCCTTGTAAAACTAGACACCATTGTTTTGATTGAATGCAGTAATCGTTGGTAAAACTATTGTTTAGCTTGATTGCTGTAGGTGCCTAAAACTTCATAATACATCTAGACTCAATTTTACATTGTCAATTTGTAGATTGTATAAACTGCTGTTTGAGCCTAATAATGATAAGCGCCTAGACAAAATTTTACGTGCTCTACCATTGAGCTATCCCCGCGATTGGTGCGGGGAATTGGATTCGAACCAATACAACGTCCTCCTGAAGGGAATTTGTAAAATTGCTGTTTTTGCCTAAAAATGCACTTACCAGTATTATGCTTATAATTATACTTAAGTTAATGTAATTTGTACATACCTTTTTGAATTAATTATGTCGTTCATTGATTCAATAGGTGTCTTGCCTTCAACAGCGTATCTAAACATGCTCTGATTAAATCCTGATACAAGTGTAACATTATCATCGCACTTTGTTGCGGGTGAATCACTATATGCGTTAACGTTCCAGAAAACAATATGTGGAAGTTCATATCCACGCTCGACAAATTTTTCACGCGCAACTTCATAGTTAGTCTTATTTCTATCTGCAATATTAAATTGCATGTCTGAAATTATATAAAGTGTTTTTGGAATTTCATCAGCTCTAGCATTTGAAGCTACTGCTGCATTTAATATAGCATCAAACGCAGCCTGAATATTAGTTGACATACCCCAATCTGCTCGCGTAAGATTGTCGAATTTTTCATATATATTATTGCCAATTATCTTTTCAAGTTTTGGACGTTCTGAGAATGTCATAAAGTAATCTTTAAACAGTCCATTATTTTTTTCAGCAAAATATACCGCAAGTGATACTGATACACTCATTGGACGACCATACATTGATCCAGAAACGTCAGCGATAACTAGCGAATTATTACCATTTGTATAATCCGGTAACGCATTCCAAAGAGCTTGATTTGCATTAATATTACTTCTATTATAATCACTTGTTATTTGATCATATAATTCGTATGTAAATAATGTTGATGCGTTTATCTTCTCATCGCCTGACTTAACGTTTTCAATATATTGATTATATCTTTTTTCGTCATGTCGTTTAAAAGCTTCGATGTGGCGTCGATGAGCTTGGGACGGAAGTTTAGAATACTCAATAGTTGACCATTCTCTGTCAGTCATCTTTCTTTCAAGAATATTAATCTGCTTCCTAAGTGCTGAGAGAGTTTTTCTATAATTCTTGTGAGATAATTTAAGAATTGATGCAACAACTTTCGCTTTTTCTCTCGTCGCATAACTGCTTGTATTTATCGATGGTAACCATTTTCCAAGAAGTGATACTTGTTTTCCTTGTTTTAAAAGCTCGATATCTTCAAGCAGTATAGGCTTCCATACGTCGACCGTACTTTTATTGAACTCCATATCATCCCATCTTCCGTACTCTGGGATGTACTTCGTAAGTTGCGATTTAACATCATCATCTAGTCTTTTAAAGATATGTTTAAAAATAGAGCGTTCACCTTGACCACCTCTAATATCACGAAGATAAAATAATACACGAACTGCTGCAATTTTATCCTGTGCAAACGCGCGTCTGAATAGTTGATATGCCTCATCTTCTCTACAGCGCAGTGCTCCAGCTTTACTAAAAAAATCAAGCACTTGATCAAGAGAACTATCATTTGAAATAGCTCCATTTAATGTTCTGGAATTCTTATTTGTCACCTCTTCGAGGCTATTGATAAAACTCATATACTGCATTCTCCACAAGTTTTTGTATTGTATAGCTATTATACCATACAGCTCGTGCTACTCTAAATATGTATCAGATTCTAATATTGTAGGTTTATGTCCAACCATTCCACGAAGACCGAATGAAGTAGCGAGACCGATTATATCGTTTATGTTTCCGTACTCATCTCTTTTTGATTCAATGAGCGCTAACTTAAAATCATTAAACTTCTTCCTACTTTGAAGTTGATAGACGTTAAATGAGATGAATTGCATATTATACTCTAAAATAATCGACTCATCTTTTATATAGTATTTACAATTATTCCGTTTGAGTATTATCATTTTTGTTTACTAAAAATCCATCAGTTGGATCTTCCCAGCCTTCCGCGCAATAACTGTCTGTGTTATATCCATAGATCATCCTATGGAGTTCCTTTAATGAACGTCCAACTTTTAAGAAGTGTTCTTGAACGACGACGTCGCCATCTTTTGTTATAAATACGCTTGCGCGCTTTGCTCTTCCACCATTTAAAACTCTCAATCTAGCGGGTAATAAATATGAAGAAAGAACCCTATATTTAGGATTCTTTAATGATTCCTCTGTTTCGTACCATTCCTTTACAGCATGAATTGGATCAGTTGTGGCAGCAAACACATCAACGTTTTGTTCGCTAAATTTTTCTATCCAATCATTAAGAACACCCATTTCGCTTTCACAAACTGGTGTAAAAACCTCTGGAAAGAATAAGACTAATTTATGCCTATCATTATCCCAATCGCTACTTGAAAATCTACGAACTTCGCTAGATTCGTATACGTATATATCGGTTGCTTTGAATGGTGGAGAATCCAAAGCGTTTGGTTCAATATATCCTTCGCCTCTTTTACTTTTACATGCTGAACATGCCATGTTTATTTTCCTTGTTTATTATTTAATTATATAATAAACCATAAACATAAATAAGTAAACTATAAAACTCGTTCGAGTGCGTCCATCGCCGCTTCAAGAACTTGAGTATTTGTAGTTCTCGGTGATGAGTGTTTAATTCTTTCCACTATCTTTAGAAATCGTTTATATGTGTCTTTCTCGATAGCCATACGTGAATACTCAACTTTTTTGCCCTTTGTAAGTGTTGGTCGACCCTGTTTTTTGTCCATATTAATCTCCCTTTAATTCAATAACTCTGACATTACACTCTGTTAAAAACTTAATCGGCGTATCGTCTCTATATACTTGCTCGTAAAATACTGTATTTATACCGCATTGAACTATCATCTTAGCGCACTCAAAACATGGAGAATGCGTTACATATAGTGAACAATTATCTGTTGATACACCATTCTTTGCAGCGAACATAATCGCGTTCATTTCAGCGTGACAAACCTCATCCTTAGACAAAAGCTCTGCACCTTGAGCAAGACGATCAGATATTTCTACATTAGAAAGTTTCTTCAACGTATTTTTAATTTTTGTTCCTGGCCAAATCAACCATTCACAATTATTATCTCTACCAGCCGGAGTTCCATTATATCCAATTGAAACAATACGATCATCTCTGACAATCACGGCGCCAACCTTAAGTCTTCTCGCGTAACTTAACTCAGCGTAAGCATTTGCTGCTTTTATATGTGCGATGTTTTTTTGATTACTTCGCTTAATATTCATCACGTTGTACCTGTTGAACCGAATCCGCCTTCTCCGCGTTCAGTTACTTTATCAACGACTCCCTCTTCGATATCAAATTCTGGAATGTAGTCTTTGACAATTACACCTTGCACAATTTTTTGACCAGGTTCAATTGTAAAGTTCCTATGCGCAATAAGATGAAAGTTAACTTCACCAGTGTATGAACTGTCAATTAGTTCTGCGCCAATAGTAAGACCATTCAATGCAACGCCAGATTTATTTAAAAAGTCTATAGCATATCCATCAGGTATGTCAAACTTTATACCGGCTGCAATTCTAACTGAATCACCTGGGACAAGTTCAACAACTGTAGAATTTATCTCTCCCTCTGAATAATTATTTTGCTTATTAAATATAACACCTTCGATTCTACTCGGTATAAACAAATCTATTCCAGCGTTACCATTACTAAAAACTGGATCTTTTACGTCTTTAGTCTTTTCGTAAACTATTTTCATTTTACTAACTCACTAACAAATTGCTTCATATCAACTTTTGTAAAGTCATATCTTATCCAATCAATAGCAGTTCTTCCCATGTATCTTTCATACTCTCTAACGACTGGTTCCATATCATCGAACATCTCGTCGCGAAGCTTTTTGTTGTTCTCATGATTTTCAACAATCGAATCATTTGAACAATATATAAAGCGTATATCTTCTGGATTTCCCATCTTACTGTTACTAATCATATCAATCATAAAATTATCTGCATCGTACTTTTTTCCACCACGATATGCTTCTGAATAGACCTCTTCTGAAACAGCCCACCTGTCAAGTACAACGTCTTGATACTCCATTAGTGATAATGCAGCATGAAAAAGTTTCTTATGATAATCTTTAATATCCCAGTCTTTTTCAAATGTCGCATGAAGTAGATGGCCTTTTGTTTGAGCTAGAATTTCCTGTGAAAGTGTCGTCTTTCCAGTACCATCAGCGCCCTCTAGTATATAAAGTTTATTTCCCATTACTTATATTGCCTTTCGAGATTTTTAATTAATTCAAGATATGTTTGAGATTTCATAACTTCAATTACGCGCTCACCAATCGATGCATCTCGCTCGCGAGAATTTTTCCATTGATCAACCTTATCATAGTGTCGTTCATATATATGTAATGAACCTGGATTGACATATAAATCGCCAAATTTACCATCTTCATCTAATGGTATATCAATACCTCGCTCGCTCAAGAGAAGGCGAACTGCATTAGCAACCATACTAAATGAAAAAACGTCGTATGTAACTCCAAGTATAACATCATTACTTCGCATTGTAACAACTGCATTTAATCGCGGTGCTCGTGATTTTTCAACAAGGTTACCCTCTAAATCTAGTTCATCGTAGTACTCAACTTTATCTCTCATGATAAACTGCATGCTTAGTGTACACGGAATATCCTTGCTCTGTCCTGGACGCTCTCTCCATATATTCATAACTGCTTGACGAGTATCGTTATCGTTTTCAATTGAATCCACAACGTATCTTAATTGATCAACAACTTTTGGACCATACGCGCCCGATAGTGTAATACCATCATCTGAATAATTTTTGTATGATTCCATAGTTCCAGTTAAATCTTCAACTCTATTCGAACCAGACAAAATCCATGCTGCCTCGTTAAACATAAAGTTTGTATTAACTTTTCTATCACTTAAGTCTAGGAAAGCTGGCATTGGCATTGGACCATAACCATCGCCAAGTCGTTCATGAACTTCCATGCCTCTTGGCGCAGAAATGTAATGAGGATCTTCGTAAACGCGTTCAATCGTTTCCTGCCAAATCTCGTTTGTTTTGTTTTGCTTCTCCATGATATATCCCTCTCTTTTACATTTTCAATTATACATCAAAACATCATGCTTGTACAGTATACTTTTTATAAATCGATCTAATATTCTTCCTATAAGAAGCTTTATCTTTCTGAAACCTACAGATGTATGACGGATGAAGAAGTTTTACGACATCACAGTTAACATCCATCGTATCAACTTCATTAAAAGCAATTCCACCAAGACAAATAATCAATTTTGGTTTGAGTTTTATGATTTTCTTCTGAAGATCAATATAACCATTATACATTTTTTCCTCAGTCATATCCTGATATTGACATATATTTGTAAGCAATAAATTATCAAGATCACCGATACATTCAAAAAGTAGATCAGCACTTTTATTACCGTTCCAACTCAATCCGTTTATTGTGCTATCGTTCTTGCGTTGTCTACCTGGGTTTTGCCCAACAATTATTATTGGATTTTTTGATAGATTTATTTCATAATCTTTAAATTTCATGTTATATCCTTTACTTTTTATATTTTTTATTATACATAAAAAAATAAGCATGTAAATAATAAAACCGAGATTTACGTAATTGTATCTTTGATGTATAATAACCACAAGTTCTAAAGATTTGAAAGGGTATGTCTAATCTTAGGTATGGAATTAGGGTATATAAAACTGGCGAGAAATATTCTCAATAATGAATTTCTTATGGAAGATGAGAAGGCGTTTTGTTTATTTATAAAAATATTGCTTAAAGCTGATCATAAAACGGGAACATTAATTACGGGAAAACTTAAGCTATCAAAATTAACTGGTTATCCAAAGAGCACCGTCTACAAGGCCCTCAAAAGGCTTGAGCGCGAGGACATGATTTCAATTGAATCGCATCGTGAAAAATCAATAATCTCTATCAAGAACTGGACTAAATGGCAGACGTCGGGAACCACCTGGGAACCACTTGGGAACCACCTGGGGAACCACCCTGGGAACCACGATTCTATCTATAAAAATGATAATAATAACCACCACGGGAACCACTCCGGTTTTGAAAATGATCATTTCGGGAACACTATACAAGAAGGAAGAAGGAAGAATATAATATCTATCCCCTCAAAAAATGAGGGGGATAAACCTAATAAATTTCACTACGATGAAGCTGACAAGGATCTTTGCGATTTACTGTATAAACGAATAAAAGAAAACTTTGATTTTATAACAAAGAATCCAACGTCGTCAGATTATGCGACGATGAATAAGATATTTAGACTTGACAAAAAATCTCGAGATGTAATTAAGGGGATAATAATCTACTCAACACAGGATGAATTTTGGAGTAAACAAATTCAATCAGTTAGTGGTCTTAGAAAACATTTCGATAAAATTCAAATTCAAGCAAGAGCATGGCAGTTAAAAAAACAACAAGAAAATAAACCGTATGTTATACCTGGATCAACAAAAACAAATAAAAATACATTACCAAAAAAGGATAAATTATTAACGGATGAACAGGTCGAAAGAGGAAGATTAATAAAGAAAATAATTAATAACGGAACGGGAAAACTATCAAATATTGGATCGTTATCAATTGAACAATTGCGTAAAATTGCGGCTGAGTAATCGTGATAAAATTAATATAAGAAACAAATCTAAATACAAAAAGGACTACTATGGACGCTAGTAAAATCGTCAATGATAACATGACACTTGAAGAAAAATTAAAGGCAATTGACGAAGCGATGAAAGAGTATCAAGTCCAATTTAATAAAAATAGTGGAAGAGTATTAGATACACCAGTTGATCCATCAATGTTAACAATTTGTGATGGATGTGAATAATGAATATCACAGTTTACGGTGCGACTTGGTGTGCATTTTGTAAAACCGAAAAGCAATGGCTTGATTCAAAGAACGTAAGCTATAATTACATCGATGTTGACGTTGATGAAGACGCTATGAAAACAGTCGAGGAATTAACTAATTCAAGAGCAGTACCAATCACAGTTGTTAACTCTGGTAATACTCAAAATGTAATTAAGGGTTTTAATCGTCAAGCGCTGCAAGAAGCGATAGGAATATGATTGAGCTTACAATAATTGGTGAACTCGCGTCTAAATCAAACTCAAGAAGACTTGTGCTAAGAGGTAAGCACCCTAGAATCATTAAGAGTGAAAAAGCATTGAACTATGAGCAATCTGCCATGTTACAAATAAAAATGCAAAGAGGGCTGCCAGAAACACTCGAGGGAGCAATTTCAGCGGAGTTTCACGTATACTACGCATCAAGAAGACCAGACCTTGACGTTTCATTGATTCAAGACGTTCTACAAAAAGCTGGAATATATAAAAATGATCGCCAAATTGTTGAGCTCCACGCATTTAAATATATTGATAAAAATAATCCTCGCGTATTAATTAAAATAAACGAGGTCGACGATCCTCTAGTCTAGTTGTTGAAAAGTCTTTCTTTCCACAGTTAGTACACGTAGACGTTATCCAAGATATATTATAAAATTTAGTTTCCTTAACGTCAACATAGTTATGGGGAACGCCAATTTTTCCCTTACACCACTTCTTGGTGTTCTTTTTATTTCTAAGTTTTCCTCTCGCGATAACAGGAGATTGTCTATACAATCTTCTCTTAACGTTAGATGAATTATAACTACTTGAATCTTCCTTTAGTCTCATTTCACTAATCCCCCTTTTGTCAATAATATGCATCGATGAGATGTTACTTGAGCTAGTGAGGCTACAAGACTTGGATGAGGACCATTCTCTCACCGTAACCAAAAAGCTTAACTACACTAGGTCCTCATTCTTAGATTTCAAAGCAATCTTTTATTTTGTAGGCTAACTTAATGGTATAGCTTTATTATAGCACAACAAAAGAAAAAAGCACCTATTGTGCTATTTTCTCAAAACCCTTTATATGATTTTTATGCTTGAATTTATTGCGTTTACGCATAAGACAAGACTATCTGTCTATTCTCTTGGCCGATTAATGATTCGATTAAGTCATTAACTTTCTTCGCCAAATGCTGTATTCACTTCTTATTATAACAAATAAAGATCGCTTGTAAATAAACGATCTTAATAAATCTAAATTGGCGGAAGGTTGAAGACGCGAACTCCATGGCTTTAACCACGCACATCTTAGCAGGATGGCCTTAAACCTTATAAGTTAACCTTCCATTGGTACTTGAGACGAGATTCGAACTCGCACTGTAACGGGTTTAAGCCATCTTCCTCTACCAATTGGGATACTCAAGCAAATTGGTGCGCCCGGAGAGACTTGAACTCTCAATCCGTAAGGCGGCAGCTTCTAAAACTACTGTGTATACCAGTTCCACCACGGACGCATATTTTGGGGTGATCGGCGAGACTCGAACTCGTATCTCTGGTTTCACAGACCAGCGCTTTCACCTCGTAAGCTACGATCAACATAATTTGGCGGAAGACCAGGGACTCGAACCCTGAAGCCCGCAAGCCGCTCGTTTTCAAGACGAGGTCCTCATCCAGCCGGATATCTTCCATACTCTAAATTTTTAATTTGGCTGGCGAAGAAGGGCTCGAACCTTCAAACTCCGATTTCAAAGACCGGCGACTTTACCAATTTGTCTATTCACCATTATTCATAAAATGTGCAATCGCTAATTCTGCGATAATTCTTCTCAATATACTATGAATTTTTTCATCTGATCTAACAAACATTTCATCGACTTCTACCTCGATTCGAGCGTTCATAGACCATAATTCTGAATTATCCATAAGTATATTATAATACTTGGCTCCTCCGACTGGGCTCGAACCAGTAATCTCGCCTTAACAGGGCGGCATGATACCATTTCATCACAGAGGAATATATTGACTTGACGAGAATCGAACTCGCGGCATTCCACCCACTCTAGAAGTAAGTGCTTTCTAACCAACGTTATATACAAGTCATTATTTGGCCCCACGAACCGGATTCTAACCGGCGATCTCTTCCGTGACAGGGAGGCGCTTTAGGACGCTAAGCTACCGTGGGATATTTTGTTAATTGGTGCCAGCGGCAGGATTTGAACTTGCACTTTATCGGTTTTGAACCGACCGCCTCTGCCGTTGGGCTACGCTGGCATACTTGGAGTCACGGCCGAGGATCGAACTCGGAAATCCTAGCTAGGAAACGTTTTGCAGACGTCTGCGTTAACCATTCCGCCACCGCGACATATATTTGGTCGGGAAAATAGGATTCGAACCTACTCAGTCTAATGACAACAGTTTTACAGACTGTCGTGACTCTCCAACTTCACCGTTTCCCGTTATGGTGCCTCCACCAGGATTTGAACCTGGGACGCGTAGCTCTTCAGGCTACCGCTCTACCTAGCTGAGCTATAGAGACGTAATATGGTCAGGGCAGTGAGATTTGAACTCACGACCTCGCAGTTCCAAACAGCGCGAAAACTCCAGACTTTTCCATACCCTGATAAATTTTTAATTGGCAGGCGGCATAGGATTTGAACCCATACTAAACGCTTTGGAGACGCTTGTGCTGCCATTACACCAGCCACCTATATTATTTTTTAAAAAAATCGCCGAGATTGCTCGACGTTTAGTTTCAAATTATGTGTAAAACCAAACGTCAACTAGAAATAATCGGGTTGTGAAAACCAGAGATTTAAATTCGAGTTGTTGTATGATTTACTCATATTATTATATTACCATAAATATTATTTGATGTACACATTAATTATATTTCTGGTGATCGCACTGGGATTCGAACCCAGGTTTGCTCCTTGAGAGAGAGCTATCCTAACCGATTAGATGATGCAACCATTTGGAGGGTCCTGTGGGAGTTGAACCCACGTTGTTTTCGTTAAGAGCGAAATGCATAACCATTCTGCCAAAGACCCATTGGTACTCGATGAGGGGATCGAACCCTCTTTAAGCGCCTGAAAAACGCCTTTCCTAACCATTAGAAGAATCGAGCTTATTGGTGGAATCGCAGGGAATCGAACCCTGATTTACGCAGTGCAAGTGCATCGTCTTAGCCATTAATACGACAATCCCATTTGGTACCTCCCTCCGGATTCGAACCGGAACCTGAAGGCTTAGAACACCTTAGTACTATCCGTTATACGAAAGAGGCAAATTGGTGCGAGTACTCGGAATCGGACCGAGGACGCCTACTTGGAAGGAAGGCAGTTTACCATTAGCATACACTCGCAAATTTTAATTTGGAGCTCAGTCAGAGAATCGAACTCTGATCTTCGGATTACAAAACCGACATAATAGCCATTATACTAACCGAGCATTTTGGTACCTCGCCATGGATTCGAACCATGAACTAAAGTTTCGAAGACTCCCGTGATATCCTATTTCACTAACAAGGCTTATGGTTGCGGAGACTGAGAATCGAACTCAGTTGACAGGCTTATGAGACCAGTAAGATAACCATACCTACCTCCCGCATAATTGGTCGTTCCCGCTGGATTTGAACCAGCCACTTCCCACTTGTAAGGAGGGCGTGCAAGCCTGACTACACTAGGGAACGTTATTTGGTCGTCCTACTGAGAATCGAACTCAGATCAACGGCATATAAGACCGCCGCTCTTACCATTGAGCTATAGGACATTAATTTGGTCGAACAGATAGGACTTGAACCTATGATCCCCCGCGTATCAGACGAGTGCTTTATCCATCTAAGCTACTGTTCGTGATGTTAATGTGGAGGGGACGATGAGAGTCGAACTCACGTAGGACAGGTTAAAAGCCTGCTGCACAACCGTTATGCCACATCCCCATAATAAAAATGAGGGACTTGTCCCTCTTGAAAATCAGTTTAGATTACAAGAGGTTTAACGTTTGGCTTTGCCTTCCTTAGCTACAATAGCAAAACCAGCCATAACAATGACTTCGCGGGTTGATATTGTAGTTGCATTAACCATATTTTTATTATACCATACATTATTCTTATGCAAATATTTTAATATAAATAAAAAGACCGAGTAGAGGATGAAAGGATATATCATGAAAATCTTATTCCCAACGTGGAGGGACAAAAAGACTTAACCTCTAAACGATCTTTTTAATAATCTTATTATAGCAGAAATATTAAATAAGTAAATAGTTAAAATCTATGTACTTACGTTTTAAATCAGTGTATAATTAAAAACATAATAAAAGGATATATTATATGGAAATAAGTGTTACAGAAATATTAACAGAGTTCGTATTAGACGATGATATATGGCGATGTCCTCATACTCGTATTAAGCTTGATGAACCTTGCTGTGTAGAGCGTGGTGAATCTGGTTATATAGAGTGCGCATGCAACGGTCAAGTTGGTATCGAATGCGACAATCCAGATTGTACAGGTATAAGTGATAGTGAAATCGATAGTTTATTAAATAATTTTATTAATGATGAAGCAATGGATTGCGAGGGGTAAATAATATGACGAATAAAGTAGAAACTAAGCGAATGGGTAACTTTGACATGGCGGCTGCAGCTGATCGTGTTAAAGCATTTTGGGAACTTTATCCAGATGGTAAGATTGAAACAACAAAACACTACGATGAGCAAGACAGTAGACTAGTCTTTATATCGTACGTTTGGAAAAAGAAATCAGATTATCTTGAAATAGCTAAAATACCTGGCGTTAGTGAGAAAGCGTTACTTGGTAGTGCTGACTCAAACGGAACAGCTAAGCAAGCTGACGGAAAAGAAGCTAAAAAAGACTTCGAGAAACTGGAGACTATATCCGTTGGAAGAGCACTCGCGTTTATTGGTTTCTCTAAGGACGGAACTATTGCATCAAGCGAGGAAATGGAAGAATTCAAAAGTTTTATCAATGATAAATTTGAGGAAAATGTCTCAACAGCAATTGAGTTTCTTGAAGATGCAACTGATATGAAAGACCTCCAAAACAAGTGGATCGCACTTGATGGACAAGTTAAAGGTGATGAAAGAGTTGAAAATACAAAGGACAATTTAAAAAATAAATTCCTTGAAGTTAAATCAAAAACTAAAAAAGAGAACGTTAAGTAATGATCATATACGACGACGAACAAAATTCTCCAGAATGGTTTAAACACAGGGAAGGTAAAATTACAAGCTCTCGTGTCAAGGACGTTATAGTCGATAAACTAGCTAATAAGACTGATATCATTAACTATCTTCTCGATATTGAGGCAACTAAGCTAACTGGTACACCAAAAGAAAATAATGATTACTTAAAGGGTTATAAAAAAGAACTTTCAGCTCTCGATCAAATTGATCTTGAAAAACTATATCCGTTAATTGAGGATAACTATCACCTACTTCAAAAGAAGGAATACTTTAGATTACTAGCGGAAAAGCTTGGTTATAAAGATGATGAAGGTGAGGATCCAAGGGAGCGTGGGCACAGACTTGAACCAGAGGCAATTAAAGCGTTTGAAGATCAGACTAAGCTTACGGTTAAAACGTTTGGTTTCTGTACGCGCGAAGATTATACTGATATTGGTTTGTCTCCAGACGGTATTGTTGTGACTGAATTTGATAATGATATTCAATTACTTGCTGGTGTCGAAGTTAAAAGCCTTGATTGTGCAAATCATCTTGAGGTCGCTCTTACTAAGAAGGTTCCTAAGACTTATTTTGATCAAATTATTCAATACTTTGTTGTTTCAGATGTCGAATCAGTATTCTTCTTATCTTATAATCCTAACGTTAAGATAAAACAACTTGTTATATTGGAGATTTTTAGGAAAGACGTTGAACGAGAAATCGAATACTCATTTAGACGCCAGGTAGATATCATTAAACATTTAGATGCTGATATATTAGCACTATCATTTTAGGAGAATATATGAAGTTCAAACTATCAATAATTGAAATTCTAATTATAGCTACAATAATCTTTATAATTGCAAACATCATTTCCGTAATAATTGGTAATGGAGCAAATAATTGAAAGTATTATTCTTAGACATTGATGGTGTATGTAACTATATTGGTACTCGTGAACGACATAGAGGGTTTATTGGTATTGATGTCAATCTCGCGGCAAAGGTAGCAAGAATTGTCGCTTATACAAACTGTGAGGTTGTACTTTCATCTGCGTGGAGATTGCATAAAGAAGGCCGTGAAGAAGTTAAAAATAGAGTTGTAAACTTCATAGATGTAACACCAAGCGTAGCTGGCGGATTTCGAGGTGATGAAATTAAAGCTTGGCTTGATAAACACTCGAATGTTGAAAAGTATGCTATTCTTGACGATGACGATGATTTTTATAGTGATCAAAATTTATTTCAAACTTCCTGGGAAACTGGATTAACTGATGAAATTATGAATAAAGTAATAGAATTTTTAGGCAAGGAGTAAATATGAATTTATTTGCTGAGGTAAATCTCGACAAAACACAGGAGTACGTTGATTTTATAAAAACAAATCTTGAACCACTTGCAAAATATCTTAAGGTGAGTATCGAATGGTTGTGGCATATAATCGTCCAACAAGCTAGAGTTGAAGCGATAACATATATTGTAGTCGGCATTGTTCTCTCGCTAGTTTCAATTGGACTATTCATGTTTGGTATGAAAACGCTCAAACGAATGTCGTATCAAGAAGATGAGACTGAATATAATTATGAAAAACATGCGGCAGTAAAAACCGGAAGAAAAGTAACAAAATACGCTAGTGGAATTGAGCTCGCAGTTATTCCGTTGATCGCATCGGGAATTATAATGGCTGCGAATGTGACGACGTTTGTTATTAACGCGCCAGTTGTCGTAACTGGACTTGTCAATCCAGAATACCGTGCAATCGAAAAGATTGTTGAATTTGCGCACAACAATAAGGAAGAAGTTAAATCTACAGTTAAGGAAACAAGGTGATGAGTAAGAAGATTTTTACAGTACCAGCTGTGCTCGATGGATTTCGCCCTCTTAAAGATGGTGGTGCATCAATAACGTTTCACACACAAGAGCTAGGTAAGGAAGAAAAGGTTGAAGTAATGGAGTATTTTGATTCATTTGGTCATTTAATGTTTTCTCGAAATGAAATTGATATATCTGATATTCCAAAGGGAAACGCTGCAAATGAAACTGGAAAATCTCCGTCTGAACGATTGAGAAACTCGTTGTTTGTTTTATGGAAGTCGCAAAATAAGGGTGGAGACTTTGACATTTGGTATAAACATCAAATGGAGCGAATTATTGAACAGGTGAAATCAAGGATTGACTAGTGTCACGAGCGTGTAAATGGTGCGGATCGTCAGAGCACACGCAATTTTATTGCTTTAAGAAGCCTCGAAAACCTATTAAAAGAACTTCATTAAAACACTCAGTTAAACCAATCAAGAAGGTTGGAAAGAGAACTCTAGCGTGGAGAAAAACATCTAGAGAGTGGAAGCAGGCAAATCCCCCAGATGAATATGGTTTCTGGAGATGCAGAGTTGGTGGTGCTAGAGTAAGCGATAAGATCGACGATGGTTCATATATGTTAAACCTATGTCATGACAAATCAAGAGCGAGATATCCAGAACTTGCAAACGATTTAAATAATATATTTCCTGGTTGTCAACGCCACAATAAAGAACAAGGTAGTCGATCACTCGATGAGTATTTGTTATCCGATCATTCACTTTATTGTGGAGATTTTTAGCTTTAGCTATTTACATTTTGAATATTTTGATGTATAATTAAAATGTCAAATAAAGAAAGGATATATTATGACAAACGAAACAAAAACAGTAAAGAAGAGTAAAAAAGCACAAGAATCAATTTCTAATGTTATAATGGGACTAGGACTTTTTGCGGTAGTATTAAGTATCGCTTATAGTTCTACTGTCATTGTTATTGGAACCGACGACATAGCACCAAAGGTACTGATTGCTCCTCAGGTAATCTTTGCATCTTGGATTGCTGTCAAAAAATTCACTAATAATAAAGGAGAATAATAAGATCCATAAAAAATTTAATAGTTGATTTATCAACTAAGCGATGGGATCGAGTTATGCGTAAATTAATATTAGTTTCAGCTACAATACTTGTTATAGTATCGTACATTGTTGGAACTTTAAACATAGTTTCCTCGAACAAACAAATCGAGCTTAAAAAGGTTCAACTCCATAACGTAAGTGACGAGTTGATGAAACTAGAATCTCAACATAGTAAAACTAAAAAAGCCTATGAAGAGAACAGCGCGAAAATTAAGCAACTTGAAAAAGAGAAAAAGAATCTTGAAACTAAACTTCAAGCAAAAATTGAAGCTAAACGCAAGATTGCTCAAGCGGCAACATTGGCGCAAACAGCTAACGCAGCTCAACGACCAGTTGTAACTCCAAGCGGAAGCTGCGGAGAATGGTTGCAACAAGCTGGTGTTACAGACAAAGCAAATGCTTACACGTTGATAATGCGTGAATCTGGCTGTAACGTTAACGCCGTTAACAAATCATCTGGAGCGTGTGGAATCCCTCAAGCACTTCCCTGTTCTAAACTTGGAGGAACGATGGACCCAGTAGCTCAGATAATGTGGATGCAAAACTACGTATTTAGTAGATACGGAAGTTGGGCAAACGCTGTTGCCCATTCAAATTCAACTGGATGGTATTAAGAAAAAGGAGTCATATGACTCCTTTTTCTATTTACTTTTGTAATCGTAAGGATTATAATATATCTACCATTAATAAAGGGGGATATAAATGAAAGTAGTTGGAGGAGTTATTTCTACATTTGTAGTTTTAGCGATCCTATTTTTCATCTTCTGTGTAAGAACAGTCGATGCAGGACAGGTTGGAATAATCAGGCGATTCGGTGAAGTAAACAGAGTTGCGCCAAGCGGTATGGTAGTAAAGATGCCTTGGCCGTTTGAAAAACTCACAAAGATGGATATTCGTATTCAAAAAGAAGAGCAGGATTCAAGTGCTGCAACATCTGATCTACAGGATGTAAATGCAAAACTTGTTCTTAACTATCAAATTACTAACGGTTCAGCGCTAAAGGTTTTTAAAGAACTAAACAACGATTACAAGGAACGCGTTGTAGTGCCAGCAGTCCAAGAGAGCTTTAAAGCAGCTTCAGCAAACTATACTGCAAAAGAGCTCGTTACTAAGCGCTCAGAAGTTAAGGATAACGCGCTCGCTGTTGTCAAAGCTCGTCTTGAGAAGTATGGCATTGAAGTAATCGATCTTAGCATCGTTAACTTCTCATTCTCTCAAGAATACAGTAAAGCGATCGAGGACGTACAGGTTGCACAACAAAAAGTTGAACAAGCTAAACAGCAACTTCAACAAGCTAAGATTGATGCTGAGCGAAAAGTTACTCAAGCTGAAGCTGATGCACGATCACAAGCTAAGCAAAAAGAAACATTGACGCCAGAACTTCTTCAGAAATATGCAATCGATAAGTGGAATGGTGTTCTTCCAAGCACTTACGGTGGCGGCGGTTTTCTCTTCAATATTCCAATTAAGAAATAGTGAGAGGTAAAAAGTTTCGCGTTCGTAGAATGATAAAAAACGGCGCGAAACAATCTCCGCATGAACTTGTAAGTTGTTATGGGAAAATACGCTATAATTCATATGAAGAAGCTAAAAGAAAAAATGCTGCTAAGTATGGACTTGTAAAAGCATATAAATGTAAACATTGCGAGTACTATCACGTTGGGAGAAATCCAAACTATAAAGCAGTTTCATAAAAATAGAGAGCTTATGCTCTCTATTTTCATTCCTCGAGATCATCTCGTGATCCCTATCGCACTTTTATTCTCTAAGCAGACTTGACTATATCTGAGATAACTTTAACAGCTAGAGCGTAAATAATTACGCCAATAGCTACCGCACCTACAAATGCAATAACTGCCCAGATGAGGTTATTAAGTGCATAATAGCTCCACGCAGCAGCGATGAATGCTAGAATTGCTGAGATTATTTTAATTGCTAATTCCATTTTTACTCCTCGTTTATTGGTGTATTAAGCGCGGCGAGTAGTGACGCAGCACCTGATACTGAAGTCCATACGCTCATAACAACATCGTCTACTATGTGCGCAATGTTCAGCGGCACAAGTGTTGCTGTACCGAGAACGACGATTACATAGATTGTTGCACGAACTTTTGGTGGTAGATTCAAATCCATATTTTCTCCTATTTTACTCTTAGTTTATCGTTAGGATATATTTTGTTTATATCCTTAATCTGAGGGTTTAGCTTCTTCAACATCGATAAGCTTATATTATTTTTTTGAGCAATAACTCCAGCGACATCACCACTTTTAACAATATAGTACTTATTTGTAGAAGTTGGTTTACTTGGCTTTGCATTCAATTTTGAGTTAACAATTGATTGAATTGTCGTTGGGTTGTAACCAGCCTTTTTGAGATTGTTGATTCTATTTATGCCATTACCCCATTTACCTGCAATGACCTCATTTGCAATTACTGCGTTTGATTTTTTTATAATAGGTGATTTAATCTCATACCAAATGTATGCTTTGAGATTAATTGAACGTGTACTGTAATTTCCAACGAAGTTATAGTTATACTCAGAAATGGTTGATCCAGATTCAAACCAAACAACGTGTCCGTATGTTCCAGCTGTTAGAACACCAACGTATTTTCCGCCGGCTTTTGGTCCAGCCACTCGTTTGTAGCCCCAACTTGGCAAACGATAAATCCATTCCTTAGCATTCATGTCTCCAGTTCTTTTTGGCCAACTACCAGTAAGCTCTCGAATTTTCCACGCTATATATGATACGCATTCTCGGTTATAGCATGTAGATGGATCAACCAATGTATCTTTTGCAGCCGATTTATATGGTTCAGGGTACGTATTACTCATCGTTAATACCCTCTTCCTCGAGAATTTCTTTAATAGTCTTGTTTCCAGTCTTGGTTTCTTTTCCTTGACCAAGAATTTTTGTCTTTATTTTCGTAATTAAACTCATGTTCTTCTCCTTAAAAAAATGATGGATTACATTTAGCTGGTTCACCATTCTCATCGTTGACTTGTTGCCAAACATCGTCTTCTGAGTAACGAACTTGCCACATATTTCTACTTTCATTACATCGAAATTCAGGTGTTGCACCATCTTTTCCGTCTTGACCATTTACGCCATCGTTGTAATCAACGCCCTTAACTGGTGTATAGCCATCATCTCCCTTTTCGCCCTTTGGACCAACTGGACCTTGAGCGCCAGTGTCACCTTTTTCTCCTTTTGGACCTTGTTGACCTTCTCTTCCGTCTCGTCCATCGAAGTAATCAACGCCTTTAACAGGTGTGTAACCAGGTTCCCCAGGTTTCGGTTCTGGAATTTTTATTCCACTAACTTCTGCAATTACGCTCTCTCGAATATCACTCGCAAGTTTATCTCGATAACTAAACAATATATATGCGCTAAGACTTCCAACAAGTATGGACACTAAAAGAAGTAGCATAAATATCCATCTCCAGTTGTTGTCTTGTCTCATATTATTTTCCTAAGCTTAAGAAAATTAGAATTGCTATTATCATTTGTGCGACGATTACGATTCCCTGCGCTATCACTGCACGAGTAAACCAAGTAAGATTATTCTTCATTGGTCCATACGTTAGGTGAACCTTTTTAATCTCCTCATCGGTGTAGTTCTTTGCATTTGCCTCACCATCTTTTCTTGATTGCTCAAGATCAGCGTGCGTTGCTACGCCTTTTGTTTGATTGAGGATATCCTGCAAAAGCTTTAATGCGTCATCGACTTTCTTATCGACAGCATCAAGTTGGTAGACTTTTGCTGGTGCTTCTAATTCATCTTGCGATTTAGTTGCCATTTAATTTTCACTTTTTATGTTTTATTTTTGTTTTTATTTATTCGCCCCACGCGACAAAATAGACTGAATATGAACTATCGTATGAGTCAAACGTCATACTAAACTCACCAACTGTGCTTAATCCACTCGTTGCAATCTTGCCAGCCATTTTTTGTGTTATCGTTCCGCTGACGTCACTATAGTGGTAGATACAGTGAGAAGTACTTTGACGAGTGTCTTTGTTCGAGCTAGAAACAACGTTTGATTTTGCGCGATTTCTTACGCCATCTGAAAATCCTATTGAGCCTTCGGACGCATTGCTTAACGTTTTACTAGTAATAAATTGCATACCTTTTGCTTGAAAGTTTGCATCATTAAAGAAGTATGTTGGACTTGATGAATTTACTGTAAATGATCCGACTTCAACTTTCATTAAATATACTCCTCGATTATTACTATTCCAGCTGCTCCTCCACCACCAGCCCTAGCTGATTGCGATGCTGAGTTTCTAGCGCCAGAACCTCCACCTCCATATAGCGCTCCCTGCGAACCGACAGAGTTTGTTGCTGGCGCACCAGTATTTGGTCCTAATTGACTAGCACCACCATATCCAGGCATTCCCTGAGTTCCAGAAATTATAATTACGCCGCCACCACGAGAGCCGTTTATTGTAATATCTCCAACGTTTGTTGTTCCACCGCTAGCACCAAGGGTTGATATAAAACTTCCACTTTGTGCACCGGACGCGGCTGCTCCATTTCCACCGCTTGCACTAACAAGCGAACCAAATGAACTAGTACCGCCAGATCCACCCGTTCCACCAGATACTGCTGTTCCACCAGCTCCAACTGTTATACTCTCAGATGCTGAAAGTGAGCTCGCTAAAATTATAGATTCAGCATAACCACCACCTCCTCCACCGCCGCCACAAGCAAATTGCGCGGCTGCCGTTGCGTTAGCACCGCCTCCAGCTCCACCACCACCAACCAATCTAACTCTAATGAACTTTAAATTAGCAGGTTTTGAATATGTATTATTTGCAGTATAGTATGTTGTACTTGAAAGAATACCGCCATCAATTGACTTAACAACTTCATCAATTGTTGAATATGCAATACAATCACCGTCTTCTGAATCGGCTATTAAAAGTTTATCATCACCTACTGGATCCGTTTTATGTGGGTAACTTGTTGGAAATACTGACATGTTTTTCTCCTATATCCTATTATATTATTTATAGCTTTTATGAAGCGTTACCTGGATTATTTTGATTTTCCTCTTGTAGAAGATTTCTTCTTAAGTCTTCGACTCGTTTTGAGACAGGTCGAGGAATTGTATCAAGTTCGATTGTTACATTGTCTGGAGTGTAACTTATCGATTGAATTTGAAGAATCAAATCGATTATGTTTCGATCGTTTAAGTTAGCGAACGTTACAGTTTGCCCGATTTTAATCGTTTCCGTATCATACTTCCCAGCGTTTATTACTAGTTGCGATCGATATCGTGGTTGAGAATATGTATCAATCTCTCCGCTAGCAAGCAATCTTGCACTTCCCTCGAGCGTAACACGAGAATCAGTCATTCTTCGAAGACCACGTCTCCATTGATTTATCGAGTCATTGTCGCGCTCTGTAATGAATAAATTAACGCCTGGAGATGTTTCTCCTCCAGAGAAGTAAACGAGATTTATAATATCCTCGATTGAATCCTCGAGCTCGAAAGCTTCAATATGCTCTCCGAACGTAAATATATGATCAGCAGTGCTTGATATTTCCTTAAGGTTATATTTATTTGTTCCAAGATCAACACTCCACCACCAGTTGTACGGTGAAAGATTAACAGTTTGTTGAAGTACCTCAAGAATAGTGTTTGTTTGAAATGTATATGTTACAACTGTTTCAGAATCTTCGATTTCACCAGCTGTAATAATTCCGCCTTCATTGTTATATACGTTTAACGCTTCTGTTGCTATTTCAGATGGAGAAACAGATAGGAAGCTTGCTTTCGTTGAAGTCGTGGTCGTGAACATTCTAAATCTAAAGTCTGTTGCTGTGTTATCATTCCAAACGCCTTCAACTGGATCATAAATTTGACGTATTCCATTTGCGTACGGACTTCCAGTAGCACGAAACGTATTGTTTGCAGCGGCAAATGGTTGAAAGTAATTCGTTTCACCTGCTACAAATATTGTGTCCTCTGGTAGCATAAATGTTAAATACCCAGCAATCGAAGAATCATATCTTCCGTTTAACGTGAATGTTCCAAGACTTGGGCTCGTCACTTGAAGTTGCATGAACCCATTGTCACTTACTCCAGTTGGATTTCTGACGTAAAGATCGATCCCGTTGATTAATGTATCGGTTGCAAAACTAAACGTTTGTCTATGAATTGTTGATGGCGTGATTTCAGTATCACTTGTATTTTGATTAATAACATACGTTACGTCTGAGCTGTTGTATTCGAGCATATAATTATCAAGTTCATCACCGTGGCTTAAGACGCTTAAGACAACTTGCTCATCACCGTATCTTCTCGTGACCTTACTAATAAATCCAGAGAATTTTATTAATCCACTCGGTGCACCGCTAGAAGTCGATCCAAATATGTCGTTTCCATTTTGATCTTCAATTGGATCTTCTGCGCAATCAAGTAGCGCAGTCTCATCTATTGCTGAACACCCGTAGTAAACATAAACTTCGATAAAATTATTCTTTTGAATGAATCCATAATCATTAATTTCGTCTGGACTAATTCCAAGTACTATGTCCGTGCTAGACCCAGCTGTATTAATATCTTGATTAAAGCTTAGATCACTTATAACATTCGGAAGATTTCCAAGATAAGTTAATCTATCGTAAACACTTAGTTCAAAATTAGCAAAGTACGTATCTGCGAGAGCACCGCCTAAATCCATGAATAGTTCTACACGACCGTTTATCGAGTTATCAAACGACGATATATCTACACTTGTAAACGTAGTCCAAGTTGAATTATCGGGTGATGTTTCATAATACATCGTTCCGTCTTGCTCTCTAAGCCTCCAATAGCCTAAATCCCATTCAGTACCAAATGGAGATAAATTATCCCATGGTTGTGTATCAATTATTTCACCGTCAAAGTATGCATTCATAACATAATCAGCAACTCCAGAATCGTATTCGAACGCAATCTTAAAGAAGTCAGCAAGACTAATTGATCCATGTGTACTGAATGAGTCATTCGTTGTACCAAATGAACTAGCGGTTAGATGGCCAACAGTTTTAGTATTTGTTATGTTATATACTTGCTTTGGTGAACCAGTGAATTCACCCTGAGGAGTCGAGCCACTAAGATCGGCAAACATTGCATTTCCTACAGCTCCGCCGCCACCAGAACCTAGAAATATTGTCTCAGAGTAATCCCACTCAGCTTCTGGTGTTTCCTCACCAATAACAACTGATCCCGTGTCTGAGAACGTATATGGAGCGAACGTTTTGTAAACGTATCGCTTATCAATTAAGCAATCACAATTGACGCCGTGTTGCATTATATGTACCTCGGCGTACTAGTTATAGAAACGCTTATATTCCTCGCCGTGTAATTATCTACTATATCGAACGATGAATCACCAGGTGCCACAACAGGAAGAATTCCATAATATGTTACAGGTTCATCGTCGACAGTAACGATTCCACTGCTTGAATCAACCACGAGGACAGACCCAGCAGATATTTGCTTTTCGATCGACATAACTTTAGTGCCATCTGTAAGTTTTAGCTCAGATGATGAACCGTACGTGACTGAGTTGTATGTTAATTCAAACCTTGGGTATTGTTCTATAAACGTACCCTTTACATCGGTTAGAGTTATACTATGCGTTGATGTGGTTTTAGTAGAGCTATTAAGCGTTTGATCACTCGTACCGTAAGCTATTGGTTCAGCTGTAACAAAACTTAGTGTAATCATACAAGTTCCACCAAACCATTGCATTGAAGTACCTTGTAGCGTTGATTGTTTAAAGATTATACTTTCACCAATATAATCATCATCACCGGTTGTATCGTAAAAAATACCTTGATAAACCTGAAGATCTTTATTCTTACATTGAGTGAGCATTTTTAATCTTGATAAGATGCTTTCACCTTCAGTTCGATCACAACCCTTAATGTAGAAATCAACCGTTAAATCCTTCTTAATAAATCCAGCTGATGTAACGACAGAACTATTTGATCGTGCTATTGTGTAAATTTTTACGTCTCGATCTGGAAGATTGGTTAAGTTGTGATTAATAATCCTCGAACCAATAATGTCGTTGAGGTTTTCATCATTAAAATAAATGTCTGTTAAATTCATCGCTGTAATCCTCTACTTAGTCCCCTAGCTTGTAGCTCAGATTCTCGAGTTAATCTGCTTAGCCATCTTTCACCATCGACCTCTGTACCAATGTTGATTGTATCTATATTGTTTGTTATACCATTTCCACCGGTGCCATTTATCATGTTATCTAGTTTAGATAGTGGAATAACAGCTTCTGCTTGTCCAGCTTCACCAAGAATTGCTGCGGTTCCACCAGTTCGTGGCATTACAATTCCTCCATCAGCAAGTCGAGGGAGTTTAACTTGCGGTACTCTCCATCCACTTTGATCACCAGGAAGTGCTTTATCAATTCCCTCTGCAACTGCATTGATTGATTTAATAACACCGTTTACTGTACTTTCAACGAATCCAATAATGCCGTTAATAACACCTTTAAACGCTCCACCGATAGCGTCTCCGATTGATTTACCAATCTTACCGAAGATTGATTTAATTGAAGTCCAAATACCTTGGAAAAATCCTATAACTCTTGAGAATGCACCTTTTATTGCTGATACGGCGCCACCAAATATACCACCGAACCAACTCGCAACGCGTCCAAATGTTGTTTGAATTGATTTCCATGCACCTTGAGCCCATTTCACGATGGCAGTCCAAACTCCACCAACGAATGCTTTTACCTTAGCCCAGTTAGCGATGATAAGTGCAACCGCGCCAATTACAGCTGCTACAACTAATCCTATCGGTCCCATTGCTAGCAACCACGAGGCAGCGATCTTTCCACCAGCGATTAACGCTTGTACACCTATTAGAACGAATCCAGCGACAATTCTTGCTACTGCGACCGCCCATTGAGCCGCTGATACGATTGCTGACTTAATCCAAGCAGCACTTGCTTTAACTGAGTTTATAACTGCTTGCGTTGATGCAATTACAAATTGCGCTACTATCTTTGGAATTTCCTTGATAAATGCGGCTGATGATAGGACTGCTGATTTAATCCACGCGGCAGAACTGATCACAGCGTTCTTAGTTGCGGACGCTCCCATTAACGTGAATTGAGCAATAACTTTTCCAAGTGATTTAGTTGCTTGTATAGCGAGTTGTGTAAACTTAGGTAGAAGAAGCGTTCCAATAACAATTCCAATATTAGTTAATGCTTCTTTGTGATCATCAATAAATTTCTTCATTTTATCGAATGATTTTTTAACTGATTTCACTATATCATTAAATGCTTTTATAATAGCGTTCTTTGCTTCTGTAAAGCGATCAGAAAACCATTTTCCAATATCACCGAATGCTTTTGAGATTCCCTTCCAGATACCTTGAAAGAATGATACAGCTTGACCCCAAGTAGATTTTATGAAGTCCCACGTTTTACCAAATATATTAAACTTAACCTGTAGGAACGTAACAACAGCAACTAATGCAGTTATTGCACCAGCTATCAGGAAGAACACGGCACTAATTGGAGACGCGGCGATAGCGAATCCAATAGCCGCAACTTTTGCAACTGTAAATGCAACACCGATAGCTGTAATAGCTGGTACAGCGTTGTCAATAATAACTTTTGCAACTTTAGCAATTGTATCTTGGTTTTTGCTCAGCCACTCTGTCGCATCTTGGACAGCTTTGCTCAACTTTGCAAATATACCCTTTTGATCAATTTCGCCAGTTGCCTTATTTACACCAAGAATCTTTAGTGCGACGTTTCCAATCATTTCTTGGAGGTTACTCATTTGACCACTAAATGTTTTAGACTGTTTAATAGCACCTTGAAATGCGAATCCGCCTTTTCTCGCTGACTTAGCAATTACATCGAATAGAATCTTTGATGTAATTTTACCGTCTTCCATTGCTTTTCCGAAGTCTTTAAAACCTCGTTCTGCAAGCTCCTTTCTAAGAACCTGTCCAAGTTTACCGGCACCAGAGTTTAGGATTTGATAGAAGTCTTGTGTTTGAAGTTTTCCACGAGCAAGTGATTGTGATAGCGGTAGAGTCAATTGACCAAGGTTTGCACCTGTCGCACCAGCGATATCACCGATATTCTTAAGCGTTGCACCAAGATCTTTTACTTGAAGTCCAGCACCAAGCAACGTTCTCGCGGCATTGTTAATATCACTGCTTGAGAACGCAGTTTCAAATGAGAACTTGTTTAGTTGCTGCAAGACTTGAGTTGCTTGCTTGGCTGATCCAGTCATCGATTCGAACGACGCTCGAATACTTTGCAAATCAGATGCTTGTTTGATGAAAACACCAAGACTTAATGCGCCGCCAGTGAATACACCAACCGCAATCTTACCAACAGCTGCTATGCTATTTGCAACGCTACCAAATGCTGTTGATGCTTGTGAAGATATACCTTTTAATGTTTGTCCAAATGATTGGACGGGTTTTTGAGCGTTTGCTTGAACGCTCTTACCAAAGTCTTTAGCTTTTGCTTCAGAAGATATTAAAGCCCTATCGAATTGACCAGTGTCAGCATCGAGAATCCATACAACTGATCCGCCACTTATTCCTGGTCCCATGTTAGTCCTTTAATATTTTCTGAAATTCATTTAATAGTGATTTAACCGCTTTACCCTTATCTGTATGTGGTGCGGCTGCAATGTGAACTAAATTTATATAGTTCATTGCTTGAAGTTTTCTTGCTTGATCGTATAGCAGAATAACGTCACGAGCTGGTAATGCTTGTACTTGCTTAAGCGTATACTGAGGGTACATGTATGCAATTGACGCGTACAGTTCTCGTTTATTAAGCTTTGAAGCTGACTCCAGCTTCGTGACTTTTATTTCTGCCATTCAAATCTATTTACCTAAACCAAGCTCGGCTTGAATCATCTTGCCGAAGTTTTGCATAACTTTTACGTTCTGTCTGTCCATTACTGCGCGAATATCTTCTTGACCTTCGTCATCACCAGAAATGTATGAGTACATAACGTCTTCAAGTTTGTTTTCTAGTTCTTCAACTAGAGTGTCATTCTTGTCTCGTTTTGCTTGCTCAAGATCATCTTGAACTGATTTTAGTTCTTCGACTTCTTTAACTAGAGGGTAGCGCATTGAATAGCGTTTACCCTCTACTTGAAATTGGAAGTTATCGTTAACATTGTCAGATAGATTATATAAACTCATCGGTATTACTTTCTTTTTATTTATTAACTTACTACGCTAATGGTACCTTCTTTGAAGAATTGAACGTTGGCAACGCCTTGATCTGGTTCTCCAAGGAACATAACTGTTACGGTACGAATTGCGTTATCTGCGAACTCCATTGAATCGATGCGAGTACGAGCGTTCTTAAGTCGGAACACTTGTCCAGGATTTCCACAAGCGATAACGTCAAGGTCGTTGTACACGGCCTCTTGATCACAACTTGCAGCAACTACGTCGATAGCACCATCTGCGTTGTTTACCGTTTCACCACTTGACATTTGTCCACCGTTAGGTACGTGGTATTGAGGTAGAACAGCAGCTAGAGCAGCAACATCACTCGCTAGTAGCGTAAGTGATACTGAAGCTGTAATGCTTCCATCGATTGTGTATGTACGATTATCAATTGTTGAGTAATCGTTAGAGTTGACAGAGTAGTCCAGAGAAATTTCTGATATATCCAATAGTGTGTTACCACCCCATTGAACGTTGAATGGACCTCTTACTAATGCCATTTCTTAACACTCCTTATAAGTTTTTATATTTATTTGAAGCAAACCAATTTTTCTATCTTCAGAATCAAGATCCTGATCAATTGGAAATGATGTAACTTCAATTTCTACGGTTTCAAAGTCTTGGAGTTGAACACAATTGGAACAGCTGAGTTCTTCTCCTAGATCGAATAGAGTTTGGCTTAAGAGTTTATAGTCTCTATCTCGTCGGTAAAGATTTAGCGTATATTGCTTAATACTTTCACCTGTCATTGCTTTGACGAGTTTACTTCCACCAGACTCTATCACCCACCAAATAGGATCGGTGACTTTATTTGTCATAGGCGCTTCACCAATGAATATGTTTTGCCCAAATGTTCCAACACCTTTTTCTTCAAGATAATCTACGAATGATTCAGCTATTGTCATAGTCCAGCCCTCTTGAAGTACTCAGCTGATTTATCAATCGCCTTTTTAACAGCATTTCTTGCGAAGTGCGGTCCAGTTCCAGGCGTCGTATATCGTCCGAATTGCTTCTCTTCTTGATAGATTGCATATTCCTTCTTCCACATTATGGTTCCGCGTTTTCCCAGAACTTGTTTAAGCGTATCTCTACGAAGGTTTCCCTTGTCCTTAGGAGTATTTGGAGAGGCCATATCGTCTATATCCTCAAGCGCGTACCTGATTGCGACGTTAACTTTAACGTCAGTGTCAGATATTATTTTGCGTACGTTGCTTTTTATTTTAACTGACATATTGCGGAATCTCCGTTGTTTTCTTCAATCTCACAACTATGTTGTCAATTTTATTACAAAGTAGTTTATCCTGACCAACAGTTACGTCAATAACTCTGTACCATGTTCTAGATTCGTATAAATCACCCATTGGATTAGCTTCGATCATCATTCCTTCAAGTCGATTGAAGTTTGATTTAACGAAGGCATTTTCTGGATCGACGTATGCATACGCATCTGATTCAACTGCTACCATGTTTCCAGCTTCGGCCCATCCGGTGTTCTGAAAGAACATAGATGGAACTACTGCTGTAAGATTGAATCTTTCAGTGCCATAACCGTCGACAACGTAATCGTAGAACGTTATATTATCTTTATAATTACAGATCATAGTGGCATTACCGAAACTGAACCGTAAGGACCAGCGTATTTTTTAATTACTGCTAGATTTTGTGGCTCCGTCTCTGGTAATACTTGATCGAATTTAGTGTAACTATGTCCGGTAATTGATTCTGACTTAATGTCCTTCTTACAATCTACTTGATATGTGATCATATCAGCCCAAACGTAGAGAAGATCATCAGGAATTTCATCTTGAAATAGCCAGTCAGCATCGACAGCAAGTTGAACACACGTTTCGCATTCACAGACGCAAAGACATGTTTCACAGTGTTGAATATATTTTCCTATTCCATCTCGTCCAATTTGAAGACGTATATCGTCACTATCGAAAGTCTTAATTGTTACATCAGTTCCATCGCTTCCCTCTTTAATGAAAACGAGTTTAACCGCGTGAACATTTGTGAAAGGGTCGACGAAGAAGTACTTGTCAAGCTTATTATATCGATATAGACGATAAGCTCCTATAACTGGATCTGGAGGAAGAAGATCTGATGTTGATACATCTGGGCAAAAACAATTTGTTGATGTTTTGCCCACTTCATTGTAAAAGTTCGTGTTTGTTTTTGAAGGATCTAGAGTGAATCCAAGCATTGTTTCCAACATGCGTTGAGTGCGTCGGATCTGTGCTTGGTACGCAGCTTCCTCAGATTCTGAAACAGTAATTCCTGTTAGCTCTTCGTATTTTGCAAGATCCACTCTAGTTGTCCTTATATTTTATTTTTTGTTTTTGATCTTAAAAGATTAAGATACGCCGTTAGCTAGAAGACCAGAAACTTGTCCGTCATCTAGGACAGCACCACCACGGAAGAATGATCCACGAAGGACAAGTTCATTTCGTTGGTATGCAGATTTAACAGTACCGTTATCTTCGTATGCTGCTTCTGTTGATAGATCGTAGCTTAGACCACCGCTTGTGCGACCGGTAAAGTTGTTTAGATCGAAGTAGAATACAGCGTGGTTAACAGTAACAGTTGTACCGTCAACTTCAATTGCTACAGTTTCAGCAGTGTTTAGTGAAGGCATTAGATCGTTTGGAAGAACGATAAATGGCCGACCGAAGATTGTTGGAACGTTACCAGTAACAAAAATGTTTGCTAGAGGTCCAGATACACCAGCTTGTACAGCTCGCTTTTGGATTTCAGCGTAAGTTTGTGTGTTAAAGATAAATGTTCCGTTAGGTGTCGCAGTAGCGATCTTAGCCCAAACATCAACCCAGTCTGTTAGAGCGTCAACTGCAGGGTTTACATCGTAAACAACTGAGTTTTCTGGGTGAGCTTCAAGAGCTTGCTCAAGACGAGCAACGATTAGTTGCGCACGCTTGCGGTCGTAGTCGTTTCGGTATCCACGAGCTACGTCACCAAGTAGATCAACAGCTAGGAATCGAGTTGCTGCGTTACAAACTGGTGTAACAGCTGCTAGCTCTTCAAGCTTTGATACAACTGGTGTTGCTGAGTATTCTGAGATTGGCTTTAGGTTACCGTTAGCGTCGTCATCACAGAACTCAACGTTTTGCATGTTGATATCGCCACTTCTCTTAAGCCATGCGAACTCAAGTGATAGTGTATCTTGCCAGTTTGTAGCGTCAATAAGAGCAGTGTAGTCGTTTCGGTGACCAACAATGTCAGTTAGAAGCTCTGGAGAGATAACGAAGTTTCCGAAATCAGAGATAGTTAGAGAGTTCTCTACTTTACCAGCTTCCTTAAGGGCAGCTAGGTTAACCTCGTTAATTTCGTTTAGTTGTTGGACAGCTTCGATACGTCCGTTCTTTAGCCATTCCCAAGCAGCGTTAATCTGCTTGCCGTGTAGTTCACGGTAAGAAAGACCGTCGTACTTCTTGTCGTCAGCGCTGTTTGCAGCACCGGCAGGCTTGAATGAAGGCTCTGTAGCAAGCTTGTTGAAAGCTTCCTTTAGCTCATCATAACCAGCTTGTACTGGACCGAGCGCGTTCTTTACAGCTTCAGCGATTGCTGTAGCTTGAGCAGTCTCGTCAATTGGAGCTTGTGCAGCGTTGATTTGTGTCTCAACTGCAGTTGCTTGCTCTTCAGCAACATCGATTGTCTTACCAGCTTCTAGTGTAGCGCTAACGCTGTCACCGGCTGCATTTTTGTAAGTAACCGTTACTGGGAAGTCGCGACTGTTCTTGATTGTTACGAATTTCATTTCGTCGTTTTCCTCTTTTTTGTTATTTATTTTTTTAGTCTTTGGTTTTTCAACCTTTGACTCAGTGGGCTCATCTTCCTCGGTAGTATGATTAGCGTTAACTGATATTTCAAGTTCACTTTCTAGCATACTTTCCAATTCAGCTGTGTCTAAACCATCTTTTTTAGATTGCTCAAGAGAGTTTTTTACTACTGAGTTAAGTACTGCGCTCTTGCTGTTTCCAACAACAACCTGACTTAATCCAATGAGCTTAGCCTTATAGTAAGTGTCGTCAGAACTATCTGGCCACGGACCGTAGGTTTCAACTGAAAAGTTCGTTGGAACTTTTGCGTTTACTGCCAAGTCGTAGGCTAGTCTTCCTAACGCTGACTCGTTTACAAGGTAATTAATAGCGCGAACTATTACTCGATTGCCTTGCTTCTCTACACCTTCAACACCAGCGATAACATTCTCTAGTTTGTCGATGTGATCAGCTGTAACTTGTCCCTGATATTCAGTAATGTCCATGGATTCCATGTCATACTTATATCCGTTTCTAAGTTCGTTTCCGTCAATGATAACCATACCATTTGGAAATTCAAGGCGACCATCTCCCTTGTCTACAAAAGCGTTTTTCTCTACAAGCAGACCCACATGATTTTTTTTAACTTTTGTCATGTGTTTTCCTTATAGGAAGTTTTGTTTTTGTTAAAGTGTTTTGACGCTCTTTCTGTCTTTATCGTAAGCTCTTACGGCATCTGATACTATTATACAAATAATAGCAAATTAAATTATCTACTGTGCTAAACTGCTGTTGTAGATAATACGCCGGCGTCGTCAACAAGAATTTGATACTTTGTTCCGTTTGGAGAAAATAAACAAACCTGAGTTGAATTTGGTGTTAAATCTAGCACGTTTATAGATAGACCATCAGCTGCAACAGATGCAAGTTGAATTGAATCGTTACCGTTTATTGCTAGAAGGTTTACAACTCCAGTTCCAATTTCTGATAGTGGCTTATTTCCAATAATCAGTGTATTTCCTCGCGCGATAACATCAGTTGCTTCAGTTAAATCGCCGCCAAGTCTAATGTCACTACCAACCGCGTGAAGACCGTTTGAAGCTGTTGCAGATCCTCCTCCACCGCCACCTTGAACTTGAACAACAAGTGGATTCTCATTTAACGGAATAAAGTTTCCGTCTGGATCAACTGCGACTACTTGAATTGGATATTTATTTTGTGGTATATTTTCCATTGTTTAATTTATGTTTGAGATTCCTCAAGCTTTTGAACCTTTACACCAGTAGTTAGTTGTGCTTGCCTATCGACTTCAAACTCGAAGAACAAATGACAGCTTCTACATCGTGCACGTCCAGATGAGCCTGGAGTTACCTCAACACATACCCTATTACATTTATATATATTATTATCGACCTTACTCTTCTTTTCGAACGGGCACCTGATTTCTATAAGATTATTTTCTTTATTCATTTTCAAGCTCCGTGCTGTGTTTCTTCATGTTGTATGAATGCTTGTCAACAGTCTTTACGTTTCTATGTCGTCCCTGATCTTGCTGACTTTCCTGATACTCTCTAAGCACCTGGATTTCCTCATCAGTTAATTTATAATGAGGGTTTGTTGATAACTTTAAAATTGTTTTTATTGACTTGACTGCCATATATTATCTCCTTATCTATTTTATAACTAAAACGTATCGACACGCGCAGTTGACGTGAGCGTTTCCAGCTGAGAGAGCCTCGTAATTAATTGGAAGCTTTCTAACAACTTTAGTACCGTCCTTCTTGGTGTAGACATAGCTTAACTCACCACCTAAATCTTCAAAATTCTGTGTGAATGGAATTGGTGGTCGTGAAGCTAATTCCAAACAATATGGACATGGATTATCACTTCTAGTTTGCCATTGCTTGTAAGCTGTTTCAATCATCCCTGATTCATCAAGAAATTGAATATCGGCTTGATACTGAGACTGAGTAAATGCTCTGTTCGTTTCAGTTCGAGCTATTGTCTTAGCTCTATCCTTAGAGATATCCTGATACTTCTTAGTAATGTTTGAGATAATTCGTTGCTGTGATGCACCTTCAAGAGCTTGCTTTCTAGCGAGTGCATAAATCTCATCAGCTGGAGTATCACCAGCAGCTTTCAACGCTGACGCAATATCTTCAACGGCTTCATCATAAGAATTCTTTGCAGCTTTAAGAATATCATCAACGATCGTATTTATGTGACTCTTAGCTGCTTTGTTCGCATTTGATTTTATGTATTTCTCAATAGTCTTGCTCATCTTGAATGATACAAGAGTTCCAAACTCAGACGCTCGTTTGCTAGTAAGCTGCTGACCGTATATTGGGAATAAAACGAGGTAATATGCGGCGATAGCCATTGCTAAGTCTTTTTCATATTCGTTCTTTTCAGATTGTTTTATAACATCGCTCTGTGAGTCGAATGCATTGTTTATTTTAGCTATTCGATCAATCATTGAAGAAACAGCTCTGTTCTCAATGTTTGTAATAGTGTTCTGAAGAGACGCTTGTTGTTGACTTATCGCATTATTAGTTTCATCGCTTAACGAGTTACTAACTTCTATCAAGTCTTGCTTATACTCAACTTCGTGATCGTGACTATGATCTAAAAAACCTTGGCTGCTGCCAGCCTCGCTTTCAGATGGTGGAGCTACGTTACCATTTTGTGGAGTTTGACCAGCACGCAACATAGCAGCCTCAATAATTGGATTTGGACGAGGATCGTTAGTTGGTTCACCAAGTTCTTCAAGTGATATTTCGCCTGATGCATACTTTGATGCTATGTCGCGATCGTAACCGTCTGCGATAAGTGAATCATATAGTTTATAAGAATCATTCGCGATTTCGATATCTTTAATCTCTGTGTCTTTATCAACTCCAAGAGGGTTGTCAATAATAATTCTAAATTGTGTCTTTTTATACTCTGAAGCGTAGTATCTCTTGTAGTCAAGATTGAATGCGTCAATAATCATTTGAAGTTGAGGCATAATGTGATCTTCAATCAACTTATCTTTTTGGACCTTAGATGTATCTCGAGTAGTACCAGATTCCTCTATTCCCATGGTTGTCTTTGACATACCGGAAACGGCAAATAGAGTTGATCTATTAATCTCATTAATTTCACCAAGCGCAGCTTTGTCCATATCAATCTGCATTGAATCCCACGCAATCGAACCAGCACCATTACCAAATAATGGAAGACCCTTTTCTTGATTTGTAACGCGAGAGACGAAGTTTGTAAACATCTCAGGATCAAGAAGCACATCGGTTGATATGATTCCTGGTGCTGCCATGTTATTCTTCAACGAGTGACGAGTATAATCACCGGCTTGCTTAAGAGCAAACTGTGACTCCTTAGCTGCGTCAGTCATAGAGTAAGTGTTGTTTCTATTGAATGGATTTAGCTTACGAACCTCAATAATTTCTTGACGAGGTATAACGCGCTGTTGTCCATCTCGAGTTTCGATGTAACCACCGACTTCGAACGTCTCCTTATTAACGACTCGATTAATATCATACGGATTAAGTAGTTTAAAGTATTGAATATCTCCAACGACGTCGCCAGCAACAGTACGAACTGCCATCAAGTAGTAAACACCCTCAAGATCGAGGTACGTACTTATTTCATACCAGAATTCGTTTTCTGAGAACTCGTTTGAATCCTGGATTAACTTAAGGTAGGGATGGAGTACAAGCTCTCTATTCTTCTTAGCGACGTCCATGATTGATTGAGCTGCCTCAGTCTTGAGCGAAGAAAGTGCGAGCTGGCTTGTCTTGTTAGCGCGGTTGTTGATTGCAGCGTATGAATAGCCAGTGTAAAATTCTGCATCAGACATTCTAACCTTCGCAATATCAAGGTCCATAACCTTTCGCCCACCATACTTAAGGAAAGATTTACCATCAATATTGTCCCCCATTGAGTTGGACTGTTTATCGATTCCAATTATTTGGCGAGCTCTGTCAAGTATATTCATAAGGTTTTTGTTTTATCTATAATAATTATACAAAAAATATAATAGCCGCTATCTTGCGACTATTATTACTGCTTGATCAATCTCAACTTTTATATTATATCATGAGTTTAATTGATCGTACATTCTTCGAATCACCTCTTCGAAAACTGGGTTCTCCCGCTTTGCGTTCCGTTCAAGTGCAACATCTAGTGGAACGTCAATCGTTTTAACTTCAATCTCATAAGCGTAGTCTGTATATCCTGAATGATGATTAATTATTGTAATCAACTCATCGACATACTTTTGCTTAGTGTGAGTATTGTCAACAACGAAGTTTCTACCTGCATCGATAAAACTCTCAATTATTTGTGTTTGGATTGAGTGAACCAACTCCTCGTCGGCGTTGTTCAACTTGTAGTTATTGATCATATACCTAATCTCATCCTTATTGACTCGATTAAATCCTTGATCGACTAACTTCTTCGAATACGTTGACTTTCCAGATCCTGGAATGCCGCGCATGATTATCGCCTTTCGGTGATTGGTTTCCACTTTTCCTCCCTCTCTTTCCTTTTCTTTTCCGATAGTTCAGCTTTCTTGCTCTCATCGACGTCTTGCTCATATTCGTAGATGAGATGCGCTAAACTTTTAACAACTTCCTTATCTGTCTTCCTTATTTTAAATCGTATGTTAGGAAATATTGACATCTGCGGAATTGCACCGTATTTTTCACAGAAGTGTTGAATCGCCTTCTGCTCTTTAGTCTTAAGATTACTCTTCATTACCCACCTATTATAATCCGTTAACGCTAATTAGTACACTAGCGCTTTTGTTCTAACGTACTAAAATCTAGTTCCTTGTAACCGTACTTCTGAGCTTGTGAAACACCATTTTCGAACCAATCATCATGAGTATATTGAAATGCCCAATTGCTTCCAAACTTTGAGAACATTTTCTCGCGTGTTTCCATCCATTCACCATTAAGTTTTACGTAGTAGCCATCAAACTCATGGCCTTGACCAAAAGTAAAATAATAGTTGTTACTTGATTGTAAAGCCATCTTTGTACTCCTCCAGCGGTGTTGAAGAATGAAGATGCACAATAACATCCTCGTGATCTTCAACGTAGCAGTATGAATATAAACCATCGATATGATCAAATATTACAACCGCGTTTAATATTAATTGATGATTGCCGTCACTGTCAGTCTGAGATATCTCATCAACGTAAATCTTAGAACCTCGATCAATTTCATATAACTTAGTCACGGTTATTTACCTCACGTTTTCTATGAGTTGATCAATCATATATTTAATACGATCAAGTGATGTATCTGAAATATCGAGTGATGCGACCTTCTTGGCGCCATAATCACCAAGTTCTGATCGACGAGTAAGAGTGAACTCAATGTGATAACAATCTTTATTGTCAATAACATCGTGGACATTTGATGGAATTTTGGTTACCTCTTGCGGTACTTCGACGAAATTATCATCGAGATTATGATGAGATTTAAAACTCTCCAAAGCGGTTGTAGTTGTATCGACGATTGTTTTGGACTGCTTTGCAACTGCTTGTTCGTCTTCGACTATAGTGTATGGTGATAGTCGACCGTTTTTTATATGCTTTCTAACGATATCCTGATCATGCAATCGCTTAAGCAATGCTTGAGCTGACCAATACTGACGCTTTTCAAAACTGCTCATATCAACAAAGCCCTTTGCCGGAATTTTATATCCAGCCGCTCGTCCAAGTTCACCAATACCGAATAGCGCTCCACTTGGTCGTGATCTGATTAGTTCCTTAATTCCCTCTACGCGAATTTCGTTCTTTCTTTCCTTACTCAACGGATATGCTGAGTTAAGTCGCTTCTGCGTCTCTGCTGATATGCTCACTTTAGATACGTTCATTTCCCCCACCCTACAAATTATCTTCAATTACGGTTAGTGACGTTCGAATCTTATCAATTTCGATTTGAACAAGACTCTTATTTACGTTGTCTTTAGTGATCTCCTCCTTAGAGGCTGCAACGTTTTTGATCAATTCTGGAGTTTTAAATTGATCCACGTTCTTTGGGTTCTTATCCTGCATCGTTAATTTAATAACGTTTCCTGGCTTACACATCGATTCCCATCGACTTGATTGCTTTGGATTGTTTGGATAATACGTTAGATTTAAGCTATAGTTAGTCTTATCTGTTTCATCAACTGACTTAAACCCAATCCTTCGATAACTATAATCAGTTTTCTTTGATGGTCCCATTGGACCAACATTAAGAACAATCAATTCCTTAACGACTGACATTACTTGAACCTTACGTTAACGCTTTGAGGAGCGCCTAGATCGATTACTTTTATATGTGTTACTTTCATGGTATATCCTTTCTTTTACCTTAACACTTTTAATTATACATCAAAGTAAAAATAAAGTAAACATTACAAGTTTAAATCTTCAAGCGTTATTTTCTCGTCATCTAACGGATATACAGTAACAATAGTATTACCAAATTTCGTTATATCCTTCTTTGGAAGCTTGAGAATGTTGTTATATACTTGATTCATATCTATATCTAAATATCTCTCGCAGTACCTAAGCATGGCGTGTTCTGTTATAACTATCTCGTGCTCATAGCCAAGTTCAGCACGTTTTTGTTTAATCTCGTCGATTTGTTCTTTAGCTTCCTTCTCGTCAATATCTAAAGCCTTCTGCTTTTCACGAATATTTTTAAGTCTAAGATGAAGTTTATTCTCAGCGATATTCATGCTGATAAATGAACGACTCTTGTCGATTGAATCATTTTGAGTTTCGCGATTTAATCGATCAATCCTATGTCTCACTTCTTTTCGAGCGTTATACTCTCTTCTATTTCTCTTTCTCATCTTCTAAAATTATTTCTGTCCATGTTTTTATTATTTCTTCTTTAATCGTCTTATCGACGTCATCGGTGTATCCATTACGGTCCTTAAGATCGCGCCATATTCTCATTGCTTTATTTCTAGCCTTTTTCGTACTGTCGTTATTAACCATAAATTTTAAAATCTCCACGTTTATATTACCAGCGCTATCTGCTGTATTTTCTATACTCTCTAAAATTGATACAACGTAACGATCAACTGACAACATCATATGATCAACTAAAGCATCGTACAATTCCGTAATCGTAGTATCTCTGCAACCAGCTTCCTTGAGTGTACCTCTAATTGTTCGAGTACTCTCAAGACTATTGATTAGTTCATTTTTAACGTCTGACCTTATCATTGTGCGCAACTTGAGACTTTCTTAGTTGGTTTAACTTCAATTTTTTTAACTTGCTGCTTTGGTTTTTCAACTTTTTTGGGAGTTGTTTTAAAGCACATAGGATCGTCGGCAGAAACAGCTTCGTAGTAAGGACACGCGTTATAGAAGGCGAATCCGCACACAGCACTTCCATCATCATTATAACCTCGAACGAAGTAAGCTCCTTCACTTGTGGCATCTGGACATGTTGTTGAAACATCAGCTTTAACATTCTGCGAATGATGCGGGATAAATTGTGGCATAAGCAAACATGCTGACAACTTTTGCATATTGGTGTAGCTCATCTCGTATATCAGTCATCGACTTCTCCGCCAAAGTCGCGATTGAAGTTTTCTTGTTCTACTGAATGCTCCAGGTGGGTCAATAGATACCACTCTCTAGTTCTCTCTTGGATATTGTTGGCTTTAATTTCCCAATCAACATGCTTCTTGACGATTTTTATAGCTAAACGCTTTGCTTCTTGCTGTAGATCTGCATATGTGTAGGTTGATGTGTTCATAGTCTTATTCTTTACCTTTCGTGCTTTTGCAAGCTTGTAATTCCCTTTTTGGTAACACTCGTATTTCTCACAGTACTTCGAGCGAGATTGACGCTTTACAAACTGAACTCCGCACTCAGGGCATATACCAGTGCCAAACGTAGCAGTCCATTTACCCATGCTTCTTCCTTTCTGCTTCGATAGCCGCTCCATGTTCAAGTAGTTTTCGATGTAGTTCGTCATTTTCTCGTCCTGCAAATAGATGGATGAAATTGTCCGTGAACCAGTGAAACTCATCCAATCTTGCTTGGCGGACCTCGGAGGTGATGAGGGCTTCAAGTTTCTCCGCTTCATGGTTGCCAAGGTGTATCGGCATAACGTACCCGAGCTCATCGGGATATACTCCGAACACACTACAAATCTTCTCTCGCAACTCATCTTTAGTTGTCATCTTGCTCTCCAGTCCACAATAAATAAGTATCTTCGTCTCTAAAAGCAGCTATAGCTAGTTCTCTAGTGAGAACTTCATCATCAGCCATCTGCATATACTTCTCAAATCGATCGTATCTATATTGATTAATCTCTTCTTTAATCTTACGACCTGATTTATAGTTCTCAGACATTTAATTTTTCTTCTCTCGTGTCTTTACTCGTTTTCATATCCGCGTAGTTTTTCGAACTTACCGTTTATATTGCATTCATATCGAGAATCTGATGTTTTAACGACTAGTCCTGATTGAGTTCTGCACTCTGACTCCCACTTATCAAATCTCATTGAGCTGCTTATAACGTTACCTATTAAACCAACACATACCGCAAGAATAACGATTGCGATCGCAGCAAGTGCAAAATCTTCTGAATCCATATTTTCCCCTTAAATAGATTTCTGTTGAATATCAAGTAGCAGTGATGTGAGCTCGAATTCAACTTCTTTTTTACGTTCAACAAGTTTATCGTCAAGAACAACATTACTGTTAATCTTGTTTATCTCAGTATCGACTGATGATTTGACTTGTTCGTTTATTTCTCTAGCTGTTTTAATCATAATATATCCTCATTTAGATTATATTTTAATTATACATCAAAACACTATTGTTGTACAATAAATTGCTGCATTTCCTTTTTATGCGCTTTAATCATCATAGCTTCACGCGCTTCAATTATCTGTTGACGACGTTTATAGCTTTCATGATTCTTTTCGATTTGTTCCCTGTTCTTTTCTAGCAACTTAGGATCGGCTTTCTTCTTTATAATTACTGGTCCGTTTACTGCTGTCGGGTCCATGTAGTACCGACTCTTTCGTTGTGTCCCAAAACCTGGGATTGCATGATTTCGCATAGATATACCCTCCTTATGCTTACTTTGATTATACATCAATTTAAACCATAAGTAAATAAAAATAATCCGGGCTCGCAGTCCCGGATTATTTATGAATTAAAAGCAAGATGATCTGAGGAATCGAACCTCTCGTCGAATCGAACGACTCATTGTGGTTTCTCCACCACGCTATATGCTACCAGCAAGCTCTAGATTGAACCATCAACCCTAAGATAGATCATCACGAAGCTTTTAACAAAGAACTTTAACGATTTGATCGTTACCCATACCTAGCCAACGTTTACTAGGCTTTACGCACGCCCTCGTCCTGTATCGTTCTTAACTATTCTAACAGACATCATGTTATTGTGTACCTCTTCAATCTGCATTATCTCGCTGATAGCACGGGTGAGTAACTAATCTATCCCCGATTGATTTGGTAAATACGTAGTGACGCTGTTTCAGGTGCTAGATCGATATGCATTCAATCAATCTTAGATTTATTCTATATTGTCTGTGCTTAAATGTAAATAGTTTTTATGTATAATAATAAAAAAAGACCCGAGTGATCGAGTCCGTATTGAGCGTATGGTGCTAGCAGCAACGTCAGTGGTCGAACTACCCATGTAGCTATCTCATAGTAGACGAGTCATACAATATTACTACCAGCACTACTACGCTCAATAATCTTCCAGGAAATTATTAACTTATTGTAACGTGACTATAAAATCTTACATATGAATAATCAGTCATTGGATCTGAATCATCATAATTGTACTGTTCAATTATACCCATGATAACAGTCCTCATATTCTGACGGAAATCGTATGGAAATCCAGTGTCATCGATCTCGACGTTTATTGATTGTCCCATTGAAAATCGTTTAATTCGAACGCTTGGTTTAACTTTTAAATCTCCAAGGTATTCCTTAATATCCTTTCGAATAAGTTTAGCTATTTCTGTAATATCAAGTTCCTTGGTTTCGTTGTGTTTACTTCCAACTTTCATAATATATCCCTTCTTTACAACTATACAATTGAATTAATAAAAGATTTAGCGCTTTTGATAGTTCTAAAATATGCATTCTGACCTAATACGACCGCCTCGATAACCTTGCCAGTGCTACTTTTACGAGTTCGTATTTTATAACCCTTGTACTCTTTTATATTCATGGTATATCCTTTCCTTAACTACTTTAATTATACATTAAAATATAATGTTTGAGAGCCCCTATTTTTCATGAAATAAAAATAGTCCCGATCGAGGACTATTATTTTTTCCAGAGGCTAGCTGTTGTTCTACTAGTAGGAAAGTATCACTTGCTAGCAGTGTCATAATTTTGCGCTTGGCGATCAGTTATTAACTGATTCTATATAGTATTATACCACGCTTTTTGTATTTTGTAAATAGCCTAGAATATAATTCTTGATTGGTCCATCTTCGGATCGTTTGCAGCAACACCGCCTCTACGGCACCAGTTAGCTATCATGTACGAGTCAGCGTCATCTGGAGAATATCCGAGAACTTCCTTAATCTTCTTTTTAGTGAGAACGACCGGCTCAAGTCTATCGTTCATCTCAAACGAGTGCGTCATAAGTTGGCGTCTTAATTCATCTAGTGATGGAAGATCACCAGATATTAATGCTTTTCCCGCGTCCATATCTAGTTGAAGATCATAGTAACCTTTACTTCGAGATTTAGACGTTGCCTCGTATATTGATATGAACCATCCGCGTTGTCTCATAGCATCCCTCATACCAACACCAACACCGTTACCTTCGATTGCGATGTTCTTGGCTTGCTGGATTGTAATTCCATTTAACTGTGCAAACTTGATTAATTCATCAGCAAGTAAATATGAGATCGGCTTTTCGCCAGTTGTATCAACGGTTAATCTTTGCTGCTTAACAAGTACACCGTCAACTATCAACGACGCGACAGTTTTATCCTTACCCTTATCGGCGACGTCAACACCAATAAACTTTTGAGGGTTATTACTAAACTCGTCTGCTGGATTATAGCGAACAATCCTATCAAGAAGATCACTTCTAAACAATGAATCCTCGTCGTCAGCGTAATCCCAGTTTCCCTCGTAGAGACGCTTTCGCTCCTTATGAGGAAGACGCTTCAACGTTTCAATATAGTTTCTACTAAGAAATGGGTTGTCGGTTGGAAGCGATTTAATAAATACACGATATGCTTCGTTCTCGATCCCGTTAATAAATACGCTTCCTATAGGCCACTTCTGCCATTCACCAGCACCTAAAGCCTTATAGGGATTGTAGAATTGCTGTCTGGTGAAGTTCTGGGATGGGTTCTGAGTCATCACGAGCTTTCCAGTGATTCCATATTCCTTATTTAAATATCGATCCTTCCTAGAACCAAACACTTCCTTTGCTTTCTCTCTAACTTCACCAACCTCCTCAATAATGACGTGAGTGAGGTTCAACGATCCTAGTGTGTCGAAGTCTGGGTCGGATGGTTGATATGCGAGATCAAATAACTGTATCTCTGAACCGTTTGAGTATATAAGCGTGTTTGAATCACCCTTAAATCTAAACTCAGATTCCTTTATTCCGAGTACTGGATGAACCTCCCTAAGAATAGTTACGAGAGTTGTTTGTTTAAGTCGAGTCATTTCCTTACGACCTAAACCAAGACGAATTCCAGGGAATTGCCTGCATTGCAAGATCATCCACAGAGCAACTGTCCATGATTTTGCACCACCTGCAGCACCACCGAAATCGAGCTCAACTACTTGAGGATCATTCAGGAGTGTCAGAGCGAGATTCTGCTTCTCGCTCAACTTCAATGATATTTCTGTCTTTTCCACTATCTAACTTTTCTGGTTGGATTATTTGTATGTTTAGTTGTTCGGCTTTGAAGAATCCACCCTCAATTTCAATCTTCTCTGGAGCTTTACCGAATGCCCTATCAAGCATTCCTTGAATTGCCTGATTGTTTGCCGGTTTGACGGTCATGTAGTAGTACTCTTCATCAGTGTTGATGTTTTCGTAATCCTCACGGTTGTTGTACCCGTCTTCGTTGTTCATGTACTGAAGTATGATTTCTGGATCGTCAACGATTTCATGATAAATCTTCTTGATTTTGCCGTCATCATCTCTTTCGGTTATTTTAACCATGAGAACTTTTTCACCGGTTGCAAGATCAAGTTGTGCATCAAATAATTTATCTACATTTGATTGAACTCGTTGAATAAATCTGTTCTTTGCTTCAAGTGCGGTTCGAGTTGATTTTGCAATACTGCCCTTTGGACGACCACCACCAGCACGAACTCCACCATTCTTTCCATGGTACTCAGTTGGGTGTCCGGTTTCCTTATTGCACTTCTCGCAAAAGAACTTCTCGGATTTCTTTTCCAGATTTTCAGATTTATTTTCTAGTATGTCTTTTATCGCAGTGGGTTCATTCATGATGTTTATTTTTGTTTAAGAATGTTTTATTATCTATATTTATTTTAACACTTATACTCTACCCAGTATAAAATGGATTGCAACTTCTACAGGGACAACTTAACATATGAACACCACTGCATGTCCCATTTTTGCAGCCTACACAGTTCTTGTGAAGGCATACTTCACCTCCAGTCCAAGATATAGTTGTTGAACCTAGTAACGACGCAATTCCATCAAATATCTCATCAATACTTCGTGAATGCTTTATTTCAACCTCTTCACCATTTGATTTAATCCTAATGATCTTCGGAGACGATTCCTTGTAACCGTCAAGAGACTTGTGGTAGTTCTTCATTCTTATTCTCCACATGTTCAAATACTATTGCCGTGCCCGATGAAAACTTGCGTTTCTTTCGAGTCTTCTTAAATAAAATACCCCTAAATTCATACTCGTCTGGAATTCCCCTGCGTTGAACGAGTAGAACTTTACCATCAGTTCGTTTTAGAAGTATCAAATCCATTACTTAGCTTCCTCAAAACATCGATATGGAACTTGGCTCGAAACAATGTCTTGCTCTTTATACCACGAGCATTCATGACTTCTAAAGTTATTAACCCAAGTAAACATAAGAATAATAATTCCAACGAAGAATATAATGAAGGCTAGAGTTGTGATTAACTCTCTCATTGCTCAACCTCTGGAGTAACATCGATATAATACGTTTTACCAGGAGTAAACATCTTTATAACTTCTTCATTCTTTATGTTAAGTTCAATTAACCCATTTGGAGTTGTTTTAAAAAACTCTTCGTTTTCCTTTGATCCACCAATTACTGGACGCATTGTTACCTTCGTTGTGTACTCAGTTATCTCGACTGAACTACACGTAAATTTAGCTCTAGTACTCATCACTTAATCTCCTTACAACTTAATAGATTTTCGTATGCTGATACAAAACCAGCCCTGAATCCAATTGCATCACAAGAATATTTCTTACCGGCTACGATACTTCCATATAGATCGGAGCTGTTGAAGCGACCGTTAACCAATGAATCGGTAATCTCGTATGTTCCCTTATCAGTGTATACGAGATATCGTGCATCCTTTCCACCACGATCAACAACGCGCTCAGCTTTATTAACTGTGAATTCAACATTGTGATGATTAGTTGCAAAGTAGAATCCAAAGAACACGAATGCTGATATCGTGCCCAACACTACTAGTGTTAGTGCTACGACTACTAATTCCTCTATAAAACCTTGTTGCCTTTTTGACATATATATTTCCCCTTAATAAAGATGTGAATTTGAACTACTTAAAGCGTACGATCGAAGTAGGTTCTTCTCAGACACACTTATCCATTTATCTTGAACATATTGCTGAAATTCATGACGAGAAAGAGTTACTTCATCATCAATACTCATCTCAAGCATATCAATAACTTCATTATATTGCTCTTCGTGATTCTGTGGCATCTCAATACTAATTGAAGTTTTAACTGATTTACCGTCATCTAGTTTTTTTATTTCTTTTTCTAAGAGCTTTTTGTATTCAACTCTAACGCCCTCGAGTGCGTCGTTATAAATTTGAACGTGCTTTTCTCTATTTGTTTTTAGTGTACTGAGCAGTTTTGTTTTACTAACTTTTACTTCTTGCATATTAATCCTTTAATGCTATTATGTATGAAACGATGATTATAATTAGCGCAATTTCAAATATCAAAGGAGAGAAAATCCACCACCAACTCCAGACAATCGCTCCAAGTAATTTAAGAACTACAAACACTAGTGTGAGCAAAATGAACGGGTCGCCGGTGAATTTCAATATCATACTAAAATGGAATCTCGGTTAAATCAATTGGTTTGTCGTCGATATCTTCGATAACGACATCTTTTGCTTTATTCAAAGCGTAATCTTGAGTCATTGGCTTTGAATTATCTTGAGTTTTTGCGTCAAGAAACGTTACATCGTTAGCAACTACTGATACTCGGTTACGTGCATTACCATCTTTATCGTTCCAACGGTCAAGCTGAAGTCTACCCTGAACGAGAACCTTGCTGCCCTTAGATAGATAGTTAGCCACGTTGTCAGCTTGTTTTTCCCAAGCTGTGATCTCGAAGAAATCAGTTTCATCACCACTCATTCGATCAACTGCGATCGAGAATGTTGTAATTGATTTTCCACTTGATGTTGTCTTTAGTTCGGGATCGCGCGTGAGACGTCCCATTAGGATTGTTTGATTGATAGCTTTTGCCATAGTATTTTATTCCTCTTCGTTAGTGTTTTCTTCTTGGCTATCTGGATTCTTAATCTTCTCAATTTCATATTCATGGTGTTGAGTAGATCGACGATTAGCGTCAATTTGTGCTTCATGATATGCGATTGCAACTTCGTCTTCGTTAACTTTCTCATCAAGGAATTTTTGAAGTTTATCAATGAAGTCTTTTTTATCATGAGATGCAAACGTTACAGGTGCAAGTCCCTCGCGAACCGGTGCCATATACGCCGCAAAAGTTGTTTCATCTTTTCCTCTTGCTGAATCAATACCGATTTGTGCTGAGAAGTAGACGTCATCTCGTCCAACTTTTTTTGCTATTTTACTTAGAATTTTATACGCTTTACGTAGCGTGGGATTAGAATTATCCATGTCCTTATTATAACTCGCTTTTGCTTAATTTAACATACTTTATTTTGGTTTTACCACTGTTTTTTCGAACTACTCTTATCGCATTCAAGTATGGAATAAATCCTTTTTTCTTGTATACGTTATTCTTAATTCTACGTCGACGAAAAGCTCTATTAGCTTTCACAATTTCACCGTCTTTATCAAAAATTAGTGGTGCTTCATCTTTATATTCGCTCATATTAATTCTCCGTTTTTATCTTCTCTAAATTTCAATATTGCAAGTATCGCATCAAGAAGTTCCATATCTTCACTATATTGTTTATCCTTTATGTTCACTCCAATCTTGAGTAGTTCAAGATTGCTCAATTTAATGAGATGAGGATAATCATCCATAGCATCAAGGTATGTCATTTCCTAGTTGTCTCTCCAACGCCTGCTTTTCACTTTCAAGCAACATTATCTCTATAGCAATATCAGCGATTCTTTTTCTTATTTCGTGCTTATTTGGACTAGACTTCTTTTCAAGCCAATCCTGCATATTGATGACATTATCTCGCTCAGTCATCACAGAATAACCTTGTATACCTCGATAATCTCCTCTTTGATAAGCTCGTTGGCAAGTTCACGACCAAATTTATTTGTCAAAGCGTTCCTAAGATCGCGCCTAGTTTTCCACGCAAACTTATAGTATTCACCAGAAATTGAAATTATATTTCCGTCATACTTAACTATCCACAGTTCATCGTTTGCGGTATTATTAACTGCTTCAACAACTCGTTCACGCGCAAAATCCTCACTAATTATATGCTCGTTCTTCTTAAGACCTTTTATTATTCGCATGGAAACCTAACTCCTTATTATTATTTTCTAAAACTGCTTTAACAATTCTTTCAATTATGTTAATAAGCTCAATCGCTCCAGCGCCGTCAATAGTCTTCTTCAACGTACTTAATTTCTCAAGTACTATTTCAGCCTCTCGCTCATTCATTATTATTCTCCATGTACGTCCTGTAAACAAAATCTTCGATCCAATCAATGTCCGGAGTTCTATCAGCAAAATCACTTCTTGAAAATGATTCAGTTAGTTTTCGATCAGCCTCATTCATTAAACCCATAGCGTATGGAAGTTGATCTTCAAGTTCAATTTTAGTTTTTCCCTTAATACTCATAATAAAATCATAGTATTCAGATTCCTTTAGTGAGCATACAAACTCGCCAGTATCAAACATAGTCTTTGCTTGCCACATAACCCTAAGAAATGAAATAATAAACTTAGCAGTTCTAGGTTGATTTTTAATTCCCTCATCCGAGTAATCAAGCATCTTTTTATATTGATTATTAGCATAACCACGTGATGCTGCTAGAAACGCCTTAGAGTCAAAGAACTTAATCCAATTATCTCTCATTTCCTGGTGAGCAGGAGTTGTTGTAATAATCTTATCACTGAATAATACTTCTAAAATTGTTGCATTTCCCTTTGCAGCACTCTTAACGAAATCAGAAAGTTCATATGAAGTATTGTCCTCGTCACCCTCGATCCACGTTGTATTTTTTATAGTCTTAAACGGAGAGAGTTTATCTTTTATCGGGTGAATGTGAATCCCACGATAATCCCAGTCTGACGTTGGAGTATCAGTCTCGTGAAGACGACTACCAACAACGACTTTAGCGAGAATATTTATCCCATTATCACCGCTTTTAATATCTTGTTTCGTCATTACATTGTCCAATCTTCTGGATCACCACCATGTTGAATAATTTTCTTTTCAACGTATTGTTTAAAATTTTCAACAGCTTTCTCAGCTTCTTTAAATAGTTTTTTTAACTCTTCATCTCCTATGTATTCAGAAGGAAGACCATACCCATAGAAGAAGTAACCGTCTCCCTCAGATTCATATACTTGCTTTAACTCTCCGTAGTATTCCTGTTTTTTGCTACTCATAGTTTTATTTCCATGTTTACTGTTATAGTTTCTTTATAAAGTTCGAATGTGCTAAATGTTTTTATTACGTTTTCATCATCTTTATCTAATATATCTGTTGCTATTGCTGTTACAGTGTGTGGATCTATCTCGTTAACGCCTTCATCAACGATCATATGAGCTCTGTACTTTCTAGTTGTCAAATAGTCTTTTATGCTTCTTAGGTGATTTTCGTTTCGAGCTTGTAAAACAATAATAGTTTTATGCGGTGATGAAACCCATAAGTCGAGCTTACTTTCATCTTGCTCTGAGCATGAAATCATAGTAGCATGCGCAACCTGAGCTGCCAATTTTCCTGGACTCATATTTAAGTCCTTATTAGCAAAGATATAAATAATTGGATTATTCACTTACCGCCTCAATATTCGCCATATTACCAGCTTGCTCTTCTGTAAGATATTCAACCTTAGTAACATTATATGGAAAGACCTCGGTAAATGTCGTATAAGACCAATCGGTTCCGTCCCATGAGTCATAGTAGCCAACGTACATAAAGTATTGATTATTAAATTTAAATACACCGCCAATTCTACTACCCTCGTCTTCGCCGCCGAATGAATTGACTGGTTCAACAACACCTAAATCTTTTATTTCAACGCTTTTCGTATATTGAAGATCGTCATACACTTCTGTATTAACTAGATATTGATTCTTAACTGCATCTCCAACAACTGTTGCTGTAATTTTACCCATAATTTAGTCCTTAATATTTACCCATATAATTTTTGTACTCGTTTTTTCTTTAACTTCCTCAAACGCGCCGTCCCATTCTGATGAATCCCAAGAATCATACGTTCCAGTTTTTCGAAAGAACCTATCCCTTCCATCTGAGTTGATTTTAAACACAACGTCCATATAAGATCCTTCATCCTCGTAGCCACCGGTTGAGTCAACGAATTGAGCGTCACCAATTCCTGGAATTTCAATACTTTTCTCTTTATCCTTGTCCCAGCGACTAACCTTAATTTCGTCGTAAAATGAAGTATACTCATCATCAAATTCCATATTTAGAATTGCTTTTTCAAGCTCAGCGCGTGTATAATATCCCATATTTAACTTCCTAATTTTATTAACTTATTACTATTATTCTTGTGGCGTTTAACGTAATCAATGTCTGGACTCCAAAGCTTATCAAGATTCAGTACAATAAACAACGGAAACCAACCCTTTGAAAATGATGTAATCGTTTTCTTTAGTGCCCATTGATAAGCTGCTTTTTGTCCAATCGTGTAATCCGATGGAATGACTTGGCGTTCGAGAGCTGTTGCGTACACCTCTTCTCGAACTAGCTTATATTTTTCTTCAGTAGTTAATGAATCAAATTTACTTCGATCAACTTTCACTTGTTGACCATCGGCAAGAATTTTGTTAAATAACGGTTCATCGTAGTAGGCTACTGATGCATGGATGGAATCATGATCGTATACTCTGTGAATTGTTGATTTGAAGAAATCATCAGCCATGACGTTAAGATTAGCTTTCTTTCTTCCATATCGTTCTTCCCATATTGAATATAGAATATCATAAAGCTCTGGAATAACCCCAACATTCTCTTGATTCATTTTAAGAATATCGTATGCATGTTTATTCCATCGTATATCCCAAAATATATGTGAAACTTTTATTGTAAATAATTCGTCCATAGATGCTGTCCTCTCAACATCACCGAACCAATTGATGAGTTTTTGGTGAAAAAATGTTTCAGCGCCATCTATATCTTTATCGGAAAAGTAATCAATATCATTTACCTTTCTATCGCTCCAACATGGATACTGTGACATTGCCTTCGAACCAATTAGAATCTTCATTAAAAATCTCCTGGCTGAACCTGAAAACACTTTAACCCGAGAGATCGCCACTCGTCAACAACCTGATTTCTATCATCAAAAACGCCTATAACGTTATAAATTGGTTCTATTTTTTCAAGATATATTTCTCGTTTAACAATAGAGTCTTTCCTATTGTCATCTTTGTCACGCATAAATAGTGCGTTGTAAGGAATTCCATTCGTGTCTAACCACTTTTTAAGAACGTCGTATGAACTACTTTTTCGTCCAGAGCAGATAATAACATCGTAGAAGTTTTCGATCGCAATTAAAATCTTACGAACTGAGTCATCTGGATCATCGTCGTAAGCGTCCCAATCTAGGTACGGCGCTGCACCTCCATGGCGAGCAATTCTACCATTCATGTGCGCTAAAGTACCGTCAACGTCGAAGATTACTGCATCTTTCTTCATACTTCCCCCTCTAATGTATTTATTATTGTAATACGTTTGAGGTTAAAAGTACATAGTATTTATGCTATTCTCATATTCCAATTATTTTTTTCACGTGAAAAAATAACTTTTTGTGGACTATTCGTTGACAAGCTAATTCTCTTTTCGTCGCGTCTGTGGACACATCTAATTGTCCAATCGATATAGTTTTGATATCCTTCTTCTCGTAATTTCATTCCATAGTTAACGTCAGGACCAAGAGAATTACCTTGAAAAGTATCAAAAGTATGATTTAGATAGTTTTCAGATCTTGATAGAAAACAATAAAATCCACCAGCATCTATTTCTTCAAGTCGAGAATTTGAATCATCAGGTGGTAGCATCGACTCAATCAAGACAGGTTCATAAACGTTATCAGCCTTCCACGCACCAACGTAGTAAACTCCCCATCTACCCAGCTCAACCCCCTCAATAAAGCCAGCGTGCGGATAATATGAGTAATCCTCGAGAAGTTTTTTTAACGTATTCGACGGCACAATTGTATCGTCTTCAACGCCGAATACAAAATCACATTTACCTATATTTTGTTTTGCAAAATTATGTATATCAGCAATTCTTTTTCTTCTATCGTTAACATTAAAATTACTAACTTTATCACCATTTGGAAACTTTACACACAGCCTCTCAGAAAACTTACTTAATTCAGTTCTATTCCTAGCATCAACAAATAACTCATTATTACCGTTAACGATAACTAGTAGATTAGTATTTGATGAATCACAATCAAGGATTTCGAGCGAATGAAATAGTTCATGCAAATAATCACTTCTACTAACTGGGACGATTATTGTAACCTTTGGAATCATAGTTGCATTTCCTTCTTATATTTTTCAATCAATTTATCGCTAGAGTATTCTGATTGAGCTATCTCTAGCGCATCTAATTTTTCATTCATCATTTCTTGGTCCGAATAATTTGCAAAAGTATCTATCGTCGACGCTAGTTGTTTAAGATCAGATTCAAACAAATCTATTTTTGATCTTGTAAAAATCTCCTGCTTCACGAATGCGTTAACCAACCAATCGCGCTTCAACACGTCATTATTTGGAGATACATTAGTCATAACTACTGGTAGTGCAGAACTTAATGCCTCGTTCATTGGAAGACATAAACCGCCATATCGTCTTGGCAATATCATCGCATCATATCCAGAATATATATCGCGTGGATCTTTTATATTTCCAATTTGAAAACTAACTCTTTGATCATCCGTTAGGTCCTTATATTCATCTAGTTCAAATTGTGAATGAATAACCAAGTCAAATTCACCGGTTGAATACTTTAATGAATTAAGCAAATCGATAGTTCCGTTCCTATCCATAAAAGCAGCTTTACCTACAACATGAAGAAAACGACGCCTACCAGATCTTGATAGATTAATCTCTCTTGATTTTTTAAAATCATTTAGAAATATTGGCGGTGGTAAATATACAGCGTTTCCGAATAAATCATTCATATCATTCAAGTGCCAATAGCTTGGCATCAACCACTTATTTGGTTGAGGGAGATTATCTCTTAAGTGATCAAGAAATTCCCAGTTTGGTTGAATAAATATCTTAGTTCCAAATCGCTTACCATAACCATATGCTGCATTATTGTAAATAGTTTCAGCACTCAGCATATGAGTTAAGCCATTCATAAACTTATACATTTCCGCATTAGTTGGCCATGCTTTTGTAACTTGAGTATTAAACCCATCGTACCAGTCATTATGCTGCTCATTACCATTAAATGACTTTGAGTTTATTATCAATACTCTGTCTGGTTTTAGCATATAACATAGTGCTCTAGTTTGATTACCAAGCCCTGTATCATCAGCTCTAGCTATTAAACCAAGCATTAAAATACCTGCGTATCATCAAATTTTTGCTCGCCAGCTCTACCGTCAGTATGATATGATCGTTTCATATTGTCACCAGGACAATAAATAGCAACTCTAAATAAATTCCAGCCTTGCATACCATCATCGTTATACGCGTTTTGAAGAACTCCGTGCATCTTATCTTCAATAAATGATTTTGAGTTTTCACTAAAATGGGAATTTAGCATGTCCCTATAAAATGCGATGGTTGACACGTGAGGTCGTTGACTCCATTGAGAGGTTTTAACGAATTTTGTATCTTCACTTAATAGCAAGCCGTGCATTAAGTATTCGTGCTCTCTTGGAATAACGCCTTCATGATAAAGTCTAACGACATTCAAATCACCAGATAGTATTGTTCTAAATATATCATCAAAAGCAATTTCCTCATCAATAACCAATGGAGTATCTTGTTCAACGTACATAATTAGTTTAGTTTTTATATCATCAATGATATTTTTCATCATTCCAGTTTGGTGCATATGTTCATAAAAAATAACTGGAGTAATATTTTTATGATTAAAATTAAAGTTCCATAATGCTCTTCGTTTAAATTCCTCGTAGTCATCGACTTTATCAACCTGCTCGCCACGAACACCATCAAATGTGACAATAATTTCAGAGGTCGGTAAATGATATCTAATTGATTTAATCGTTTGATCTAATATATCTGTACTCGGATGAGATTTAATTGGAGATACTGGAATTATGACCGTAACTCGCTCTTCGAGATGAACATCAACTCCAGATAATTCCTCAAACTTATGAATGAAGTTATACGCGAACTCTCGCTTTTTATTTATCCACCAAGCCTGAATTTTATTTGCATTGCTTGGATATAACCTTACTTGATCATCAATATAATCAGGAAGTTTATCGTAATCAACTATAATTGGAAACGGTGGTTCCTCGTTGAAGAAGAATCGCCAATAATCTGTTGTGAAACCACCTTTAGAAACAACTGTATCAGCTATCGGAACAAGTCCGATTTCAAGTGCTTCAAATAATCTAAATGAATCTGGCGTTTGCGGTCCACTTGGCGCTGGCGCTATTTTAGCAGATTTGAAGTAATTGAAATAATCTTCCTGTTCGTAGCCTTGTGTAAATCCGCCTGACGCTAATAATACACTCGGATGTGTATTTCTGTCGCTCTCTAAAGCATTAAACATTTCTATTCTACGATCGTGAGTAACTTGACCGGCGAAGAAGACGTCAGTTTCCTTTGATGGATAATTTGTATTATTGAACTGTTTATGAAGTTGAGGAGGGTAACCAGTTCCAAGAACGCCGTACTTATTTCGATCAATATCCTCACGTGGCGACATAACATATATATAAGCATTATTATGACGAACATTCTTACATGGAAATGTTGCCTCTTCATCACCGGTTATCATTATAATAACCCAATCAAGATTTTTAATATCTTGATTCAGTGCTTCAACTTTATTATAATTCTGACGACCAGGAATTACTACGACAGCTCCAGTTTTTACTTCGCTAAAACTATCATGATGAATAAACGTAGCAACATCAGAGAAGTCCCATAGTTTATTACTTAATAAGTCTTCAACTAATGCCTGGTCCCAGTAACCTCTTGCTTGGGAGGTTTTATCATAATTCGCCCATATAACATCTATATTAATCATTGAATAACGTATCAATTATAAATTGAGCTCTATTAATATATGTATTTTCTTTTACTGATATTGAATGAGCAGCATCTCTCAACGATTCACGCTCACTATCGTTTTCCATGAAGTTTGTTATAACTTCCTCGAGAACAGCAAAATTGCCCCATGGGTACATTGGTATATTATTCTTCCACATACTACCGATCTCATCAATTAATGGCATTATTAAAAATCCGCCACGACCAGTTGCTTCTGGAACTCTATCAGACCAGTAATGAGACTTTTCCTTCTTTAGACATAAACTATCACCAACAGTTATTTTAGCGGAAGCGTAAAAATCATTCATATCTTCACCACGAGAAATGAGCGGGTCGTCACCACCGGGATTTTTAAATTTCCAACCGTTCTTTCTTGCCATTAACCTTAACGCATCAACAAGTTCCTTGCGGTATGTCCAGACGTCCTCATGATATCCGCGACCATTCGATCCAACAAAAGCTAGATCGCATTCGAACTCTTTACGCTTGTTACCTTTATGCGCAGCTGTATGACGAACAGCTGGAGGTAACCATGTATGCTTTCTACCAATTAATTCCCATTCATTTTGATAATCACCGTCCGCTGTAAATAGGTGAGAGGTGAAAAACATTGGATTTAACCACCACTTTCTACCACCTCTTCCTGTAGACCAAAACGTGTCTAAATGCAAAGTGGCCGACGGTATGCCGGCCTTTGCTAAGTCTTTATATAGTTCAAGCATTCCGTCTAGCGGAAGAGCTTGATCCCAAGTCGACGTAATGAGCAGCATATTTGATGATAATG
>CAZIWB010000036.1:0-53941 GCA_964542655.1 uncultured Cellvibrionaceae bacterium
AACTTGTGACCCATGCCTTGTAAGGGCATTGCTCTACCAACTGAGCTAACCGCCCCTCGTTGAGAGGTGCGCATTCTATCGAATCTGGCTTGGCTGTCAAACATTTTTTATCTAAACATTTAAACTTTTTTGGATTCGCTTAAAAGCCCGGCAATGACGGATAAAATTTAGCATTGTTGCTTCAAGAATGACCTAATGAAAGGCAGGCATAGAATTCGAGTCGATATATTTAAATGCAAAGAGTAGATTACCAACATACCAACAAAGCTCATTTATAAACCTATGGCCACACAACCGATTATCGCCAGCTTACCCCACAGCGACTCCAGCCCTTGGATGGGCATAGTGGTAATACTGCTACTCCTACTGCAAACGCTTTTGATAATTGGGCTGCAACGCAGCCGCCTGAGCAATAAACGCGCACGCAAAGCGCTCAAGGAATCCCAGAAAGAGCTGGAAGCAAAAATCCTGGAACGAACGGAAAGCCTGCATACCTCCAACAATTTATTGGTCGATGAAGTTGCTCGCCACGAACAAACCGGACGACAATTGCGCGAGACCAAACTCTATTTGCAAAGCATGATTAATTCCATGCCTTCAATCATTATTGGCGTCACTGCAGCAGGTGAAGTCACCCACTGGAATGCGGCAGCTGAAAATACGTTTGAGATTTTTTCCAACGAAGCACTTGGCCGGAAAATAACCAACCTCTTACCACTCTTTCCCGTTACACTCCATGCGATAAAAAACTCTATCCGCACAGGCGAGCCCCACTCGATACAACACACACAAAGCGATGAAGAAGAAAAAAAACGTTATTTTGAAATTACAATTTACCCGTTAATTTCCAGCACCCAACAGGGCGCGGTTATTCGCGTAGATGATGTCACACTCAAAGTCACCATTGAAAACCTGATGATCCAAAATGAAAAAATGTATTCACTCGGCGAAGTTGCAGCAGGTATTGCGCATGAAATAAATAATCCACTCAGTGTGATTTTACAAAATGTACAAAATATTGTGCGCCGCACCGATACCAGCTTCGCAATCAACCACACCCGCGCCAATGAATTAGGGATAGATTTCAACCAGGTTGATCATTATCTGCAAACCCGTGAAATTCCGCAGATGCTCGACTCCATCCGCGAAGCTGGCGAACGTTCAGCCACCATAGTGCGCAATATGTTGGAGTTTTCCCACAACTCTCAGCGCAAAACCAGCCTGGTCGATATCAAACATCTCATCGAACAAACTATCGCACTGAATCAAAGCAGCTACCCAAAACCACAAAATGACCAGGCATTGCAGATCATTACTGACTTTGCCCATCCACTGCCACCGCTTCATGCTTCTGCACCTGAGTTACAGCAGGTATTACTAAACTTGTTGCGCAACGCCAAACAAGCACTGGCGGGCAGCATGATAGAGCAGCCAACCATCTGGATTAGAACTCATTCACAGAACCAACATCTTGTGATCGAGGTTCAAGACAATGGCCCCGGCATGACCGATACTGTTCGCCAACATATTTTTGAACCTTTTTTTACGACCAAAGAATTGGGTTCAGGAACCGGCTTGGGATTATCGGTTTCTTATTTCATTATCACCGAGCGACACCAGGGAACGATCGATGTAAAAAGTGCACCGGGTAAAGGAAGCAATTTTATTATCCAACTACCTTTGCAGTAACCATTAATCACTCAATCCATCGTTTGCCGAGAGACAATAATGATCACAATAAAATATCTTTGCCCTGCCCTGTTTAGTACTTTCCTTTTCAGCGGTTGTGCGACCCAACCAACAATTGTCGATAACAACAGTCTGGAAAAAACAGCAACCTACGCTCTCAGCGAAGCCGTTTATTTTTCTACCTTATTTGAAACCTGCTCAACACTCGGTGGCGACACAGAACTGGATGCAATAGATATCCAGCAAAACTGGCTCAATGCGAATACATCACTAGTCGCAGCTGCTGATAGTTATTACAGCCAGCAACAAGCCAATAATACATTTAACTATAATGGTAAAACCCTCGCACCTGCCGCAATCCGGCTTGCACTTGATGCTCGCAACCGGGCAACCAATGAATTAGCGTTAGCGCAGCGCAGCCCGGCCAATAAACAAAAAACCTGCCAGTTTAGATTGAAGCAAATCAGTGGCGATAAACTCCCCCTGAGCAATGATCCATTAATAGCCCCATATCAAGCCGAATTACTCGCCCATGTACCGCTCGACCTCAATATTGCCGATATTCCCACTCTCGCTGGTGGACTCAATGCTGCAACACAAGGGGCCAGCTATTTCAATATCGTTAAAGTGCACGAAACCAGTTGTGCATCACCTTATACACTGAGCATTGCCAACCAATGGCCAAATGAAGCCTATGCCAATTTTTGCGGTGAAAAGGCGGTGGAAATCATCACCTGCGAATGGGGCAAATGTGAGACGAAGAAGTTATAATGAGCCGTTGCGAGCCCCACATAGCCTGGGCTCGATTCTTTTTCCGATGAGCCCAGTATGACGCCCACAGATTTTTCAGCCACGAGTTACCAAACCCAACTTTCCAATAAGCTCACCAAAATCCGGCAGGATTTTGGTGAATTCTCGCTGCCAGAAATCAGCATTTACAGTTCGCCCGAAAAACATTACCGCATGCGCGCCGAATTTCGCGTATGGCACCAGCAGGAGCGCACAGAATATGTAATGTTTACCCAGGACGAATTCAAACGTCCCTACCCCATCCACGATTTTCCTGTTGGTTCGGTATTGATGAACCAACTCATGCCGCGGGTACTGGAAGCAATCAATAGCGATGATTTGTTGCGCCGTAAACTTTACCAAGTGGATTTTTTAACTACCCAAAGCGGCGAAGCATTGGTCACATTGATTTATCACAAACCACTGGATGAAGCCTGGGTTGCAAAAGCTACTGCACTCAAACAGGAATTAGAAATCGATATTATTGGTCGCAGCCGCAAGCAGCGGTTATTGGTTGAGCGCGACCATGTAATCGAGCGCCTGAATGTCGCTGGTCGCGAATATCGCTACCAACAAGTTGAGGCCAGCTTTACCCAACCCAATGCAAAGATTTGCGAAGCCATGCTCAGTTGGGCAGTTGAAAAGAGCAAAGGGTTATCAGGGGATTTATTGGAGCTTTATTGTGGCAATGGCAATTTCACCCTGCCACTCTCACAAAATTTCAGCAAAGTATTGGCGACAGAAGTATCCAAAACCTCGGTGGAATCGGCGCAATTTAATATCGCAGCCAATCAGGTTGATAATATCCAGATAGCACGTATGTCGAGCGAGGAGTTTTCGCAAGCGATGGATGGTGTGCGCGAGTTCAATCGCCTGCGCCATGTCAATTTAGCGGACTACAACTTCTCTACCATTTTCGTCGATCCACCACGCGCGGGGCTTGATCCACACACCACCAGCATTACCCAGCGCTTCGACAATATTATTTATATTTCCTGCAACCCTGAAACATTGCGCGAAAATTTAAAAACCATTACCCAAACGCACAACATAAAAGCCTTTGCAATGTTTGACCAATTTCCCTATACCCACCATGTTGAATGCGGTGTGGTATTACAGAAAAAGTAAACGGTAAAATAATTAGCAGGCAAGCTCCCGCGTCATGTAAATCGCAGGGCTAGAGTAAGAGGCAAGATTGCGCTGCTGAACCTCATCCAATTGCGGGCATTCATTAAAACCCAATTTTCGCCAAAAGGATTTGGAATCCTGCACCGACACCAGTGCCGCCGCACGCAATTCGCGCTGACGCGCTTCTTCCAAAGCATGGTTCACCAGCATAGGCCCCAAACCATAACCAGTTGCTGATTTACTTATAGCAAGATCATGTAAATACAATGCAGTTGAGGTTGGTTTATGCATAAATTCATCGCCCCAGGCGGTGACTTCACCCAGCACCGATTGGTAACCGACAAGATAACCACAGACTTCACCTGCGCGTTCGATCACCCAGGAAGTATCCGGTACTTGCGCAAAGCGTGCATAAATCACTTCATCTGTTTCCAGGATTTCATCAACATAGGCTTCCGCCTGGATACGGATAACATCAACAAGGTCGTGCAACTGCATTGCACGGCAGCAAAACTCTAACATCATTTAACAATCTCAATCTTTACACTTGATCATCACGAGCATCAACGTCCAGCAACAATTCTTCTGGTTCCAGCTCCGCACCTGCATCCTCCAACAGATGCCCGGCGATGGATTTTTTGGTTTTAGCGCCCAATCGGCGAATATCATCAACACGCTTCACCAAATTGCCACGCCCGGATTGCAAGCGGTCACGTGCCTTGGTGTAAGCCTCTTGCGTTTTATTGAGCGAGTTGCCAATTGCATCCAGTGATTCCAGCAGCAACACAAATTGATCGTGCAACGCACCCGCTTCTTTAGCGATGCGCTCGGCATTTTTGTTTTGCTTTTCGTAGCGCCAGATATTTTCTACCGTGCGCAATGTAGCCAACAAGGTTGTTGGGCTCACTAAAATAATATGGCGATCATAGGCTTCGCGATATAACCCAGGCTCATGCTGCAACGCAAACATAAACGCAGCTTCAATCGGGATAAAAATAAAGACAAAATCAAGCGCCTTAATGCCATCCAGCTTTTCGTAATCCTTGATACTCAAACTTTTAATATGGTTGCGCAGTGAACTCACATGGGCATTGAGATAATACTTGCGCTCTGCTTCATCGTCCGAGCTACAGAACTTTTCGTAATCAACCAGCGAGCATTTTGCATCGATTACAATATCCTTATTTTCCGGCAGGTGGATAATCACATCCGGTACCAGACGCGAGCCATCACTGCCGGTGAAGTTAACCTGGGTGTCGTATTCGCGGCCTTTTTGCAAACCGGATTCTTCCAGCAGACGCTCCAACACCACTTCGCCCCAATTGCCTTGGGCTTTGCTGTTGCCTTTTAATGCCTGGGCAAGATTGACGGCATCCTCGCCGATTTTTTGCGCTTGCTTTTGCAACTCCACCACTTGGCCAGAAAGCCGGTTACGGTCGGCGTTTTCCTTTTCGTAGACATCTTCCACTTTTTTGCGGAATTCGGAGAGTTGCAACTTCAATGGATCAAGGGTGTTATCGAGCAGGGTTTTGCTATTCAAACTGAATTGTTGCTGTTTATTCTCAAAAATTTTATTGGCGAGATTTTCAAATTCTTTTGCCAATTCTATTTTGGCATTTTGCAAAAGCGCCAACTGTTCGGCAAAATTTTTACGCTCCTGTTCCAAACGAGTTTTAAGCTCAGTGGTGTCTTTCGCCAGTAATACAAGCTGCTCATCTTTGCGCAATGATTGTTGTTGCAGTTCATCAAAATGACGATTTTTTTCACGCAGGCCAGCAGCCTCTTGTTGCGAAATGCCCAACTGTTGCTGCAATTCAACCCCATGGTGCTGTGCAGATTGCAATTGGGTTTTATTTTCCAGCAACTGCGATTTCAGCTGATTGCACTCTTGTTGTAACGCAGCTTCGTGCAAGGCATGGCTGTGCTGCAAATGCTGCTGGGCCGACTCCAGTTCATAGGTTTTGGCGAGTACGGCCTGGCCAATGCGGCGACCGACAATCCAATAAACAGCTAGGGCGCCTATAACCAGGCCGGTCAAGGCGGCAATGAGGGTTAATACCGATGGATTCACAAGAAAACTCCAGAATGCAAAACGCGGCTAGGCTTTATCGGCCATGGCCGTTAAAATCGCGGCCATTTTAGCAATATATCGTCTCCTTCAGGCCACCGATTTGACCCCTACAATGACGAATTCACCCCAATCTGCCCAAGTTCCACGTATTCTGGTATTCGATTCCGGTGTCGGCGGCCTGAGTGTCGCCCGCGAGATACAGCAGCGGCTACCGCAGAATCCCCTGGTTTATGCCTCAGATAACGCGTTTTTCCCCTATGGCACCAAGGGTGAGGCTGAACTGATTGCCCGTGTGGACCTGGTGATTAGTGAGCTTTTGCTGCGCTATCCAGCCGATATCCTCGTCATTGCCTGCAATACTGCCAGCACCCTCACCCTACCCCATTTACGCAGCAAGTTGAGCTTACCGATAGTCGGTGTTGTACCAGCAATCAAACCAGCGGCGCTTATGAGCAAATCCGGCGTTATCGGCCTGCTGGCCACCCCGGCCACAGTCGCACGCCCCTATACCCATGAACTGATCCGCGAATACGCCGCCAATTGCCAGGTTATTGCGCGAGGTAGCAGCGAGTTAGTGCAAATCGCTGAGCAAAAATTGCGTGGAGAAACAATTGATAAGGAGGCGATTGGTAAAATTGCACAGGACTTAATGAGTGCCGATCATGCTGAACAAATGGATGTGCTGGTATTGGCCTGCACCCATTTCCCATTATTAAAAGATGAATTGGCGCAACACCTGCCCACACAACTTACGTTAATAGATTCAGGGACGGCTATCGCACGCCGGGTAGAATTTTTACTTGCGGATACTGCAGAACCACCGGAAGGGTATACACCTGAAAATATCGCTGTATTTACCAAAGCGACCGAGGCAGCCGAGTCTTTGGCACCGGCATTAACTGGCTTTGGTATTTATCAACAGGCTTATCTCAATATTTAACACCGCTCAACATGTAAAAAACATCCAATAAAAAAGCCCGGATGCAAAACATCCGGGCTTTCTATTCCTTAAAACAACAAATACGCGATATCAAACTACGAGACGTAGCTCATGCCCATCAGGTTGCAGGTTGCGCAAGATATCCATACTGGTGATAACACCCTGTGCAATCTTGTTATCGGTCACCACTACGCGGTGAATATTATTTTTCACCATCACAGCAGCAACTTCTGCTACAGAAGCTTCCATTCTTACGCTAATGATTTCGCGCTGCATAATTTGATGCACAGTGCAGTTATATTCAGCACGGTTACTCCAATCGCGTAAACTGGCCTCATCCAAATCAATCTCACAACTTTCGCGATAATAGTTGCGTAGCGCTTCACGACGATTCTTTTCATCCATACTGCTGAATTTGAAAATATCGGAAATAGTTACCACACCAACCAACTCATGGTCTGACGCAATCACTGGCGCCCCCGAAATACCGTGCTTGATAAAAAACTCCGCAAGCCGCTGGATAGTCCAACCTTCATAGACGCATAACAGGGTCTTGCTCATAATGGTCTGGGCGGTAAGGTTATTTTTATGGGTTATCGACATATCAGGCTCCTCTTTTCAGGTTCTTGAGCAGGGAAATGGAAATGCCCCTTAAGTATTAGCGCAGGCGAAAAATACGACACCTGAAAAGTCACAAAAGCAGCTCATCAGTTAGATTTTTTTTGCATTAGAAGAATCTGAAATAGCCATTTTCGGTACACAAGATAGCGGTACAATCCATTGCAAAAAATTAATCAAGGAAGAGCTTTGAAGCAGACCATCAAGGTTTGATGCGCTTTATCCAATATCCCGGTTTACGTTGCTGATGCATTACCGCCAGTATGTACAAGCCTAAGGATTTGTATTGATAAATAATGGCGAAAGGAAACCTTGGTAAAAGGTAACGTTGGGAATTGAGGGAAAATTTGGGCCACATTTGTGGTGACTGTTGTATATGTACAAAAGCGCGCTCCAACTCGGCGATAAAATCATCACCTAAACCTTGAGCCTGTTCTTCATACCAATTGAAAGCGGCTTTGACTTCCTGAATCACATCCGGGTGAAAAGTAACTCCATCCATTTTAATGCCCACTCACCTCTTTTTTTAGTTGATCCCAGGAAATTCCCTGAACAACACCAGATTCAAGCGCATTCAATCGCTGCTCGACTAATTGTTGCCATGCCTCTTCAACACCTTGATCATTTGATGGCTGGTCAAGGCTGCAAATCAAACAATGAGCCAGGGTGGCACGCTCATCAGGAGACAAGGATTGGATTGAATCCATTACTTCCTTCACTTTTAACGACATGGAACACCTCCAACGCAACCAATATGGGGAAAACTATAGTGATATTGAGGGGACTAATCCAGCTTAAATCAAAAAGCCGCTGGATCCTTCAATCCAGCGGCCCTTTCCAATCCAATGAGTCGATTACAGATCCGTAATCGGCTTGTACTTGGGCACCAGGGTTTTCATTATCCCCCAGGCGATGAGATAAGCAACCGCACAAACGGCGAACATAATCGCATAACCCGTATAGATATTGCCCTGGGCTCCATAGTAGTCAAACAACCAACCGCCGGTTTTGGAGAGGAACACACCACCCAAACCACCGGCCATACCGCCTATACCCACCACTGAACCCACCGCTTTTTTAGGGAACATGTCAGAAACAGTAGTAAAGATATTGGCTGACCAGGCTTGGTGCGCGGATGCGCCTATCCCAATCAGGATTACCGGCACCCAGAAACTGAAATGCCCCAGCGGTTGCGCCAGCAATACCACCAGCGGGAACAGGGCGATCACAAACATGGCGCGCATACGACCATCGTAGGCGTTGTAACCTTTGTTCATAAAATAGGTCGGGAACCAGCCCCCGCCGATGCTGCCGATCATCGTCATACTGTAAAGCACAGCCAGCGGCAACATGATTTCGGTTTTGAGCATGCCGTATTGGGCTTCGAGGTATTTAGGAAGCCAGAATAAAAAGAACCACCAAACACCGTCGGTCATGAATTTACCGAAGGCGAAGGCCCAGGTTTGGCGATATCCGAGCAATTTGAACCAGGATGTCTTTTTACCTTCATCAACGCTCACAGCCAAGGGTTCATCGCCGGGATTGGTATTGATGTAGTCCAGCTCAGCCTTGCCCAAACGTTTTTGCTGGTCGGGCTTATCGTAATAAATTCCCCAGAGCACCATCCACACAAAACCTATGGCACCGATAACAATAAACGCCGTTTGCCAACCCCAATGGGCGGCAATCCAAGGCACAGTTAAGGGGGCCAGGACCGCACCTACGTTAGCACCCGAGTTAAAAATACCGGTCGCAAAAGAGCGCTCTTTTTTCGGGAAGTATTCAGCTGTCGCTTTGATCGCAGCGGGAAAGTTACCCGCCTCACCCAATGCCAGTACCGCGCGGGACAACATAAAACCCACGATCGAAACAGGAATGGCCGCAATACCAGCCAGTGCCAATAGATTGTTGGTCATATCACCAAGAGGCACAGCATAAGCATGCATGATGGCGCCAATCGACCAAATGATAATCGCGAGGATATAACCCCATTTGGTGCCGAGCTTATCGATAACCCGACCGGCAAATAGCATGGAGATGGCGTACACAAACTGGAATACAGCAGTGATATTGGCGTAGTCGCTGTTAGTCCATCCAAACTCTTTGGAAAGATCAGGAGCCAGCAGACTCAGAACCTGGCGATCAAGGTAGTTAACGGTAGTAGCAAAGAACAAGAGCGCACAGATGGTCCATCTGTAATTGCCCATGGTTTGACCAATAGATTGTTGGCTGATGGCTTGCTCGCCAAGGCTGTGCTGGTTCATAGGGTCACTTGTTTATAGTTATGGAATACAAAGGGAATCATAGCTGCACTGGCTGACAGAGTGAAAAGCCGTGCGTGCCGATGAAACACTCACCTGTTTGTATTGACCTATGTGCCGGGGATTTATCTGTGTCCGTACGTATTTTTTTATGGCGCAATTTATTATGGGGCTGAAAAGTAGCATGTTTCATTGGGTCGAACAAGTCAGATGCCAAGCGACATCCCCAAAGCTTCCTTTTAGTTAGTAGCTGGCCAAATAACGTCCTTGTCTTACCGCCCCCCTGAAAACTGACCAAAATTTGCTGAAAATAACACGCTAAAAAAACATTTCGATACTCACCTTTTCTTGCTATGAGTATTTTTCTAAATACCCCTGTCACACTGGAGCGTATACCATCCCTGTGCCCACATCCGACTCATTCACCATATTGTTAATAAGATCCATTTTACCGCTGCTGATTAACTGGGCTATTAGTGAACGACTTTCTATACGCCCAAATAATTGACGTTGGCGTTGCGCCCATAATGCCGCTACACCCGCCACATGTGGCGTTGCCATACTGGTACCACTTAAATAGCTTAACCCTCCTTTAAAGTTTGCAGATGCGATGTCATATCCAGGAGCAGCGATGTCAACCTGCGCATTTGAAAACCCGGCAATATCGTAAGTATTTCCATCTCGCCGCAAAGCACCTACTGAAACAAATCCAGTTCCAGCAGCAGGAGGAGCCACAGCAATAGTGTAATCAGGCCTATTACTTTCGTTGCCGGCTGCCGCGACCAACACGACCCCTTCATTAAAAGCGCCCGCCGCCTGAACAAATGAAGCCAATTCACTAAACAAGTTCACATTCTCACGGTAGGATTCCAATGCCATTGACGTCGCTGGCTCAATATCTATTCCCTGGGCCTCGACTAGATATTTAACGTAACCTGGAAAATCAATCCCCAGAGACATTGAAATCACATGCGCGCCTTCCTGGACTGCCCAATTAATAGCTTTCGCAATAGCAATAGAGTCACCACCTGATTTACCTAACACCTTACCAATCAAGGCGCGCTTGACACCTGGAGCAACACCTATACGAGTACCATTTACAGCACGGCCAAAAATTGTACCTGCACAGTGTGTTCCATGCCCATGCTCATCATTTCCCACTGGATCATCGGTAAAATTCCGTTGCACCAAATCAACACCAGAAAATGCAGGATGATCAGGGTTTATACCTGTGTCTAAAACCGCGACAGTCACGCCATCTCCGTCATAAGGCGTAGCACTTGCTCCAACAGCATCAACTCCCCACGCTGTAGTCTGTGCATAGACATCAGGTGCAACATCATTTTTCACCTGCCTAATCAACTGCATTGGAATAGAGTGAGCGACTGCCCGAATACGTGGATCCCTTCTCAAATCAGCATGCTCTTTAATATTTAACTCCGCCTCATAAACTTCAACCGTATCAATTCCACTGCTCTCACCTCCCGCAACACCCAAATTATAGAAGGCTGGAGCAATAATTTTTTTTGACTGAACAACAATGTATTTATCAAACATAAATCCTCCGAAAAATTAAATATCGATGTATGTGATTTAAAAGACCTGCTTTTCAACAACAATAAAACTCAACTATATGATACGTAACCATGATTTAATTTATTTCTTTTCCGGCATAGCCACCTTAAGCGAGAGACCAACGTAATAAGCGCGATCTTTGATATCGGCGAAAGACTCATCTGTTGAATAGCCCCAGCCTTTACCAATTTCGAAACCGATATTTGCGCCGTTATCAGATGTTTTATAACGTATTTTTAAACCGAGCGAGGTCATTACTACAGGTGAAGGCGAATTGTCTGTATCCGCGCCCGCGTCTGTTTCTTTATCTGTGGCATTTGTAGTTGTAATGCCAACACCGAACTGCGGCCCCCAAGACCAATTATCGAAATATTCCGCATGACTCAAACGCCAAGGAATATAAATAGAAGCAAAATCTAAATTTATATTAATCCTACCGTTATTAAACATATCCAGTTTTTGATCGCCATCCGCACCACGATCAAAATATACTCGCGCACTTGGTAAGAAAAATTCAGGCTCCAAACAAAAATGAAAAATACGTTTATCATGGACCGTGCATTTCAGTTGAGAAGGAAATGTAGCCCCCATAAAATCATTATTTGAATAAAAACGCTGCCCATCTATTTTCACCCTGCTCAACCAATGAGACTCAGAAAAATCAAATTTATCGTCACCACTCAAATTTTTCCTGTCCAGGCCATGATCTACAGCAACTTTCGCCAGCACCTCCGGAGAAGAGTATCCCCAAGATTGATATAATGCTGCCAATTTTTTAACCTGTGCCTTATTAATTTCATCACCAGACAAAGACACAGCAGATGAGGTGGACGAAACAGATGAAGATGCTACAGAGCTCTGTTGCGCCAACCCATGAAATGAAACAAGAAAAAGCAGAAACAATGCATATTTACTCATGACTCTCTCCAAAACTAATTTATATAAACAGAGGAAAGCTAAAAAATAGCTAGCAGCGCGCTTTATACGAAAATAAACGCGTATCTTTTAAGGAAATTAAACTATGCAAGTAACAAGAAATAAAAAACTGGGAACGGAAAATTATATTTTTGAATGGATGGAAAAAATCGCTACCAACAATTGCAGACAAAAGACATGAAAGAGATTTCATTTTATCACCACAACAATGACAAGGATGTTAACCATTCTTGTGGCAATCTTATAAAAATTATCTCAGGTAATTTTTAATTTATTTTTTGCTTAAATTATTTTTTACTACTTTATATGGTTTAATATCCAATATCAGAACATGATTGAGTCGACATGGGGAATATAATTTGGACGGATAAAATGACAACATACCAGCTTTCCAAACACTAAAACTGTAGCCTAGATTGATGGGGATTTTATTGTTATGGAAGACGTGCAACTTGGAGGAAGAGTGGGAACATTAAAAATGAGTTATTTAGAGAGCACAACGCCTGATGCAGAGCGAATTCAAATCATCAATGTAAATCACACATATCAATAAAAAGAGTTATTCACAAAAAGCGAATAACTCCCTATTAATTACAAAAAAAAACGAACAGCTATTTCCAAAATAAAATTACTTCATTAAGCCACCACCAGATCCACTTTTCCCAGAGAGACCACCCCAAAAAAATTTCAATAATGATTTGAAAAAATACTTCTTGGAAGAAAGAGATGTTTTCTCCCAATGAAAAGTATAGACATACTTTTTTTCATTACATCCATATCGAGCAATCCGTTTAATATAACGACTATTGCTTGGTAAATCCCAAACCACTGTCAGGGCTCTGCCATTATGCGTGCACGGAACAGATGGATTAGGCTTAATGGGATTATTGTTGTCATCAAACTCAACGGAGCTACTACTTTTTGAATTCACTACAATTTTAATAATCTCATTTGATTTTAAGGTTATAACTATCTCATCTTCTTCCTTAAAAATTTCATCATCATCAATATATGAAATAACAATCTTATGCTCATCAATTTTCTCAATTTCTTCTGTTGCCATTTTCTATCTTCCTCGCACACTAATTATTCCAGAATTAATCACTTTTCCTTCGGCATCTATAGCGATTTTGTATGTGTATGAACCTTCTTTTATCACTTCATTCCCTACAGTCACATACACCACCGATTGGAAATTCCCATACAAACGTTCCCCATACCACACCCTATGGTTATCCTTATCCAATATTTCAATATTCCACGCCAACGGCTCTCCTGCTGAAGGCGGCACAACAAAACCTAGTACTACTTGCGCATGGCCTGATCGCAGATCAATTTCGTAAACCGGTTTTTCTTGCACAGATTCACCACGCAAAGTTTCCTCACCTAACAGATACACTGAAGCGGGATTGATCCCGGCGGATGAATATTCATGTAGCTGATTCAAAAACACTGGCACCAACAATAAAGAAGCAGCCACTGCCCCCCACGCCGTTTGTGGTACAGCAAAATAACTCCACCATTTTTTCAGAGAAAAATGCGTATCCGATGCATTAAATCCACCCTGCTTTTTTGCCTCACCCAGGCATTGCTTTAACGCGTAGGCTTCCTCGATTTTTTTTACGAGCACCGGATTACCAATAAACTCGGCCTCAAATTCCAGCTCATCTTGTGGTGATAACCTACCGCATACATACTTATCTATACGCTCGTCATCACCTGATTGGCGTGGTGATTGTGGCATTTGTACCTCCCGGGCAAATCGCTTGCCCATTATCTATGTGTCAGAAGGGGCGAACTTATCTCACCCATTTCAGGAAATATTTATCAAAACGTTATACCCAAGGATTCAGCAAGCAGTCGCAGGCGCTGTTTGGCTCTATGAATAACCCGATTAAAATGCAGATCGGTCAGCTCCATATCTTCACAAATGCTGTCTTTTTCTTCTTCGTCCAAGTAATAGCGCTGCAAAATCTCACGGTCGCGCTCCTTACCGAGTTGCCCCAGTAACTGGCGCGCAATACGCTGGGCATCTGCCTGCTCCAATAGCTCAACCGGCCCTTGCGTGTGTTCCACTTCGGGAATTTGATCGCTATCAGCACCTGCATTTCGCTCACGACGATAATGCATAATCAGCTGGTTACGTCCGATTTGAGCTATAAATGCGCCTAATTTTTCAGGTTCACGCAGTTCGGCAAGGCGAATTTTTTCAATAACAATGCGCCATGTTTCCTGAGCCACCTCCTGAGCAATATCAGCCTTGGTTTGCCGACGCAAAATCAACAGCAAACCACTCTGGTATTGCTCCACCAATTGCTGCTCTGCAAGCCGATCACCCTGCTGCACTCGCACAACCAAATCGGTCGCACTAAATGGATGTAACATTTCTGCGCTATTCACGCCATGCCTCCCGGTTACCAAAATAAGCCATGCTTGACCAATAATATGGGTGACTCCAACGAGGCACTTGACTTACCGCTTGTTGCGCCTCTTGTAACGCATAAAATGGGCTCTTATTGTTTTTCAAAAAAGACTGATAAAACTGCTCCATAAAATAAGCAGTTGACGCATCCTCCACTGGCCAGAATGAAGCAACAACACGTTTAGCTCCCGCTTCAAAAAATGCTCTTGATAACCCCATACTTCCCTCCCCTCCAACCAGCTTCCCCTGAGCCGTCTCACATGCGCTAAGCACTACTAACTCAGACTGAAGCTGCCACTGGGCAATTTCACTCAATGTGAGCTGTGTTGAATTATCCTCTTGATCAGACGCCAATAAAATTGACGTCAGCTCCGGGTAATCCCAATTTACGTTGGCATGACTCGCAAAGTGCATGATTTCATACTGCGACAATGCCAACCTGGCTATATTTTTTTTTGTCGCAACATTATTTGCCAACGTAGTTGCTGTTCGCATTTTTTGTTGGTTCCATAAAAATTCAATGGCAGCGATTTCTTTTGATACCGAAGGTAGACTGTTACTAACAGAATTATTTTCCGAATTTGCCACCACCAACATTGCACCGCTTTGATTCCTGATTGCACTCACTTGACGCAACCAGGAATCTGTTGCCAACGATAAACTGTAGCTCACAGCATGCGTATTAAGTAAAGTGACCTTCGTTAACGGATTAAAAAGTGCAACAAACGGTAATTGATGTAAATTACCATCAGGCACAATCAACATTTGATTAAATGTAGATAATTTTTCTGCTGCATCTCCAAACAACCTTCGACTAAGATTTAATCTGTTTTGATATTCCTGCCGTAACGCAGCGGCAGACGAATTTGAAGCAGGAGGATGATTTAGGGAGCTCAATACTTTTCCTAATTCATCGGCAAATTCCTTACCAGAATGAATTGAATAAACCTCCACTGTATTTCGCTGAATCAACCAGACATAGGCTACCTGTTCGCCGATAAAGTAATACAAAACGGCTTCCCTTTCAGTTAGCTGTTGTTGATATTTATTTAATCCAAACTCATCAAAAGATTGCGAAGGCGCAATCGGATTTATTAAGGTTTCCTGCTCCTCTTTTAGCAGCACTTGCAATAATTGCACCGGCGTAAGGTCATCATAAGATATTAAATGGGGAGTTTTTCGCTCTCGCCGAAAAGTCTCATAAAGAGTACGAGCCTTAAAAGCTTCAGCTGATAACAATGCTTTCACCGCAGAATCAGGTGCTTGGCTAGCCATATAAACCTGCACTTTTAAATCATAAAGTGCACGCTGAAATGAAAAATATTCACGTCGCAAGTCATCACGCACAAGCGATGTCCGGATGTCTTCAATTTTTGTGAGCGCAAGGTCTAAATACACTAGTATTTGTGAAGTGGTTTTATTAAGTTTGAAACTGCTCAATGCAGCCAAATAATTACTTTTTATGTAATATAGGTCATCGCCTTTTTCGCGATGCAATTCTATAGCCGCCAGAGCATGTTGAAGCGCCCCAGAATAATTACCTTGATGGACAGCTATTTCAGCTAATAGAGATAAATTGCGCCCTTGGAAAAAATCGCTAGTGGAATGCCGATTAGATGACATTAAATCCATTTGCATTTTGTATGCTACATCATAGTTACCTTGCACTATTAACGCAGTTATTTCCGCCTGTGCTAAATTCAGTTGATATTCCTGCCCTGTAAGCTCGGGCAAAGCAGACCTGGCTTTTTCAAAATAATGTACTGACTCAGTTACATTCCCCTCACGTGCAAATAGACGTCCCATATTGGTATATATAATGGGCAGGTCTGCTTGAGCATCAACAGATTCATACAAAGATTGCGCCAAAAAATATAATTTTTTTGCATCAGATAACCGCCCTAACTCCAGGTTAACGCGCGCTTTCGCTGCAACAATATGCGCACGCCAATGCACAAGCCTGTTCTGAATAGCAATAGTCTCCGCCTTTTTCAGCGATTCTAAAGCAGCAAAGTATCGTCCTCGCAACAGGTTAATTGCCCCCAAATAATAAAGGGTTCGCATATCAAGACCGAGAGAATCAGTCGTTTTTGTGGATAATTGAAATGCAACCTGATGCTGGGCAGCGGCTAGAGTAAGCTTATCTTGAAGACGACTAATGAAACCTTGCGTATTAATAACATCTGCCATTAATGACGCATCACTAATTTTGGTGAAATTGGACAGCGACATGCGCAAATAGGATTCAGCCGAAGAAAACAATGCTAATTTCGCATCAATTTGCCCCAACTCATGCTCAACAGTAGCCAATAAATAGAGAGTCTTGTGCTCATGTGCGGGCAGCACATCGATAAACGAGAGCGATTTTTTATAATAATATGCAGCCATAGAATAGTGGCCCCTGCTAAACACCACCCTTCCGAGGGCAACATTAATACATATAATTGCATAGACATCCATGCGCTGCTGAGCTAATGCCAGCTGTTCTTTTAACAGTATTAAAAATGAATCATTTTTATAATCACCCACAAGCTCCAATAGAGGATCATCTGCATAATCGTTTAAAAAAACCTTTAGTGATTTATTTTTTTTACCATCCGTATAGGCATTATATAAATAGTAACTATTAATTACTTCTTTTGAATTTCCCAACAGACGCCAAGTGTTAGAAAGCTCATCAATAAGAAGCCCCAAATCAGGTAAGAAATATTTTTGATCCGCATCAATATTTTTTTGAATTCGTTGCAATTGCTGCTCTGCAATTAAACGAAGCCCATCTTTCAAGGATGAAAAAAATTCTGTCTGAGCCTGAATGCTGGCCTGTTCTGGATGTTCACTCCAAATAGAGATTCGTAACTGACAAGGGCTGCAATTTTCATGCGTTAGCAATACACGGCGGCGCAAGTAAAAATCGCGCGCTTTAATATTCTGAATGATTCTTCCCCCAGAGCTTTCCAAAAATACTTTGGCTGATGCAAAACGCTCAGTTAACCAAATTATTTGAAAATGCTGGGGAGCGACTTTAAGAGGCACTACCAATTCATCCCCTGTTCCTACGGAGAAAGGTAATTGTAAGTCATTAATATCTAATACATGTACATCCGCCCGCGCCATATCCGCAGCAAAAATACAACAAGCAATCAATAAACCTCGTCGAATCAGTTCCATCATGATGATTATTCTTTTAAACCAAAGAGGTGACTGAATTATAGACAGAGTTTATATCTACTCGCTAGCAGGCATGCATAAAGGAGTTTTTACAACCCCCAATACCAGTCATAATACTGCTCAATTTCATCAAAGATGGGACGCATCCGAACACCATGGTTGATACTTATTTCGATATAGCTCCCTACCTTCCCGCCATCGACAGCGGCGAATTGCTCATCACCGCCAATAACCGCCTGCGCAACCATATGCTGCGCGCTTATGGCCAGAGGCAAACCGAAACCACCGCCGCTTGGCACAGCCCGCGCATCTATTCGCTGAGCCAATGGATCGAATTGAATTGGGAGTTATTGCAACGCCGCGCCTATGCTCCGGCGGCACAGCGGATTATCAACAACCTGCAACGCCAAACCCTGTGGGAAAAAATCATCGGCGAATCCTCCCTTGCTGCCGCACTCCTCCAGCCTGAACCACTCGCACAAGCTGCCGATAGTGCCCTGCGCAACCTCGAACTCTGGCAGCTCACCGAAGAGCAGGTAAGTAACGCCGAGCCCCTGTTAAATGCCCAGAGCAATACATACTGCTGGCTCACCTGGCTGGGTGAGTTCCGCGCACGTCTGGCGCAATTGGGATTCATTACCCAAGAGATGGCAAACCAAATCCTTGTCACTGCTTTTAAAAGCGGCGAGTTAGCACAAGAAACGATTATCCACCTCACCGGTTTTGATGATATTCCACCCCAGCACCAGGATTTGATTAACAGCGCCTGCCACGAATTGCACAACATCAAACTGGACAACCAGCAAACACAACTGATCCGCACTGAAACGCAAAACAGTGAAGCAGAAATCCGCGCTGCTGCGCTCTGGAGCAAAATCCAGGTGGAGCAAAATCCGGATGCGATGATCGGCATTATCGTGCCCAACCTGGGCCAATGCCGCGACCAGGTCGAGCGGATTTTTGTCGAGGTCTTTGAACCCCTTGCTGCCCTGCCCGATCACCCGCGTTACACCTTGCCGTTTAACTTTTCTGCCGGTACACCGCTTGGGGCTACACCTATAATTACGGCCACACTGGATCTATTGGAGCTGCAAAAATCCTCCTGGGATCTGGAAACAATTTGCAATTTATTGCTCTCACCTTTTTTTGGTGATGCTGACAAAGAACTCGTTTTGCGCACGCATTTAGTCCAGACCCTGCGCAAGCTTGGCAAATTTACGCTCAGCCTGAGCGACCTGCGTTATCACTGCCAAAAGTTGTCGAGCAAATTAGGTATTGCCGAAGGTGATAACAATCTCGCGACACGCTTGGTGATGCTGGAAAATTATCGCCGCCAGAGTTTTGGCCATCACACCGCACAATACTGGTGTGATTTTTTCCAACAGCATTTGCAATTGCTCGACTGGCCGGGCACGCGGCGACTGGATAGCCAGGAATACCAGCAGCTCACACTATGGAACCAGGTGCTGGAAAATTTTTTACAATTGGACGGCACCGGCATTCAATTTACTTATCCCGGTGCGATCCAACAATTGCGCAGCATTGCTGGCAAAACACCGTTCCAGGCGCAGACACCCAACTCGCCCATACAAATTCTCGGCGCACTTGAAGGGGCCGGTTTGCAATTCAGCCACTGCTGGGTGATGGGCTTACACCATCGCCAATGGCCGCCAGTACCAGCACCCAATCCATTATTACCGGGCAACTTACAGCGTACACAAAAAATGCCCCATGCGAGCGCCGAGCGGGAATTACAATTCGCGCGCGCGCTCACTGAACATTATCGCCAATGTGCCCCGCTAGTAATATTCAGCTCCGCACACAGCGATGCCGACAGCGAGCTCAGCCCGAGCGCATTAATTCGCCACTTACCACTAACACCGATAGATACATTAATTGGCAACACCGAAAGTGTCAGCGCGCAAAACTACCATGCACTCGCGGCTACTCGCACACTGGAAATAATCCCCACCGCGCAAGCACCACAATTGGCTGCACCAGAACCTGTGCGTGGCGGCGCCAGTTTATTTAAGGAACAAGCGGCCTGCCCTTTTAATGCCTTTGCACGATTGCGTCTGGGTGCAAGTCGCATTGATGAACCGGTTGCGGGTTTCTCTGCGATTGAACGCGGTAATTTGCTACACGATGCGCTTGCTCTTATCTGGCGCGAACTTAAAAACCAAAACAACCTGCTCGCATTAGATGAAACTGCATTAACGGCGTTAATCAACCAGACCACCCAAACAGCGGTGGATTCGCTTAAACAAAAACGCGGTACCAGCATAGGCGTTTTTTATGCGCAGCTTGAACAGGAGCGGCTTGCACAATTAATTGCGGAGTGGCTCGCGCAGGAAAAAACACGGCCTGCTTTTTCCGTAGTCGCAATTGAAGAGGAAGTGCAGATTGAATTTGCAGGCCTGCCGCTGCATTTGCGTATTGACCGCATAGACCAACTCCATACGGGCGAACTACTTTTGATCGATTACAAAACCGGCCAACCAAAATTACAAAGCTGGCAGGGTGAACGTATGGATGAGCCGCAATTGCCACTCTATGCTGTCACCGCCACCAATCAGGTTGCGGCCATCGCCTTTGCGCAAATTAATGCCAAGGCAATGAAATGGATTGGCACTGGCGAATTAAGTATCGCGCATGATGGAATCTGTCCCGGCAAACAAATCTGGAGCGAACAATTACAGGAATGGCAATTTTTTCTGGAAAAGTTAGCCGCTGATTTTATCCAGGGCGATGCGCGCGTCGACATGAAAAATGCCACTACTGCGCAGTACGCAGAAGATTTACTGCCGCTCAATCGACTGCAAGAGCAAGACGCGCTTGATGCATTTATTCGCCGTATGCAGGGAGCCGTGTAATGTCCGAATTAATTGCAATGCCGCCGATTGACCAGCACGTCCGTGTAGCTGCGCTCGACCCACATACATCCTTTGCGGTATCCGCACCTGCCGGCTCAGGTAAAACCGGATTACTAACCCAACGTGTGCTAACGCTGCTCGCCTGGTGCGACGAACCAGAAGAAGTATTGGCCATTACCTTTACACGCAAAGCCGCAGGTGAAATGCAAGACCGGATTATGCACGCACTCTGGCAAGCTGCCGACCAACCAGAACCGCAAGATCCTCACGCACAGCGCACTTGGCAACTTGCACAACGCGTGTTGCAACGCGACCGAGAGCTGCAATGGAATTTATTGCAAAGCCCGCAACGTTTGCGCGTGCAAACTATCGATAGCCTCTGTCGCTCCATCACCAAACAATTGCCACTCTCCAGCGGTATAGGTGCGCAACCGGACACATTGGAAGACGCCGAACAGGCCTATCGTTTGGCAGTGCGTGAATTATTTAAATTGCTCGAACAGGAATCGCCCCTGCGCGATGATTTGACGCGACTGTTGCGCCATTTGGATAACAACCTGCCAGCGGTAGAAAACTTATTAATCGGCCTGCTTGCCAAACGCGAGCAATGGCTCGGTGTGTTACTGCAAGCACGCCATGAAGATGCACGCATTTATCTGGAGCAGGTATTGCGCGATGTGGTGTGCGAGCATCTTGATCTGGTTGAGCAATCTTTGCTAATCCATGGCAGTGAGTTGTGCAATATCGCCGACCGCGCTGCAACTAATCTGCAAGAGGAAAGCGAACGCAAAAATCGTATCCACGAACTGCTCGGCATCAGCGCTTTGCCAAATGCAGAACCGGAATTCCTTCCCCAGTGGTTAGCCATCACCGATTTACTCTTGACCAATGCTGGCAGCTGGCGCGCACGTTTAACCAAAGCCGAAGGTTTTCCTGCTGGTAAAGAAAATGCGGAGTTAAAAAATCGCTTCAGCGAACTCATCGCCGCAATTACTGATACAGCACCGGAAGCAGAACAGTTGCTGCAAGAACTCCGCTCGTTACCATCAACCCGTTACGCCGAACATCAATGGCAATTGCTCGATAGTTTGACCAGCATCCTGCCAATACTGGTTGCGCAATTAACCCTCGTATTTAAACAACAAAGTGCTACCGACTACACCGCCATTAGCCAAGCCGCATTACTCGCATTGGGCGATGAAGATTCGCCGAGTGATTTGGCGTTGCAACTGGATTATCGCATCCGCCATGTCCTCGTGGATGAATTCCAGGACACCGCCAGCCCGCAGTTGGAGCTGTTGCGAAAACTCACCAGCGGCTGGCAAGCGGACGATGGCCGCACCTTGTTTATCGTGGGCGACGGCATGCAATCCTGTTATGGATTCCGCAATGCCAATGTGGGTTTATTTTTGGATGCGCGCCAGCAAGGCATTGGTTCGGTAGCTTTAACCGCGCTGGATTTGCGAGTGAATTTCCGCTCGCAGGCTGGCGTTGTGCACTGGGTTAATACTATTTTCCAGAACGCGTTTCCGCTCCAGGATGATATAAGCCGTGGTGCAGTAAGCTATTCACCTTCAGTTGCGTTTAAACCGGCGATTGATGGCGATGCAGTCAATTTTTACGCATGTACCTATGCGTCAGATGCAGAAAAAAATAATGATGACGACGATGAGGTTCCATCGAGAATAACTGCCCAGCAACAAGAAGCTGAAAAAGTAGTTGAACTGGTGCAACAAGCGCGTCGCGACAATCCCAATGGCAGTGTTGCAATCCTGGTGCGTACCCGCAATCACCTTGCACGCATTTTGCCAGCACTCACCACCGCCGGCTTGCATTACCAGGCCACCGAAATTGATCGGCTCGCCAGCCGCATGCCAATCATGGATTTACTCTCGCTCACCCGCGCATTATTAAATCCGACTGATCGGATCGCCTGGTTATCGGTGTTGCGCGCCCCCTGGTGTGGTTTGGATAATAGTGATTTGCATACTATTACTACTGCAAACCTCGCCGAACAAAATCCACGCGTTAATGAAACCGCATTTGCTGTGATTTGGCCGCAACTACAATTGCATAAGCAGATTAATGGCTTGAGTGAAAACGGCAAAACAATTCTTGCGCGTGTAGTACCCATTCTTGGTCTCGCATTACAAGAACGCTACCGCAAACCATTACGCCAATGGATCGAAGGAATCTGGTTCGCGCTGGGCGGCCCTGCCACATTGTTAGATGCTAACGACCGCGACAATATCAACAGCTTTTTTGCGCTGCTCGACAAACACCAACAAGGTGGCAGCATCCGCGATTGGCAAGCCTTTAATAATGGTATCGACCGCTTATTCGCGGCACCGCATGCTGACGCTGATCCAAAATTGCAAGTGATGACCATCCACAAATCCAAAGGACTGGAATTTGATACAGTAATTATTCCCGGGCTTGATCGCAGCGCGCGCAAAGACGATAAACAATTATTGCTCTGGCAGGAACGCATCAACCATCACGGTGAAAAACAATTATTGCTCGGCTCACTCGCAGCCACCGGTAAAGAGGAAGATGGCCTTTACACCTTCATGCGCCGTGAAGCGGATAAACAACAAGCCTTTGAAGCGACACGCCTGTTATATGTTGGTTGCACCCGCGCGATAAAACGTTTGCATTTGCTCGCTTGTATCAACACCAAAGCAGATGAATTAGTCACGCCTGCAAAAGTATCACTACTGCACAGCATTTGGCCGTTTGTAAAAGACGATGCCATACAGGTAACCAGCAATAACCTTATCAACCGCAGCGATTCATACCACACAGCAAATGCCAAACCCGGTCTGCAACATATTTTGCGTTTGCCTGCAAACTGGCAGGCGCCCGCGCTCACCGATGTGACTTTATTGCAAGCCTATCGCGGCCATGAATTCAACATGAGTGAAACTGACAATCCACTCAATATTCCCGAAGTAGAAACCACCAGCGCGCGCCTTGCGCGCCATACAGGCACAGTCATTCACAACGCATTACAAGCGATTGTCGAAAACAAATTGGTCACTAGCACAAGCTGCATCACCGCCAATGAGTTTATTGATAAACAGCACCATTTCTGGAAAATCCAGCTCCAGCAACTTGGCTGGAGTGGCGACAATCTCAATCGCGCCTTACAAAAAATCGCCAGCACTATCACTACCGGCCTCAATAGCGCAAAAGGCCGTTGGCTGCTCAATAGCGACCACGAACAAAGTGCCTGCGAATTATCGCTTATGCAAAAAGATAAACAGGATGTGCGAGAATCCATCATCGACCGCACCTTTATTGCAGGTGGTGTGCGTTGGATTGTGGATTACAAAAGTAGTGAACCGGAAGCAGGACAAACATTGGAAGATTTTTTTGCACAGGAAATGCTGATCTACAAAGGACAGTTGCAGCGCTATGAGAAACTCATGGCGACAATGGAAATACTACCAATTAAAACGGCGCTGTATATGGTCAGTTTTGGACAACTGATCGAAACCATATAAAAAGATATCACCTGCTAATGCAGGTGATATCGATCAATTATCTTAAAATCATTTTAAAACCATATTAATTGGATTTAATGCCCCAAACCGCCGTGCCATCCGATGACAAGGCAGTAAAGGTTATTTCAAACCTGTTGCGAACCTGATTCCACTGTCGGGATATCACGCCCTTATAGGTAACACCGCCAAGCACTATCGTACTCGCACGAGTATTCACATCGAAAGTCCAGCTACCGGATTGAGCACCGGAAATTCCTCCGCTGCTAGCGAGCTGGATATCGCTCGATGATTTAACCGTTGAGGAAATATCTTTGCCGTGGTTAACCAGTTGGTAAGTTCCCGGAATCTCATTCGCCGCTACTGCCTCCAATGCGGAGCGAGCGCGGTTCGGATTGTTTGCATCAATTTTTTCAGCATAACGCAAGGGCGAAACCACTGGCCAACCATCGGCATTGAAGAAAAATTCGTGGGTACGGACTTCATGCTCTTCTCCCCGGCCGGGGAAACGCGTATGGAAAACCAGAAAATACTGGCCAGTACTCACGTTACGAATTGCTGAATTGTGACCGGGGGACAAATAACCTAATTGATTGTTGGTTCCAGTGAACAAATGATTTCCCATCAGCTTCACACCATGGGGCTCAAGGCTCGCACTATCAAATAACGGCAGGTTCGGATTGGATTTTACGTTGCGCATATCTGTACCTTTTGCATCAACATAAGGGCCATCCGGATTTTTTGAGCGCGCCACACGAATGTTGTAACCGCCGGTTGCATTAAGGCCGCCGAAACTCGTAAACATGTAATAGTATTTTGTCTCTGGACTATAAATCACATAAGGACCTTCAATCACCGAGTGGTTTCCGCCCATTAAATGTTTGCCATAACCCTGACCACCAAGCGGGAAACCCGTTGATGCATTCAATTGCATTATAAAAATCCCGCCCGAATAAGAACCATAAATCATCCACAGGCGATTGGAACTGTCAAAGAAAACCGCGGGATCAACAGCGTTCGGATGTACCAAGGCGTTATAAACAGTTCCATCTTCACTGGTTTGTCCCCACATACCAGAACGCAAAATCAAACCCTGGTCTGAGTATTTGCCTTCAATACTAGATGCCGAAGCAATACCCATTGCAGACACTGGTGAATCCCCTTTGCACGCATTGTAAAAAAACAGGAATTTGCCATTCACATAGGCGACATCCGGTGCCCATAAAGTTGTTGTCTGCGCCCATGTGAGAGCTTCGGAAAGTTCACTGTTAACATTGTTAAAAAGCGGATTGCTCGCGTTTACGCCGTCGGCAACACGCGACCAATGCATAAGGTCAGGCGATTTGGCTACAGAGAGATGGGAACCAAAAACGTAATACTGGTTATTCGCAAAAATAACCGAAGGATCATGGACTGCAATATTAGTGAAACTCGGCGCAACAAAATTGATCGGTGTTACAGGTGTATCGCAATTGGCGGCGGTTACATTCGCACCCGACACAGTGATGCTATCTATATTGCCCAGCCCTTCACTGCCCGTTGCCTGCAAGCGCAAACTGTGCGCACCTGCGTCCAGGTAAACATTTACAGCACCGCTTGTGGACCAGCTTGTCCATCCACCTGTTGCCGGAAATGAAATATTCGAAGCAAGAATATTTCCATTAACCATCAAATCAGCAGGCCGGGCCGTTGTTGAAGCATAACGCCATTTAAGACTATAAGTTCCCGCTGTTTTCACATTGACTAACCAATCAACGCCACTGCCCACTGAATTGGTAGAGTTTGCAAATCCAGCACCAACAAAACCTGCGTTATTACTGTCGACAGTTCCATTCACTGCACAAAAACCGGTTTGGTTTTCTTCAAGCGTAATACTGATATTGGACGGAGACGAACTTGCAACAGATGAACTTGATTTTGAAGAAGACACTATCGATGAAACCGAAGATGGCACAAGCGATGAACTTAATTTTGATGATGAAACTGAAGAGGGAATCGATGATGGCGCAACGGATGAGCGCGACGAACTACTCACCACACTGGATTGAACCGATGAAGCAACCCCACCACACAAGCTACCAGAAAGAGTTGGAGCTTCTGTCGTGCTGCCATTTTTTTCAACCTGAAATCCAAACGAAGCACTTTGCCCCGGCTGCAAATTTCCATTCCAGCTTAAATTATTGGCAGTGTATGGATTACTGCCAGTGATAGTTGCATTCCATGAACTACTCAAACGGTTATTGGTATATTGCCAATTCACACTCCAACTACCAACTGCGCTGGAAGTGCTATTGGTGACAACAATTTCGCCCACAAATCCGGAGCCCCAATCGTTGACAACGTTATAAGTGCATGTTGCCAACGAAGATTGACTTGTGAATAACAGGCCAATTCCTAACAGGCCTACTCCAATAAAAGACTTTTTCATATTCGCTCTCGCTTGTAGTGTTGATAATTTTTATTGGCTACTTTCTAAAAATTTCCTTGTTTAAAAAATGCTGAGCGCATTGATTAAAAACAACGGGGCAGATACAAAACCATTTGTTTATTGAAATAAACGATGGGAACCTTTCATCTGGAAATCGATTAGAAAATTTGACGAATACCGCATGCCGTGGAATTACACCGAGAGAGAAACAGCGCCGGGAGGGACATCATTTTTATCCGCGCTTCTTACGATGTCTGGAGTCGCCGCGCCAGATCAAGGCACAGCCACACCATTTGGCGCTTAAAACACCTTATGGTTATACTGACTTTATTAAATTATTATCCGACAATTAAACCATGATCAGACAGGAGATGGGCAAGGCAGGAAAAAGCGAAGCCGATCATATTTTCACACTCAACCATCCTCGATAAATTAATCAGGCGCCAATATATTTATATTTAAATGTAGTTTTTCATATGAAAAACAACAGAACATCCTTACAGAAGGGCTGTGTTGCAGCCTGGCACTGGGATACTTGAGCCTATTGGCCCCACCAAGTGGCAGATTTTCCGAATATGCCCTTGGCTGAAAACAAGCGGTCTCCTACGTCAAACCACATTGAAATAATTCGCCAAATCGGATGATAAATTCCGCACAACACGTATATTATATTACTTTTAATAACTACCAAAAAATAACCAATAAGGTCGAGAACCCGAGTTATGTCTGAAACCCAACCAAAACAAATACTGCTTCAAAAAAACAATGCATCCAGCAGCAGTTTGCTGTTATCCATTATCTACATCACTTCCCTCTTTTTTATTTGGGCATTCGTAACCAACTTAATCGATCCGCTCGTTAAAAGCATGAAGGTGATTTATACCCTGTCCGATGCAGAAGCCCAGCTAACCCAATTCGCTTTTTTCATTGCCTATGGTGTGATGTCTATTCCATCCGCGGCATATTTGGCGACCAAGGGTTATACCAAATCAATTATCCTGGGGTTGATTGGAATCATTGCCGGTTGTTTAATTGCCTGGGCAACAACCTTCACCAATAGTTTTATTACTGTGCTCCTGGGGCTCTTTGTTGCGGCATCGGGCATTACGTTATTACAGGTAGCCGCCAATCCTTTAATCGCTTCGATGGGCGATACAAAAGGCGCCGCATTCAGGCTTAACTTATCGCAATCATTTAATTCGTTGGGTGCCTATGTTGGTGGTATTTTTGGAGCAAAATATTTGTTGGATGGACCACTGTTCCATAAAGATGTTGTTATCACTGAAACATTATTGGAAACAGGTTTATCGTTTGTAACCAATGTTTATTTATTGATTGCCGTTGTGTTAGCGGTATTTACTTTGGCCGTATTTTTAGTAAGAAACACAATTACCGAACACGCGCCAAAAATGCCAGAAAAACCCGAATCACCATTTTCAGCATTAACATCCAAATGGGCAAACCTGGGCGCCGTCGCCATTTTTTTGTACGTGGGCGCAGAAGTCTGTGTTATTTCGGGAATGATTTTTTACCTTGAACAAAAACATATCCTGAATGTGCCAGCGCAAACAGCGGGGTATGTAGCGCCTTACTTTATGTTGCTCGCAATGGTGGGCCGATTCGCAGGGTCTGCAATGCTGCATTATGTAAAAGCAACAACAATGTTAATCATCGTAGGGATAGGTGCGACGCTGCTTTGTATCATTGTTATGGCCACCTATAACCTGCCAGCAACTCCGCTAGGTGGCACTGTTTCCCTGCACGGTTATGAAACACCGATTACCATGGGCTTTCTTCCTGCGGGCGCTGCAATTTTGATTGGCTTGTTCAACTCAATTATGTTTCCGACCATTTTTACGCTCACACTTGAACGCTCTACGGCTCCTGCTTCTGCAACATCCGGGCTTATGTGTATGGCAATTTGTGGCGGAGGATTTATTTCAGTCGCCTATGGATTTTCAGTGGATCAGCTATTGCTGCACACTGAAACCGGTGCACGTTCACTTGCATTTATTGTCCCGCTTATTTGTTACCTTTATGTACTCTGGTTTTCCTATGCAGCACGCAAAGCCCCCACACATATTATCGAAGAGGATGTAATACATAATCATTAATGGTACCTTCGGTAAATGCACAGCTCATCTGACATAAACGTAAAATAAGGACAAATATGGAACGCAATTTAACCCTGATACTAGTCGGCGCCACCGGATTGGTTGGCAGCCACGTTCTTGGCTTGGCACTGGACAATCCACATGTTGGCCGTATTATCGCCCCCACCCGTCGGCCGCTGCCAGCGCACAATAAACTTCATGCACCGCTCGTAGATTATGAAAACCTGCAAATTCAGTGCGATTTGTGGCGTGCTGATGCAGTGATTTGTACGCTGGGAACCACGATCGGTATCGCAGGGTCGCCAGAGGCATTTCATCATGTCGATTATGACTATCCCTTGCTTGTAGCTAACGTGGCACACGCAGCAGGAACTCCAGTCTATGTGCTGAACTCGGCCACCGGAGCTCACGTAAATTCACGCTTCTTTTATAACCGGGTCAAAGGCGAATTGGAACGCGACATGGCACACGTCGGCTTTAAATCATTGACATTTGTACGCCCAGGTTTAATAGACGGGCATCGTAATGAATTCCGCCTTGGGGAGCGTTTTCTAGCTGGCACTTTAAAATTAATCGGATGGCTACTGCCCAAAGGCTGGAGACTGAATCCAGCACCGAAGATTGCCCAAGCGTTACTTGATGCCGCACTGTCACCACAACCTGGAATTCATATTGTGAAATCTGACCAACTGATCTAAATCCTGGACGCAACCAAATTGGTTAAAATGAAAAGATCAAGCTCATACACCTGGATTAATGACTAATTATTCGTATATTTCATTTAGCTCATTAATTTACCTGCAGTTAAAAATAGCAACAACATGAATAACGATGACTAACACAAATAAAGCGACACTGATTGGCCTGTTGGCAATTGTGTGCTGGAGTACCATCGTAGGGCTTATTCGCAGTGTCAGTGAAATCCTTGGTGCGACAGGAGGAGCCGCAATGATTTATTCAGCGGCATCGATTCTCCTGTTTTTCACCGTAGGAATACCTAAAATAAATACCATCCCGCGCGCATATCTGTTGTGGGGCAGCTTATTGTTTGTGTCTTATGAGTTATGCCTGGCGTTATCCATCGGCTATGCATTTTGGAACGCAGGAATACTGCACGGCAATATTACAATACTCGCCGGAGCCTCCTACTTTACCCCCATACTGTCATCTGCCCTCGCTGCAATAATCTTGCAGTCCTCCCTATCAAGCTCCTTCTGGCAAGGCGCTTCAATGGTATGCGCTGGGTCTATTTTATGTTGGCTGGCGACAAGAGTCCGGAAGGTAAGATAAAAAAGCATTGAAGCGAGGGCAATACCCAGCCTTGCTGGCGGGATATATAATCACTCGCCGTCCGGCCTACGCCGGATTACTCCTGTGCAATATCCAACAGCCACAACTAACGATAAGCAAGGCATTAGATAAAATGACTCAACACATTCGCAGTGTTTTACTTTGGGGCAGCGTAGTCGCTCTCGGGGTTTGTGCTTTTGCCCTGCTGGCACTCTCCCGGGGCGAAACGATCAACGCACTCTGGGTGGTGGTAGCTGCCCTCTCCGTTTACGTGATTGCTTATCGCTTTTATGCGCGTTTTATTGGCGCGCGGGTTATGGAACTGAGTGATGCGCGCCCGACTCCAGCGCATCAACGCAATGACGGGCTGGATTATGTGCCCACCCACAAATGGGTTTTGTTCGGCCATCACTTTGCGGCCATTGCTGGCGCAGGCCCCTTGGTGGGGCCCATCCTCGCGGCGCAAATGGGTTACTTGCCCGGTACTCTCTGGATTTTATTCGGCGTTATTTTTGCTGGCGCAGTGCAGGATGCATTGATCCTGTTTGCATCCACCCGCCGCGATGGCCGCTCACTCGGCGAAATGATGCGCATGGAAATGGGTAATTTTGCCGGGCTGACCGGAATGCTCGGCATACTGGCAATCATCATCATCCTGCTCGCGGTGTTAGGCATGGTCGTGGTGAAAGCATTGGCCTCCAGCCCATGGGGTGTATTTACATTATTGGCGACCATTCCCATCGCCATGTTTATGGGAATTTATTCGCGCTGGTTCCGCCCCGGCCGTGTACTGGAAATTTCCCTGATCGGTTTTGTCTTGCTGATGGCCGCATTGGCTTATGGCAGCGAAGTTGCGCAACATCCCTATTGGGGCAAGGTATTTTCGCTGGATGCTGAAACCCTTGCACTCGGGTTAATTGTGTACGGTTTTATCGCAGCGGCATTACCCGTATGGTTGTTATTGGCGCCGCGCGATTATCTTTCTACTTTTTTGAAAATCGGCACCATTGTGTTGTTAGCAATTGGAATTTTGATCGTAGCCCCGCCGTTAAAAATGCCCGCAATAACACAATTTATTGATGGCACCGGCCCAGTGTTTGCCGGTTCACTCTTCCCATTTTTATTTATCACTATCGCCTGCGGCGCTGTCAGTGGTTTCCATGCGCTGGTTGCATCCGGTACTACACCAAAAATGATTGCGCAGGAATCGCACATTATTCCGATTGGCTACGGCGCCATGCTGATGGAATCCTTCGTTGCCGTTATGGCGCTGGTGGCTGCAGCGGTGCTCGACCCCGGCGTTTATTTTGCATTGAATAGCCCTGCGGCTGCGATTGGTACAACCGTGGAGCAAGCTGCGCAAACTATTTCTACCTGGGGCTTTGTAGTGACACCAGACACGCTCACACAAATGGCGAAAGATGTAGGTGAAGCATCTATTTTATCGCGCACCGGCGGTGCTCCGACCTTTGCAGTGGGTATGGCCAAAATCCTTTCCGATTTTATCGGCGGCGCTTCGTTTATGGCCTTCTGGTATCACTTCGCGATTTTATTTGAAGCCCTGTTTATTTTGACTACCTTAGATGCGGGCACACGCGTATGCCGGTTCCTGATCCAGGATTTGTTTGGTAATTTTTCCCGCACACTGGGCAATACTGAATCCTGGTGGGGCAATATTGTGGCGACTGGCATTGCTGCCGCAGGCTGGGGCTGGTTTTTATACGCCGGCGTTACCGACCCCTTTGGTGGGATCAACAGTTTATGGGCGCTGTTCGGTATTGCAAACCAGATGCTCGCTGGCATGGCATTAATGTTGGCTACAGTAATTTTATTCCGCACCGGCAAAAAACAATTTGCGTGGATTCCAGCTATTCCAGCGGTCTGGATTTTAATTGTCACCTTAACTGCTGGCTTGCAAAAAATATTTTCCAGCGATCCTAAAATTGGTTTCCTGTCCCACGCGCAAAAATTTTCCGATGCAATTGCGCAAAGCCAGGTATTAGCACCCACCAAAACCATCGAGCAAATGGAGAGAGTTGTATTTAACGATTATGTCGATGCAGTGATGGCGGGAATTTTTATTTCTGTCGTACTCGTGATCCTGGCCTTTACGTTGCGCACTATTTTCCAGGCAAATAAAATCCAGAATCCGACCGCACCAGATGCAGCAAGCGCGGTAAATTGAGATGAAAAAAATCTATCAATCACTAAGCCGTTTACCCGTTATCTTCCAGCGCACCGCACAAGCGGCGCGCATGATGGTAGGTGTCGGGGATTACACCGCGTATAAATCACACATGGAAAATCATCACCCGGAAATAACCCCCATGAGCGAGCAAGATTATTTCCGCTACTGCCAGGATGCCCGCTATCCGTCTAAAGCCGGAAAAATATCGCGCTGTCCGTGTTAAGTTTTGCAGCTGGGGGAGCATTATATTTTTTGCTGCTTCTCCAACTCATCCAAACGACTCTCCAGCTTTTTGATTCTTTCTTCCAGCTCACTTGTCTTGCTCGCCCCAAAATGCGACCGGAGCCATTCATCTGCCCCGGTCATGCTCGCAAACACAAGCCATGCTATTCCAAGGAAAATTGCCCATATAACCAATTCTGGTGGATTCATATCTACCCCCGCTTCGTTATTTAACAATCGTCATTTCGCGCAGCACATGGCGCATACTACTTTTTCCGCATCCCAAATATTCCAAACCAAAATAGACCTTCAAAAATAAGGTCTGCTACCAGGAAAACTGTTCCGCCAGAAGGTTACCAAACTTACTACACCAAATAACTTAGTAGAAAACTTTCCACATCTCGAATCATATTCTCTACATCCAGATCAGTAAATTCGTCAGGTTTCCCATGAGCAGCATTGTTTCGTATGTCGGCAATTGCTGTTATACGTTTTTGTTGAAGCTTGTTATAAACACCGGCTTTAGCTAACTGTCCATTCATAGCATCGAGCTTACCATGCGCTATTGAGTTACTAGTGCATAAATCACGCAAAGCAGTTTCCAAAACAACACCACAAATCACTGCTGATGCCAGCTTATAACCATTAGCGAGCAACTCTTTTGCTTGCTCTAATTCATTATCAAAAACCTCGGCTTGCACTAAATGCTTGAGCGATACTAAATACCCACCATCAAAGTCTTCCTTAGCAGCCAAAAATATTGCACCAAGCCGTTTTTTAAGATCATAATTAGTTTCCATTGGGCCGCGTTCTTCGCCTTCTTTAAAAGCAATAAAATGCTGGGATGTTTCACCGCAGGAAGTAACCAATAAATTTTTAACCTTTACTATCCACCCGACAAATAGTTCATAATCAATCATTTCAAAGGTTCCTCGCGGCCCCCTAACGATTTTTTTTGTTTTTTCGATTTCGTTTGATTGATCTTCCAATTCAGCAAATCTTTGGCTTAGCTTTTTATTCACAAATACCTTCTTATTCGCCTTCCCTTTTAGGAGAGCGAAAAATTAAATTGGCTTGATGCAAGTGGTGCGCGCCCCATGACGATTCAGCCTGATGCGGGACCTATTAATAACTTTACTCATCCTTGCTATCAGGCTTTACAAGATTTTCGGGGCGCCCCAAAGTAAATGTTTTTTCTAACTCTTTTTGTATATCTTTAGGTTTTTCCTTAAATAATTTTTCTGCATCCTTCTTTGCCTTTTCTCTGATAGCCTTTAACCTCTCTTGATCGTTCATAGTTTTTTCACCAAATAATGAGGATTGCCTTGCTTTGCAGGCATAAGCTTGAATCCGATGTCTTTTGATGTATAAAAGTTAATTAACTTTTCATTCATTGGTTCAATTATACGAATATATTCGGCACCAATTAAGCGGCCATATGTTTGATATGCCAACTGGGAAACGGTAAAAAGCTCACCTGTGTAAATTGTATTTTGCGGAAGGCTTTCGATGAAGTCCATTCTAATACTCGTGCCTTTGTACGTAGGCCGACCCAATGTCAAGGACAACAGGGTATTTCCATTCCAAACTGACAAATCGAAAGCTTTGGGATGCCTTATACAATATCTGGAGGCAAACGCCCAATCCCAATTTACCTTTCGCTCAGGCAAATCCTGCCAAGTACGAAACGCCGTTAATGCTTTATGATCTATTTTTTCTAACGTCAAACGCCTCAACGAGGAAGGTAGACTTTCCTTTGCAATCTCCCTAGCTTCGGCTCGGTAAAACTCGTATTTATTTATTGCACTAACATGTGAAGCCTTCATAAAAACTCCTTTCCTTAATTTTACTTTCTAGCCTTGTTCACAAAACTATGACTCGCAAATTGCCCAGCACTGGAGGCACGGCAAATGAAGAACTGCTCCCAATCCTTAAAGTAATACTCTATTTTCTTTTTGCTAATGCACGTTTTACCAGCATAGTTCGGGGGGCAATTGCTTCGGAGCTCCGATTTCCTGTAAATATAATCGTATCTGCAGGCAACTTTGTACCTTTTTTATTTACTAGCTCATGCCCTTCACCTTGAGCATGAAGAATTAATGCTCGCTCCAGTACTCCAATGTGTTTTTTGGCCTTTTCAATTGATCCAGCCTTAACAGTACAATAAATCAAAAAACGAGCGCCTGTAGGTGCTCGTTCAATAGAACGCATTAATGGAACAGATCGAAGATGATTTTTAATTCTTCCTCGGAGTGAAAGCGTCTCACCGATATACATAGGAACCACAGCTTTCCCATGTTTACGACCAAATACATATACACATGGTTCTGTTGGCAGGTCATCTAAATCAAGCGTGTAAATCAACTCACCACTCTTATCTTTGATAAGGGGAAGTGGTTGTGACCATGATGCTTCTATTTTCATCAAAACTCCTTTGCTTTAGTGCAAACTGTTTATTTAAAATACCAACTATATATCCCCCACAGTTTCTTTTCACTGATTTTGGCGCATTAACTATTCTCCCAGACGACACCAACTTTATCCCAAGAAGAATAGATGCATGCATTGAATATTGAGCATTTCTCAGACGCGTTGACAACCCCACCCTCATCCCCTAACCTGCCCGCGCTGCGGTAAAACCCGCAGTCGGGACTACTACTCCTGCCCAATCCTAGACCGGTGCAAAACTTATGTTTTGCGCCCTTGCACAGCTTTGCCTGTTGTTATGGCGGCTGGGCGGGGCCGCCTTCGGGCGGGCCGGTATTGGTTTAGGGCCGGTGGTAGTAACCCTGCTCAGCCGCCCCCACAAATTACTATCTTGTGAGGGCGGATCAAAACCTAAACTGTGAGATTCGATTATGGATAATGTGACCTCCCTTCCCGTTTCATCCAATCCCTGCGTTATCAAACTCGATCAATTCCAATACGCGTTTTACCAACAATCTTGCCTTGAAATTCATTCGCCTGAGGGTGAGTGCCTTGCGCAGCTTGGTGAGGAGTTGACGCGTATAGCGGAGGAAGATGCGAGTTACCAACTGCGGGATCAGGCGCGTTTGCTGGAAATATTGTTTGACCAGGTACAGGATGATGTGAAACTTCCCCAACAGGCGTTCGCTAGTCTTGCTGATTTGATGGGCATGATAAATGCGCACTTTAAGCGGCACATATTATAGCCAATCCGGAAGATGGGAAATAATTCGCTCTGTCGAACAGGTTTACATCGTTTAACAGAGCTGAAATGCCACATTAAAATAACACCTTGATTTGCAACGCCTGCCCACAAGTTGGTGCGCATGCTGCTTCTTTTTTCTATCCAGTTGCGCACGACACTTTTGTCGCCACAATCCCTAACGCATGTCACCTCTATTACCGCTGACGAAGGAGCAACATCATGAAATTTTTAAAACTGATTCTATTCACGGTTATTGTTGGCAGTGCATTTTCCGCTAATGCTTATACCCTGAGCGATGTGCGTACCGTTAATGCACAGACGGTGACTGGCGAGTGGTTGGATTTTCGCTTCAACCTTAGCGATTATGGCTATAACCATCTCACCGACAGCATTACCAATATCAAACTGAGTTTTGATTTTCGCGAAATTGTGGATACAGAAGAAAACCTGGAAGATCTGAACGATATGGCTAATTGGGAATTTGTTATCTTCTATTCATGGATATTTGATGGCAGATCCATTTATCACGATGTAGATACCGGCATCGTTACGTTCAATAGAGTATGGAGCAAGTCTTACGATTGCCAATACTACGACGTTAATTATCCCGAGCCGACCTGTGCACAAAATATTGATCTCGACGGAATTATGTTCAGCTCAGCCGCCTTTTACACAGATAACTTGTGGCTCGGTGAAGTGAGACTGGATGCCGAAGTTTATCGCACTCCCCTGCCCGAACCCTCCCCTATTTTATTATTTGGTTTGGGTTTGCTCGGTTTAGCTGCAAAACAATCATTTAGAGATAAGCGCTTCAAAAAAAACTCCCCAGAACCAATGCTGAAATAACAATTTTACTGCCTAATTATTCTTATTATTTTTTCTCCCATTCAACATCCAACCTATCGGCGTATGCCGCACCAGCAATTGGTAACTCAACAGGGAAATGGCGAATACTAGCGCAACGGTCACAAAATATTTCAGCCACAAATTCCAATCCATATCCATTAACAATATCTGGATAAACAAGATAATCGGCAAATGAACAAGGTAAACCCAGTAAGATGATTGCGACATATAACGGAAGAATGCATTTTCCCGATTGAGGAATTTCTTACCCAGGGCCAATAACGTCATCACCATATAAACCGATATAAATGCTTGCAGGGTTGCCAGGGAAATATTTAAGGCCTGATCAGGAAAATGCCCCTCGGGATTTATCGCAACAGCGAGCACAATAGTACGAGGATAAAACTGATAAGCAATTACAAAAGCAATGAGGCTGGCAACCAACATCGGCTTCCAATAATTGCTTACTGCATCCAGCAAATAATGGCTGGAAAATAATACCCAACCCACCGCGAAAAATATTCCGTAATAACCGAAAGACCATAACTGAGGATAAAGGCGATCCGGCATATGCATAGGCAGTGCGTACTGCGAATATAAAGCTGGAACCAATAACAGAGGCAGCACCAATAGTAAAATAACGCGCAAGGTACGAATCGAACATGAGGATAACCATACCTTTATATTGAAGGCCTTTATTTTCAATACCACCAGGGTGATGCAATAAAAAAACACCAGATTAAATAAAAACCATAAGTGCATGGTACTGGGCTGTATGTTGGGGCGTGCACCTGGATTGGAAGCAAAGGTGCTGATAAGTTGCAACAAGGGCGATTTGTGTTCGACATGATTCATCGCATACATAAAAAGAAACACAAAGGATGCCATCAGTAACGGGAAAAATATAACAAAAGGTAAAAGTATCCTCAGACTGCGATTTTTTATAAAACCTTTTACACCGTGATTTTGATATAGATAGCAGCCAAAAAATCCTGCAATTAACATAAATAATGGCATCCGACATAAATGCGTAAACATGGCCGCCGCTTCCAGCAAAGTAGATTTTTGTGGCGCCGCTGTTAGCCATATTTCATTCATATACAGCGAATATGCCATAGCCGCATGCAAGAAAACGCCTAGCATTAACGCAAATGCCCTCAGATTATCAAGGTAATGATAACGGGTGCCCTGAGGATGAAAGACTTCAGATGAAGAAATATTAATAGAGCTTTGAGTATTCATAACGTGTTTCCTGCTTTTTAAGCTATTCGTTGTGAAGGTATTACTGATTAAATAAAAACCTTGCTGAAACCATGTATTGTTATAAAGAGTGTTGCTGATTTTTTATAACAAGAGTTGCTGAAACTTTATTAGTCTGGTCGCGAAAACTTAACAATCACCACCAAGCCCTTCCCTGCCTCATGATTATCTGCAAGCTCAATCCTGGCTGCATGTTGTTCTGCGGCACGAGCTACGATAGATAGTCCTAAACCTGTGCCGTGCCCCTCGCTGGGGTTGATACGGAAGAAACGTTCAAACACTTTCTCCCGATACTCCGCTGGAATCCCGCCCCCCTGGTCGCATACTTGCAATGTGATTGCGCCGGTTAGACTGTCACAGATCAAACGGACACGGATGCTGCTGCCAGAATCGGAATATTTAATCGCATTATCGATAAGGTTATCGACCAGTAACCTTATCGCCTCCAGATCAACATCTAATTCACAAATCCCAGGAGCGTCCAATTCGATTTCAATATTTTTTTGCAACGCGAGTGATGTCCACTGCGCCAAACGATCCTGTAATAGTTGTGCGAAATTAATCGTCAGGGTTTCAGTGCGGCGCAGATGATTGTCGGCACGGGCAGAAGCAAGTAACTGGTGAGTGGTATGTGTCGCGCGGGTTACACCTTTTTGAATACCCTCCAACGCCATTTTTTGTATTGATGGATCAGCAGCATCCGCTAATATCTCGCTATTCAATTGAATAACCGCTAATGGCGTTTTTAATTCGTGTGCAGCATCATGTAAAAATTCCTGTTCACGCTGGATACGGGAATTCACTTGTTCCATAAGCCGATTAATCGCATTTACAATCGGTGAAAGCTCGCGATACGAAGTATTATTGATTGGTGATAAATCAGCATCGTTGCGCGCTGTCACTTCCTGCGCAACGCGATTAAGCGGCCGCAACCCGCGCGATATCGCCCACCAGACCGGAAATAACAAAAAAGGTACGCTGATAAAAAAAGGCAGCAGATAATAACCAACACTGCGATATGAAAGCCGCATTCCGATTGAAGGTTCCTGCACAATACGTACAGTCAAATCGGTATGGGGCTCATACTCACTCCATGTAAGCCAGGCATTCTCTCCCGTTGTGGGTTGCACAGGAACCAAATGCTGCAAGGCGGCTTGATCAGGCTTTACAACTGGCAACTGCACAGCGCTATAAATTAGCTGCTCACCTCGCCATATTTGCAGATAATTTTGCGATACAAAGATGCTCATGTGGGTATAAAGCTCTTTTTGCAAAGCTTCATTTTCCCCTGCATAACGGCGTATGGTTGAGTCATCATTGGGGATAACTTTTAACACCGCTAGCTGTTGCTGCGCCGCATTTTCCAGGTTGATTGGTGCATAACGCTCTGATATTTTTTTAGCGTTGTAAACCATGAAAGATAAAACAATACACCAAAGCACTAAACTCAAGATCAGTACGCTGAACATTAATCGTTTAAACAGGGATGGCTGGGTAAAAAGTGGGGGAAATTGTTGGATGGGCATGAGGTATCTACACCTTTTCCATTAAATAGCCAATGCCACGCAAGGTGCGGATGTAGCCTTCGCCAATTTTCTTACGGAGATTGGACATATGCACATCCAACGATTGGGAATCGCTTTGGGAGAGCGCATGTTTTTCCAATTCGTGCCGGGGCAGCACTCGGCCAGCATGGCGGACTAACATTTCCAACAATAAATATTCCGTCCTGGAAAGCGACAACTCATTGCCCTGCCGCATAACACACATACGCTGGGTATCCAGAGTTATATCTTTTACATTCCAATAAAACTCATCGGCCTGCGCCCCCATTGCTCCCCTTACCTGGGCCTTGATACGGGCAATTAACTCCCGTATTTCAAACGGTTTTACCAGATAGTCGTCCGCACCTATATTCAAGCCGTGCAGCTTATCTTCCAGGCTGTCGCGTGCGGTAATAATAACAATCGGTAACTGCTCACCACTTTTTCGATAGTCATGCAAAAAATCAAACCCGCTTCCATCCGGAAGCCCGAGATCCAGAACCATTGCATCAAACGTGTATTGTTCCAGTTGTTTTTTGGTATCGCAGATCCTGCGAACCCAAACCACCTCAAACCCGGCATTCTGCAAGGCTAGTGACAATGCTTGTCCCAATTCCAAATCATCTTCAGTTAAACAGATTTTCATAGTTTTTAATCTAGGTTACCGCAGCCATGTTCCGATGTTGCCATAGGGTTGCGAGATTAACGCAAGAATCTATTTCCCGCACCTTCCTCCCTTTAGCTTACCTTAAGATAAGCTTTAGGTTTTCTTTAGCAACAAGCTAATCCTGCTGATTAGCATTTCGTTAATCAGCAGGATTAGCTGGCATTCTGTAATGTGGGATATTTAGAGTTGTGAGCAGACGGGATATGAGATGGAGACCAAAAGTTGCTTGGAAATGAGCGAATTCCTTTTGTATTTATGTTTTATTATCTATCCTGCAAAGATGGTTTAACCCTCTTTCAAACCATTTGATTTAACCAAAAAAGTAATGGCTACATTTTCAGACAATGCCTTAGTATAGGAGACAACATAACCATGCTTTTCGTAAAGCCGAATATTGCTAGCGCTTTTACTGCCCGTAAATAATTCAAACGTGTTTGTATTGCTGTGAAGTCGCTCAATCTCCTCCAGTAATCTTGATCCAATACCTTGTTTTTGAAAATCAGGATGGACAATAAGACGACCAATTTTACATACGTCGTATTCAACCTTAGCCCTAACTGATCCAATGATATTACCCTTTGCGACAGCTTTAAGGATGACTGAGGTTTCAAACTCATCACGCAAAGATTCAACAGACTGTGTCAACGCGGGCAAAGACCAATCATTGTACAACCTTGCTTCTGATTGATATGCAAGGCGCTGCAAGACAATTATTTCACCTGCATCCTTTGATTCGGCGATGGCGATCTCCATCCTGATCCCTCTCTATGATTAGCCAATTATTATCAAGTTCTACCGCATCATTTAATAGCTTACTCAAAAGCCAAACTATATCGCCCGGACTGTTTATTTTCACTTGTTTTGGCAGTTATTACTTCATCCAGACCTGAATAGAAAATTCAGCACACGTCGAATTTGCTTACACATGTATGGATTGCCAAAAATGGCCCCCTCCTGAAAGGCTCAACATCATACTACGGTGTATTTTTTGCATCTGAAAATACTCACCGTTTAGCTTTATTTGGCACCTCAATCAAAAGGAAACCGCTATGAAAGTTATATCCATCTTTTCTGCTGCATTACTGTCGCTAACAATGACGTCGGTTCAGGCAACCATAATTGAAGGATCATTTAAAGGGACAATAATTTTATCCAGTGATAATGGTGATGGCGTACCTCCCAGCCCTTACTTCGATAATTTATGGAGCGACGATATCATCGGACAAACCATGACCGGCAGTTTTCGCTACAACACAGAACTCATGCCTGCAAACACTGCAGCTACAGGCCAGGAACGATGGAGCCAAACAAACTCCTGGCTGGAAATTGCATTTAATGTTGATGGCAAAACTTTTACCATTTCAAATATTCCCGCTGATTTCACCCTCACACATTCTTACGAATTTTTGAACATTGCCAATGTAGATTCCACTACGGCAATTCGTGACTTTACCCATGAATATTTTGGACTATGGGAAGAGACATTGGCAATCAAAGACGGCCTCAGGTTGCATACATATGGAGGGATTTCATTGCTGGATTCTATTGTGCCACTGCTAAATGGAATTAGCCTTGAACAACAATTTACATGGCTTGATTCAGGCGGTGATTACGATATTGTTGACGACATTCCCGGATTGGCGATTTTGTGGGTCGATAATAAATTATCCGAAAAATCCCAGGAAGGTGCGGTGGTAGCCCGCCTGACTGAAGTTAAAGCCGCAATTAAAACTACCGAATTACCTGAGCCTTCATCGCTAGCATTAATTATTTTTTCATTAACACTTCTAGGATGGAAGCGTTTTTATTTTTCGCGCAATTAGTCGATACATATTATCCAGCGAGAGCAACAACCCTGCCATCGCTGGATGATTATTTTTGCTTTATAGCAATAAATGTCGCTACCAGCCCTGCAGCGCCAGAACCATGTGGGATAGTGCGAATAACAGTACCTACAATTGTAGGCACTTGGTTGACGCCCTCAGCCCATTCGGGAAAAAGGTATCCTTTATATTGATAAACCCATTTGGCAGTTGATGTTCCTTCCCTTCCAGTCCCGGTAATTATTAATGTCTGGGGACTAAGATCAGGCGAATTTATGATAGCGCCAAACAAATCCATTTGCGCATTATTAATACCCTTCATAGCTTAAATAGCTTTCTACCCCCCTCCCAGGGGGTAACAGGCTCGAACTGTTTATATCCAACCTTAACCATAAAACTAATAACACACATTTTCCCAGTGACTTTTTTCACTGTAATCACTATTTGCATGCGCATAGACTCCAAAGAGCGGCTAAGGATTTTTTAAATCAAGCCGCTCTCTGGAAGGCAACGGAAAGCAAACAAGTGGCAGGAAAAATATTGCAATATTACCGCGCCCTTGTGGACTGAAAATGTTCCGCTCCTGTTGCCTATTTTTTAAATACGCAAGGAGTGAAAAATGAATACCTCAGATACAAAACCCATCCCCGTACAAGTACAAGCCCACCTGCTCAATCGGGATCAAGCTGAAAAAGCGCCCGAATTGGCGGCCTATGTATTTTCTTCAGAGGGACGTTTTTTAACAGCGGAGCCATTGGATGAAAAAGGCTCGGCAGTAGTTTATGTGGATACGGCCGGAGACCCGCGCGCGCGCGTGTTGGTCGGCCCCAAGCTTGACGAAAAAGAGCCCACCTTTGCCGAACTGTTGCGGCGTGGCGCGCAAGAAAAACATTTAAATCTCAGCGCCAACGCTGAGCGCTTACAGGCTAGTATCACTGTGCTGCCTGATGTATGGCGCTCCTGGTTATGGGGCTTTTGTTTTGTGCGCGGCAATCTCAATAAGCGCGTGTTGATTGGCGGGCAATATGAAAATTATCCAATTTGCAATGCGACTGTCGAAGTCTATGAAGTTGATCCGCTGTGGATAATTATCCCCAAATTGCCCGATCTGGAGTTGGAGCGGTTGCGCGATATCATTAGAGATCCCCGCCCCATTGAAATTCCTCGGCATGTCGAACCTGTTGTCAGACCTATTCCCAGACCAGAACCTGACCCTGCGCCGTTTGCGCGTACTGCCATGTTGCAAAAATCGATTATTGCAGAGCGCGAATTTTCCGAAGCTGGTGCAGCCAGTTTTAAAGAATTAGCCAATGCTACCCAATTGCGCTATATCGCCCAGACCGGCAGTAAGTTGCAATTCCAGAACGCGCTGATTGATAACGCAATATTGATCCGCCCCTTGCTGTGTTGGCTGTATCCGCGATTTGTCACCAAACAATTAGTGGCCACCACCCATACCGATGAGTGCGGACATTTCCAAACGATTTTTTATAAAGGCTTCAATAATCCGGATGCACCGGATTTATATTTCAAAGCCAAACAAAAGTTATTTGGTTTTTTAAATGTATATATCTACGCTCCCACACCTATTTCCTGTCACACTTGGTGGGATTATAAATGCGGTACTGAGGTGAATTTATTTAGCTCGAGCCCCTGGGCACAGACTTGCTCACCTTGTCCACCCGTTATTGGCCCCAATGGTAAAAATCGTTGGGTTGCATTTATGGCGATTGGTGCCCATGGCCTGAACAAGATTTACGGCACTGAATCCAGCCCGACAATCACAACTACAACAACGAATATTGGTTTAACTGTGAATGATGCCCCCTGGGGCGGCATGCTGTTACCACGGTTGGAATTCTCCAATGAATTGCAAGCAGCTGGTGTCCGCTATTACCAAATATCCTGGCGCAAAGGCAGCAGTGGTACTTTCTTGCCGCTGCAAGGGCAAGTGCATCATTACTATCGTCACGATGTGCCAACACCTACCGGCAATTTACCTACCTGGTCTCCGGAATTATTGGGGCCATTCAACGTAGATGACGGCACAGGAAGTTTTATTCCCAACATGTTTAAGATTCCCTTTCCATCAGTAGCACCTGCCGGAGTCTGGGATGTGCCACCAGATATCAATGAAATTAAAGAACACTTTGCCAGTGCAAAATTTCCTACCCAGGATATAGCACCGGGCATGCATTACGATGACAACGGTAATTTGGTGGGTACTGATACCAGCGGCAAATACCAATTGCAGGTGAAATTATTTGATGGACAAGGACAGCCAATCGATATAGCTGCGCTGGGTATTGTGTTCGCTGTGCCTACCGATCCTGACAGCTTCGGCAATATCAATACGGTTGATGCCGCAACCCTTGGGTTGGTTAGCAGCAATGCAATGGTGATTACACTGCATGTGGATAACAATCGCTGTTACGCTAATATCGCAGCGCCTACCATCAATACCACTGGGGCTGATCCTTGCTGTGGTGTACTGCAATACCAGGATGGCGATCAAGTGAACCTAAGCTTCCAAGCCAAGCATCCACATAATTTTGCCCGCTATACTTTTTCAGTCGTGCGCGGTGCAAGGATTGTAATACCTACACCGCCTCCCCCAGCCCCGCCTCCACCTCCAATTCAGGTGGGTGCAGCTACAGTAAACTTGCCATTATCAGTGGATTTTTTGCTTAACGAGAATTTACCTGTAGGCTGTCCTGAAGATGGATGTCCGGTAGCAGGTTTTAGCGAAAACCTTTATGTGGATTCCATGGCAACCGATGGTTGGAGTAGTGAGCTGGGATACGATGCCAGCCACGTGCGCGCATTTGTGTTAGCACCACCACCTCCCGAGACGTCTTTATAACAATCCGGTTTTATAAATCATGCCCCGCTTTTGCGGGGCATTTTTTAAAACTCCATTCCATTATTAATCATTTAATCCCTTTCCATTCAAAATATCTTGCAGGGATTTTTCCACGCGTGACACGCGGGTTTTGGATTGCTTCGGGGCGGAAAAATGCAGTAAGTATGCCCGTTGGCGCCCCGGCGTTAATGCTTCAAAAGCCGCTTTCAAATCAGGATTTTCTTTTAACTTATCCTGGAACTCTTCAGGAATATTAAATTCGGTTGTCTTTTTAAAATCCACTTTCAACCCGGATTTTTCAACGTCGATGGCCTCGGAAATATAGGCTTTCAAGATGGATTTCAGCCTGGTTATTTCCTGGAGATTGGTGAATCGAATCTGGCGCCCTGCCTGCACATTTTCTGTTTGCTGGATGAGAATGCCATTGGCATCCTTTAATAAAGCACCTTTAAAAAATAGCAACGCACAATACTCTTTGAATCCATGGATTAACACTACATTCGTTTTCTGAAACGTATAGCAGGGAACACTCCACTTCAATTCCTCAGTCAGATCACACTCAAGAACAATCGCCCTCAACTTTTGCATTTCTGCCTGCCATTTTTTGGCGTTATTTAAAAACTCGTCGACTTTCGGATTCATTATGTTCTCCTATCCCATTGCAATTCACATCTGGCGGCGACAAAAATATCTACTTATCCAATGCCGATATTCCATTACGCGTCCATTCAAATTCCATCTGCCTCGCTGTGCGTTCAGCTAACGGCATTCCGGCAATGCGCGCAACAAGATGCAAACTCATATCAATGCCTGCAGATATTCCCGCCGAAGTTACCACAGCACCTTCATCTACCCAGCGCACATCGCTTATCAGCTTAAGCGATGGGAAGGCATGTTTGAGATCATCTATATCTTCCCAATGCGTAGTCGCTTTGTGTGATGACAGCACATTCGCTTTTGCCAATAGAAAAGCACCTGTACACACTGAAGCAGTAATACGGGTGGATGATGCAGTACGGCTAATCCAATTAATCACACCAGGTTTTTTCAATTCAGCAGTAACAACACCACCGGGAATAATAAGTACATCAATATGCGGATGGGAGTTGAAGGTGAAATCGGGAACAAATTGCAGCCCTGCCCTTGCTCGCACAGGTTCAAGGTTTTCCGCAATCGCAAATACATTAAAAGTGGCAGGCTCTCCGGGAGTTTGCCGCGCGGCAACGCGGGTTGCCGTGGTGAAAACTTCGTAAGGGCCCGCAAAATCCAGCACTTCAATTTCAGGAAATAGATAAATACCCACATTGCACGTCATAGCCAAGCTCCTGTTTGCATTCAACATGTCAAGTTGAATTCTACAGCCGACGCAGTGATTCGTGGGGAAGCGATGTGTGAAGAATATTAAAGGGATGAAACAGAAGAAAATCGCCCCTGAATGTTCCCCGGAGCGATTTTTTAACAGAGGAAGGCTTAATGGATAAACAAGGTGCCCAAGTAAAACAATCCACCTGACAGCGCAATAGTGGCAGGCAAGGTAAATACCCACGCGAGCAAAATGGTTTTTACCGTGCTTAATTGCAGACCGGATTTATTGGCAACCATAGTCCCGGCTACCGCAGAAGAAAGCACGTGGGTAGTAGATACCGGCATACCCGTAACACTGGCCACACCAATCGCTGTCGCTGCGGTAATTTGCGCAGACATACCCTGCGAATAGGTCATGCTGGTTTTACCAATTTTTTCGCCCACGGTATGCACAATGCGCCGCCAACCCGTCATGGTACCCAACCCCAATGCCAACGCCACTGCGATAATTACCCAGAAAGGCGCGTATTCAGTCGTTACCGTAAGGTCTTTACGCAGGTTGCCGAGGTCTTCTTTTGTTTTGCTGGAAAGAGCGTCAATTTTGGAAACTTTCTTGGCAGTGTCATCAATACACAATAATAAACGGCGCACATCGCGGCGCTCACTTAACCCCAACTCAGCATAGTGATCAACACCGTGCAATTGCTTAACCAGTGCATTAATCACCGGCATAGCATCTTTGGTGTTGCATTTAAATTCTTCGGGTAGAGCTTCCGTCTGCGACTTGTCCATCTCAATCAAATCGACAAGAACCGTTTTGTTTTCGCGATACAGCCCTTGCAGATGCACGGCAGCATCGTGGGTGCGTTCGATTTCGTATTTGCTGCTATCGAGATTAAGGACAAACTGCGCCGGAGCAAGACCGATCAATACCAGCATAATCAAGCCGATACCTTTTTGGCCGTCGTTGGAACCGTGCACAAAACTAACGCCCATCGCCGAGGCAACCAGGGTCACCCGAGTCCAGAATGGTGGATGTTTTTTGCCATCGATCAATTCGCGCTCTTGCGGAGTTTTGTGGATTTTCGGGCCGGTAAAGACCTTTTTCAACAACAGCAATACCAGTGCGGCAACACCAAAACCAACCAGCGGGGAAATTAACAGCGACAGGAGGATGTCGATAGCTTTCTTGACGTTGACGCCCTCACTGATTGGGATATCCAAAAGCAGCGCATTCGCCAGGCAAACCCCCAGGAGCGAGCCAATCAATGTATGGGAACTGGAGGCCGGTATCCCGAAATACCAAGTACCCAGATTCCAGATAATCGCAGCACTCAGCAGGGAAAACACCAGCACCATACCGCGGACGGAGGTGATATTGAGCAACATATCAACCGGCAGTAAATGGACTATCGCGTAGGCGACCCCCAAGCCACCCAGGATCACCCCGAGGAAATTGAAGATACCCGAAGCAATCACTGCCATATAGGGCGACATGGCTTTGGTATAAATCACTGTCGCTACTGCATTGGCGGTATCGTGGAAGCCGTTGATGAATTCGTAGGCGAGAACAAAAGCCAGTGCCAGAAAGAGGCTAGCCCCCATGAGAAAGCTAAGTCCGGTGAACATTTCTAACATAAATAATCCGCTTGAATTAGGTCCGATATTAGCAACCACTCCCTATGGTTGAACACGCAATCATCCCCTGTTACGCCCAAATTTCACGCCACAGAGGGCGCGCATTATGATGTTTTTATGACATTAAATCGACCTTTTACGGATGTTTCTCAGGTCAAATATCTTACGGTAGCGAGGAGCTGCGGTTGATTTTTCAACAGGCTCACACAAATGGCGGGCAATAAAAAACCGCCCTGGTTGCCCGGGCGGTTTTTCTATCGCTATCGGTTGTTTACTACAACCCGATTAGAGACCAATTACGTTTTCAGCCTGTGGGCCTTTTTGGCCTGGCTTCACGTCGAACTCTACTTTTTGGCCTTCAGCCAGGGTTTTGAATCCTGAACCAGTGATAGCGCTGTAATGAACGAATACGTCTTGACCTGCTTCGCTTGCGATGAAACCAAAACCTTTAGATTCGTTGAACCATTTAACGGTACCAGTACTTCTAGCCATATAAACCTCGATGCTCTTATAAAGAATAAAATGAATACCCCAAGGTGGAGCTGTGCTGGCGGATTCAGATGTTACTTATGTAGAACAAACCGAGGTGCTAATAGATGTACTGCTAGAACAACGAGGTGACTTACCATAAATAATGCTGCGAACAGACCAGCCGACCAAATATATTCTCCACCTTGTTCCGTGTAAAGGCTTATCGTACGCGCTCATATGTGATTTTTGGTTATAAGGGATTTTGCCTGCGGCAATTTGTCACTCCCGCAAACGGGAGCTGCTAATTAATATGCTCCAGACAACGGCTCAGCCAATTCATCGCTTTTCACTTAACCGGGCTTACCGGTTAATCTCCTTCGGGCTGGCTTCCAGCCCATTTTTATCCCTCACCCTCCACCCCGGCATCTTGCAGGTTGCGCAAAATGCGACTTTAGGTACAAGCTCCGTACACCATCACCATTCGAATTGCGTTTAGAATGCCCTCGGGCAGACTGGCCCCACCAATAACAGGTAAAGGAAGCAATTCATGCAGCAAGTCCATAAAGTTACCGGGGCCATCCCATTTTTTATTGCCGTATTTCTGAATGCCTTTGTCGATCTCGGGCATAAGATTGTTATCCAAAACACCGTATTCAAACTTTACGATGGCAATGAGCAAATCTTCCTCACTGCCATCGTAAACGCCATGATGCTACTGCCATTTATCCTTTTACTCAGCCCTGCCGGTTTTCTATCAGATGTGATGCGCAAAACCAGGGTGATGCGCGCCATGGCCTGGTTCGCATTAGTATTAACCTTGTTGATTACCGCCTTCTATTACCTCGGCTGGTTTTGGGCGGCCTTTGGCATGACCCTGCTGCTCGCGGCACAAGCAGCAATTTATTCACCCGCCAAGTTTGGCTACATCAAAGAATTGTTTGGCAAAGAAAACCTGGCACCCGCAAATGGTGCGGTAGGTGCGCTGTCCATGCTGGCGATTCTTTCGGGCATCGCGGTATTTTCTATTTTCTTTGAAATGAGTTATCCCACAGGGGCAGATTCGGAAAAAGAAGTGCTGCAAGCGATTGCTCCCCTGGGTTGGTTATTGGTATTGAGTGCAATGATCGAAGTAGGAATGATCTATCGCCTGCCAGAACAAAGTGCGCCAGAAACCACTGCCAACTTTTCAACCAAAGCCTATTTGACCGGAAAATTATTTGCTGAGGATATGGCGCCGGTTCTGCGCCGCCGGGTCATTCGATTATCCGTCGTTGGCCTTGCAATTTTCTGGGGCGTTGGCCAGGTAATGCTCGCGGCATTTCCCGCTTTTATTAAAGAAGAATTGCACATGGATAACGCGATGATTGTGCAAGGCATCCTTGCTTGTAGCGGGATTGGTATCGCACTGGGTTCGATTATCGCCGGACGCTTCTCGCGCAATTATATTGAAACGGGCTTGTTGCCCTTGGGCGCGTTGGGTTTTGCAGTGGGCTTGTTATGTTTGCCACATTTACATTCCTACACTGCTTTTGTACTTGCCTTTTTATTTATCGGTTTTAGTGGTGGTGTATTTACAGTCCCGCTCAACGCCTTGATCCAATTCCATGCAGCCGAACACGAGTTGGGCCGCACGCTCGCCGCCAATAACTGGGTACAAAATGTAGTGATGCTGGTTTTCCTCGGCATTACGGTAGGCTTTTCCTATATCGGATTCAGTAGTAAAACCCTGCTGGAAATCATTGCGGTTATCACGTTGCTTGGCTGTTGCTATACCCTTTACGAATTGCCACAAAGTATGGTGCGCTTTGTTTTCTCGCGGATTGTTTCGCAGCGTTACCGCACACTGGTACAAGGTATGAAAAATATTCCGGCCAAAGGCGGTGTATTGCTCTTGGGTAACCATGTGAGCTGGATTGATTGGGCAGTATTGCAACTTGCCAGCCCGCGCCCTGTTCGTTTTGTAATGCTGCGCGCGATTTACCAGCGCTGGTATTTGAAATGGTTTTTCGATTTATTTGGTTGCATCCCGATTGAATCGGGTGCGCAAAGCCGCAATGCATTAGACACAGTCGCAGCAAGCCTGAACAAAGGTGAAGTCGTATGCTTATTTCCTGAAGGTGCAATTAGCCGCACCGGTCACGTGGGTGAATTCCGTCGCGGCTATGAACGCGCCTGCGAAAAAGCCAATGACGATGTCGTTATTGTACCTTTCTATTTACGTGGTTTATGGGGTAGCCAATTTTCGCGTTCGTCCGCTCATTTAAAAAACAAAAATCGTCCATTGCTCAAACGCGATCTGATTGTCGCTTTCGGCAAACCGCTTCCGAAAGAAACCAAAGCCGACATCTTAAAACGCCGTGTGCTGGATTTATCCATCCAATCCTGGCAAGAATATGTCGATGGACTGGATACGATTGGCCGTTGCTGGATTGATGCCGCTAAAAAAATGGGCAACCAATTGGCCATTAGCGACACCATGGGTACGGACTTGAGCGCACATCGCGCACTGGCGGGTGCCAGCGCAATCGCCAGTCGAATTGCAAAATTACCCGACCAAAATATCGGTGTACTCTTACCAACTAGCGCTGCGGGTGTCCTCACTAACCTCGCGGTTATCCTGACCGGCAAGACATTAATCAATTTAAATTACACCGCAAGCCAAAATGCGTTTGCATCGGCCCTTGAACAGGCAAATATCAAAACCGTATTCACTTCGGCACGCTTCCTCAAAAAGCTGGAAGATAAAGGCATTCCCGCTACAAGTTTATTGCAAGGTGTAAATGTGGTTACCATGGAAGATTTTGCCGGAAGCATATCCACCCGGGAAAAAATTATCCGTTTGCTCCTTATTAAAATCCTGCCTGCGTTCATATTAAAAACACTCTGGACACGCAAGCAAAAAGCCGATGATATTGCAGTGATTTTATTTTCCAGTGGCAGCGAAGGCATTCCCAAAGGGGTACAGATTAGCCACAAAAATATTATTGCCAACGTCAAACAAATTACCGATGTATTAAATGTGGAAGAAAAAGATGTGGTAATGGCAAACCTGCCGTTATTCCATGCGTTTGGCTTAACCGTCACCCAATTTATGCCACTGCTCGAGGCGGTACCAATGGTATGCCACGCCGACCCCACCGATGCATTGGGCAGTGCCAAAGCCATCGCACAAAATCGCGTAACCGTTTTGTTCGGTACTTCTACCTTCCTGCGCTTGTATTGCCGCAACCACAAAATTCATCCACTTATGTTGGAAAGTTTGCGCCTGGTTGTTGCCGGCGCAGAAAAATTACAAGAGGAAGTACGCACAGCATTTAACCTGAAATTTAATTTACCAATTTATGAAGGCTATGGTGCGACTGAAACCACGCCAGTCGCGAGTGTTAACTTGCCCGACAAAATAGATACCCACTACTGGCAAATACAAGCAGGCAATCGCCCCGGTTCAGTGGGGATGCCCTTGCCCGGCTCCAGCTGCATGGTTGTTGACCCAGTTACTTTTACGGAATTACCTACCGGTGAAGCAGGCATGATTTTAATTGGCGGCGCCCAGGTAATGGTCGGTTACTTGAACAATCCGGAAAAAACCGCCAGCGCCATTAAAGAATTACACGGTATGCGTTGGTATGTGACCGGCGACAAGGGTGTTATCGATGAAGATGGCTTCCTGTTTATCCAGGATCGCTATTCTCGCTTTGCCAAAATTGGCGGCGAAATGGTGAGCTTAACCCTGGTTGAAAGTGCCTTGAAAAAAGCCATCAATAACGATGCTATCGACGTAATTGTTGTAGCAATTGATGATGCAAAAAAAGGCGAGCGTTTGATCGCCATCACTAACGCAGAAGTTGCAAAAGATGAAATTCGCACTGAAGTATTAAAACAAGGTTTGAATGCACTGGCCATCCCTGGCGACTGGATGCAAGTCACCGCAATGCCATTATTGGGTTCAGGTAAAACCGATTTCAGTTTAGCGAAGAAAATGGCTAAGGAATGGAGTGAAACAGGCACCGCCGAAACCACTGAATAATTCCACGCTATCGCGCTTGGGCAAACAATTGCCCAAGCGCGCATTCCAATTAACTATTTACCCCGCGAATCCACTATTTACCCTTCCAGTCAAAGCTGCAACAATCGCTCTATTAAACTACCCCGTTAAAAACCCTATCGGGGATAGCTGCTTCCTTGAGGTTCGCGCACCATGACCGTCAACCAAACCATCGTAAAAACGCAGGATTCCAGTTGCCCTCACGATAAAAAAGTGAGCTGTGGCAACTGTCGATTGAATACTATTTGCCTGCCCATCAGCCTGCATATTGAAGATATCGAGCGGCTTAACAACATTATCCAACGCGGAAAACCACTGCAAAAAGGCGATTACCTGTACCGCGCCAATGACACATTTGGCTCGGTTTACGCTATTCGTTCTGGCGCAGTAAAAGCAATGACCCTCAGCGATAATGGCGAGGAGCAAGTCACCGGCTTTTATTTGCCGGGTGAAGTTGTAGGCATGGATGGAATTGCTGACAGCCGTTACACCAATTCGGTAATCGCGCTGGAAACTGCATCTGTCTGTGAAATTCCGTTTAATCGTATGGAAGAACTCAGCTTGCAAATCCCCAATTTGCAACGCCATTTTTTCCAATTGATGAGCAGGGAAATCACCCAGGACCAACAAATAATTACCCTACTAAGCAAAAGCAGTGCGGAGGAGCGGATCGCAGCATTATTGTTGAGTATCTCCAGCCGCAATAGCCGCCGCCAATTATCGGCCAATGCCTTTCGCCTTCCGATGTCGCGCACGGATATAGGCAACTATTTAGGGCTGACTATAGAAACTGTAAGCCGCATTTTTACCCGACTGCAAAAACAGGAAGTCGTAACAGTCGATAAAAAAGAAATCCTGATTAAAAACATGGAGCAGCTGCGCGCTATCGCCAATGGCGACACCTGCAACTAAACCATCACGAGTAATAACCAATGACCAATAGCAGCCGTTTAGAAAAAACCCTCGCCGCATTTGATGCAGCCAATTTACAAGATCCCAATACCGAACCAGTTGATGGCAAGGCCGTTGCCAAAGAGTGGCTTTACGCCCAGCGCATGAGCGCGCAATTACATAAATTTTGTGAAGCCCCATCGGAAGCATTACAACTGGCAACACGCAGCCAGCATATTTGCCGCTGGAAAAGCCCCCGTAGCGATTACCCCATGGATAGGAGCGGTTATAAAAAATGGCGTCTGGATCTGGCGCAACTGCATGGCGAAATTGCCGGCGATATTATGGCTGCGCAGGGTTATGACGACAGTATGATTGCGCGAGTTAAAGATTTGCTGTTGAAACGCAGTTTAAAACGCGATGATGAAGTACAAGCCCTGGAAGATGTAGTCTGCCTGGTATTTATTGAGTTTTATCTGGAAGACTTTGCCAGTAAACACGATGAAGAAAAACTCATCGATATTATTCGCAAAACCTGGAACAAAATGTCGCCCAAAGGCCATGAGGCTGCATTGAAACTACCTTTATCCGAATCTATGCTCGGATTGGTTGGCAAAGCATTAAGTGCGAGCTGATTGTGAATTACCGTTCGATCCAACATCTATAGCACCCCATAACAACAATCCACTTTTAGAAAAAGGAACATACTGTGTATCTAGCCCTGAAACATATTCACCTAACGTTTGTGGTTTTATCCCTACTGGCATTTTTTGTGCGTGGCATCTGGCTATTTATGAATTCCAGTATGCTCAGCAAAAAATGGGTAAAAATATTGCCGCATATCATCAGCACCATGTTGTTGGTGAGTGGTATAGTTTTGGCGGTGCACCTGGGTTTATCACCCGGCAGCCAGCCTTGGTTGATAGCCAAAATTATTGGCCTGGTCGTCTACATCGGCTTGGGAGTAGCGACATTCAAAGTGTCGAATCCCACTACACGTAAAATACTCTGGGTGTGTGCCTTGATCGTATTTGCATATATCGTGAATGTCGCAATGACCAAAAATCCACTGGGCTTTTTTGGTTAATCCCACCGTGCATCCATAAAAAAACCGGCGTATCAAAACGCCGGTTTTTTTATGGGATCTGCCCCGTCCTAAATAAAGTTGACACTTTCTAATCCCTATCGAGGAAAGTGTTAT
>CAZIWB010000037.1:0-52415 GCA_964542655.1 uncultured Cellvibrionaceae bacterium
TAGAAGTCTGCGACGCCGAGCACCGTTCGGTGGTGACTTTCCCCATCGGCCGAGCGACTGAGCACTAGCCGGAAACGAATCAGTGATCGTGAGTCGACTCGGATTCCTGCCGCGCTCGCCCTAAATTGCCGGCATGCTGCTCGAACGCCCTGCCCTGCGCTACATCCAGCCCATGAAGCCCCGCCTCGTCGAGGTCGCGCCGAGCGGTGACGGCTGGCTGCACGAGGTGAAGTTCGACGGCTATCGCACCCAGCTGCATGTCGAGGGCGGGACCTCCCGCGCCTTCAGCAGTTCGGGCGCGAACTGGACCAGCAAATATCCGCAGATCGTCACCGCCGCTGCTCAGCTGCGGTGCACGTCTGCGATCCTTGACGGCGAAGTCTACCTGCCGGACGCCCGTGGCGCGGCCGACTTTTCCGGCTTACCAGCGGCCATCCGCTGGCGGCCGCAGGATCTGATCTTCGTCGCGTTCGACCTGCTGCATCTGGATGGAGAGGACATCCGCGGCAGGCCGATAGAGAGCCGGCGCGCCATGCTCGCTGACCTCCTTGAGAGTGCGCCGGCTCACCCGATTGCCTTCAGCGCCGAACTCGAAGCCGATGGCCCGGCGGCGTTCGCCGCGATTGACGCCATGGGCCTCGAGGGCATCGTGAGCAAGAAGCGCGGTAGCCGCTACAAGAGCGGCGAGGCCGACACTTGGCTGAAGACCAAGACCTTCACCGAGGGCGAGTTCGAGGTGATCGGCGCCGACCTGTCGCCGACCGGCGCCCCGGTGGCGATCCTCGCGCGGCGCGACGAGCATGGTCTGCACTATGTGGGGGATGCCTTCATTGCGCTGAAGGCGGCGGAACGCGAGGCGTTCTGGAGCTATGCCGAGGCCAACCTCGCCGAGGCCCCTGCCCTGCCGCTGAAGCGCTCGGGCACCTGGTTGCGGCCAGGGCTCAGCGCCCGGGTGAAGCACCTGCGCGGCGAGGGCATGCTGCGCCACGCCAGCCTCAAGGGGCTGCAGTTTGCCGAACGCTGAACCAAAGCTGGTGGCCTGCGCCCACTGCGACGATACCGGCTGGGTCTGCGAGGCGCATCCGGAGATGCCATCGGATTGCGTCAGCACCGGCCCCAATGCCTGCCACTGCGGCGCGCCAGGCAAGCCCTGCCGGCATTGCGAGCTCGGCATGGGACGCCCACCGATGGGGCCCGACTTCGTCGCCGAGGTGATCGCCCCGCTGCCGCCCCGGCGCCGGTCTACTTGATCAGACCGCGCCGCTGCAGCCAGCTCTTGCCGCGCTGCGTGATGTGCACGCGCTGCTTGTCGCCGCCCATGATCAGGCGCTCATCCCACAGGATCTGAAACTCGGGCCGATCCTCGATCGGCGTGCCGACCTGTTTGGCGAGGCGGATCAGCTCGTCGATGGCGATCTGGGGAAGGTCATAGTCCTGCATGGCGTGTCGCCTAGCAGGATTCGCGCTACTCGACACAGACCCTCAGGATACCCCGATCGGTCGGTGCGAGCCTCGCGAACGCCGCCTTGCTGAGGTCGATGATCCGGCCATATCTGCCAAAGCCGCCGGTATCGGTGATCGTCACCACCACCGATCGGCCGCCGGCGCTGACGCGCGCCCGGGTGCCGAGCGGCAGGCTGTTCGAGGCCGCCGTCAGCGCATGCATGTTGAACGGCTTGCCGTTGGCCATCAGCCGCCCGTGATGCTGCTCGCCATACCAGGAGGCCTTGCCGCATTGGGCGGCCTGCACCGGCATGGCCCAAAGCACAGCGGCCGCCACCACGAGGATGACGGCCGCGATAAAGGTACGGGGCATCCGGCCTACCCGCCCGATCGCCGCGTCGGCGGACGCGCCTCGAGCAGCCGGTCGATGCGCTCGGTGATCCGGTGGCTCGAGTCGTCGACCTTGGTGGCGATGCCGTGGACTGCCATTTCAAGCCGGCCGATCTGGACACTCACCCCTTCCTTGCTGGCATAGGTCTCGGCGACGTGCTGCTTGTAATCCTGCATGTCGCGCTGGCTCGCCTTGACCATGCCCTCCAGCTCTTCGCGGTCGAGGTCGTAGCGCTTCTTCAGCAGCGACACGACACGCCACAGGAAGCCGAGCGCCCCCGCAACCGCGCCACCGGCGACGACCAGCACGCCGAACAGCGCGAAGATCTGCTCGTAGGTTACGGTGCCAGTCATTCCGGGCACCCCTTGGTCAGCACCACGTGCTTGCCGGCGAACTCGAGGCGGCGCTCTTCGTACCAGCGGCCGAAACAGGTCAGCCGCCAGGCGTTGCCGTCCGCGCGGTTGCTCTCGATCTTGGCCACCTCGAGCGCCGGCGTGCCGATCGGCGGCACCAGCACCTTCAGCGGTTTCGCCCACATCGGCGCCGGCGCCAGGTCCCGGGCGAGGACGCCGGCGCTAGCGAGCGGCTCCGGCCTTGTCGCCGAACACGAGCTTGAGATCAGCGCCAGACACAGGGCAACGATCAGTTTCAGGGCGAGTGGCGAGCGCGGTCCGGAGCGCATTCAGTTCCTCCTGCAGTTTGGCGTCGATGGCGATGAGGGTGGCGGCCTTGTCTTCGGCGCTGAGCCGCGCCGCTTCGGCGTGCCGGCGGTCGGCAAGCACGGTGTCGTGCCGCTGCTTCCACGTGGCGGCCTCGCCGCGGCTGCGCTCGCCGCTGGCGCCGGCCTGGTAGATGCCGACCAGCAGCAGCAGCATGGCGGCGGTTTTCGCCAGCGTCGCGCCGAGCGGGCCGCGCAGCGCCCCGAGCATGGCGGCGATCATGGCTCATCCTCCCCGCCATGCTCGATGGGTTCAGGCGTCGGCGGCCGCTCGCGCGGCAACCCGAGCCAGATGGCAAGCGCCGCCAGCGCCACGATCACGCCCACCCCGACGATCAGGTCGATGTCCCACATCAGCGGCGCTCCCCGGATCGATAGGCGGCGAGCTGCTGGGTCTGCGCGGTCTGCAGCTTCTTCCAGGCGAACAGCAGGCCGGCCGCGACCAGGGCAGCGTAGGCCCACCACGGGATGTCGCCGAACAGGTCGAACACCCAGCGCAGGCTCTCCCGCACCGGCTGCAGCTGCTCGCCGACGAAGCCGATGACGCCGGTCACCGTGGTGACGATGAAGCCCCAGAAGGCCATCAGCTGCGCCTGCCAGGTCGCCTTGGCCTCGGGCACGTTGGCGCGCACCTCGCCGGCCGGCGCCGTCGCCCGCTCCAGTGATTGCGCCCGCGGCTCGGCCGCGAGGATCGTCGCCAGCAGTTCCCCGGTGGGAATGCCGGTAAGCGGCAGGCCGTGGTCAGCTTCGAAGGCGAGGATGGCGTCGCGCGTCTTGTTGCGCTCGCGCCCGCCATAGATCCCGTCGACGCGCCCGACCTCGGGATAGCCCTTGTCGATCAGCGCCTGCTGGATCGCTTCGACCAGGGAGGCTGGATACGGCCCCCGGTTGGCGGAGCCAGAGTGTGGGGCAGAAGAGTCAGGTGCCCACGGGCGCTCTACCGGCACTGGCGCAGCTGCCAATTGCAGCGCCCGGGCCAGCACCGCCTCGACGTTCTCCGGGGCAGTCAGCGACTTGTTGACGCCGTCGCCGGCGTAAAAGCTCTGCCCCCGCTTCACCATGCGCCTGGCGCCCTTGATGGTGCTGAGCACCGGGAACGAGGCCCATTCCTTGGCCAGGTTGTTGCCAAAAGCCTGCGGCGACAGCCGGCCGGCGACAAACGCCTCATAGCCGCGGCGCTTCAGCAGGTGGAACGCCATGGCGTCCTGCAGGTCGGGCGAGAAGCGCTCGTTACCGCTCAGCCCCATCTCGCCCTCGATGTCGCGCAGCGTCCCGGGGGCATCGAGCGTGTTGCGCATGAACTGCGGCGCGCCGGCGGCCGACGAACCGAAACGCTTGGTCCAGCCGGGCTGCGCCGCCTCGACCTCGTCGAGCGTCATCGAGGTCAGCGGCCTCGCGAGTTCGCCCTGCCGGTGGTCGTAGACCACCTCGTAGCAGTCCGGCGGCCCCAGGCTGGTTTCGGTCCGATAGATGAAGTCGAGCAAAACCGCCGCGCCGGCGGGCACGTTGGGGTTCATGGCAGTCTCCAGGTCTTCACGAGGGGAAGGAAGGTGAGGTAGGAGTCGCGCTCCTAAGGGGGGCAGCGATGACAAGCCGGCGGCTCGTAGGCCCGTGCTCACTGTTCGGCTGCGGCACGCCGATCTATTCGAAGTACTTGTGCGAGAAGCATTACCGGCGCTGGCGGCGTCACGGCGATCCGACCGTGACTAAGCAAAAGAAGTTCGTGCACCACCCCGAGCACGTGAAACCGCGGATGGGCCCGCGCTCGTTCTATGGCCCCTGCTCCGAGTTCGGCTGCGGCAAGGTCGGCATGAAGAACGGCAAATGTACCCGCCACAATCGACTGGCCAAGGCCGAATCGGACGCCCGCCCGATGCTCTCGCAGGATGAGATTCGTCAGATCCAGATGACTCGGACTGCGAACGCCCAGCAACTCGCTGAACAGTTTTCGACCACCCCAAGAACAGTAGTCGCGGTCCAAGCTGGGCGAAATTGGGGCTACCGAACCGCCTGACGGCCCCGATTTACGCGTTTCTCGCTGTGCCTTTGCGGCAACAACCGGCCCGATTGTGGCTGCGGATGGGCACCACGGAGTCGATTTCGGGCGAATTACAGTCTATCTCTTGAACCTGAGAACCTACCTGGAGGCAGACTCACATGAAGAACTTGGCAATCACACTACTCGCAGGCACGGCCCTTCTGGGTTTCGCTTCGGCTTCTTACGCAGCCGACCTGATCATCGAAGAGCCCGTGGCTGAAGTCGGCGTCGTCGACGTTAGCGGCAACTGGGACGGCGCCTACGTTGGCGTGTTCGCTGGCGCCGCTTGGGGCCTTGCGGACCACACCAACAGTGGCTTCGACGTCGATGGTGCAGACGCTGACCTGTCCGGTTGGCTGCTCGGCGTGAAGGCCGGCGCTAACTTCACCGTGTCCGAAGGCATCGTGCTCGGTGTCGTCGGCGACATTGCCTGGGCGAACATCTCCGGCACGTACGAAGATGCTCCGGTCATTGGCGACTCGACCAACACCATCAACTGGACGGCTTCGGCGCGCGGCCTCATCGGCTTCGATGGTGGGGCGTTCATGCCCTACCTGACCGCTGGTCTCGCTGTTGCGAACGCCACCCATGACGTCGAGTTCTTCGAGCCCGACCTGTCCGTTGACGCCACGCATATTGGCTGGACCGTCGGCGCCGGTGTGGAAGTCGCAGTTGCCGACAATGTGTCGCTCAATCTCGAATACCGCTACTCCGACTACGGTTCCAAGGCATACGACCACCAGTCGATGTTTGATCCGCCGGAGTTCCACCTGACTTCGCACGCCATCACTGCCGGCGTGAATTTCCGCTTCTAAGCCTTTCGTGCCTGCGAATTCCTAGAGAGAGACTTGAATGCCCCGCCGCGGAGAGAGACGCGGCGGGGTTTCTTATTATGCCGGCCTGAACGCCAGCGTTATCGCCCACCAGGCATCATCAGCCGAAGTGTTGTAGGCCGATGGGTTCTCGGCGCCGGGCGAAGCGACAAGCTTCGTCGCCATGACGATCGATGCTCCAGTTCCACCATTGAAGTCGGTATTGGTGTAACCGCTTGGGTAGGCGGAGACCGAGGTCACGGTGTCGTCGTCGATGAGGCCGATCGCCACCACCATCGCATCGGCCGTCACCGTCGTGATGGAGGGGCAATCCGGGTCTCCGGTCGCACCGCTGGCCGTGGTCCGCGTGGCATCCATCGGGGTTGTCGCGTGGACACCCTTTAGCACGGCCATGGTGTAGACATGGGAAGTGCCCAGAGAGGCGACGGCGGGCAACGTGATACTGGTCTCGCCAGCTCCCAGCTTCTTGTACCAGGCGCCGCCATTGGGATTCGAGTCGGTCGTTTCGTAGATTGGGGTATAGCCGGACGGCGCCATCAGGGACGACGCGCCATCGGCGGAATCCGCGGCAGCAATGTAGAGCAAGTAGTCGCCCGTTGCGGGCGAAAGAGACGCGAAGCTGACGGCAGACGAAGCCGCCCCAGCCGCTCGTTCGCCATTCAGCCAGGCCGAAATTTCAATGCCGCCGCCTTCGTAGGTAAGAGTCGCGTCCTGCCCCGTCAGACTGAATGCACCGGCATCGGCCGCGACCTTCTTCCCCTTCCGCAACGTCGCGTCTGTACCGGTGAGAACGAAGGCCCCTGCGTCAGCAGTGATGCGGCCGGCGCGTCGCAGCGCTGCATCCGAGCCCGGCAGCGCAAAGCTTCCCGCTGCCGCCCCCACCACCCAGGTGCGCCGCAGCGCGACATCCTCCCCAGAAAGCAAGAAGCCGCCGGCCTCCGCCGTAACGCGCTTGCCGACTGCCTGACTTGCATCCTGCCCGACCAGCGCAAACGCTCCGGCCTCCGCCGCCACCAGACGCGCCTGCAACAAGGCGCTATCCGACCCTAAAAGCTCGTACACGCCCTCGTCGGCCGAAATAACCTTCGACCCATCGAAGAGGAGCGCTGCATCCTGCCCCGCCAGTGCAAAGCCTCCCACCTCGGCGACCAGCAGGCGAGCCTGCCGCAACTGAGCCGTTTGGCCGGACAACGCATAGCTGCCCTCGTCAGCAGCGATCAGGTGCCCGACGGGAGCGATGATGTGTGGATTGAGCAGGAACAGCACGTGCTAGCGCACTTCCCAGAAGGGCCGCTCGTCAGCCACCGCGTTCGGTCCCGAGCCGGCGGAGCCGCCGACACAGAAGCGCCGATGCTTCCGCCCGCACGTGCAGGTGAAGATGTAGATGTCAGGCACACCGCGGTCGCGATCGGCTTCGGACGAGAACCATGCCTCGATGGTGTGGTTCTCCGGGTGCCTGCAGCAGCCGGCGATCTTCTGGTTCTGCTCCAGCGCCTCGATATACTTGGGCGGGATGATGTGCCCGAGCTTGGCGACCGGATACGGCGGACAGGCGAGGTGCTGCATGATCAGGCAATCTTGCCGCGCTCAGCAACGAGCCGCTTGCCTTCCACAGGCGCCGCCCGATCCTCGGTACGCCGCCCCACCAGCGCGCCACCGGCTCGCCCAGTCGGCTTTCCGACGGCGCAGATCTCGTAAAGTGCGGCGAGATAGCTCTCCTCAGTCACCGGCGTCTGGACCTCCGCCAGCAGCGCAGCTGACGGCGCCTTGACCTTGGGCCAACCCTCGAAACGCGGGTGGGTCTTGAACGCGGCGTGCACCCGGGCGACCATCCGGTCGCGAGCTTCTGCGGTTCTCATAGCTGGGGTTCCTTTCAGGCAAGGGTTGCGAGGGAAGCGCCGAAATCCAGCGTCATGGTTTCGCCTAGCGCGACGGTGAACGTCGCACCGTAGTCGTAGGAGTTCATCAGCGGATCCGCGGGGGAGGTCGGTGTGTCGTCGTAGATCGAGAAGTAGCGCCCCGTCGTGCTCGCCCCGAGGTTTCCGCCGCTGGCAGTCCAGGTGACATCGAGCGCCGTTGCGGTCACTGTGCCGCCGGACCGGGTCGAGTTGAAGGAGATGTTCTCGCCACCGGTATTGTAGCCGTTCGAGCCCCCGATCTGTGTCAGGTCTGAAACAGTCGAGTCGGTCGCAACCACCGGAGCGTCGGTGTGGATCACCGCCTTCCAGGTGTCGGTCGAGCCGAAGAAGTCGATGATCTTGTTCGCGAAGTTCTCGATGAAGACCTGATACTTGGTAAAGGTGGCCATCTGGCTTTCTCCTTGGAGTTATGCAGCACCGACGAAGGTCACTTTGAGACCCTTCGCACCGACTCCCGGGCTATCGATGTCGATGGTGATTTCATCGTCGTCGGCAACATTGGGAGCGGACAAAACGGCCGGAACGGCCGCCGTGACCGATGTCTTCTCGCCCTGGTCGATAGTCAGCTCGGTCGAGAGGATCGAGCTGCCGTTGACGTTGATGTCGACCTGCACCGCGCCCGAACTCGACGCGACGTTGAGCGATGCCTTGACCGTGGTGAGCGTCAGCGCGTTGGGGGCGCGGAAGGTCAGCCTGCTGGTGCCGGCCGAGATCTCGGTTGCCTCATCCGAAACCGCCACCATCATGCCGGCACCCGGCGGCCCGACGAGGCCCGGGTAGTAGGTCCAGTAGGTCGTGCTGCCCGGTGTCACGCTGTCGGGCGTGTGGTTCAGGTTGCCGTCCTGCGTCGAGATGAAGATGCCCTTGCCGCCGTGTACGACATAGTCGCCGTGAGCGTAGCTCGTGACACCCGAATAGACGCCGGCGTTTCGGGCCAGAACAAAGTCGGTGCCCCCGGCGAGGCCGATCGCCACATAGCGAAGCGTCCGCGGCTCCATCCCCGCTGCACTGACCTGCACCCTGTAGAACCCGCCGGCCATGTGAAAGGCAACGCGGCCACCGTTGTTGACGAAGGGGTTTCCCAACGGCACGTCGCCAGCATAGTCCTCGAAAGGCTGCGGCCGGGCCGTGCCGATCTCAGGGATGACGGTGACGGTGACTGGGCCCGTCAGCAGGTTGCCCTGTTCGTCCTGGAAGTCATGCGTGAACGCAGCCAGCGCCATCAGTTCGTCTCCGTTCCACGAATGTCGCCAGCGCCGGTCTTGACGATGTAGCTGACACCATCGATCGCGCCGCCTGCAGCGCCACCGGCGCCGGGCGTGAAGCTGTTGTTAGTGCCGCCTGATGCCCCGGGCAGACCCGGCCCCCCGCCATCACCGCCGGGCATCAGTGATGGGCTGCCGCTGCTGTACCCGCCCCGCCCACCTACTTCTGTTGTGCCGGGGGCTGCTGGCGTGTCGAACGCAATCGAGAGGCCATTGGCGTTGTTGAGGACGCCCGCCGCCCCGGGAGCACTGCCGCCGCCGCCGCCGCCGCCCGGCCCGGAGCGACTGGTCGAGAACAGCACGGCATAGGTCGAACCACCGCCACCGCCGCCACCGCCAAACACCTGCGAATCGCCAACGTCGAGAGCGAGGTTGATCGCGTAGCGGGTGTAGAGGGCGGGACCGCCCGGCAGACCGGGGAAGCCGTCCTGGTGGTTGCTCGGCCCCTGCGGTGGCGCGTAACCACCGTCGCCGCCCGCACCGCCCTTCCCCTGCACCCGCCCCCGAAGCATCAGGTTGACGATCACCGTATGCACCGTCAGCGCCGTGCTCGTCCCCGACCCCGTGGTGGCGTTCTTGTCCAGCGTCACCTGGCTCGAGCTGTCGATCGACAGGATCTTCGTCCGCGCCGGAATGCCGTCACCGAATACCTGCTGGCCGACCTTCGCCCAGGTCGCGGTGTCGACGCCGAGGCCGCTGATCACCGGCGAGGTCGCGGTGCGGTTGCCGGTCACCGACTGCGTCGGCCAGCTGCCGACCGTGAACGCCGGCGTCGCCGTCGAGCTCGAGCCGACGATCACCCCGGTGTTGACGACGACGTTGACCGTGTCTTTTGCCACCGGCGCAGGAAACAGCGTGTCGTGCAGCGAGCGCAGGTTGATGTCGTTGATACTGGCGTCGATGGTGATCGGATGGACGCTGAGGTCTTCTTCCTCACTGAGATCGACGAACCGCATTTCCTCGGCTTCGATCTCCCAGCGATCGGCCTTCCGGTTGAGACGGATGATCTGCGCGGGCACGTTCTCATAGTCGCCGGTGGCGTCCTGCATCGGCAGACCGATGATGCGGCAGCCCTCACCGAGCTCCGGAGTTTCATCGCCGCGCGCCGACAGCTTGAACGAGAAGTGCCGGGGTGCCCGCTGATAGCGGCCGAGCAGGATCTGGTTGACTCGCGCTGCCGCGGTCAGCCCGCCGAACGGAATCCAGCGGCTGTAGATGGTCTTGATCGACTTGCCGTCATTGTCCTCGCCATCGAGGTCGGGCGTCAGCGCCGATGAGCGGTAGCTCCAGGGTTCGTCGAGTGGCTCGAATGGCGACTTCAGGCCGAAGAAGGTCTGCACGCGCGAGATGCGCTTGCGCGGCTGCTCGCGAACCTCGAGCGTCATCTCCTCGACATTGGCTTCGCCCGGCGCGTTGCGCGCGTCGAACGTCTCGGCATCGGTCGAGATCGCCCGCAGCACCTGCAGCCGGATCTTCTGCGCCTTGTCGTCCCACCAGATGGCGAGCCCCACCTGCTCGATCAGCTCGCTCAGCAGCTTTTCGACCGAGGTCGGCTCGACGATCAGCGCGGTGTTGACGCGCCGATAGTAGGCCGCGGTCTCAGCCTGCCAGTCGGCCAGCGTGATATAGCTGGCCGGTGTCTGGGTGTAGCCGGTGAATAGGAGGTAGGCGATATCGGCCGGGTCCTCGGCCTGTACGTAGAGGCACTGCTGGCACTTGTCGCCGGCCTCATGCGAGACCGCCGTGGTGCCGAAGGCATGCCGCGAGGTAATGGTCAGCACATCGCCCGAGCGGGTAAAGCCGATCACTTCCTTGCCGCCGATATTCATCCAGCCTGACGCGGCATATTCCTCATCGCCGATGCCGGTGGGTGTCAGCGTCGCCGACATGTCGTCGGCGTCGATTCCCGCCACCAGCTTGCCGGTATTGAGCAAGGGCGCCTGCGCCCGGTCGCCGGCGGCGAACTTCAACGGATCCTTGCTGACGAGCGTAAAGCGCCCGGCCAGCGATGGCCCCTCGAAGCTCTCGACCACCAGGTGGCGGGTTTCCATATCGCCAAGCGCTTCGCCGAGCAGGCCCTCGATCTTGCGGATCGGTCGACCGCGGAGATACGGGTTGCGCGCCCGGTTCTTGCCCCAGAAGGTGCCGCGACCGTACGGCCAATAGTCCCGGCTTTCCGGGTACTTGTCGAAAGCGTCGCCGGTGTCCTCGAACGGGTGGTCGCGCAGCGTCACCCGCAGCGAGGCGCGCTGGCCCAGCCCCTCGCCCAGCGAAATGATGGCCGGCGAATATTCGATGTCGGTGATCGAGGCCTCGATGATGTCGATGCCGGCCTCGACCAGGTAGTCGGACGGCCGGGCAAACCGCATCGTCGTCGGCACGTCGTCGAAGCTGTCGCGATCGGCGCAGGTGCCGAGGCTGTTGAAGCATTTGCGCGCCGTCGCCGGCACCGTCTCGGTCGGCGCCGCGCCGCTGAGCGCCATGGCGCCGCCGGTGCCGTGGTTGGTGCCGAAGCTATCGATATCGCGCCCGTGGTAGAGGATCGGCGCCGCGCCGGTCGGCGTGCTGCCATCCGCCCCCAGGTCGACCGGGTTGCCATATTGCCCGATCCATTTGCGGAGGTTCGCCTCTACCGACAGGTCGATATAGAGCCCGTCCTCGAACCACAGGTCGCCGAGCTCGCCGGTGAGCCGCGATGTGCCGGCCGGGTAACCGGCAACGCCCCAGTCGGCCAGCGTCAGGTCGATCGCCGTATTGCTGTAGGTGGTCACCGTCGCGAGGTCGGCCACGCCGTCGATATAGAGGTGGCGCTTGGCCGTATCGCTGAGATCGAACGAGGCGACCACATGGTGCATGCCGGCGAGCGGGATGGCGCTCGACTTCACCTCGAGGATGCTGGTGCCGGCGCTGCTCGCCGACTTGATCACCAGCTTGTTGGTGGTCTGCTCCAGGTACACGTTGAGCCGCGCCGTCGAGCCGTTGACGGTGGTGACGCCGGCGAACAGCACTGCGTCGGCCGCGGCGGAGGCGCGCCGGAACCAGGCGTTGACGGTGAAGAGCTTGCTGTCGGCCGCCCCGGTCAGCCCGGCGCCGCGCTCGATGGTGGTCGAGCCGCCAAAGCTCGCCGCGACGAAGTCGGTCGGGTTGTCGACATAGCCCAGCCTGGCCCGGCAGTTGCCGACGCCGAACGTCTCGTCGCAATGCGGCACGTCGAGTTCGATCAGCGAGATAGCCTTGGCTTCGCTCACAGCGCGATCCCCGCGATGTCGAAGCCGATGTTGATCCGCCCGAGTTCACCCGCCGAGGGCATCGGGTCGTTGGTCACCTCGCAGTAGCCGACCTCGCGCGGGTAATCCTCGGGGAACGGCGCAAAGAAGAAGGTGTCGGTGCTGCACGCCTTGACGAACGGCTCCAGCGTGTCGCGATACCAGTCGGGGTCGAGATCCTGCTGCGCGATCGAGCTCGTAAGGCTTCCGCCCAGCACCGTCCGCCCCAGGTGGTCACCGCCCTGGCTGCGCGGCGAGGCAATTTCGGGCTTCCGGCCATAGGTGATCGGCACGTGTCCGGGCGGCAGGCCGTTCTCGAGCACGATCAGCTTGCCGATCTTCAGCACCGCCAGCTGCGGCGCTACTGATGGTTCGAGCCGCAGCCGCACGCCGATCAGCGAGGTGGGCGTGAAGCGAAGGATCGCCGGCCCATTGTCGGCCAGCGACTGCTCGGCCACCATCTCGTCCCAGTCGCCATCGACCGCCGGGTTACCCCCTGCCGGCAGCCCCTGCACGGTAACCGGCGCCGGCGTCGCCCCGCCCAGGTTGTGGCGGGCGAGGCCGGCATAGTCGACATCGTAGGCGCCGCCGAACAGGCAGGTGAGATACTGCGGGTTGGTCGCCGCCGCGGCCTTCCACAGCGAGTTGGTGCGCGGCGTCGTGAGGTTGGTGACCGGAAAGCCTGACAGCGCCGAAGTCGCCGTCAGGCTCGCCGGCGTGACCAGGTTGTGCCAGCCGATCACCGGTTTCCAGCCGTCAGCGAGCCCGCCCGGCGATAGGGCGTAGCCACCTTGAACGATACTGCCCATCTGCCGCTACGCCGCCTGGTTGACGCTGATGCCGTCGACCGAGGCATCGTTGAGTTCGCGAACGAGCGCTTCGATCTGGGCCCGGCTGAACATTTGCTGCCCGGCCGGCAGCACCACGTTGATCGTCCGGCTCTGCGTCGCGGACGGCGCCACCGGCGTCAGCGCTGCGCCGCTGCCGCCGCCCGAAGTGCCCGGCATCGACTTCGAGCTCTTGGTCACCCCCGACACCGCCGCGACGTTGGCGGCCGCCGTCACCGCAGCGATCGCCGCAAACGCCGCGCCGCCCACCGGGCCGAACACCGCATTACCGGCCGCATAGGCGCTCGCCACGGCTTCGGCGCCCTTCAGCACCGCCGTGGCGATCGCCAGCACCTTGTTGTCTTCGAATGCCTGGCTGAGGCCCGAGCTGAGGTTGGCCAGCGCCCCGAGCGTCGTGGTCGCGGCGTTCGCCGTCGCCGAGCCGATCGCCCGGGCATAGACATCGGCCGTGATCGCGCCGTGCGAGAACAGTTCGTCGAGCCGCGCCACCTGCTCGCCCAGCTGTTCGAACGGCGTCTGGTTCTGCAGCGTCAGCTGCAGGCCTTCGGCTTCGAGCTTGGCGTTGGCGAAGCGGCTGGCCAGTGCATCGATATTGGCCTGCACCTCGGGCGAGATTTCGAGCCCGGCCTTTTCGGCCGCTGTCTTGAGGTCGAGCGCAGCCGCCAAGCGCTCGACCTCAAAAGTCGATTTGCCGAAGCTCTCATTCTGCAGTTCGAGCGCGGCGATCTGCGCTTCGGTCTGCGCCATCTGCACATCGAACTTCTCTTCCGGGCTGTCGCCACGGGCGGCGCGCGCGGTCGCCTTGATCTCTTCCTGTCGGGTCAGCTCCTGGTTGAGTTTCTGGTGTGCCGCGGTCAGCACATCGATCTCGCTGGTGGTGCGCGCCTGGCCGACCGCTTCGGCGAAGATGGCGTCGCCCTGCTCCCGCACGGTGCGGTTTTCCGGCGTCATCTTGGTGAGCGATTTCACCGCATCGCCGACGCCCAGCAGTCCGCCATGACCCTTCATCCAGTCGGGGATCGAGATACCGGAGAGAGCGCTGAGGCTCGCGGCGGTCGAATCTACCTCCGCCGTTGCCGCCCGGAAGTTGGTGGCGACGGCCAGAGCCTCGGCGGCTAGCTCCCGGATGTTCTTGTCGGGGCTTTCGTTCTTCAGCCTGGTGAACGTCGTGACGAGGGTCGCGGCCTCATCAGCCGTGATTTGCCCGTCCGCCGCCACGTCGCGCAGGGCCGCTGCCGTGGCCTCGATCGAGGCAACCACATCCGGAGGCACGCCATTTGCGCGGCCCATCGGCCCCATTGCGTCCCACATCTGGCGTAGCGCCACGAGTTCCTGGAACTGCTTGGCGACCGCCTCGAGGTTCTCTTTCTGGCCGGCCTCGAGTTCGGAAACGACTGCCGCCTGCGGCAGCTTTTGCGCCTCATCGACCACCCCCTTCGCCGCCTTCTGCGCGGTGTCATAGCCGGCGGTGATCCTGTCGACCCACTTGAGGTGCTCCTCGAGCGCATCCTCGGCCTTCGGCGTCTCCTGCAGCAGCCCGCCGATCCACTGAATGGCCATGGCCGCCGCTGCGACTGCCGCGATGGTGAACAGCGAGATCGGGCTGATGATCGAGGCGAAGGCCGCACCAAGCGCCTTGACAGCGCCGGCGGCCCCCATGCCGCCAAACACTGCACTGATCTGTGTCCCCTGCTGCAGGGCGATCTGCAGCGGATTCATGCCCATCTGTGAGGTGACGAAGATGTCCTGGAACTGTGCAGCCAGGTTCGCCGATGGGGTGAAGGTACCGAACGAGTTGTTGTCGTTCGCCGCCCGCTGCTGCGACACCTGCGCCGTCTCGCGCTGCGCCGTGGTGACGCGCTGCTGCGCTTCGCGCACCCGGTCGAGTTCCACCACCTGCTGGGCCCGAATGCGCTGCAGCACCTCCGCTGCCTGCACTTCGGTGGTGAGCCCACGCCGCACCGCGTTGTCGGCCGCCACCGTCGCCTGCTCGACCGCCCGGCGGGCCCGGATCTCCGCCGCCGCCACTGGGTCGATCGACGAGCGCAGCCGGTCCCATGCAGCAGCGGTGCGCGTGATGGTGGCAGCCCCGCCCACCATCGTGGTGGTCTGCTTGGCCATCGCCTGGTCGAGCGCCACCTGCCGGTCGATTGTCCGGTCGACCGCGCGCTGCGCCGCATCCATGGCCCGCACATAGGCAGCCGAACCCACCTCCGCCCCACGGGCGTCGACCACGAGCTCGCTGATGGATTGGGTGACGGTCAATCAGTCCTCGGTTTCCGTGAGGGGGTCGAGATCCGGCTTCTCCCGCTGCGCAGCGAGAAAGGCGTCGTCGAGCATCTCGATGGTTTCGATCTCGAAGGGTGAGAGCTTCAGCCGGGCATTGCGCACGAAGGCGTCGATGTCCGGCCATTCGATCGGGTTGGGGCCGTAGCCGTTGCCGGCCTTGCGACGCCTGAGCCGCCAGAACAGCCGCCACAGGTAGCGCAGCGGCGCCGGGAACGGCGGACGCTCGACCTGCGCCAGGAGTTCGGCCTTGCGTCTGGGGTCGCGAGTACGCTCGGCCTGTTTGGCCAGCGCTTCGCCGAAGCTGGTGCCGCTGTTTTCGAGCGGCACCCCGAGCGCGAAATCGCGCTCCGCGAACTCGATCAGTTCGTCGCGGAGCGCTTCGTAAAATTGGCTTCCTCGGTGAGGAACTCGACCAGTTGCACGAACAGCCAGCCCATCTTGGGGTGCATCAGCACCTTGCGGGCATTCTCCTCGCTATAGGTCAGCGGGCCGTCGAAGAACGGCAACGTCACCGCCGGCTCCCAGCCGATCGTCCGGCTGAGGATCCAGTCGATGTTCTCGACCTTGGCCTCGTCAGTTGTCTTTTCCTCAGGCTTGACCTTGCGCCCGTTCAACTGCTGCGCCTCGAGGCGCGCCCGCTTCTGCAGCGTCTGCTGGCTGTTGGCCGTCGACCAGGCTACGGCCTTGTCATGGCCGGCGCTGACCAGCCGCCACACCCAACCGGTCGGTTGGGTGGTGCCGTGCTTCAGCACGGTGAAGGCGACGATATCTTCGGGGATCGCGTCGCTGAGGTCGATTGCGTCGGTCGGAAGAGCCATGTCGGTGTCTCCTGCTCTCTGTCGGAAGTGACGACGGGCGGAGCCGACACTCCGCCCGTCTGGTGCTGCAGCATCCCCCGCGACCCCGCTTGCCCGCACGGTCGCGAAGACTGTGATGGGGTGTCGGCCCCTGTTTCGGTGAAGTGGCCGCTACGAAGCGTTGCTGACCTGAATCTTGACGGTGGTGGCGTCGAACGCCCCGCCGCGCTCGTCCTTGCCGATCAGCGCCGCCGGCACGCTGAGCTGCACCGTGCGGGCGCCGCCGCCCTTCTGCATCGCCGACTTGGCGACCCCGCCGAGGCTGAAGTTCGGCACCACCAGCGAGAAGAAGTCGGCGGGTTCGGCCTCGTTCTCTTCGGCGAGCAGGTGTAGCGACAGCTGGGTTTCGGCGTCGAGGTCAGCGAGCGGCTGCAGGTCCTTGCGCAGCAGGGTGATGTTCAGCGACGGCATGAAGGTGCCGAGGAACACATCGGGCGAAATGCCGGTCTTGTTGATCACGGCCGGCGCCACCGGCTGCAGATCGAAGCTGATATCGAAAGCCATGAGATCGAGGAAATCAGTCGAGCCCAGCCGCAACACGGCCTCCGAAGCAGCCAGCGAATTACTGGTCGGATCAGTCGGGCTGGTGAAATGCGGCGCCGAACCGGTTGCAACCGCCTCCATCTCGCCGGTGCCGGTGAAGCTGAACTCGGTGTCGAGGTTGCCATCGGGCGCCATGGTGAGTTTGCCGCCCGACCAGCGGCAGTCGGTGAACAGTTCCGAGGCATCGAGGTCGTATTCGTATTCCTCGACCGTGAAATAGGGCCGCGTCAGCGCGCCGGCGGCGCCGTTGAGCAGCACCCGGCCCGGGCGGGTCAGCTCGCACGCTGTATCGGCCACGGCGTTCACCGTCAGCGTCTCGGCCACGGTGATGGTGGTCGCATCGACGCCGGTCACCCTGAGGTTGCGGTTATTGTTGCCGGCCGAGGCGTGGTTGGTCAGCCGCCACACATCGCCCACGCGCACGCCCAGGGTGATCGGCGATCCCGAAGTGAAGACGATACTGTTGGCCCCGGTGGTGATCGAGGTGAAGTCGCCCTGGTCGAGCTGCAGGTTGGCGGCGCTCCAGCTCGAACGCAGCAGCGCTTCAAGCACGGGGTCATAGCGGCCAATCGCCAGTTCGCCGGTATAGGCGCCGTTGGTCTTGCGCGAACCGTGCCGACCGCGCTTCTGCTGCGCGTCGTGGCGGATGATCTTGCTCTCGACCGCCGCCTTCGAGAGCAGGCCGCCCTGCCCGCCCGAATTGTGCAGGATCAGCGCGTCGGCGCCAGAGGCCTGAGTGCCCTTCGCCGACTGCGCCTTGATGGCCACATAGCCATTCCAGTTTTCCGAATAGCTCATCTTCCGCTCCAGAAAGCCGCGTCAGCCGCGGTGCCAATAGGTCATGTCGATCGAGACGGTGCGCCGGTACCATTCGCCATCTTCATCGGCGGTACCGTCGTCATCCTCGTCGACGCTGGGTGTCAGGGTGCGCACATAGGCGCCAGGCGTAACGTCGTCGTAAAACTGCGCCGCCCGGTAGATCTCGCCGATCTGTTCGGCGTACTGGGTGGCCAGGTCATCGCCGGCGCCCTTGGGCACGAACACATGCACCAGGATGGTGCGCTCGTAGTGCCACAGGTGATTGCCGCGCACCCCCTGCGCAAAGATGCGACCGCCGCGGCCGGCGATCTCCAGCAGCACCCACGGCGCCGGCATGCCCGAGCCGCCGACTGGCGGCCAGGGCGCAGCGGGCGTTTCGTTCTTGTAGGCGATGCGCGTCGCGGTCCAGTTCGCCTCGAGGCGAGCCCGAACCGCAAGTTTCGCGCCGGCATAGGTCGCCCCCATCAGCGCTCGGCCAGGATCAGCGCCGGGAACCGCAGTTCGGCGCGGTTGTGCTGGGTCTTGCCCAGCGTCTTCTCGAACGCCCCGGTCGCCGGGCGCGGCGCCGCACCCCCGAGCCACCACGATTGCCCCGACGAGGCGGCCAGCTGCTGGTTCACCCCGCGGCCATCGACCACGGCTCGATAGGTAAACGTGACCTTGGCGAGGTTCCCGTACCGAGCCATCACCTTGCGCCGCGCCTGCTGGTAGACTTCACGCGAGCCGCCAATCCGCATCTTCATGCGGCCGACCTCGATCTTGCGGGCATAGGGCATCGTGTTGCTGATCGAGACCTCGTGCCCGGGCGCCCAGCCCTTGAGGTCGTTGACCGCCACGCCATCGAGAAACAGCCGATGCGCATTCCGATAGGCGCCGCTCAGCACCGGCGACAGGTCGAACAACACTTCCATGGCGTACTGCGCCACCTCGGCGAGCCGCGAATATTCGTAGACGATGAGCCCCTTGGGCTTCACCGACTCCTCGAGCGCCCCCTGCCGGCCATCGACGGAGCGCCGAAAGCCCGAGGGCCGCGGCGCGGCGCCCATGATCTTGGCGTGCTCGCGTTTCGCCAGCGCCACGTGCTGCTTGCGCACCTCTTCGAGTGTGCCCTTGACCATCAGGGCGATTTCCAGCCGCTGCGCCTGCAACCGCGCCATCAGTGACCCCGCACCTGCAGCACATAGGCGATGATCTCGCCGCCGACCCGCCGGGTTCGATCGTCCGGCCCCTTCACCTGCATCGGCTTGCCGCCGACATACAGCAGGTCATCGATCCGGATCGGCTGCGGGAACTGCGCCGCCGACAGATCCTCCGCGAGCAGGATCACCTCGCGATCGCCGAGCGCGATCGTGCCCGCCAGTTCCTGCACCTGGTAGTTCCGCACCTTGGCGCGCGCGTCGGCATCGAAGAACGGACGGTTCGCTCCGGTCCCCGTGACACGTCGCACGGTGACCGTTTCGCCGTTGCCGATCTGCCGGCGATACATGGCCCGCATCTGCTCCGGCGACATCAGCGCGCGTGCATCCGCACCGAAACGGTGGTGTTCTGATAGGCGCCGACCGAGGTCACCACGGCCCGGAACCGATCCCCGAACACCCCATCGAACGCGCCCTCGGCACCGAGCGGAGCAACCGCCGCCACGGCCTTCGACAGCAGGCCGGAGAGGTTCGCCACCTTCGTCGCCGTAGCCGTGGTGAAGTCGAACCGCGCCACGTCGATCCACGATGCGCCCTGGTCGAGTGTCGTCTGCACCGCAACCGCGCAGCTGGTGCCGCCGCTGCCCCAACCGAACTTCACCTGCAGCGTCGCCGCCACCATCCCCTCGAGCCGATCGACAAACGCCTGCGGGGCGCCCGTAGGCGAACTCGCCTCGGTGATCACCTCTCCGGTCAGCGCTGCGGTGATCTGCCGATCGCCAAGGTTCAGAATCCCGAGTGTCATGCGACCTCCAGCCCGCGCTTGAACGGTTCGATTTTCGATTCGACGCCCGGGAGCAGTTTTCCCTTGGCGCCGACCGCCCCGACCCAATACTCGGTGCGCCCGACGCCAGGCACGTCCTCGGCGCGGATGAGAGGATCTCGGCCGCGCGCGGTCCAAAACGACTGCACGAGTTCTATCGCGGCCGCCTCGAGGGCTTCGGGCAGATCCCTGCCCGCCTGCCCTGGCATCAGGAAGCCCCCGGTGTAGGCCACTTCGACCTGTTTTCCGGCACACCATTTCGACGGCGCACCATCGTCGGCCAACCGATAGAGCAGCCCGGCATCGACATCGATCCGCGAGGCCGATGTGTCGAGCACTACGGCATCGAGCGTGACGCTGCCGATCGACACTACCGGGTAGCGATCGAGGATCAGGGCCTCGGGGTTCACCCGAAACCCCCAGAACATTTCCGTCACCGTCTCCCGCGCCAGCCGGCGATCAAGGTGAGCAACGATGTCCGAGCTCGCTTCGGCGATCTTGGCGGCCAGCAGCACGTCCGATGACGTGCCACTGATCTCAAGCTCGGCCTTGACGCGATCGAGCGTCGTCAGCGCCGTGACGCTGGCCGGCGTGGAGACGGTGAGGAGGGAGTGCATTGCGCGCGGCTACTTGGTCGCCGCGGCCTTCAAGGCGGCTAGCACATCGGTACGAGCCGCGCCTTCGGCAACATCGATCTTGAGCTCAACCGCGGCGGCGGCGAGCCCAGCATCGTCGAGTGCATCCCACTCGTCGGCGAGCTTCAGAAGCGCCGCGACATCATCCTTGACCATTTTGGCCGGAACGACGAATCCGCGCTCCGTCGCCGCCTTCACCAGGTCATCCTTGCTCGGGCCCGACGAACTCGACCTCTCGGCGAACGCATCGACGTAGCCGCCGGCTTTCAAGCTCTCGAACTCTGACGACGGAACCTCGTCGTCGGTGCCGGCGATGATCTGGCGCGTCGCCGAGCCCATCTCGTTCGCCTTCACCGGCACTGATCTCAGCACCTTTACCTTGGTCATATGCATGGTCGGGTTTCCCTTCAGGATTCAACATGCGGGTTGGGATGGCGGTCGTGGTCGTACCGCGCCTCTATTTCGTCGGCCGAGGGCGCGGCCTTCGGCGAGAAGCTGACCGTTACCGGCTGCTCGCCGCCGCCATCCATTTCGACCTCGAGCGTGTCGTAGCCGTAGATGCGCTCATCGAAGGGAGCCATCGCGTCGAGCAGCGAGGTGTTGGCGGGAAACCCGAGATCGATGCCGCGCGCCTTGGCAATGCCGAGATGGAACTCGACGCACGCGCGGCCCTTCTCGGCCTTGTGGGAATCCGGATAGGTGAAGTCGAAGCCGAAGCAGCTCAGCTTCTTCACCCCGATGTGCACGGCGTATGCGACGGCATAGGCCGCCGTCGAATTGAAGTAGGCCATGCCGCAGCTGTTGATCACCGCCTCGAGCGGGTATTCGACCAGCCCCGGATAGTCCGGGTGCATGCGGCTGGTGTAGATCGGGCCTGGATGCAGGCGCAGCCAGCGCAGCATTTCGGCGATGTTGCTGTCGGGCCGCGCCGCGGCGCGTATCTCCTGCACCCGAACATCGTCCATATGGAAGATGCGGTCGCAGTGAATGACATCCGCCACGGCGTTGATGCCCCAGACCTCATCGGCGAAGGCACGCCGCCCGCCCAGTCGTTTGACCCAGTCGACATAGGCTTCGAGCGACGGCCCGAGGCCGAGGATCACCACATGGTCGGGCGCCGACTGGGATGCTTCATACTGGGCGATGTGGTCGCGCCGATTGCCCGCGAGGGTCGGCGCGACCTGGTCTTTGTTGTTTTCCGGCACAGGGCTTACGAGGCCGGCTTGCTGGCAGCGCGCTGGATCGCGTCGACCGAGATCAGCGTGCCCGCCGTCACCGTCGACTTGACGTTGCACTGCACGTACCGCTTGGCGCCCTTGTAGCCGAGCTTCTTGACGACGTTCTTGTTGACGCCGGACGTGCGTGGCGTGCCGGCGGCGATGCCGGCGCCCGCCTCGGTGCCGATCAGGTCGGCGTCCGCGACCGAGGTCATCGCGCCGGTGGCATCGCCTTCCTTGACCGTGACGGTCAGGGTGGCGTTGGTGGCGGTGATCGAGCCATAGCCGATGCCGAACAGCACCGGGCCGACATAGCCCTTGCGGTCGATGATCCTGCCCGTCTGCCCGGTGCCCGTGGTGCCAACTGCGACAGGCGAGATCGCCCGCTGCAGGTTGTGGCTGCTGTAGAGGTCCATTTCCCTTGTTTCCTTTTCCGAGGGGTGAGGCTGCGGGCCAAAGGCCCGCAGCGGCTGGGCTCAGGTCAGGTGGAGCACTTGAGCTTGCGGAGGGCCTCCGCCAGCACCACCTTGCCGCCCGTGCGCCGGCGGAAGATGAAGCGAACATTGCCACTGGTCGCCTGGGTGTACGGATCCCGCAGCATCTCCATCGCGGTACGATCGACGATGGTGTAGGCGCGGCGGAAATCGCCATAGGCGATCGGATAGGTGCCGGCGCCCTCGTTGGGCATATCCGGCATCTCGGCATAGGGGTCGCCGTCGATGGTGTTCGGCTTGCCCAGTGCGATACCGGGCATCCAGATGTAGTTGTTCTGGCCGTCCTTGAGCTTGCGCACCGAACCGAGGGTAGTGCGGTTCATGATCCAGGTGGCGTTCTTGGCATAGGCGGTCTTGATGCCGTGCTTCAGCGTCAGCAGGCCATTGGCCTGACCGGTCGCATCGGCAATCGTTGCCGCAGTGCCCGAGTTGTTCTCGCCGACGTTCGAGTTGGCGAGAATGCCCTCATACTCACCGACGCCCGAGCCGTTGACGAACTCCTGGCCTTCCTTGACGGAGAACTGCTCGTTGGCCTCGAACTTGAGTTCCTCCTCCATGTCGAAGGCGGAGTCCTCGAGCATCTGGTTCGAGATGTCGATGAGCGCGTACATCTCGGGCGCCGTCAGCTCTTCGTTGCCGTAGGTGAGCCCCGTGGTCTCGGTCCGCGTGCCCTGCTCAGTCGTACGACGGGCAGCGAACTGCCCGGTGCGCTTCGGGATCTGGATGCCCTTGTTGGCGGTCGGCCGAACGCGCACCAGGCCACGGAACGGACTGACCTCAGTGACGCCCTTGATGATCTCGAGCACGAACTCCATCGGTGCCAGGTAGCCGCCGGCGGTGTCGGGAGTGATCGAGAGCGCCTTGAACTCGGCCGCGATATCGTCGAGGCACTTGCGCTGTTCGTCGGCGAGGTTGACCACGCCCACGGTGTGCGCGGCGACCACCGAGCGACCCCAGAGGTTCACCAGCGACTTGCGCTCGATCGCCTGCTGTTCCGGGCTGCCGGCACCCGGGCGGCTCAGCTTGGCTTCGAGCTTGGCCAGGAGCTTTTCGGTCTCCTCGGCCTGGTCATTGGCCGCCTTCTGCGCCTGCTCGATCTGAAGAAATTTCTCGCTGAGCTTTTCGCCCTCGGCCATCGCCTTTTCGAGCTTATCGAGCTTGTCGAGGGTGGTCGGATCGGCGGCGCCCTTCTTCTCGATTTCCTTGATGCGCCGGTCGTTCGTGGACTTGAATTCCTCGAACGCCGGCATGAAGCCTTCGACGATTTTCTTGACGTCGGCGAGCAGCGCGTCGGTCGAGACATCCTTGGTTTCCGGCGCGCGCAGCGCCACGGCCGTGCTGGTCATCAGCGCGGGGTTGAAGTGCCTGGTCATGTTGATTCCTCAGACTAGGAGCGCAGAGCCTCTACGGCCTTGCGCGCTGACAAGAGGACATCGCGAACTCCATCACGGAGACGTGCCTCGGGCTCTTCCGCGTCACGCGAAAGCGACTTTCGGAGGATCGCGACGGCGGCCTTCGCGTCGCGGTTCGAGAGCCCCCCTTCGTCACGAAGGGCGGCCTCCAACTCTCGTGGATCGAACCCCTTCACCTGCGAAATCTGCGCTTCGCGCAGCATCGGGATGGTGACGAGGGAAATTTCCCAGAGCTCGACCTGGAACAGGCGGCGCGCGCCGGTCGAGCGGTCGATCTCATCCTTGCGGCTGCGGTACCCGATCGAGAGCCCGCTGACCGCCTGCCGCTTCAACAGCGCATGCGTCGAGGCCGCGAGCGGCACGTCGAGGATCAGCTCGCCGGTGACCTTCAGCCCCTTTTCGTCCTCGGCGAGATCGGTCCACACGCCGATCGGCGTCGAGGGGTTATGCTGCCACAGCATCGGTGGCAGCGACTTGCGCTTCCGCCAGTCTGCCATGGTCGCCTTGAACGCGCCGGGCATGACAATATCGCCACCCTGGTCCATCAGCCCGAACACCGACGCGTAACCCTCGATGGTGCCTGCGGCCTTCTCATCGCCGGCAAGCTTGAACTCGCAGGCGAAGTCCAGCTGCGAGTCGAGCCCGGCTTCCTTGTGCTCCAGCTTCATCGTTCGCTCCATCAGAGGAGAAAGGCTTCGGGGTCAGCGACGGGCATCCGACGCTGCGCATTCCAGGAGGCAATTGCCGACTTGACGTTCACCTCGAGCTCGTCGTCGCTGAACTGCGGCCCGCCATTGCCGCCCATCATGTCCTTGACGGCCCGGGTCACTTCCTTGGCCATCGCATCGCGCTCCCCCTGCGTGCCCATGTTGAGCGGCACCAGCGGCTCCCAGAGCCCGGGCAGCGGGTTCAGTTCCTCGAAGCCGCGAGCCTCGTTACGGGTGAGCCAGCCGTTGACGATGCCGGTGGCATAGAGTTCGGCGCGAGCCTTGTTGTCGCCGCGCAGCAAACCTTGCACGCTGAACTTGGCGACTAGGTTATCTTCGTCGGGGAACAGGTCGCGGGCGAGCACCTGCTCCCAGTTCTCGATCCACGGCTGCAGCGAATGCACGACGTGCGCGAGGAAGAAGGCCTCGGCGCTGGCAAAGGTCGCGGTCTTGTCGGCATAGCCCACCATCTGCGGGAACACACCGAGGGCTCGACAGATCTCCTCGATCTGGAAGCGCCGGGTTTCGAGATGCTGCGAGTCGACACCGGACATCGCGAACGGAAACCATTTCGCATTCTGGTCGAGCACCAGGGTCTTGAAGGCGTTCTGCAGCCCCTCGACGCGCTCCTCGAGCGCTGCCCTCAGCCGGGCCCGCGCCGGCGACTTGAGTTCGCCCTCAACCGAGATCAGGCCGCCCGGTCGAGCGCCCTGGCTGTGGAGCTTCGCGTGCGTCTCCTCGGTGGCGATGGCGAGCCCGATCGCTTCCCGCGCCAGCTGGATCGCGTCCAGCCCGGCGATGCCGTTCCAGGACGGGCCGCGCAGATGCATGATCTGCTCCCGCGGATAGGTCCCGACGACACCGTGACGGTCATGGACCTCATAGGTCAGGGTGTAGTCATCGGCCTGCTTCGGCACCACCTTGCCGCATAGCGGGATGATCTCCACCACCTGACGACGCGTGCCACCGCGGCCGATCCAGGCATAGGCGTTGTTCTGCAGCACGGCGTGCAGCATCATCACCTGGCGGAACTCGAAGGAGGTCTGCCATTCGTTCGGCCGGCGCCACAGCAACTTGTAGACCGGGTGCTTCTTGGCCGGCACCTTCGAGCCGTCCGGCTTCTCTTCGTAGAGCTTCAGCGGAATCTGCGCCACGCCGTTCATGAGCACGCGAGCAGCGGCAAGCACAGTCGTCACTTTCAGCGACGTGTCGATGTTGACCGAGACGCCGGCTTTGCTCGACGGCGTGCCGAGCAGCTTCTCCCAGCTCAGCGCCGAGATGTCGGTCGTCTTGCTCTCGATACCGTCCGCGATGCCGCCGAACAGCCCCCGCACGAGCTATCAGCCCTTCCGGCTCAGGAGCAGCACGCCGGCGAGCAGCAGCACGCCTGCCGTGATGAAGCCGGCAGCCGGCACGATCAGCCAGGCGCCATAGGAGATCAGGCCAACCGCGAGCAGGCCCGCGCCGTCGCGCAGCAGCGCCGGAAGCGCCACCTTCAGCACTGTCCAGAGGCGGCTCAGCCCGGCATTCACCCGCTTAAACAAGGATCAGTTCCTCTTCCTCGAGGTAGGAGCCACTGCCTTTGGGCTCCGGATTGGTGAGCATGATCGAGCCGGCGTTGAACATGGCGATCGCCATGTCGATTTTGTTGTCGCCGGCGTTCTGCTTCGTCGCTCGAATGGCGGTTGCTGTCGGCTCGATCTTCAGGTTCTCGATGTTCCAGCTCATCGCAGCGCTGGCCGAGTGCTTCAGGGTGCCGTTGCCGGCCTTGCGTTCCATCGTCTTGATGGCGCTCATCAGTTTGTAGCCCTGACCGACGCCGTCGATCTGGCCGCTTTCCTCGGTCACCCCGATCATCGCCAGCGCGTCGACCAGCTCGCCGAGCGGCCCTTCCACGTCGACGGCGACGGACGCGAGCAGCCCGGCGCGGTTGACCTGGTCCACGATCTTCAGGATGCCAGCGACATCCTTGGGCAGCATCAGCGACTCGAGATCGTCGACCAGGGCGACCTCTTCGGCGACATCGATCATCTCTTCGTCGATGATCCAGATCTCGCCTTCCTTGTGGAAGTCGAGCAGCTTGGTGGCGATCGACTGCCGACGCTCCAGCACCACTTCGTGCGCATAGGCAGTCGACCAGGCCAGCCAGCGCTTGGTGCCCTTCTCGCGACCGAGCACGCAAACCCCGAACAGATCGTCGAGGCCGCCGCCGTCGAGACCAACGACCACCACCTCGCTGCGTTCCAGCAACGCCTCAAGGGTAAGGGTGTCGTCGACGCTGCGTTCCCAGAACACCGCACCCGGCCAGGCGTCGGTCTTGAGGCCCAGCCCGATCTCGATATTGAGATGCTGTGACGCCCAGACACGAATGGCGTGCTCGCCCTTCGTCTTCTCGGTGTTCCAGTCGGGAACAAGGTCGTTTAGGTGCGTCGAGCGGCCAAGGTTGGGCATAACCATCGGCCAGTTGGTCGGGTCCTGCCACTTCGCCGGATCCTTGGCGATATCCTCCGGAAACTCGTGCAGCACCGGCAGCATCGGGCGGATTTCCTGCCCGCGGAACGCACCGTCACGGATCTTCCGCGCCAGGTGCAGTTCTTCCTTGAACGCCCCCGCCGGCGGCTCGTCGCTCTGCGTCGTCGTGATCAGCAGGACGCCTTCAGAGGTTTTGTCGAGGCCACCTCGAATCTGCCGCAGCAGCTTGCCGGTGTGGGTGTTCCTGCCGAGCAGATGGATTTCGTCCAGCAGGGCGAAGATCAGAATCGAACCGGTGAGGATCTTCAGATCGAAGGTCTTCACCTTCATCTCGGACTTGTTGAACAAGTCCTCGATCGTCTTGAGGTGGTCGCGCGGCCGAAACCGCTTCTTCATGTCGGGCGATTCTTCGATCATCCCGACCGCCTGCTCATAGGCACGGTCGGAGATCGCCTGTGTCGGTCCGATGAACAGAGCTTCGGCGCGCGGCCGATGGTTCATCAGCATCGCCGTGAGCATCAGGCCGGCGCTGTACGAAGTCTTCGACTGCCCCTTCGGCGCCATCAGGAATATGTCGCGGATGTACCTGGTCTGCAGCGAGGGGTCCCACGACCCGAACGTGGTGTAGGTCAGGTCGCGGAACCAGTCCCCGGCGGCATCGCGCATCTTCGGTTTGCCGGGCACATCCGGCAGACAGAGTTCGTCGAAAAAGGCGAGCCCTGCCTTCGCCTCAGCCTCGATCAGCGGCAAGTGATCGGGGATCAGCGACTGGCCGGCGCGCATGCGCTCGCGCCAGTCGACGCAGCTGAGGTCCCACACTTAGTTGGACTTCTGTCCTGCCTGGCGCTGCGCCATGAGTTCGCCCAGCGACGAGGTCATGTCCGGCACCCTCGCGTCGGCCAGAGCCTGTTCCTTCTTGCCCAGCTTGTCGGCTTTCTTCTTTCCGCCATGCCGGTCGGCGGTGATGCCCAGCCGTTCGAGCTCGCGACGATCGAGGAGCTTGCGGGCTTCCTTCATCATCGTCGGGTTGCCCTTCAGCGCCTCCGAGAAGGTGGTGAAGATCATCGCCGCCTCGAGCGCCGGCAGCGCCTCATCCCGCTCGCGCAGTTCGCGAAAATAATGCTTCCGCAAAGTCGGCGCCGAGATCCGCAACGCCTTCGAAATCCGCGCGTCTTCCCAGTCGAAGGCAACCAACATCCTGACTTTGCTACGGTTTTCATCCGTAGCGATATGCGGCGGCCGACCCCGACGCCCAAACCCCTCAGGGATCGGGTCGCCCAGCAGGTCCAAAATCACCGACATCAGAAAAAAACCTCCGGATGAGCCCCAGGCGGTCGGCGGCCCCGGGGGTGGTAGGGATCGACACCCCCCTCCCCCTTCGCCGGCCATCACCGAGCCAGGCGCGCGGCCCGGGCCCTGATGCCCTTGATGGTGTTGTGCTGGATGCACAGGCACTGGCCGTTGGCCGGGTCGAACAGCGCGCCGCCATCGGCGCGCTCAACGATGTGGTCAGCGACCATGCGGTGCGCCGGCGCGGCCTTGGTGCACCTGACGCCGCCCTCGACCCACTCGCAGCGATACCCTGCTTTGGCGAGCACGACGCCGCGGAATGCCTGGTGCTCGGGGGTGAGCAGCTCGGCGTCGGCGCGCTTCGGCTTGAGCTTGATGCGCCTGGTATCGCGCACCTTGACCAGCGGCGCACGCGTCCGCAGCCTTGCCATCGAGCTAGACGTTGGCGGTGATCAGCGTGCCCGGGTTCATCGCGTTTAGCTGCTTCACCAACCGAAGCACCTCGACCCGCGAAAGGTGACTGCCGTTGATGTTGACCGTGACAGCGCGCGACCCAGCGCTGGCATGCTCGGCAGCGAGCCGCCCTGCGACATGAGCTTCGGCTGCGCCGCCACCACCACCCACGGCAACCGCCGCCGGGAGCATGGCCATACCGAGCAGAGCATCACGCCGGTTCATCGCCCCACCTCAACCTAAACCCGCAAACTTGCGGGATTTGTCGCCCGTGAAACCCACGTCGCAGCCCGAGCCCGAAGGCCTGAAATGCGAAACGCGCCACCGGTGAGGGCAGCGCGTTGATTCCCTATTGGGATGCCTCTCATGTGCCCCAAATAGCTGGTGCAAGTCAAGTGCGCCCGTCACTCCGCCCCACTGGCCGTTGATTCGGCCATCGGCACGCCCCGCTCAGGCAGCCCCCAGTCCGAGGCCTGCGCCCGCACCGGATCCTGCGCCCGCCGGCGTATCTCTTCGGCATCGAGCTCGCGGCGCAGCACCGGTTGGCGCACGTGCCGCGCGAACTCGGCCTCGCCGAGGATCCGCGCCACCGGCTCATTCCACGGCTCGCGCGCCACTGCCGGCGGGGTGAACACGTGGCCCGACATCGCCCGGTTGCAGGGCGCCACCAGCGCTTCGAGGCCGCGCCACCAGGTGAGGTACTGGCCACGCTCCCAGTCGACGAGTTCGCGGGTCAACCCGACGAAATGCTGCCGAGGACGCCGCGGCCCGCGCTTGTTGTTCGGGTTCTCATAATCCCAAAGCAGCCGCCCGCGCCCGTCGATCATCTGCTGGTACTGGCCATAGCCCTCCTCGGCCCAGCTCGGCCGCAGCCCGGTGCGACCATACTGCGTCACCAGCACCCGCGCCTCGGGCCAGAGGCCGTCAATCGCCGCCTTCACCGCCTCGGCATCCTCGTCGGTCAACAGCCCGATATTCGGATGCGACCCGCCGCCGGCATCGTCGATCACCGTGCCATAGTCCGAATAGTCGAGCTGCTCGCGCTCCCGGCCCACCCAGCCGAGCCCCTGATCTCGCAGCGCCCAGGTGACCCCGGTTTCCACATCCATCGTCTCGATCGCCTTCGTCATCGCCCTGCTCCAATCACCAGCTGCTCACCGCCACCCATCGAAGCCCTTGCAGCATCGACACTCACCGGCAAACTCACCACCACGGCCCCCAGCCGCTGCTGCGCCTCGGCGATCTGCTCCGCCGACCAGAACCAGCCGCTGGCCCCGGTTTCGGGAATGCGCCGATCGGGATGCAGCCGCAGCAGTTCGAAATGCAGCGGCGTATCGCCCGGCACCCGGACCTTGGCCCGCTCGGGGTCGGCGATCGGCGTCTCGACCGCCACCCCGAAGCGAGGCGCTGAGCGCTGCCGAGTGACGCCACCGTGACGCTGCCGAGCCACAGGGGGTTTGGGGGTAGTAGTTTTCTTTAGGGGGTGTGGGGGACCTTCTTTTGCCGCCGCACCGTCACTACCGTCACGCGGTGACGCTTCGCTGACGCGTGACGGCCCCGCCGAGTCTGCGCGCGCAATCGCAACCTCCCGGTTTCCGGGGCTTTCGGCCCGCGCCACCCCCATCACCGGCCCGTCACCACCGTCACCGCCGTGCGGCTCTGCCGTCACATGTGACGCCTGTGACGCCGCAAGCCGCTTCCGCGCCCGCCATCGCGCCGTCCGCTCCGCCCCTTTCGACCTCGCGGCGGAAACCGGCGCCGAGGCCGCCGCCTCGGCCATGCCCACGAACGCCGCGGCGACCCGCCCGATCAGGTCGGCATCGACATCGGCGCGCACCAGGTCGGCCACCAGCAGCTGAATATCGTCCGGGGTCACGTCGAGGCCTCCAACAGTCCAGTGGGCAGCGGCACGCGCCGCAGCAGCTTCGTCGTGATCGACAGGAAGCCGTTTTCAAGCCGCAGCGCCTGCGACCGCACCCACGCCTGGGTGTCGGCATGCAGCAGCACGGCCTTGATCTCTTCGAGCGAGTGGCTGCCGGCGGCGACCACGCTCAGGTTGTGGTTGATCGGCAGCACGCCGGGTGGCACGTCGATCGCCCGCACGCGGCGGGCAATGCGCGGCACCAGCAGCGACGGCAGGTCGAGCCGCAGGGTGATGGTCTCGGGCGGCAGCCAGAACGGCGTGCGCCGCCCTCCCGCACTCAACCGTTGCGTAGCGTCGGCGAGGTGCCGCTGCACCGCCTCTGCAGGCGGCGAGCGATCGGTGCGGATGGCGAAGCGGCTGGGCACCCCGAGCACGTCATCGGCGCCGATATCGTCGGTGTCGACCGCCGGCACCCGCGCCTCGGCCGGAAGCCAGCCAGCCTCAACCTGCGGCAGCACGAACACACCATGCGGCCCCAGCCACGGCGCGATGCGGATCGAGGCGATATCACCCAGCACCGGACCTGCCGGCGCCGGCACACAGCCATCCGGCGACACCGGCGCCGCATCGAGCAACCGCCCGGATGCGCCGAGCACGATGCGGATAGGGTGCACGCGCGGCGGGGTGCCGCGGCGGCGATCCTTTGGCCGATAGAAGCTGGTGCCGGCATCGAGCCGCTGTAGGTCGACGATACCGAGCGTTTGGCCGATGGCAGCGCGCAGTTGGGCCGCGCCATCGTTGAGCAGCCACCGGTCGGCGGTGACCATGGCGATCACACCACCAAGCGCCAGGCGACGGGCGCAGGCATCGAGGAAGGCGTGCAGCAGGTCGGCCAGCGCCGCCTTGGGCACCACGCCCGGATAGGTCGCCTTGAAGTGCGCCGGCAGTCGCGCGAAGCGCAGGTAGGGCGGATTGCCGACGATATACTCAAAGGTCCCGAGGCCCGCGCCATCGAGTAGGAAGTCCGCTTCGATCACCATCGTGCGGGCAGCACTGGCGGCGTCGGCGCGCGCCCAGCCCTGCTCGACGAGCAGATCACTGACCCGGCAACGCGCCTGCTCTGCCGCGCTTGCCATGAACTCGACACCCACCAGCCGCCGCACGGCCGACCAGTCGCCCGGCGCCGGTCGCAGCTTCAGCAGCGCCCGAACCAGCACCGAACCATCGCCGGCACTCGGATCGAGCAGTCGGCCTCCGCCGGCAGGCCAGCCGACCGCATCGAGCAGCTCATCGACTACGTGCGGCGCGGTGTAGAGCGCCGTGGCCTGGTGCACGGCCGCAATGGCCGCGGCGAGGTTCGCGGCGTCGGTCACGTCGAGGCCTCCAATAGGTTCAGTTGCTCCGGACGACGCCCCTCGGCCAGCAGCGCCGCGGCGCAGGCCGGGTTGATCCAGACCACTTCGATGCGCGGTCGGGCGCCATCCGCCAGTGCCTCCCGCTCGAACCGGGTCCAGCCGACCAGAGCATCGTCATAAAGCGGCGCCGGATAGCCCGAGAGCACCACCATGCCCTCGAGTTGCTGCAGCTCCTCGAGCAGCGCGACATGATCATCGACCGTCAGTTCGTGCCGATAATGGCGCTTGGGGTCGTACGGGTTGGCGCGGTTGCGCGTCTCCGGCAGGTAAGGCGGGTCGACATAGTGCAGCGTCCGAGCGCCGTCATGGGCTTGCATCACCTGCACCGCCGGGCGGCGCTCGATGATCACCCCGCGCAGCCGCCCAATGATGTCGGGCAAGAACCCCGGATAGTTCGCCCAGTCGGCCGCCGGGGTCGTGCCCGATCGGCTGGAGTTGGCGCGGAACCCGGTGGTCTTGTGACCGCGCCCTTTGTCGGAGTGGGCGTTCGAGCCGAACCCCATGAACGAGCGGATGATCAGCCGTCGAGCCTGCTCGACCTGGTCATTGGTCGGGTCCCAGCCGAGCTCGAACTCGGTCCGCGCGAACGGGGTGAGTTCAAGCAGCTGCACGAGCGCCCCCCCCCGTTGCGGATCCTGCAGCACGCGGAACAGGTTCACCACATCATCGTCGAGATCATTGTAGATCTCGGCATGGGTGCGCGGCTTGCGCAGCAGCACCGAGGCCGCGCCGCCGAACGGCTCGACATAGACCCGGTGCCGCGGAAAGAACGAGATGATCCACGGCGCCAGCAGCCACTTGCCGCCGTGCCAGCGCAGCGCCGGGCGCGAGGGCGATCGGCCTTGAGGTGCACCAGGCGACCGCTTATGGTTCGCCCCATGCATACCCGTGGCCGCTACAGCATTGCTTACGAGATCGTCCGCCAAGCGGGGCTGGCTGCTTTCGCCATCGAGCAGGTCATGGCGATCGGCGGACGCATGCCCGCTCCCAGCGCCAGGAGCATGCGCCGGCACTGGCTGCGCTCGATGTGGGCTGCTCGCGTCCTCGGCGACGCGCACCAACTGCCGCGTATCGCCGGCGCTTACGCCGCTGCCTCCGCCCTCCGGCGCTGAACGGCGCCCGCTCATTCCCCACCCCGCGCGAGTTCTAGCAGCACATCGGCATGGCAGGCCTCGCCCGGCTTGCACCAGCAGGCGAGGTTCTTGCCCCTGAGCTCGGTCCGGATCAGCGGCAGCAACCCGTTATCCGCGAGGTGGCCGCGATACATCGAGATCACGTCCTCGCGGGTCAGCGGCCGCTCGAACGCTACGGTCGGCAGCCCGGGCTTGGTGGCGCCCTTCACCCACAGGCGCACCATGGCGCCGGGTACCGAGCCCACCTCTTCGCGGATCACCTCGTCGGGCCGCACGTTGACCATGCCGCGCTGCCCGATATGGAACGGATTGCCCCACTTGCTCGGCCGCGCCACGTTCACCGCCGGCAGCCCGTTCAGTCCGAGACTGGCCCGCTGCAGATTGAATCCGCCGCGGCGGCTCAGCTGGATGCGCACGGGCCGACTCATCGCGAGCACCCGTTGACGACCATCGGCATCGCCGCCACAAGTTGCCTCAAAGCGGGGGCCGACCAATGACGGACTATGACGCGCCAGATCCATGGAAGACTGCACTTTTGCTGTGCAGCATCGTCATCGGCATTGCGGTGCTTCTTGTTCTGTTCCTGGTGCCTTGGCCGCGGGACGCCGCCTCTTGGTTGGGAGACACTTCCCCCGTTGAGGCTATCGGGATTCTTCTCACACCGATTGGAGCAATTGCTGCTCTGCTGACATTCGGCTGGAACGTCAGAAACAGCAATCGGACGCTGGAACAGGCCGTGAAGAACGAACAGGCCACCCGATTCCAGAAGGCCAGTGAAATGCTTGGATCGCCTGGCCTGCCCGTTGCGATGGCCGGAGCAACGTTGCTGCGCTCGATCGCCGAACAGGATCCGAAGGCTTATCTTGCCCCCGTGGCTGAAATCCTGGCCTCGACCGTTTCCATGCTGCATCGGGACTGGTCGCTTCAGTTCGACAGCTCCCGCGAGCGCCACGCCCTTGATTTCCCCGAAGACAACCCCTTGTGCGGGATCATCCTGCAACACCTGAGCAATCTTAATACCAACTGCGGATGGCCTCGAACCGCCCTGTTCGAAGGCTTGTTCCCGATGACCGGCGTATACTTGGGCAAGAGCACCATCTCTGACTTGAATCTGTCGAACGTCATCGGCGTGCAGTGGATTTTCGACCGATTGACCGTGCTTAAAGGCGACTTCCGCGGGAGCCACCTCGAGCTTGCAATTGGCGAGCTCGTAACATTCGAAAGATGCGATTTTTCCGGAGCCCGGCTGGAACTGCGGGACTACAACGGCAACCGATTCAGGGGCGGTCGCCTGACCGGAAGGCTCCAGTTCCTTGATTGCAGGGTGGAAGGCACCATTGTGAACGGGCAACCCTTTGGGACTTGGGCCGTCGCCTTTACGGGGGAAGTCGAACGACGACGAGGAGAAGCCCTTCGCGCGAACTGAGGCATTACGAACCGGCCCGCTCATTCCATCCGCTCCGGCAGATACTCGCCCTTCGCCAGATTCCCGAACTGCGTCAGCCGCGCGTCGAAGCTCAGCCGCACCGTGCCGGTGGGGCCGTGGCGCTGCTTGCCGATGATCACTTCGGCCCGGCCGGTGGCGCGCTCCATCGCGTTCTGCCAGGTCAGGTGCTCTTCGGTGCCTTCCTTGGGCTCGGCGTTCCTGAGGTAGTATTCCTCGCGATAGACGAACAGCACCACGTCGGCATCCTGCTCAATCGAGCCGGATTCGCGCAGGTCGCTCAGCTGCGGGTGCTTGTCCTCGCGGTTCTCGACCTGGCGGCTCAGTTGGCTCAGCGCGATGATGGGGATCTCGAGGTCCTTGGCCAGTGCCTTCAGCCCCGTGGTGATCTTGGTCATTTCCTGTACCCGGTTGCTGTCGCTCCAGCCGTTGCCGCCGGCCGAGAGCAGTTGCAGATAGTCGACGATCAGCAGGTCGAGCCCCTTCTGCCGCTTCAGCCGGCGGGCCCGCGCCGCCAGTTGCGGCAGCGTCAGCCCGCCGGTGTCGTCGATGAACAGCGGGATTCGCGCCATGGTGTTCGAGGCATCGACCAGCCGGCTGAACTGGCTTTCGTGGATGTTGCCGCGGCGAATATCCGACGAGGAAATGCCGCTCTCCGCCGCGATGATGCGGGTCGCCAACTGCTCGGCGCTCATCTCGCAGCTGAAGAACCCCACCCGCCCGCCATCGACGGTTCTGGTGTGGCCATCGGCCTGCACCTCGCCCCGCCAGGCCTCGGCCACGTGATAGCCGATATTGGTGCCGAGCGCCGTTTTGCCCATCGCCGGCCGCCCCGCAATGATGATCAGGTCCGACGCCTGCAACCCGCCCATCAGCCGGTCCAGATCGACGAGCCCGGTGGCGAGGCCAGACAATGACCCATCGCGCGCAAAGGCGGCGCTGGCCATGTCGATGGCGCGGCGCAGCGCTTCGTTGAACGGGGCGAAGCCGCCCGTGCCGCCGCTCTTTTCCGCCAGTGCATAGAGCTGCCGCTCCGCCTCCTCGATCTGCACCGCGGGCGGCGCGTCGGGCCCGGCATAGTAGGCGGCGTGGCCCATCTCGGCGGAAAGCGCGATCAGCCCGCGCCGCACCGCCAGGTCATGGATGGCCCGGGCGAAGTCGACGGCGTTGAGCAGGCTGGGCGCCTCGCCCACCAGCTTCGCCAGGTACCGCGCCATGGTCATATCGGGCGTCAGGGTCGGCGGCAGGTAAGTCTTGATGGTGATCGGCGTGGCGCTCTTGCCCGCCCGCACCATTTCGCCCACCACCGAGAAGATCTCGCGATGGATCGGCTCGGCGAAATGCTCCGCCGTCACCACGTCGGCGGCGCGATAGAAGGCGTCGTTATTGAGCAGGATCGCCCCGAGCAGCGCCTGCTCGGCCTCGATGTTCATGGGGGCCGTGAGCACCCCACCCTCGGGCGTGCGGAACTCGAGCAGGGTTTGCGACATGGCAGCCGTCATGAGAGTTGCGGCACAAGCCCCTCCCCGCGCGCCCAGTCGAGCATCTGGTCTGCGACCTTGCCGATCTCGGCATCGGGCTTGAAGTCGTCGTAGTGCGCTGCCATCTCGCAAATCGGGCAAAAGTGCCCATCGTTGCTCTCCGGTCCCTGGCCCATCATGGCAAACCCGCCCGCCTTGAGCGCGATGCCGCTCCAGTGCCAGTTCATCGCCATCAGCGGGTCGAACCTCTGGTGCTTGGGGTCGGGCTCCTGCTTCAGGTCGGCCATCGCGTCGTCGACGGCCTGTTTGCCGTCCTTGGCGATCAGTCCTGTCATGCCGCGCGTGTCGATCGCTTCGCGCATGGCCTGCCAATGGTCTTTGCAGATCCGCATTTATGCCCCCACCCTCTGCCACTGCCCGCGCGCCACCCGCTCGAACTGCCCGCGCTGCAGCACCTGGCGGAGCTTCGCTTCGACATGCCGGTTGCGCCTCGCCTTGGGGTGGAAGGCAAAGGCCCGATACAACTCATCAAGCGCCACCGGCCCCTCGCGGCCGGCGAAGAACCCTTCCACGGCCTCGCGCCAGGTCCCTTCAGGGGATGCGAGCCGCACCAGCACCGAGCGCTCGAGCCGCAACGGCACGAACTGCCCGTCGATTGGCGCCGCGGCGAGGATGTCGCGGTCGCGCGCGCCATAGGCGATCAGCACCGAGGGCGCCCCGCCGTTCTTCGCAGCGCGCCCATCGGGATAGTGGAAGTTGAGCCGCCCGCGCAGGAACAGCAGCCCCGTGGCCGCGCCCCAGACGAAGCGATGGAATGGGTCGGTCTCGGTGCGCGCGAAGATCAGCGCCAGGCCATGCCCATGCGCCGCCATCCGCCCGAGGAACTTCGTGATCAGCGCGATCGAGTAAGGCGGGTTGAGCCACACCCGACCGAACCACGGCAGCAGCAACCCGTTATCCTCCTGCGTGTAATGCTGGCGCGCGGTCGGCCACGGCCGATCGATATGGCTGCACGGGTCGAGGTCGAAGCTGGCCGCCCCGCCGACCGCCTCGAGCAGCGCCGGCGGCGAGAACCAAGTATCAGTTCCCGACTTCGCCGACTGGTGCGAGCCCATGCCGGCGAAGGTGTTCACGCCGCTCATTCCGCACCCGCCCAGTGCGCCCGCTGCGCTGCCCTCTGCCTCGTCCGCAGCCGGTTGCGCTGCAGCATCGTTGTCGAATAGCCCGGGCAGCGCTGCAGGTCGTCCCGGGTGATGCCGAGGCGCTCGCAGACCTGTGGCAGCGTCAACTCATCGAGCAGCATCTCGTGCGCGCGCTCGACCAGCAGCGCCGTCCAGATGAACGGCGCGCCCCGCTGCCCGGCTTCCCGCTCCTCGTGCTTGCGCACCAGGTGAATCACCGTGCTGTGGTCGCGGCCGCCGAACAGTTGCCCAACCTGCGGATAGGAAAGCTGCCGATGCGACATCACCAGTGCCATGGCGTGCCCGCGCGCCGCGCACACCACCTCCTGCCGCGACGGCCCGACGACATCGAACTCACGCACCGCCCAGCGCAGCGAGACCAGCTTCACGATCACCTTCCACGATGGCGGCGCCAGCAGGTTCACCGGAACGAAACCCTCCGGCTCGGGCACCACCGGTAGCGGAGATGGCGCTGCGGGCGGGGCAATCGCTGCCACGGGCCTAACCGCTGCGGCCGAGCGCAGACGTTCCCGCACCCCGGCATAGTGCGCCAACAGCGCCGATTGCACGCCCTGCCCGGGCGGGGGAAGGTCGAGGGCGTCGATCATTCCGCCGCCACCAACAGTTCGGGCTGGATGTTCGCCTCAGCCAACCGGCGGATCGGTTCGGGTGGCACCGAGTTGCCGACGAGGTGGCCGACTTCGGTCTTGTTGGGCGGGCGCCGCACCACCCGCCCGCGCTTGTCGACAACTTCGATCTCGTGCTGCAGCGACGCGGGGTCGAAGCCGTGTGCCCGCGCGCCTTCCAGCGGGTCGAGCATGCGCATGCAGATATCGGTGATTACCATCGTCTGCCCGTTCACCTCGACGGTAACCAGGCCATGTCGGTCGTTCACCGTCACCGTGTGCAGCGGGTCGCGGGCATCGTGGTTGTTCTCGCCACTGCCGTAGTAGGTCTGCAGGAACGGCAGGATCAGCATTTCGTGGTTGCCGTCCGCCGTCTGCGTCGGCAATGGCTCTTCGACTGACCGCCCGCCCTTGGCGGAGCCGCGCAGCGAGGTGATCACGGGCGCAATCTGGGTCTGCCCGCGCTCGCCGCCGGTGGTCACCGTCGACAGCGGGTCCCGCATGTCGTTGCCGATCACATCGGTGTTGTGCTTGGCGAGAAATGCCGCAACCAACGCTTCCTTGCTGCCGCCGGCCACCTGCGTGCCGGCTGGTTCACCGATATCCTTGATGCGCGGCGCCTGGCCTTCCCGCTCGCCATAGCCGGTCTGCACCATGGTGACCGCGGCGATGCCCATCGGCGGCGCACCACCCGGCCGCTTGTGAAAGCTGTTGGCGGTGTAGGTGGGCAGAGGATCCTCGAGGTCGCTGCCAGTGGCTCCCGTGCGGAACTGGGTCAGGTGGGCGGCCACAACCGCCTCATTGCCGCCGCCGGCATGGATGGTCTTCAGCGGATCGGTCAGGTAGCTCTCCCGGTTGTTTCCGCCGCCGGCACTTTCGCCGTGCGCCAGCTCGACCAGGTTTGCCGCAATCACCGCATGCCCCTGACCGCCGGCCATAACCGTGTTGAGCGGGTCGCGCGGGTCGAGCCCCGCCGAGTTCTCGCTGAACTTTTCGAGATGCACCGCTGAAAGGATGCGGTCCTCTTTCGTCGAGGTGGTGTTCAGCGGGTCGCGCAGGTCGCGGGGCTCTGTCTGCGCCGCTCTGCCACCGGCGCCGGCCAGCGTCGGCACGATCAGTGCATGCTCGCCGCGGTGCGCCGTGGTGAGGGTGCGCAGCGGCTCGTCGAGCGAATGCACCCGAACATCGCCGGCATGGGTGATCGGCACGATGAATGGGTCGGCATGGTTGACCACAAAGCGCATCACCCCGCGGGCGATACGACGCAGCGTGGCGTCGGCCAGCGGCTTCTTCCGATCGAAGATCGACTTCATCGGCAGCGACCAGTCTATGATGGTGTGCGCCCCGACCCACGGCTTCAGGCCCAGCGCCTTCGCCTTGTCGCGTGGCGCGTGGGTGCGGGCCGGCCAGACGATCTCGCCGCCATCGGCGCGGCCGACGCCGAACAGCCGGGTTCGGATGGTCGGCACGCCAAAGTCGGCGCAGCAGAGGTTGCGAGTCTCGAAACTGTAGCCGAGCTCGCGCATGTGCCGCAGCCAGGCGCGCCAGATCCGGCCCTTGTGACGCGGATCGGGGATCAGCCACTGTTGCTCCAACGGCACCCGTTCGCCCTTGGCCGCAACACTGCCATCGAGCCGCATCACCCGGCCGGTCGCCTTGTCGCGCTTGGCGATCAGCGGCCCCCAGGTGGTGATTTCGCGCACGTTCTCAAGCGTCACCACCTCGGGGCGGACAGTGCCGCACCAGCGGGGCACCACCCATGCGAGCGATCGCCGACGCTTCGACACCGGCTTCGAGCCTTTCGCCACCGAGAAGTGCGTACAGTCGGGCGAGGCATGCAGCGCCCGAACGCCCCTGCCCTTGGTCGCCTTGCGGGGGTCGACCTCGAACACGTCGGTCTGGATATGCTCGGTATGAGGATGGCGTGCCTTGTGCACCGCGATCGCAATCGCGTCGTGGTTGACCGCCAGGTGCACCGGATAGCCCGCCTGTTCCAGCCCGTCGCAGCCGCCGCCCATGCCGGCGAACAGCACTACGGTCATACGGTTGTCGAGGCCCCAGTCACCCGGCGCGTTGCGAGCCCCTACGCGAGACGACCGCCCAGCAAAACTCTTCCCGTGATTGATCGCGTTCATTGTCGCCCCCCCTCCCTGCCCCACGCTCTGGCTTCGCCAACCGCTTTGGGGAACCCATCAGAACAAACTCGCCTGCGCCGGGTCCGACGCTTCGGCAAAACCCTCGCGCTCGGCCAGCCAGCGCGGCACCTCGACGGTCACCGGACCCACAGGCCCCAGCACCGGCACCGGGTGGCCGGCCTCGATCGCGATCTCGGATTTGGGCAGGTAGACGCCGGCGCCGACGCCGCCGCGCGACACCAGCCAGGCGTCACGCTCCTCGCGATGCAGCCAGAGCTTGAGGTTCAATTGAGCCGCCCCCGCGCCTTGCCGGTGACTTCGCCACCCTCGGCGGCGGAGATGTCGGTCGGCATCGGCATCCGGGCGCGCTCACGCACCGCCAGTGCGAGCCCCTTGAGCGCCCGGTTGCCATAGGTCGCACGGATGTAGTCGGCCGCGACCTGTGCGACGACGCCGGCGGCAAGATCCGCTTGGACGCCCTGGAGCAAGGCGACGTGCACCGCGTCCGACACCGAGTTGGCGAGCAGCACCAGCCGCTCGTCCATCTTCACCGTCTGCAAAGGCCGCGGCATCTGGTCAGGCCGCGTAGAAAACGGGCGTGTCGGTATCCTTGCGGACACTCTCACCGATCGAGCGGAACGCCTCACGCTCGATGTTCTCGAGCCCCGGCACCGACAGGCCGATGCCGAACTCGCCCTTTTCCATCCGCACCCGCAGTTTGGCGGTCAACTGCTGCGGGTTACCGCCCTGGAAGATCGGCACGACGATAATCACATGGTCCGGCAGGCTGAACTCGCCCGAGCGGGTGCTCTCGCCGTCCTTCTCTTCGTACCCGACCGTGAGGTTGCCGTTCTTGTCGTTGCGCTTCGACTTGAACTTTACCATCCGCTCGATCTCGACATCGCTGATGGCTTCGGTCAGGACGGCGGCCGCTGGCTCGGCAATGGTGTGGATCAGATCCTCGATGAAGTTGATCATCGCTTCCTGCGTGATGAACTTGCCGAGCACTGCCCGCCACTTGGCATAGTCGACATCGAAGGGGCAGTTGAGGGTCACCACGTGCTTGCAGCGACCGGGCGTCGCATGCTCGGCATCGCCGGAGCGGGCCTGGCCGTGATAGTCCAGCACCGCATCGATCTTCCGGCTGCCGAGCGAGGCCCTGCAGATCGCGGTGCTGCTCTTGAACATGGTGATGTAGTCGGCGAAAGACTTCGGCTCGACGAACACCTCCGCCTGCGCCACCTGCGCCGGCAGCTTGGGGTTCAGCGAGACCTGGTTGTGAGCGCGCACGCCCTCGCCGAGGAAATAGGTCACCGAGCCGTCGTCATTCTCGACTGGCTCCGACACCGACGTGTCGCGCCCAGCGGCGAGCAGCGTGGCGAGATCAGGGAACCCGCCAGTCAGCAGTTCAGCATTGGCAGTCTCGTCAGTCTTGGCCATCTGGCCCTCCTCGTGGGTTGATCGTCGTCGTCGGAAAGTTCAGTCGGGACAGACCTAAGCGGTTGGCGTCTTCGCCAGAGCGTGGGGCAGAAAACTCAATCCTGCCCCGCCGGCTGCACCTTGTTGCGGAAGTCGGCCGCGATCACTTCGGGCAGCTCCGGCTGGCGCGGGTCACGCCGCTCCAGCTCGCCGGTTTCCTCATTGAAGAAGGTCATCATCTTGGCGCGCGGCGGCTTCGGCACCTTCACCGTCAGCTTCGGCTCGATCTCGTAGGCACCTTCCGAGGGGCTGCTGATCGTGAGCTCAAGGGTGATCTTGCCCTTGCCGGCGCCGCGGGCGAGTTCAATCGCCTCGACGATCTCCGACACGGCGTTCTGCATGTCGGGCAGCAGCCGCGTGCGGTCGGCATCGCGGATCATCTGCAGGATGGGTTGCTTGGGGGCCATGGGCCGTCTCCTTGATGTCAGAGCGAGGTTGCGAGATCGAAGCTGGTGCGTCGCGCCGAGGCGCCGACGCGCTGCCGCAGCGGGGCCATGGGCGGCAGCGAAGCCGTGTAGGCCCGGTGGCGATGGGCAGTGCAGTAGGGTTTGCCGTCCTCGGCAAACTGGCCGCAGAACCCGAAGCCCGGCTGCAGCGGGTCGCCCATCGGCCATTTGCAGGCGTTGGGCCCGAGATCCATCAGCGACACCACCGGACGCCCATCCTCGACCTGGCACATGCGGTCTACATCGACGGGCGGCTTGGCTTCGCCGCCCGCCGAAAGCGGCGTCGGCTCACCGAAATGAAACTGCTTCGGACCCGGTCGCATCTGCCTGAGCTGCTCGCGGCTGCTGCCGCCGGCGGTGAACGAGCGGGTTGCGGCCAGCGGTTGGCCTCGCCCAGAGCCAACGCGAGCGGCAGCGCGCGGTTTGGGCACATGGCTCCGCTCGCTCACCGCATGGATGCGCGGCCGCCCGGGCTTGCCGGGCTCTTTCGGAGCCTCGACCGGCTTCGGCTTGATGGCGCGCTCACCCTTGGCTTTGTCGCCTACCAGCCCCATACGATCGCACGCGGCGATCACCGCATTGCGTGTCCGGCCGTTGCCCATCGCCGCCGCGATCTCGCCGGCGGATTCGCCATTCAGCCAGCGGCGCTTTACCTCGGCCTTTTCAGCGTCGCCCCACGGATTGACGATCTTGCCCATCTTCCCTGCCCCCTCCCCTGGCCTCAACCCGCCGCGCCGAAATGGATCAGCTTGACGCTCAGGCCCTTGTTGTAGAGTTCGGTGATTGCCTTGCTCAGCGCGGTGTCCGCCGCCCCGCCCGAGAGCTTGCGGAAGCTCTCTGCGAAGCCGGTCAGTTCCGCCGGTGTCTTGCCGGCGATGACCTTGGCGAGCCGGTTGCTGTCGATCTCGGCATTGTTGCGATAGAGCCGGGCCAGCGCGGTGATCAGCGTGCCGCGCAGCGCCTTGGCGTCATCCGGCCAGGCGGTGCGGATCACCTTCAACGCCTTCACCGTTGCGGCATCGCCATAGCGCTCGAGGCAGCGGCCGATCGCCGTCACCGCATTGGTGAGCCCCGGCCGATAGTCGCCGCTGCCGGGCGCCACGTCGCAGTCGGCCCGCTGCAACACGTCACGCAGGCGCTGAGCTTCATGGTCGCCGGCGGTGAGGCCCGCCCAGAACGTCTCGATCGAGGTGACGGCCTTGCGCGCCCGGTTGATGACGAGGAAGTTCTCGGCCTCGCCGATCGTCCCCTCGATCGCCGTCACCAGTGCCGGCACCTGGGTGATATCAGGGTGCAGCTGCGCCGCCTTGCAGCGGTGCTGCCCATCGGTCACCGAGAAGCGGCCATCGGGCTTTCGCGCCAGTACTACGGCGCCGAAATGATCCCAGCGGAACCCTTCGAGGATCTTCTCGACCCGGCGCCCGTCCACATCGCGCTGATAGTTGCGGTCGACATCGATCAGATCGACATCGATCCACTCCAGCGACGGCCGAGCGCCGATCTCCATGTTGATCTGCGTCATGCAGGTTCCCCAATGCTGTCGGTCAATTGGAGGGAGGAAGGGGCAGCGAAACCAGCGTCGGGCGCCTGCGCCCGCTGGCCCTTGCCAACGATGCGATAGCCACGGCCCCACACCGTTTCGATCTCGATGCCCAGCGGCTTCAGCTTCTTGCGCGCCTTGCAGACGAACACGTCGACGATCTTGATCTCGCGTTCGTCGAAGCCGTAGTCGGCCGTGGCGTTGAGCAGTTGCTCCTTGCTGAAGGTGCGCGGCGCGCCGCTCCACATCGTGAGGAACAGCGCGAATTCCTGCTTGGTCAGGTTGGCGACCTGGCCCTTGCCGGTCACGAGCCCGCCATCTTCGTCGACGCGCACCGTGCCATCGTCGACCAGCGGCGCACCGCAGCACGGGCAGAGTTTTGGCGCCTCGCTCATTGCGTCGCCTCCGCACCTTTGGCGCGGGCCTTGTTCCGCGCCACCAGCTGCTCGCGCCGCCGATCGACGCTGGCGAGCCCCAGGTTCTGCGCCCACGTCCTGAGCGTGCTGACCGGCACCCCGAGCTCGGCCGCCAGCACCTTCCCCGGCGTCGAGCGATAGCGCGCCTCGAGGATCGCCTTGGCTTCGTCGAAGGTGATGCGAGAGGCGGGGGCACCGGGGGAAGCGACCCCCGCCCTCTCATCCGGCCGGGAGGAGGCGCCGGAAACTGCTGCCGGGCTTCCGCCCGCCCGGCTGGGCCTACTCACAACCCCGTCCTGCTGTCGGCCAACTGCCTCTGGCCCGGGCGCAGGTGTTGCCTCGGTTGCTTTCGCGTGGGAATCGGGACCCAAAGCGGTCGGCGTATGCCGGAGCGTGGGCAAGGAATGGTTGGGGAGGTCGGGCGAGCCCGCCCCCCCGTCATGGGGGGCCTCACGATCCGCGAGCGTCCCGGCACCTGTACCCTGGCTGTGGGAGACTTGGGCTCGCGGACCCGCCTCCGGGGATGACTTATCGCTGTTCGAGGCCCTCTCGGATGTTTCGGTGTTCTTTTGGCTAGCCTCGCTTGTACCGGACGACGAAGGCGTCGCCGGGCCGCTCGCGACGGACGACGGCTCCGCCGTCGCCGTGACTTCATTGCCCCAGGCATGCCAGCCCGGGCGCGGCGCGCCGCGGCGGTTGAGTTCGATCTTGATCTCGTCGGGCCAGGTCCGCTCGATCCATTCGAGAATGCCCACGGGCTTCGCCGAATGATCGGTCCGGCGCTCGGTCCACACCGAGGCCAGCTGCGTGCCCGGCGCCGGCGCCACCGGGTTGCCCCGGCGGAAGATCAGCAGGTGCTCGTGCCGATCGCGCACCCAGCGGCCATTGCCGATCAGGACCTTGTCCCAGGCGATCTCGCTGACATAGCGGCGCGACTTGCCCGGCACGATGTGCCCGGCCTCGTCGTGGACCAGTTCCGCAAAGCCCCAGGCAATGGCGACGCAGATTGCCTCGACCAGGTTGTTGGTCTTGCAGTAGAGGAACAGGATCGCGTCGTCGGCCGCGATGGCACCGACATCGAGCGCCATCACTTCCGCCAGCGTCATGGTCGGGTAGTGGTTGTCGGCCGCCCGATCCATGCCGGTGGCATCCGACCAGACTTCCTCGTCCTTCCAGGCCGGGTCGGCGACGATGATGCCCGCCTTGATCACCGGCAGCGCGCGATGCCGCGCCGCGAGATCGGCGGCGCGCGTATCGCGGCGCTCGCGCTTTTCGAGCTGCTGCTCGGCCCGCCGTTCCCGCGCCATGCGGCCGATGGCGCGCGGATCCGCCGAGCGCATGATGGCGATCTGCTCGCTGATCGGCAGGTCGGCCAACTGCGCCGCCGCCGACACCTTCACCTCGCCACGCCGAACCGCGTCGACCACCTCGGGCGCCGCATGCTCCTTGACGAAATCCGCCGTCTGCACCTGCCGTTCGGACACACCGACCAGGTCGGCCCGTTGCTGCTGCGTCAGGGACGGCTTATCCCGCAAACTTGCGGCTTTCCCCTCTTCACCTCCCCCTTGATGGGGGAGGCTGGGAGGGGGTGGGGCAGCGCGCTCCGCCGTCGGCAACCGCCACTCGCTCGGCCGTCCCTGCTTCAGCTTCCCGAGATCCGCCGCAAGCATCGACAGCTGGCTGGCGTTCAGGTGCCGCCGGTGCAGGTTCTTCGACAACACCCAGGCAAGCGGGTCGCCCTCGGTGGCCGGATAGAATGGTCGGAACCAGACAGTCCCACCCGCGAGGTTATCCAGGCGGTCGACTTCGCCATCCATCAGACCCGCCGCAACGGCGGCCCGATAGCGGTTGCGACCATCGAGGATCTGGCCATCGAGCATGACGATCTCGTCGATCAGCCCCTTTGCCCGGACGTCCGCCACGAGATCGTCGAACTCGCGCCCTTCGATCAGCGGAAACAGGTTCGCCAGCGGGTGGAACGGGAGCATCACGCCTCCACCCGGATCGGTAGCGCCGGATGCAGCCTGTCACTGCTGCGCCGGTCCTCGGCCTCGAGTTCGCGCTCGAACTGCGCAATCGCCCGCAGCACCCAGGCGGCATCCTCGTCCGTCAGGTTGGCGCCCGATGCCGGCAGCTCCACCTGCACCAGGTGCCGGAACTCCGGCACGGTGCCGAGCTGCTGCTTCAGCCAGGCGCAATCGTCACGGTTCAGCACCAGCGTGCCGAGCGGCAGTTCCAGCTGCAGCTGGTGGCCATTACCCGGCATCAGCCGGATCCTGCCCTCGCGCTTGGCCGTATGAACGGCAAAGCTCCGCGCCCGGCTCAGCACCGCAGCCACCGAGGCCATCGGACCCGAGCCGCGGCTGTAGGGCAGCGCCGCGTTCATCACGCGTCCCCCTCGAGCCGCGCATCGAGTTCGAGCAACGCTTCAACCGCGTCGCTGATCTGCTTGCGCAGGTTTCGCTTTTCGCCCGCCGTCAGCTTGTTGTCGGCGAGCGCCGCCCAGCCGGTCGACAGCACCTCGGTAGATTCCTTGGCGATGTGCAGCAGCGCCGAAACCTCGGTGGTGGCGGCCCCGGTGCGCGGCAGCGTCACCAGCTTGCAGCCGATCAGGTCGGCCAGCGCCTCGACCGGCGCGCGGCACTTGTAGCGGTCGACCAGTTGCCATAGTCGCGGCCAGCTGAGCTCGGTGGTCTCATTGTCCGGGTCGAGCTGCTTGTAGAGCGTGAACTTCGAGACGCCGAGGAACGCCGCCGCCACCGGCACGCCGGCTTCAGCCCCCTGCCCGGCGGCGACGCCGATCTGATCCATCGCATCGGCCAGCGCCTCATGCGGCCCACCGAACGGCCGTGGCTTCATCGGCATGGTCATGGCCGCACCGCCACGGCCGTGCCGACAGATGGCAGTTGCGGCGCAATCTTGCCAATGACGCCGCGCCCCGCAACTGCGAGAACCAGCCCGTCAGCACGAAGGGGGACGCGCAGCATGATCCAGTTCCAGCCCAGCGCCGGGCCAATGCCCTCCAAGCAGGCCCGGCGCGGCTGGCACGGGGCCCCGGCTCGCCCGCTCCAGGGTGCGAGCCGGGGCGTCCGGCGGGATGCGGGACCCAAAGCGGTTGGCGTATGCCAGAGCGTGGGCAAGGGTTTCGCGCTCACGGCAACAGCTCCCACAGCCCGAGCAGCAGCAGCGCCACCACCGGCCAGCACAGCACCCCGAGCAGCAGGAACAGGTGCCGGCGTCGTGCCCGCTCCCGCTCGATCCGCTCGGCATCCAACTGCCGCCGCATGGCGCGCTCGACCGCCAGGAATTCGATGCTCTTGCCGCCCCGGATCATTCGGCTTCCCCGTTCTTGAGCCCGGCGTCACGCCTCGCCGCCTGCCAGTCCGCGAACAGGGTCAGCGGCACCGGGCGCTCGACACCCTCCGGCCAGTTGTCGCCGAACCACGCCATCGCCCGTTCGAAAGTGCGGGTCGCGAGGTCGGCGCCATCGGCGATCAGGTCGAGTTTCTTGCCGTAGTTGAAAACCAGCGTGGCGACGCGCGCCCGGCTCATGCCGCGGGCGGCGCAGAACGCATCGGAAATGGCAATCAGGTCGGCGGTCATCATGGCGGCAAAGCTAATGCGGTTTATAAACCGCGTCAAGCGGCTCATGTCCCGCTGTGCGCCATATGCCAAGTGCGGTTATTCTACCGCACATGAACCTTATCGATCTCGTTCGCCGCCGGATCACCCAGCGCATCGCCGAAATGCCCGGCATGACGCCGCGCAAACTGTCGCTGAAGGTGTCGAACAATCCCGAGCTGGTGCGCGGGGTGCTCAGGGCTGACGGCAAGGGCAACCCGGAATTCGACACCCTGGTCGCCATCGCACGCGGCCTCGAGCGATCGGTCGCCTGGCTCGTCGCCGACGAGGGCGAGCTCGATGGAACCGCAGTCACCGGCCCCACTGTGCCGGTGTTGACCACGGCGCACGGCGCGCTTGTTGCCGGCGAAGTCAGCGGGACCCGCATCGGCCAGCAGCTGCAGCGCGTGCCGCGCCCACCCAACCCGGCGCTGGCCCATGCCGATCTCTATGCGGTGTTCATTGCCGGCGACTCGATGCTGCCCGATCACCCCGAAGGTGCGTTGCGCTTTGTCCAGCGCGGTCGACCTGCCCTGCCCGGCGATACCGTAATAGTACACACCCGCAACTGGGCCGAGGATCCGGGGCAGGCTTACATCAAGCGGCTGCGTGGCGGGCGCAGCGGCAAGCTGGTGCTGGAGCAGCTGAACCCCTCGGCCAGCATTGCCATCCCCGAGCAATACGTCACCGCCGTCGATCGCGTGCTCAGCTTTAACGAGTTGTTCGGCATCTGATTTATCGCCTGTGGAAAACTACGTTCACGGGCAAGTGTTGATCGGCCCCCGCCATCACATTGTCGCTATGTACGAAACCGCACGCTCGAAGCTTAGAGGCCCCCGGCTCTCAATGCTCTGGCAATCTATTCTCAACTGATCCCGCCACCATTTATGCAACCGGTGTCGTTCCCGGTGTTTGAAGCAACGGTTGAGCAACAGTGGCTCACCACACATTGTTCGGTTGCGCACCGATAAGCTCTGTCGCACATTGGGTCACGGCCTCTCGGGGGGAGGGCCGACCGCCACTTTGGCGTCATGGCGGCCGGACGATAAGTCTAGAGTTCCTTTCCCGTTCGGGCCGGCTTTATTGCTGGAGGCCAGTTTTTCATGAGCACGACCAGGCGCGCCATGTTGCGCGCTCTGCCTGGCGCCGCGGCGGCGCTCGGCACCTTGGCGCTCACCCATGCGGCTGCCGCCGATGAAGGTGAGATCGATCCCGACTTAGAGGTAGAGCGCGCTATCACCGCCTTGGCCGAGGCCATGCAGCGCGCCGGCTGGCGTGCCGGCAGCTGGAGTTTCGTCGCCGGCTCGGCCGCCGTGCCGATGGTCGTTCTCGACAGCGAAGGCCGCAGTTTCTTCCGACTCACTCCGCCGGCCGACACCCCTCCGGACCGCACATCCGGCACATAAACCGCATCCTATTGACGCGGTTTATAAACCGCATTAGCCTGCATCTCGTCCAAGCAATGGGACGGGAGCAAGGCTCAGATGCCGTCAGATCAACATTTCCGCACCACCCCCAACGGTCGGGCCATAACCCTGGTGCCGGCGGCCGAAGGCGTTCCCACCTTCAAGGCCACGCCCGGCGGTTTCGCCGGCCTGGTAGTGAGCAGCGGCTTTTCCGTCAGGATCGAGGGCGCCCCCTATGTCGAATTCACGGCGGGCGATATCGTCTGGCTCACCGACGCCGCCGACGGCGTCATCTACATCGTCGCCGAGGCGGCAATCGGCGGCAGGGATAGTCGGCTGCTGAGCCTGCCTGAAGTTCGTATCGACGAACTATACGGCGTCATTGTCGGGCGCTACTTGCAACTCAATGGTCGCATCGTCCCCGAAAGCCTCGAGGATCTCAACGACTTTGCGCCCGTTGGCGACCAGCCACCGTCCGGCAGCATCGTGAGCGCCGAGATCTTCACCCCCGTCGCGATCGTCGCCGTGCCGGCACAGGCCTTCTTCGAGGTGGCGGCCGAGTGGATGACGTTCGATCCGTCAGCCGTCGACCTGGCGGACGATCTTGACCAGCACGGTCACCTGCGCCCGCACCACGTAGCCGGCCCCGAGCGGGTCATCGACCTTCGGCGACTGTCCGACGAGATTGAGGGTTCGACGGATGCGCACCTCGGCTGAACCGACGCGGGCCGCGCGCGCCCGCACCGCATCGCTGACCATGCCCGCTGGGTGGTTCTCACCTGGCCCGAACCCGCGCCGCACAAGCTCGATCAACGGCACGGCGTTCGGTCGGTCGACCACGCGGATGCCGACCTGGTTGGCCTCGTCGCCCTCAAGGGTGATCTCGCGGCCATCGACCGTGGTCAGCACCGCCGTCTCGATCGGCCCGACGATCGCCGAAAACTTCGCCCGTTCCGTCATCCGCACGGCCCCTCCCCACCACCACGCTAGCAGGAGTGCTTGCCATGTCCATGCCTGACCGCCCCGTGGCGGCGATGATGGCCGCCGTCAAGGATTTCGCCACCACCCGCGCGGAGGCGCGCGCCGCGCTGCGCGGCAACCCGCTCTATCCGCGATTGACGGTCAACGATGCCGGCTGGCTGCTGCAGCGCGCGCCCGGCGCGGTGCTGGAGCCGATCACCGACGCCGAAGCACGCCTGCTCTGTGGGGTAGCCGCCTGATGCAACAGAGCCCCTGCTTCACCTGCCAGCTGCCCGATTGCGACGATCGCTCGCCGCACTGCGCGCTGCGCAGGCTGTCGAACGCTGCCAAGGCCAAGCGCCGGGCCGATGGCCCCAACGCACCGACCGACATCGAGCGCGCCGCCGCCTCCGAGTGGTTCCGCAGTTGGCGCCTCGAGCGCCACGCCGAGGCCTCGGAAGGCGTCCGCCCCTACAAGCGCTTCAACCAGCGGGAGGCGGCGGCATCATGAGCGACCGCTTCACCCTCACGCACATCAGCCAGCTCGCCGACGATGCGGCGGCCAGCCGCTATGTCCTGGTCGGCTTCGCCCACGCCCTCGGCAACGGCGACATTCCCGCCGATCGCCCGCCGCCCACCGGTGGCGAGCAGTGCACGCTGCTGTTCGACGGCGAAACCCCGATCGGCTTTGCCACCTACTATCGCCCCGAGGATCACGATTTCCTCTGGCTCGACCTGCTCTGGGTCCACCCCGACCATCGCTCGCGCGGCCAGGGTCGGCGCCTGATCCGCGCCGTCGAGCAGGCCGCCGTCCTCGATGGCGCCAGCGGCGTCCGCTTCGGCACGCTGCTGACTAACAGCACCATGCCGATCATCGCCCGGATGATGGGGTTCGAGCAGCAATCGATCACTTACAGCAAGGCGGTGACGTGATGGCCAAGCAGCACATCTCAATTGAGCTCGTGGGCAACCTGCAGCGCCTCGAAGCGAAAGCCGGGCGATCGCTTCGTGCTGCAGCTCGATGCCGATATCAGCAGGGAATGATCGACGTGCTCAACGAACGCCGCCGGCAGGTGACGGTCGAGGGCTTCGTGCCGGAGGCCGATGACGGCTACACGGCTGGCGAATTGAGCCGCGCTGCCGCAGCATACGCGATCGTGGGTATCCAGCATCGGGACGCCGGACGCGTGACGGGTTTGCTCGCGGAGCTCTGGCCATGGGCGAAAGTCTGGTGGAAGCCCCGGGATGCGCGCAGCAACAAGGTGCGTGCCGCCGCCCTGCTGATCGCAGACATCGAGCGCCTCGATCGCGCCGCCACGAAGGGAGCCAGCTGATGCAGCCGGACCCTCCCGATACCCGCCGCGCCCTGCTCCTCGTCACCGGCAAGGCCCGCGAGAGCGACGAAGTCACCTTCACCGAGATGTTCGACGATCTGGGCACCACCAGCATCGGTGCCATCCTCGACCAGGCCGACGCCGCACTCGCCCCCAACCCACCCAGCACCACCGTCTCAGGAGTGGATCTGTGACCACGCCCCGCACCAAGCGCAAGGCCTCGAGCCACGCCCACACCCCCTGCCCGCATTGCGGCAAGAAGCTCCACGGCGAGCGCGGCCTCAAGATGCATCTCAAAGAGGCCCACAAATGAGCGTCCCGGTCGATCGATCTCAGCGCCAGCTATCGGACGGCGGGCCGGTAACGGAGGATCACGCCGAGATCCAGCCGTTGACCGGTCAGCAAAAGGGCTACGTCGTCCTGACCGAGGCCGAGCGCGCCAAGGGCTTTCAGCGCCCCTATCGGGATGCCTACCGCCACGCGACGTGCGGCGGGGTCACCACGATGGGCCGCGCAATCGCCGAGACCTACGCTCGCGATCCACACTTCTACAGCGGCACCTTCTGCTCGACTTGCCGCGCGCACTTTCCCGTTGGCGAGGACGGTGAGTTCACCTGGTACGAGATGGATGGCCGCGAAGGTCCGAAGGTGGGCACATGACCACCAGGCATTCCCCTCTTGCCGCCCTCCGCAAGCAGGCCGACGCGATGGCGGCCATGATCAGGGCGGCTGAGCGCGGGGAAAAGGTCGACGCGAGGTTCGCCGAGAAGATCGAGGCGGCACGCCTGCAGCCGAGCCTCAAGGTCGGCATCGTCATGGATGACAAGGTCATCACCCTCGAGCTGCCCTGGACCACGATCCACGTCGCCAGCGAGGCGGGGCTATCCGAGTACATCGTCAACCTGATGCGGGAGGCACGCGATGCCCTCAACTAGCGCTCTCACCTTCCGCCACCTGCGCGAGCAGAACCTGAGCCGCTGCCGGCGCTGGCAGCCCGCCGGCGCCCGCGAGTGGGTGCACGATGACTGGCTGCTCGCGCTGGGCGGCGAGGTCGGCGAGGCGCTCAACATCGTCAAGAAGCTGAACCGTGCCGCCGATGGCCATGCCGGCAACACCACCACGGCGGCCGAACTGATCGTCGCTCTCGGCGCCGAGCTCGCCGACGTGGTGATCTACCTCGATATCTGCCTCGGCAGCGAGGAACCCGAAGAACTGCTCGGCGCCCGCCTCAGCTATGCCGCGGACGATTTCGCGCTCATGCGCCAGCGCATGCAGCTGCATCGTCGTCCCAATACGGCCTCGCGGTTGGGCAACCGGCTGTTCGCCTGCGCCGGCGACAGGCTCTACGGGGGTGGCGGCCGCAGCTGGGCCAATGGCGTTCTGTCGATCAGCGACGAACTTGCCGAGCATTTCGGCATCGACCTCGGCGCCGCCGTAGTCACCAAGTTCAACGCCACCAGCGAGCGCTTCGGCTTCCCCGAGAGGCTGGCGGGCGGGCCCCCGGAGCGGTTGGCGGAACGCCAGAGCGCGGGGCAAAGATGAAAGCCCTGACCATCTGGCAGCCTTGGGCCAGCCTGATCGCGGTCGGCGCCAAGCCCTACGAGTTCCGCGGCTGGCCCGCCCCGGGCTTCGTGCGCGGGCAGCGCATCGCCGTGCACGCCGGCGCCAGGGCGCTTCGTCCCCGGGAGGTGCAGGAGCTGCTCGATAAGCTCGGCAGCGACCTTGCATGGGAAACCGGGCTGCGCCCGGAGATTGCCACGCCGTTGCTCCAGCGCGTCCTGCGCGAGCCGACGATCCTGCCGCTGTCCGCAGTAGTCTGCACCGCCGTCCTCGGCGTTCCCGTCAACGCCTACGACATCGTTCACGAGTTCGGCGGCCCGCTCAACGATTCCAGCCGCGACGAGCACGCCAACTTCGCCTGGCCGCTCACCGAGATCGAGGCCCTCGTGCCGCCCCTCGAGGCGCGCGGCTCACAGGGCTTCTGGAACTGGAGCGGCCAAGCATGAGCATCCTCGTCGCCACCTTCGGCGGGCCGATCGACCTGCTCGATATCGACCCCACCCGCA
>CAZIWB010000038.1:0-27092 GCA_964542655.1 uncultured Cellvibrionaceae bacterium
ACATTGCCGGGAAGCATGCCCTTGGCCCTCTTCTCAAGCACCTTGCTAACGGCCTCGCCGCGAGTGATGGCGCCATCTTTGTTGACATCAAGCCCCGCGTTCTGGCGGTAGGTCGTCGGGCGCTTGCCCTTCTCCCACAGAACATAGCTGTCCGGCTTGCCGACCCCGGCAGGCCACAGGATGGCCATGTAGAGATCGCCGATGTTCTTGAGCTTGCCCTTGAACGGAAGGAAGTATTTATAGACGTAGTTGAGCTGGTCCTCGGCGGTCATCTTCGCCAGAGCCTCAACCGTCGTCCCAAGACCGATGGCAGTGGTCGGCATGAACTGGATCAGACCCGTCGCGCCGCTGCCGGCCATGTTCTTGATAGACGGAGAGAATGTCTCGTTGCTCTCCCAAGCCATGCAACCCATCATGTCACTGGGGCCGGTTTCCTTCGGCATGAGCAGCTCTTCCGTCATCCAGAAGACCCGATCACGGAAGACCGGGCTCACGCGCGCCCCCCACGCAAGCGGAAGACCGACGCCGGAGCCGTTTTGATGGCCGTCGGATGGCTTCTCATGCAGGGCGAGGAGCTTGTCCCACCCGGCCCTAAACTTCGGCCCTAGGCCTCCGTCCAGCGCCCCGTCGTAAAGTCCGACCCGCTTCATTTCGCCAAGGACGAAGTTAACTGCCTCTTCGCCGCGTAGAACCTTGCTCATCCTTCGGCCTCCTGTTTCATTTTGTCACGGAAGTAGTAACCAAGGATCAGCAGCATCCCGTCCTTGAAGAGGGAAGCTATCTGTCCGACGTAGTCAGCATACAGCTCAGGGACGAACCGGCCAATGGCCGCCATGACAGGGACGAAGGCTATGTTAGCGGCGAGAAACCCCAAGGCAAGAACCGTCATGGTCTTAGGGAAGTTGATGATTCGGACCTTGCCGATCACAGGGATATCGAAGTCCTTGTCCATATCAGGTTGCCTTTCCTGCTTGCCAAGCAACGATGGCACCGATGATGCCGATGAACCAAGGGGCGAACTTGGGCAGCCATTCCAGGAACTGACGAACGCCGCTGCGCTGGTCGTCCTTGCTCTCTAGCTTATCAACCTTGGCCTTCAGCTCGCCGACTTCCTTGTCGCGCGCCAATGTGACCTTCTCAAGGTCACGCCTAAGGTTGTCAATCTCTCTGCCGTGCTTCTGCTCTTCAAGCCTGATGAGGCGCTCGTTCATGTTGTCAATGCGCATGCCGAACTTCTCAAGCGCTCGGTTGCTGGCATCCATGTGGGCTGTGACGCGCTCGGCTTGGTCTATCTGTTGCTTGCCTTGGGCAGTAATTGCGTCAACAAGAGCACGCATCGCATGGATCTCGGCCTGACGTAAGGCTTCGTTGGGCGTCACCGACATCATTATTTCGTCTTGCGGCATTGGAGATCCATACGCATAAAGTTAGCCCCCGGCGATGAACCGGGGGCAGTTAATCAGACTTCGGTGGCGGGTTCCGGAGGGGCGAAGGACGGCCATTCGTCGGGGGAGGCCATCTGCTGGAGCACGCGGCCCGGCAGGTCGATCTCGCTCAGGTAGGCGGACTGCTCGTCCGTGGTCCAGGAGTTGATGCCACGAGCGCACAGAGTGGCAGCAGTCTGCTGAAAACCGTCGCCGTAGGCCGCGAGAACTGCGCAGGCATCCACGAAGAAGCGGCTGAAGGTGTGGCTGGAAGGTTGCTCGATGGCAGTGAAGTCCGAGCGGATCTTATCCTGTAGTACTGCATAAAGGGAGAGTTCCTTGGCCATGATCTTATCCCGGAATGTTGGCGACGAGCTGGGCAGCTTCGTCGAGGGCTTTGTTGCGCTGCTCGGTCAGCTTGCCAGCGTACTTCTCCATCACGGAGACTTGATGCTGGGACCTCCGAAGCTGCTCTTGCAGACCATCGATCTGCTCCCGAAGCAAGAAGTTCTCCTGCTCAGGAGAAATCGCCTCGGTGGCCGTTTCATCTTGGCGGGGGTCGTAGGCGGGCTGCGCCGGCAAGACCTCGACTTCGGGCGGTTGCGCCGCACCCCGAGCCTGTCTAGCTTTTGACTCTGACATGTTGTCCTCATGTTGAAGGCCGGATCTTAAGATCCGGCCCCCTTGTAAACCTCGATTTTCACCCCAGAGTCAAACTATTCAGATCGAACTCAGCAGCCGGTGTAAACAGTCGTCCGGACGGATCCGCCGATGTAGGGGCCAGCGGTGTCGCCGGTCGGGACATAGATGTCTTGCGAGCAGCTTCCGAACGAACGGGTGTGGCCGGGGTGCGAGTCGGGGAACATGCTCGCGCAGGCGGACATCGAGAGAGCGATTGCACAGGCGGTGATGATTTTGACGATACGCATTTTCATTCTCCTTGGTTGCGGAATTGATACTATGAATTGATTTAAGTAACACGTCAACACTTTTATCAATTAATAATTCGTGACGTCGATCACAGCCCAAGCGCCCTTGAATTGCCCAGATGAGTTTCCGACCCCTGCAGGTCTCTGGTATTCAGCATTAAGCACCTGCCCTCCTGACATTCTCACAACAGGGTAGTAGTCAAAGCCGACGCCGGGGGAGTAGATCCAACCAATGGTCCACCTAAGCATGCACACAGCATATGTTCGACCAGCAGGGATCGTCGCTATGGCTGTTGCCGGATATGGCCTCTCAAGCGCAAACTCAGAAACGAATCTTAGATACTTCCCTCCGACGGCGTCGTATAGAAGGTTTCCGCGCAGACCTTGTCCTGGGATAATTGCATCGTCGTAGCACCTTACACCGTATGTTGCCGGTGAAGAAACGACAGACTTGGTCAGGTCGAAGGCATAGAAGGTGACATTGGTCCCGGCATTCAGGACATAGTATCTATACGTCCATGTAGACCCTGACACGACGACACCGAAGTGGGCAACGCTGTTGCTGCTTGTGAATGCAACAAGTGGGCAAGTTGGGCTCGTGAGAACGAAATCTATGAACCCAACAGGGAGAGATGTGCGAACTTCTTTCTTGGAAAGCGCCATCATCGAGTGCTCTGAGTCTATTGTGACGTTACCGCTTTCATCGGTTACGCGGAAGCGCGGAGTTGCCATCAGATCACACCATAGATTATCTGCGTTGTCATTCGACTTGTGGCAGTTCCATAGTCCCAAGAAACGAGGCCTGCGGCGTTGGAACTGACCGTCGGAGCGAACTGTCCGCCGCCAAGATTTGTTATGCTTAGGATGACCTGTTTTCCCACAAGGGCAGGCACAGATATTGACCCATTGGAGTTGACAGTAACATATCCAACTGCCCTGCCAGTTCTGATAGACCCGTCCAGGAGAAGGTTCCCGGACGGGTCATAAACTCTGTATCCTGCAGTTGCCATTACGCGAACACACCCCACTCAACAGCTATCTGGCCATTTGCGTGATAGGTTGTTCCACCTGAAGGCCTGATCTCGGTGCGGATGCCAGTCGTTCCTGAGCGAATGATGCCTGCGGTGATTATCCCCATGTCTGCGTTGATCGCTGCCAGATTGGTGACGTTGATCTTGCCAGCGGTCACAGCCCCGGCGAGGATCTTGTCGGCAGTGATGGCATTGGAGGCGATCTTGTCGGCGATGATCGACCCGTTGACGACAAGCTCTGTGTTGGTTGCTCGCCGGGCGATAGGCTCGCCGAAGTTGGCAGTTCCTGTGCCGCCTCCGAGGCGGTAATATCTGAATGCCATCCGGCGTGCAGTTGCCGGAGCAACGACCTGACCGGACAGGGTCTGCAGGGTGGTGGTGCCAGCCGTCCCTATCAGAACATCAGAAAGGAAGGTGGTGCCAGCCGTGTCGCTGAAGAAGCGAACGTAGAAGCGGGCCTCACTGTCATTTACGTTGACGTAAGCCTTCGTCGAGACGAAGTAAGGGATGCCAGCTTCCACAGGCATTGTCGAAGGCCCAGCGGTCTGGAGCGTCTTGGCTGTGGCAGAAGTGGTTATCCGGACGATGTTCGTGGAGGCCATGACAAGGCCGCTTGGGATGACTTGGTCAGGCACCGTCCCCCAAACATCATTGTCAGTGAGGTTCGGATCGGGGAACATGTTTGACGTGTCGCCGATGAACATCTTGGAGGCGGTGATCGACTGGGCGGCGATCGTGTTAGCAGTCACAGCCCCGGCGGCGATCTTGCCTGCCACGATGGCGTTGGCAGCGACCTTGTCGGCAGTCACAGCCCCGTCAACGATCAGCTCTCCGGAAGCCGGTCGACGGACAACGACGCTATCTGCTATAAGATCAGCAACGCTTGCCGGAGCACCAAGATGGCTGAAAATGATCCTTGCGGAAGAGGCATTGGTTGGGGCGGTGGCTGATATGAAATACTGTTGCCTTGCAGTGTTTCCAGCTATGCTGACTGTTACGCCGTCAATGTAAGCCCCGGCATTCGTGTAGAAATAAAGCCTAAATCTTGCGCCAGTCGAAGCTCCTGAAGCTTCGCAATATGCTGTTGCTGAATAGTTCTTGCCAGCCTCAACAGGGAATGAAGCGGAAGAAGAATCGACCCCTGCGGCTCCTGCGGCCACACGAAGCCGTAGCTTATTAGCGCTAGTCACCCCTGCTGTTTGTGCGATGAGCTCACCAGCCGACCAAAGGCTTATGTCTGACATTGTCGGGTCGACGAAAATGTTTGAAGTGTCACCGACAAACATTTTAGAGGCGGTCACAGCGTTGGCACCAAGCAAGGCTGTGGTTATAGAGCCAACGGCAATCTTATTGGTGGTGATGCTGTTGGCGATCAGGTCTGCGCCGTCAGCAGCCGTGGTCCATCCGCCGGGCGAGTTCCAGCGGTAGAGTTTGCCATCCGTCGTGTTGTGGAACAGAACGTCTGGCGTGCCAGTTGCCGGGTTGGTCGGACCAAACGGAATTCCGGAAGGGACAACCCCAACGATGTCGGACGCAGCGATTGCCGCAGACCAGACGCCGCCCCGGTTGGTGTAGGTCTTGCCGTCCGTGATGTCCACGAACATCGACCCTTCAGGCCACTTGGGGTCTGGCAGGGACGGACGGACCGAGCCAAGGCCGGGGGCCTGAAGCCCGGCCACGAAGGCGTTATTCTCCAGAGTTCCGGGGTCGATGTCCGCCCCGTCGATGGTCTTCTCCCAGCTATTGGTGCTGGCGTTCCACGTGTACAGCTTCTCCTCGTCCATGACGAAGGCGAGGTTGCTGTCATCGTCCGGAGGAACTGGCAGGTCGGCGGCAGTGTCATAGTTCCAGACCGGGCTGGATCCATCAGGGAACTTGGTCGTGCTGGTGGAGATAAGGTCCGGTGCCGTGTAAGGCCCCCAGATGCGGCGCTCGGATGGCAGGCCCTTGACGCTGATGTAGGTCACACCAACATAGTACTGTGCACCGGGAATAAGTCCGTTGATGCGAACAGTTTGCGTGGTCGGAGGTCCGCTGTAGGACGTCGTCCATGGACCGGCGGGCGCTGGAGCCGTCTCAAAGAGGACCGATCCGATGCCGTCAGGTACCGTGCCAACCAAAATGAAGCCCGGCTGCTGGGATCCATCCGGGTCCGCAGGCCTCGGGGTGATCTGCCACTCATCAGCACCCGGCGTCGTCGGGGTGGGGTCGAACGGCAACAGGCCGGGGCTGGGGGCAGGCTGAGACGTCTGGCCCAGAGCCCAAGGGTGCTTTGAATCAGTCTCTGAGCGGAGCTCGAAGGCAATGGTGCCTTCCATGATCTCGATGGGTCGGGCTGTGACGATGAACTTCTGCATCGACAGGCCGTGCTCGACCGAGGTGACAGTGACAGCGTCGCCCGGCTTGACACCAAGCAGGTGAGGCTTGGCTGGGAAGGCGACCTTCAGCGTCTCGCGAGTGTTGGCTAGGTCGTAAGCTGCCAGCTGACCAGCTTGCTTGGGGTCGCTGACGTAGTTATAGGTCAGTTCCTTGGGTCGCTCTTGGCCGTTGTCCTGTGTGACGTAGATATCGTCTGACACAGCCCCGGCGGTCGCATATTCCCAGTTCTGGTTCTCGTTGATGTAGCGAGGGAAGACGGTGTTGAACCGGTCACGACGCGAGGCCATGACCTTGAGGTTCATGTTCCCGATGATGTCAGCGCCGGTGATGTTGGCAACGGCAACGCGAGGGGCGTTGACCATGATGCCGATCTTCGCTCCGACCTGAACAGGGACAGAGGAACCGGCCTGCAGCATTGCGGCGAAGGTCTGCCACTTGCCGTCCTGCGTGTTCCACTCGCCAGATATCGTCCATCCGTTGATGTCGGAGACGTTGGCAGCGGCTACGAACGTTGGCAGGTCGACCTTGGAGATAGGAGCTCCGACGCCAGCGAGCATCTTGGAGCGGTCAACAATGCCAGCCGTCAGCTTCTTGTGGTGGCCGAGGATCCAGTTCAGGGCATGGATCTGAGGGTTTTGGGTGTATTCCCAAGTCCTCCAGTCGTCCAAGCGGTGAGTCCCAGATCCGCCTATGGAGACCTGAGTGCTGTCCTTGCGAGGGTCATAGAGCTTCTGCCCCAGGACCGTCCACATGGGCTTGGGCACGCCGCCCTCAAAGCTGGCCTTCTTGGAGTTGTTCTGCATCGTCCAGAACGCACCAGCGTACCCAGACGTCTTGTGGTTTGCAGTCCACTCCATGGCAGGGGTGCCGCCAACCGGCGGAGGGCCAAGGGCGCCATCCGTGGGGAGGCCCATCTTGTAGGTCATCCACATCTTGTCTCGGTAAGGCTCTACCGGGGCAGATGCGCCATTTGGTCCGGGGAAAGTGACCTGCAGGTTGTTGGCCTCGAACTTGTCGATGCCTTGGATTGGACCTAGGCTGAGGATCACCGAGAAGGAGATCATCAGATTGTCTTTGCCCCAGACCCGGAAATGGTTCTGGTTGCCGCCGGTTCCGAAGCGACCCATGACGCCACGGATGGGCGAAGAAGGGTCGGCCTTGAAGCTGGTGGGGGAACCGGCTGAGCCAACCTTGGGGGCCAGAATTGCGTTCAGGGCAAGCGAGCCTAGGGCCGTGGCTGTGAACTTGAGGGCCGTCGTGGCGACGGCAATCGCCAGCCCCTCGCCGAGCGCCATAACCATTGGCGCGGCAAGAAAGCCGATGGTTGCTGCCGAAGCGGCGGAAACCCAAGTGACTGCCGAAGCAATCGCAGGAACGATCATAGGCATTTATTCAACCCTCCAGGCCGTCTCAATGGCAAGCGGCTGCAGGAACTGCGCCACACCGTTGAGGAAGCCGAATGCGCGACCGTTGCTGGCCATCCAAGCGAGAGCAACGTCAGTGCTGTCCTGCCCTTGCATGGCAATGATGTCCCCCGGCCAAGCCATGGCCGGGGCGTCAAGCTCCCAGAAGCCTTGGCCTCTGACGGCTTCAATCAGGCTGGAGAACCCGGCCTTGCGGAGTGCACGCCTTGCCCCTGCCTCAGTGCTGTAAGATCCATACTTGGCAATCCCCTTCTTTAGGCCATATTTGTTAAGGCCATAGGCGATCATATGCACACAATCGTTGTCGCCCAGCTCAAATGGTTTGCCATCGTACCTAGATACGACGGCATCAAGCACTTCAATGCGCTTGTTAAGATCAAACATTATTTGTCCTAGCCTAGGCGAAGATTGTCGTAGTTCCAGCCGCCACCGCCGCCAAAGTTGCCACCGCCAATGGCACCAACCCCTCCGGACGATCCGCCGCCGCTGGAGGCGGGCTGGCCGTTGATTGTGTCAGCGACGAGCGCCGGGCGAGCGCCGCCGTAGCCCCAAGGCTCGTTGCGTTGGATGGCGACAACATACTCAAAGCCACGCTCGCTGGACGCGCTCTCAGCCCAAGTTCGCTGATGCTGGGCGTTGTTGAGGCGCATGCCCTCTCCGTCCATGAACAGCCGCTCCCAGACCGAGGCGATGCCCATGGTGACCGAGGTCTCGTTGCGGTCGACATCGGCCTCAGCATCATCAAGCTCGCCACCAAATACGAGGTATGGCTCGCCGACGACGAGGCCGGTGGAGGGGTTGATGACGGCCCACCAGATATTCACCTCGGAACCCTGCATGGAGGGGTCGGTGATGTATGCCATGGAGAAGGTGCTCTGTGGGAACATCTTCAGCCTCATCACCGGGGCCTCGGTGCCGATTTGCTCGTTGAGAGGGTCAACAGAGGCGAGGCTCCCGAACACATCGTCGGAGCCGCGATAGACGTTGCCACCCCAATAGACTTCGCCAGCACCATCAAGTATATGGATAGTCTTCAGCGGCAGGATGATCTCGAACAGGAAAGCGGTGACGAAGTAGCCCTTCTGCATCTCCGCTTTCATTGCCGGATCGAGAGCCATTATTCTTGTTCCTCTATCTCGAAGTCGAGACCAATACCGCCAATACGGAGGATCTTCCTCCGTAGGGGCTCCTTAATCAACCCCTGAATCACTGGAGCAGCAAGTAGAACAAGAGAATTGTCTGCCGCTGATCTTCGGATCATTGGGTATATCGGAAGTGCAATGGCACCACCGGCTGGCACCAATACATCCGCTCTGCTGAAGTATGCGTAGTATCTACCATTGGCAGTGAGTGTAAGCCACTTGCCTTTCTTGATGGTTGTCCCCGGCGTAAGGCCGTCAAGGTTGATGACATCGCCAAGCTGCAGAGCGCCGTTGACCCTAGGGGTTCCGTAATCATATGCAGGTATGTTCGGCTCTGGGATCGCCATGACAGCGCCGTCACCGGTCCGACCAACGGCCAAGTCAGCAGCAAGGCCAGCGCCGCACCACGCATACCTAAGAACTGGGATGCTGAAGGTTATGGCGTGCTTAGTTCCGATCCGGGCTTGGCGCTGCGAGGGGCCGCTGGTGGACGGGATCATGTCCTTTGACCATGACAGCTCTCTGATCTCGATGTCCGTCTCGCGCGTGGGCTTGGGCAGGATGACCGGTGCCATCAGACGAACCTCTTCGAGTTGCGCAGGGCCGAGCGTTGCTGCTTGGACTGCTGGTAGTTGACAGAGGCGAACCCGGCCTGAGAGGCTTGGACCGCACTGATGGATTGCATCTGGTCCAGGAGCTCGTCAGCCAGAACCGAGCCCTTGGCGTCGATGAAGAACTGCTGAATCAGCTTGGCGCTGGATGAGCCGGGGATTGCACCAGCAGAGCCCATCCGCCCGACGATCCCACCATTGGCATAGCCGGGCAGGGTGTCGTTGTTGATGGCCTCAAGCATGGCTTTGTACTTGCTGGTCTGGCGCTCCTTGACGACGAACTCGCCGCGCGAAAGGCGCACAAGATTTGAGTCGCTCCGGCCTGTGCCGCGCCCGCCGACCATGCCGCCGCCTGAGAGGCCGGGGATGGGCGTCGGAGAGCCTCCCCCGGCGGTCGCCATGACGGCCTTGAACAGATTCGAGACCAGCTGGCGAGCTTCGATCTTGGCGATGTCTGCGAGGATGGACATTGCCATCTCCGCGAAGGCTTCCTTGGCGCTCTTGGCGCCTGTGATCATGTCCACAAAGCTGCTGCTGATGCGGTCAAGGCCATCAGCGGCGACTTGCTGGTATGCCTGCTTGACCTCTCCAGCCGCATCGAGCGAGGCGTCAAGCCACTGCTCAAGAGGGTCCATGGTCTGCTTGATGACGCCAGCAGTCTGAGCCTTCTCGACCTCAGTCAGCTTGGCGCGCAAGGCCGGGCCATCCAGTGTCGGATCAGCGGCAATGTTCGCATCAAGCTCCTTGCGAGCGCGCTCCTGCTGCAGCCGCAGGATCTCCAGCTGAATCTTGCGGGACTCTTCAGCAGTTCTGGCATCTTGGGACTTGAGGCCCAGCAGCTCAAGCTGCAGGTCAAGCATGGCCTGCTCGGCATTGAGAGCTTCTTGGCGGATGTCCTCTTGGCCTTGGCGAGTGCGGTTGGCTACGCGCTCGTTGTAAACGCCGTCCTCAAGCTCCTTGAGCATATTGGCTTGAGCTTCGGTCTTTTCGCCGTCGATGACATCACGATCGATCGCCCGCTTGTTGGCTTCACGGTCACGGTCAAGGGCCTTGAGGTCCAGCTCAAGACGCTCTTGGGCGGTGAGGTCCCGCTCCATCATGGCCGACAGGAGGGCGTCGCCCATGCGGAACAGATCGTCTTCCATCATCCTCTGGCGTCGGACAAGCTCCTCGCGCTCGCGCTTGGCGTCCGCCGCCGCCCGGCGAGCCGCCGCGTCACCAGATTTGGTCTTCTTGCCGCCCCCAGCAGCCGCAGGTGCGGACGCCGGGTCAGCATTGGCAAACTGCTCAAGGTCTGCACCGACACGAGCGATCTCAGCGTCGAGACGAGCCAGACCGGCCATGCCCTCGGCAACCTTGGCGCGGTTGTTGGTGGTGTACTCACCGCCGGTCCACGCGTCCTTGGCGATCTGAACAACACGAGCGCCAAACGGCTCGAACACATCTTTCAAGGAGGTGATGTTGCGGTTGTTCTGCCTTATGCCGATGTTCTCAGGCAGGTTCTGCTGAACATTCGATGTGCTCTGGCTCAGCTGGGTGCGCTGGTTGTTGAGCTCTGCCAGAGCCGCAGCCTGCTTGGCCTTGGCCAGATCCCAGAGGGCCTGAGCTGCCTTGCCGACCTCGCCCGCGAAGGCGGTGATCTTGGGGGCTGCGATGTTGGCTTCGTCACCGATCTGCTGGACCGCCGTCTTGGCTCCATCCGCCTTGGGCTGGAACTTGGCAATCAGGTCGTCTGAGCTGGTGACAGCAGTGTTGAGGACGCCGATGTCTGCAGAGGTCTGGTATGCCTCCATGGCCAAACCGGCGAAGGCGGCGGTCAGCCCGGTGACAGCAAGCCCGACCGGCCCGCCGAACACGGACAGGATCTTGCTGCCAGCGGAGGACATGACGTTGCCAGTGGTGGCAGCGGCCAGCTGCAGCTTGGTCATCTGTCCGGCAGCGAAGGCCGCTTGAACGGCAGCGATCTCGCTGGCTGTGGCCATGCGTGCCGTGGAGGCGGTCATCCTGTCGTAACGAGCCGAGGCGACGAGCGCCGCGCCCCCGGCGCGCTCGAAGGCTGCAGCTTGGGCAAAAGTGGCGGCTGCGGAGCCTACCAGCCCTGCAAGGAACCTTCCGCCAAGGATCGTGGCGATGACGCCGATTGCCGGGGCGATCTTGTCGAGGTTGCCAGAGAGCAGGTTGATCATGCCGACGAAGCGCTCGCTGACGCTCAGGCTTGCGTCGACTTGACCGGCGTACTTGATCAGCTCGTTGTTGAGCGTCGTCATCGCCTGACCAATCGTCAGGCTGGCAGACTGTGCGGTGCGCTCGACTTCTGGTAGGCCCTTGAGGAGGGCTTGGAAGAAGGCCTGAGAAGTGACCTTCCCTTCCAGCATGAGATTGCGAAGCTGGCTGATAGAGCCGTTGGCACCGTCGATGTGCTTGGCTGCGGCCTGAACGAGGGTCGGCATGCCTTCGATCAGGGAGTTGAACTCTTCTGCCCGAACGATGCCAGCGCCAAAGGCCTGACCAAGCTGCAGCAGAGGGCCAGCGGCCTGCTCGGCGGTAAGGCCCTGAACGCGTAGTGCTGCGGACACGCCGCTGGTGACGGTCAGAAGCTGCTCGTTGGAGGCCCCAAGCTCTTTCTGTGACAAGGCCATGCGTGCGTAAAGCTCGCCGAGGCCGTTGACCGCCGTGCCGTTCCGGTTGGCTACATCGAACAGCTTCTCCTGAACGCCGAGGAGCGTCTGGCCCTCAAGCCCAGCGACCTTCAGGCGGTTCTGGAGTTGGGTGTATTTGTCGAGCAGGTTAGAGATGGCCTGAACGGAGACGCCAGCAGCCAGCGCCCCGGCGAGGGTGCGCAGGTGTCCGCCGATCTCGGAGCTTGACCGGCGGATCTTTTCGGTCGTCTGCTGCGTCTTCTTGTCGACGCTGTCCATGGCACGATTGTAGGCAGTCGACCAGTTGCGAACCTCGCGGTCTGCCTGAGATTTGTTGACCTGGATATTGACCAGGATCTCGTCTGCGACTTTGCCTACCATCTACTTGATCCAGTCGTACCTGCTCTTGGCATCATTCAGAAGATCGTCCATCGCGGACGGCTCCATGAAGCCCTTATTCTCTTCCTTGGCCATAGCCGCCGCCATGTGCGACCACTGAGCCAAGGACATCTTCCCGATCCCTACTGGGTCGCCCCCGGCTCGGAAAGAGGCAGCTCGGATTGCTGGGACATCGACCCATCCGTCTGATCGTGCCCCGGCTGATCCTTTTTTGGCTCGTTATCCTCCGCCACTCCGAACATGAGGGAGCCAAGGACGACGCGCGCCACAGCCAGAGGGCTGGAAGGGTCATTCGGGGCGGCGAGGGCCTTGCCGTTGATGTAGGTGTCAACGAGCTCTTGGGCTCGGGTCGGGTTGCATTCGCCAGAGCCGATCAGGCCGAGGCGGACGGTGTGGTAGATGTCGGCGAAGAAGAAGTGTCCTTCCATCACGCGCTCAATGATGGAGCCAATGCCGACATTGCCGCAAATGCGCTGCAGCTCTTCGATCTCGTTCAAGTTGAAGCCAAACGACTGGGTCTGGCCTCCGAACTTGGTGGTTACGATGTTGCTCATATTGTCCTCGGAAAGGGCGAGGCCCCGGCGGTGAACCGGGGCCTCTGGGTGTTAGGCTCCCGCCGGGGTCCAGACAGGCTTCCCGTTGAGGGTGATGCCGATGTTCTGGTTCCAGCGTTGGCCGCGTTGGCCGACTTCCTCGTAGGTCGTCAGCAGACCGGGGGCCTCGAAGTAGCCACCGCCGTTGGCGAGGTTGCCTTGGGTGACCCAGCGGACATTCTTCTCGCCGCCGGCAAGCAGCCACTCGCGCCACATCTGGTTGGCGTCGGTGTCAAGGACACCCTCGCCGGACAGGACCATCTGCTTGGACACTTCGTCCGAGGCGAGCCACGAGGGCAGATCCGGATCATCGCAATCCGGAATGTTGGTGGTGTTGGTCTCGATGTTGACCGTCATGTTGAGCGATTCGAACCCGCAGGGCGCGTCAAAGCCCTCGGTCGGAGTGGCGCCATCACCGATCATCATGAGTTGCTGATTGAACTTCAGCGTCTTGGCCTGTGCCATCTGGTAACTCCAGCAATCAAGCACTTGCCCAAGGTGCAGAATAAAGGCACCGGCTATGCCGGAAGTTAAAGCTCGACAGAAACCGTCCTAAATACCATAACGCAATGGTAATCAGAAACCGAATCACCGTCGCCACCAGTATTAGACCGGACGAAGTCCATATCGAACCTTGAGAAGCTCGGAATGGAAAGCTCGGATTCATCCAGCAGCGAAAATACCTTCGATTCAAGATCAAGCACTCGCTTGGTCCCCGGCCCACGACCGAACAGGTGGATCCGCCACTCGCACTCACGGCCATTGCCGCAGCTGCTCTCATACTTGGTCTGATCAGGGGGATCGATCCTGATGAAGTCCCAAGTCGGAGAAGGCAGCACCTCGTCGTAGACCCGGTCGCCGACAATCGCAGAGACATCAGCGTCCCGCTTCATCTCGGTGATCAGGAACTGCCTGATTATGGTGGCGTGATCGAGCATTACGCGTCGCCTTCAGGCACCTTGCCGGTCTGCTTGGCGACCTTGGCCGCCTTAGCATTGGGCGTAGGGATCTCTTCAGCTACGCCCTTCTCGATCAAGGCGTCGCCGATCGATTTGGTGACGCTCTGCTCGACGCCTTCCTTGAAGGACATCATGCGGCGCGGCTTGGGCCAGTGATCGTCGTCTTTCAGAACTCGGATCCACATATCTTATCTCCTTATGATATCGTTGACAGCATTGGCAACATCATTGACGACCTCTGACCGCTTGTTCTGGGTCGAAGGCCGCATGAAGGGGCGAGCGGCCATCTTGGAGGTGCCGTTCTCCAGAGGGTCGCTGTGCGGGGCCTCGGAAACCGTCTGGGCCTGCATCGGAAGAGGGCCTTTACGGGTGGTGATGCCTCGTGCCAGATCCCCGGTGTCCCAGTTGGGTGGCTGTCCGGGCAGCGAGGCTACGTGGCCCTTGCCCTGAATGGCACCATCAGCGATGAGGCGTCGGGCCTCGACGCGAACTTTGTCGGAGGCCACATACACGACCTTGCCGATGCGGGTCTGAGACGCAGGAGAAAGCAGCCGGTTGATGCGGCTGTTGTGCTTGCTCACTCCGACAATGGTGCTACGCGCCACCCTTGGTCTCCTTGCAGACGCAGAGCCACTGGCTCTTGGGGCCGTCGAGCTTGGCCCTTACGACAGAGTAAAGGTCCGTGCCGGAAACGATCTCATCGTCCGTGTCGATCTTGACATCAGGAATGTGGGAGGCCAGAACGATGACCTCCATGATCCCGTCGGCAAAGCCCGCCTGCTGGCGATAGGCCTCGGAGCGAGCGACCGGGTGGATGAAGACGTCCTTGGTCACCTTGGTCTCGGTGATGTCACCATTCTCGGCATAGGTCTTGGCCACCTGCTTGAGCTTTGCAGGGTCATAGATGTTCTCAAGAACACCCCCGATGATCTCTGCGATGCCATCAAGCATTGAACACCCCCGGCCAGCCGTAGCTGTTCGGTGCATCCTTGGCATAACCAGAGGTGCGGGGGCAGGTGGCCGCCATGGCGACGCGGGGGCCTGCCTTGTTCATGCGCAGCATGAAGGCATACTGCTTGCCGCATGGGGTTGAGCTCAGCCAATCGCTGTAGGGCGTGGTCTCTGCCGACTTCTGGAACCGGGTCAGGGTGACATCGGCGCTCTTGATTGTCTGATAGTCAATCGTCCCCTTGGCGTGGGCCTTGGAGGCAGCATCGGTGCCTAGCCCATCGATGGTCATCAGGTGGCACGCAAAGGCGGTGACGGCCAGAGCGTAGTCCTCTTCTGGCCATGATTCGTCAACCGCGCGCCCGGCGGCGGTGAGGTAGATCTGCACCGTTGCGTCGGAGACGCCCGCAAACTGAGGCTTCATCTCCTTGAACTGGGCGGGGGTGACGGCAGGGTAAGCCATTAGCTAGCCTTCTCGATCTCGGCCTTGATGCGGTTGATGCCCCAGCTGCCTTTGACCTGGATCTTGAGGGATTCGGCCTTGGCCGCCCAACCGGCGCGGTCCGTGGGCTCGATTGCGTCGCCGGAGCCGTTTTGATGGTCGTCGGCGGAAGATCCACCCTCGGGCGGTGCAACGGTGTGGCCCGAGACCTTTACCAGCCCGGCGGGACGCTCCCCGGCTTCTTCGACTTTCAGAGACATGCTGCGACCGACGATGCGAGCATAGGTCGGCTCCAGATCGGCAGTCAGCTCGTCGCCGGGGTCCATGAACACCAGACCTTGGTCCAGGGTCTTGACCTGATGGCGGCCATTAGAGACGTTGGTGATGGTGTACACTTCTAGCTCCTAAGAAAAAGGCCCCCTAACCTAGGGCTAGGGGGCCTCTGTTTCCTGACGTTGGCCTAGGCCGCTATCAAGGCTCGACAGGCGGCTGGCTGACGCCGTCGATGTAGCGGAAGGCGGCGTTGCTGATCAGCTCGATGCCGCCGGTGCGGAAGATGCCCGGGACAGCGAAGTTGAACGGGCCGTCGGGGTAGACCGGCAGGAACTTGTGAGCCATCGGCAGATGGAGCTTCAAGTAGTCCTCGTCGTTCTTGTAGACGACCAGTCGGCCAGTGCCGCCTGCGCCGGCAGTCGACAGTTCCGGCCACGCCACCATGGTCAGGGGCAAGCCCGTCTTCAGGGTGTAGAGGTTGGTCCGCTGGACGAAGGAGAGGATGGTCTCCATCGTGGTCTCGGAGTAAGGCGTCTGAGCCATGTACTCCAGAGCTTCCGGCGGGAAGGCGACCGTGTCGGCGATCTCGGTCTGGAACGACGCGCGGTAGCCGCCCGAGATGCCAGCGTTGATGTCACGAACGATCTGGGCCGGGGTCTTGGTGCCGACGCCGTTTTCGTTGACCCAGAAGGTCACGCTGCCGGTGCCATCAGCCGGAGCAACCGTGGCCGGCACGCCGCCTTGGTTGATGATGCCGAACAGGCCCTTCGCAGAGTCGCCGCTGATCGTGATGTTGTACATGAACTGCATGTACGCCAGACGGGCGGCGCGGGCACGACGGTTGGGCAGCGAGCCGCCGATGATGCCGAGGGTCGTATTGACTTCCTCGAGGTTCCACTGGTAGCCGATGGCCGCCATGTGGAAGTTGCGCATCTGCATGTCTTGGTTGACATCAGCCATCGGGACGTCCTTGGCGTAACCCGACTGCCACTTGGCGGCGCCAGTGATGTCAGAGGTGTACGTCAGGATGCCCGGCGACCATTCGGGGCCGGAGGTGTCGACGAAGGCGAAGCGAGTGAAGTCCCAGTCGGGATACTTCGTCTCGTAGACCTTCGAGTTGATTTTGTACGCTTGGCCCTGCACAAAGGCAAGGCCCTGAGCGTCCATGGCGGTCTGGAGTTGCTTGGTCATGGAAGTTCTCGGAGTCCTTGCTTCGATTACGGGGCGGGGACGAAGACCGTGCCGTTAGGGCGACGGTAGCGGAGGGGGACGACGGTGTCGGTCCCAGCTTCATCGAACGTAGCGCCCAGAACAGGGAACGACGTTGCGGTATCGGCTGCGACCCACTTCTTGGCGGTGGTATCCCAGAACGCCGGGGCGTCCTTGGTGACTGCACCTTGGACAGCCGCGCCGATGACGCCAGACTCGCAGAAAGCGAGGTTGTCGTACTGCACGAACTTGTCGCCGGGGCGCGGAAGGACCTGCGAGGCCTCGGTGATGCCGAGCACGACGCCGGTGCCGTCCCATTCCTTGACTTGCTGGCCGCCGAGCGGGCCAACCTCGACCGGAGCAGCGAAGCCCACGTCACCGGCAGCAATGCCAGTGCGGGTGTTCCACTCTTCCATGTTCACTCGACGACCCAGAGCGTACTTGGTCATCGAATTCTTGTACATTTGCTGAACCACGGTGGGGTTCTCCTTTAAAGTGGCTTCCGAGGTTCAGGCCTTAGCTGGCCTTGGTCCGCCAAGCGTTGAGGTCAGAGACCGAGGAGTTGTAGGCGGCGTCGTGGGTGCTGCCGTCCGTGGCCGGGGCGCGCGTGCCGGTGCTGCCCAGAGCCGTGTCCAGAGCGGAGTTGGCGCCCTTGTCCTCGACCAGGATGTCGAAGCGGGCGTCGACGTAGGACTGAGGCTTGCCGGCAACAGCGGCGTCGCCCAGAGCCTTGGTCACGACCGCCTTGCGGATGTCAGCGTCCGACAGACCGTCGAGCTTGGTGTCAGGGGCGATGGCTTCGGCGTCCTTCAGCAGCTTGGCGCGCTCGGCGACGCGGGCGTCCAGAGCGGCGTCGTTCAGAACCTTGCCGTTGGCGGCTTCGATGGCGGCGTCCTTGGCGGCGAGCTCGGTGTTGAGCCGGGCGATCTCGGCGTCCTTGGCGGCCACGACCGTCTGGTTGGCGGCGTCCTGAGAGGCGATGATACCCTTCAGCTTCTCGATGGCGATGGCGCCAGCGTCCGTGGTCTCGACCTGAAGGCCGTCCACGGTGATGATCTTAGTCGACATGCGACGGTCTCCAGGTTGATTGTCACCGATCTTCAGTTTGTCGCCACCCCGCGCACGGTGCACAACGGCAAGGTGGTTCATCCGCATGTCCGTCTGGGACACGTCGAACTCTTCGCCAGCGTCATTGACGCCGGGGGTGAAGTCCAAGGCTGTGGTGTAGCCCATGGACAGCTCTTTCTTGCCAGCCCGGTAGTCGGCAATAGCAGCAGCGTCCATCAGGCACAACGGCACTCGGACGAACTTGCCATCACGAGCATCGACCTCGTCGCCGGTCTGGCCAACCGAGTACTCTTTCCAGTTGTCAGCAGTGACGAGGACAGGAGGGTGGTCGTTGGTGACAGGGCGATGGGCGAAAGAGTGCAGCGTAGCGTCCTTGAACACCTCGCTGGCAGGGCGATAGACGCGGACGACGGCCCGGTCACGCAGGCCGTGCTTGTTGTCAGGGTCGACTTCATAGCCAGCATACAGCTGGATGCCGGTGCGAGCTACCGGAGCCGTGGCAGTGAGGTATCCGTCAGCGGTTTCCCTGACGTTCTCAAGCGGCACACGATCAAATAGCTGAATCATTGATGAATACCGGCCCAGGACGACTGTAGCTCGGAAGCTGCCTTGCGAATCATGGGCAGATCAAGTGATATTTTGCACTGGCCTTGAGTATTCATCCTAAGAGGTCAAGTCAATATGCGCACGACCTGTGCACCTGCACCTTGGCGGGGTGCCCGGAAGGCCGACGGATGGTGGCTTCTTCCACTTGAATACTCGCCCTTGGAGCACTGCATGCTCTTCCCTGACCCGCATATCCTTAGCCGTTTCCCACATGAACTCATCGATCCCTGCCTCTTCTTGGCGGATCTCCGTGAGGAAGGCGTTGACCTTGTTGGCTTGGTCGCTGGCGATGAAGTTCGCCCTGTTGCGGGCTATCTGGAGCCGCTCGGCGATCTCCTTGCTGACGATGCGCGAGGGGGTGCGGTTGATGACCGAGCGCCAGACGATCTCAGCCACATCTTTCCGGGCCTGATCGTTGATGTCGGTGATCAGGGAGGTGATGCGGCGCAGGAAGGCGTTGATGTCGTCCTGATTGGCGGACACATCGATGTAGGGCCAAGGATCAACCTTTGTGGCTGACCGGACGAGGTCGGCGAACTTGCGGGCGTGGCGCCGGGCGAACTGGGATAGCCACTCCTGGACTACAGGCACGGCGCTGACGACGGCCTGCTGGCCTAGGGCGTCGATGGAGAGGATGGCGGCTGACATGTCACTGTCGGCGCTGTCCTTCGTCATCTGGCTGATGGCCGAGTCATAGGCCTTCATCAGCGTGGTGCGGTGGGCCTCCCACACCCGCACAGGGGCCAAGGTCGCCTGAGCGAGATCGGCCTCCTGATAGAGCGGGACGTGCTGGGCCGGAAGGTCGATGAAGGGGCGGCGAATGCCCCTCATCAGGATCAGCCTCTTGAGGTTGTAGCTCACTGAGGCTTAACCTTCTTCTCCCAGTCCTCGTCGATCTCGGCGAAGACCTCGGGGCCGAAGATGATCTCCCCTTGGTAGGCCTCGATGGCCTTCAGAGCCTCGGGGCTGATACCCGACCAGCTGATGGTGATGTGGGGTTGGTAATCCTCCCACTTCCAGCTGGCACCAGCGGCCTTGATCTGCTCATGGCGCCAGCTGAGGGCGGACGAGGTGAACATCAGAACGAGCGCCTTACCGTCGTCTCCGATCGCCTCAACCAGACGGACGCCGCCGGGGGCGACGCGCAAGGTGCCGTCCTCTCTGGTGTTCCAGTCCTCGCCGACCTTCATCCAGTCGACCAGCTGCTTGCTGTAGGCCAGCGTCACATGCATCTCGTCAGGGTCGATGGTGTCGACGATGCCTTGGTCCTTGGCCCATGCGATGATAGCCTCGGTGTTGACGACCTTGCGGTGGACGTACAGGGTCCGTGGCGTGGCGTCCGTGATGATGGCGCTGTCGGCCTGCTTGGTCGTCTCTTCCTCTTCCTGCTGGGTTCCGGCGGCGATGGCCTCTTGGCGGGCGAGCTCCTCCGGCGTCGGCTTGAAGTTGCGCGCCCCGCGCTCGACCTCCTCGGCCTTCTGCTTGGTAGCGGCCATCGCCGTCTCAAGGGCGGGCCACGAACCAGAGTTGACCATGCGGTCAGCAATGGCGATGGCCAGAGCCTCCGGCGGGAAGAGGCCGGTGTTGACCAGCTTCTCGGCCACGTTGGCGTAGTTGTTCTCGACCTCGGACTCTTCCTTCTCGCTCATCTGGTAGAGCGGGCGCCATTCGTGCCAGATGTCATCGCCGTAGGAGCCGATGGCCGTGCGGACCAGCATCTCGTTGAGGCCGTTCATGGCCGGGTCGAGGTCGAGCTCTTGGAAGGAGCTGATGCTGTCGTAGTAGGTCTTCAGGTCAGCATCGCCCCCGTTGGCGAGGCCCTTGGACTGGGTGCCGAGGAGCCGCGTCATGGGAATGCCCGCCGCCCCGCACATGATCTGCAGAAGCAGCATGGCGGTCTCGGGGATGTTGCTGAAGCCGATGGTCTTCTGGGTGAACTCGTCGTTCTTGTCCAGAAGAAGGGTATTAGAGACCGACTTCAGCTGCGTGGCGATGGTCATGCGGCGCATCAGCGCCTGCTCTTGGCGCTCCGTCGCCATGTTGTTGACCAGATCCGGCATCTGGATGATGTCGATCTTGGCCTCGACCAGCAGGGCTGCGAGGACCGCCGAGGCCGTCTCGCTGTTCTGGATGGAATCGGCCAGACGCAGCCAGATGCTGTCCCCCCAGCCATCATCCCCGGTGTTGCGGTGCGTGAACCGGCGCTGGGAGAACCTGATCACCCGGCTGGGGTGGATCTTGATGGAATCCCCGGTCGGGCTGTTGATGACGTAGAACTCGGGTTGGCCGAACCAAGGGGACATGATGTCCTGATTGAGGCCCTCGCACTGCACCTGATAGCGGTTAAGCAGGGTCAGGGTCTTGATGCTGCCCTTGCTGATGCGATCCATGCTCAGGGGCTGCTCAGGCTTGCCCGGAAGGCCAGAGGGGATGATGACCGCACCGCCGAGCAGGCGCATCAGGATCATGGCGTCCCGGACCACCTGCTTGACGTTGAGGGTCTTCTCAGCCCGCTCGATGAGCTTGATCTGGTTGGGCTTGGCCTGCCACTGGCGCCACTCCCGTACAGCGTCGGTGGCCGGGGCGTCGACGATCTGACCGAACCAAGTTGAGCCCCGGTAGCTCTGTTCGAGCATGACCGGGTCGCTGTGGAGCATGTAGATGTTCTGGGTCTTGGCGTTGACGGCCCCCAGACCAGCGGCGACGTTGGCCATGCCATCTGCCACCGTGACCGTGCCGCTTGTGATGGGCTTATCCGTCATGACCAAGCCTTCTCCATTTGGTTGAAGTTGTATTCGTTGTCGCCAAGCATCAGCTCGGTGACGGCCCACACCAGCGCGTCGCCTCGGTCAGGCGAGCCATCGCCGAGGTAGCCAAGGTTGGTGAAGAACATGAGCTGCTTCTCGAGCTCGCCCATCATGGCCATGTGGTGGACACGGTTCTGCTCGTACAGGGCGGCCACCGGCTCTGCCCGGACGACCTTGCCCCGGCTGGCGACGACTTCCTTGTAGGCGCACTTGATACCCGCCGCCTTGATGACGGCCTCGACCATGGCCCCGCCATAGTTGCGCTCGGCCACCACACAGTCGGCCCCCCAGCGGTCGGCCATCTTCTTGACGCGCTTGGCCCATTCTTGGGGGCTCAGTTTGACGGTGCCGTCTTGGAGGATGTAGCACTGGTCGACCCCAGCAGCGTCAGCAGCCACCCCGGCAGCGATAAGGCCGATGGCGTCACCGTCGTCCTCGGACCCGGCGGTGCCGGACGGGTCAACGGAAATGATGACCCTGCGCAGGTCAGGCAGGCCCCCGCCTTCCCGATGGTAGCGGGAGGCCGCGTCAAGCATCTCGCCCGTCCAGAGCGCACCCGCAACGTCGTCGAGCAGGATGCCCTCAAGCTCCTGTTGGCCCAACCGGGTGCCTTGGAACTTGGTGACGATCTTGTTGACGAACTGGTCGGCGAGGTTGGCCCGGTTGGAGAAGGTCGAGCCGGTCGTCTTGACGGTGCCCGGCGAGGCGAGGATCTGGCGAATGATGGGCAGGGGGCGAGGGGTCGTGGTGATCATCGACTGCGGGTTGTCGCCGAGGCGCAGTCCGAACAGGAACATGTCCCAAGTCATCTGGGCATACCGCCATGCGCCCATCTCGTCGCACCAACCGAAGTCGTGCTGAGGGCCGCGCAGGCGCTCTGGCTCGTCGGCAGAGTAGGCAGTGACCTGAGCGCCGTTGGCCCACTTGACCCGGCGCTTGGACGGCTCGTATATCGGCCTCCCCATCAGCTGCCCACGATGGTCGACATCGTTCTCCCAGCTGACAGCCAGAAGGCCGGACTCACCCTCGATCATAACGTCGCGGGCGTCGGCGGCGGTAGGGGCGAGCAAGGCTCCTCGGCCATAGCCCATCTTGACCTTCTCACGCACCCACTCGGCGCCAGAGCGGGTCTTGCCCGCGCCCCGGCCTGCCATGTAGATCCACGTCTGCCAGCTGCCATCGGGGGCTAGCTGTTCAGGGCGCGCGAGGAAGCGCCAGTCGTGGAGCAGGTGCTCAATATCTTCCTCAGGAAGCTCGGCGAGCACCGCCTCACGGATATCAGCAGGAAGGGCGACTAGCTCGTCAAGGGTCATCAGTCGGCCTTGGGCTCAGAACGCGCGAGGTGGCGCGCTACCAGAGAGCCTAGGGTTGCGCGGCTATTGCGCACCTCCAGCTCGCCCTGATGCTCGACGACGGACTTGACGCCCCAGTCCTTGCGCTTGCGGGCCTCGAGCCAGCGGGAGGCGGCGGCGGCGTCGGGCTGCACTTCCTCTTCCCAGTTCAGGAGGACAACCTCGCCGTCCTTGGTGGCCTGCTCTCGCCAGCCCTTTCTGGTTCCACCAACTGCCCTTTGATACAGACCTCGCTCAACGCGAGCATCTGCCATATCTCCCCCTACTTTACAAGCATGGGAAAAGTCTTCGCAAGTCACCTGCCAACGTCGGATGATCTCGACGCCAACATTGAGGATTCCAGCCAAATCGAGGTCGGTCGCGCCGAGGCGGCATGCGTGCTTGGCCTGCCTGCAGTGCTCGGCGGTTGGCATGGTGAGAGGGCGACCGGGGCCACCGACCCCACCAGCAACGAACATGCCGTCACGGATCTCGCGTTCAGGGTCTTTGGCTTCGTCAGTCAAGGCAGGTCCTCACTAGGTTGTCAGGAGGGGCTGACACAACGCGAGGACACCCGCTGGGCCAGCCCCTCCGCTCTGGGGCGCAACCAGAGGCCGTCAGGGCGAGCATGACTATGCCCCGCCCGATCACGAATGGAAAGGGGCAGGGCAAGAGCAACGGAAAGTATTCAGCTTTTCAAGCTCAGGTTCCAAGTTCCAAATTTTCGCCTGTTTCAGGACTCCTCTGGAAGTTTCTTTCTCTTATTCTTTTTGAGTCTTCAGAGAATAAGGAGAAGAAAGGAAAGAGAACCTCGAAAACGCCGGGGGAGTCCTGAAACAAGCGATTTTTTGGAACTTGGAACCTATGAAAAGCCACCTAAACCTGGATCGGTCATTTCCCCTCACATCGACCACCGACCCTAAATCCCTGTCCTGGGTCAATCCCACGGGAAACCCATCGCCTGAAGACTTCCCTCCATGAGTTTGGCTCCAAGGTCCAAAATAGGAACCCCGTCGTTGAACTCCCCCTCGCCAATAACCAAGGCAGAACCCCCTAGCGTCCCTGGACTAGGCCTGATCCGCCAACATCTATTGGTCCTTACCTCCCCAACGAGCAGCCAAACAGCATAGCCCGCCTTCAGCATTTTCTTGATACGCTTCCTCTGGGCGGGCCTTACGTGGTACCTCAGCTCGTTGCCAAACAGCTCTCCGATCTTGAGCTCGAAGAAGGCGACCTTGGACCCTTCAACCTCATCGTTGATGAAGCAGTCAGGCAACCCGGTTGACCCGCCCAGCGCCGCCTCAATCCACTGCGCCCGAGGGAAGGCCTCCCGCACCGCCTCACGGACATCTGACTCAATCCTGAAGTCAGCCATCAGTCATGCTTCCTGTCCAAGAAGGCATGAACCCGGTCCGCCTCTTCCCTAGTGGCGTACCAAGCTTGCACAGACCATGCCTCTCCTTCACGGAAGCTCATCACTGCGCTAGGCTTTGGCAGCTTGTCGGCGCTCGGGGCGGCGGGGGCGACATAGCCGCTGTGCAGATCGGCGTCATAGGCGAGAATGTTGGGCCTCTCGGCCAGTTCGCCGATGATCCAGCGCATCCGGTCGGCTTCGTAGCGAACGCGGTCAGGATATTCGGAGCGGGCGAAGCAGAAGCCTTGGTCCCATTTGTCCGTGGGGTTCACGCGGCGAATCGTGGCCGTCCAGTTACGGCGTCCGTTGCTCTCAGGCATTTCGCCATACCAGACGGTCAGTTTCGGCTGATCCCCCTCGCGGGCTTCCGGCGCAGACGAACGGGCGCGGAGGGCCTTGTGGATCAGGGAAACTCGCTCTTGGTGCGCGTTCATTCGGCGCATGGCGTCTGCTTCGTCGGCCTTCTCTCCCCGTTCGGAGGCTTCGCGCGCGGCGTCAAAGGCAAAGTCCGCGATCCGCTCATGCCATTCCAACTCGGCTTCGAGCGCCGTCCGCAGGGCCACCTCCCCCGCCCCCTCGGCTGGGGCTTCCTCGCAGGCTGGCGGCGAGGCTTCGTAGGCATGAGCCCCGCAAAGACATGCGCCGTCATTGCCGGGACCGCCGTCGCAAATCTGGCATATACGCTCATCCCGCGCTGGGGCTTCCGGAGCCATAGTCATAAGACCTTCGACCAGCGCTGCCATCTTCTCGCCGAACCATTTAGGGCTCAGAGTCACGCCCATCTGTTTGGCGGCGTGAATCGCCATGACCACTTCATTCAGGCGGAGCTCTGCCAGAAAGACCTCCTTGAACGATTGAAGATCAGGATCAACGTGCATGGCCTGCAGGACAGCGCGGTATATGTCGTTGATGTTCTGCTCCGGAACTTCCGGCGTCAGATCAAGATCGTCTTCTTCGGTCATCACTGTGGCCTTTGTGAGATGTCCCAGATCGCATGAGCGATGCCGGAGTTTTTGTCATCACCGCAGACGGCGTCCGCGATGCGCTTCATGCTGATCGCCAGAGAAAGGGTCGCAGCGTACTGTGTGTTGCCCATTGCTTCCGGCTCAAGCTTTCCTTCCAGCCTGAACGGCTCTTCCAGCTTCGGATCTTCCTTAGGCTGCAGATCGCGGCAGTGCTGGCAGAGAGCGCCATTGTGGCACCACGCGTTGTGGCAAGAGATGCTCTTCCTGCCCATCATCAGTCGTTAACCTTCAACGATTCGTAGTATTCAGTTTCGGCGCGGACCCAGAGCAGAGCAGCCTGAGCGTGCTCTTCGCCGTCGCGCTTTAGGATGGTGCGCTTGATCTCTTCCTCCAGAGCCGCGCCGTTGTCGTCCGGCGTCACCTCGAAGAAGATGCGGGCCAGACGCAGGTGATGGACGCAAAGCTCCGTCGCCTCGTCCTGCGTCAACTGCATGCCGTCGCTGTTCAGAACATCAGCCATCAAGACCTCCCTTGCTTATCAGCCACGGCCTGAGCCACGGCCTGATAGCGCTGAACCTGCGGGCGCAGCTCAGCCACCATGGACGCCACGCCGGGCAACCGCGATTTTGCAGCCGCTATATCCTCCAGCTGTCGGGAGGCCAAGGCGAACGTAGCCACGAACTCCCGCACCATGTCAGCGACCAGCAAATCGGCCTCCGCTTGTGCTTGAGCCGCACGTTGAGCCGCCGTCAGAGGCTCGCCGACCAATCGCAACCGGCTCACAGGCTTTCCCCCATCATCGGAGGATTGATGGTGACATGGATCGGCTCCATGTCAGCGGCCTTGAACTCCTGCCACTTCTCATCCGGCCCGAAGACGACGAAGTAGACTGTTCCACTCTCCTCGGTCACGATCTTCTTGATGCGGCCGTAATAGTGCTGGCCACTCTTGCGTACCACCACGTGCTGGTTTATCTTAAACATTGGCCTTTTCCTCCATTGCGATTGCTCGATCAAGGAGGGCCAAGACCTCCTCATGAGTGGTTTCTTCTCGGTCGTTCCATGCGCTGAAGCGGTGTGGGTCGAACTCCAGCTCCAGCGTAGTGGCAAACGTAAGCTTGTAAGCCAACGCAACGGCCTGCTCGCCGCCGGTCACCCGACCCACCTCGCTCACGCCGACAACCTTGCGCAGCGCCCCACGCAGGCACCAGCAGTTGGCGATCGGCGAGTGGATGGTCTCGCGGGAGCCAAATCCGGGCTCGTCACCCGGACCTCTGGCCCAAGCCCCCTTTGTCCACCGGGCAGGGTCCGAGAGAAGTTCTCGAGCCCCTTTCAGTTGTTCGATCGTGCTCAACATGCTCAATTCTCCCTAGAACGGAATGTCGTCGGATTTAGGGGCCAGTTCTTTGGCCTCCTCGTCGCCTTCAGCTGCGACCGCCGGGCCGGGCGACGCTTCGTCGGCCTCGCGCTTGAGCGTCGGTGCGTGAATGTTGATGGCCAACAGCCGGTCCGCCCAGATCGCCTTGAAGTCTTCCTTCGGCATGTGGTTGGGGCGCACGGCGACAGGGTTGTCATTGGCTGCCATGATCATCTCGGAGGTCATCTTCCAAGGTGTCGGGAACTGGTCCAGATCCAGCTGCTCGATCGACTTAGGCTTGTGGGCCTTGATGTAGTCGGAGTGTCGAGCCTTGACCTTGGCGGTGGCCGCCACGCGCATGAAGGTTTCGCTGGGCTTCATGACCTCCTGGAACTGGATCTGACTCTCCCAGAAGTCGTCCTCGGCCTCCAGGACGCGGCGGATCAGGTCTTCATTATCGCACTGAGCGATGGCATTGGCAACGGCCCAGTTCCAGTAGAAGTCATTGACCTGACGCTCCTCGCTGAGGTAGCACTCAGTCATGACGTCGTAGATGAACAAGAACATCTTGTTCTCGCCTTCGGCCTTGCCGGCACGGAGACCCCGGTAGTACTTGTACTCGGCCACATAGTCTTCATGCGGCAGTTCATAGATCTTGATGTTGGCGGTCTCAAGAACCGTGCTCGGGCCTGCCTCCAGGAAGGTCTTGTGGCGGTTGTAGAACTCGCTCTCGTAGGCTTCGCCCTCAACGATGATGGCACAGCCCTCGCTCACCCGCAGGTGCTCTTCCGGCACATTGTTGAACATCTGAGTGAACCCGCCCTCGTCGAGGGTGTTAGAGTGCAGCTCACGGAACGCCATCCACAACTCCCAGTTGGAGCCGTAGTGCGTGGTGAACCCGAGCTCCTGCCGCTTGGGCCGGGCCACCTTGTCGGTCGCCCATGCGCGCATCAGAATGCCCTCGGCCTGCTGGCCACGGAACTCGATCGCGTTGGGGACGAACTTGTAGCGCGTGGTCGGGGTCACGATGGTGACGCCCAGACCTTCACGCAGCAGGACGGCGATGGCGTACTTGAGGCCGGTGCCGAACTTGCCGATGGGGTTGGCCTTGCCGGGCAGCTTGGCGCTCAGGCCGGTCACAGT
>CAZIWB010000038.1:27192-52122 GCA_964542655.1 uncultured Cellvibrionaceae bacterium
ACTTGCCGATGGGGTTGGCCTTGCCGGGCAGCTTGGCGCTCAGGCCGGTCACAGTTACGGCCCGAATATCGAACTCTGTGTAGGTGCGGTGGACGATGGGCATCAGATTCTCTTTTCTCTTCCTTCGGAGAAGCCCTTCTTATAGGCCTCTTTCTCCTTGATTGATTTGCCTTCGTGGTCTTGCTCTTGGTATCCGTGGAAGCCATCCAGAAGTCCAGCGCGGCGGGCTTGGGCCACGTAGCTTTTGTCAGCGGCGACCATGCAAGGCACATAGTGCTTGGCCATCAAACAAACCCCTTTGGCTTCTGTGCGGTTGCGATGCCGAAGCTCCGAGCGATGTCGCGCTGCAGGGCCTCGATGGTGTCTTGGCTGAGGCCGTCGCGAATGACGACCGGGACGATGAGCTGTCTGCAGCCAAGAGCCGTAAGCTCGACCATCACGCCGCTAGCCATGAGGTCTCGCGCCTTGTGAAGTGTGGTGCTGGCAGCATGGTAGCTGAACGCCAGCTGGGCCTCAAGCTCCTTGGCCTTGCGAGCGAGCTCGGTCTTGGTCGGGCCTTTCTGCTTTGTCGACTTCATCACTCAACCCTCTTGGTTGCCAGCTTCTTGATGTAGCCAGCGCGAGCCAGCCTGTTGTAGATGTCATTGGCTGTTTCCATGGCCTGCTCCTGTGACATCTCAGTGGCAAGGACTTCATAAATCTCCCACCAAGCCTTGGGCTTAAACATCACAGTTTCCTCTCAAGGGTTCCGTCCAGGTGGATGCGGAACGATTGGGTCTGGGACCCGGCGGGGGTGTCGGTCTTGATGGTCCTGTGGCAGCGGACCTCGGCCCCATCCATGCAGTCGTGCGACGACAGGACGATGGCCAGATTGGATTGGAGCGGCGGAACCTCTCCGGAGGCGATGCACTCCAGAGGCCAGCCCGCGTTCAGGCGGGACAGCGTCAGCATCTGAGGCTGGTTCATTTTGCGGGCCATCGTTCAGGCCTCCTCTTTTTTGGCTTCAGACAGGAAGCGACCGGAAAGGATGCGGGTGCGCGCCTCCTCAAGAACGGCCAGCATCTCATCCTCGGTCAGGGTCGTCAGGGAGACGGCGTCAACAACGGCGTCAGCGGCGAGGATCATCGAGCGGGTCATCTTCATCACTCCGATCAGAACGGCATATCATCATCGAAGGCCGGGGCGGCCACGACCGGGGCGCCACCGTTCCAGCGGCGGAAGGGCTCAGCAGCCGAGGCAACCCAGTAGGACACCTCATCGCATCCCTCAGAGTGCATCGAGTGCTCACGACGACGGGCCGAGGCCAAAGCGAAGGCTTCCGAACCAGCAGCCACGATCCGGCGCGAGGAACCGCAGACGCCATCGAACACCGGATGGTAAACAGGCACTTCTTCGATCACGACGAAGGCTGGGGCGGTCAGGGAGATCAGAGCGTTCATCATTTTGATTCCTATTTCGGGGCGCAGCTCGCGCCCACAAGAATGTTATGCCTCAATCCATCGGAAAAGAAAAGGGTCTTTATGAAAAAGATCACCCGGCCCCGCGTGAACAGGGCCGGGCTGGGCGGTTAGTCTTGCGCCGGGGCGGCAGGCGTCGACGGAGCCTGAACAGTCACGCGCGGGGCACCGGCCCGCGCAACCAGAAGTCGGTCGCCGAGCTCGCCCAAACCGACTGACGCATACACCTGACGCGCCGAGGCTACGTCCATGGCCTGTCGGGTTTGGTCGTCCGGGGTCACGACGAACTGCATCGAGACAAGCTCAACGCCGCGCGCGGCCAGCTGCTTGTTGATGTCAGCCAGAAGGCCGTCTTCCAGAGCGCCCTGATCGAACGACACGATGTTCTGGGCTGCCAGCGTTGCCGACGTCACCTCGCGAATGCGCCGGTTGATGATGGTGTTCTCAGCCGACTCATACTTGTCCGCCGAGTTGGCCGCACCATCGCCGTCGCTGTTCTGCTTGCCGAGGTAGCGGGCCTCGGTCAGGAACTTGCGGCCATCGGTGATCTGGTACTCATACCCGATGCCGACGTTGACCAGAACCCGATTGGCGAACGAGGTGCGGAATGCCGCCTCGCCGCTCATCGGGTAGCCGGGGATGGACACCTTCAGGGCGCAGTGGCCCACGCGCGCCGGCACCACACCGCCCGGCTGGATGGCCTTCCAGCTGACGCCGCAGTCATCAGAGACCAGCGTCTGCATATTGGAGATGGCGCGGTCGCACGCCGCAGTCATGAGCATCGCTGCCGATGCCAGTGCCAGAATAAGGATACGCTTCATTTTGCCCTCCAGAGAGCGTTGAGGGCGCGGACCAAGCCCCACCCGATGAGCAGCGGCACAATCACCGCCACGAAGATGGTAAGCGGCAAAGGTGCCACCGACCAATACGAACCCATCAGCATGACTTTGCCAATGGTGATGAGCCAGCCAACCCCGAAGCCCAGAAGGGCAATTGTGATGAGCGACTTAAGGAAGACCTTCTCAGGCTTGTTCATCTGAAAGTCCTTGTCTCGGTCTTGAGCGGTCCGAGAGTTCCCGCTATCAGGATGAACGAACTATGGTCCACCCGGAAGTCGTGCCAGTCGTTGATGTCCTCAAACAACCAGCGCACACGCCGCTCAGGCGTCGGGCCAACAGCCCAGCCTGCACGCGGCTCGAAGCCTAGTCGCTTGACCTGATGGGGGCGCGTTTCCACATACCACGGATAGTGGCGCTCCATCTCTTTGAGCTTTGACGCGTCCCGCAGGATCATTTGCTGCTCTTAAACCACATGATGAAGGCAAGTCCTATGATGTAGCAAGACATGCCAACTACAACAGCGTGCACAGCCCAAGGCCACCATCCTTCATTGCTTGCCCTGTGGACGAAGAAGGCAGCGGCATATGCGCCGGGGATGATGAACATGGCGGCCAAGAAGTATCGATATCTGTGCATCACCTGATGTCTCCATTGAACTTGCGCACCGTCAGAGTGGCGATCTCTTCAAGGTTCCGCAGGAGGAAGTTCTTGGTCGCATGTGAGGATGGCCGGGGAGGCTTGTAAGCGCTTGCAGGGCGGACGACAGCGCTTTCCGGGTGCGGCGCTCTGAAGCATGTCATCCCCAGCGCGTGCAGCGCCTCCTCGTAGGTGCAGGCGCAATGCTTGCACTGCTGCGATCCATGGTTGAGCCGCGACGGGACCCAGACGTGCATGCCAATGGGCATCACTAAACCTCCTCGCCATCACGGATGCGGATGGCACGTGCAATTAGGAACTTCCTGCTTGGCCTAAATTCGTTGCACATGCAAGTCAGACTCAAGCAATGGTCCCGACCTTCTTCGCATCCAGGATACATAGCCTTGTCCCGAGCCTCCTTGGCGGCCTTAAGGTGCGGCTGCAAAGATGCCTCGATGAGACATTTTATCATCACCCATCCTTCCGTTCACGAGCGCGCCGGACCTGACGGCTCTCTGCGTGGTGCGAAGGGCGCGGCGTCGCATCACGAGCTGTCTGCCACTTCGGATCGTCCCGCTTGCCGTATTGCATCTGGTCCTTGAACCCGGCGTCCCAGTTGATGTCGCTTGACAACAGCTCACGGCGGACAGTCGCCCAGTCGGCGGTAAGCTGACCAGCGGCGATCCCCACAGCCACAGCCTCGCGCCGCGTCAGGAAGTTGCCTTCGCTGTCGATGAAGCCCTCGACATGCTGGTCGTAGTTCTTCTCCGGGCTGGGATCTCCAAGCTGCTCGCGAAGCTCCCAGTGGGACTTGACGCCGAGCTTCTGAACCTCGCCGGTCATCCTGTTGATGCGGCCTACGGCCATCAGCCTATTCGTCATCGAACGTCTCCTCAACCACTTTGAAGTCGAAGCCACGGAGCATGAACTCCTCAGCGGCTTCGAAGATCGAAGAGCCAAGCCACATGAAGAACATGGCGACATTGCGCCTAACGAAGCCGGGCTGCTTGGCGCTCAGGTGCAGACGGTGGATCTTGGTCGGATCAACTTTAGTCATATTCGTAGTCCTTGTTGACGTGGCGGACCTCGATGGCCTTGCCGCAATAGTTGAAGAGAAGGTGCCAGCGGCCCAGCTGGGCCTCCCAGTGACCGCCGCCCGCGCGCCGGGGCAGGCAGATCGGAGGGCCGAGCCATACTGGGTTAACGTGCCAGTATTCGCGAGTCGATCGATTGGCGACTGCATCGCGCGCCGCCTTCTCGTTCCGCCGGACCTTGGCCCGTTCCGCTGCCCGGCGAGACAGGAAGGCCCGGTCCGGGAAGTCGTTGCAGCAGAGAATGTGGATCTTGATCATCTTGCCTTCTCCCCTTGCGGGTTGCTCTTCATGTCGAAGTCGAAGCCCTGCATGTTGTCCTTGATGAACTTGTCCCAGCCGATCTTCTTGACTATCGTAAGCACGGCAGAGAGCCCAACGACAGAGACCTCTTCATCTATAGTCACGACGCAGGTCTCTCCTACCTCCAGCCTAACGATACCGGCGCGGTCGGTCTCACGGAGGGCCACGAATGACCCTCCATTGTTGCCTTCAACGTAGTGATAACTTTCCTTGGCCATATCCTCAACCCCAGAACACGAGTGATTGTTGAGCGCGGGTAAAGGCGACGTAGGCCAGATTGGCCTCTTGGTCCCGCTGCCAGTCCTGCTTGGCGGCGCGCGACGGGCACAGCTCGTTGTGGCGGATCAGGATGACGCGCGGCCATTCGCGGCCCTTGGCCCTGTGGTAGGTGCAGAGGGTGACGACGCCCTTGACCTCATCAGAGAACAGATCGGTGATGAAGTCGTTGACATCGGCCACGGTCGTCTGACCCTTGGCGATCACGGCCCGGCAGATCGCCCGGATGGTCTCGCACTTGTCGATGACCTGCTCAGCCTTCTGCTCTTGGTCCTTGGCCATGGCCTTCTGGACTTCGCGATCCTGATAGGCGTCGATGCGGTTCATCAGGGCGTCGATGGACTTGACCTTCCAGCGACCGATCAGCTGCTTGAGGCCCTCACCGATTGCCCGGCCCTCGACCTTGCACGCAACGCCTTCGCGGATCAGCTTGTAGGCTGTGTCGATCAGCGGGGCCGTGTTCCGGCAAAGGATTGCGTCAGTGGGCAGGAGGTCTTGGGGCTTGACCTCGAACACCGAAGTCACAGAGCCCTCATCAGCGGACGCGGCGGCTTCGATGTCCGGGACGATGGACTGGGCGAGGCGGACGACGGCCTTGGGGCAGCGCCACGTCACCGTCAGCGGCATGACCGTTGCGTTCAGAGACTGGATCAGGTTGCTCAGGGCGGCGGCGTCTGCGCCGGTGAAGCCGTAGATCGCTTGGCGGTCGTCACCGACCACGATCATGCGGCCAACCCCATACTTGAGGAACTTGCGGGCGAGAGCCTGACGGGTGCGGCTCAGGTCTTGGGCCTCATCAAGGAAGATGAAGTCTTTGCCGAACTTGACGCGGAGGTTCTTGATCAGCGGGAACAGGATCATGTCGTTGAAGTCAACAACATCGGTCTGGGCCAGCGACAGGCGGTAGATGTTCTGGGCGAGGCTGATCACCAGCTCAGTGTCGGTGGTGTCATCGAAGCCGTTGACATCGTAGTGGTCAGCGAGGTGGGCCCAGACGTCAACAGAGTTGATCGAAAGGTCCGGGAAGAAGCCAACCCCGGCTTGCTTCGCATAGCCCACCAGAGCTTCGATCTGACCGGCGAAGTGCTCATACTCAGCCTCATTCTGGGCCTTGATCAGGCTGCGGACCTTCTTGTCATCGATGGCCTTGTTGTCCAGCTTGTAGGCGAAGCGGAGAAGGCCCCACCCCATCGAGTGGAGCGTTGAGGCTTGGACGGTGCGCCATTCGGTGTGACCGGCTTGCTTCAGCTTCGCGCCGACTTCATCAGCAATCGACTTGTTGAAGGCACAGACCAGAACCTCGGCGCGCGGCCACTTCTTGGCGATCGCATCGACGGCCAGCAGGATGGTCGATGTCTTGCCGCAGCCAGCGCGTGCGACCAGAGCGAGGTTGCTGGCTGTCGTGGTCAGAGCGGTCAGGAACGAGACCTGTTGGGCGGTGGGGGCGAAGGCCATCAGATTTCAACCTTAGGGGCCATCTTGGAGCGGGTCTTGGCCGAACGGCCTTTGGAGAAGCGGGGGAACAGGACGTAGTCGGAGACGCGGACGAAACCGCCGACGATCTTCTCACCACGCCACCAGCCACGAACAAGTGTGCGAGTTCCAAGAACAAGGCCCTTGCGACGGGCCTTCTTGCACTGGCGGCACCTGCACACCTTGAGCATTTTCTGAGCCATTTCGGTTCTCCAGTTCGGACGCAGCTCGCGCCCACAATCCTTATGCACCAGTTCATCGGAAAAGAAAAGGGTCTTTATCCGAAAGTTCTGCGAAAGGCGTCATTCTGCGCCTCAAGAAGTCTCTTCCAGACATCGTCACATTCCATCTGGCCACGGCACCAAGGACCATCGATGTTGGCGAACTCGGCCAGAAGCTCAGGCGAAGTCTCTGTCATCGCTCGGCGCGTGAAGTTGACAGCATTTCCGGTTATGTCAGCAGCCAGCGGGGTCTGCATGTGGAAATATCCAGGCCACTTCTTGTCACCGGCCTCAAGATGCTCGACTATTGCCACTGCACTGTGCTCGGCCTCGTAAATGCCTACAAGCTGTTGCTGATCGTTTGAGTGGTTGATCCAGACGCTTGTCACAACGAAGAGCCGCATCATGCCGCCGCCCCCTTCAAGAAGGCCGAAGCGTTGACGAAGAAGTCGACGAACGACTGGGACATGGCCATGTGCTTGGTCCAGATGTTGTCCTTGATGTGGGCGGTGCCACGTAGGCCGGTGACATCTCTCACGAATACGTAGGCATTGCCGTGGCCGTTGTCCGTGAACCCTACGCAGATCCAGTTCATGCCCTTCTTGCACTTAAGGACGTCGCCGGGGAAGATGGTGTGGGTGTCTTGGATAAGCATTGAATCACACGTTTTGATGGCCCTCGGGCCGATGAAGAAGGGTGAGGCGGACCTTCGTCCGCCCCGGTCGTCAGGCCCAGTCTATAGGGCCTAGGGGCTTCTGTGCCCTGCTGGCCGACCAAGGTGAAGAAGCGTGCTTAGGGAAGCCAAACCTTCCTCCGGGGCGAACTATGACGGTTTGACCGTTATTCAAAACCAACTCTAGCCTTGCGCCTTCATACTTTAGCTGGTAGCAAAAAATCTCTGGATCTTTGCCTTTGACCCAGAAACGGTCTGCAACGGCCTCGTCTTCTGGACTTCTCCACCGCCACATCTTCACTTGGTGCGGCTTGTCACCTTGGCAGGTTTCACGAATCATCATTCTTCTCCGATGATGAGTTTGTTGCCGACGATCTTCTGAGGCGCAGCCGGACGGCATGGCTCCATCGGGTCGCCCCAAGGGTCCAGCGGCGGCCCGAACTCGGCCAGAGCGTCGAGGCTGACGATGACCTTGTAGGTCGGCTCGTTGACAGAGCGGTAGCGCGGCCAGCCGGGTTGCTTGGCCTTCTTGCGATCAGCCATAGGCACGTGTGGGTACGGGCCAATGTCGGCGGCAATGAGCGCTAGGTCCGCGTGCAGCTGAGACCCTTCCTCCAGGAAGGTGTGGGTCGGCTTGCCGGCGAGGCCCAAGTCGGCCACGGCCTTGGCGAACTGGTGACGGTGTCCGACTTCCGGCGGCAGGGCCGCGTGCACCAGTTCGTGGAGCAGGGTCGGAAGAACTTCCATCACGGCGTTGCCGAGGGTCGGGCTGATGAAGACGGGGCGCAGGCGCTCGTCTTCGGGGCAGGCCCCCTTGACGTGACAGACGCCGATGGCCTTGCCGCCCTTGCCGTCTCGCACGTTGGGGAAGCCAACGCTGACCGGGGCGATGGACGGGTCAAGGCTGAGGCCGACGGCCTGAAGCATAGGAACCATCTTGATGGAGGCTTGGCGGAGCCACTCCTCGCGGCTGGGGATATACCACAGGTAGCAATCTTCTTGGGCAGTCATGCTCAGCTCCTTTGGCTGATATTCAGGTCAGAGTTTGACCACTTTGTAGATGTCGATCACGTGCTTCGAGCGGTTGATGGACCAGTCGTGCATCTTGCCGTCCTTCACAGCAGCAACGTGGGCGTTGACGTGCATCAGGACCGAGACGCCTTCCCACTGCTTGGCGAACCGAACAGGGTGGCGGGTGGTGATGTTCTTGAGGTTCTTGTGGACGCCGGGGTAGGACTCAAGCATATCATCCCACCAAGCCGGACCCATCCTCTCCAGCTTGAAGCCAAGGGCCTTGATTGCCTCACGAGCGATCCCCCAAGGGGTCCCCTTTCCGGTGACGCGGCCAGCTTCGGCGAATGCGGCGACCACGGTCTCAAAAGGGAGACCGGTCAGCACGGCGATGGCCTTGGGGAAGCAGTCGTTGTTGTCGCCGGAAGCCAAGGAAGTCATCAGCATTGCGCTGTATTCTTCCGTGTACGAAACCATTTTAGTGCGAGCCATTTTAGGTCCTAGATTTTTCGCCCCTGTCTCGGGGCACAGTCTTTATGCGCCAGAACTTCGGAAAAGAAAAGGGTCTTTTCAGACGGACCTGTTGCGATTAGGCCAAATAGCCGACGAAAAACCCATCGAGGTTTTTAACCCTGACTTGATAGCCAATAGGTTGGCGATAATTATCAAATACAGCGTTTACCTCGTATTGGCAAAACTCTTCGGTTCCGCTTTCGAAGGCCAAGGCAACAGCCAAGGCGTCACTAGCAGCGGTGAACATAACGGGGGCTTTGATAAGTTCGGCCATTGGTCTGAATTCCTTATGAGAGGGAAGGCGGGGCCGAAGCCCCTTATTTACCGGCTAGATATTCGGCGGTGTCGATGGTCTTGCCAGCCTTGGCGCGGAGGCGTTGCAGCGGGGTCAGAGCGACGGTTTCAACCGGCGTGTATTCGTTCAGGAACACCGAAATCTTACGAACGTAAACCGAAGCCCGGTCATCAAAGCTAAGAGTGAACTTGACCGACTTTTCCGTCATACCAACGACCGTTGCGGTTGCGCCGGTGGCGCTTTTGTTTTGCGTGAAGATTTGGCCGATTTCGATTGCGTTGGTCATTTTCTTAGTCCTTGTTCGGGGGAGGCCCCTGCCTCCCCGCCCACTCTTTATGCCTCAATCTGACGGAAAAGGAAACAGTTTATTTCACCAATTCCCAATATTTCTTACCATATCGGAACCAGCCTTCCGGCACATCTTCGTCGTCCTCCAGCGGCTTGGTGAAGAAGGAAAGGGAGCGGCCATCCCAGACCGCTTTGCTCACCCCCATGTCCTTGCCGATGTAGGCCTCTTCCTGCGACCGCCGCTTGAGGATGATGGTCCTCTGCAGCAGGGCGTGGATCATCTGGCGGCTTTCCTCGGCGTCCATCCTACATCTCCGCGCCCATGATATCTGAGACCTTGGTCAGGTGCTCACGGATCAGCTTGTTCTCTTCCGCGTCCGACCCGGTGTTGGGCAGGCGCTGGAGGAGGTTGACCAGCTGCTTGTTGACGATAGCGTACTGCAGGCGACCGCCGACCTTGATGCGCTTCTGCCAAGCCACGCACCCGGCGTCCGTCATTGCCCGGCGCAGCTCATAGTCGCTGTCGAAGACCCGGCCCTGAACGTGCTCCTTGCACCAGCCCACGACGTCCTTGATCAAGACGCCAAGCGGCTTGTCGGCGTCCTTCAGGGTCTCGGCGATGGCAGCGGCCTCGGCCTGAGATTCCGAGCGGCTCCCCTCGATCATCTCGCGCTTGCGCTCCGTCATAGGAGCACGCTCGCTTGGCATGACGTAGGTGGAGACCTTCTCCCGGCCCTCAAAGTTCTCGGCCCAGTTCTTGATGATGGACAGGCCACCGCCGTTGAGCCACTTGCGGAAGGCGATGAAGCGTTCCTTGGGCCAAGTCACCTCAGTGACCTCGGGGTAGAACCAGCGCCGGTCGTCGTTCTCCATCTTCAGGGCGCGCATTGAGTTGGAGCAGGCCACAACGTGGCACCAGTTCTCAATCTCGTACTGGCGCATGTACTTCTGGTTGACCGTCAGCTCTGTGTCAGTGATGACGGACTTCAGGGCATTGTAGGCCTTCCAGGAGGAGCCGGAGTAGATCTCGTTGACCACGGCGAGGCGCTTGTGGGAGACCCAGCCGTTGAAGTCGGCGTTGATGTCGCTCTCAGACGGGTAGCTGACGTTCTGTGAGCCAACCAGAGGGGCGAGGATCGAGCTGCCGAGCGTCGTCTTGCCGACACCTTGGGCCTCGGAGATGAGCAGCAAACCGTAGCCCATGCGCACGTCGGGCCGGGCGACCAGAGTGGCGACCCAGCGCATGGCCTCTTGCGCCTCGTCGTCGTGCACGAACAGGTAGTGCATGAAGTCGAGGAAGGGCTTGATGTCGCCGGGGACAGAAGGTATCTGGCAAGGTATGTGCAGGTTGATGGCCGACGATCCCTTGAAGGTGACCATAAGCCCGTCGTGATCAGGGCGGTAGCAAAGGCGGGTCGACCGGCCCTGATAGGCTTTCAGGATCAGGCGCGATGTCTCTGCCACATGGCTGAACGGCGCCAGCATCTTGTTCAGGATCTGCTCGGTGCGCATGATGTCTGGCATCTCGGTGCAGACGAATGTGTCCGTCTCCTCGATGTAGGCCCAGAGGCCCTTGAAGCAGTCGCGCAGGACCGTGATGGGGCGACCCTTGCCTTCCGGGTTCGGGATCTGGTCCGTGGCCCAAGTTGCCGGGTGCAGGCATTCACGGAAGGCCGGGCCGGTGTAGAACCGGGCCGAGTCATTCTCCTTGAACATGTCCTCAGGGAAGGGGTCAGCCATGTCGAAGCTGACAGGGAACTCGTCCGTGAACTGGATCATGAACGTGGGCATGCGGAGATGAAGGCTGATGCCCGGAACAGCCGCCCGGCCCGGCTCGTCGTTGTCGGCGATGATGTAGGCCCGCTTGACACCGAGTTTGCGCAGCGAGGACCAGTCGGTGCGGTAAGGCGACAGCGCCCCACCAACCCAACCCAGGTGGGCCGCGCCGGTCATCTGCTGGCCCCAAGGGTGGGCCTTCAGAGCGTCTCGAGCCTCACGCGTCTCGCCGTCAACCATCCACTGGACAGCCTTGGCGGCCTTGGCACCTTCATGGATGAAGACGGTGGTGTTGTCACCGACCTTGTCCAGTCCGAACAGCGGCAGCTGGCCGTCCGGCTCAGTGCAGCGCCACTCGTCATCATCGAAGTAGGTCCAAGGGACGTAGCTCTTGCCGGCATCTGACTCTATGCGGACCTGCACAAAGGTGATCTGGCCAGCCTCGTTGCGGAACTCGAAGATGTCCTTCTTCTCAGCGCGCTTGATCATCTCGGGCGGGTTGATGATGCGCTCGATCGGCTTCATCTTGGGCCATTCGATCTTGGAGCACTCATCCGCGATCTGCACCACCTCAAGCTCAGTCGGGGCGAACTGAAGGTCAGAGCAGACGATCTCGCCCATCTTGGAGAAGCGGATGGTGGCGACGTCACGCCAGTACTTACCTGACTGCTCCTTGACCACAGCAGTCGAAAGGGACCTAGCCTCAGCGCCGACGCGCGACAGGTACGAAGCGACGGACTTGATGTCCGTCAGAGACTTGATCTTCATTGGTCTATATCCCCGATGTACTTAATAGATTGAATCATCATCATCCGGAAGCTCCCGCCGCCCCGGATCTTGCCCTTGATGGCGTAGAGAGCCTTGCCGGGTCGCCCACGGTCAACGATCTCTCGGCCGAACTTCTCGTAGTCGTATCGGCTGACCTTGCCGAAGATTGTGTCGGTGTCATCGGTCAGCTGAAGGTTGAGGGAGGTCGTGCGACCATCCCGGATCTCATAGCCGCGCCGGGCGACGATGACCGCTTCATTCTCATCCCGAGGGTTGATCTTGGAAGGCGTCACGAAGACCACGGCAGTGTAGTCGTTGGCCTTTATCTGCACCTTCAAGACCGGCGTCGGCGGCGTGATGATGTTCCGCTCCAGAGGGTCTGGCATGTGGCGCTGGAAGGCGTCGCGGACCGGCCAGATTGAGTCGATGTCGGTCTTGGGGTTCTGGAGGAGCTTCTTGGCCCGGTCTGGCATTTGCTCGCCGCGATTGCGAGCGCCGATGATGGTCTGCACCATCTTGGGGCCAATGCCCTTGACAGAGCTCAGAGGGCCTACGAGGTATTGCTTGCCGTTGCGGTAACCGATTGACCATTTGTCCGTTGAGAACTCTGCGTCGACCGGCTGATACTCATACCCTTCTGCCACCATCTCCCGCAGGATCTGGATCTGGCGCATCGGGTCCTTCTCGTGGGTGAGCGTGGCAGCGGCGAAGGCGAACGGGTGGTGGGCCTTCATCCAGCAGCACCAGTAGCTGATCAAGCCGTAGGCCACAGAGTGGGACTTGTTGAAGGACCACGCGCCGTAGGCGCAGAGGTCGTCCCAGACCTTGTCGGCCTTGACTGGGTCAACGCCCTTGGCGATGGCACCGGCCTTCCATGGGTCGCCGAACTGGTCAAAGTATTCCTTACCCAGAGACTTGGACATGGCCTTGCGGAGGGCAGTTACCTGACCCCAGTCAAGGTCGCCGACCTGCCGCCCGATCTCCATGACCTGCTCTTGGTAGATCACGATCCCCAAGGTGTCGGCCAAGAACGGCTCGAAGACGGGGTGCGGATAAACTACAGGAACCTGTCCGTTCTTGCGCTTGATCCACTCGTGGGCACCCCCGGAGGAAAGCGGGCCGGGCCGCCCTAGGGCTGTGACCGAGACGATGTCATCGAACTTGGTGACTTTGAACTGCTTGGTGATGGACTGAAGGGCTTGGCCGTTGAACTGGAAGATTCCAGACCACCGAGCTTGGTTGAGCACTTCAAATGCCGCTTCGTCGTCGAGGGGCAGGGACTCGAGGTGATCTCTCGGAAGTCCTGCCAGCTCAAGAGCATCCTCAAATACCGATAGTTGAGTGAGGCCCAAGGCGTCGATCTTGAGCAGATTGTAGCCATCCTCTGCATCCTTCTTGTCGCACATAGTTGCGCCAGTTCGGTGATCGACTGCAACATAGTCGGTGATCGGCCGGTCTGCAAGAACGATGCCAGCTGCGTGTTGAGAATAGTGTCTCGGATGGCCTTCAAATCTGGCGGCAATGATTGAGTCTGGGAAGTCACGCAGAAGCTCCTGACCGGCTGGCATTGAGCGGAATGTGTCCTCAAGGGTCTGCAGGGCGCGGGAGTCACCGCCCGACCGCTCGATCAAGGACTCAGCCACAGCCTCGCACTTCCACTTGGGGATCGACAGGGCGGTGCCGACTTCCTGCAGGGCGGAGCGTGGCTTGAACAGGGCGACGGTGCCGAGGCGTGCGACCTTGTCAGAGCCGTACTTCTCATAGGCGTATTCGAACACCATGTAGCGCTGCTGGTCGGAGAAGTCGATGTCGATGTCCGGCATGTCATCGCGGTTGATGTCGATAAAACGCTCGAAGATCAGGCCGAAAGGTATTGGGTCGACGGTGGTGATGCCGAGCAGCCAGCAAACGAGGGAGCCGCAGGACGAGCCGCGCGCCGGGCCGACGATCATGCGGGCGCGTGCCCATTGGCAGATGTCAGCGACGATGTAGAAGTAGTCCTCGAAGTCCTTGGCAGCGATCAGGTCGAGCTCGCGCTTGAGGCGGGCTTCATAGACGGGATCGGTCAGGTCGCACTTCAGCTTCACCGCTCCGGCCCGGCACATATTCTCCAGCGTGTCAGGGCGCTCGGGGTGCGGCAGGGTGGCGCGCGGAAGCTTGACCGTAGAGGCTTCTTCCGCCATGCGGGAGGCGTTGGCCAGAGCCGCCTCGATGACGCTGTCGTGCAAGTTCAGGTGGTCGATGGATTGGCGCCACTCATCCTCGGTCAGGATATGCTGAACGTAGGTCTGGACCTCAGCGCCGCGTCCGGTCAAGATCTCGTAGAAGAACTCGTCGCCGTCACGGACGTAACGGTTGTCGAAGCAGGCCACAGGTTGCCAAGGGTCTTCCCGCTCGAAGGCTTTGCGAGCCACCGCCACAGGAGTTGACGGCCCGAGGCCGATGTAAACGTCGTCCATGGGAGGTTGGTCAAGGTCCATGGGCGGGCGCGTCCCTGCGACCTTGAAAACGCCCTTGGCGTCTAGGGCCTGTTCCAGCGTCAGCAGAGGAACGTAGCGGAACTGGGTGGTGGCCAACTCGACCAGACGGTTGACCGCGCCGACGCCATCGGTGCCGTCTGCGATGAATGTCCAGTAGTCGGTGTTGGGCTTCTTCTCGTTGATGGAGGTGGTCACAGCCAGCTCAACGCCGTAGATCGGCTTCATCCCCTCCTTCTCGCACATCTTCGTCCAGCGGTAGAACCCGAACGTGGAGGCGCGGTCGGTGATGGGGGCGAACCTTGCCCCCACCTCCTTCAGTCGACTCATCACGTCATCAAGTGCGCCGGCAGCATTACGAAAGCTGTAGCCGGTCTTGAGTTTGATGATGTCCATGATTCAGATGTCGCCCCGCTTGACCATCGCCAGATAGCAGCTAGTCAGGGCTGCGACGTCAGCGCGTGCCCGGTGAGCACCTTCAAAGGGCTCGCCAAGCAGGAAGGTGTGCAGGTCCGTCAGCTTCATGCGATGGCCCTTGTAGTGCACGCTCTCCTGGACGGTGCAGATCATGCGCTTGCCGGCAATTGCAGCAGCGTACTCATCGAACCGGCTGACGCGCTTGAAGGCGACCTCCAGGATGCGCATGTCGTAGCTCAGGTTGTGAGCCACCAGAGCCTCGGCCTGATTGAGCTGGGCCAGCACCTGATCAGCGTAGGCGTCGAACATAGGCTTCTCGGCCACGTCCTCCGGCTTGAGGCCGGTGATGCGCTGGATGGTGGCGTCGATGAGGCTGAGTTGGCCGGGCCGGATCAGGAAGTCCTCCTCCGACAGCACCGTTCCATCGTCCTCGACGATGTGACCGAAGTACTCGATCGCCCAAGGGTAGGGCTTGAGCTCGTCGGTCGTCATGTGCTTGTTGTTGAAGACCTTGAACAGGCCTGTCGTCTCGGTATCAAAGATCAAGGCTTGCATGTTATTTCCCCAACTTGTCTATTGCTTCTTCGGTAAGGCCGAAGACCCCTTGCGGACTGTGACTTTCAACGATGCTGTCTGTAGTTACAGCACCATCCACAATCATCTTGCCGGCAAAGCGAAGGGCCTGAGCCTCGCGCTCTTCCTCGTCGACCTCCTTCAGCATGGCCGTGTAGGCGATCATGTCCGTCAGGCTGTCTTCGTGGCCGCCCCGCTCGAAGTTGCCGCAATAGCGCGTCAGCTTTCCGAACAGGAGGGTGAGGATGGCGAACCGGGTGTGGTCCGCCGGGGTGGACAGGATAACGCCGTCCGGGAACAAGGGGGCGATGGCCGGTCCGTGGCGCTTGTAGGCGCTGCCGTACTCGATGTCACGGCTTTCCTGAACATCGGCGCTGTTGCGCATATGCTCGGCAGGTGTCTTGGGCATCAGTATCCCCCCGGTTGAGTTTGCCAGCAGCGGAACCCCAAGTTCCGCCAAGCTTCGACCACCTTGTCGCGGTCTTCGAGGATGAACCAGACCTTGCGCTTGGCTTGCTCCATCGCCTCGAAGTTCTCCTGGTCCGAGGACGGAAGATCTCCGCCGGAGCTGAATGCCAGAAGAAGCTGCGGCTTCAACTCATGGTCCGAGCGCCAGTCGTCGTTGGGGCGCATCAGAAGGTGGTCGACCTTGATGCGGTGCTTGTTGAGCCATGCCTCGGTCGTAAGGCGATAGCGCTCGTTCCGACCGGTCAGGGCGATGACCTCCAGGTCGGCGACCATGGTGTTCAAGGAGCAGTCAAGCACCGTGAGAAGGTCGACGACGTCCCAGTGGGGCAGGTCATCAGGGATGCCAGCGTGGAACTCATCCCATTCCTTGGCTCGGGCAAGGTGCTCCCTGTGCGCGCTGTCGCACAGGGTTCCGTCCAAATCGACTACGATGAAGCGCCGCTCGAACAGGTCTGGCTGTCCGATGCGCCTCATGCCATCGTCCTCATTTGGTCGATCAGCTTGATCAGGCGCGTGCGCTCTTCCGGAGCCAAGCCGTAGATGTCGCTGATGCCTTGCTCAAGCTCCGCCGCCGCCACATCGAACGACCGCTCGAAGAACAGGGAGGTCCAAGGGTGGACGGCGACGACCGCCGCCTTCATGGCGTCGATGACATCACGGTACTCGCCCTGCGTGCGGGATGAGGCCCGCTTGCGGAACAACTCGCTCAGTGTGCGCAGGTTGAAGTCGGCGCAGATGTTGGTCGCGATGTTGGTGGGAAGGATGCCACGCGCATCTTCGATGGCCACGCCGGATCGGATCAGATCTTGGTATGTTCCGTTGATGTCGTTCATTGCCAGATCATAGGCGAGCTTCGCGTTGCTGCTCTCCTGGAGAGTTGGTCCTGTGATGTACTCAAAGTTTGAGACATCCAGGATGCGCATCGTCTGCTGGGCGTAGGCCCCGGTGCGGGTGCGAACGAACTGGTGGGTGAAGCCCCGGCTGACGCCGGTGATGATGAAGGAGTAATGGCAGAACTCCCAAGACGACGGGATGGTGTTGGCCATGTAGGTCAACTCTTCCATCACCTTGTCGTCGCCCATCGCCTCAACCTGAGCATAGAGATCAGGCGTCATGTTCAGGCGGGTGCTCTTGGTGAAGATCAGAGCATTGGCGGCGGCGCGGGCCGGATCAGGAGATCCCTTGCCGCTGTATTCGAACAGAGTGACTTGCATGGGGTCAGTCTTTCAGGTTGTGTTGATAAGCTTCACCGCGCTTGGCGATGAGGCGTTGGATGACGCGGACGTCGTTGACAACGTCGTCCAGCAACAGGCCGGGGCGCCAAGTGGCAAAGCGACCGAGCGACCAGACGTTGTGGTGGGTGGAGGCCCACATGATGAACGCCCGGCGCTCATCCTCGTCGATCGGAAGGATCTTGGCGTAGCGCTGCTCCTTTGCCTCGTAGGACATCTCGACGCCGTCGAGGCCCATGATGTGCATGGCCTGCAGCAGGGCCTGCCGGGTCTTGTGAGGCCGGTCAACCGCCGGGGAAGAGTTGACCTCTTCAAGGAAGTCCTCGTCGCACTCAACGATCAGGCTGTCGCCGGTCAGGCTGATGCGGGAGAACGGCAACAGAGGGTCAGGGACGTACAGGGAGCAGTATGCGTCCGCCCCTTCGATGGTGCCGACGATGTTCAGGCCCTGACGCCGACGGAACTCAGACGAACGCTCCCAGCCAAGCACATTCATCAGTGCCGGCATCGGGATGGTGCTGATGATCGGCTCGTCGGTCTCACCCTTGATCTGCTCGATGCTATCGAACGTCGAGTTGAACGTCACAGGGCATTGCACCGTCTCGGCCATCAACTCGATGAGGTTGGTCGGGGCGATGTAGCGCTCCGCCATCTTGCCATCTGCCGACATGATGGAGCGGATCGTGTGGCTGCCATTCGTCTTGGCCGAGTAGGCCATGGCGTCAGCGATCGGGTTCTGCCACGGATGGGATGCCTTCAGGGCGCTGACGCGCTTGAAGGGGATGCCGAGGACTTCGCCGACGACCGGGGACCGGAAACGCAGTACAGCGGAGTGGTTGTTGGGGAGGGTTGGCTGAGACTCATGGATGGAGGTCACTTTGTGACGGAGCATCGCTCCCGCCAACAGACCTGCCAAACCGGCTCCGATTATGTGCATTTTACGAGCTTCCTGACAGCTATGGATTGAAACGGCGGGACGCCTGGATGGTGCGTCCCGCCGCTGGTTCGCCCTACTTGACCGGGACGCGGTTGAACTTGGCCACCTGACCGGTGAACAGACCAAGAACATCGGTGTCGATGGGTTCGCCGCTCTTCAGACGCTCGCGAGCGAATGCCTGCAGAGTTGAGGCGTGGACGCCGCTGGTGAGCTGAACAGCAAAGCCCTCGGCCAGCAGTCGGTCGGCCAGCTTCTTGGCCTCGTCGTGCTGGCTCTTGGCGAACTGCATGCCGATCTCAGTCTTTATCAGCGGACCGCCGTCGTGCGCTTCCAGCCAGTCAATCGCCAGCTTGCGAGGCCCTTCTTCCTTCGGCAGCGAGCCAGAGACGAAGTCATTGACTTTCACCTTCCAGCCGTTGCGCGTCAGGTCGGACATCTGGAGCTCGGTCATCAGCTCAGGGATGCGCTTGGTCTTGAGCTCGTTCAGGGCCGAACGGGCCGCAGCCGCATCGGCGTCCAGCTGCTCCAGCTGCTCTTCCAAGGACGTTGCCTCGTCGAGCGTTTTGTGGAGAACTTCAAGCTTGTCGGAGGGGGCCGAAGCCCCCTCCCCAGCCTGAGTGTCGAAGTCCTCGACATCAAGTGCCACGTTAGGCACTTGCCCAGTGGTCGGAACCATGCTCTTACATAGCCCCGTCAGGATCGTGGGCCGCGCCGCCGGAGCCGCCCGTTCCCTCGTTCATGGATGCGAGGTCGGCCTTGACCGCGTCGCCCATGATGTCGTCCTTGAACTTCTTGCACTGGGCCAGAAGGTCAGAGGCGTTCAGGCCGAACTCTTCGGCGAGCTCGACCAGCGTCTTGCCGCGTTCAACACGCCACGTCGACCAGTCGCCCTTGTTGTTGGACTCTTCGGCGGTGGTCAGGTTGTAGCTGCGATAGAACAGCGGGGCGGTGAACTCGCTGCCATCGCCGCGTTGCAGCTTCTCGCCGGCAGCGAGGGTGTTCCAGCGCCGGGCGACCTTCAGGGCGGTGGAGGCCAGAGGGATGAACGACGGGCGACGGCCAGCGGTGATGTTCAGGCCGTAGAACTGAGCGGTCTCGATGATGATGTTGCCGTTGGGCAAGACCATCTGCTTCTGCTCGTTCTGGGTGCACTCGTCCAGGATTGCCGGATCGCTGTGGACGCCTTGAAGGCCGTTTCCGCTTTCACGCGGTGCCCATTCGAGGTAGTCCTTGCGATAGAAGACCGGCAGGAAGACGATGCCTTCCTTGAACAGGTCGCCGGTGCCGATATCGATGATGTCACCGATCTCGGTGCCTTCGATGTATTCCGGCTTCTTCTTGTTCAGCTGAGGCGACAGGGCCTGAGCGATCCCGAGGCGCGGGATAAGTACGTCCTTGGCACCGACGTTCTCAAGGCCCTCGCCAGCGTACTCGCCGAAGAGGTCGTTGTTGACTTCAGTGCTGACGGAGGTGTTTTGCGCTTTCGCGACTTCGTTCTTACCAGACATGCTGGGCAGTCTCCATTATGTGCCGGTTGGTGTGCCGCCGGCAAGTCGGCTCTGTGGCTGGAGCGCCACGGTTCGGATCCTCGCCCGGTTCGGTTCGAATGAAAAGGGTTTTTGTCTGGGTTTTTGCCGATGGAGGCCGCATGCATTGTAAAGGCTGAGTTTTTTACCTTTGACAAAGTCGCACAACGCCCTTTTCTTTTCTGCTCAATTGGCGCATAAAGATTGTGCGGGGCGAATTGGAACCCTGCGAATAATAGGAAAGTCCTGATGTTTAAGTTTCAAGCCCTTGCCCCGAACACCATTCTCACCACGGTGCAAGTCTACGACCCCATCACCAGCAAGTTTGAAGCTGGTGAGCCTCATGTGTCCCTGAAGGGATATATTGTCACCGCCTTCGAGGGCAAGGTGCCGCTGGGTGTCGTCTTCCAGACCGAGGTCTGCGGCAAGCAGTGGGTCGCAATCGACCGCATGGGCAAGTTCTGGTCGTCCTACGGCAACACTCGCAACCACGCCTCTCAGTGGCTTCTTAAACGGGCTCGCGCCTAACACTAACCGGGGGCCGGGATTGGCTCGGCCCCCAAACCAGTCAGAAAGAACCGAAATGAATAACGCCCGCCGCAAGCAGATCGAAAAAGCCATGGACCTCCTTGAGAAAATCAAGGACGACTTCGCCGAGGCCTTCGCCATCATCGAGCAGGTCTCTGACGAAGAACGTGAGTCGTACGACAACATGCCAGAGAGCCTGCAGAGCAGCGACCGTGGCTATCAGTCCGAAGCTGCCTGCGACGCTCTGGAAGAGGTCAAGGGAAACATGGAGGGCCTCGACCTCGACGACGCCATCAGCACTCTGGAACGCGCTCGCGAGTAGAAGGGAGGGGCCGGGCAACCGGCCCCCATCACCATGACATCCATTCCGCATTTGCCATTCGTCACCAAGGCCATGGCTGAGTCATCGCAGGAGGTTCTTAGGGTCTGTCGCGTCCACAGAACAGAGCCAAAGGCCCTCGGCTGGTCGAGCCTGATCGGGGCCTACACCATGGGCGAGGCTTGGTTCTGGATGGCCGAGGACGTTGAGGTCGGCACCATCGTTCCAATATTTGGCATGCCATACACAAAGAGGGAGGAGGCCTTCAATGCTTACCTTGAAATGCTCAAGCATCAGTAAGCTTATCCACGTGGCGGAGATCGTCGTCGGTGTTGCCGGCAACATCTGCTATGCCTTGTTCTGCATCTTGGCGATCCCGAGCTTGATCGCCTTCGCCTATGTGATGGCAGCAGGATGAGTCGCAGGCAGGCGATCTGGGACAAGGTCATGAAGCGCGTCGTCGTCGATGTCGACGGGTGCTACATGTGGCAAGGACCAACCAGCGGGACCACAGGGCGGGGGCGGGGCTATGCGCGCATGGCTCTGGACGGCGGGACCATGGCCGTCCACAAGGTGATGTGGGTAATCAAGAACGGTCCTGTGCCACCCAAGAAGCAGCTTGACCACATATGCCGAAAGCGCCTGTGCGTCAATCCTGACCACACAGAGATGGTCACCCACAAACAGAACCAGAAGAGGCGAGACGATGCTCGTAAAGCTGAGAGTTAACCAGTCGACCTTCATGGACATCATGGAGAGGGTGCTGGCTGCGAACTGCCACGAAAGGATAATCCTCGACGTTTCATCTGAAGATGGAGCGGGCATAGATCTGCGAGATGTCGTGATCGTTGTCGACCCGAAAGCCGCCGACAAATAATTCCCACGCGCGCGTTAAAAAGGGTTTCCTTTTCCAAATCTCTGGCGCATAACATCTTCTCTGTCCGGGCAATCACGCCCAAGATCTAGCCTTACGAGGACAATATGACCGACGCAAACAAGACCTCTGCTCTGCCGAACGCTGCTTCGACCCAGAAGGTTGACGCCAACGGCCAATCCGCTGCTTCGACCGCTGCCACCGCTGGCGCCGCAACCACGACCGCCGCAAAGCCCAAGGCTGACGCCAAGCCCAAGGCTGAGAAGGGCGAGGGCCGTGGCCGCGTCTCGCAGTACACCGGCATGCTGCTGAAGACCGACAAGACCCTGAACCCGCGCCGCGAAGGCACGCACGGTCACAAATCGTTCGGCATCATCCTGGCCGCCGGCAAGGCTGGCATCGTCTACGAAGACTACATCAAGAAGGGCGGTCGCCTGAACGACCTGACCTGGGACATCAACAAGGACAACGTCACGGCCGAGAAGAACAAAGCCTAATCGGTCGGCGCCAATCCTGAGTTAGAAGGGGGCGGGGGAAACCTCGCCCCTTTTTTTCGGACAGGTTCCAAGTTCCAAATTTCCACCGTTTTCGGAAACTCCCCGGCGTTTTCAGGTTCTCTTTCCTTCCTCTCCCTTATTCTCTGAAGACTCATTTCAGAATCAGAAGAAGAACCTTCCTAGGAGTTTCCGTTTCCGCTGGAAATTTGGAACTTGGAACCTCTCCCTTGAAACGAGGACAACTATGCCGAAGCTCGTCGTTGACGACAACAAGGCCATTCTCCACTCGAAGCCCTCCTCCTCTGTCCTTGGCGTAACCGGGCAGATGGAGGGTCGTCGCACTTGGCTCAAGGAAGGCGGTCTGAAGTTCGACCCCACCGAGCACAATCTCCGCATCATCCTCTCCCTGCCCGGCGTGGAGCTGGAGGACAAGCGCGCATCCGCCGCCCGGCCCGACGGCGGGCTTGACTGGGGTGTTATCGAGTACACCCCTAAGACCGCTCCCATGGAGCACCAAGCTCGCGCTCTGGCGAAGGTTTCGCCCTTGCCCTTCTTCGCCCTGTTCATGGAGCAGGGAACCGGCAAGACTTGGGTCGTCCTGCACCGGGCCGGAACGCTTTACGCCAACGGCAAGATAACCGGCATGATCGTGCTCACCAAGAAGGGTGTGCACCGTCAGTGGGCGCTAAGCGAGTTCCCCAAGCACTTCTCTCTGCCATTCTCTGCCCACCACTCACCGTTCAAGTCAATGCCGGCATTCGGGCAGGGGCTGCAGGTTCTGTGCTTCAACTACGACGGCGTTAAGACGCCCAAGCAGCTGGCCATCGCCATTGAGTTCGCCGAGCGCCATGCTGGCAAGTTGCTCGTTGTCTGCGATGAGTCGCAGGAGATCAAGAACACTCAGTCCGCCCGGCACAAGGCGGTTGACGAGATCAAGGCATTCTCCTCCCACCGCGCCATAACCACCGGCACGCCGATCGCCAAGGACCTGACCGACGAGTGGGCCCAGCTGCGTTGGCTCAACGAGAAGATCATCGGCATCAAGTATCTGTCCACATTCAAGGCAAGCTACTGCATCATGGGCGGCTTCGAGATGCGCTCCGTCGTTGGCTCGAAGAACGTGGACGACTTCAAGGCCCTGACAGACCCCCACATCTTCCGCGCCACCAAGGAGGAGCTCGGGATCCTGCCCAAGCAATACAGCGAATGGGTCTTCTCTCTTACCAAGCAGCAGCTTGACATGATGAGAGAGCTCAAGTCCGAGCTAGAGCTGAAGGTGGCCGACTGGAAGTTCGACCCCGATCCGGAAGGCTCTGGGGCCATCACTGATTCCGAGGGCAGGACGGTTGATATCCAAGGGGCCGCTCAATACATCATCAAGGCCCAGCAGATTGCCTCTGGCTTCGTCAAGGACAGCGAAGAGGGCGAGGTCCACCGCCTTATGGAAGTTGCCGACAACCCTCGGGCTCAGGCGATGATCGAGTGGGTGCAGAGCGGCGAAGGAAAGTTCGTCATCTGGCACAAGTTCATCGAGGACCGCCACATCATCCAAGAGGCCCTGGAGGCGGCTGGCATCGGTTTTGTCACGTACACCGGGACAGACGCCCAGAGGGCTGCAGCTGTGGACGCCTTCATGGATCCGGAAGGACCGGCGGGCTTCATTTCCAATCCTCAATCCGGCGGAACTGGCCTCAACCTCCAGGGTCTGTGCAACCGGGCGCTTTACTATTCAAACGACTGGCGAGCCATCGACCGCTGGCAGTCTGAGGACCGCATCCACCGCATCGGCACTGTTGGTGTCTGCGTTTACACAGACCTGATGGCCAAGCACTCCCCAGACCGCAGGATCGCCAACAACCTGCGGAAGAAGAAGAACATCAGCAACTTGATTCTCGACGGCGTCGAGAGCATATTCGACGACGAGGAGTAAAAGCCATGGCCACACTTTCCAAGATGGAGCAGAGGGCATTCGACGCTCTGCTCAATGCTGAAAACGAGACGCTCGGATCTGAGGAGATCGCTGACGCCATCTATGGAAGGCACAAGCCCGCCAACGTGCGGCAGGCTGTGGCCAGCACGATGAGGATGCTAGGCTTCAAGACCGAAGCTGGCATGACTCACGTCATCAGGGTTTCCGGCCTCGGCCGGGGGCAACGCGGCGTCTGGCAGATCAAGCGCTAAAGACGCTTTCCTTTTCCGACCAACTGGCGCATAAGTCTGGTCGGTGCATTCCAACAAACGAGGACAACATGATCGACCGATACGATATCCGAGTTAAGTACATCTTGGCCGTGGCCCCGACCCTTCACCAGCAGGCCGTCGACGCAGGTTGGTGGACTGATCTCATCAGTAAAGAGAGCACGATCGGCAAGCGCAGCTACATCGAGATGTGCGCCCTGATCATCACCGAGATCACCGAGGCATTCGACGGCTACTGCGACCGAACGATGGACGACAAGCTGCCCAAGAGACGGCAGGACGAAGTTGAGCTGGCAGACGCCTTCATCCGCATGTCCGACACCGCCTACGGATGCGGCGTGGATCTTGGCCTTGCCCTCGCTGCCGTTGGGCGAGACTTCTATCCTTTCAGGAAGAAGAGCAGCTTCGAATCTCGCCTGATGCAGATCGTCAACTTCATCAGCTATTCTGTCGAAGGGCACCGCAAGCGGGACCTTCCTAAGCGGGACATCAACATTGCCAAGGCGATGATCGCTGTTGTCGCCCTGTCCGAGGAATCGGCCATGGACCTCGTCGGCGCGGTCCGCGACAAAGCGGCCTTCAACGCCGTGCGACCGGACCACAAGCTGGAGAACCGGCTGCAGGAAGGCGGCAAGAAGGAATAACGAGAAAGGCCCCCGGCGATGAACCGGGGGCCTATTTACTTCTGCGGTGTGCAGTCGATCTTCATGCCTAGGGACTTATGGAATTCGCAGAGGCGGCGCACCGCGTCCCATCCTTCCTGCCCCCAGACCTCCAACTCAATATTATACCAGATCAGGTAGGCTTCGCTCCCGATCTTATCCGGGTCCTGCAGGGGCTTGGCCCGAGGTTGCAGGTCGGCAGACGGGGGGAAGCTGCTGACCTGCGTTGCGCAGCCGCTGGCAAGAAAGCTCAGTCCAGCCAGCAGAAGGAGCAGCATCAGGAATCGCACTGACTGCATCATTCAAGCTATCCTTAGTTTGTTGATTGGTTTTGTAGTCCTGCAGCCGGGCATTGCCGGCATGCTCCTTGGCTTCCGACGCGCGGTTGGCGGCGATCGCCTCCTTCTTTGCATCAGCGCGATCTTGGTGATTGTTGTAGGCGCAGGTCCCAGCCAGCAGCAGGGCCAAGATGATGGAGGCCACCCAGCCCCAAGCCTCTGGCGTCAGGAACCGGAGGGCAGATTTGATGATTGTCATCATTTGAACACATTGCCGGGAAGCATGCCCTTGGCCCTCTTCTCAAGCACCTTGCTAACGGCCT
>CAZIWB010000039.1:0-51524 GCA_964542655.1 uncultured Cellvibrionaceae bacterium
TTCGGGCATTCCGCCCGAAAGATGGTCGACCGCTCGACGCGGGTATCCTGAAACACGTCCATATTGTCGTAGAACGCGCCGGCCAGTTCCTTGGCGGTCTTTTTGACGAGCTTGGAGGTCAATTGACAGCCTCCGAGCGGCCCAGATCACGCATTGCGGCGTGACTGTCGAAAGGCTCACCGATCATCGGCCCGCGATGCACCCCATCGCTATACCCAGCGAAGACGGCGCCTTCAGACGATATGGTTTCAGCGTTACACACGCCGACGCCGTCCATGCGACCGCTCGCCTTAAGATTGGTCAGACGCGTCCCGCCGCTCGACACAACCGGGTCGCCGATCCACACCGGGTAGGTCGGCCAAGGACGGTAGCGCTCGATGAAGACCGGATACGTGATCGGCGACCCGTCGATCAGCGCCACCTTGGCCTTGATCTTGGCGAACTGCGCTTCGGTGGGGGCCTTGTCGATGCCTTCGGAGAAGCCTTCGAACCAAGCTTTGAATTCTGACAGGGTCATTCGCCCATCTTCCCTTCTTCCACGCGTTTCCGATACTCGACACTCTCGATGACCACGCCGCGATAGGCCTCAACGGCCACATCGCTCCACCGGCCAAGCCCAAGGGCTTCGCGCTGGCGGTTGGCCTGCTCTACCTGACGCTGAAACACTGCCTCGGCAGCCGATTGAGCGAACGAGCCGTTCCAGTTCATGACGGCATTCCCACCGGCGGCTGCATGGGCGCTGGCAGTTGCGGGGACATCTGCGGCTGGGCCTGTGGCATCGGCTGCTGTTGAGGCTGCGGCGGCTCTCCGAACGTCTGTGGCATGCCTCCATCGAGCATCTGCGCTTCCGCCTGCACGATAAGCGGCTGGGCCTGTTCTGGCGTCACGATGGGCCCGGCATTGCCGATGGCCTGCAACCGCTTCGTCAGCGCGTCGAAGGCCTTGATGTTCATCTCGGCAGTCTTGTCCGCGAGCTGCAGGTTGAGCTTTTCGACCAGCCCCATAAGCTGGTCCATCTTGCCCTGCAGTTCCGTGGTCTGTGGGTCTGCTGCCTCGCCAAGTGCCTGGGGCGGGGCCATACGACGAAGCCGCTGCGCAATCTCATCGGCGCCCGGGAAATCCGCATTCTGGAACAGCAGGTCGCCAACCAGCGGGATAAGCTGCGGCGACTGCGTGAGGATCTGAATAATCGCGTTCCAGGCTTCCTGGCGACGGGTCGCGAAGCTCGGGCCAACATCAGCCTCAACGGCATACTTGCCGATATTCGGGTTGAAGATGAGCGCCACCTGTTCGCGCTGCTTGGTCTCTTCCTTCTGCACCGCTTCCTGAGCCTGCGGGTCGATGGTGATGTTCTTCGTTGTACCGTCTTCGCCGCGGATGCGCAGAACGCGCTGCGTGTCGTAGATGTGCGGGATCAGGTCCACGACGATGCGACCCAATTGCCGGATCATGATCGCGAGGCCGTCCACGAAATGGTATGTGGCGTTATCGCCCTGCCGCTGGCGCTCGTTGATCGCCTTGCCGGATGTGGCGTTCTCGTTCTGCCCGAAGCTCGATTGATACTGGCCCGACGCCATCATCATTTCGACCTGAGCGACTTCCATGCCCTTGAGGAACACAGGCGAGCCTGTGGGCGGGCTTTCTCTCCTTGGGGGCGGGATGTCCTTGCCCTCATCGTCACGGTGCTTGTAGGGCAGGAAGCCGAGGTTCTGCACGTTGGCTGCCGAGTAGTACTCCTCGTAGCCCTCGAACGCTGCGGCAGGCCCAACATACGGCGTCTTGGTCTGCAGCGCGCCAAACTCCACCTCTGCCGAAGTGTTGTAATTGTACATGCGCTGCGGGTCTTTGAGGTACCGGACGTGGCTTTTCCGGTCCATCTGACCGTCAATCACCACTTCCTCGGCAATCGCCGGCACGATGGGGATCCACTGCCCTGCCCACTCGTAGCGATCGACAATCTTTGACCCGGCGATCTTGAAGCACTGGACCGTCACAATGTCCAAGTCGCGCTCGCGATAGTCCCAGTTGGGGTCCTTGCGGATGGCCTTGATCAGGTCGGGATTGACGTTTTCCTTGGCCGTGGTGCGCCGCTCGCCGGTCGCGGGGTCGATCACCGATACCAAGCGCACCTTCTTGTGCTTGCGGCGCCAGTACTCGGCAACGCGCACATGGTCGGGTCCAACCCACGAGTCGTACGAACCTAGCGATGAGGGGCCCATTGCATCTTCGTGGCCGGGATACTCGCGCTCGAATTTGTCCTTCGACATGTCATCGAAGACGAAAGCGAATTCGCTGTCGGACTTGTCGGCTTCCTTCGCATCGGGGTCCATGTAAACCGTCAGCGGGTCGGGGATGCCTCGAATGTAAATGTTCTGGTCGTCGTTGATCGCGAACCGGTCTAGCTCCTTTTCCGAACTGATCTGCGCGGCGTACTCCGTTACCACGCGACAATAGCCGACGTTGCCGAACACCATGTTGTAGGCGGCCTTGTCGTACGCCTGCTGCGCGCGGGACTCGTACTCGATGTGCCGAACCACATCCTCATAGACCTCGGCAGCCTCGTAGGTTGCCTCATTGGTGGTCGGGTGAACGACGATGCCGGCCTTGTTCTGCTTGGCGTCGTTGACGATCTGCAGGCAGTGGATGCGTGTCTTGTTGACCGTCAGCGTGGGCTTCTGGTCGACCTCACGGCTGGTCAGCAACTGGTTCGGCCATTGCGCCTGGTTGTCGCTGTCGCCGTGGCCGAACTTGTAGTCCTCGACATACATCTGGCGAGCGTGGCTTTCCCACGTTTCGCAGAAGGCAAAGCGCTTCTTGGCCTCGGAGACGATCTTGTCGTCGTCGGCGTTGGCGCGGCTATCGTCGGTCATCGCGCCATCCATCCTAGAGAACCGCCAGAACGCCCCTTGCGGAGCTGCGGCACGCCCGTCTTGGCCAACTGCTTCACCGCCCGATCGCGGATGTACCAAGCCATCACCACGGCATCGGCCTCGTCAGGCGAGACACCGAGCCGATCCTTGATTGCTTCCTTGCTTTCGATGAGTATCTTGCCGCTGCGCGGGCGCCAGGTAGCCGCCGTCAGTTGCGCCAACAGTTTGTCGCTGGGGGGCAGGATGATGCCTTCGCCGTTGTCCGGATCGAGGGCAGCGCGAAATTCCCAGTACATCTTCGCCCGCAGATTGGCGTAGCCGTACTGCGTGTCCTTGTCGGTGCCGGGCCCTTCGGCGGAGAACACCACCGGGATTGCCGTCACCTCGTTGTGCGTCTTCAGGTGGTCCCGAGCTGAACCGCCCCATCCGCCCGTCATGTCGATGGCCACTGCGGCATTGTTCCTGCGCAGCTTGAGGACGAGCGCCGCGACCGAAGGACCATCCGGCGTTTCTGAGCCCGGGCGGCTTTCTATCGATGCGAAATGGTTGTCGTCGTGCAGCCGGGAAATCGCCGTCTTGTCGGGACCGCCCTGTGCTGGGTCGACGCCTAGCGCTCGCATCTCACGTGTCGGCTCACCGAGCCACCGCGCCTGCGCGGAACGAACCCACGCGGTGGGGATTACCTGCCACTCGCCGTCTTCACGGCCGGCAAGAAAGTCTCCATGCAGGAGCTGAGAACGAAGCGGCTCCGGCAACTGTTGCAGCTTGGCCCTATAGTCTGCCGGTAGATACGGATTGTCGGTTAGACTCGCCGGGATGAATGTCCGCGACATGGCGTCGTATTCTTCGCCGTTCCGCTGGTAGGTGCCGGGCCCTTCAACCCATTCGGTCACGCCGCCAACCATGATCGCCCAACGCAGCTCACCCGGAAGTGCCGGGTTCGGAAACAGCGGATCGAGCCACGGAGCGAACTCCTCAAGCAACCAGATGCCGTCGCCGCCGCGAGGTGGGTTCGACCCCAGAATGACGCGGCACCGCTGACCGGGGCGCGTGGAGCGCAGCCACCCAATCAGCGAGAACACCTGAGCCTTCAGGAACTCGCCTGCCTCATCGAAGGCGATATAATCCTTGGCGTTGCCCGCGTGCTTGCGCCAGTCATCCTCGAGTTGCAGGCCGGCAAACTTCAACGTCCTGCCGTTATCCCACCGCCAAACCTTGTCAACACGGTTGAACTCGCCGATTCCCCCGAACACGTCGTAGGAGAACTTGATAAGGCCATCCAACTGTGTGGCTTCGCGCCGAAAGATGATCCCGTCGTAGTGATCGAGCGCCGCGCATCCAACCTCAAGGGCGCTCTTGCCACCGCCGGCCTGCCCGCCGTAGAGCAGGATATCAGCCAGCGACAGCAGCGCTTCCGTCTGCGGGCCCGGGTTAGGCAGGAACGGCTTCCCCAGTTCTGTGGCCGCGAGCCTTTCCAGTTCCTGCCGGTCACCGGCCGATAGTTTTGCGATCAGACCCTCAAGTTGGGTCAGGTCGAGGCCGGTATCAAGCACCAGATCCGTCCTTCAGACCCTTGGCGACGATGAGCGCCATTGCTTTGGCCAGATCGCGCGGAGACGTATCGGTAACCTCCAGTGGCTTCTCGCCGCCCTCAACCACATTCGTGATGCGCTCTCCGTACTTCTTGGGCAGCAGCTTGGAGACAACCCACTTGCGAGCATCTACGCGCAGCACCGAACGCCGAAGCGCTTCACCGTTTTCGGTCCAGCCGATGTTCTGACCGTCAGCGTTCTTCCGCTCCATCCAATCGTTCGAGCCGTCGTCGGCGATGTCGATCAGTTCATCGAACAGCGCATCAGCCTGCGTCGCTCTCGCCAGCGCGTATTGGTCGCGAAAGACTTCGTGCTTAGCGATCCACCTGAACACGGTGGCCTTGTCGGGCATTCCGTCAGCGGCGCATATCGTACGAAGACTCTTGCCGTCGGCGAGTTCGGCGCAAATGCTGGCCGCCACGTCATCGTTGTAGTCTGTCGGGCGCCCCGTGCTGCTTTTGTCAGCCATCGGCGATGACCATCAATTACTGCCCACGCGGATGTTCACGTCCTGATCGAACGTTCGGCCGCCGGCTGTGACGATGGTATTGGTCACCACGTACTGGACATTGTTAGTGCCCTGCGAAAGCCAGATGGTGGCAGACGTGCCGGTGTTGGTGGCGTTGGTTTCGACCAACGAGGCGTCGGAGATGGCCCAGTCGGACGTGAGGATCGTGTCGTTTGCGAGCGCCTGACCCCAATTGATGGTGTAGTCCAGCACTTCGGCCGGACTCTTGGTTGGCCAGTTAAGTGCGCCCATCGGATTTTGCCCTCGGAGGATTATGGAGCGACGCGGACGCGAGGCACGCTGGTGAGAACGATCGTCCTGCTGATGAGCGGAACAGTTGCGAGACGGCTTCCGTAGGCTGGGGCCGTCTGCAGGCGCGAGGTGATCGACGTCGCGATGACCCGCGAGACTGCCGGAACTTCCTGAGTGCGACTGAACCCTTCCGGCGATAGAAGCCGGCTGATGAACGGTACAGCGACCGTCCGCGATCCTGGCGTGACGGGAACCGAGTGCGCGGTGAAAACACCCGCGCCAGATGCATTGAAGATGGCTTCGGCTGTTGAGGCCGCTATGCCGGTGAGTGTTCCTTGCCCTGCTGCCGTCCAGACCGCTGAAGCGGAGGCCGCCGCGACGCCAGTGAATGATCCAGAACCAACCGCCGCTAGAACGCTAGCCGCTGTCGAGGCGCCGATCGCAGCAAGAGCGCCCGCGCCAGATGCCGCGAGCGTAGATGCCGCCGTAGAAGCCCCGACAGCTGTGAACGCACCCGAACCGAGCGCCGCTAATGTTGCTGGCGCAATGCCCGTGCCGACCCAGGCGACCGCGGCCGAACCGGAAGCGCTCCAAACACCAATGCCGAGCGCTACGCCGACAGCGCTGAATGCGCCCTGCCCGCTTGCAGCGAGCACCGTGGCTGCCGTTGAAGCCCCGACAGAGCTGAGTGCGCCAGAGCCAGTTGCGGACAGGACTGCCGGTACCGTGACGTTCCCCGATGTGGGGAGCGCCGATATCGGGACCTGTGAAAGCGCAGCTAGTCCGAGCATCTATGTCCGCCCCGATGCTGCTTGCCTCCCTGCGGAGGAAAGACACTCCTGCGTTAGGACCAGTACCTATCGTCGCCGAAGTCGGCCGGGATCGGCGAGGCCGCTTCGATGTCGTTTGACTTGGCGCGGATGGCCTTGATGGATGCCCATTTGCTCAGCATTGCGGAAAGCGTGGCTTGCTTATCCACTGGCCAGGTCGTTACGCCCGGGCCGTACGTCAGCACCATTTCCTGCCCCAGCGCGAGCGCGTTGCGCTGCTCGTAGTCCTTCATGATCAGTTCGATACGGCGCGCAGCTTCTGCTTTCACCTGGTCGGCGCTGACGCTAACCGGGTTCGTACCCGCGATTGGGAACTTGGGGTTCTCCGCCCACCATGCGTCCAGCTGAGGCCCGAGGCCGTGTGGATCGCCGGGCCGATACCCAAATGGAACGTCCATCTCCTCGCCGTCGACCTCAGCGCGGATTTCCATGTCGATGTTGCCGGAAGGGTGGCGCTTGGCGCTGTAGACTTGGAGGAGCTTCATAGGGTCCTCACGAAGTAGCCAGAAGCAGTATTTAGGATATTCGAGCCGGCAACGTTTTTCCACGTTCCAGTTTGAACTCCGCTCGATTGGGCAGTGCCAGTTGAGGATACTTTATACGTCTCCAAACTACTCCCTGAGGCGGTCGCGTTGTCGTTGACCTGTCCTCCAGTCTTATTCTGCAGTATTGCCCGAACTCCGACAGCATAGGGACTGGCTGTCGCGATGGGCTCGCCGCCGGAAGCGTCGAGCGTCGTCGTCGTGATAGATAGGTTGGTTCCGAGGGTGAGATCGCGCCATTTGCTGGCGCTATCATCCCAGAACAGCAGCCGGTCAGCGCCCGGATCGGTCAGATCCAATTCCAGGTTCGTGTCGCCGGTCGTGATTGTCAGAGTTCGGTCTGCGGTAAGGTTTGATCCAGGCGCCACGATCAGGTCGTGGGAGGCGTTCGTATCGAGGATATGCAGCCCGGTATTCGGGATCGTTATGTCGGTGTTGACAATGGGGCTGGTCAGCGTCTTGCTGGTCAGTGTCTGTGCGCCACCAACAGTTACAACGCTAGCCGTGTTCGTCCCGGCCGTCGTGACGCGCAGATCGCCGGTGCTTACGGTAACAATTCCTGTGGAGTGTGTCGCGACCCAATCACCATTCGCGAAGTTGATGGTGAACCCCGTTGCGCCGAACAGGTCCGACCAACCGAGTGCTGTAGTGCCGAGCGCCTTGCCGTCGTTGGCGGTAGGGCTGAACGCCGCTGCTGCCGTTACGAGTCCTGTGAAGAATACAGCTGCGGCGTCCACCCAGATGTTCTTCGCCGACCCGCTCCAGCTAACTGCAGCGTTGGCATTTGAAGACGCCAGAACTGCCGTGCGCGCGAGCGTTGTGCCCGAACTGGTGTAGGTGCCGAGCCCTACCTCCCAGTCAATTCCGTCCGTTGCGGCGTAGTAGCAGGTATTGGCATTTCCTACGGCGGCGAACGACTGGAACCCCGTGACAGCGCCCGCAAGCGTGTAGGTGCCCGTGCCGCTGGTGGTCGTCGTTTCCTGGACGCGGTCTACATAGATTGGGCCTGCCATTTAGCTGGCCAGCACCTTGTCGCGCGCCTCGAGTTGGGCGGCGCGGATGATTTCAGTATCGGTGACGCCCCTGGCCTGCAGGTCTTTCACCGCCGCGACCATCGCGTTGATGATCTTGGTGTTCTGCACCGCGTCGTCGCCGAGCACACCGTGCGATGTCATCGAAGCGACGGCGGTTACAACGCGTGGTTTACCCATCTTCAGGACTCCACGACCGTCGACGCCGTGGTCAATTGCGGCGTGATGCCCGAACCAGTGACGATGGAAGGGGTAATCGGGCCGCTGTAGAGGATGATGCCGGCACCGGAGGACAGCATGCCAATGGAGGCAAACGTGGCGGTCCCGGACCCGCCGGAGCCGGCCGGAAACGTGATTACCGCAACGGGGGACGTTGAGGCGACGGTCGACGCCGTCCAGCCGCCGGTTGTCCGCGCCACGGCAACGCGGGCGTAAAGCGTGTAGGTGACTTCGTTCGTACTCTGCGTGCCCGCCGCGCCCGGGTCGGCGGTGTGCAAAGCGACATAGAGGCTGGCGTTCGGAGACACCGCGGCATTGTCCGCGATGTTGGCCCACGCCGTGGCGTTGAAGATCAGATTTAGGACCGAGTTACTGGTCGCGGTCGACTTACCCATGGGGCTCGTCCCTTCGGTATCTGGTCAACAAAAGGCCGCCCCAGGCGGCGTGCACGGCGCGGGCGCTGGATGCGTGGTCAGTAGACGAGTGCGATCGGACCGAGGTTGGCGGTATAGGTCGTCGGCGGCGTGATCGCTGCGGCAGTGCCCAGTGTGCCAGTTGCCGATCCGGTCAGCAGCGGAAGGGCCGGGGAGGCATACGTTCCGAGCTTCGCCGTGGTGCCGTTCGACTGCGCGACGAGGAAGTATGTGCCGGCCGCCGCCTGGTACTGAGCGGTGAAAGCCAGTCGCTGGAATGTGTTGGCCGTTCCTGCCGTGGTGCCGGTCGCAAGCGAGGTCGCTACGAGTGCACCGGTCGAGTCGTGCAGTTCGAAGGTCCAAAGATCAGAGCCGCCCGTCGAGCCGACGAGGACGCCGATGCCGGTCAGCAGCGCTGCGGTACCGAGCACATAGCTGGTGTAGTACCGGGTGCCCGCGACCATCGTCTTGTCCTGGGCATTGTTCATGAACTTGAGGGCGGCGGAAAGCTGAATGAGGGACGACAACGAACTCTGCGGCGCCTGGCCAGCGGTGAGCTGAGTGTCGAGGTTGAGCACTTCCGAACCGGTGAATACCGAGTTCTGGGGAAGGCCATTGTTGATCAAACCGGACATTTGGAGATCCTTTCGGAGAGAGCTGATTATCGATGGATGGGGGAGTTACGCGCTGACGACGCCGAGCTGAGCCGACTTCCACTTCAGAGCGGTCGTCAGGTAGTAGTCGCTGCGCTTCGCGTTGGTCAGGACGACGCCCGTCGCGCCAGCAACACCGTCAATGGTCTCGGAGCCGGTGGCATAGATCTGCATGGCGCTGGCGCCGTCGTTGAAGACGGTCACGACTCCACCAATGCCCACCGTGGCGGCGGCTGGGAGGAGGACCCCAGTGCTTGCCCCAGCGGTTGCCACCACGTTGATCGCTGCGGCCAGCTGGAGGGCAGTGGCGCGATTGGTGCCGGCTGCCGTCAGACCGTCTGCTACGCTCTGCCGAGAGTAGGTGAAGGTCGCGGCGGCTGGGGTCGTCCCACCGATGACGCCGTTGAAGGTGCCGGTCGCGTTGATGACGATTGCGGCAGTGCCGGCGAAGGCGGCGTTGATCTGGGAGAAGGCAGAGTTCAGCAAACTTCCATCGATCAGCCGGAAGCCTGCCGTAAAAACTTTGGTCACGATATTGGCCATGGAAGGCCTCCTTGCTCTGGCCGGTCACAAGCGCATAGGTTCCGGCGGCAGAGGCCAACCCCGCCGGGCGCATTCGACAAAACTGGGTCGCTGATTAGGTGAAATTGCCCGTCGCGATGACGCTTACGCCGGCACCGGTGGTGACGCTCCAGGCGCCGGCCGCCGACTTGGCATTGATCGTCACGGTGTATGCGCCGATGGGCGTATTGGCAGCAAGGATCGGGACCGCCGATCCTGCGCCATCCTTGATGCTCACTGTCGAGGTCGCGGCTGTTGCCACCGTGCAGACGAGGGCGCTCAGCGTGTCACCGATCGACCCCGCCGTCCCGAGCGCCTGATCAGTCTGGCCAGCCGCCACAGTCTCAAAGTCGGGAGGTGCTGAAGCGAGGGTGTTCAGCGAACCATCGGCGTTGACCGACAGACGGTACGCGCCATCCTCGGAACTCACTGTGACGTTCTGGCTGATTGGCTTGAGGCCCATGAGGCTTCCTTCCGGAATGCAAAAACCCCGCTCTATGACGGGGTGTGGTTAGTCGGCTGCATGTGGCAGTGCCACTGCTCTGCCTGATGATCTGGTATAGGGGTGGAGACTGGCGGGCCGCGTTGCCCAAGCTACGGCTGTTTGGTTTGTCGGCTTTCTCGCCGATAGGGCCAACCGCCAGATTGTTGCCGCCTCAGGTTATGATCGGGGCTGCGCTCCCCTACCCTGAAGCGGCTAGCGCAGGTTAGGAATCAACACGGCCCCGGGAGGTCAAACCACGGGGCCGCAAATCAGTCGCACTAAGCGACGATGCACTTTTGTCGCCAAATTCACGGCGGATGTCAAGCGCACTTCAGGTTCTGGTATCCGAGATGCACAGCCATGGCGTCAACGAGGCTGCGAAGCTCTACCGATGCCCTGCCTATCGCCCTGCCATCAGGTGCACGATCGCGGTAGCGCCAGCGAGCATAGGCGGTTGGACCATGGTCCCCGATGATGACGAACTCGAGCCGGCGCATGTCGTCGCGCCCGAAGTAGCTGAACAGCCGATTGTACGCTGCCCGCGCGTCGGCGCCGATCTCGATCACCGACTCCGGATTAATGCCGCCACCGCTGACTGCCTCACGTGATGGATCAACCGCCTTGGCGCCACCAACCTGGGAGCGCTCGTAGATGGCCTTGAAACGGGCGGCTGCCTTTTCCTGTGCTTCGCTGCCATGGAAGCGACAGAAGCCGCCCATGAGCGTCCTGCGGTCGACCTGCACCCTTTCCCGCCCGGCCTGAGGTAGCCCGCTGTCCAGCTCGTGCATGTACTGCGACCACGTCTTGAGCGGGGCTTCTACCCACACATCGCGAAGGTCTGGGCCAGTCTCAACCGGCGATGCCTTGATTTTCGAATGCCTGCCCATGTGGTAGTGCCCCTAAGTGGTGGATGTGCTAGTCTAGTTGGTTGGTTCTGTTGACTTTTCTTGCAATTTCAGGTCGAGTTCCAAGTCTTCCTGCAGCAGTTCGAGTTCTTGATCGAGCTGCAGCGCGCGGCAAGAGGCGCAGCCAAAGGATTGCTCGGTGCGGCATCCGCCGCTGATCCATTCCTCAGTCAAATGCTTCCGCACCACGCCTATGGCAGCCAGTACCTCGGCTGCATTCTCGAAGATCGGGGTCTCCGTCATTCCTTGGCCTCTTTGTTTGAAAGGTGGGGCTGCTCGACCGTTACGACGACCTCGATAATCCCAGCCAAGTAAGTGCGGCTGGTGGACGCATTGCCAGTGAGGGCGCTGCGCTTTTCGAGGTCCTGCACCCGCTTTCGAACCAGCCAATGCGGAACTCTGATCGAGAGCTTCACTTCCCCTCTCCTTCTTCATTGGGTTGAGATAGGGCGGTACGGAGCATGGCGATGTACGCGGCTTTCGCCGCCGCGATGAACGTCATGAACTCGGTATTCGCGAGCGTCTTGAGGTCAACGTCAAACTCAGCAGCGGCGGCCTCGGCTCCGAAGGCGACGGTATCCGCGTCTGGCTCCAAGAGGGCTTCGATGACGGCGCGGGCTGACTCGCGGCAGTCGCACCGCTGCTGGTAAAGCGGCTTGCCATAGCCGTCTTGCAGGTTTCCCAGTGCCGCGGCGTCGTCGCACAACACGCGCTTGCCTTCGACGGTGTACCCGCAGTTAGAGGCAACGCAGGCGGCCAAACCGCATTTCTCCACCATGCTCTCCCCCTCAGTCATGGCGTTTGACCTGAAAGCCGCAGCGGGTGCAGATGTCATGGACGTAGGTGCGCTTCTCGCTTTGTCTAGCGTTCACCTCGAACAACTCGGAGAACGTGTATTCTGACATTCTCTCGACGCCGATCTGCGCGAACGTTAGCGGCTGGTTTGGCTGCGCTGTCTCCGTCGAATACCTGGCCTCGAACTTATGTCCGCGCCAGCTTGTGCACTTCGGTACTGCCCCCTCACTCATGGGAAGACCGTATGGAAGAGTGCGGCCTGAAGTCGTTCAACGCGGCGGGCTCTTTCGCGACATAGCCGGATGCGATACGCTGGAAAATCAGCAGCGCTTCGACCATCTGCGAGGCGAACTGCCCGTTTCCAGGCAACGCATTGGCTCCGGCAAACAGCGCCCCTACCCGCTCAGAGGCGATGTCCTCGCAGCGCTTCCGCTCAGCGGCCACCGCGTCCGTCAGCGCCTCCGGTATTGTCTCGTCTCTCATGATGGGGTCACGTGGCGAGTTGCGAACAGCCTGGCGAACTGTCTCAGCACATGCGCCTGCGCGCTGGATGCCTGCGCTTTCAGCCGGTCCTTCTTATCGTAGGCCGCCGCCTGAGCGTCGCAAGACTCTGCCATCTGTTCGGCGAAGGCGATTGCGGCGGATCGTTCGGCCGCGATGCCCTTGGCGGTGACCTCGATGTTCGAGATTATCCCGCCCGGGATCACCGCAAAGGTTGCTTCGACCCAATCGGCTCTGGCCTTTTCCAAAACATCGGCCGGTATTTCGTCTCTCATGATGGTATTGGGGTTAGAGCGGGCTGAACCTTGATGCCGACGTAGAGGCCGGCAGACGGGGCGAGCGCCAAGATGCTTTTGATGTGCTCACCGATCTGCTCAGCCGGAGCCGCCTGCTTCATCTTCTGGAACTCGTCCAGAGCCTCCCACATGGCGTAGACGGTTTCGGAGCCGCCGACCTTGATCACGGAGTCCCGCGTCGTCAGCCATGCCGCAAATTCGGTTACTGGGTCGATGTGGTCGCTCATGATGCCTCTCTCTCGCTCTGAAGTGGTTAGGCTGCTGCGTCGTCTGACTCGGGGGAACCGACCGAGTAGCCCATCAGCCGCTCCATCACCGAGGCGTCGTCTTGTGGCGGGTCGAAGCGAGCGTTGACCTTGGCCCACCTGGCGTTGCGGATCGCTATGGTTGCTTCATCGGCCGGGTCTGGGCTGACGCTGGCAACGAACTCGGCAATCTTGGCCTTGGCACGAAGGCGCTGCTCCGGCGTCTTCTCGATGTCTGGCGGCGGCAGCGCCGGGCGTGCCATGCGGTTGAGGTACGCGGTGCGGTTGACCTTCTCCTGCGCCTGCCGACATGCCGTTCCAAGTTGCGGCGGCGTCGGCGCGAAGCGGCCATCGAAGCCCGGAAACCCACCCTTGATGAACGAGTCCACCGCATCAGTGACGATGTCCGCCGGCCAGTCCTCAACCGCCATCAGGAAGTTGTGCAGCACCAGCGTTGGGTCCGCCTGGCTAGTGGCCGGAAAAGCGGAGAGCAGGCGCTGGATGTCTTTCAATTTCCGCTGTGGTGTTTGCATCGGCTTCGTCCATTTGGCTGACGAGGGAATTGATCAGGTCGTCTACAGGGCGCACTTGCGGGGAACCTCGAGCCATGGGCACGACGACGCCGGGCCGATCGAGCCAGCCTTTGCCGTTCAGCCAGGTTGCCGGGTTCTGCCAATGACGATCGATGGGTTTCGCGGCGATGTAGCGCCGAACGCCGGCCTTCAGCTCAGCGAGGCTTGCGATGGAGCGGGCTTTGACGAAGGCGCGCTCTGCGGCGCCGCGTTGGACCTTGTGCGGATATCCCGCATACCAGTCATCGAACTCGACTGAAGTGAGCGCCCGCTCGCGTTTCTTGTTTTCTAACTGAGGTTCTATCTCTGTAGTTAGAAGTTTATCCTCTACGGGCGCAGCCCTGCCCGTGAGCCGTTCGGTAACTTTCGGTGACGTTTCAGTAACGTTACGTTCCCGCCAGCGCTGCACCCGGTCGCGTGCCTTCGCCTTACGAGCCTCATTGGCTTCGGCTGTGGCGCGAGCTTCGCGATCCATCATCTCCATGACGATGGCGATCTGTTCGGTGCTAAGACCGGCTGCTGCGAGGCGGCGAAAGTCGTCTGGGCTCATCATGCGGAGAGTGTTGCCCCCCGCGCGTTAAGGTTTGCTTTACCATTGTGACGGCGCGGCTCGATGCGCGAGATGCTGACGCCGGAACGGGCCCCAACGCCGCCCGCCCGCCACCCCAAGGGGGCGATCTTCTGGCGAATCCGGTGAAGATGGACGGCAACCACGCCACGCGCCCAAGTGGGCCCCCCGTTAGGGTCGAAGGACCACAGCAGATCGGCAATTCTGTCCTGCGACAGCGGCCGCGGATGGGCACGCAGAAGGATGTCCAGCACCCGGCGCTCGCCTGGGGACAGATGCACAGCCTTCAGTGCTTCCATATTGTGGCTGGCGACGTCATTGCCGCACGTGGTCATGGCATCGACCTCCCCTCGCGCTTCGCGAACGTCTTAGCGGCGTAGAGGACGGAGGTGTGATGCTTTCCGCCCATTAGCCGACCCGCCTGCGGCGACGACAGTGCGGCTTCGGTCAGGAGCAGGTAGCAGGCTTCCTGACGCGCCTTCGACACGTCCTCGAACCGTTGAGCACTGCGCATCGCGGTAACGGACACGCCGTGCTTCCTGCCGACGAACTCGAGGATATGCCGCACCTTGTCCATCACGGGGCCTGGAAGCGGCTTCGGCCTATCGCCGGCCTTGGGGCGTTTTGGGATCGCTGCCGCCTTAGGCAACGGCACATCAGGCGATATGCGCACCACCTGCGCCGTATTCCCGCGCAACACCGTCTTTAGGGTGACGATTTTGCTCGTCCGTACTTGGTTGTTGCCAGCATCGAGACGCTTGCGAGCTTCCAACCAGGCCTGGTGCTGTTCCATCGCGACACTCATGCGGCGTGCTCCACAAAAACCGTGCAGTGCGCGCCGACATCCACCCATTGCGCGGTGACTTTTCGCACGCATCTGCTATCGTCTGCTTCGATGACTTGGTGCTTCACCAAGAGGTCCAGAACCGCCTTGCAGCCGTTGTCAGCGTCACGGCGGCGCTTATCGATCGGGCACAGGCAGATGGTGACGGACACCTTCCCCAGCAGCTTCTTCGGGCGCTGCGACTGAAGCTCCCAGCCCGCCTCGTTCAGCCACATGGTGTAGCGGCTGGATCTGACCCGGCCACGCTTCCCAGCGTTGACGAACAGGTTGTTGGTGCTCGGGGGAAACGGGAGGGTCAGCCACACCGACCCATTGTCGTTCTGCGGCGGGAGGTTCTTGCCCTCCCAGTGGGTGTCGGTGACAATGTTGGTCATGCTGCCTCACCTCCGAATAGCGGGGTGCCTTCAGCGCCCTGCAGGTTGTTCTTCGACTTCGCCACGGCGGCGCGCTTGGTCGGGTTCTCGGCCAGCTCCATGCGGCGGGCGATGTCGGCCTGATACTCGGGCTCGCGCTCGATCAGCACGGCGCGCATGCCCTCGCGGAACGCTGCCTCGCCTGTGGTGCCGGTACCGGCGAACGGGTCGAGCACCAGCCCGCCCGGAGGCGTCACCAGCCGCACCAGGTACTGCATCAGGTCGAGGGGCTTGACGGTCGGGTGTTTGGAGCCGAGGCGATCGTCGGCGTCAGCCTTGGCGGTGTAGAAGAAGCGGGCCGCTGAACCTTCATCGCTGCGAGGCTCCATGCCACCGCCTCGCCTGCCCGAACCGTAAGCGGCGTTCGTCTCGATTTCGCGGGTGGGAGTTGCGGCCATAGCGCCCGGCGCTTCAGGGAACGCCGCCACGACTTCGGCGCTGCCATCGTGGATGATATTGGCCGGCCAGCGGCCAGTCGGAGGCGCGAACTCTTTCCCGGCAAAGCTATGGATGGTGCCGCCGTGCGCGACCCACTCGCTCTCGCTCGGCTTCCGGTCGGGGGAATATGCGCCCCCGTTCAGGTCGTCGGACGTCTCGACCCGGCAACCACCAATATTGAGCGCACCCGTGCCATGCTCGAGCACGGTGTCGACCACAGTCCCCGACAACGCCTTGCGAGCGAGAACGATCGGCTCCCAAGCGGGCTTGAGGGCGGTGCCCCAACCTTCCCACTCGGCAGCTTCATCGGTCGCTGCGGCGGTTTCGGTCGGCACATACTCGCGACCGTTGTTCTTCTCCCAGCCGTCCTTGTGCTGGTCGGCGCCGGGGATCATGCGCTTGACCGGTGCGCCCGCGGCGATCACGACACGATCGGCGCCGGCTCGCTTGTCGATGCCCTTGCTGACATCGTGCGACTTCGGAAAGCCTGACCCATAGGCCCAGCCGATTTGGTCGCGGATCTCAAAGCCCGCATCCTCAATGGCAACCGCCAGCCGGTGATAGGTGCGAGTACCGCTGAAGGCGAGGACATGCCCGCCGGGCTTCAGGACGCGCAACACCTCGGCCCAGAACTCAGCAGCAAACGCAGCCTCGCCGTTGTCCCACTGCTTGCCCATGAAGCCAGCCGCCGAGCGCCGATAGACGCCGCCTTTGGCCTCCGCCGAGCCGGGCTTGCCGAAGCGCTTCACGATCGACACCATGGCATAGGGCGGATCGCAGACCACGCTATCAATCGACGAGTCAGCGAGCGAGCGGATCACCTCGCGGCAGTCGCCGGCATGCAGAACAACGCGCCCGCCGAGAAAGTCGGTCATGCGTTGCCGCCTCTGCCCTGCTCGCGCTGCTTGTCGGTCAGCGGGGTGGTGACGGCGGGACTGGTTGCACGTGCAATGGCCGCAGCCCGATCGGCATCCGTCAGCCCTGCATAGGCGTCAGCGAGCACCTGACGCAGTATTTCTCGCTTGCTGACGAAGCGGCCGGCGTCGTCACGAGCCTGGGGAACCGGCCGGTCGGCTTCGAGGAAGCGAACGTGCGTGCCGAGCTCGATGATCTGGTCACGCAGGCCGGCGACGACTTCGCGCTCAGCCGGTCGGACGCCGATCAGCGATAGGAATTGCTGGTGCAGTCCCATTGTCAGGTTCCTTTGCTCTGGTTTAGGCGTGGAGGCGCTGCGGATCAGTCGTCAGCGCCAATTGACCGATTGATCGTCGTGCTCTCGCGCCTGCGCCTCTGCCGCGCTTTCCGCCGTTCCGAGTAGAGCCGCAGCCTCATCGACAAGAGCACTGCCAGCCGGCGAAAGACCGAGGGCTCTGGTGAGTTCGATTTCGTGGGCAAGGCGCGCCTCCTGGCTCTTCACTTCGGCCGCAACAGCCATTTCGAGACGCTTGTAAATGTCGGCCCAGATACGCTTGGGCTTCCGATATCGCAGTGCCCAGAGCACCTGCTCGGGAAGCCGATGCTTCCGAGCGGCGCGCAGTCGGGCCGCGTCGATCGTGTCGCCGGGACCGCGATGCTCGCGCCTCACCAGCATGTCCGCCCACCCGGCGGCCTCATCGACAACTGACAGGTCAGTCATGGGCTTTTGCTCCGGGAGCAAAGGATGTTTGCGCATGCGTCAATCCGTTCTCGTTAGCGTCATGGCTATCGAGACGGCGACGAACGGAGGATTTGGACGAATGGAATTCAGGCAGGTCGGTGAGGTTTTGGAACACGCCCGACGCCTGGGAATGGCTGACTTTGGCGAGGCTGGGGCGGCAACCCCGGCCCTCCGCCGAAAGGATGCCGAGGCCGAAGCCCCGGCCAGTGTTACGGGGCAGCGTCAGCGCGAGGGAGAAACGCGCATGGTGACTGCTGCCAACCCGGGTCAGGAGGGATTCCGGGTCCTGCCAGGCGGCAGGTGCATGGATCGAGCAAACCCCACGCGCATGCCCCGCGCGGCTCGGTCCATACATCTGCGGCTTGTGGTGAGCGACGGTCATTCGAGGATGATCTCCTCGGGCTCGCCGCTATGATTGGTGTCGACGGAACCGCCAGCCCAGAACTGCGAGGGCTCACCGCGCAGATAGGCGTCTCTGCGGTGTATCGGTGCGAAGCGCGCCGCTCGTGCCTTCGACAGCGATGAATAGTTCGAGGTCGTGAAGTGCCGACCGTGATAAGCGCCGAAGGCCTTGACGGTGTAGCGATCCTTCGCCCCTGAAACCATCGCCACCTGGTTGGAAGTCAAGCCCAGTTCGATCCCGCCATCAACCTGAGCGAGCTTCTGTTCCAGCGATGCGCGATACCACCAGCCCCCGTTCATGCTGCACCGCCCTCAACCTGAGGCGTCGGGCCGTCATGGGCCACGCTGCACGGGAAGCAGAGGCGCTTTCGGGGCTCAGCGCTGCCGCACAGTTCGGCCTTGAGACACCCATGCAGGCGCGGCAATCCTTCGGAGTTCAGGAAATGCGTCTCTGGATTGTGGGTGCGGAAGCTCGTGACATTGGAGGGAACGACCGTCGCAGCCGGGGAGGCTTCGGTGCGACGGTCGCCAGCAACAGCAGAGGTCGGAGTCGGGGAACCCTCTGCCGGTTCGGATTGGGTATCGGGCGAGGACGCCGCGGTTACAACATCCTCGCCCGCTTCCTCAGCTTCATGCTGGGGATGGGTTTCGACGGGCGGGGCTTGAGTACCCGCTTCACCGGCATTCAGAGCGCTCTGGCCGGTGGCATTTTGATTAGGTGCGTCCGTCCGCACTGCCGTCGAATTCGGGAGGATTTCGCCCGTCTCCGGGTCAAATTCCTCAATGATTTCTCGTGTGCGCGTGGCGCGCGGCGCGCTAGGCTTCCGAATGATCGACAGGAAGCGTTCGGCCTCTGCGTCGATCTCGTCCGCCTCGGTGCGCTTGTCGGCGTCCATGCGATGGCGCTTGATGGCCAGCTTCAGCGAGTCCGCAGCGCGCTTGCCGTAGGCTTCACGCAGGTTGGTGTAGACCTTCTTTTTGTCGGCCTGCATCTCATCGATGTCGGCCTCAAGGTAGAGCAACTGAGCGGCATAGGCGGCAATGGCTTCGTCGGTGAGGCCGTTGGTCATCGCGCCCTCCACGGAGCAATCGCGATCCCGAACAGCAAAACGACGATGCCAATGGCAGCGGCAATGCAGATTATGTCGATGTCGGAGAGGGTCATGGGCGGCCCCACTGCGCGACAGTGAGCACTGCCAGCATCGCGAAGCCTCCGACCTTCACGCCGATGAGGAAGCTGATGAGGTCGAAGGTCATGCTGCCTGCCCCGCAATCGGGGCCGCGCCGTAGATGTCCGGACGCAGGTCATGCCGGGAAACGCCGGTCGCACCCTCGATCACCAGCACGTACTCGGCGGGAACCCCGCGCGTGGCCTTCTTCAGCCAGTACGAGATGAGCTGCTGGGATGCGCCAATCCGCTCGGAAAGCGCCGCCTGGCTGCCTGCCGCGTCGATGGCCCGTTGGAGTGCATTCGGCTGTTCCATGTTGCGATCGATAACAAATGCATTTGTGCGATGCAACAACTTTCTTTGTGAGCACCATTTGTGCGGCGGTTGGTATTTGTGAAGGCATGGCGACACTAGGCGAAAAAGTTGTGAAGGCCCGCGAGGCAATGGGCTGGACGCAGGGCGATCTTGCCGTGCGCCTGGGGATGACCCAGCAGGGCATTGCGGCAATCGAGAACGGGAAGAGCGAGCGGCCGAAGAAGCTTCGCGAGCTAGCCCGTGCGCTACTGCTCACCGAGGAATACCTGCTCGACGAAGCCGACCTTCCCGAACCTGAAGTGCCGGCCGACTACGAGCGGACACAGGGCCAGCGCGTTTCGTCGATCATCCCTGCCCGGGAGCTGGAAGTTCAGAAACTGATGCCGGTGTTTTCCGGGGCGCAGGGTGGGCAGGGAAAGCTGATCATCGGCTCCGACCCGATCGACCGTGTGAAGATGCCCGCGTTTCTCGAGAACGTCGCCGGCGCCTATGGTCTGCTAATCGATGGCGACTCGATGATCCCGGCGTTCTACCCGGGCGATACGGCGCTGGTGAACCCGCACCTGAGGCCCCAGCGCGGCCGGAACGTCATCCTCTACCACAACCCACCAGGCGGCGAGGACGCCGAGGCGATCATCAAGCAGCTAAACGGCTGGAGCGATCGCGAGTGGGATCTCGAACAATGGAACCCGCACAAGCAGTTCAAGGAGTTCCGCAAGGAATGGCCGATCTGCCACCGGGTGGTTGGGAAGTACGACGCCACATAAATCGGGGGGATGACATGGCGATACGGTTTCGGAAGACGATCAAGCTCGCACCGGGCTTGAAGCTGAATCTCGGGAAGAAGAGCGCCAGCGTCCGCATCGGCGGCAAGAACATGGGCTACTCGGTAGGCACCAAGGGCCGAACCGCCAGTGCCTCGATCCCCGGCACCGGTCTCGGCGTCACGTCCCGCAGCGGCGGCGGCAAAGACCTGAACTGGTTTCCGATCATCGGCATCGCCGGCGCGATCATCCTCGCGATCTTCGTGATCGGGATGATGATCACCGGCTCGCCGAAGCCCTAACCAGCCACCGCCATTTCCAACACGTCGCCGGGTACTAGCCCGTGCGTGCAGAGGATCACTGCGTCCTCGAACTCACCTGTTGCAGGGTCGCCCGTTCGCGAGAACGCGATAGCCCCTGCCCTCTCCTGCGCCAGCCGGTAGGCAGTAGCGGCGGCTTGGCGCTCCCCCAGCGCCTCGCGCGGATCGTCGGGGATCAACACCCCCTTATGCCCCAGCTGAAATGACTGGACGACGTAATATGTGATCATCGCTCAAATCCTCCGTTCTCCTTATGTTCTCATCCAAGCAAAGGCGGCGGCTGGAGTCGAGTCGGTTTCTGCATTTGTGCGATAACCAATTCCTTTGTTGACTTCACAAATGGATTTGTTATGGTCGTCTCCATCGAACGGAGACACCGGCCATGAACGCCCTCGACCGCGCACTACAGCAGATTGCCATCGGACAGGCAGAGCAGGCGTTCAAAGCCGCGCTCGCCGCTGATGTCCGCCACCAGTTCCTGATCGAGACGGCGCAGGCGAACCGCGTTGATTTCGATGAGCGCCACTACGGCGCAGCCGGTCGGGAGCATCTGTTTCAGCACATGGCCTCGGCAGCGCCGTGGCGTCGCCAGCGGGCATCGACGCTCGCCCTGATCCGCCGCGCCAAGCTATTCGACGGCTGCCAGTGCTTCGCCAAGTACCGCGCCGAACTCACCCGCTGCCGCCGCGAGGAAAAGCACGCTGCTGGCATGGCGGTTTGTGCTGCGAACCTTGCGGCTGTCGATGCCGTTCTCGGCGTTGATGTGTCGGGCGATGCTCCCGCACTCGTGGCAGAGGCAGCGTGATGGCCATCGACCTCACCGAAGACCGTCTGTTCTCGCTTGGCTTTGGCCTCGTGTTCAGGGCCGTCTGCGCCCCCGCCACATGGGATGCCGACCGTGTGGCACGTGAGGCAACGGCAATGGACCCACCGGGCACGTCCGCCAACGAGTGGGTCGTCAGCGATCCAGACGACGAGCGGGATGACGCGTTCAAAGGCTGCAACTGCATCACGTGCCCTGAGGACGCTAGCCGTCGTCACTGGCTGCTGAACTGCTGAAGGTCGCCATCATGAACCAGACGCGCGTTCCCGCCCTCCCCGACCGCGACCTCCTCTCCGACCGTGAGGCTGCTCGCCAGTCCCCCAAGGGCACAACCCTCTATCCCCGTCTGATGGTCCTCGGAAGCACATGGGTGCGCCAGGACTATCCCGGTGGACCGATGGAGGTGATTGCCTCCGACGCCGCTGAACGCCTTGCCCTTTCCTCTGATGATGGAGTTGCAGCATGACCGCCGCCGTTCAGGCTTTGCGCAACATGACGCCGTTCGATGAAGTCGTGCTCGAGATCGATGATCTCTATGCCGAGGCCGCGAATTGGGCCGACGGCAAGCCCATCGAGAACCAGGATCAGTGCGATGCGCTCGATGTGCTCGACAAGGCCCTGCTCGACGCCGGGAAGCGGCTGGACGAGTTGCGGGTCGCTGAGAAGAAGCCGCTCGATGAGCAGGTTCAAGCCATTCAGGACCGCTACAATCCGTACGTGCAGCCCAAGAAGGGCCGCGTCGACGTCGCCCGCTCGTGCCTGAACCCGCTCCGCGCGGCGTGGAAGGATGCCGAGCGGCGACGGAAGGAAACCGAGGCCCGGAAGGCACGGGAGGAAGCGGAAGCAGCGCGCGTCGAGGCCGAGCGGCTGATGCGCGAGAGCGCCGGCAATCTCATTGCCCGCGAAGAAGCCGAACACATGCTGTCCGGCGCGCAGATCGCCGAGCGGGACGCCAAGAAGGCCACCAAGGCAGCGGAAACCGGGCTTGGTCTGCGCACCAGCTACGACGTGGCTGTCACCGACCTCAACGAGGCCGTGAAGCACTTCTGGAAAACCAATCGGGGCAGCTTCGAAACGCTGGTCCAGAGTCTTGCCGATGACGACGTGCGGCGCGGCTCGCGCTCCATCCCCGGCATCACCATCACCGAAGTCAGGAAGGCAGTCTGATGGATACCCAGATCGAAGTCGCGGCACCCGCGCCGAAGCGTCAGCCCAAGGCTCTCGCCATCGTCACCCCCTCCGCGATGATCACCCAGGCAATCGCCAGCGGGGCCGGCGTCGAGGTGATGGAAAAGCTCATGGCGCTGCACGAGCGCTGGGAAGCGATGCAGGCACGCAAGGCGTTCGATGACGCGATGTCGAGGCTCCGCGAGAACATGCCGACCGTCGTGAAGAACCAGAAGGTCGACTACGAGAACAAGAGCGCCGACGACAACGGCGTCAAGGGCCGCACCAACTATAAATACGAAGACCTTTCCGACGTAACCGAAGCGCTGTCGCCTGTCATGTCGGGGCTGGGGCTGTCGTTCCGCTGGCGCACCGAGAACGTGCAGGGCGGCGTCAAGGTGACCTGCGTCCTCACCCATCGGGACGGTCACGCCGAAGAAACGTCGCTGGTTGGCCCACTCGATGCCTCGGGAAAGAAGAACCCGCTGCAGGCAATCGGCAGCGCCGTCACCTATCTGCAGCGCTACACCCTCAAAGCCGCCGTCGGCGTGGCAGCGTCGAAGGACGATGACGGCATTGCCGCCGGTCAACAGGCCGACGCGCCCACCGCCCGCAACGCCGCACTCGTCAAGTTCACCGGCCGAGCCGAAAAGGCCGAGCTTGCCCTTCGTGCAGCTAAGTCGGTCACCGACTTGGAAGCCATCTGGGAGAAGGTCAAAACCGTTCCCGCCGATCAGATCCCCGACGAGCAGTACAGCGCCCTCGCGCGCCTCGCCGACGACCTGGTGCAGGGCCTCCCCAAGGTTGCGCCTGCGGCATCCGATGATTTCCCCGGCGACATGCCGGCCGTCGATCCGAACGCGCAGTTCGATCGGATGGAGTCCGCAGCATGAGAGGCGGTTCATTCCTTCGGCGGCCGCTTCCCCACCTCACCGATGAGGCGAGGATGGAATCCGCCACCACCGACGAACAGTTGTCGGGGGTTTGTCGCGACATCGAGGCCCGGCTTACTGCCGAGGGCGCCGACGTTGAGCAGTGGCAGGAATACGAGGCCATCCGCGAGCGCTACGTCAACCGCATGTTCGCAGCAGCGAGGGCGGGCTGATGAGCAAGCTCGTCCTTCGCCGCAAAGGCACCACCCTCTACGCACCGTCGCTCGACTGGGCTGATCTGCTTGTCGAGTTGCCGGAGGGCGTCGACCTCAACATCACCGCCACCAGGGCGCGGTCACTGCCGCAGCTCGGAACCTACTGGGGCGTGCTGACGTGGGTTTGCGCGAACGTTGACGCTGCCGAGCCGTGGCCGACGAAGGATGAGCTGTCCGACTTCCTGCAACTCGAAACCGGCTTCGTTCGGCACATCGCCGTGCCACAGCCGAATGGCGACCCGATCTACATCCGAGTGCCCGCGTCGAAGTCGTTCGCCGAGTGCACTCAGGACCGGTTCAACCTCTATTTCGAGGCCGCCCATCGTCGCCTGGTCGACCTCTGCGACTATGACCCGCTGCCGCTCTACATCGAGCAGTTGAAGCAGCGCAGCGCGGGGAGGCTGGCAGCATGAGAAAGCTCACCCCCACCGAAGCCGCAGCGCTGTACTTCCTCGTTCGGGATGGCTCGATCTGCCCCGGCAGCGACCTCACATCGCTGGTGTACCTCCGCTCCGTTCTCGACAGCCTGGTGAAGAAGAAGCGTGCCACCGTAGAGGCCACTGATGACGGTCCCCGGTACTCGGCTATTCCGGGGGTGGAGTCGTGAGCGACTGGCGCGGCACCGCAGATGCAGTTCTGGCGCGGCTCGACGCCACGCTGCCGAAGGACATCGACCTTGCCACTAGGCGCAAAGCGGCCATCGCCGCGAAGCCGCACGAGTTCGCTGTCACGAGCTGGGGAACGAAGGTATGGGCAAAAGCTCAGCGCGCCTATTTGGAGCGCTACGGTCTGCAGCCGCGCGTGATCCCGCTAGCGCAGATGGAGTCGCCTCTTGAGCGCGCCATGCGCCGGGCTGGTGAGAAATGACCCTCCGCCAGCGCCAGCCACGCGAGGAAGACCCGGCATACCTCGCCTATGTGCGAACCCTGCCGTGCCTCATCTGCCGGCGCCCCGGCCCATCTGACCCGGCACACCTCCGCTCGGCAGCGCGGCAGTACGGCAAGCCCCCGACCGGGATGGGGGAGAAACCCTCTGACTGCTGGGTTCTGCCCCTGTGCCGCACGCACCACGATGACCAGCACCGGAACAACGAACTGGCCTGGTGGCAGCGGCAGGGCGTCGGTGACCCGTTCGGCCTCGCCGTGGCGCTCTATGCCTCGCGACCTGTCCAGACCCGCCCTAGGCGCCAATCGAGGGTCAGGAGCCGGAACCAGCGGAAGCCTCCCGAGCAGCGTACGAAGATCCTGCGGCGCAAGACCAAATGGGCCGCGCGGCCAATGCAATCTCGCAACACCCTTTCCCGGAAGGCACAGCCATGACAGTCAAGATAGCCTGCTGCCGCTGCAGAATGGACTTCTGGGTGACGGACGCGTTCAACGCAACGCTGCGCCAAACCGAGCAGACCTTCTTTTGCCCGGCCGGCCACCCTCAGCATTTTCCGCTTGGCGAGAGCGAGACCGACAAGCTGCGCCGTGAGCGCGACCGGCTGAAGCAGGATCAGGCCTGGTACGAGGACCGTCTTCGCGCGGAGAAGGCAAGCCGAGAGTTGGCGGACCGCCGTGCGGCTGCCGCTCGCGGCCAGGTCACCAAGCTCAAGAAGCGCGCAGCAGCCGGCGTCTGCCCGTGCTGCAACCGCACCTTCACTGACCTTCACCGACACATGAACACCAAACACCCCGGCTTCATCGCCGAGCCGGATGCCGCTGATCATGTCCAGCACTGAGGCGCGACCAATGACCCCGCTCAGCGACAAGTTCCAATTCCTCAGGAAGGCAAGGACGACATGAAGCCCAACGAGTTCGACTACATCAACCGCACCTACGGGCTCTCGATGGGGCGCGGCAGCCGCGTGGAGTATACCGGCGACAAGGCCGCCCCGCGTCAGGGCGTGATTACCAGCGCGACTGGCGCGCACGTCAACATCCGCTTCGATGACGATCCCAAGCGCAGCGTTGGCCCATACCATCCGACTTGGGAACTTCGGCAGTTGATCGGCAACGGCAACCAGACGCCGACAGCGACGCTTCAGCGTGATGTCCAGCCATGATCTCACCCGAGAAGACAGCAGAGATGCTGGCTGCGGCTGAGAAGGCGACGGCTGGCACATGGAAAGCCGAAGGGTATGTGGTCTTTGGTGATTGGCAAGCATCCGGCGCCATCGCTGTCGTCAGGACTGCCGAAAAAGCGTTCGCCGACACAAAATACATCGCCCTCTGCGACCCTCAGACCATAACCGCCATCCTCACCGAGCTCATCACCCTCCGCTCCCAAGCCGACGTGCTGAGTGGGGAGAGCGGGGAGTTGGTGAAGCGGCTGCGCGCCGATGCGTCCCAGCTTCGAAAGATGCAGGAACAGGCCAGGTTCGGCGGCGACAGTACCCACGTCCGCGTGGCTAACCCTGAGTTCCTGCTGTCCGACCTGTCCGAAGCTGCTGACGCTCTCGACGCTGCCCGCTCCCAACTCGACGCGCTGATCGCTGAGACGAGTAGCGATCTGGTGGAGAGGCTGGCAACGGTGCTCGATTTGTTGGCTACTGAGGACGGCCGACAGGACAAACTCCATGATCTGCTGGAAACGATCCGGGAGCAAATCCGCATTGAGGTAGCGCCGGAGCATAGACCGGACGGGCTGATGACCAACATCCAGAACGCCGTCTACGCCATGCGCGGCCGCACTCGACTGATGGACGATGCTGCAATCGTCGCCGCTATCCGCGAAGCCGCCACCGCAATCGAACGGCTGACCGCTGAGAGGGATAGCGACGGGATAGTCGAGATCGCCGCTGAGCGTAGGCGACAGATCGAGGTCGAAGGCTGGACGCCAGAGCATGACGACCAGTACGTCAACGGCGAGATGGCTCAGGCGGCAGCTTGCTACGCTGCTTACGACGACAGCGCTGGGGAACTGCACCAAGACCACGTCAAACGCATGTGGCCGTGGGCCGATGAGTGGTGGAAGCCGAGAGACCGCCTTCGCGACCTTGTCCGCGCTGGGGCCCTGATCGCAGCGGAAATTGACCGCCTCAAGCGCAGGATGGAGGACACACAATGAGCTATGGGCTGGCCGATGAGCTTCGCGACCTTCATCAATCCATCATGGCGTGCCGAACGCCGGAGGATTTGCGCTCTGTGCAGATCACGATAGAGCGCCTTTCCGCTATCGCCCCGCCCAAACCTAAGCCGGGTAGCGATCTGGCGAAGCGGCTGGAGGACGAAGGTGAGCGCCTGAGTGGGCACAGCATCGACCGAGGCAGCGTTGACGCGGGGATAGCGAGCAATCTCGCGTTTGAAGCCGCTGCTGGCATGCTCGCCGCCGAAGCCCAACTAGCCCGGCAACGCGAGGCGCTGACCCATGTCGTGGAGAAGGCAAAGTATCCGCCTGTCGAGACGATCTATGCCCATCGCGTCGTTATCGACCATGTCGCAGAACTCGCCCGCTCCGCCCTTGGTGATCACCAGGCGAAGGAGGCGGAAAAAGTGCCCGGACCTCCTGACGGTCCCCGCATCCCTCCACAGCCGTTCGGGTGATCACCATGGCTAAAGGAACTGAACGCCATCGTCGCGAAGCGTTCGATCGTCAGCGCTTCGAGATGGGTAACCGCACCGAGTTCTATAGCCTTGAGCGGCGTAGCCCTGCTGTCGCGCCTGACCGACTAGTCAATGCCGATGGCATGATCTGGTGCGCCTTGTCGGCCGAATATCCTGTCGAGCGCCCGCTGATGTCGGAAGTGGCGGCTGACTTCGGTGTCAACGACGAGCTGACCCGCCTGATCCTGCTGGGCAAGCGGGAGCCGTCCAAGGCTTTCCTCGATGCTGTCGGCTATGAGCGCGTCACCCTCTATCGCAGGAAGGTTGGTGATCACCATGGGTGAGGAGAAGCTGACGAAGGACCTAGCGTCTATCAGGCGCCGGTTGGTGCGTGAGATCAAGGCGTTGGTTTCACCGCACTTCTGGGAGAGCGGTTACAGGAAAAACCTCGACCCCAAGAAGGGCATCTTCGGCGGGACGCGGCCACTCCTCCTCTGGGCACCCAAAGGCGAGGATGGGAAGATCGTCGATAGCGTAGAACTCCGGGGAGCCTTGGTCCTTGAGGAGATCGGCGGGATCACCGAGGACGGCCCGATTACCGACGCATACGGCGGCGGCCTCGTCTGGACCGCATACAGCGCCATCCCGGTCGAGGACCTGATCAAACTCCATAGATGGCTTACCGGCCGTCTCGCCCTCCAATCCGGAGAGAAGCAATGAGCCAGGCTCAGTCGGGCTTGGGAATGCGTGAGCGCCGCGAGATTTCCCGGTCAACCGCCTCGCGGATGAACTCGGCTCGCTTGTTCGGGCCAGCGAGCGCGTCAATGCGCTCCGCCTGCGCCTCGGTGAGGCGGACGAGCACCGGCTTGGTGGCGGACTTGGCGTTGAGCGGCGGACGACCCATGCGGGCGTTTGTTGCCGATATCGGTAAGTTCGTCAATCTGGCCTCCAAAGCGATATCGCTTATTGATCTTGTATCCGATATCGGTTACAACTTCAATATCGAAACGCGGAGAGCGTAGATGACCGACCTACACACTGACCTGATCGCCTTCTACCGGGTGTACGCCGCTGAGGCCCGCCGCGCTGCCGCATCGTCACCTGAAGCCATCGCTCGTCTTGATCGTATCGACGCGGCAATCTCACTCGAGAAGCAGACATCTGGCGCAACCCCGGAGGAGGAGGGCGAGTTGTGGGGAAAGCTCTGGAACTGGCTGCAAGAGCGCGGCCTGATCGAGAGCGATGGCGAGTACAACGCAGACGATTTCATCGAGCGCCTGACGGATCACGAGGAGCAGATGTCCATCAGCGTCGGTCGGGCATGGCAACCCGAGACATTCGACACGCTGGAGCGGCTTGCCGAACGGATGCCTGACCTTCGCGGCCACTACGCCAGAGCTACTGGCGGCATCAACGCGGACAGCGTCATAGCGTTGCTCGGTGGACAGCTTGACGCCGCGCTCGTCGCGGAGCCCTCCCATGGCTGATATGAATGCGCTGGCCCAGAATGCGTTGGAGGCTGTGCGCGGTCACTACGCCGACTTCGATTTCCGCGACGACGAAGAGGGACTGGTCACCGAAAAGACCGTCTCTTTGAGCATCTCAGAGGAAGTCTACATCGCCTTGGTCGCGAGCAAGATAGTCGAGTACCAGGGCCGGCTGTTCGTGTGGGCTGACAACTACGTCAAGGGCGGCAACGCTCGGGTCGAGATGGTGGAAACGCGCCCCACTCCCGTGTCGCAATGGCCCGGCTACGACCCCAAGCCCGCGTCTGCCCCCTCCCTCGCTGTAGCGGAAGCGGTGGAGCCGGTGGGAAGAAGCGAGCAACAACTGCGTGAGGCCCTCACGTCGATCCTTGCCTTCACGCGGTTTGAACTAGACCCGGACATGGCGAGCCGCAAGCCTTGGGTAACTCTCATCGCGAAGGCCGACGCCGCGCTCGCCTCCCCTCCCCCAGCCTCAAGCCAGAAGAGGGGGAGGCCGCTGGAGTGGTCTGAACCGATCCCGCCGAACACCTATTGCAGCTACCACCACGTGTTCGCTGACACGCCGTTCGGCCGCTACCAGATCGAGTGGAAGGGCTGGAAGGATCACCCCTGCTACACGCTGATGTTCCGCGACAGCGACTTCATCCCGGCCGCTGATGATCTCGACATGGCCAAGACTGCGGCCCAAGCCGATTACGAGGCGCGCATCACCGCCGCTCTCTCCCCCGATATACAGGGGCGCGACCATATTCCCGAGCTCGGCAAAATGGTCCCCGAAGCGGTAAAGGGGGATGGGTGGCAGCCAATCGAGACGGCACGCAAGGTCGTAGACGAGACGGTGCTGCTCCGCCTTGAGCACGTGAACTACGCCATAGCCGGGCCCGATGACAAACACCGTTGGGAGGAGGTCTGCACCGCGTATTGGACCGACTTCAACGGCGGGGGCTGGGTCTGGCACGGGCTGGCCGGCACCCCGACGCATTGGCGCGACGTTCCCGAGCCCCCTTCCCTTACAGGGGAGGAGTAGATGGCTGGCAAGTGGCTCGTCAATCTAGCGAAGGCGCTGGTGTCGTCGGCCGGCGTCACACTCGCGTACATGCTGCTCTGCGCAGCGACAAATCCGCCAGCGGTGCCCTTTATTTGGATCTGGTTCTCGTTGCTGTCGCTCACCGGAGTTCTTGGTGTCGCGTTCTGCCTCGGGATGTGGGTGACTATCGTTCGGGATCACCTGTCATGACCCGCCGCCGCGAGAACCGAGAAATCTGGCGTTGGGGCATCGGCCTAGCCTGTGTTGCTCTTGGGGTACTGGCGTACTTTATGGGGTGGCTGTGAAATGACACTCGAGCTGCCGGATACCGTCACGCCCGAAGATCTGGCCAAGCATATGGGCTGGTCGCCGCGGCGGGTGAAAACGCTCGCGAGGGCTATTGGCGCTTGCCGGATTATGGGCAATCGTATGGTCCTCACGAAAGCCGATGTCGACGCTATCCTGGAGGCCAGCCGGCCATGTCCCTCAAACTCACAAAGCGCGGCGAAATCTGGCACTACGCTGGCACCGTTGCCGGGCGGCGACTACGAGGCTCTACGAAGACTTCGCAGAAGTCAGAAGCCCAGCGTATCGCCAACGAGGTCGAAAGCCGGGAGCTCCAAGGTCGTCGCGATCCGGGTTCTGTCTTGACCTTCGCTCAGGCTTCCATCGAGTACCGGAAGATGGGCAAGGTCCCGAAGTACCTCGAAATGGTTGAAGACCATTGGAAAGACACGCTGGTGAAGGATATCACCAGAGGGGCCATGAAGCGAGCGGCAATCGAGCTTTTGCCCAAGGGTTCCGGGGCTTACCGCAACCGCGCGGTGATCGTGCCAACACAGGCAGTGATCAACCATTGCGCCGAGCTGGAGCTTTGCGCCCCGCTTCGCGCCTCGCGCTTTCCCGAGCCGAAAAAGACCAAGGACCCGGCGACATGGGAATGGATTGAGGCGTTCATGGAGCACTCGTCGCCACACCTTGGGGCGCTCGCCTGTTTCATGTTCCTGACTGGCGCGCGGATCAGCGAAGCCATCGGCGTTCACTGGCGCGACGTGGACCTGAACGGCGCCACGGTCAAGATCGTCATGGGGAAGGCTGGGGGAGAAGAGCGCACCGCTCACATGCCGCCCGAGCTGGTCGCTGCGCTGGCCAACATCCCCAGCAACCGCGAGGACGACAGCCAGGTATTCCCGTATGCGGGATATGCCTCGGCAAAGGACCCGTGGCACGTCGCCATCAGGCGCGCAGGGATCATTCGGCTAACGCCGCATAGCTGTCGGCACGGCTTCGCAACCGGGCTGATGCACCAAGGCATCGACCCGATCACGGTAGCGGAGCGAGGGGGGTGGAAGTCGCCAGCGCAGCTGTTCAAAACCTACGGCCACGCGATGGACGACAAGACCGTCTCAAATCTATTAGTTGGCAAGCCACGGGCAAGCGCCTCAGTGACAGCGCCGCAAGTATCTGATAAAAAAGAGAAAATAGCCTGACGCCTTGACCCACGTTAGGGTGAGGTGTCCTGCAGCGGGAGATAACCGAACGCCTGAGAAAGCGCAAGTGGCGCGGGATTTTGCCACAGGTGAACCGAGCAGGTTCGTGCAGCTTCATGGGGAACGGAGTCGGAACGTGCAAGAGCGAGTGGCACGTGGCTGACACAAGGTGTTCTAGGAACGTTCACGGAGACGGAAATGCGAGTTGGGTTTACCGGCACTCAAGAGGGGATGACCCAGGACCAGCGCATAGCGGTCTTTGACGAGTGCGACGACCTCGATCCGGATGAGGTTGACCACGGCTTGTGTGTCGGCGCTGACGAGCAGTTCCATGATCTGGTGGACGCGAACCTGAATGCCATCATCAACGGTCACCCACCGACCAACACCTCCAAGATGAGTGACCGTGTCTGTGACGTGCACTACCCTCCTAAGCCGTACCTTGAGCGCAACCACGACATTGTCGACGTAACTGATCGACTCATCGCTGCCCCTTATCGCATGTTTGCAGAGCAGCGCTCCGGCACGTGGTCGACCATCCGCTATGCCAGAACTCTCCGGCGGCCGATCGCCATCTGTTGGCCTGACGGGACAGTTACCCGCGAGAATTGGCCCGCCTGATCCCCATCCATCCCCTGTTTATGAAGGAGACGAGAAAATGCCGACCGGGTTCGATTTCAATGGGAGGCTGGCACGACTCTGCCGGGAGGCGGTGACCGATGCGCGGGGCGATCCCGAGGCACAGGCGGAGATCGTAGAGCGGCTGGTCAACGCCACCGCCTTTACCGTCGCTATGATGTGTGACGGGCAGAGCAAGCCGATGGACATGATCTTGGCCGGAGCGGAGCAGCAGCTATACGAGGCCGCGGCCGAACACGGACCCGTCGCCCGAATGTTGGCGGCCGCGCGCTAGCTCCTCCACCCACCAACCCCTGCCCCAGCTTCTAGCCCTTGAGGCGGTCCACTAGGCCTCTCACTACCTGGTGGGGTTTGAATGCGAACAGAGATGTTCCGACTTCCGCACCTCGAACACGGCAGGCTCCGACAGAAGCGGGCGTGATCGTTGGGAATGATGAAGTCGGCCCCGAACACCTCAATAGCCTTGTCGAGATCGACGGGCGCGGAGTGCCGGCACATGGGCTCGGGCCCCTGCTGCTCACAGTAGGCGAGTATGCGGTAGCCGTGTTCTTTGAAGTAGCCTAGGGACCAGTGGACGGTGGGCATAATCAGCTGAAAGGCCCGGAAACGTTGGTGTTTTGCGTGAATTGATGCTAGTCTGAAACCTGCTTTGGAGCAAGCAAAATGACCATGGGTGAAATCGAACTGGGGGCGCAGGCGGTCTATCTGTCCCTGCCCATCGAACACGGGTCGGGGCGCGACCTCACTTGGTCTGAGGTCTGCGCCTTTCGTCCGGAACACAGGCGGAAGTGCGAAGCCATTGCTCAGGCTGTGCTGGAGGCCATCCAACGCGCCCCCGAGGCGTCAACGGCGGCCATCATTAAGGATGCCGTCGAAATGGCCGGGCATCTTCGGGACTTTGCAAAGTGGGACCCTAGCGCCGAATGCCTGCCCAGCGAGCACATTGCGTGGGACGGGGCCGTCACTATCGAGCAACTGGTGCGGCGCGTAGAGGGAGGCCGCTGATGACTGATCCCTTCTGGGAGTCGGTGGAGCGAGCCCGCGCAATGAAGATGAACTTGCTCCACGCACACATCACAGACACGACGACAGGCGAAACCCGCGTCCATCACTGGGTTGAGAGCGACCCCCGCGTAGTCGCCTTTGACTGGGGCGACAACAACAATTCCTGTGACTGCAATCGGTCGCTGCACTTCTCGCGGGCTGGAGGTGGGGACGGCTGGAGCGAAATGGCTGAGTGCGGGGATGAGCGCTTCCGGGTCAAAATCGTGAATGACGGCGGCGATGTCGTCTACGCGGACCCCACCAATTGACCCTCCAGCAACTCCACGACCGCGAGATAGCAGGATGAGCGTCTTTCAGGACCTGTACCACAGCGAGATCAACTTCCGCGTCGACACCTTTTGGGACGCGGGGTTTGATATCGAACTGGGCGATGCGATGAACGGCATCAAAGCGCAGGCCAACGTCGCGCGCTGGGGGCAGGTTGAGCCTTGGCTTATCGCCGCCGCAATCGAGCACTTCCCTGACAGCCTATTCGCCCGCATGTACCGCGACGGCGCGCACGTCTACTTGACCGAGCCCCCTACTCCGTAGGTTCAGCATCCCCTAGCCCCAGCAACCCTGAATGCGCCCACGCCGGATCATGCCGAGTTTATCGCCAGCGGCGAATGAGAGGTCCAGGTCGTTGCCAGTCCAAAGCGCCGGCCCTCGGTCGCGAACCACCACGCGGACATGCTTTCCGGTGCGCTTGTCGGTGACCTTCAGCTTCGTTCCGCAGGGCAAGGTCCGATGCGCGGCGATCATCTCGCGGCCGGTGTAGCGATCCCCACAGGCGGTCTTATTCCCCGTGGCGTGATAGTACGTCACGAACCCGCATTCTGCAGCCCGTACCCCTGATAGGGCCGCAAACAGGGCCAGGATGACCAAGGCGCCGACGATCGCGGCGATGGTTACCCGGATCATGGGCCATTCTCGCGCGGGCCGACTTTATCCCGGATCTCGGTCAGCAGCCCATTCTGTTCGCGCAACCGCTCGGTGACGCCCTCAAGCAGGGTCTCAAACCGGACCAGCTTCAGGTTCACATCGTTGTTGGCGCCCTCGACGGCTTTGACACGGGAGCTTATCGCCAAGGCCTCTTCACGGGACTTGTCCATGAAGGAATTGACCGAGGACGCCCACCAGATGGCAGCGCCGGTCTGCAGGACGATGGTCAGTATCAGTGCTAGGGGAATGCGCCGGTCGAAGTGCCAGGAGGTGGCAGCCGGGTCTTTGGTGGCGGGGGGCATTAGGAGAGCCTCCATTCTTGGAGGGTAGACTTGGCAGTGGTCATATTCTGGGCTCCGACAGCCTGGGGTGTGGCAAGGGCCCGGGCGGTGTTGACGCGCCGCTCGGGTCCGCCGGCTTATTTCAAAATGAACAACACGACTGGTACTGCGAGGGCGGCGACGGCGAGCAGCCACTTCCACCCATCGTTCAATCCACCGGACCGGCCCTCCATGCGATTGAGGCGGTCGGTGATGATGTCGACACGTTCCGAGCTGGCGAAGGTCTTGGTCTGATCGGAGAGCTGCGCCCGGAACTCGTTCACAGACTCAAACCTGCGCTCGGTGGCAGTCTCGGCTTTGGTAACGGCTTCCTTGGCGGCTTGAAGGGCCGCGTTGATGGCGCTGGTCTGCGCATCGAACCGCTGGCTGTCCCGCTTGTCCTTTTCGGCAAGCAGGGCTTTGACGTGGTCGAGGACGTTGACCTTGCCCATCAGACTGAGATGTTGACGCCCAGCAGCGGCAGCGCCCGCATGAGCACGATCAGCACCGCCACGAGGATGATGAGCAGGCGGACGATGTCCTTGAAGCCCGCGAGCATGGGGATCATGTCAACGAGCTTGATCACGATCAGCGCAACAATGCCTACGATGATGGCTATGACGATGAGGGAGACGAGACCTTCAACCATGTGATGTTCCTTTCGGGAACGGGGTATGCAACCGGCAGTTGGATAAGGCGGTGGGACGCTCGGTTAGTGAAACTCAGCGATCAAAGATCGTGGGACGCTTCTTCTTGGTCACTGGGACCTTTGCGCGGGTCTTCTTCGCCCCAAACTCGAATGGCCCCTTCGCGTCAGGATGTTCGTCGGGGAAGTGCTCGGTGGGGACGCCTTTGGGCTTCCGAGGCAGGAAGGCGAGCACGATGCCCACGATGACCGCCCCCGCCCCCAGGACCGCCGGCCAGCCGCCGAGGCGCTTCAGCAACGTGAGCAGGCTCCACGACACACCGAGGATCAGCGCCAGAACGCCGCCGACGATGAGCACCTTGTTGAGCAGTCCGACATCACTCCACCACTCAAAGGCGGCAGATTGGACGTGGCAGGATAAGTCGAGAAGCTTGCAGCTCATCGCCGTGCTCCATCCTGCACGGCGCCCTGCGAGGCTTGTTCCCCTTTGCGCCCGTTGAGGTAGAGCCAGAGAGCACCCCCACCAAACGCCAGCGCATAGAGCCAGATTGGCAACCCCGTGAGGATGTCGAGCGCTGGCTGCACAAACTCTCTGATCTCGCTGATGCTGCCGATCGCCCAGTTGATGAACGCAATGACGCCAGAGACGATCATCGTCCAAAAGCCCGCGACCTTCGTGAGCCAGTTCGTTTTTGCCTCGGGGGCGACTTCCCGCACTTCAGCCGGCGTGGCCTCCTGTCGTGCGGTGGAGATTTCGCGGGGCTTGGCCTTCGCCAAAGCGACGATCAGCGTGTTGTCGATGGCACCGCTCAACGGCAGATTGTTGTCGTGCCGGAAGATCAGGATGGCCTTCTCGGTGAAGTCGCCGAAGCTGCCGTCCACGTTGCCGATCTCCGTGTAGCCGAGTTCTTTCAGGCGGCGCTGTACCTGGGCGACGACCTCGTTGTTCTTGGCGCCCTTCACAGGAAAGGGGGATGGAGCAGCCGGTGCCTCGGTGGCGCGCGGCGGCCGAACCTTTGTCAGGATGGCCTCGAGTTCGTCGGCGCGTACCTGCGACTTGTTCACGCCGTCACCGGCATAATAGCTCTGACCTCTCGTGATGGTGCGCGTTGCCCCCTTCACTGTCGACAGGAGTGGCATGGAGGCCCATTCCTTCGCCAGTTGGAGGGCGAACGCGGCCGGCGTTACCTGGCCGCTGGTGAATGCCTGCCAGCCTCGCGCCGTGAGCAGCGCATAGCCGAGCCGATCCTGAACATCAGGGCTGAACTTGGTGGCGCCGGGAAGGTCCAACTGCGCCACGAGCCCGGCGAGCGTCTTCCGGATGATCTGGTACTTTCCGGAGGCGGAGCCCCGCATGCGCTTGCCCTTGACGGTCCATCCCGTCGAGCCCCAGGTCTTCTGTGCGGCGAGCAGTTCGCTGATCGTGTACGAGGTGAGCGGCTTCGGGAGCTTCGACTGCTGATGGAACACCAGCACATCGTAGGCCTCGCGCCCTGTCTTGCCGGTCTCGGCGCGCCCGATGAAGTCGAGCAGGATCACCGCGCCGGCTGGCACGTTGGAACTCATTGTCGTCTCCGATGTGAGGGATAGCGGGAGATGCCCGCGGGAAGGGGGCAAAGGAAAACCCGCCGGCTAGGCCGGGTGGTGGAGAGAGCTTAGTGCGGGTCGGCTCTAGGCCGGGTCTGCAACCATGTATGACACTGGAATGCCTCCTAGGAGACCAGCCGCCTCAGAGAACGTGGAGCCGGAGCTTCCCAGAACTCGCTTGGTACGAGAGAGGCAGAACAGATCGACTACCGCGCCCTCCATGCCACTCAGCGAACTGCGGTCAAAGGAAGGAGGCCGATTCGTCAGAACCTTGCCAGGGAACCGCTCCGCCAGCCTGTCGACCTCGCCGCTGTTATCCGATGCGACGAAGAGAGTGGCATCTGGATCGGCATCAACTATGCTCTGCGCTTCAGCTTCAAATCGCTCGGTCCGACTACGTTCGATGGCTTCGGCGTGGTCTGCCCTGCGGAGATGCAGGCCAACCGTATTTGGTCCGAACTGGCTCGCCACAGAATCGATCTGCTCCCGCAGATGTGCACACGGTTGGAATGAATAAAAGCCTGCGCTGCCTCGATAGAACAAACCGAAACTGCTGATGTCGTTGTGCCGCCTGTTTCCAAGCGACCTAAAGTCGAACTGCGCCTCGGACAGCCGGTTGATCTCGGTGGGGAACATCGTTGGCTGGAGGGGTGGCCAGCGCAGGTAGCGGTCAAAGACTTCCTTGATTTGCGCGGCGCGGGTTGCGCGAGTATGGGAGAAGGTACGCCACTCATCTACCTCCGGAGGCACTTCGAATAGATCCTCGAAGCTACAGCCGAAGTCGTCGCGAATTATCCAAACCGCTCTCAGTGGTTGTCCAATGTCCGCACTAAGCCGGATAGCGCTGTGGAGGGCAAATAACCGGTTGCAGAGGCCGCCGTTGGGATAGATTGTGATCACATCAGTGATAGAACCACTGCTGTCCTATGTTTGCAATGCCGGGGCTCAAGCTACGCCGTTCTGCCTCTTGGGTCAGTCCAGCCGACCGTGTTGATGCGGGCAATAAGCCCTGCTCCAGAGCCAGAGACGCGATACCTGATTTGGCCGCTCGTGTTCGTCACCACCTGAGTGGAAGTGGAGAAGTAGTCTACCGCGCTAGCATCAGTTTCCCAGAAAATGGTGCTAAGAGCCAATGTTGGTACAGAGTTGGTCTGGTCGAGGGCCGATATGAGCATTTGTCTCGGACCCGCCGAATCTCCATCGCTGACGCCCGCAATGATCGTGGCGATGACGCTGATGCCGAGGGGGACCGTGAGCGTCGCAGATACAGCGGCCGTTCCAGGGTTAGTTGTCGTAACATCGTTAGCCTGAACGCTCCAGTAGAAGTAGTCCCCGCTCTGCAAGAAGGCCTTGATCGCCCCTCCTGCGCGCACGATCGATCCGACACGGCGATAGTACGTGTAGTCTGCGGGTCGGTTCGCAGCGGTGACGCTCGTGTCAAATCCCGCATCCACCACCCCCGTGTCAGGGCGCATGATGACGAAGCAGTGGTAGGTCGTGTTCGCCGCCGCCCCGCTGAAAAGCCCGCCCTGGTTGCTCCCGACGGCCCAGTTTGCGTCGAGCCGCTTGGTCAGGGCGCCGGCCGTCATATAGAACGCGTTGGTGCTATCCACCGCCACGCCCGCGGCGAAGTCGACGTCGTTGGTCGCATCCGATGCATTGTTGGCAATCGTGCAGCCGTAGAGTGAGCCGGGCGCTGGACCGGCCCAGAAACGCTTTGTCGCCGCGCCATCGCCGACCTTGAAGTTGTTGAACAGCGTGGACCACTGCATGTCGCCTTCAGCAGTCGGGGACGGGTCAGAAGCCTGCTTCACCACGAACGTGTTGTTCGACATTGTGGTGCCGGCGATCGTGCCGCCAGTGATCGCTACGGCATTTGCGTTCTGAGCACTCATCGTGCCCCACGCCGGGGTCAGCAGGTGGAATGCTCCCCGAGCCGCTTCGTAGCCGAGCAGCACCTGGTTATCGGCAATCACCTCACCGCCGCTGAGTGCCACAGGTCCCAACGGGCTATCCGCCAGCACGGGGATTGGTCCGCCACCGAGATTGACCGTCAGCGGGCCGGAGTTTGAGAAACCGGCGACAAACAAGACGACCTGACCATCCTGCGACGAGAAGCTCGAGGCGGTGACCACTTGGGCGTTCGGAGTTCCCGTCGATACGCCGCCGTTGGCAATGCCGCCCACTGCCGTGTCTGCGGTCAGCTGGTCGTAGACGAGGTTGCCGCTCGCGTCCTTCACGATGAACCGGTAGATGCCCGAACCGTAGATGATCGCCCTGCCGGCGGAGTCGAGCACGATAGGGTTGGTGTTCAGGACGGTCTGGCCGCTGTCCTGCCATGTGTCCTTTGGCGTGGTCGTGGATGGGACGTAGGTTTCGATCGTGCCCGAGGCAAGCGGATTGCCGTTGGCGTCGATGAACTGGATCTCGGGGGGCGGCAGCAAGGTTCCCAATAGGGCCTCCAATAGAAAAAGGCCCCCGAGATGGGAGCCTTGACGTTTCGACGTTGTTTGGCTGAGCGCCTAGACTCGTGACTGCCTCGCATGCATGAATGCCGAGTTGCGGCGCACGGGGGATGCTATGGGGTTGCGCAGATTACTTACGATACTGGCTGTAGTTTTGGCCGTTCCAGCACTTGCTTTCGGTCTATGGCAATGGACCAGTTCGATGGGCCACGGACAGGCCGTTGAACTAGCTCAGGAATACAACATGTGCGAACCAACGAACGGCTGCGAGGCAGAGGCCGCTCAGGTTACGCAGATATTGTCTGAGGAATTCGGCTTATGGCCGTCGGTAACTCTTTGGTGCATGGGCGTCATCAAGTGGGATGAGGCTCGGGTCGTCAGAGGCGGCGCATTCAAGGCCGCAGCAGTCTGGGTGATGTCACTGCCGTGCGGCAGAATGTTTGCCCCATCTAGCATAACTCCGATTGAGCCCCTAAACTAACTGTCATGCCCCATCTTGACCTTGGCCCCAACGACTACCGCAAACGTGACCCACGCACCGGACGCTGGCACTTGCCGGATGACCCGAAGCTGGCGAGGAACATGATGTTCGTCTCGATCGGCATCTTGGCGTTCATCCTTTGGAATCGTGACGACGTTTCCACCGGCATCCTCTTTGGGGTCACGGCGCTGTTCGCCTTCTGCGCCGGGGGGCTTTTCTCGCTTTGGCTCAAAGACCGGTATTGGTGACCTAGCGCGCCATCAGCGAGTTATTGCCGCCCCGCACCGAGATGCTCATCGGCGTCTGCTGTACCGCCGCGTCACCTGTGGCGGCGCGCAGAAGCAAATTGCCGGCCCTGATCGCATTGGGGTTGGCTGTGCGGCCAAGGGAGTTCCCGATCAGGCGATTTGCGAGAGCATCTGAGCGCATTACGGCGCCAGCTCCTCGAGCAGCAGCCAGATAAGCAGGGATGCCAACTCCGGCGACGGTCGCAGCAACCGGGATCGAACTCGGGTTAAGCGCAAGGGCGGCAATGCCGCCGGCCGGCCCCAGTTTCGTCAGCATGTTGATCACGGCGGTACGTTCGGGCGTTCCGCTGTTCGGCGGGCGCTTGAGGAACTGCTGGCCTATGCGTCCCAGCTCGGCCAGGTCGCCGCCCCCTCCGTACGCCAACCCGTCATAGGACGACCGGGCGGCTCCCATTAGAAGGGGCGCGCTGATGTCGCCAGAAGCCGCCTTCTCAGCGAGCGGCTCGATGGTTTTCATCGCCTTCCACTGCGCTCTGGCCTGCTGTAGATCGGCAAGCGCGTCGGCCGGCGCAGACCGCATGAACACATCGTCCAGCGCTTCACGCATTTGCCCGGCGTAGTGTCGGATGTTCGGGTCAGCGGACTGGGTAAGCCGATCCAGCGGCGTGCCCTTGCGGGTGAGGGCCTGATAGGACTCGCCAGTGATCGCCCCTTGACCGGCGGTGAACTTGTCCACAATCTGGTCAAACTGATGCATAAGTGGGCGGAATTCATCCCCAGGCAGGACGGCCTGCGCATCGGAGACAATTCCAAGCATCCTGTTATCGAATGCTGCGTCCGACACGATCGTCGGAGTCCGGGCGGCGACGCTCTCGAAGACATTGCCAATCCGTGTGCGTGCATTTGCCATTACATCGGGGGTGATGCTGGCCGCGTTCTCTCCAAACGTATGCGCCACAGCTCGATTGAAGGCTGCTTGCTGGGCCTCTGTAGAAACCGTTCCGCCAGTAAATGGCAATCGGTTCACCACATCGTCCGCCATCCGCATGAACGGGTTGGTGCTGATCTGACCGGGTCCAATTGGAATGTCGAACTGAGTGCGAGCCGCCTCCGCCAACTGAGCTACCTCGGGGGAAGTCCGCCCCAACAGTGCATTGCCGACACGACCAGCCGCACCAAGCACAGCTGGGGCGGCCCCACCAATGCCACCGAAGAGCAGGGCGTTCTTTCCCGCCTGCTCAAGATCGCCCCCGCGTGCCAGTGTATCGCCGCCTGCAATAGCGGCATTTGACAGCGCCCCCATCGCCACCTGCTGCGGAATAGTCCCGGAGACGCCAAGCAGGCGCGCGCCAGCAGTGGTAGCGCCAGCTCCGAGCAGCGGCAACACCGCTCCAGCTACCCCGCCAACGGTCGAACTGACCGGGTTCGCCTCGCGCAGCGTGGCTGTTTCCTGCCGGACCGCCTCAACCGGGACACCCTGCACCGCAGCCCGCGCCTGTTCTGCGGCGTCTAGCCATGAGGGCCCGAGAATGGGAAAACCTTCCATGTAGGAGGCAGCAGCTGCCCCTGCCTTGTCCATCAACCCAGTCGGCGCGACGTTTTCCGGAATGGTGCTGACCTGTGGCAGCGCGTTACCGGCGATCGCCTGCTGCACGGCCCAATCGGCGTATTCCTTCGAACCAGGCTTAAGGCCTGTCGGTGGGATCGCCTGCCCTGCACCACCAGAGAGGAACGAATTCAGCAGCGCGTCGTCATCTGTCGGCTCAGCGGTAGCCGGAGCAGTGGATGCCGCGCCCCCCGCCGATGGCAGGAACGAATTGAGCAGATCGTCATCGCTCGCTGGGGCGCCACCAGAGGGCGCCGCGAACTGATCGAACAATTGGTCATCCGACGCGGCGGAAGCCGCGGGAGGGCTCAGCGTGGGTGCTGGCGCTCCATCCTGAGGCAAAGCGAAGCCGGCGCCGTTCCACTCAGGCACGCCGGGCATAGCCGCGTCACCAAACGAGGGGTGCACAAAGCCCTCATCCGCAACGCGAGTGATGCCATTCCCCATGAGGGCGTTTCCGCCGCCCTGCCCCATGTAGCTCAGAGCGTGGCTGAGCCGCGCATCCTCCGTGCCAGGCGCATAACGGATGAACTTCTTCAGCGCCTTGTTGGCCGAAGCCGGATCCTGCGCGGCAAGGAACTCTGCAGCGTTCCTTGCCTCCTTGCCCGTCATCTCCATGACGAGCCAGTCCATCTGCGCTTCTGGGTCCGAAGGCTTGCGCCCGGTTTCCTTTGCGTAGTTCTCCAGCCCGGTCTTGCGATCAAGCCGCCACTGGATGCCGCCGAAAGCATCTTCCTTCGGGTTGTAAGCCTCAGGATTGAAGCCGCTCTCGACATTAATGTTGCCGGCGAGCACGGCGGCGTGCATCGGGGAGAACCCCCGCGCAATCAACCCTTCGATCGCCCGCTGTGCCTTACTGGCCATTGGCTGCTCCGGGAGGCTGCACCAGCCCTAGCTGGATGGCGATGCGTAGGGACTGCGCAAACTTGGACTTCTCATCGCCCTTGAGCCCGCCAATCAGTTTGGCGCGAGCGTCGGGGGTCATCATGTCGAGGCCGTAGGCGCGCGGGTCCTGCGTGGCGTTGAACTCGGAGGCGAACTTGGAGAACTGGCTTTCCGGCTGACCGGATGCCTCGAACGCCATGAGCTGAGCGTTCTGCAGCTTGCGCAGCGCCAACGCGGTCTTTGCCACATCAACAGCCGCCGCATTGGAGATCGACACGCTGGGATTGCCGGCAAAGGACGCTGCCAGTTTGTCGTTGGTCCCGGTATCCCCGACCGTCTGCGCGTACTGGGTCAGGTATTTCCGAGCCTCATCGAAGTTCTTGATGCCTTCGACATCCGCACCGGGCAGGCCCATCGACTGCAGGAACGACTTGATCTCGTTGATTTGCTCGGTTCCAGGGCCGGTACCGGTCGCGCCTAGCGCCTCAAGGGCCGGGATGGCCTTCTGCAGTGGCACGATATCCTGCTGGAACTTGGCCTCCCGGATACGGGCCTGAGCCAGATCATCGCCCGAGGCTGCGCCTGTCCGTTCCATCGCAGCGATATCGCCGGCCGGAAGCGACGTAACCACGCCAGGGCCGGCTATCGGCATCAGGGGATTGTTGGCGCCCTGCTGCATCGGAAGGGCTGTAAGCGGGTTCACGCCAGCCTTCTCAAGGAGCTGCCCAGTCGTTCCCGTAATGGGCTGCCCGGCCGGAGTTGTGCCGATGGTCGCGGGCGTCGCAAGCTCGGTAGGCGACAGCGTCTTCTGGATCGTGGCGCCGATGGGGTGGATTCCAGTAATGGGGCTGACCGTGGACGGCACCAAGGCATTGCCAGTATCGATCATAGTGGGCGTGCCGTACTGCGCGCTGAACCGCTGCCCGGCGTCGAGCGCTCGCAGCGAGAAGTTGCCCGCTAGCTGCCGGAGCGCCGCCGGGTCGCCGCCAGCACCCTCTATCGCTTTCATCTCGGCAGCGAAGATTTCAGGGGAGATAATCCCCTCCTCCACCATGCGCTGGCCGAACTGGACGAAGTGCTGCGGCGACAGGTCGGGAAGGCTGGCGAGCGTCGAAAAGCCGTTGACCAGCGTGCCGACCTGATTGTTCACCAGATCGAGTTGGGTTTGCTGGTTCTGAGTCTGCAGCAGCCGGTTCTGCTCCGCTGCGTTGGCGATGCCGATGACACCTCCGGCCGTATCGAGGAACGCGTTCGGCGCAGGCGCCTTTGGGTACATTGACGTGTCGACTTCGGCCATGGCGATCTATCCTCAGAATGTCGGGGGCATGCGGTACATACCGCCGCCACCCTTGGCCAACTGCTGCTGCGCGAGCGAGTACCCGAGGTAGTTCTGCGCCCCACCCATCAGGGCATTGCCTGCACCGATGAGCCCTGCCGCCTGTGCATTGCCACCGCCGATGGTGTTCGAAGCGATGCCCTGCCCTGTCGTGGTTGCTGCCTGTCCCGACTGAGCCGCCGCGTTCGCCCCGAGCTGGGATGTGCCGAGCAAGCGATTAAATCGAGCGTCGCGCTGCGCCATCTCGTTGGCGAACTGGTTCTGGTAGGTGGAGTCGGCGAGGCCAGTGGCAAACGTCCCCGCCCCCTTGAGCGCCGCGCCTGATGTACCGAGCCCGCGTGCTGCGGCGCTGTTCTGCACGCCTTTCAGCCCCTGCCGCAGGTTGAACTGGTACCCTGGGGTCTGTCGCAGCCACGCCTCATCTAGGTTGATCTGGCTGTTGAGGTCGGGGAGCGCCGACATCAGCATATTGGTGCCCTGCACGCCTGCCTGACGGAATGGCGCAAGGTCCGCCCGGGTAAGGTCCAGCATTTCTCGCTGCTGAGCCGTAGCCTTGTCCGTGGCTTTGGCCTGCTTGTTTGCGCCCATGAGGGATGTCGCGCCACCGATAGCGGCAGCGCCTAGAGTGGCCCCGATTGGAATGGCAGCCTCCTATCGAACGAGGATGGCGTCGAAGTCGTCACCGCGGATCGCCAGGATGGCGTCCCCGATGTCGATCACGACCGGATTGGTAGCGATTAGTGCGATCGGGCCGTAGCCGGCGAACGGCGCCCAGCGGGTGTAGAGGCTGAGCGCCTTGCCGATCTGGCCCGCCTGGATCATCTCGACGGTCGCGCCAACGTAGAGGTCGTGGGCATCGTCATCGTCATGGATGGGTATGGTCGAATCTGAGGCGATCTTGGCTTCCTCGAGCTTGTGGTGGAACCACTCTCCCGATGCCTTCAGTTCTTCAGCCTGGTTGACCCACTGGTTGAGGGTGCGCGCGTAGTATCTGACCCCGACGAGGCCGCTTTCTGTCTGCCAAGCATTGGCTCGCTCGAATTGCAGCTCATAGCGCATCTTCCGAGCGAATGCGGCAGCAGCGACATTGCCCTCGGGAACCTTGGAGCGTATTTCCGTGCAGTCGGTTCGGGTGAACATGTAGCGCTCTGCATCGCGAGCGGCAGTGATGACGTTTTCGCCGCGGTGCTCCGGCAGAAACTGCGAGTGCACCTCATAGATGCCGGGTTCCTGCTGAACGAACAGAAAGCCCCCGCCCTCACCCATGAGCAGGTAGTTGTCCGGGTTGGCGACGACTGGCGACAGGTCCAGATACTTTTGGCCGGGCGCCGCAACCCACGGGCGCACCTCGGGGTGATTGCAGATTGTGTTGAGCTGCTCCGCCGAGAATTCCCGGCAGACCGACAGGCTTGGAATTGGCAAGGAATGCCCCCTAGGTCGGGATGAAGCTTACGGTCGGATCGACGGAGTAAGTCACGGTCACCAGATCCCCATTGGCGACGGGGAAGTTCCCTGATGCTCCGCCAAGCGGCACGGTCGTATTGTTCCGCGTGAGCGTAATGGCGCTGACAGTCCCGCCAGATACAGAGAGCGAGCCGGCAGACCCCGCGCGGAAGGTAAATGGCGATCCGGTCAGCGCCACCGATTGGATGGGTGCGGCGGCTGACACCAGCACGTTGAAGAACCGCTGCCACGGGGTGGTGACGAACCCACGTCCATCAGCGATGGGCTGCATGGAACTCGGGACGATGGCCGCATTGCTGACGTTAGGCATTCTGGTTTTTCGCCACTTTCAGCGCGTAGGCGAATACACCTTCCTGCTCCTCCATTCGGCCTCTAAGGTCTATGACCCCTTGCAGTCCGACGATCTTCCTGACTCGCGGCGCCGGGCGCAGCGGTACTGGGAAATACCGCATGTTCATCGGAAAGGCTGGTACCTTTCCTTCGGGGCGGTAGGGGCCTTTGCGTCCCATCATAAACCTCCTAAGTGAGGCACAGGCGCACCCGAAGCCAGCACCCCTGGAGCGCCGTATCCGTGTTAGCCGACCACGAAATCTCAAAGACCCGGTCCCGGGCCATGCCAAGCCGCTGCCACTGCGGCGATGTGACATACTGCCCGGTGGCGCCCATCGACTGCATCACCCGGTTGCCGAACGAGAAGCCCCTGTCGTCGCTCCAACGCAGGCTCACCTTCGGCGGATTGGCGCTGTCGGTCCCGACGATCTGCCCCGTGGCCATGTCGGCTTGGAAGCCATCGTAGATGACCCGCTTTCCGTCCTCGACAATGTGCGGGAACGTCCGAATGCGCGGGATGGCAACGCCGTTGTCGGTGAAAACCGTGTTCGTCATGCTGTAGAGATTGCCGTTCTGGTAATCTCCAACCAGGTTGTAGCCATAGGCGAAGGCGAAGCAGTTGGACCGATGCCGGTGCAGCACGCCGTTGCCATCGATCGATGCCCGGCGGTGCCACTGCCCAGTAGAGAGATCGTAGCTATAGGTCCGGTCCGCAGTCGGAAACGTCAGGACGTAGAAGGCGTGTCCTTCGATCTGGTGCACGTAGCCGATGGCGTCGGAAATGTCCGTGTACTGCTGCCACTCCTGCTCGAGCGCATGGACCGAGACGCGACGAACCGAATAGCCCTCCGTCATCACGACGATGCAAGCCCCTTGCCGATCCTGGGACAGCCACAGCAGCGAAATGTCTACGGCAGCGATCGAGTACGGCGCGGCGCATCCATGGTCGACTGCCGCACCCTGAATGCGCTGAAAGGCGAAATCCGCTGAGCCGGCATTGTACCAGACCTCGGTTGCCAGTTCCCCGATCAGCCAGAGTTCGCCGTGCACAGTAGGAGAGGCAACGATGTTGTCGGCGGAGCCCGTCTTGGCAGCGATATCGAGCGGATCGAAGGCCGCACCATGAACGTTGTCGACCGAGTAGGTGAAGCCGGAACCAGATCCGCCGAGATTGGCGCTCGAGGCGGAGAGCACGTCCCCGACCACGTAGTTCTGCCCCTGCGCGGTGATAACCACCGTAGTGACGATACCGCCCGCCACGGTCACCGTCGCCTGAGCGCCAGACCCCGAACCTCCAGTCAGCGGTACCGCCGTGTAAGTGCCGTCTCCGTAGAGCGTGCCGCCGGCGATGATCGATCCTTCGTAAGCCGCCCCCACCGTACCGGTCAGCATGTCGTAGGTGACGTTGGACAGCGAGATGTAGAACTGCGCCGTTCCCGGCCGGTTGAAGATGAAGAACGTGTCCTGATAGGCGGCTGAGGTCCCGCCGTAGAACGCCGGATCAGTGACGACCCCGTAGGCGTTCGTGGTCATGTCGATGGCGTAGCCGACCGCCGATCCGTCCACGATTACGATCACCTGCCCATTGTCAGCAAACCATACCGGGGTGGTGTTGTTGGGCAGGCTGCCGAGAAGGGTGAAGCTGAAGGTGTTCGACACGAGGTACACGCGCGGCCCGATGACGACGTAGGCCACGCCATTGCTGGCGCGGTAGGCCTGCCGCATGGCCTCGACGTAAGGCGGCGCTGACAGGAGTTCCAAGCCAGGCGTCGGATAGGCAGTCGCAGGCACGGTTGGCTGCCCATCGGGCGGGTTCACCTCGGGATAGAGGTTGATGGCCTCCTGCGCAGACGCGATCAGCGACCGGGTCGTATAGGCGCCGCCGAGGAGAGGGAGGCGCATCAGTGGGCCGAATCCGAGAGGATGTTATACCGCGGCGGGTTCACCAGCCCGAGCGGCATCCCCATCCGGGGGATCTGCGCGTTGATTGTTCGCATCGTCTCCAGCGCCGCCTTGGCGAGCGCCGGCACGACTGGATTGAGCGGCGTGGCGTAGGCCGCCGAAAGCCGGATCGCCAGGTTGTAGAGCAGCGCCTCCTTGTACTCTGCCGGCAGCGTGATCTGGTCCGTGAGGGACACTGCCTGCTGCAACTGCTCGCGGAACACCACGTGCAAGGAGAACTGGTTCGTGATGACGGGGTAGACGAACAACTGCCCGAGCGGCGTTGCGGCGTCGTACCAGCACCACTGCGGGAAGCTCTCCAGCGACTTCATCGCGATCTGCGAATAGGTCTCGCGCGACGGCAGGATCGACAACGGGTAGTCAATCTGGTTCGGCATCGCATTGATGGTCTGGCGCGCGAAGGCAGCGTTGATAGCTGCAGGCCGTTGCACCACCGAAATATCCCCGCCGGGCCCGATAGAGTACGACTGGTTGCCATTACAGGGCACGCTCTGTTCTACCAGCCGGTAGACGAGATATCGGCGCTGCTGCCATTGAGCGATCATGTCGTTCATCATGGCGCAGGCGTCGTTCATGTCCTCCGCGGCGGGCGTTTGCCCAAGGCCCGTCACACCAGCATTCTTGAGCGCCAGCGTGATGATGTCGGAGAACGTGTTGTTGGTCAGCGGCATGGTCAGGCAGCCGTCGCCATGCGGGCGCGGATTTCATCTGCGTTCCAGCCAGGGAACGCACGCTTGCCGGTCTTTTCCTTGTACTCGATGCGAAGCGCGGCGATGCTCGCCACCGCCGTGGGTACCGCCATCGAAGCACCGACTAGAGCATTACCCACCACGTTCGTGATCGGGTTGGTCTTCTGCGCCGCAGCCGCGTCCTCTGCCGCCCACTTGGCAAGCAGCTCGACCTCACCGGCCTCGTTGTCGACAACGGTTTCAGGATGCCCCGGAGAGCGAACCCACTTCGGATACTGCGGACCCATATTGAGGTCTCCATGAAAAAGGCCCCAGTGAAGGGGCCTTGGTTCATTTTCGGTACTGTTTGAGGTACTCGGTCTTGTCAGTTTCGGTCGGGCAATCAAAGAATGATACAATCGCCCGACCATATGCTGGGCACTCTGAAGATCAGATGGGGTCTGCCAAAGCAACGCCCCACTCGGGACGGACATTGAGCGCGCCGTATAGTACGTCAAGGCGCGATATCTCTTGGTCAGTCCCTACCATATATTGCGTGACCATACGCATAGACACGCCGTCGTACTGGGCGCGAGCCGCGTCCACGTTCTTCGGCAGCGGCAGATCGCCGGTCGCCATGGTGATGGCGTCGGGAGCGAAGGCCACGTTCTTGCGGTAGGTGATGCCCGGCAGAAGCTGGGTCACGGTGGCGCCGTTGGCCGGAGAGGCCACGACGGTCTGGTACTGCACGGCGTTGCCGTTCACGGCCGGGGTGATCGCCGGGTAGATGCCGATGGTCGTGCCGCCGTTGGCAACAGCCGAGGTCACAACGAACTGGCGGAGTTCGCCAGTCGACTGCTTGGTCACACGGTTCACCGCGAGCACGCCAGCGATGGTGATGATGTCACCAACGTTGAGGGTGCCCGAGATCGCCGCCACAGCGACGCTGTAGCCAGTCTGACTTGCCGAGCTGGTGGTCGTGGTCGTCATCGTGCCGGTCGTGTGGTTGATGACGGTCTGGTCGGAGAAGATGGCTTCGAAGCCGAGGCCGCTCTTCATCTGGCCAGACTGGTACTGGGCCGAAATCTTGCTGGACGGGTTCAGAAGCCCGGTCAGCGAGTTGACGATCTTGGCCTGGGTGCGCGGGCTGAGGGTCAGGTTGCGATCACCCATCCCCGCCGAGTTCATGTCGAGCGACGCGCCGGCATCGAGGATCGTGCTCGAGGTCGGCGCGATCAGGGCGCCAGCGCCGTCCACATTGTAGACAAGGTTGCAAACACCGCCGGTAGTGGCGGTGAGCGGCGCAGACGGGGCCTGCGACGGCAGGGTGATGTACCCCTGATCGGTGACGCTCATCACGTCCACGGCCACCTGGCCAGCGAGGTTGTTCATCGCCGGCTTGAGGACGCGGTCGGAGAAGTCGTCCAGGCTCAGCAGGAGGTCGACGGTCGAGAACGACACATCAACGTGGGCCTGCGTCGCCATGGTCAGGACGGTCTGCTGCTCGGTGGTGTCCTGAACAGAGGCCGCGGGGCCCTTGGTGACGGTGTAGTCGTTCGGCAGGCGGATACGAAGCTGCGAGCCGATCTTTTCACCGTTCTTGCCGAACTGGTCGTCGTACTGACGATTGACGTTCTGCAGGAAGGCGTTGGAGTTCACGAACAGCCGCACTGCTTCACGTGTGATCTTGCTCGTAGTGAGAAGAGAATTGCCGGGCATTTTGGGGGTTCCTCAACTGGCCGGATTGCTTTCGAGGCACGGCAAGAGGCGTCCGCTGGTTGGCGGATGGGTTGGGCCTGAGTGCTGTGCCGGTGAGGTCTCGCGCCCGTCTGCGAGGTGAAAGCGGGCAGTCTCGGAGCTATCGTGCCGGGTACGACGCGGGGCTCGTTGGTCCGCGTATTTTGGTCGAGCAGTCTGCGATCAGAGGCCGGATCGCGTCGGCTCAGTCGGTTTGTGTCAGGCTACACTGCGCTGACGCGCTGCAACTTCGGCGTTGCGCTTGGCGAACCAGGTCGCGTCGTCGTCGTTGTCATTCGGAGCGCCGTTGGGCCGCGCGCTGCCTTCGATGGTATCGATCGGCCGGGGCGCGTTGCTGAGCGGCGTTGGCTTGACTTTCTCAGGCGGCGCTACAGACAGCTTGGCGATCTCGATAGCGCGCTTGGCAGGCGGCAACGCCATCAGTTCGGCGGCCTTGTCGGGGTCGCTGCCCAGCGCGAACAGCAGTTTCGCCGGGTCGTCGGTGCCGAGCACCAGATCCAGCATGTCCTTGTTCATGGCGCCGAGCTGCTGCAGGTTCGAGACTGCGGTATCGAAGTCGTCTTTGAACGCTTCCTTGCCCTTCACATACGCAGCGTTGCAGGCGGCATCGAAAGCCTGCTGAGCTTCAGTGGCACTTGCCTCCTGAGCGCGGCGCGATGCCTCTGCCTGAACGGCGGCGTCGAAGTCGGCCTGATTGCGATAACCGCCGGCGGGAGCGTTTTGCTCAGCGGCGGCAGCGTCAGCGGCATTCGGGGTTGCGGGTTTGGGAGCCTTGAATTTTGCCAGCTCCTCTTCAGCGGCTTTGAGCTTGCGTGCGGTCTCGCGAGCCTCAAAGGCATCGGCCGCCATCTTCTTCTGCAGCCAATCGGGGACCTTGGCGGGCTTCTTGGAACCGTCGTCGGGAGCGCCCTCTGCCACTGCTTCAACGGCAGAAGCCTCAGCGCCTTCCGTTGCGGCTTCTGCCGCGGCTTCTGTGCCGCCGCCCTCGTCGGTCGCGACAACAAGGGGCTCCGGCGACGAAGTCTGCACGGGGATTTCAGGTGCAGCAGGCGCAGCACCTCCTTCGTCGGGATAGAACGCCACGCGCGGTGCGCCGAAATAGTTCATGGCCGGATAGGCGCGCATAAGCGCCAAGGCCGAAGTCTCGGTGGTCATCAGGATTATCCTTTGGGAGGTTTTCGTATCGGAGGAACCGCCTCCGTTCGGGATAGTCACTTCGTAGCCTTGATGGTGCGCGGAGCGGTTTCGACCTTGATCGCCGCCAGTTCGCGCATCTTCTCCTGCCGGCAGCGCTCAACGTCCTTCATAAGGGACTTGTCGCCGCGGATTTCTTCCGCTCGCGTCAGGGTGCGCAGGGCATCTTCGGCTTGCCACTTCTTGTCTTCAGCGGCGCTCGGGTAGTCTGGGCGGGTTGCTTTGGCTTTTGCCATGGTCATTCCTCAGTTGGGTTCGTCTGGAACTGCGATGCGCCAGCCGCCGGCCCTGCGCCGTTTCTCATTGGCGGGCAAGAAACTGGCAACGAGGTTGTCAGGCCATCCGTCAGCGGACGAGGTGTCGACGTAGCACTGTGCGCCGTCGACGACCTTCTGCTGAAGGTGCGAGGCATTCGCCTCGATGAACGCCTGGAACTCCTCGGGCGAAACCGGCTGCATGTCGCGCATCACTGCAATCCTGCCGTCATCGCGACAAATCGTGCGGCCCGGTCATAGACAGGGCGAAATTTGCTACGCCCCGCTTCAATGTCTTCGTAGGTACGAAGCGGGACACCCATGCGATCGGCCATCTCCTGTTGAGCGTGCCCGAGCTTCAGCCGAAGATTGCGCAAGTCATGCCGGCTCGCCAAGGGAACGCCGGCACTCAACGCGCTCTGGCCTTGGCGAAGGTCTGAGCAAGCACAGCGCGCTTCTTGGTGGTCGGGTTCTTGCTCGCCGCGAGCTTCTTGAGGTCGGCCTGCGACAGCTTCTCGTCACCCTTGACCAAGCCCTTGCGTTCGGCAGTTGCTCGGAGAGCGCCGGGCTTCTTCACCGCTCCAGCCATCCACTTGTCCTGTTTGCGCATGTGCATGTGCTCCTTAGTTCAGACGGATAATGCTGGGGGCGGCCAACTGCTCGTCGGTCATCGCGCCGCGCTCCTCGAGCAGAGCATCGTAGATCTGGTTGCGCTCCATGTCGGTGCGCCCCGGCTCGGTGAGCATGTGCGCCAGCACCTTACGGGCGATGACGACAAAATCGGGCCAGTACTCATGGATGAAAGCGTACTGGTTCGGGCATTCCGCCCGAAAGATGGTCGACCGCTCGACGCGGGTATCCTGAAACA
>CAZIWB010000040.1:0-4344 GCA_964542655.1 uncultured Cellvibrionaceae bacterium
CTGGTGCTGGTGGCTGGTGCTGGTGCTGGTGCTGGTGCTGGTGCTGGTGCTGGTGGCGCTGGTGCTGGTGCAAGCGCTGGTGCTGGTGCTGTCGTCGTCGCTGGTGCTGGTGCTGTCGTCGTCGCTGGTGCTGGTGGCTGGTGCTGGTGCTGGTGCTGGTGCTGGTGCTGGTGCTGGTGCTGGTGCCGGTGCTGGTGCTGGTGCTGGTGCTGGTGCTGGATAACTTTACAAACAATCTACAAAAAATTGCAAAAACCCATTGCATCCTTGTTCGCATTACGCTAAACTACAGTCATCAAAACAGTTTAAGTAACGGAAACGAACATGAAACATGAGCTTAACGCAAACCTTGCATTGGCCGATCGTGTCGACTGGGTGAAGCGCTATGCACCCACACGTGCCGAAATGTTTCGATTCGCAAAGCGCAACAAGAAGTCAACGTTTGCCTTGCAATGCGCAATTGCGATAGCCGGCTTCGTGCTGGCAACAGTTTGCGGTATCACCATTTCCAATCTCTTCGTTTGAAAGGTTTTGAATCATGAAAACAAAACAACAATTCTTGTCCGCAAAGCTTGGCGAACCCAAGCAGAATGCAAAAAACCTGAACGGATCAAAAGAACTTGTCTCGCGCATTCTTGTAATCGACAAGAAAAGCGAACGCGTGATAGTTGATGCCAGATGCTGGATGTCTTCTAGTCCTAATGCTTCGCGCGTGTATTCCAGTGTCTGGGTACATTCGCCCGAATTCCAGACTTCTGGACACGGGAGCGCAGGTGGTTTGGGCTATCACAAAGAATCTGCGGCTTTGCAAAGAGCGATTTCTTCGGCGGGAATTGAGCTATACGGCGATGTTTACGGCAGAGAAAGGGTAAAGAAGCGCGCATACATATACGGCGTGGGTGATGGTGCAATGCAAAGCGCTTGTCTTGCCATTGCATACGCAGTAGGTTGTAAGGACGCCGTCATCGTTAATTGAGGGGAAACGATCATGATTTTCTACGTTGAAATAACCGATACATTCGGCGGCGAAGCGAACTACTCATGGATCACACGCCACAAGGTTAGCGCAAAGTCAGAACTAGGGGCTATACAGAAAATAAGCCGTGATTCTGGAATTTCATGGCGTCGCGATTTTGCGAACCGTTATAACTCTAAATCCGGGGCAACGTGCCTATTCATTGATGAATGGGACGATGGGCAGCATTCTAGATACTCGGTTAACGTTCTATGATTTAACTTAGGAGAATACATAATGGAAAAATTCGATTTTGAGCACGCCGGCTTATCTTTTCGTTGTGAAGTTGAAACAGATAACGATATAGCATACCCATGGCGGGAATATGACGTGCACGGCGTAATTCGGGAAACCCATTCCTATTATGGGCGTCCTGAGAAAAAACCAAGTGAAGTAATCTTGTTGAATGAGAGAAACCGGCCTATCTATTTGTACGACGTACCAGCGTCAATTAAAAAAGCCACCTTAGAAAGCTGGGGTTTATCCGAAGAAAAAATCGCAGAATTAACCATTCTGCTTAAGCGTACCCCAACTAAGAAAGAGATTATCGCCGAATCAGTACGCCAAAATATGGAATACGTCAGAGAATGGCTTATCGGCGATCGTTTCTATGAACAAATAGAAGTCTATCGTATTGATGATGAAGAAAAGCGTATTGGAGAATCTGCATTCTTATCTGGTATTGAATCCGGATATGATAAATCCTCTCAACAATACATAAAAGAATGCGCCTTTGAACTGGCAGGCGAAATAGCGCATTTGGAAAATAAAGAAACGAAAGAACGCGAATACTGGGAAGAACGCGACGTTCTTACAATCAAATGATCAAAGACATACTAGCCGCATTCATTTTTGCAATGTGTATTTTTATACCATTCTTTTTGTGGAGATTCTAAAATGATGGATCAATTTGTTATTTGGCGACTTCGCGGGGTTGTTTATCTAGGTTTACGTGACTCTTCGAATTCTTGTTTTTTAACCACTATTAAGAGATTGTATTAAAACTATATCGGGAGAATCAATCATGGATAAATTCACTTTACACCTAGGACAAAAATTACCTTTCGCCCAAAATCCACCATTCGTAGAACTAAGCGCCGATAAAATTTTGCTTAACAATGTGATTCTGCCGAAAAACATAGACTCTGAAAACTCATATAACCCGCATGGCGTAGGACTTTATGTAATCGGCCATGAATTCGGCGCCATCTGCGCAGTATGGGCAAGCCATGAACAAGAAGCTTTTGACGAAGCATGCAACGGCAATATGCTTGAATGTCTCTTGTCAGAAAATCAAGATTATGAGGATGAAACATTAACCCCGTTGGGCAATGCTTCGGAATTGCATGATCTTTCCCATGCTTGGATCGGACGCGTTAAATTTGAAGCAGCTAGAGACATTCAATTGATCGTCGCGATTGTTCGTGCTACTGAAAACCAAAAAACAACGATCGGCGATTACTCATGAAAGCATTTCAAGCATATGGCCATGCTGGCAAAGTAACCCGCGATACAGCAAAACAAGCGGCCGAATCCTATTTTATAGAATTCCCAAAAAGTCGAAAATGCGACGTTATACAAGGCGAGTCCGATGGATTATTTTTTACTGTAACTTACGGCCGTAAAAATGATGGTGAATGGCCAACGTCTTATAAAAACGTTACTCGTAAAACAATTTCAGAATTGGAAAATTGACCATGAAGCCCTTCATTTTCAATCATTGGCATGCTTGGCATGGAACGAAAACCATTCTGCTATCAGATGAAAACAAAAAAATCTTGCGCGAATTCAAAACAATCGATGATTGTGTTAACTGGCTTTTTTTTAATGGGTATAGAGATGCGGCGCGTAATTTGAATAAACACGTGAAAGGGAACTGATCATGATAAACATTAAACCCGAAGGTATCCTTGCAATTCAACGTTTCTTAATTGCCAATCATAAAAACGGCCGGATGTTCGAATGTGGCAAGGGTGAATCGGTCAAAATGTTGGCAAAATGGATAATTGATACCGAAGATTCACATTCCGATGATGGTCTGGCAATGATTGAAATACCGGGTATCAATAGCAGAACCGGTAAACCCATAACTCTCACAATCAACCATGATATGTACGATGTTATTGATTGTGAATTTTCCATTGTTGTATCTAACATTGGTACAGTATTGCAAGGATTGGAAAGCGAAAAACTCGCTTATGAGGAGTATAACGAATGGGTAACTGCCAGCAAAGAGGCTTATGGGCGCGTTTCAGGTGAAGATGTGACCTTGTTTAGAGATGGAGAGATAATTGAAGAACATATCGGACATTTGCACAATCAGGAGAATTAGCCATGGAATGGGACTATTATAAATACCGCATTGCAAACCACTATTTGCCAGTATTGATTAATGGCGATGAAACGGGAATGTCAGATGAAGAATTAGCCGTGTTATCTAGTTTCATTGATTCGGCAATGGTAAACATTCCAGAAGGGTGGAATTTTGGTCATTGGGCTGATTGTGAAGACGCGGGTTTTTGTATTTGCGAAGTGACAAACCTACTCGCAGATTGCAAATGCGTGAAAATGATGATCTTCAAATGACATTTTCAACGTAAACCCTGCGATGTTTATATATTCAATTTGAACGTATGAAATGAACCATGAAAACAGAAAATGACGTTATACAAATACTTTTTGACAATGGCGCGGAAAATATCCAATCAGCCATCAATGCTTTACTCGATGGTGAAGCATTGCTGGCATTGGGATTATCGAACGAAGATCAACAAGTGATCGAAAATGCAATTGCAGAACTAAAGGAGAGGATCGAAAAATGAGAAAAGCCGATTATTTGATTTTGACCGCTAAATTAAAAGCCGATATATTGAAATGGCATCCTAGTGACATTGCAGAGCCCGGTGAAGACCAATGGCAATATGAGGGTAGAAAATCAGACCATTTGCAAGCCGTAAGCCTTGCAAAATATCTCGCTGAACATTTGTCTGTAAATAAGGATGAATTCTTGAAGCTTTGCGGGCTGTAGCCTCTCTCACACAATTTGAAGCCTTACCTGATGGCTTAAAACTCAGAAAAGCCTAGGGGCTGGATGTCGGAAACGATATCCAGCCCCTAGGTTTTTTTGCGTTCTGAATCGGTACGCAAGCAAGCAGGCAGGCACGGTCAAGGCACGGTCAAGGCACGGTCAAGGCACGGTCAAGGCAGGCAAGGCAAGGCACGGTCAAGGCACGGTCAAGGCAGGCAAGGCAAGGCACGGTCAAGGCAGGCAAGGCAAGGCACGGTCAAGGCAGGCAAGGCAAGGCACGGTCAAGGCACGGTCAAGGCAG
>CAZIWB010000040.1:4444-51244 GCA_964542655.1 uncultured Cellvibrionaceae bacterium
CAAGGCAAGGCACGGTCAAGGCAAGGCACGGTCAAGGCAAGGCACGGTCAAGGCAGAACTCAAAAAAAAAATTCACAGAACTACCAGGTAAAACTCAAAAAAAAAATTCACAGAACTGCCAGGCAAAACTCAAGCTCCCCCTGGCCTCGATCGCCCGACCTCTCCTGGCCAAGTGGATCTCCCAACACCCCTGGGGTACACCCCCTCGCCCATTCAATTTTGGATTTCCACCCCTGGGGTACACCCCCTCGCCCATTCAAATTTCGATTCACGGGTAAGGGGTGGTAAAACACAACCCCGTTCCGGGGTTAATTCAACCAGAAACCCACTGATTGAAACGAACCTGTGACGTTTCTAAAATTCTCCGCGGTCTTGCGTACCATCCTGGCCGGGTCACATGGTTGCCCGCGTCTTCTGAAATCGACGTGATCCCTGATGTCGACCTCTTGTCACGCAGCGGTTGGCATTTGTTTTTTTTGGGGCTTGTCTATCCTCTGCCCCAACTCTCGAAAAAGGTCATGCGGGAACTTGTCGCTGCTCGGAACCTAGTCTCCCGTCACGGAACAACCCCTGTCGCTCTCGCCCCGCTGCTTCACACGGTCTCGATCTAGTTGACCCGAGAAGCCTCGAAGAACTCTCTCAACCTTCTCCCGCTGATGGTCTTGCTGCGGGCCCGCGTTGACGCATGGGCAGCTTCCCGAGACCTTGACCCCGAACAGATCGACATGGCACTGTTTGATCTTCAGTTCTCGACCCCAGTTCGCTCTTCTCCATCTCGGGGTGCTGCCCTCTGACCCCACGTGTTGAACACTCACTGCGTCTGTCTTGATGCTCGCACAGGGCTTGCGATGAGGTATCTGGCGGCGTTTTCATGGGGTCGGAGTGGGGTAGGTGGCCTGCGAGCTCCGGAAACGCTCTGGCGGTCGTTTTGGTAGGGGTCTTTCTACTGCCAAAAATTGACCCCCGTTTTTCAGGGGGTCTTTTTCCTGCGATTTTTCAGACCCCTTTTTCCCTGAAAGATTTCGCCCCTGATTTTTCAGCCGGTGTTTTTCCGGGTATTTTTCCCCGGTCCAATTGGCGGGATGATTCCAACCTGCTCAAGTTCCCGGACAATTTGCTGGACCCGGCGTTCGGTGATCGACAGTTGCTCCGCGATGTCTCGCGTGTCCATCCCGTCCCGCACGAAGCGCCAGATTCGGCTGCGCCAATGGTCCGGGTCTCTTTCCCTCAAATTCAGCGGGACGGGAATATGCTCTCCCGGCCACTCTGCGCTCAACCGGCTCGCGATGTCAAGCCCAAGCAGGCGGGAGAGGAAACTCTCGTCCGTCGCCTCAACGGGGATGTACAGGTTCTCACCCGCGAACCAGGTTCGGATGCGCTGCGTGGCGGAATAACCGACCACGGAAGCTATGTCATCTAAAGTAGTATTCCGAATATCCATGGGGGTCTTTCTAAATCTGCGTTTTTCTGCAAATTGCTGTTTTCTGCGGAAATTTGGGCGGCGGGTGACTTCCAGGCCGTTGCCTACCGTTGCCTACCATGTCCACCTTGCCTACCTACTTTCCTATTGTTTACACTTTTCACTGTAACAGCCTTGTTACACTACCCACACCACTCTTATATATAAGGTAGGCAAGTAGGCAACAGGTAGGGTAAGTTGTTGATACAACAGTATTTTCAAGCATTGCCTACCTCGTTTCCAATGAGAGCAAACTCGCCGGAGGTAGGCACGTATCGCCACCGCTGCTCCCCTTCAACTTTCACGCGCTTTCTTTCAAATCCTAATTTCCGCAAAACACTGCCCATTCTCATTTCATCGGCGCGTTTGATGTGGCGCACGTCCATCCCCAACACCGAAACCAGCACATTTGAAGTGAGCAACGGGCTAGTAACACTTTCGTCGTCAAAGCCAGGGTCTCTAAGCCACGCCCGAACCTTGTCTTCCCATTCATCATGGAACGCGAATTCGTCGTGGGCCTCCATTCCGAGCCGCTGTGCGTCAGACCAAAGTACACCTTTTTGCTTGAATCGCACCGCCGCCTCTGCCCAACACAGCGCCGCCATCTCTCGTATCCGGTTGACATCCACGGTCCCGACACGCACCGGAAGCCATCTGCGGTTGCCTGTGTCGTCGGCCAGGAATTGTTCTTTGTTGGTGGTGCCAATGAAGATGAGCCGCCGCGGGAAGGTTGTCTCAAACTCCCGGTACTTGGGAATCCAGTGCTCGTGCGTGCGAGTGACGAACGCCTTGATCGCTTCGAGTTCCTTGGTGTGCAGACCTCGGAGCTCCCCTATCTCTGCGACGAGTTTTCCCCGCATTTTTCGGGAGAGGTCGTCGTCCTTCTCTGCGAAAGACACCTCCGCGAAGAACTCGGGTGATGGCACCAACGCTCCCACCGCCGTGGACTTGCCGACCCCCTGATTGCCCACGAGGATTGGCACCATGTCGGCCTTGCAACCAGGGTGCAGCACGCGCCCCGCCATCGCAGTCCAGAGGTACGCGCTCACCGCACGGGTGTAGGGTGAGTCCTCCGCGCTGAAGAGGTCGCTCAGGAATGTGTCTATCCGGGGCACACCGTCCCATTGCAGGCTGTCAAGCCAGGTGATAGCGCTGTCGAACTTGTTCTCGTCGGCCACGGCGAGCACCACGTCCCGGATCAACTCCCGTCCGATTGGTGCGAAGCCGTTTGCCCCCATCTCCAACCGCGATCGCAAGGCCACATAGTCGGAGTCGTTGAAGGGCCTCCACATGTTGGACCCCCTTTCTGCCACCATGATTTCGTCGCGAAAAGTGTCCATACCGATGTCCCAACCGGTGATGTCCGACCTGCGAACCGCGGCCAGCAAATTGTTAATCACAGCCTTCACCTTGCCGTGCCGATCCCGCTCGAAAGCTGGCAAAGGATCGCCTTCTACATCGTCGTCGGAGTCCAAGTCCTGGCCCGTCAAGCGCGTGACAATCGGCTCGTCGTCGAAACCTTCCACGGCCACCAACGCACGACTTTTCTCGGCCATTTCCTCAGCCGCTGCCAAGTTCTCCCCGTGATCGAGCACGACGTGCGCGCTCCAGGCGTCGAAGGTGCCAAACAGAGGGTCGGAAGCGTGGTCGGACTGCCACAAGTCGGTGTGCCCCGGAATCAGCCTTACAGAAGGCGCACCGGTCGCAGTTGGTGGTGCGTACCGGCCGTTTCGCCCCTTGGTGTACTCGTGCCGCAGGAGGATGTCCTCGATGTTGTTGGCAGCGTTGTAGGCCATCCGGTGCGGGGACTGGAACGCAAGTTTCGTGCCATCACTGATGTCCATCCGGGCGTCAGGTCCGACGAACAACACCTGCTGCTCCCGCAGGTAGTCGAAGTCCTCCGTCATGCGCTGCCACCACTCCAACAACGGTCCCGACAACTCGGGCGCGAAGTCAAAGGTCAGAAACCCGTCATAGTCCTGAATCCACGGTCCACTCCCATCCTTGGACGTGTAGGTGGTCCCCGGCAGACAGTCCTGAAGGTTGGCGGAAGAGGCGCGGAGTTCGAGGATGGTGCCGTGCACCTTGCTGGTAAAGCGAATCCACCGCAGATTGGACCCCGCAGGAACCTTGAAGGCCACTCTGCCACCTGAGCCAGGTCGGGTGCTCATGGTGGACACACCGGACAGTCGCAACTCTACCGGATCGAATCCACACCGCCGCAGACCATCCTCGGCCCGCTCGTTGTCGTCGAAGTCGACGGAGCACAGCCCGTTGATAGCAAGAGGGATGCCGTAGCCACCCGCATCACTGCGGACAGCACCGACGAGCGAGGTGTTCCAGCCGTTGCCGACAGGCTGCTTGCTGAAAGGGTGGAGCTCGCAGAGCTTGAGCCCCGCGGCGTGGAGACGGCGTGCTTCTGAGAACCGGGGCATCACTTACCTCCCCCTTGGCTCAGGTTGCAATGGGCGTGCGTAACTTGCAAGTCTGCGAACAGGGCTTTTTTAGTAGGGAATTTCACCCCGTTGACCCCTTCAGACTTGAACCACGGAATTGGTTTTGATGAGTTAAGTGACATAGGACGGTTGGCACGTCTTTCTCCCGTCTGGTGGGTGCCCCTCGAAGCGCCAACCTCAGAGCCCTGCCGCAAAACAGGGGTGAGAGGCACCCGCCAGACGGGTCTGCGGAAGATGCGGAGAAAAGGAGAGGTTGGCGTTGAAAAGGAACCGATCTGTCCTCAGAACAGATCGCTGTTGTCGTCGGGTAAGGTATCGACCCTCACACCGAGAGCAGCCTGCACGGCCTCAAGCGGAGTAGCCCCGTGTGCGTATTTATCTGCACCCTCGGCGCGAGCACGCCAGTCGCCAGGGCCGTATTGCAGCAACGCTGCTATTTTCAAGAGCATGTCTTCAAGTGGCATCAGAAGAACCTCCAAGCGAAGTCGATCTCGCGGCCGATCCAGTGCATCACATTGACGCACATTGAATTGCCGAGCGCCTTGTACCGAGACCCATCCGCCGCAGGTTTGCCGCGCGCGGGCACCGTCACGCACCCACCTCGCAAGCTGCGCACATCGTCAACACTGTCTCGAACGTGATTACAGATGTGCGGTATCGCTTTGCGAAAACCTCGCTTGCCGCCGCGATCCGGCGTGCGAGGGCGGGGCGGCAGGACACCCGACGGCAGGTGCCTAGCTGATACAGGTAGTTGACGGAGGTCTCGGCCATTTGGGCGAATTCCTCCCGTCGCTCGGCTGTCCCGAGTTGACGCAGCAAGGCCAGCAGAGGGGTCAACGGGGCGTTTTCGGCGTCCTCGATGATGGGTTTTTGGGTAGGTTTCTTTCGCATAATGCGAACATTATCGCAATTAGCGAAGTGCTTGACAAGGATTCTGACCGGGTAGGGCACCACTATTTCCTGAACGTCGGCAGGGGTGCCCAGTGGGTCCAGTAAAAATCAGCGGTACCTAGTGACCCGTAACAGGCCACCCCCGCGAACTCGTTGATGAGTTGCAGTTTGCACCCGCGGGGGGTGTTGGCGTCGATGGGCATCCAGTGGAAGCCGTCCGAGACTGAGGCCGCGAGGTCTGTTGACGGACGGTAGTCTCTAGTCTTCGTGTCGTCTTGCTCGGGCATATCTTCCTCGTCGCGGTCACGCTCGTCTTGCCAATCTTGCAAGCTGTCTAGCTCGCGCTGTCTTGCTCTTGGACTCATGATTCGTTCTCCGGTGGAACACGAAAATCACACTCGATGATGATCTCTGGCGGCTGTATGTAAGCCTGTCTCTCCGGCCTGCCTGGTGACGTCCTGCGCTGGCAGTCCTCGCAGCCGTCATGCTGCACACCTTCGCAGCGGGCGTAGTCGTAGGGGAGGGTCATACAGCGCCGCCTTCCTTGGCCTGGGCGCGGATGACTTGAGCAGTCGCCCAGCGATTTTTCCTCTGGAGCGCGGCAAGGGCTTTGGCAAACTCGTTCCAGTACCTAACAGCCTCTCGTTCGGTTGCTCGGTAGAAGTCGTCGGGCGGCATGTAGAGCAGGCATCCTTCACTGGCAATGCCGTCCTGAGGACCGATACGCTCACTTGCATTGCACATCACAGCCTTGGTGGCTGGTGAGGTTTCTGACACGGCGAAACGCCAGAGGGCAGGCGCCCCACCACATACGGGGCACCGCTCAATGTGAGCTTCAGTTGTGATTTCGGTGTAAAGCTCTCGCATCACTTCCCCTCCTGTTGAGCGCGGGCTGCGTCAACATCTGCTCGTCGAGCATTTCCGCTGTAGTGCACGCCAATACGTCTGAACTCGCTGCCAGACACGTGCAGCAGCAACCAATCCAGCCGCGCTGCATCTTCCGCATCCTGAGAGGGGGCTGCCTCCTGGGGCTGGGTGGAAGAGCTTTCGGCTCGCTTTTGGATGTAAACCTGTAGCCACGAATCCGCATATTCGATCACATCACGGACCATCTGCGGAGTTTCAAGCTCGTCCGGGTCGAAGACTTCGCGAAGGGCGGCTATTAGGTCGGAGCGGAGTGCATCCATTTGGGATACGGCAGGCTCCCCGGGCTGGGGTGCCTGGGCGGTGATGAGAGCTTGAAGGTCTTGCTTCAGGTACTGAAACGACTCAGGGTCTCGACAATATTTGTACGCAATGGCAATGCAAGCCTGAATAGCATCGTTGCGCCAATGAACAACTGTCGGATGCCGAGGGCCTACGACGGAATCAAGCACGCTGAGAATTCGCTCGGGGTACTCCTCAAGAGGAACATCCTGGTCGTCTGCGGCAGCGAGACTGTTATATACAGCCTCCTTGAATTGTTCACGCCACCCTTCTAGCGGGATCGGCCCCGCTACAGCGGCAGGCGCTGCGATGGCGTGCTCAATGACTCGCAGCGTCTCCGGCAGGTCGCGTTTGGTCTGAGCGAGATCGCTGCCTTCGTCGTCGCCGTCGATCAACCGCTGTGCTTGCAGTTGAGCCGTACGAACTACGCCAAGCAAGCCCGCTACAGCGGCAGTGTCCCCAAACACTAGAGGGCGAGTCTTCGCATTGGGATTTTTTGAGTACGCTAAAAACCATGCGTCTGATGCTTCGCTGTACTCGTACCATGCTACCGGCTCTCCCTGTGGTGCAGCAGGCTCCGCTGCAACAAGTTTCTCAAGGCGCATGATCTCTCGCTCTTGGCTATCAAGCGCTCCAATCACTCGTTCAATGAGCGTACCGTCTCGCTCCCACTCTTCGAGCTTTTCCCATGGTTTGATTTCTTTAAGAGTGCAATCAGGCTCCGCTGCACGCATGGCACGGTCAGCGTCTACGTAGGCTCGCATCTGATCGACTGCATAGGCGTGTCCGGTGAGAACATATGGCATTGGCCCCGCGTAATACGCCGGATCAGGCAACTCAGGATATTTGTTGTCAGTCATGATCAGCTCCTTGGCTTCTTGGTGCCCTTGATTGCGTGCTTCGCTAGCGCCAGTACGCGCTCGTAGGCGTACTCGGTGGCCTCATCGGGAGGCAGTCCATACACCTTCTCGCTTCGTCGAAAAAGCTGCGCCGGGGTCATGTATTGCGAGATCGTGTGGAGCGCGACCCAAAAATTGTCCCGCTCTTGCTGGAGCCTGCGGAGTGCGGCGGCTGTCGGGGGTTTGTTATCGGTCATCTGTCTACCCCTTGTGTGCTGGCTGGATGCTGTGGGCGCGCTCTGCAAACCGTGCGCCCATACGGAAGCCCAATCGAAAGTTGAACCCATCCACCCCTGTGTCGTAAGAGCTTTTGTTGATTTGTTCATCGGTCAGCGGCACTCGCTCAAGCTGCGCCCTCAGTCGGTCCACTTCCCTGGCTTCCGCTTCAGCGGCCATGAGGGCATGGTCACGCTCGCGCTCAAGTTCTTTGATGCGAGCCAGGGCGTCAGGCTGCTGCACTGGCTCTGCCTCGACATCGAACAAATCCAGATAGTCCGAGCTTTGTTCCCATTGCCGCTGAACTGATTCCTCGTCGCCGCTCGGGCAGGTTCGGGCAAGCCACTCTTCGAAGGCCGCCTGCTCTTCGTCCTCCGTCGGCTCTGTCTTGGCTTCCTTGGGAGCGGCAAACGTGTCTACTTTTTCGGATTTTCTAGACACGTCGCAGTCGATATGTACGTTTTCCGGGGGAATCTGTACATGATGCCGCGCTGCGGTGGAAGGTCCTCCGCCTATAAAACTGCGCAACCGGATGCTTGGCCCGTTTCTGCCGCCAATCATGGATTCCAACGCCTGCAAATCCATGAAGGCGGTCTGCTGGCGCGGCGAATAATCTGGCAGAGGCGCTACCCCTGTGGCGGCAGTGCCGTCTGCATAGCGCCTCTTTTCCGTGTCCGGGGCGGCATTGGTATTGGTGGTCATGAATGGTCCTTTGCGAGTTGCGCTCGCAGGGCCTCAAGTTCGCGGGTGAGGTCTTCGATCATTTGCCAGCGCAGAATTGCCTTCTGCCGCCATTCGGCTGCTGCAGCGAGGCTGGTCAACGGTTGCCCGTGGTGGTTCCGATCTACGGACGCCCGCGTGTAGCGGCCTGAGGTGTAGAGGCGAGCTAGTAGCGGGAGGCCAGGGCCTTCAAGGTTTTCAATAAGGTCAGCCATTTCTCTCTCCCTTGGTGGATGCCAGAAATTCATTGACGGTGGCGCGTAAGGTCCGCCCGGTGCGAACAGCCTCATCCTCGAAGCTATTCGCAATGGACTCGGTGAGTTGCCGGCCTGTTTGTTGATAGAGCCATCCGCGAGCCCAAGCGCAGCGTGCCCACATCGGCCAACTCTGTTGCTCGTGACGCTTGTGATTCATGGGAAGGCCGAGAGACTGAGCGCGACGGCCTCGGGCCTCAAACCATTCTTTGCCGGAAAGGGGTTTACGCATGGGGCTCTCCCTTGGTTGACGGAGGAGGGGAGGTCAGCACACGCTCCGCCGCTCTCCACCCAGCCTCAAACTCAATCAGAGCCAGATTCCGGTCTGCGGCGCTTTTGAATATGTAGCCTCGGTGGGTTTCGTCGAATGCTCTGTGCATGGGGGATTGTGGTGGGGTGGTCTGCTTTTGTGCTGTGGTGTAGGGTGCCTGCTTCATTCTTTCACTCCTTGGTAAATCTCTACGCCGGATACGTCGTCCATCGTCACCAGCCCCGTCATCACACGGGCCGCCAGCCAGCGGGCATCCTGGAAGTGGTCTACGGCAATGTGGTTGTGCCGCACGGCCAGATCGATGCCTTCCTTGGCTAACTCGTAGATGCGCACGGACTGAGCGGGTATCCACACTCCGTCGACGGCCATGCCCAGCACCGTCCGCAGGGCTGCGTGCAGGCGCTTGGTTCGTGCTAGGTCGTCATTCAGTACGAGGGAGGTCTGCGCCCCCAGGCCCAGCACGAAGGTGTACTCAGTCAGCAGGTCACGCACATCCTCGCCGTCTTCCAGCATGTGGCTTCGCATAGCCAGAGTGCGTACCATGTCTTGCATCAAAGCCTTGATGACGGCCATTTCCACAGGGTTCTTTTTTAGACGACGTTTCATCGCTCAACCTTTGGATACGGTCTGCTTCCATCCCGCCTTCACGAGATCGGCCACCAGGTTGGCGACCGCAGGCAAGGTGGGGCACGGTTCGTTTTCACGAGGCGCATATTTGCTGAACTCGGGGTAACGATCCACGAACTGCTTGCGGGTGGAACACGAGTTGACAGCCGCCTTCACTCGCGCCTCCAAGGCTTCTAGGTCTTTCGACACCTGGTTGAATGGCTCCACCACCTTGTTCAAATCCGCATCGCCAATGAAGAAGATACCCCTGGCACCCCCTATGCGAAGGTATTCCGCTCTGAGCGCCTGCGGGTTTTTCTTGTACAGGTTCTGGCAAGACCGACTCATCGCCTTGGTCAGGGCAGTTTGAACCCTAGCTTTTTCTGTGTCGAAATCTTGCTTCGGCAGGTCGCCTAAGATGCTGCGGACGATGGCTTGCTTCTGATATTGGTTGAGTCGCATTTGAAAATCTTTCGGTTGGTTCTTGCAAAAAAGTTGAATGGATAGGAAATCGGCTTAAACCAGGTCTTCGACCCCCAAGCCGTCAGCTTGGCGGCGTCGGGCTCGCACCTTTGCCATACGTTCGGCAGGGCTCCATCGGGGGCCGGGGCGAGGTGCGTCTTCTCCGGGGCCGGGGCCCCAGACCCGAGTGAACAGGCGTCCTCGGCTGTCTTCGGTGTAGCCGACGACCCGAACGATGTCGATACCTCGCATAGCCACAAGCCAGCGGGTGACCACGCGGTCTGCAAGGCCCGTGAGTTGACACAGGCTTTTCAGGGTTTGAGGCGCTGCACGCATCTCGTCGAGCATCCGTTTGGCGATCTCCGGTGTGATGTGCCGCCGCGCACTCACGCCTCGGTCCTCGGGTCTCGGCCCTGCGTCAGGCGAGCGATGCGCGCCGCATACATGGCGGCAAGAGCCTCGTGATGCTCCGCCGCAGCCTTGTGTTCGAGCGCCAGGCGTTCCGCTTCGTCCAGTTGCTGCTGCGCAATCCGGGCAGCGGTTTGTTTTCTAAAAAAGTCCATCTGTTTCCTCTCGGTTGGTGTTGCGATGGACTCAAATGTAAAGCCTGTTTACCGAACTGCAAAGCTACTTCGCAAAAAGACAACAAGGTTTTGTCGGGTATTGCGCAAATTGCGAAGTCTGAGTTACAGTCGGGCCTCGTTCTAAACAAACGAAATCGCAAAGTCCCAAACCCGAAAGGAAGCAACGTGAGCCTAGAAATCGCAATCCAAGAGAACACCGCCGTACTGAAGAATCTGATTGCCGTGCTGCAAAGCGGCCAGGCAATCCAACTGGTCGAGGGTGCTACCGTGGCATCGGTCGCGGAGTCCGCCGACAAGCCGAAAACCACTCGAACCCGCAAGACCAAAGAGGAATCTCCTGAGGGAAACGCAGCGCCTGCCCCAGCAGAACAGCCTGCGAACACCGAAGAGAAGACTGCTACTATCGAGCCTTCTGCAACAGCGCCAGCGGTTACTGCCTCGGAAGCGAAGCCACAGGCCACGGACGTGTCGTTCGATGACGTGACCAAGAAAATCATCGAGCTCAACAAGAGCCAGAAGCCTGGTCACGGACGTGACGGCGTGCTGTCCGTGTTGCAGCAATTCCTCGGTGGCACCGAAGGCAAGAAGGTTCCCGACCTGAAGGCCGTCGAGAAGAACGCGGAGATCATCGCGTTCGTCGACAACCTGCTGACCGGTGAAACCGCTGGTGACGACGACCTGGGTATCTGAAGATGACTTCGCTCTACCACGAACTCAGAGGTGTGATCGAACTGGCCGCGGCTCTCGAAAAGATACGGCCCGCCGACAAACCAGAAATCCTGCCAGTGCGAGACGGAGAGGTGACTCGTGACATGACGATCTTCTACCGCTCACCCACTGGGCCGCAAGTTATCTTCGCGTCCCACCACTGGCACGCCATCGAAAAGAGTCCTGAAGATTACTCGATCGGCGTTCCAAAGGTAGCGGCCATCCTGTACGAAGACTGAAAACATGAGCAAGAAACACGCTGTCCTGTCACCCTCGTCGGCCCATCGTTGGTCAAGTTGCACGGCCTCGGTCAACGCAGCGGCTCTCAACAACGAGCCTGACGAGGGGTCGGACGCAGCGCGCCTCGGCACCTGTGGTCATCAGATTCTCGAAGACCTGCTGACTTGCACGACCGCGGACCCGCAGTCGTACTTTGGTCGGGAGTATTGGTTCAAGGACAGCAAAGACGGGTGGCCCGAAGACCTCGACGTGGTGGAACCCGACTATCGGGTCCTCGTTGACCAGGAACTGATCGACGCCGTAGTCACCGCACACGACTTCATTGTCGAGCAGGCGGAGTTGATCGGCGGCACGATCGTGGCCGAGCAGCGAGTGCCTATCGGGCACATCACAGGGGAAGACGATGCCCACGGCACGTCTGACGTGGTGATCGAGGCGTCGGACACGCTCGTCGTGATGGACCTGAAGCTCGGACGCCGTAAGGTGAATGCCTATGAGGTGATCACCCCGGCACACGAGGACATCATCACAGGAGAGACGGTCGCGGAAGTAACGCGACCGAACCTTCAAATGGCGATGTACTCGCTCGGCGTCCTCCTGACATCTGAGCGAGAGTTCCGCAAGGTTCGCCTGGTCATCATCCAGCCGTTTCTGCGCCATGTGAGCGAGTGGTCTGGATCGGTCGAAGAAGTGCAGGCGGTGGGGGAGTGGTTGTCCGTTAAGGCTGAAGAAACACGCACCCGACCGGTGTTCGCACCGAGCGCGGAGAACTGTGTCTTCTGCCGAGCCAGTGGTAGCTGCGATGCGCAGAACCAGATGATTGCGACGGCGGCGCTGGACGGCTTCGATGAAGTCGAGACGGCTCGCGTCAAACAGCCGAACGAACTCACTCTCGGTGACGCCTACGCACTCGTTCCGCTCGTCCAGGTGTGGGCGAATGCGGTAGAGGGTCGGGTACGAGAGAACCTGTATGGCGGGCAACCCGTGATCCGATCTGACGGTCTAAGCTACAAGCTGGTCGAGGGCAAGATGGGGGTACGCTCCTGGTCCGACGACGACGAGGCCGAAGCCGCGCTCAAGAAGATGCGCCTGCGCGACGACGTGATGTATAAACGCAAATTGATCTCACCGACCGACGCCGAAAAGCTCGCGAAGGTGAAGAAGCCGAAGAAGGGTGAGGAACCGGTCATTCCGGTTCTCGGCAAGACGCAATGGAACAAGTTGCAGTCATTGATCACTCAAGAGCGAGGACAACCTGTTGTCGCGCTACAAACGGACCCACGCCCCGCGCTAGCAGCGGCGGCTGAAGGATTCGAGGACGTACCCCCCGCTGACAACAGCGATCTTTTCTGAAAATTTCGAGAGAACCAAATGAGTAATTTTGCATCTTCCAAGTCTGTCATCCTCAAAGGTCTGCGCGCCGCCTGGCTCGACATCTTCAAACCGGGTGAAGGTATGAACGGCGGTGCGCCGAAGTACAAGTTCACCGGGCTGATGGAACCTGACAGCGAGGCGGCGGCAACTGCCAAGAAAGCCATGCTTGAAGCCGCGACCGCCTTGTGGGGTGCCAACGCCGCCCAGGTTGTCAAGTCGATGGCTGCGAACAGCAAGGCGCTGCGCAACGGCAACGACAAGCTGAACGACGACGGTAGCGTCCGCGAAGAGTACAAGGATATGTTGTTCATCAGCGCATCCAACAAGGCAAATCAGAAGCCGCAGATCGTCGGACCTAAGCGTCACAACGGCAACTTCGTGACCATCGCTGAAGACGGCCGCGGCTACGTCAACGGCGTCGATGTGACCGGAGAACTGGGTTACGAACTCAAGCCCCCCTACCGAGGCTGTTACGTGAACGCCAAAGTGACGTTCGTCGCAGGCAAGTCGTTCAAGGGCTCCAACGGCGAGATCATCCCCAACCAGGTGTTTGCACGCATCGAAGCGATTCAGTTCGTCCGCGACGGCGAGGCGTTCGGCGCGGGTCCGACCAGTGCAGAGGGCTTCGGAGACGAAGAGGTCGACGAGAAAGACACCAGCGCGGAAGAGTTGTTCTAAACGACGGTGGTAGGGGGCAACCCCTGTTGCTGGGAAGGCCGGGACGCACTCGTTCCTCCAAACAGCGGCTGACCACCGCTGAGACCCCTCTTCTCCCTAAGCGCACAACCCCCGGCGGTTGAAATCGTTGTGCGACATGGGCAAAGCCATGAGTGCGTGGCAACAGGTTATGTGGCTAAGAAGAGGGTCGGTCAACATTTATCAAAGAGAACAGAAAGAATTGAGACGTGAACCGCCGCGGTGAAGACCTGAAAACTGGATACCTGCTATGACCAAAAAGACCTTGGTCATGGATATTGAATGTTACGTGGATTATTTCCTCGTGATGTTCAGACGGTCGGACACCGACACGGTCCGCAAGTACGAGAAATTCATCGGCGTCGATCTCAACCTCGAAGAGATTCAGCGCATTATGAACAACTACCGTGTCGTCACCTTCAACGGCACGGACTACGATATACCCATGCTCACCTACGCGCTGCGCGGCGCGTCCTGCGCGGAACTGAAGTCCGCCAGTGACGCCATCATCCTTGGAAACTTGAAGGGTTGGCAGTTCGAGCAGCAGTATGGGTTACAAGCGCCTCGCAACTGGGACCACATTGACCTGATCGAGGTGGCTTTCGGCCAAGGATCGCTGAAGTTATACGGTGGTCGCCTGCACAGCAAAAAATTGCAGGACTTACCCATTGACCCGAGCGCTCGCATCACACCCTCCGATCGTGAAGCCCTTGCCAAGTATTGTGAGAACGATCTCCAAACAACCATAGACCTGCTGAATCATCTGAAACCGCAGATCGAACTGCGCGAGAAGATGAGCGCCGAGTATGGCAGCGATCTCCGCAGCAAGTCTGACGCTCAGATCGCGGAAGCCGTGATCCGCAAACAGGCGTCCGCGCTGATCGGTGAGACTGTTAAGCGGCCCCACATTCCACCAGGTACGTCGTTCAAATATCAGAAGCCAAACTGGCTTGACTACAAGACCGAAACGCTAAGAGAAGTTCTGCGCGACGTTCTCGACTCGACGTTTGTCGTCACACAGACAGGTAGCGTGCAGATGCCCCCTGCGCTTGACGGCAGATCGGTCACGATAGGGTCGAGCGTCTACCGCATGGGGATCGGCGGGTTGCATAGCAGCGAGCAGCGCCAGGCAATGGTGAGCGACGAGACGCACGTCCTACTGGATCGCGATGTCGCTTCTTTCTATCCGGCGATCATTCTTGAGGCAGGTTTGTCGCCCATGCACCTTCGCAAGAATGATGCGTTTCTGCGGGTCTACCGCAGGCTGGTTGAGCGCCGTTTAACTGCGAAGAAGAACGGCGACAAGGTGGTGGCCGACGCCCTCAAGATCACGATCAACGGAAGTTTTGGAAAGCTCGGCTCGCCGTACTCCGCGCTCTACTCCCCCCACCTGATGATCCAGGTGACACTTACTGGGCAACTTTCTCTGCTGATGCTCATCGAGTCGTTGGAGCTTGCGGGTTTCAAAGTGGTCAGCGGGAACACTGACGGCATTGTGATCCACTGCGAGCGCTCGCGCGAAGGCGACCTGCTGAAGGTCGTGCAATGGTGGGAGAAGGTGACGACGTTCATCACTGAAGAGACGCGCTACACCGCAGTCTTCTCTCGGGACGTGAACAACTATCTGGCGCTCATGGAAGACGGCGGTGTTAAAGGAAAGGGTGCTTTCGCCAAAGTGTCCATTTCCAAGAATCCGCAGAACGTGATCTGCGTCGAAGCTGTCAAGGCGCTCCTGACCGAAGGTGTCCCGATCGAAAAGACGATCCACTCCTGCCGGGACATCCGCAAGTTCGTCACTGTCCGCACGGTCAGAGGCGGCGGCGTGCAGATCACACAAACGGGGTATGACGAAAGTCTGACCCCTGGGAAGAAGCGTGACGTGTTGCTGGCAAACGGTCTGATTCAAGTTACCGAAGGTCCGTTGACAAAGGCTAGATTCGACTGGATTCCTGACGGCGCGGGTTACGACGTTGAGACTGCGTACCGCATCTTTTGCGGAGAGGACTCCGTCCGCTATCTCGGCAAGGTTGTTCGCTTCTACATCGGCCTATCGTCGATCGGTGCCATCTACTACAAGGAAAAGAACAAGTCTGGTGGGCGCAATAAGGTTCCAGCGAGTGACGGTGCAGTGCCGGTAATGGACCTTCCAAGCGAGTTCCCGAGCGACGTGGACTATGCGTTTTACATCCGCGAAGCCGAAGCGATTCTTCGCGACATCGGAGCGAGCGACGAGAAACTGCGGCAACTTTGGTTCGGCGCGAACGCCGATCTTTTCTGAGAAAGACTGACCTGTGACAACCAAATACTTTGATCTGATGATTGACCTTGAGACCGCTGGTCTCCCGCCCAACGGTGCGCTCATGTCCATAGGCGCGGTCTTCTTCGACCTTCACACCTGCACGCTCGGCCCCGAGTTCAACGCCGTCGTCCATCTCGGCAGCGCTGTCGCTGACGGCGGTGTGATCGACGCGGGGACATTCTTATGGTGGCTTGGTCAGAGCGACGCTGCGCGCCACTCTGTGCGCTTCGGAGGTCGTCACATCCACGCCGTACTCGATGACTTCTCGAACTGGATTGCCGAACACTGCCGACACGAGGATGTTCGGCCTTACGGCAACAGTTCGAGTTTCGACCTCACAATACTGAACAGTGCGTACAAACGCGCCGGTAAGCAAACCCCCTGGTACTTCACCAACGAGCGCTGTTTCAGGACGATCCGCAACCTGTACCCGTCTGTTGAATACAACCCCGATGAGAAGGGTGACGGCGCGCACAATGCACTCGAAGACGCGAAGTTCCAAGCGCGCCATCTTTTCAAGATCAAAAACCGCAACAAGGAAAGCAAATGAGAGAGTCCATTATCGAAGCCTACCTGCACGAACGAGTGCGGGAGATTGGAGGCGACTACCGCCGCGTCTCGTGGTCCGGTCGAAAGCACGCGCCCGACGACTTGATCCTGCTGCCAGGCAAGCACCTGTTCGTTGAGTGCAAGCGCCCAGGGGAGAAGCCACGTCCAGGTCAGGAGCGCGAGATAGAGCGTCTGCGAGACGCCGGGTTCACGGTCCTTGTTATCTCGACCACTGACGAGGTCGACCAACACTTTCCGCTTAGTCGACATGACGACTAAGTGGCGACCGACGGTAAACTGGCGAGAATTACAGATTGCAATGGGCATCCCTGTCCCCCCGCTGCCCGAAGAGGGGGTCAAGAAAAAAGCAATCCGCGCAAAGGACATCCTCCGTGTTCTCGAAGAAAGCGGCCCGCTGACCGTGCGGGACCTTTCCTACGCACTGGATGTGTCCGATCTCCCGAATCTGAAAGCCCGCGTATCCCGTCTTTACAAGAGCGGGCGAGTCGTCCGAGTGCCTGAAGCACGTTGGACCATCACCCCTCAGACAAACCCTAACCGAGATAGGAAATCATGACCACCGACAGTATTAAAAAATGGTTCGAGACCGCAGTGCCAGAGCCTACAGACAAAAACCGCGCCGTGCAAATCGGGTGCCACTTCGAGGAAGTGCACGAGATGCTGGAGGCGATCCAACCCGGTTCCCCCCTCGGCAAGGGGGTTCGTGATGCCGCCAACGATCTGAAGATCGGACCTTCGTCATCTTCGGAAGAGGCGTACCTGCGCAATGTATTGGACGATGTCGACCGCGTTGAACTACTGGATGCGCTCTGCGATCAGATCGTCACTGCGATCGGCGTGGCTCATATGTTCGGGATGGACATTCAAGGTGGCCTGGCCGAAGTGAACCGCAGCAACTGGTCGAAGTTCGTGGAAGGCAAACCTGTCTTCGACGCCAACGGCAAGATCGCAAAACCGACCAGCTACACCGAGCCTGTTCTAAAGGACTTTGTATGAAGACCGCACAGATTTCCGTTGACTACGTTGAGCACATGGGCACGGACTTGTCCGTTGTCAACGCTGCACGCCAGTCATTCAACAAGCAGAAGACCGTTTTCGACAAGAGCGACGAATCGCTGATCACATTCCTTGCCACGGGTAAGCGCACGAAGGACTGGGAGATGTTCCTCGCAGAGATTCGCGAGCTCGCCATGAGCAGTGACGACGAGGCTCTGAAGCGGCGACTGATCGCCTACAAACGTGAGGCGCAGCACTGGGCACCGTTCGCGCACCCCCATGTCACACTGCGGTTGCGCATGCCGATCTTTCTGGCTCGCCAGTTCGTCAAACATCAAATCGGAGGGGCATGGTCCGAAGAGAGCCGCCGCTACATTGACGAGGAACCGGAGTTCTACTTCGAGCCCGTTTGGATGAAGCGCCCGGAGGACGTGAAGCAGGGCGCAGCCGGTGAGTTGGAACACCAGGGGTACGCAAACGCTGTAGTTGAGCAGGTCACTGAGTTCGCTCTGAGCGGCTACCTCGACCTCACAAGGGGCGCGCTGCAAGGTGAGAAGATGGCCCCCGAACAGGCTCGTGAGATTCTCACGCTGAACACCATGACCGGTGTAACGTGGACCGGGTCTCTTCTGTTTTGGTCCCGCGTCTGCAACCAACGGCTCGATGGTCACGCCCAAAGCGCCGCGCAGCACATGGCATCCCAGATCAGCGGCATCTTGAGACCAATGTTCCCTGTATCCTGGAAAGCGCTCGTTGAATGAACACCGAACGCGACGAAGCACTGCGACGGTTGGCGTGCCAGTTCAGCGCGCTGGCCGACGGCCAGCAGTTCGATGTCGCGCTCGGAGCGGCCCTCTTGTGGCTTGCAACGCAGTGCGACCTGCTCAACAACATCGAAGCCAACGAGTACGCAGCAAGGAAGCTGCGGGAGATCGCTTTCGTTCTGGACCCAACACCTGATGACTCGTTACATTCCGCGCCCGTATCAACCGGCTATCACTAACCACATTTTCGACAACCCCCGCGTCAACGTGTTCGCGGGGATGGGGGTCGGCAAGTCGCCAGCAACCTTGCAGGCGATCAGCGACCTGTTGTTGTTCGGAGAGGTGCGCCGGGTCCTGATCCTGGCCCCCAAGCGTGTCGCGCAGTCAACGTGGCCCGGAGAGATCACGAACTTCCGCGAGTCCTTCGGTCACATGCGAATCGCGGTGGCTGTCGGAACGGACGCGCAGCGGCGCGCCGCAGTTGAGTCTGACGCCGAGATTGTCACGATCAACTACGACGTGTTGAACTGGCTCATCGAGAACTACGGCGACCGTTGGCCGTTCGACATGGTGGTGGCCGACGAGGTGAGCCGATTGAAGGCGCTGCGCGTCAGCCTACAAACGAGTAAGACGGGCAAGAAATATCTCAGAGGTCAAGGGGGCACCCGCGCCAAAGCACTGGCGAGAGTCGCCATCAGCCGCGTCAAGCGTTGGGTGGGGCTCACCGGCACGCCTGCACCCAACGGACTGCAAGACCTCTGGCCGATCACCTGGTTTGTGGACTCCGGGCAGCGGCTTGGTAGCAGCTTCACCGCCTTCTCACAGCGCTGGTTCCGACCGGCGTATGGTTCAACCCACGAGCAGCAGCGCATCGAGCCACTGCCGTTTGCAGACGAACAGATTCGCTCTGCCATCAGGGATGTGACCATCGCCATCGAGGCGAAGGACCACTTTGACCTGCCCCCGCTGATCGAGAACACGATTCGCATCGAATTGCCACCCTCCGCACGCAAGCAATACAAGGACATGGAGCGCGATCTGTTTATGTGGATCGAAGACCATGCGATTGAGGCGTTCAACGCAGGGGCCAAGACGCAGAAGTGCTTGCAGATCGCCAGTGGCGCAGCCTACACCGACGACAAAGGAAATTGGGCACCTGTTCACGACGAAAAGCTTGACGCGCTGCGCTCTGTCATTGAGGAAGCAGCGGGGATGCCCGTGCTGGTCGCCTACCACTTCAAGAGCGACCTGGCGCGCATCCTGAAGGCGTTTCCGAAGGCTGTGCACCTGTCTGGCGACCCGCGGATCATCGACCGCTGGAACCGCGGGGAAATACCGATTCTTGTGGCTCACCCGCAGAGCGCGGGGCACGGCCTCAGCCTTCAGCACGGCGGCAACATCATCTGCTTCTACTCGACTAGTTGGTCGCTTGAAGCAGACGCGCAGATCATCGAGCGCCTTGGCCCCACCAGGCAGGCGCAGAGCGGCTACAAGCGCCCGGTGTTCCTGCACCGCATCGTCGCAGCCGGGACGATCGAGGAAGTCGCTGTCGCTCGCCTGAAGACCAAGGCGTCCGTACAGGATGCCTTGCTTGAGGCAATGAAGTAGCATGCGAAATAAGGCTTGCGCAACTACTTCGCATTGTGCTAAATTCCACACATCGGATTTTTAAAGGAAAGGAACCGATGTGTTGAATATCAAAGACAAACCTGTGCCGGTCGGCACCAACGCCCTCGACATCCAGGTCGGAGGTTCGCACTACAAAGACATGGTAATCCAGCCGGTTGAGTTCATTTACAAAAACAAAATCGGATTCATCCCCGGCAACGTCATCAAGTACGTGTGTCGCGCCGACAAAAAAGGTGGCGTTGAGGACTTGAAGAAGGCGCGCCACTACATCGATCTGTTGATCGAGCTTGAAGACGGAAATGGGCTGTGATCTCTCCCGAAACCCGCATGTTGGGCCTCGTGCTCGCTTGGTGCCTGATTTGCATTGTCGGGCTTCTATCTTTCTTCTTTTTGTTTTGAAGTCATGATTGAAATTTTTGAACCCTACTGGTGGATTTTGCTCATCCTGTTGGTCTGCGTGTTCATCCTCTTGGACGCCTATATGTATCGCAAGCGCAACAACAAAGGCATCGAGGACTCCGAGCGTATGAACGCGCTTGAAAAACACCGCCTGGTGGTGGTCCCGCCACTCTCCGGCGACGTGTTCCACGTCATCCGCAAGACGGCCGCTGACAAACAGTCCGTGTTCGTCGGTGTTGGCGGCAAGTCTGCACGAGAAGCAATCGACAGCGCCTTGTTGGAGATCACACCTCCTGCCCGCCGCGCAACGGAAGCGAAGATCGAAGAAAGCGCAGAGGTGCGGTGATGGCGGATGATGTGGATCGCACCTCCGAACGGATGCTCAACGAAGAGGTGTTTTTGCGCAAGGCTTCCCGCCGCCCCGAAGGCCCGATCCCGACCGGACGTTGTTTGTACTGCGATGACATCGTCGGAGACGCCATGCGATGGTGTTCCGATGAGTGCTCGCATGACTGGCAGGCTGAGCGGGCAGCGCTTCAGAGGGCGGGGCGGTTATGAACCCTGACCCGCTCATCATGAGGGACGAGTTGCGGCGTCTCGCAGGCGGTGTGTCCAGCGAGACCATCCGCCGCTGGATGGTCAGCGGGCGTCTACCTCGCCCCGACTTCCACCCATCTCTGAAGACGATGGGTTGGCGGCGGTCCACACTGCTCGCTGCAGGTCTCGTTGATCATCCAACCAGTTAACCCGCGCCTTTTCTGGGAAATGCCGTCAACAATGCCGTCATGAGCGGCGGAGAGAGGAAACTATGCGAGTGATCATTTCCGGCCCTGTCACTGAGGATGATATTGGGGACGCCGACCTGATGGCCGGGATCGTCCCGACCAGTTACGTCACAAACGGCCTATCCGTCCCACCCGTCAGCTCTCTTGAGACGGAGGTCTACCCGATCTGTCCGATGCAACCGGAAGAGACCCGAGAGGTGGCGAGGAACTACACCCTCGCCCATAACGCGGACGCCCTGATCTGCGCGGGCGAGAACCCCCACCTGGTCGACTTGTGCAGGGCCTACGATCTGCCGGTCTACCAAGTCACACCTCGATGAGTTCAACGGCGAGGCTTGGGGCCGGTCCCTCGATCTTGTCGTCCCGGAAGAACACCACGTCATTGACAGCGGCTTCTCCACGGGCACGGGCGATACCACCGCCCGCTTCCTCGATGTCGGCCACGCCGTCGCTGTAGGCCAGCACGGTTCCCACGCGCAGCGGGGGTTGTGGAATGAGTCGCTGGAATCGCTTAAACAGGTTCATCGTGTGTCTCCACTGCGATAGTCTGCCAGATCGTCGGCAAACTGACATCTACCTGCACGCTGCGGGTGATCCCGACACGGTGCTGCGCGCCGTCCGTGTAGCGCACAAACTTGCCCGGTTTGATGATGCCGGTCTCGGACAACACCGGTAGGCGCAGGTTGACGGTCGTCACCTGGCCAACGTCGGACAGGATCGAGATGCCCCGCTGGCGCGCAGCATCGGCGTGCGTGATAAGCGAGTCCACCACGGCGGGGGCGAGCATGTCTCCGGCCGACCCGGTGCGCGTCACACGACCGTTGACCCCGACGGCCTCGCCGCGCACGTACACCCGGTTGTAGTAGGGTTTGTGCGCCCACTCGGTGCCCTCGTGCTGCACAACCGCAGACGGCAACTCGATGTCCGGTTCTACGTCACCCCAGTCCCACGGTGCGACAGGGTAGCGCGGCAGGACGATGATCTCGTCAGCGGTGTTGTGCGGCTGCATGTAGGCACCTGCCGCTTCCGTGATGCGGTTCAGCGCGCCGATGTAGCTACCTTGGTGCGCGAACACACCGCCAGGTACAGGCCAGGCGTCGATGTTCCAGTCCACGTTCCAGCCGAGCGGTACGCCGTTGTCCTGCAACACCCAATCAGCAAGCTGTTGCGAAGTCCAGGGGTCTTCCGCGAACAGGTTGAGGATTGGGGAGTAGGGGCTGTCGAGCAAGGCTGCGCGCCCCCTCCCACCGATCCGCAAGTCGTCACGCTGGAATGTGCGGTCGCGCCCGATGGACTCGATGATGAACCTGAAGGCAGTACCGTTGACGGTCGCCTGCACTTCGGTCGGAACACCCGACTGGCGGGCCACGTCGTCATAAATGGAGGTCGGGCCACTGGCGCTGAAGCTCCAGGTCCAGGAGTCAACGTCGAGCGACATGCTCATCCCTGTGACCGGGATCGGCTTACCGTCCGAGACGCGAACCAAGATGGCGGTGTTGATCACGAGATAAACCTTTCTGATAGGAACGACGATCTGCGCGGGGGGTTCCGGATCGGGGCCGGGGGCCCCCTCGCAGATGAACACCAGGTTCGTGTCCCCGGCGATCCGCAGGTGCTCGAACAGCAGTTTGCCGTCCGGCGTGTAGCAAGTGAAGGGTGGCTCTACCGGGATCACTGGCGGGTAGCTGATGCCAGGAGGGGGTCGCATGGCGTCTTCGTGGTCTGCGTACCATTGCCTCGACATCGGTGTGGCAAGCTGTGCGCTTGTGACGATCCAGCGACCTGTCAGGGAGGCTTCCTGATGTGCCGTCCTACGCTCAGTCCTGGTCTTGGTACCGTCCTGATGCCTGAAGGTGGTCCAGGCGCGGCGCAGGGAGGCTGCTTCAAACGCGCTGTTGAGCAGGAGGCGCAGCGTGCGGTCCGCGTCTTGGTGCCTGACTTCTACTCCTGGGCGCACCGGCGTGCCCGGCTCATGCGCAGACGCAAAGTTGCTGCGGGATTTGATCAACACACGCGGCGTTTTGCTTTCAATCCATGCGGACAGGCGATCCGCGCGGGTGTGTGGGCTGTGCCAGCCTGCTGGTGATGCCTTCGCTCTCTGATGGGTGAGGTCCACACCGCTCTGCAATCTGCCGGCAGTCTGATGGCTTGACGTGGTGTGGCAGACCAAGGGGCGGGCTGTGTTCGAGTGATACTGAGCGATGGCCGCTACCGTCATCTCGTCGAAGTGGCCGGTGATGGAGACTTTCTCACTCGGCGAGACGCGGACACGGACGGTGAGTTCATCGAACGTCCCCGCGAGCGCCACGTCGACGCGGCCCGGTTCTCCGGTCGCGTCGCCACCAAACAGTAGGTCAGCCGGCGGTGGCCATGAGCCCTCAAAGACGAGATTGGCTTCGTCCACGCTTTACCCCAGCACGCAAGACACCAAACGCAAACCGCCGCCTGCGTAGAGCTGAGTCGTGCTGAATATAGCCTCGGCCGAGGACTCCTCGGGAGAGCCCTGTTCGGCGGCGTCGATATCGAAGCAAAACACACCTGCTCCGTTCTTCACGCGGCACCAGAGCACGATGCCGGTGGACAGGATCAGGGCGTCTGCGGTCTGCACCAGCGTCAGGGTGCCCACTTCTTCGTCGATGATGCCAGCCGGATCGGCGAGCGAGATGATCGCCAGTGCACCGGCCCCGGCAGGACCACCCTTGGCCGGCCGCACGGTGCCGTAGCACTCGATAGTGGCACTGCCGGCACCCTCATTGAGGCGATTGAGCCGGCCTTGCATCGCCGCGACCTTGAAAGAGACGTCCTCTCCGATCACGGCATCTTCTCCGGCGTGAGACTGTCCGCGATGGTGGCTCGATAGGCCAGCTTGTGGTCATAGCTGATCACGGTGTACTGGCGTGAGCGGTCGAGGTAGCGGAAGGTGTACTGCCCGGTGAGTGCATCGCTCCACGTTTCATCGACCACCCTGCTGGACAGCATGTCCAGACACAGCACTTTGCGCCGCACGGGCACGTTCGCAGGCTCCCCCTTCTGCTTGACGGTGGCCGTGATGAAGCCGTCGCCCTGGAAGTCCAAGCGATGGCCATTTTTGACCATGGGGTTGAAGTTCGCCCCAAACGCAGGAGGCGTGTAGGGGGAGGCGAGTTGAGGGGCGAAGCTAACGGCGCCCCTTGCAGGCAGGTCCGCACCGGCATAGAGCGTGGCAGGAGGCGTGTACGTGGCGCCATAGAGAGCGTACCCCTTGACCACCCTCACTTCGTCCAAGTAGCCGTTGTAGTACTCAAGCGATGCGGTCGCGAACGCGCGCCCGATGACCGCAGAGGTGTCGGTGAAACTGACGCCAGCGGCCACACCACTGCCCTCGGTGGAAAGGCTTAACCTAGCGCCATCGGCGAGCAACTCCATCGCGCCGGACCTTCTTTGCACCGCCACATGATGAAAACTCCCATCGAAGATATTGCCAGGCAGCGCGGCGTAGTAACCATGGCTGTTCCAGCCATAGATGATTTGCAGCACAGGCGTGCCCAACACACCATAGAGTCCAAAATTGAGCCCGAAGGGAGCGGACGCTGATTGCCTTTGCGTACTGAAGACCCCGAAGCGCCCGCCGGTGTACGCCACGGGTCTTACGTAAGCCTCAATGGTGAAATCGCCCGTGCCAAAGGCGAACGAGTCTGATGCAGCAATGCTCAGATAGTCAGTCGATCCGTTCAAAACCAGTGACGATCCACCAGACTGACTCTGGGCCGTGCTGATCTTTGCCCCGCCGTTGACCGTCACGCTTTTGGCCGATGCGCTCAGGTCCGTGATCAACGTGCTGTTGTTGGGGCCTTTGAACTTAAGCAGCAAGCCGAGGGATGCGCCCAGGCTCATGTCCCCGGTCAGAACCGCGTTCGTGGATGCTCCTGGCCATTCGATGCCTCTCAGCGGCAGTCCATCGCCCCAAACCACACCGTCGCTGGAGGTTTGCACGAGGAGCCACACGGGGAAACCGCCTTTGCTGGAGCCCGCCCCGATGCGCAGTTCGTCCACCAGTTTCGAGCTACCCAGGTCATAGATGAGCGCGAAGCCCGGCGAGCCGTAGCGGAGCACGGACCAGCCGCACGTGGCGGTGTTGTTGCCATCGCTCAACGCAGCTATCGACCCCGTGGTCGGTGCGAAAGTGGCGGTCAGCATCGCGCCCGTATCGACACGCACACCGGCCTCGTACAGCGCGAATTCGCTCATCGCGAGGTCCGCGCCGCCATAGGTGTCGAAGCCCGAGAAACGCCAATAGCGTGCTGCTGACATTCAAACCTCCCACGGGCCAGTTATGTCAAAGAACAAAACGCCCCCCGCCGCTACTTGAGCAGGTCCCCCGCATCTAACCGCAAGCAATGTTCTGCCCGCTAGGTCGCCAGTGCCTGTGATCTTGTCGCGCGCGTTAAACGCAGCTTGGCAAGACTGGGGTGTTCTGTAGACACCTCGTGTCCGCCCGCGAAAGATGTCAGGGTTTCGCTCGGTAACGAAGGCGCGTCCGAGAACAAGCGCATTGTCAGGGCCGTTGGGGTAGGTAAGGGAGAGTCCGGATACTCCGCTAACGCTTGGCGCGGCGATTATCAATTCGGAAAGCAGCTCGCAGACTGACGAGCCGGAAACCCCTGTATACGATCTTGGTACATAGCGCAAAGCCGTTGTCGTGAAGTTATTTTGGACGTATTCGACTGACGAAGGCTGCGAAGAGGTGACCACATACTGAGCGGCGGTTGTTCCGCACAACAGGCAGGCGTAAGGGTCGCCAGCTCGGAATGACTTGAAGTCTCCAAACTTCCAGACGGAACCGGCCACGAGAGCACCTGTCGGGTTGGTTACAGCATCGACCGTACTGGATTGAAAATAGAGCGTTCGGTGGTCGCCGATGATCGTCCATTGGCGACGATTGCTTGAGGCTGCGTTCGCCTTGGGCCAGTGCACACCATTTACCTGCTGTCCAAGCGCTGGGAACGGGCCTGTACCGGTCGTAGCATCGCTCATCGTCTCGTAACCGCGCACGCGGGCCTCGCGCCCGTCTACGGTCTCGTCTACGCGCAGATACATGCGAGTGCCTTCGGGGCTCGTCGCACGGTACACACCAACATTGGTAGCGCTGAACACCTTGGCCCAGCCGAGAGGTGCGACCTTGATTGCGATCGTGCCCGTGGCAACGCCGTCAGGGACCCCAGTGGCGTCGTAAGTCAGCGTGGTGGTTGAGGTGCTCAGCACGCGCTTCTCGCCGTTCAGCCCGCTCGGCGTCACCCCCTCAACGAGTGCGACCATATCGGGATCAAAGCCGTGGCCCGTGGCGATCGTCGCGGTGGCGATGCCGTCGACTACAACTAGGGAGTCTACGGATTTCAGGCCGAAGCCGTCCTGCAAACAGGCATCCAGGACGGCAATGAGTGAGCCCTGAATGCCGTTGAGGGTGGGCGCTCCAACTTGGTCGGCATGAAAGTATTTGACAGTGGTATCTGCTGGCATGAAGCTCTCCGATTAGGGGGTGTCCACGTCGCCGCGCACGAGCAACGCGAAGGTGTCATCAGGTACGGTTTCCGGCCCTTGCTGGATCGTTCGAACCACCCACACCGGGTAGCCCGCGCCGATGGTGTTGAAACGCAGCACGTTGCCTGTGGCCCAGCCAGAACCCCAGCCAAGGGCTGGAATGGTGAAGTATGGCACCCCGGTGGCGGGGTTGTTTGGGGCGCAGTCTGTCGAGGTATTTCCCACAGCGATCACACCCACGTTTTCACCGATGACTTCGAAGGAGGTAGACCCGGTGAAGCGAATCACCCAGCGCTCCGTAAGTGCCCCACGGTTGGTCACTGCGATCGGGTATGCCGTGTTGTTGAACGTCGCCGTGGCTACGGAGCCGATCACTGTGTCAGACCAGACATTGGTCCAGGTAGCCTGGTCGAATACCGTGCTGACACGGGCGAAGAGATCACCTGTAATCAATGCGCTGGACACAACACTGCTCGCCGGGTAGTCGTGCGTGAGCGGCCTGGTGAACGTGATGAGCCCGCTGATCTGCGCGTCAGACACAACCGCCATATCTTCGACCCGGTGCTGGATCGTCACGGGCTGGCTGTACCCGCTGACATCGACAAAAGACACCGTACCTGTTTCGAGGTCTGCGGTGTAGCCGGTGTTGATGACTGATCCGTTGTCGCCCAGCACTCTGACACGCGACAACCTGACGCGGCCACAATCGATGGTCTGGCCGTTGCTCACCGTGGCCGTGATGCTGCCGGTGTGTCCGACTACGGCAAAGCCACCGAGACGGAACACAGGCACCTTGCCATCGCTGGGCAGGCGCACCGGGTCCAAGCCCAGGATGTCGGCATCCAGCGGCAAGTAGGTGTATGCCACGGCGTTGTACTTCAGCGTCGAGGTGTTCACCAAGCTGGCTTTCGCCGTGGTCAGGCCTGAGATGCCCAGGAACGACAGGTCAATCTCCGGTCCCGTTGTCGGGTGCACGAAGTAGACCTCGGCCACGCCCGCTTCCACATTCAGGCGGCCCTTGACGCGGGCGTGATTGAACTGCCCCGCCGCATCGGCCGTGGCGGTGAAGGCGGTACCGTCCAGCATGGTCCCGCTGATCGTCATGCTCGATGGTCTCAGCGGCGCGGCTGCTGTCCGAAGAACGACGAACGCGGCGTTGTACGGCGCGTTGATGCCAGCCGTGGGCGGCACGAGCGATGCTGACCAGTTGGTCACGGCTGGGTTGGCTCCGGCCGCCCAGTTCTCGATGTTCACCACGCCCTGTGCCGGAACGATGGTGCCAACAGCCTCACCCAGGCCCGTGGCGGTGGAGACGTTCTTGTAGAGCGCGTCGTCCAGGTAAGAGTCTGCGTAGGTCTCACTCGCGAACGTGAACCGAATGGCGGAAAGCTCGCCAAAACCTGTAGTGCCGTAAAGGCGTAGTGCATCGCTTGTGTAGGTGTCTACTGCTGATGCGATGGTCTCAATGCCAGAAAAGATGCGTCCGGTCAGCACGCGCATCAAGCCACCAGAGGCAGTCTGGTGCGTTCCATTGACCTGCGTGAACATGCTGGAGGTCGAGACCACCACATCGCCCAGGTCACCTACGGGCTGGGGGATGGTGTCAGTCACCATGACCGGGACCAAGGCCGCGAACGTCTTGGCGAACTCGATATAGTTGGTGCCCACCGTACCGGCTTCGATCGGTGGAACGAATCGATTGGCGGCAATGTACACCTTGCCGCCGTGGAACATGAGAAGGTTTTGGGACAACCCCCAGCTTTGCTGCACGCCGTTGACCAGGGAGAAAGGTGACAGGGCGCTGAACTCGATCTCGCCACTCTGCAAGTCCCCAGTGACCTCGGCGAAGGTGAGTCGCCACTCGGTGCCTTGATCGGTCACTGCCCGGTTTCCGGCCGTCAGATCGGTTGCGACGTTGTCCGTGATTCGGTGGTCGTAAGCCACACTGAACTCGGTGCCCTTCGCAGGTATTGCATTCGGAGACAGGTAGATATCGCGGCCACGTACCACGCCAGTGGCGTCGCCGCTGATCGTGCCGCTGGCGTCCACCGAAGCGGTTTTCGCGCCACCGTGATCCCAGGTGATGACGATGGTTTCGGGCACCGGATTCGGTTTCGTCAAGATGATCTGGTGGAACACCTTGGCACCGAAGCTCATCTCAGCAAGCGGATATTTGTCTGCTACGAGGCCGGGTAGCCACTGGTAGATGATGGCGCTGCCCACATCCGGCAAGGCACCGAAAGTGACCACCACAGTGCCAGTCGTTCGATTCAGCGTGCCAGCACCGTAGGATGCGTCATTGCCCCGCAGCGCACCTGTGCCGTCCTCGCGCAGCACGTACCAGCGCGAGTTGACCTGGTAGCTCACCGACAGGCTCATGGGTGCCGGCACTTCCGGCAGTGGATAGACCTTCGACAGCGACCGATTCTCGGCAGTGACGTACTCGCCGATGGAACTGCCAATCATGCGTGTGCCTACCGCTGGCGTGTACGTGACGGTGTGTAGGCCCGCGTTCGTGCCGTAAACGTTGGTCGACAGTGACAGCACACCGTTTTCATAGTCCACCAGGCCTACCTGGGAAGCGCCGCTATAGAGCACACCACCAGCGTCCGTCAGAACAACGCCGCCTCGATCCACCGTCAGCGATCCAGGGAGAATACCGCCGCCTACGTAGATCGACTGCGTCGTCGAAAATATCATGTTGAGCGTCTGGACGATGACATCGCCGCTAGGGTTGTAGCCCAGCGTCGACTGAGTGAGACTGACATCGACCAAAGGCGTCTCCGTCTGAGCGCTCGGCACCAGCTGCGTGTAGATCGATTCCGCCTCGATGCTGAAGTCGCCGATTTGGGCAGCTTGTGTGAGCCGCGATGAACCGTAGTACGAGCCAGCGTCGGCCACCAGCGTGTCGCGAATGAGGGCTGCGTTCGTAGCGCGAACGAACTGTCGGTTGGCTGAGGTGCCGGTGTAGTCCTGGCGTAGCGCGTCGCTGATGTCCAGCGTGACTACCCAAGCCTGGTAGTCGGAATCTACGTTATAGGTGAAGGTGCGCTCAACCTGAGACACCTTGGTCACGCGGACATACTGCTCTTTCTGGTTACCAAGGCCTTCGTTTTGCGCAATGACCAGGGTTTGACCAACGCGCGGAAGTTCTGATCCGACACGCTGAAAAAGTTGTACCGCCCGCTGACCGGCGATGTGGTTTTCGTACAGGAACCCACCCCACTCCGGGCCTTTGTTCAGGTAGCTCTCTACTCTGGACTGCGCCTGTACGCGAGTGTCAAAAACGTTCTCTGTCGAAAAGAGCGTCGCCGCCACGCGAGGGTCGGCAAAGGGTTCGGCCACGATGACGTTTCCGCCAAAAAAGGTGTCCGTGTCGTCCGTCTGAATCGAGACGTGGACTTTGCGCAGATTCACGCGGCCACCCGCGCGGTCAAGCTCCGAGATGTCGGGGAAGATGGAGTTGCTGACGGCATCAGGGATCACGTTCGCAGTCGGCGCGCCACCACCTTCCGGTACGTCGGCCATGACGGCCGATTTCAGCAACTTGATGTCGCCGCTAAGTATTGACATTTATGCAACCTCCATCAGACGAATCGTGACCCGATAGAAGTCGGCGGACACCATCTCGCGATAGTGCAGAACCGGGCGGGCCTCAAAGCCGCCGTCTTGATGTCGAAAAATCACTGTTCGAGACACCCCCCGCAGTGTAAGAGTCATCTGCTTTCCGGCAACTGCGGCCCAATTTCGCAGTGTCTCGACTTGCGAACGCAAGGTCCAGGCGCTTGAATCGTCTTCGGGTTCAAGTGTGATTGGTCTACCCGACAGCAAAGCACTCGCTTGGATGATGTTTGCGCCAGTTACGCTCCGGTCAGCGGCTTGTTCAACCGGGTTCCAGTTGTATTCGTCCGACCAGAACAGGTCGGGGTTGAGAGTGAGAGTCGTGCTCCCGTCAGAGAGGGTGATGCTCATGTTCTGCTGGCCGTGTTGGCTTGGTTTTCAAGGGTGCGCAGCGCGCTGATGAGGGTCTGCGCGTCCCGCTGCGAGGCCACGCCAACCTGTGAAGACTGCCCGTTAATGCGGATGTCAACCGTGGTGCCAACAGCCATGCTTGCGCCCGAAGGGGTTTGATGCCCCCCTGTTGAAGCCCCGGTGTTTGCCGTCTCGGCAGCAGCGTTGCGGCGGGCGATTTCCATGACCTTTCGGTTGATCTCGATGTTCATCAGCGAGAACCAGTCGGTGTACGTCTTGGTACTCGCATCGTACCTGCCAGTCGCGCTGTCAACCCCCCGCCACAAGCTGTCCGTGAGCGCGAGGGCATCCTTCTCGGACAGACCCTGCGACTTGGCGGTGTCGAAGATGTACTTCTCCGTCGGCACAGCCATGTTCACTCGCTCGCCTGCGGTGTTGAGCGAGTAGCGTTCTTTGTCCATGTTCATCCGACGGAGCATAGCTTGCGTCGACCGATCGATGGCCGAAGTTTCCTCGTCCAGCAATTGAATGCTTGTGCGGGTTTCCTTGTTAGACCCCTTGCGTGCGTCGGTGCCATGTTCAATGGACTGCGCCTTGGCTTTCTCGGACGCGATCGCCGCTTCCTGAACACCAAGTAGTTCGCGCTGCGCCTTGAGCAACTCGCGCTCGATCTCCAGTTGTTCCCGCTTGGCCCGTGTCTCGTCGTCCGTACCCTTGAGCGCCAGCAACTGAATCTCAATTTCCTTTTCCTTAGCTGCGATCTTCAGGCGTTGAATCTGAAGTTCGATCTCCATGACCTTGATGTGCTCGCGGCGGGCCTGCGCTTCAGCGTATGCGGCAAGTTGCAGGTTTCCGGACGCCTTCGCCTCTTCGGCCATCGCCTTGTACTTGGCCTCGGACACCGACAGCGTTGCCTTGGCAACTTCGAGGGTTGCGCTCTCTGCCGCTGCCTTGCGAGACACCGCGTCGGCGGCGTCTTTGACCGCGTCCCGGAACAGGGCTTCCGCTTCAGCAGCGTCTCGTGTCGTGCGGGTGTATTCTTTTTTAAGAGCCTCCAGGTTCGCCATCCGACGGAGATAGTCTTCCTGGCTCACCAGGCCGGCGTCGACGGCTGCTTTCAGCGCGGCGAGCGCTTGTGTCTCTGCGTCGATGATCCGCTTCAAGGACTCAGCAGTTTCCTTGAGTGCGTTCATATTCTTGCGGAAATTCTCAACGCTCCCCGAGTTGTCGTCGTAGGCTTTCGCAAGAACTCGCACCGCGGCCTCTTGGGCACGCAGTTGCTCTGTCGCCTGCTCCGACTCTTCGAGAGATGCTCGCTGCTTGGTGATCGTCTCGTCGAGGGCGTCGATCTGCATCTTCATGGCCGAAGTCAGCCCGCCACGGCGGGTTCCTTCAGCGTTGATCACGTCAATGGCCTGTTGCGTCAGGCTCACTTCGGCGCGACGGGCTTCAACGATCTTCTCAGACGCGGCCACGTTGTCTTCGGCGGCACGGGCGCTGGCGGCGGCGGCTTCGGCCGCGTTGCCACTCAAGCGCGCCGCTTCGATCATTGCGTCACCTTCGAGTTTCTTGGCCTTGGCAAGTCGCTCGGAAGCCACCGTGTTCGCCTCGGCGGCGGTGGTCTGTTGGCTCATCTTGGCGAGTGTCTGCACGTAGACGTTGCCGGTCGCCCCGACGGCCCCGGCGACAGTCTCTTGTGCGGCGGCGTTGGTGAGAATCGCCGTCGTGTTTGCACCGAGCGCTTTGGTGTGATCTTGGACGCTGTCAGACGCAGTGGTCACACCTCGGACGTAGTTGATCAACACCTCGGACTGCTTCGCCAAGTTGTCGCGAGTCTTGGTCAGTTCCTCGTTGAACCAGGCCCATGCTTCGCGCCCGTTTCCGCGCAACGTCTCGTGGAGTAGGATCGCAGCCTTGCCTGCGGTGCTCAGTCCGGCGACGAAGGACGCCAGGGTTAGGGATACCGCACCGATGACGGTGCCGATCGCCTTAACCGCCAGGCGCATTCCGTTAAGCGTGTCCTCACTTTCGCCTGTCACCTGCGCCAGTTCGGTGAGCATGTTCTTCATGCGTGCCCAAGCGCCGACGATCGTGTTGGTGTCGCCGTGCATCTGCACGAGGGCGCGTGAGAACGCAGGGAAGAACTGATCTGTCGTCAATTTGCCGGTTTCAACCAGCTTGATGAGTTCCTGTTCCGTCAGGCCAAGACCCTTGGCTGCGAGTCCGAGAGCACCGGGAAGTCGGTCTCCGAGCTGCTGCCGGAGCTCTTCCATCGAAACCACGCCCTTCGATGCCATCTGGGCCAGGGCGTCCAATGCGCCCGCCACGGAGTCGCTCGTTAGGCCGAGAGAGGCACCTGCGATCGTCAGGTTGCGGAACAAGTCATTCGCAACACCGACCTCGATGCCTGCGGAGTGTGCGGATGCCGAGAACCGGACGAACGAATCCCTGATCTCGTTAACCGAAACACCCGCTTCCCGAGAGACTTTCCGGAGAACATCAAACTGCTGCGCGGCGAGGTTGGAGTCCTTGTAGATCGCATCGAGTGCTCGGCGCAAGCGTTCGGTCGTGACCGTCACCTCGATGAACTGGCGACCCATGTCCTTCACGCGCTCGATGATCGACGCGATGCCGTCCGCAACTAGGTTTCCGATGGCAATCTGCCCCATCGAGTTTTTGAAGATACCTGCGGCTTTGTCCGCGAGGGTCAGCGTGCCGTTGAGTTCCCGAATCTGGCGTTCGAGTTTGGCAATCTGCGCTTCACCGGACGCGAACGCCATCTTCAACTGCTGGCCGGTCAACTGCCCGCTGTCGGCCACCGTCTGCATTGCAACGCGGATGCGCTCGATCTCGGCAACCAGTTCCTGAGCCGGTCGGATGCCGATGCTGTCGAACGCACTGTCCAACCTCTTGGCTGCGGCGGCGGCTTCCTCTTCCTTGCGGATGATGTCGTCGAACGCCGACTCCCAAACCCGCATGCGTGCCGTCAGTTCCTCGGCGGCGGCGGCTTCCTCGCGCATCTGGTCCGCGAGGTTCTGCGCGGTGAGCGCCCGCCGCTCTTCAATCACCTGGCGCGTCTGATCCTCAAGGCGGCGCGCAGCCTCGGCGGCTTCAACAATCGCGTCGGCTTCTCGCTGCCACGCTTCGGCATCTGATGCGGCCTTCGCCTTGGCGGCAGCGTACCTCTCTGACGCTTGTTCCGCCTCGCGATAGGCGAGAACCTCCGACAGCAGGGCGTCTTCACCCCGCTTGTAGAGTTCGAGCATCGATTCGGCTTCGATGGCCGCTAGGCGGTCTGCCTCCGCCATGCCCTTGATGCTCTCGGAGCGTTCCTTCGCGGCTTTGCCCGCGGCGTTGAGCGTTTGTAGCAGTTCCGCTTCCGCAGACGCCACGTCGTCTGTCGCAACCCCAAGGTCTTGGGCGGCGGTGGCGGACTGCTCAAGGGCAGACTGTTGCTCTCGCAACGCGCCCGACAACTTGTCTGCGGCGGTTGCCGCAGACGTGTATTCCTTCTGGGTGCGGCCGAACGCGATCTCAGCTTCCCGTGCGTTCTTGTTGGCTTCAGACGATGCGGCCCCGAGTTGGACGAGCGCTGACCGCGACTCCGCCTGGACCTGCGTCAGTTCGCGCAGCCGGTCCCGGTACTCCTGCGTCTGTTTACCTGCGGCATCGTATTCCGTCTTCAGCAGACGGATCGCGTTGCCCGCCTCGACGTTGGCAGTGCGCCCTGCGACCAGTGCCTGAGTGGCTTCCTTCTGTTCGGCGCGAGTCCGCTGCACCGACGCCCACAACTGATCCGTTTCGTCTGCGAGCTTCTGCGCAGACTGCGCGGCAGCAAGTTGCTTCTCCCGCAACTCGTCGGTTTCGCGGGACAACTCCTGAAACGCCTGAAGCGCCTGCCCTTGCTTGCCGATTCGGTCAATCTCATTGGCGAGTGCTTGAAACTCTGGTGCCGCGTCCCCGCCTTCCTTTGCGAGTTGCAGTACCGACTGTTTCAGTCGGTCGACGTTCTCTTCCCCTAGCGCCTCAATGGCGAGGGTCATCGTCACATCTCTTGAGTTTCGAGTCGCCATGTCGTTATTTCTCAGTTCACCAGAAAAACTAAGCCCGCCAGTCGGAGTGACCTGGCGGGCTCGGTATCACGGGGATTCGCCCCCGCCACGCCTGCTCTGACGATCAGGCGACAGGGTCTTGGACCAGCACTTCGTAAGGTGCATCCTTGCCGACCGGAGTCTTCAGGTTGCCGGTCAGGTTGACCGTGCCGAAGTCGTCGGCCAGGAAGTCGAACTCGGAGTCCGAAGACAGCACAGCCTCGTGAATGGTCACAGTGCACTGCGTGCCGTCGGCCTGGTTGATGCCGTCGAAGATGATCTCGGCGCGAACCTCAGTGCGGGTTGATCCCTTAATGTTCGTACCGGACACTGCGGAGTAGGCTCCGGTGACGTATGCCTTGGCACCCGGTCCGGTCAGAGCGCCACCTTCCAGGGCCATGATCCAGCCCATTGGTCGGTTCAGGCGGTAGTCGGTGCCCTCGACGTAGGTCGTAGTTCCAGCTTGATCCTCAACGGTCACCAGGGCGGCGAGGTTGCGCTTTCCAATTGGAACCCACTTCCCGACAGAAACGGTGACTTCGGCATCGGACAGGCTTCCGCTTACTTCGGAGTGTGCGGCTGAAGTACCGAGAAAGGCCATCACGAGGATGTCGCCGGTCACTTCTTTCAACGCCATCGCAAACTCGGTGGGTTGCGCGATGTTCACCGACTCCAACACCTGACCGTAGTCGTAGCGGCCCTTACTGGTGGACTGAACCGTGTTGACCGACGGGGTGATCGACAGACTGTCGGCGTAGATGGGACCAATCATGCCCTGCTTGACGCCGTCGACCATCCGGTTGATGTAGATGTCGCCAGCGCCTAGAAACGAACGTGCAGCCATTAGAGTGCTCCTTCAAACGGCCTGCATCCGGGCCGATAAAAACGGTTTTATAAACAGTGCCAAGTGTCTTACAACCTGTGGTTGCGACCACTGCGGTGGAATTTCGCAATTAAGGTTCGATTGGTGGTTCCTCCGGCTCTTCAGGGTCTTCGGGGTCCGGTGGGGACGCCGGTTGCGCAATCAAGTTCTCGACGAACAGCACCTCGATGTGGACAACACCGAAGACGATCGCCCGCCCGTCGGCGCGGGGGCCGATGTCCTTGCCGAGATACGTGAGGTTCTTCACGCGGTTGCCCATGCGTCGTCTACCGGGGGCTTCGCCGCGAGTAAAAAGCGCCCGCTTGATGTCCCGGATCGCTGCGTGCGCAGCATCGTTCGGGTTGTCCGGGTCACAGGTCAGATATGCGCCAATCGCGTATTGCTGCCGGACCGCCACGTTCTCGTCCCCTTGATCGGTCGGACGGTCTTCACCTTCGATGACCGTGCAGTATGGAACGATGTCTTCGTCGTGCTTGAGTTTGCCGCGAAACACTCGCGTGCCAACGTCCGTCTCGAAGCCGTTTGCCTGCGAGATGTTGCTGAGAATGTCGGTGATGAACAACCCGAGCTCGTCTGCACTGGTGATGGGTTTTCCTGCTGGAATCACGACTCAATTTCCTTTCTGATCCATTCGTCGAGATCGGCAAGCAGCGTCTCTCGCATGTCTTCCATAACAGGCTCTTCCAACAGAGGAATCTGATGCTTGAACAACTGATAGGGTGATGGACCGAACAGCCGTCTCAGGCGATCCCTGCCGGTGCGCGTGCGACCCCCCATCCGCTGGAACACGAACGGATTGCCTTCGGTGTCCTTGATGTTCGGCGCAGTAAAAACTCCCGGTAGACGAATGCGTTTGCGCGCGCCTCTCGTTACCTCGACCGAGACGCCGCCCTGCTTGTCCCCCAGGGCGATCCCCCGTGGGGGGTCCCCCTTGAGTTTCCGAACAGGTGACACCGCAGGGCGAACCGTCTGCTGCGGGCGGAAGTGCGAGACCCCAATACCCCCGTAGTGGGTCGTGATCTGCGCATACCGCTGCGTGCGGGTCGCGTACCGAACCTCCATGCGCCGCTGCAAGAAGTCGTCCGAAAGGTTGATGCCAAGCAGCATGCGCTCTCGTCCGAGAACGTAGGCGCGATCGACGACCTGGTTCAACGTTCCGATAGTCGCCAGGTGCAGTTTCTCTGCGGACAGGTTCTCCAGTCGCCCCGCGAAATCTTCGAGTTGCGATACGTCAACCTTGAAGACCGTCGTCGCCATCAGGAGACCCTCAGAACGACAAAGCGGCGTGTGTAACCATTGTCCTCGATCATTGATTCAAGCCGCCAGGTTTGATCAGCATGGGGGCCGGAGTTGGTGTTGAACTTGAAGCGATCCCCCGACTTCGGATCGGCGGTCTTTAGAATCGTCGCCACGTCTCTCTCAACCACCAGGTCTCCGCGATAGGCGGCGGACTCGCCGTCTATCCCCGTGAGTTGGACCCCGTGCTCGATGTTGATCTTGCATGGCACCGCTTCACGCAAAAGGGCATCCTCCCCGAGCACGGAAAGGATGCCCTGTGCCATGCGTCCGAAGACGCTACTCATCAGGCGCTCGTGGTCAGCTTGATGACGGCCTCGGGCAGGGTGTTGATCGCCACCGGGTTGGACTGGCTTTCCAGTTCAACACCCTTGTTGAAGCGCAACACTTCCTGTTTAGCGTAGTAGGGCAGACCCATCGTGTTGACGGTCTCCATGTAGTCCGCAGGAGCGAACTTCATCTGGAACATGCCCGGCACGCCTTCAGGGTAGGCGTATGCCTCACCTGCGGGGATGAAGTCCTGACCACCGACGCCGCCTGAGTAAATCTGGAACACCACGCCTGCGAACTCGAAGTCGCCAGTCGTTTGATCTTGACGGGCAAAAGCACCGCTGTTCCACAGCTCCCAGGCTTTCGCCATCTTGTCGTGACCAACGAAGGCGTCGAACCAAGCCTCAGAGCACTTCACCCGAATGCGACGGAAGCTGCGGCCCCCGAGTTTCGCCTGAACGGCGCGCTTCAGGTCGACGACCTTCTGCTTCAGGTTAACGGTTGAACTGGCCGTCGCGATGTTGAACCCGATGGTCTGCTGTGTCATGCCGAACAGCGCGTACACATCGTACAGTTCAGACACGCCGTCTGCATCGAGCACCTTGCCCTTGAGAGCACCGACACGGTGGTATTCGAGGGTTAGGTCGATGTTGCCCTTCAAGACAGCAAGTTGTCGGCGGACCAGTGCACTGGCCGCTTCCACCTCGGTCTCGGAACCGAAGGCGCGAATACCTTGAACCTCGTCGGCCAGGATGGTGTCGCGTTGAGGCAGGTGCACTGCGGCGACAGGAATCAGCTTGCGATTCTGACGACCAACCGTGTCTGCCACGCCACCTCGGGGGGCTGCGGAAACCAGTTTCAGACCAGAACCCGTGCGCTCGATGAACGCCGTGGTGGTGGTCATACCGGATTCTGTGAACAACCCCTCGTCGCCCAACTGCGTCGGCACCCGCGGAATGTCCGTGATGGTGCCGATGAGCGAAGTCACCGAGAAGGCGTCATCGTTGAAAATGTCAAGTGTTGCCATTTTTCTGTAGCTCCTGAGTTGTTGCTGGCTCAGAGAGCCGGAGTTTGAATACCAAGCGCGCCGGTTTCGCCGCGCACCTGAATGCCGACAGCTTCGAGGTCCGCTTCACCTGCGTTGTCGAGGCCGATCAGTGCTTTGCGGTTGACTTCGCAGTCTCGCACGAAGGCCACCGCAGCCACGTCACCCGTTGCGGCTGGTAGATGGCTGTACAAGATGCCCGCCGCATCACCAGCTGCACCATCGGCGGTGTATGGGATGTACTTGGCGGACGAGGCTGTCACGACGATCGTGAACAGGTCGCCCTCTTCGGCGGGAGTTGCGCCTGCGGTCAGCGTGAAGCCCAGTCCACCAGCGCTGAACGCGACACCGGTTGCACCGTCGTCAACCTCTTCACCCTCGGGGTCCTTGAGTGTGTAGGTCGTGGCCGTCAGGAACTCACCTGTGTAGGTGCCTGGTGTCGCGGCAGTGCCAACGACGATCGCACCCGAGGTGAAGTTGCCAATAGCTCCTTCATCGCGAGAGAACGTACCGGTCGAACCGATCGTCGAACTCTTGACCAGGACAGTGCCGGATTTGATTGCAGTCCCGGTCTGAGTGACCACGACATTTTCGCGGGAACGCTGACCGCTCGCCTCAGAGAGAACGAACGCGGCAAGGCGCGGATGGGAAGTCAGCGGAGTGCTCATTTGGCGTCCTTCTTCACTTGGCTGTTATGCGAGTTCCAGATTGCAGTAGGGTTGACGCTGGAACTCACGGCGGCGTCCTTCCCTTTGGTTTCGTCCTTGCGGGCGTTCGAGGTGTGTGTCTCTTCATCAGCCTCGGCCAATACCTTGACCAATTCGGCACGAACATCCGAAACACTCTTTCCAGTGCGGATCGCTTGCGCCGCCATGTCCGCCTTGTTGGCAAACTTGCACAACGCGGCGATCTCACGAGCCTGGCCGATGCGCTCCTTGGCTTTGTCGAGAGCGTCGAAGTTGACCGCGAAGAATGCGGACAACGCTTCGAAGCCAGACGCTTTCGCTTCCGCGACGATCTGCTCGGCTACAGGTGTCTCTGGCACAACCTCGGACACGACCTCTGGCTCCGGAATGGGGTCAGTCTTGTCTTCGACGACAGGGGCTTCTTCCTTGGCCTTGAAGACCTTAGCAACGTGTTCCGGTAGATCGGCGCGGGCAAGGTCGAACTTCGCTGTCGCTTCGACCGCGTCTGTCAGGTTGGTCACGAAACCCATCTCAAGACACTCATCAGCCGTGAGCCACGTATCTTTCGCCATGATCTCGGTCGCCTTGGCCTCGTCGATGCCCATGCGATCCACGTAGATGTTGCGCAGCGAGCCCTGCACCTTGTCCGTCACATCGGCTGCTTCGCGTAGTTCGTCGGCAGTGCCCCATGCGAAACTGGACACAGCGTGAACCATCGCAAAAGCGTTGCTCGGCATTTCGCGTTTGTCTCCGGCGAGTGCGATGATGCTCGCGATGCTCGCAGCGACACCCGTAATGCGGGTGGTCACGCTTCGCCCTTCGTGCGCGGCCCAGGTGCGCAGCATGTTGTACATGCCGAGACCTGCGAACACGTCGCCGCCTGGCGAGTTGATCTCAACGTCGAGAGCGTTGCCTTCGACGGCGTTCAATTGGGCACGGAAGTCTTTGGCTTGGGTTCCCCAAAAGCCAATTTCCTCGTCTAGTGCGAGGACTGCCGGTTTGTCACCAGCCTTCGCCGTGAATTTAAAGCAAGGGCGCATGCCTAGTCCTTTACTGATTGCTGCGAATTGTGCGCAATAGCCTGGCAAAGGTCACTGCGGCACAATTTCGCGATTGGTTGCGGAGTCACTTCGGCCGGCAGCGCCCTGGGGGAGACTCGCGGGATCTGGCCGCCGAAATTGGTGATCTTGAAAACGGACATCAGGGCTCCTTCGTTACGGGCCAGGCGTCCAGGAGGGTTCGGACATCAGATGCGTGCCCTGAAGCTGTTCCTGCCATGTCCTCATACGCTCTGCGGCAGTCGTCGTATACGGTGTTGACGGCAATGGTGTACTCAAGGACGGTGGCGGGGGGAGCGTCGGCAAGTCGGCGGGCAGCGGTAGCGGCTTGGTCGCGCAAGCTGTCAGAAACAGTGCGAAGCTTAGACAGCTCAGTGCGCAGCAGCGCCTCACGTTTTCTGGCGTCATTGAGTGCCTCCTGGTATTTGATGTTGAAGACGGTCTCCGCAGCGCGGGCACGTTCCTCGGCTTTGGTGCGCTCGTCCGCATAGCTGGCCGTGAGAGTGTCGATCTGGCTGTTGAAGCGCCAGCCTTGGATCTGCCAGGCTGATGTGGCCGCTATGGCGGCACCGAAGAGCAGGGCTGCGACGTGGGTATAAATCATAGCCAGAAGTGCCACCAGAAAAGGGGCATGTAGAAGAAAAGAGGATTCATGCGTCATCCGCCGCGTATTTGAGGTTGTGCGCAACTCGTCGGGTCCAACCCTTGCCGAATGTGGGCCACGTACTCAGCTTGGTGTAGAACTCCAGTCGCTCGGCATTGAAATGTGCCAGTACATCAGTCACGGACATGCTACGGATCGCTGCCACGGTCATATGCCCGATCACCCCGTCGTCAGCCACGCCGACAGCGCGCTGCAAGAAGCGGACCGCATTGCCCATGCCGTGGTTCACTGCGGCGTCGAAAAGCTGATAGCCAATCGCCCCGTCGTATTCATCAGCCTTGGCGCGATTCCAGTAAGCGTTGCGGTAGATCGTCTTGGCCTGGTCGCGGCGCAGATCGCGCATGTCGCCTGTATAGCCGTTGGCTAGGGCCGTTCGCTTGGTGATCCCCCAGTTTGTTTCGCCTCCGGGATCGTCAGGGTGGTTGACATAGCCACCCTCGTGCCCGATCAGTCTCTCGAAAGCCTCTTCAAATGTCATGTCAATCCTCTCTGAACGATTCTCTGTCCCGATGCTTCACAGGGGGCTCGACCGACCCCCATCCGCTCGCCCGTCTCAACCTATGTTCTCCAGACTCTCCGACCATCTTGCGGGCCCATCCAAGGGCGAGCGTCCGCACGACCTCCGGAATGAGCTCAAAAAGGGCGTCGAGAGCCCTGCCACCAGCGAGACCCGCGAACAAACCAACCATTAAAGCCGCGGCAGGATACTGATTGGGCGTCAGCATCTCGGCCACTGAAGCTGCAAAAACGGCTCCAATCAAAAGGTCCGACAGCGCTCGGGCGCGGGAATGATTGGCGCGAGCAAGCACGTAGGCTCGCAGACCCCCAGGAATTGAACCAATTAGGCCGAGCAGTGTCTTGACTGTCAGCACGTCGGCCAGTAGTTCGATCACGATTCATTCGTCCCACAGGTAGCACCCTGCGCTCCAGGCGACGAACGCCAGCAGCCCATAAAGCCCGACCCCTGTGTTCAAAGGCGGGTACGTCGCGAGAAAGTTAAGGGCTACGCAGGCCCAGGCAAGTCCCCCAATCTGAAGGGCAAAACTCGACAGTTTGCGAGCCTCTTTGTCCTTTCTGAACAAACCGGCAATGGCGAATACTGCCGCCGCCCCGAACATCACCGACAACGCTTCGTTGGCCCACGGGTGCATGTAAACCTTCGCTCCGATGTAGACCGACAGAGACAGTAGTCTGTCGTCAAGCAACGCTGCGGCCCAGATTAGCAGGGCGAGGGCGTTGAACAACTCAATACCTTGCGTGCCCGTCGAGAACATCCAGCTATGCACCGCCCTGCGAATGCTTCTGTACCGCTCGACCCAAGGGTGAGCGTTCGCCGCTGTCGCGAGCAAGCAAAGTTTGTCAAGGTTCTCCAAGAATGTCTGTCTCATCTCAGCTCCCGAGCGATGCGCTCGCCGCCTTGTACTTCGCGAAGGTGGGTGCGTATTTCATAGTCCCGTCCCGTCATCGGGCGAGGGCAGCAAGGCGTCGCTCCCGCTTCTCTCGCATGCTCGGGTTCGGCGGGGCGCTGTACTCTCCGTCAGACACCTCGTCGTCGTCTCCGTCCTCCCGGTCCCCCTGTGGGGTCGCAACCCCCATCGGGTCGACCCACAGGCCGAGGTCCTTCTCGCGAGCCATGTCATCGGCACGCTCGTAGTCCATCGCCTCGGGGTCGTCGCCTCGTGCAGCGATGATCGCGGAGCGGCTGAGAGTGCCCATTTCGAGTTCGAGCTTCTTACCTTGCGGGTCCTGCACCGGATGGATGTGTGCCCACCCATGAGGCGCGTGCTCGACACGTCGCACGTCATCGGCTTCGCCCATTCCGATCTTGCCGATGAGAACTCCGGCTGCGACGAACCAGTCAATCGTTTTCTGGCAGAACTGAGGGATGACCATTTGCCACTGCCGTTGCTCGGCAAGACGACGGAACTCGTTGACGATGACGCGCAGCGTGCGGTCGCTGACTTCCTTGATGTCCCCGGACATCAGTTCGTAGGGCAGTCCCGCCCCCGCGGCTGTTCCAAGGTGACTCGTACGCATGTAATCGCTGTACGTGGTGCCCGCCTCGGGTGGGTTTGAGAACTGCACCTCCTGGCCGTCTTCAAGTTCCTGGAACAGACCCGGCTTGAGCGGTACAAGCGGCGTTGAGTCGCCCACCATTTCCTCGAACTCTTGCCCCGTCAGTCCGTCTAGGTTTGGGTCGTTCGGGTCGAAGTTGGGTAGCGAGCGCTTGATGAACGCGACAAACAGGTTCGCAATCTTCTGCCGTTCGAGTGTCGTGTCCTCGTAATCCGCAACGTTTCGCAGGCGGGCAAGAATGGGTGCGAGGATGGAGACGCCGCGCAACTGACCTGGTCGCTCAGGCTCGAAGATGTGGGTCATCTCGGACGCCGGTACGCGCACCAGGTCGTCGGCCCCGATGTTGAGCGCTCCGCGCTGATCGCCGGGGTGCTGCTTGTAAACCCAATAGGCAATGCGGCGTCCGCGCTTGTTCAACTCAATGCCGGAACGGATGATATGGCCCGAAGGCAGTCCCTGGTACTGATCCACGTCAAGCATGGGGACCATGTCCGCCTCAAGCAGTTGGACCTGCATTGGCACCGGAAAACCCTCGTCGTCGAAACGGCTGCGGCGGCGGGCGAAACACTCGCCTCCATCGACCCAAGCCTTGATGACGAGCGTCTGCATGCCGTAGATGTCGAGAACGCCGTCGGCGTCTGCCACGGCCCCCCAGTCGTCCCAAAGGTCGTTCAGTTCCTGGCGGCGGGCTGGGTCCTTGATTCGCTTGAAGCGGGGGGTGATACCGACACCGATGAGGGTAGTACCCCATTTCTGCGCGGAAGAGCGCGCAGCCCAGTCGTTGCGGATCGAATCCCGTGTGCGGTTCCGGAGCGTTTGCACGCCCATCATAGCAACGTTCGGCCCGGAAGACGGCGGCGTCCAACCGGCGAGACGACGACCGCGGCCTGCGGCGTCGTAGCGATTCATGAAGGACTTCGCCCACTTCATGACCGCTGCGTCTTGCTGCTGCTCTTGAGTGGGTTCGAGAGACGCCTTGGGGGGTCGGCCGATGCGCTTGCCGTTTTTGGAAAGAGTCACCATCAGTCATACCCCCGGCCTGCGAGGTACGCATAAGTCTGTCGGGGGCGGCGGTTGCCGGAAGTCGCGGCCTGCTGCTTGAGCAAGTCGTCGCGGGCCTTGATGAGAGACTCGGTCGTGTTGAAAATAATCGTCTGACCGCCGAGCGTGACGGAACGAGTGCCCGACGCGATGGCCGCGTTCAGGTTATCGATGTCGGATTGTGTGACGGCCATAGGGTTTCGATCCTTTTGCAGCGTAAAGTGTCTGCGAAAGTCTCGAAAATCCCCTGCGGCTCAATTTCGCGAAAGAAAAACCATCTTGTCTGGACCCCTTTGGGCTTCTCTGCTTTCGCTCGGCTTATCCCCGTGACAGGCACCGTCGTCACGAACGGTGAAAGGTCCAGACAAGATGTTCCCCGCTACTTCACGGGGCGGTCTCCGTTGAAAAATACCTTCGTGAGGACAGATTCCTTGAACCCTGCTTTGACGCTGCTACTTTCCAGTGGGTTCAGCACCGAATTTCGACTTGGCCCAACAGAAACGGGGTATGCGCCCGCCCTGTAGAATGTAGAAGAATCTGTCCACACGAAGGCCCTGCTCTCGCAGGCTCCGTGGGTGATTACCGCGAACAGTATTTGACGCTCTTTCGAGCGAAGCGCCTTCGCCAAGGCGCAGTGATTGGTTTTGAGCCGAATAAACGGTTTACCTCCGGTGTTCACCTTCACCTTATCGGGGTCCGGACCCCTGTACGAAAACGCACAGATCGTAGTGTCGGAGGCTAGGGCACGAGAGTTCACCTGTTGCCTGTGATCGTTTTCGTCTTGCTTTGCAGTTTAGCACAACGCGAACAAAGTGCAATCATTTTCTCAAATCGCCGCCATCGAACTCCGTCTCGGCCTGCGGGGTGGTCGTCTCAGAACCCGAACATCTTCGCTCGGCTGCTCAACCGGAGTGTTGGCCTGCATCTCCCTGCGGTCTTCCCGCAGCACGATCTCGCTGTTCTGATCCAGTGGTGCCAACCACGGCGGGACGCGGGTCCAATCGCGAATCTTATCGAGTCCAAGGCGCAACAGCAGTGCGGCAATCATCCGGCAAAGGTCGAAACTCTCGTTGCGAGCCCGCACTTTCGCCCAGGTGCCGTTCGCCTGGCGCACCTCGGCGGACAATTCGTCAAAGAATGCTGGAGACAACCAGCCGTTGGGGTTGTTCACTGGGTGACGCGGGGCCGGGAAGTGAATATAGCCAGGGCCAGGCGAGGTGCGCTTCAAACCGGCCGCGACGATGTCCGACACAAGGTTTGGGTTCACCAGCAGGAGTGGAATGTCACCCTTGTCCTTGACAGTGCGCTTGCCGACCATTGATTCCTTGATGACCGGCGCGCTCGGGGTCGTGCCCCCTTTGTAGAGCGTGACGCGGTTGTGCAGCCGCTGTTTGCGCAGGCGTCGATACCAGGCGTAGGCGTTGTCCGATACTCCGTCCTCCCCGCCCGTGTCGACGATCAAACCCTTGAGTCTGATCTCTCGCGTCTCGTCTGGTGTTCGCCATGTGGCCCGCAGCAGTTTCTCTGTGAGTACGTCCCAGTCTTCCGCGTGTCTAGCCGGGTCGATTGGTGCGAACTCCGTACCCATACCGGAGCGCATGGAGTCCTTCAACTCGAAGCGGTCCACGAGCCATTGCTCTCTCTCGACTCCGACGGCGTGAACCTGCACGACAAAGCGGCTGTTGACACCCCCTTGCACGTCGACCGACGCCACGAGGCAGCGGGTCTCAGCCGGAACAACGTGCCGCTGCATGGTCGGGTCACCTCTGTCTTCGGGGCGGGTGTTCTGCCCTTTGGACGCGATCAGGTGTCGACTCATGTAGGGCGCACCCTGATCCGTGTTGACCGTCTGCTTGAGCTTCTGCTCGTCCCCTGTCAGTGCGAATTCCCGTAGGCCCGTCAGGTGGTTCTCGATGATCGACGCCCAGTTCTGCGAAAACGCAGCCACGCCGCCGAGCCAGTATCCCCGCAGCTTGGATTCCATCGCTCCGTGCTCGTTGAACTGCGGTTCCCCCTCGAACGTGCCCTTCGGGTCCAGTAGTAGGTTGTCAGGCACCCAGATACCGGAGGAATTCAGCATCTTTTTCCACTTTGGCTCGATCATGGAGCCGCAACACGGGCAGACGACGTAGGCGTGTTGCTTGGCAAACGCCGGAATGTTCATCGTCCGCACTTCGTCTATCAGCGTCTCGTCGTCCGGTAGGTTGAACAGCCCGAGGCCTGGTGCCGCCTCGAACCGAACATGGCAGTCCGGGCACGCCCAATACCAACGGCGGCGGTCAGTGCGGTTGTATAGACTGAGAATGCCACCCACGGGCGGCGCTTCGTGGGGTGTGGCCGGTCGATGGTTCGGGTCGGTGATCGGCTTACCAGGGCTCGACTCAACCAGTGTCATGCCGCGGCTCAGGAAGGTCTGCGTTCGCTTCTTGGCAAGGTCGAACAAGTTTCCCTCGCCGTCCACGTCGTCTGCGTTCTCCATCCGGTCAATATCTGTGATCGCCACGTATCGATATGTCGAGCCGGAAACGTTGGTGATGGTCGGCCAAGCAATGCGCAGAAACATGCCGTGCGCGAACATGGTGTCGAAAGTATTTGAGTCGATCGCCCTTGTCGACTTCATGGAGTTCAGGTTCGGACTGTTGCGCAGCGCCCGATCCACGTCCGTCTTTGAAAACGTTCTCGCAGTGTCCTTTGTCATCTGGATGAACAGCATGTCCCCCGGATCGTTGACGATGTTGTGCGACATCCACCCCAACAACAGGGAAACTGTTTTACCTGTGCGAGCTGGTCCGACAAACACCGTCGCCTCATGCCCTCTACTGGCGAGGGAATTCATCGGTTCAACCATGTAAGGTGTCTCTTCCGGACTCCAAGGGCCCGCTGCCGTACCGGGCTGCTTGACGACGAGATTCGCGGCGGCTCCCTCGGCCACGGTGACGCGGTTCGGCGGGCGCAGAGCGGCGTGCCCTGAGCATGCGTCCGCCAGGGCTAGGGTAAAGTGGTCAGACATGCACTTCCCTCGCGAACTCTGATACCTCGATCGTTTCCTGAACGAACATCCCGAGCGACGCCGCCGCCGTCGCAAGCACGTCGTCAATCGTTGTCTCGACCGCCTGCACCACGTCGGGTGCCAGGCCGTGGCGTCGTTCGAGGGCGTCGGGGAGCGAGCGCAGCGCTTGTGCAATCTCGGACAACACCGTGGCAGCGGCTTCTCGGAAGGCTGTACGGCTCAGATACTCGCCGCTGTCAATCTTGTGCTTCAGCCAGGCGTTGGCAGCGTCGGCCTCAACCTTACTGACCGATGCTCTCGCCTTGCGGACGCTCAGGACGTTGGCGTCGTTCTCGTCGAGCCCTTCCGTTTCCCCGGACTCGATCTGCGCGGCGATGCGTGCCGCCTTCTCAGGGTTGTATCCCCGCGGTCGGCCGCGCCCGTCCCGGAACTTGATGTGCCGAGGCGTGGTCGTGCCGTCTTCATTGAGGTCAAAATCTGCGCGCATAGGACTTTGATTATAGAAGACCTTTCGCAAAATGCGAAACACCCATTATTAACCGTGGGTGCGAGATGGGAGCTCGATTATTAACCCAGATTGCGAGATTGGTGGTGATGATTGTTCACTCCAGGGAAAGAATCGATGCCGGAAACCCCGCGATTCTTTCCAATTTAGCATAAAGCTATGTGAAATTTCGGGACAAACGTTTATCGCGCCTCTGCGCCCC
>CAZIWB010000041.1:0-51190 GCA_964542655.1 uncultured Cellvibrionaceae bacterium
GAAGAAGGCCTGGGCGTTGGTCAGCAGTGCCGGCGACTCCCAGCGGCCGCGGATCATGTCGAGGAGGTAGGCCTTCTTCTCCAGCAGTCCCCACAATTGCAATACGCTCCAGTCGTTGTGCTGCTTGGCTTTCAGAGCCGTGTCCACGGTGATGATCTTCTTCTCCCACTTCAGATCGACGGAATCGAAGTAGAAAAAATCGTCGGTCTTGATCAGGTTGCCGCCAAGGATGATCGGCTCCTGCTGGTACTGCGCGGCGAAGGCGAACGGGTTGACGCGCTGCGTGGCCAGTAGTGACGCGGTTGATACAGTCTCCGGGATGATGCTCTCGCCGTTGACGAGCGCGGCGTGCTTGATCACGCGTGTCTCGAGCGGGTAGTTCGTCATCACGAATCCGGGCAGATCCTCGCTGGAGATGCGCTGCGCGCAGATGATGATCGGCGTGTGGTCCGAGGAATTGCGGCGACTCTTCAGCGTGTTTTCGAACCAGAACTGGACCTTGTCGCGCTGCACGGGCGAAAGGGCCTCGTCCGGTTTCGCGGGATCATCGATGATGATGAAACCGCCGGCGACGCGCTTCAGGCCGGCTCCCTTTCCGGTCAGTCCACCACCGACGCCTTCCGCGTGAAACATGCCGCCGTGTGTCGTCTTGAAGTGGTCGGCCTGCTGTACACTGCCGAGGCGGGTTTGATATAACTCTTTATACCACGCGCTCGCCATTACCTCCTGCACGTAGCGGCTCGAGGCGGTCGCCAGGTCTCCGGCATAGCTGGTGTAGATGATTTGGGCGTCGCTGAAGTACGCGTAAAACCAGCAGCACAGGGCCTCCATGATCTTCGTCTTCCCCACGCGCGGCGGGATGTTGATGATGATAATCTCCACGCCGTCGGCGCGCAGCTGGCCGAGGACGGACTGCTGCAGGAGATCGCACGCGTCTTGGTGGAGTCGCTTCAGCGGCAGCTCCAGCTGCTGCAGCTTGACGAAGATTTGGAAGAATTCCCAAAACGGCAGGAAGTCCTCTTCGATCGCGCTCATGCGCCGAACGGGTCGGATCCGTCTTCCTGCACGGCTTCGTCGGCGACTTCGGCCGGTGGCTCGATCGCTTTGGGCGGTGGGAGCTCGATCGTGCTCGAGGTGCGCTGGTCCATCGCGTGGACCAGTCGCGCAACCTTGTCGCGGACGTTGCCGGCGCGCTGGTCGTTCACGTCGACCTCGAGGCGCTCCGGTACCCGGTGGATGATTCCCGTTTCGCCCATTAGCTTGGCCTTGCTGTCGAGCGCGCTGATTGCGGTGCGCAGGAAGGCCGCTTTCGCCATCGGCCCGGAGTACTGCTCCATGAGCGTCATTGCTTTCCCGTAGAGGATGTCGAACTGCGTGCAGGTCTGGCCGAGAATTTCCAAGGTCTTGCTGCCGTCGAGGATCTCGCGGTTCTGCTCCCGGATGGCGGCGATGTCCTTGCACACCGTGTCGGTGGCGATGTTCAGCCGTTCCGCGATTTGGCGGATCGGGACCGGCGGCTGCTGGGTGCGCAGTTCGACGATGATTCGGCGGCGGGCCTGGACGGACACGTCGCGCTCCATCTTCTTGAAGTTGGTGCGGGTGACGATCGCGTCGGGCGTGTCGGCGTCCGGCGCCAGCGCCATGGCCTGGTGCGTCTTGCGCAGGGTCTCGTTGGCGACGATTCCCTCGAGTTCGCCAATCTCCTCCTCGCTGAGGGTCTTCTTGTCGACGACCTTCTGGAGCAGGCGCTTGGTGATCGCGTCGACGTTCTTCTCGTTCGAGCGCAGGATGACCGAGGCTTCCTCGGCCGACAGCTTCATCCGTTTGTTGCTCATCCTCGGACGGGTTGTTGGCCGGTCAGGGCGTGCCAGCGCTCGATGCCGACCGCGCACCACTTGGGCTCGAGGTCCATCACGAAGGCGCGGCGCTTCAGGGTCTCGGCCGCCACGAGGGTGGAGAAGGATCCGCCGAAGCAGTCGACGACGATGTCGTTCTCGGCGCTCGAATTGGCGATCGCGATTTCCGCGAGCTCCGCCGGCTTCTGCGTCGGGTGCAGGTAGTCCGCTCGGGCGTCGCGGCTCACTTGCCACGCGGTGGTGCCGCTCCGGTCCGCGATCATCACCGGCTCGTCGGCCACGCGCAGGTGCCGGAATTTTCCCGACTTGGGCGCCGTCGGCCGCAAAAACAAACCGGCGGCCGCTCCGTCGGTCACGTGCAGTCCCGTGGCCAGATCGATCGCGCTCCCGTCGTTCACCAGCTTCTTGATGCGCCAGACCGTGCCTTGGGTGCGATCTCCGTTCCACTTGGCCTTCTGGCCGACCTTCTGCGCGTAGAAGCAGTGCTCCGTTTGCCAGTGGTAGTCGTTCCGGCCGAGGACGAAGCTGTCCTTCACCCACGTGATGTACTGCTTCTCCTGGAGGGCGCAGGCGTCCAGCGCGGCTTCGAAGTCGCGGCGATTGGCGTGCCAGATGTAGAACGAGGCGTCCGGGTGCGTGTGCAGGTTCGCTTGCTTCAGGGCCTTCCTCACCAGCTCCGAAAGGTCGTTGCGCTGCAGCTCGTCGTTCTGGATCCCGGTGCCGGCGCTGTCTTGGTACTCCACGCCGTAGGGCGGATCGGTGTGGACCAGCTGTGCCAAGTTGCCGTCCATCAGCCGGCGCCACGCGTCGGGCGAGGTCGAGTTGCCGCACAGGATCCGGTGCGGTCCGCACAGCCACAGCTCTCCTTCCTTCACCGGCCATTTCTCGAGCAGCTGCTCGGCCGCCGTCGGTTCTTCCTTCGTGGGCGCCACGTCGCCACGCAGCTTGGCCAGCATGCGCTCCACTTCGTTGTCCCGGTATCCAGTGAGGGAGGTGTTCGCTCCGTTCAGCTGCAGCTCCTCGAGCATCTTCGCCACGGCCACTTCGTCGCGCTCGCTCATCTCCGCGATCTTGTTGTCGGCGATGATGTCCTGCCACTCCTCGGCCTCGTCCTTGTAGGCCTGGTAATCCACGGGCACTTCCCGGCATTCGAGATATCGGGCCACGGCCAGCTTGCCGTGTCCCTTCGTGATCAGGCCGCTCCGGCTCGAGACCACGATCGCCTGGCGCCAGCCGAGAGTCTGGATCACTTTCGCGAACGCGACGATCTGCTCCTTCGGGTGGATGTTCGGATTCCGCGGGTGCGGCTTCAGCTCGTTCGTCTTCACGATCGCGTTGTGGGCGCAGTGCACGGCGATGCCGTCGGCGCGGATGGTGGGGTCGGTGGGCATGGACGTGAAGGTCAGGGTTGGGCGATCAAGATGCTGGCGCAGCGAAGTGGTGCGGCCGCAAGGATCTTCTGCTCGATGCGCTTCCGGATCTTCGCGCACTTCGCGGCGGTCGGGGCATGGCGGCGGTAGAGCGTCGCCAGCTCCTGCCGGTCCTTGCCGTTCAGGACGTGGTTCCAGCAATGGGCGCAGGTGATCAGTTCGTTGCCGGGGCGGAGTTTGCTGCAGATCGGACAGGTGCCCGGTGCGCGGGTGGTTCGGATGTAGGCCATGGGGGTCGGTTATCGGTTGGGGTGGAGGAGTTCGCGTTTCTTCTGCAAATCCAGCCACTCGCGCGTCCTGCGCAGGTACCCGTATCCCTGGGCGTTCACGGCAAATCGGCCGGCCGCTTGGGCGTGGGCGATCTCCATCACGGAGCACGCCTCGCTCGAGACGATCGCTCCTCCTTTGGTGCCCAAGTCGAGCAGCAGTTCTTCGGTGGTCTTCATGTTTCGGGTGGGTTGGCCAGAACGTGGTCGATCCACTCCGCGTGGAAGTCGTGCACGGCCTGGTCGTTAAAGATGGTCATTTGCTCCAAGTTGTCCGAGCTCCGCAGGTTCGCGCTCCCCTCCAGCACCAGCCAGTCCCTCACCATCCCGGCGTCGTCCAACGCCCGCGGGCAGCAAATCACCTTCGCGTGGCTGCGCATCACGACGAAGTCGGCGATCCCTTCCAGGATCCGGCGCACGTCGAAGTAGACCGTGCTCTTGTTCACCTGCTCGAAGTAGTGGCTTAGGACCATCGTGACCCCCCCGACCTTCCCTTTCCGGTGCAGCTCGGCCAGCAAGCTCGCATTCGCCTCGCTCATGCCCAGCGTCGCAATTCGGAGGTGCGGGCAGTACCGCTCCTCCAGCAGGTACGGCAGCAGATCTGCCAGCACGAAGTCGCCGCGCAGGATGCAGTGCGTCGTTCCTCCCTCCTCCGGCAGCCTCCGCACCACCACCAGCGCATTCTCCGGCTTGATGAATTGCCGGATTCCCGCCCGCTTCACCTTCGCGGCAGCCTTGTAGCTCTGGAAGCGGTTCTGCGCGATCGCGAAGGCCGGCGGGCCCTTTGCCGCGGCTTCCTTCGCCTGCGTCTCGGCCGTGGTGGCCACCCCATGCCGGCCCAGCAAGGCCTCCAGCTCCGGATCCGGCTCGCTCATGTCCGCGGCCTCCGCTCCCTCGTCCGCTTCTTCCGGTTCGCCAACAACGGCAGCCCAGCCGCGCTCCTCAGCGCCATCAGCTCCCCTTTGTGCCTCAGCCCTATCCATGCCGTCAATGCCCACAACGGCACGCGCTGGCTCCTCGCCACGTCCGCCAGCCGGAGGTGCAGGTTTGCCACAAGGATCGGCCAGCAAACCGCACAGCGTTCCCGCAGCTCCAGCTTCACCGGGTCCCTCCCTGGGCAGTGCTTTCGCCCGCTCCATGCAGTTTCTGCGGCGCCAATACCAGAAAATTATACAACGGGCGGTCGACTGGCCGGCCCGAGGAGGGCCCCATTCCGCCCGGCGCGGCGTGTCTGGTCGTGCCGTCCTTGGCCTGCCTGGTGCCGTCCTGCGGGCGTGGCGGGGTGAGTTCTTGCCTGGCTGGTGCGTGCCGATGGTGGCGGTTCTGGCCGTGGCAAAAGGGCAACGTTCCGGTGCGTGCCGGGCCCGGTCCGGGCCTGCCGTGCCGTCCTTGTGCTGGTCGTGCTGGTCCGGCCGGCCGGGCCTTCCCTCGTGCGGGCCTGCTCCAACCGGGGGGTGCTGTGCTGGTTCGTGCTGCCATCGGGGCGTTCCCGGTGCTGCCCGTCGGGCGCCTGCCTGTCCAGCTTTTTGCGGTGCGGCGGCGGCCGGTCCGTGCGCTGTTTTGTGCCGTTTTTGGCTGGATCGGGTGCCTGTCTAGGGTGTTGGCCCTAGTTGTGGTGGCTGGTCCTGCTCGGTTTGGCTGCGCTTTTCTCCTCTGGTGGCTGGCCTGCTGGGCCTGCTCGGGGTTTGCCCGGTTGGGTGGTGGTGGTTTCGCCCGGTTCCGGCGTGCTGGGCTTGTGCTGGTCGTGCTGGTCCGGCCGGGCTCGGCCTGGCCTGAAATGCTGGCGGCCGCTCCCGTGGTTGGGGGCGGCCGCTTGGGTGTCTGGTGGGTTGGGTGTTGGTTGGGGGTGTTTGGTGGGGAGTGCCGGAGGTTGGGTTGCTTGCGTTCGCTCGTCGGCTTCGTTCCGCGTGCGGTGGTCGCTGGTGGGGTCGCTCCCGGTCGCTCGCTTCTTTTGGGTCAGCGTCCTTGGTCGTCTCGGCTCGGTGCTGGCGTGGCGAGTCGCTCTTGGTTGGCTCGGTCGGCTGCGTGTTGGTCGTGGGCCTCCTCTTGTGCTTGGATAAATCGGCTCGGTGCTGTCCTTGGCTCGGCTGGCTCGCGTGCCTCCTGTCGGCCGCGTCGCTCGCTGTCTTGGTCGGGGTTGTGGCGTGCTCTCATCGTGCGTTGCTGGCGGGCGATCGCGAGGCGTTCGCTGGCCTGCTCCGCTGGCGTCTGGTTGTCGCGTGCTTGGCTGACGTGCGCGAGGGTGTTCGCGTTGGGGGTGTTGCCTGCTTTGTCCTTCATGGTCGTGCGTGTCGTGGGTTTCGTTGCGGTGGCGTTTTGCGCTCCGTGGCCGTTGTCTCCGGCGTGGTGCTAAGTTGGCTGGTGTTAGGGTGCCTTGCGAACGCGCCCAGTCCTCGGGAGCGGAAAAGAGCGAATCGCAATCGCGGCTTCTTCGGTGATGCGCTGCGTACCAGCCTCGCGTCGCACGATGGCCTCGCGCGGCAAGCCGAGGCGCTCGGCCAAACCCCCTTGGGTCAGGCCGAGCGCGAGGCGGAGTGCGCGGTATTCATCGGGGCTCATCACAGGTTGAGCGCCGACCGAATAGCCGACCACATCGCGAATCCTCGCGGGTCGGCCTGTTCGTCGCGATCATCGTCGCACGGGAAGCTCTCCCCGAAGATTGCCGCATAGGCGGACTCCAGTTCTTGCGTGTCGCTGTCGCGATTTCCATCTGGATCGTTCGCAATCTCGTTTTTCGCCCACGCGATTGCTGCTTCGGCTTCTACGGTTTTTTGGATTTTCATTTTTCGATTGTTTCATCGGCGGCGTGATTGCTGCCGATGTGATGGAGTGTGCTCTTTCTCACATCCCAGTCAAGCGCGTATTGTGATATTTCTCACATTTATGACACGGCACCCTAACAAGCGATCAGAGCGCAACGCGGTCCTGGCGTTCTGGTTTGGGCTAAGCATTTTTCCCGCGTGGCTCACTCGCGGTGTTGTGGCGTTTGTCGATTTTTTTCTCCGACAATAATCGTGCCAGCTCGCTTTTTTTGCGCGCTTTTTCCTGGCTTTTAAGTGCGTCCGGCCGGGCCCGTTGGAACGGTTTTTGTCGGCTGCGTTGGCGCGTGCTGGTCGCTCTGTTTTCTGCTCTGCTGGTCGCGTGCCGAGCTCCGCTTTTTTCCCTTCCTTTGCCGCGGCCGCTCTTTTGCCAGCCGGTTGCTCGGCGCTACGGCGGTCCGTCGGCCACGGTGCGGCTCCGGTGGTGGCGCGCTACGTGCCACCGTGCGTCTCCATGGGTGGCGTCCGTCGGCCACGGTGCGTTCGTGGTGGCTGCCGGGTTTTGGTCGAAGAATCGTTCGACGGCCGGCGGCCGCGGCCGTTCTGACCTGGCTGCTGGATCCTTGCGCGTTCGTTCGCGCGGTCCGTCAGCTCCCCTTCGGCCGACCGCCTTTTTCCCCGTTGGCCTGGGCTGCTGCTGCCTTCTCGGGGCTGCTCATTTCGCCCAGCGCGACTGCGTGCGGGTTCTTGTTGTCGCGCGTGCCATATGCGTTGGTGCCGCGGTCGATGCGGTTCTGTAACGTCTCGGCCTGGCGTGCATGCCATAACCCAGCGCTGGGTTTGTGCTCCATGGGGGTGGATGTCATAACCGAGCGCTGGGTTTGTCAATGTATCAGCCGAACCGCTCACTGGACCGAACGCTTCGCGTCGGTCACTTCGGTGTTCTGCTTAAAAAACACTATCCAGTGACTCTTCGCGTTTTTGCCGCATCGGTTTCCGAATAGCGGCCGCTCTGGAGTGAGTGCGAGGATCTGAGAGACTGGCACGTCGTTCTCGTTCCATTTGAAGATTAGCGTGCCTTCCGTTTTCAGCACGCGGAAGCATTCGAGGAAGCCGCGGCGCAGCTCCTCCCGCCAGTCGCCTTCGAGCTTGCCGTACTTCTTCGCGAGCCAGCCGCCTTTGCCGTTGCGCACCAGGTGCGGCGGATCGAAGACCACTAGCGCGAAGGATTCGGAAGCAAACGGGAGCGCGGTGAAGTCCGCCTGAATGTCTGGCGTGATATTCAGCGTCCGACTTCCGCCTTTGCTCGATATGTCGGGAAGGACGTGGCTTTCGCTGCGCTTATCGACGAAGCACGCACGCGAGTCGGCGCGGTCGAACCAGAACATGCGAGAGCCGCAGCAGGCATCGAGCACTGCCGGAGCAGAACCAGAGGCATCAGAGCCAACGACCATAGCGGCCGCAGGTTCTTCGAGAGTTGAATTGGATAGATGAAGCATTTTGGAAATTCGCGCTATGGTCGCGGCTCACTGCCGGTGTTAGGCGAAAGCCCGGAGATCGTGCAGCGCATCCGCCGCTCGTGCTCCAGCCTGCTTGAGCTTCATCAGCCGACTATGCAGGTCTTGGTTTTCGAGATTGAGCTTTGTCAGTTCCGCCTCGGCTTCGCGGAGGCGCTTCAGCAGCATAGCGTCGCAGTTGCGCGGTTTATTCGCGGCGTTTCCGAGTCGCATTTGCTCATTCATCCACATGCAGACCGTTTCTGCCCATCGGTGTGCAGCCCGGCTTCCAAGCACCGTATCGTTCCCGAATAAAATGAACGGCGTGTCTTGGCCTTTCATTTGGATGGTTGGCCAGTCGTCGCGAGTGATTACTTTCCAGTGTTTTTCAGTCTGCATAAAAGTTGGAGTTCGGGAGTTAGGTGAACTCATGCGGCAGATAGTTGTCGCACTTCTCGTCCACCAAACCAAATTGCCGCTCCATTTCGCGAATCTGCTCTGGAGGCAGATTAGCGTAGATTGAGCCCCAATCAACCCGGCCTAACAAGTCGCCAGACACAACGCCATTACTCGGCCCTATCTGCGGTTTATTATCGTTCATGGCGTGTGTCATCTTGAGTGGTTCTCCAAAGCAGCGAGTGTCTCACGCGCCAGGGCGATTGCCGGGTGCGCCACGTCTGCGCCTTCGGCATATCCGCCATGCACGATTTTCTTGAGCGCAGCGGTGATCGGATCGTCGGGGATGTCGTAGCGGAAAGCTGCGTCGCCCATGTGGACGGGCGTTGCGCCGCCACCGTCGCGCCACGCTTTCTTACGCATCAGCGATTGGATTTTGCGGTCCACGGCTTTGCCCGCGGCGATGCCTTGGCGGGTGCGCATTTGCGCCGACATGCGGGCACATCCGCGCACGATAATTAGAGCTTCGAGATTATTCATTTTCGGAGGAGAACCAGCCGGTTACAGCGCAACGCGATTCTTGGAGATTGTAGTAGGATTTTGGCTACGCTCATCGCGTGGCTGAGCCGGGTAGTTCGGCGAAGAGAGATCGGCGGCGGTCACGCGCTCTAGTTTGCCGGTCAGCATGAACGTCCATTCCTCATCGGCGTCCGTGTCCGTCTCGTTGACAGGGCGGCATTCAGAAATCCAAACAGGGCAATCCGGCTCGTCTTCGTCGCCGTAGTAGTCGAGAGCTGCGGCGATTGCGTCTTGGCGGGTCGGGCACGGGCCATTCCATTGCTCGGCATCTTGGGAGCTTGCGAACGCCCACCCCGAACCAGGCGCCACACCCAACGCGGGGGCGGCTTCGTTCTGTTTTATTGAGTCATTCATGTTCCGCGTGGGTGATCTTGATGTTCTCTTCCGGCTGCCGCACGCTCGCGGCCTCCATCTCCCGGCTTAGCATTTCTGCGCAAGTGGTGAATGCTTTTGCGGCGGCAAGTTGTGCTTTCATCAACTCAGGCAGATTCAGCCGCTCACATTCGTCGGCTCGTGCGTAGCAGCTATTCGCGAGTCTGCGCCATGTATCCACCATGACTTCGGCGCGCAGGCCCGGAAGAGAACCCGGCGATACAGCGCAACGCGCTTCAGTGGCCAGTGGTTCGAATACGGCATCTACGACCGATGCGGCCTGTTCCTTTGTGAGTCGCGGAGAAGTGTGCTCGTCCAGTTCGTTGAATGTTTCAGGTCTTTGGATTTGGCGGTTGATGTCTGATTCATAATTCATCGCGCAACTTCCGTTGTTTGGTGGTTGATTTGGAACAAATCGCCTTGCGCCTGCTCTCGGGAAATTCGCTCAACAGCCTGCTCAAAGTGGCGTGGGTCTTTTTCTATCCCGATGAATTTTCGGCCAGCTCGCACGCAGGCAACGCCGGTCGTTCCGCTGCCCATGAATGGGTCGAGAATCGTTTCTGCCGCCGTAGCCTCAAGCACCTTGCCGGGCAGCAGCAGCGGGAACGGCGCTGGGTGTTCATTTCGTTCGGGCGTCATTTGCCACACGTCGCCCAGCCCGCTCACGCCTTTCGATTTCAGCCGGAAGTCCGGCTTCGCAAGCAGCATGATCCATTCGTGCGTCGGCACGAACGCGGTGGGGTTGTAGTTCATGCCGCCTGGCCGCGCCCACACCACGATTTGGCGAAGCACCACGGGCCCGGGTATTAGCTCAAGGGGTAGCCAAAGCTTAGCGCCAATCACACGTGGCTTGTGGTTGTAGAAGATCGCACCATTTTCAGGCAGCTTAACCCATAGAGCGGTCAGTAGGGCGTGTTGCCATGCAACATAGTCGGCCCATGGCATCGAATCATCATGCAAGCCGTATTGAATGCCGCTTCCAGCATCGGTGCCATTGCGCCATTTGCTTCGCCCGCCAGCGGAGTCGCCCGGTTTCCAGTTGCCCAGATGCTCCCATGGCGCACCCCCTATATTGTAGGGCGGAGATGTGATAACGAGATCAAATCCAGACAGAAGCGGAATCACGTCCATGCAATCAGCGTTGTAGAGGGCGATGTTCCCCGAGCTCCAAGTAGGCTTGTCCAGAACGACCAGGGCGGATTTAGTCTCGTTCTGCAGGGTGGTGCGCAGTTTGTTCTCGGTGCGCAGTCCCTGGTGGATCTGCTCGAGTTCGAACATGGTAACGAGCACCATGTCTTTCGGTGCTCCGTGCTTGGCCAGCCAGAGGGATCGTTCGGTGGGGTTCATGTGGGGGATTCTCTTAAACTTAACATATTGCTTATTGTGTAGGCAGTTATTGCGACTGACGCGGGTTTTGGGGGTTCGTGCAACGGGTTAGCGTAGGCAAAGGGTCTCAATTCGGGCTTGTTGCGACTGACGTTTAGAGGAGCTCGGTTTTCTGCTCAAATCCGGTGCAGCGGGTCGGTGGCGTGGGGTAGACGCAAAAGCGCCACCCAACCCGACGGCCGCGCTTGTCGGTGCCGTCGGCGAAGCCACGCATGGGCTTGCTGGTGGTCAGTGAGAGGCCGTCGCCACCGTTGTGCTTGGCTCTCCAGTTGCGGCACTCGTAGCGCACGCGGTGCTTGCAGGCGATGCAGAGGGCCATGGCTCCGGGTGCCGGTGAGTTGTTGTCCACCTTCCGGTACAGGCGAACGTGCGGCTCGATGATCTGGTCGGAGCACGGCGTGCAGAGGACGATAAACTTCGGCTCCGGCCGGTCCTTGTTGTCGTGCTCCTGCCAGAGCTCGAGGTTTCGCTCCGTGCCTGGGCAGTCGCAGTGTCCGCAGCGCTCGGGGTGCGGGTGCGGGAGGGTGTCAGTGAGTCGGGGCCAGATGCTGGTGATCATGGTGTGGCTGGTGGAGGTGGAGTGGCCGCGGCCTTGGCGTCGAGGCGTATTGCCAGCGCGGTTACGGCGGCGAACTCGGTCTTGTGTCCTTGCTCGATCATGCCGGCGTCGTCCAGCAGTCGGCAGTAGCCGGCGATCATCGCGATCGGGATGGTCTTCTCTTCGGTGGTGAGTTTGTAGCCGGCGAGGGCTTGGGTGCATTCCGGCATGCTCATCGCGAGCCAGTTGAGGTGGCCATACGTGGCTCCAACGTCGTGATCGAGCATGCTGTGCGTCCAGATGCCGTACTTGACCTTGAGCGTTTCGCACTCCGCGCGGCGCTTGGCCTTGGTGGTCGGTCCCTGGTAGGGAGCGGTGTCGAATAGTTTGGGCTGGGTCATCGTGGGGAGTATCCGGCTTCACGGAGCGAGCGTTGGACGGCGATGATCGCGTCCATCATCTGCTGGGGCTCCTCTTTTCTGGCGGGATCGCTCAGGCGTTCGCACGTGCCGAAGTGGCATCGCTTCACGAACTGCGCGAGGGCGATGGCCTCCTCCTTGGTGAGTTCGACGGTGATGGTGATGGGCGCGCTCATCGTTGCTCCTCCTCCCATGCCTTGCACTCGGCTTCCCATGCCTTGTCGATCGCTTCCTCGAGGGAGGATCCGAAGTAGCTGCGCGGGTTGCGCGTGCTGCCGGTGGTGACGAAGTACGCTTTCGTCGCGTCGTCTTGGAAGAGTTTCACGGCCTGCTCGCTGCCGTTCTCGACGTATCCCATCAGCGCGCGGATCAGGCGCAGGCACTCCATCTGCGGCTCGAGCATGGCGAGCTTCTCGTCTCGGCGTTTGACGGCGAGTTCCATGATCTCGAAGGCCTGGCGGCATTCGGCGATCTCTCTCCTGAGTTTGGCGACGTAGTGCTCGTGTTCGGCCGCGCTCACGCACCAGCCGAGGCCGTCGGGCATCTGGTGGCGGATCAGCTCTCCGGGGTGGACGGTTTGGGTGGGGGTGAGGGTGTCGCACTTACATGGGCCTGTCATCCCCATCTCGTAGAAGCATCCTCCGATGCGGTCGCACTTGGGCTTGGGTGTATTCATTTCGTGGGTTTCGTGTGGTCGAGGGCCTTGTCGGCGATCTCTTGTTTGCTGATGCAATTCTTGGCCATGCGGGAGTCCAGCGTGCCGGTCACCATCACGTGGTCGACGAGCACGTTGTCCTTCTGGCTGATGCGGTGGGCGCGGTCCTCGGCCTGGGTGACGTTCGCGGGCACGTCGTCGATTTCGAACATGATCACGCGGCTCGAGGCGGTCAGGGTGTGGCCGGTGCCCATGGTGATCATCTGACCGACGATCACTTCGACGGCCGGGCTGTTCTGGAAGGCCTCGACGGCGGCCTGGCGCTCGTGCATCGGCGTGGATCCGTTCATGCCGACCGCGCGTGGTCCGAAGTGCTCGCGGAGGAGCCGGTACACTTCCACGTGCCAGACGAAGATGATCACCTTGCCCGACTCGGCCACGGCGTTGTCCATGTACTCGAGGACGGCCGGCATCTTCGCTTTCTCGATCGCGCATTCCTTTCGGAAGGTGGCGCGGTCTCCCTCGACGCGGCCGGCGGCCATGCGCTCGATCGCGTCCTTGTATTCGTCCTCGCTGCCGAAGTGCGATCGCTCCTCGGCGATCAGTTCTTTGATGCGGCCGTTGGGTGCGAATTCCACGACCCGGCGGGTCTTCGGTGGCAACTCCGTCAGCACGTTCTTCTTCAGCCGGCGGATCATGACGGTGCTGCGCAGGATCTCCTGCAGCTCATCGAGGTTGCTCGCTCCGTCGCTGTTCCAGCCGTTGTCCTGGGTCGCTCCGCAGTAGCGCTGGTAGAATTTCCACTTGCTGGTCCAGCGGGTAGGATCAAGGAACTCGAGCAGCGGAAAAAGTTCTTTCACGCGGTTCGGGATCGGTGTGCCTGTGAGGAGGAGTTTGCAGTCGGCCTGCAGCGGTGGCACGTCGGCCATGCCGTAGGCGCGCTCGGCTCTGGTGGCCTTGTCTCCGAAGACCATTTTGGTGCGGCCGGAGTCGGGGTTCTTTAGGTAGTGGGCCTCATCGCAGATGATGCAGTCCCACTCGGTGGCGCGCAGGAAGTCTTTGTGCTTCGTGAGCACGTCGTAGTTGATGATGATGATGCCGTCTTGGATGTCCGGGCAGACTTTGCTGTCGGCGATGAAGAGGGTCCGCGGCCGCACCAGCCATTTGTTCAGCTCGTTCCTCCAGTTCAGTTTCAACGAGGCCGGGCAGATGATCAGGATCCGGCGCAGCGTCGGCGTGCAGTTGATCACTCCGATCGCTTGGCAGGTTTTGCCGAGGCCGGGCTCGTCTCCGAAGAGCGTGTGCTTTCTGGTGATCGCGTAGGCCACTCCGGCCTTCTGGAAAGGGTAGTACTCCATGCCGGGCGGCCGCGGGATGTCGGCGCTCGTGTCGGTGGCGCGGCTCATCTCCTTCGCGTTTGCCCGCTCCACCACCACCTTGATCGGCATCAGCTCCCAGCGGTAAACCATCCACGGGTTGCGGCCTTCCTTTCCTCCGTCCGGGTGCGGCTTGAGCGTGTATCCAAGTTTGTACAACGCGGCCTGATCGCGCGCGAACATGGCCACGGCGTGGTCGTTCGCGCGGGCGTGCTGGCGCAGGCGCGGGCCCTTCTGCGTGGGCACTTCCTGCATTTTACTCCAGCGCAGGGACGCGAGGATCTCCTCGTTGGTCAGCAGGAGATTCTGCTGGACCACGTTTGCGGAGTACGGCTTCCGGTTGAAGCTGTCGTCTAGTTCAGCGCGGGCCATCTTATCCCCATTGTTCGGCCATGGCCTCGGCGATGCCGTGGTACGTTTTGCTCCGCTCGATCGCACGGGTCGGGCTCGGTGGAAGTTTGTTCTGGCCTCCGTCGGTCTGGTTGGACCAGCGCTGCAGTCGACGGCCGTTCTTCTCCACGTACCGGCCGGGATGAAAATTCCCCATGATCAGTGGAGGGAGTCCGCGCAGCCAGAGGCCGGTGGCCTTGCTGGCGTCATCTCCGAAGTGGTAGGGCTGTACGATCTGCGTGGGCTTGCCACATCCGTGGGCCTCGCGCGCGTGGCAGTGCTGGATCGGGTTCTCCACGCAGAGTTTGGTTCCGGGTGGCGTGAGGATGAAGAATTGGCGGAAGAAAAGGGCGCCACGTTCCATCTCCTGCCACTTCTCCCAGTCTCGGCCGTTGGCGTATTTGCCGTCTTTGTAGAGGCGAAGGGATCCGCTGTTCGCGAGGCGCGTGCAGGGCGGGTGGGCGATGACGAGGTCCCATATGATGTGCGAGACCGACGTAATACGGCGCGTCATTACCTTGAGCGCATCGTCTTGGATGTGGTGTGGCGAGCCGTCCTCGGCCGGCGCGAGGTCGCAGCTGTAGGCGTCGTGTCCCTTGCGGCGGAAGGCCTCGCGCACCACTCCGCTTCGTTCGCATGCGATGAGGACGTTCACGCGCTCTGCTCCATGAAGAGGGTTAGCGCGGCGTCAGGTGGCATCGTGTTTAGAATCTGCTCCATCCGGTGCTTTTCCTTGGCTGCGCGAATGTCCATCTGGTGGGCGGGGTCTTTGATCGCATAGATGCCGCGCTTGCCGGTGATGGTGAACAGCCAGCCAGCTTTGAGTTTCTTCTGCAGCATCTTCTCTGACTGGTGCCGTTCGAACAGCTGGCCCACGTAGGTGTCGAGCGAGTGGTTGACGGTCTCTTTGCCGTAGGGGCAGAAGTAGGTTTGCTGCTCCACCCATGCCGTCACTTCGGCGAATAGCTGGTGATCAATCAACGCGTGGTGATCGCAACCTCCTCGTCCGCTGTTCGAGACGTAGCAGACCTTTTTGCCGTCAGCGAGGAGGGTGGCTTGGAAGCAGTTCGTCTCCTTGGAGGCGAACGCGGCGAACTTAACATTGGCTAATGTGAGCTTCATAATCGTGGGTTTCGTGCGTTTCTCCAGTGGTTCTGGATTGGCGCGATCAAGCACTGTTTCGGGTGGTTAGTCGACGATTATATCGATCTGGATCTCGGTCCGTTCTTCTTTTTTCGTGCGGACCTTTTCCTGCGTCGCGATAATGCGGCAGCGATCTGGCGAGTCTGCAGGTAGGAGCGCAGCGTATCGGAGGCTGTCGACCAGAAATTTCCCACAGAGGTTGTCTTCGTCGAGGAGGACGCAGCGGTAGCTGATAATGCGGACAAAATACTTTCCTGGATGGAACGCTTGAGCCGGTCGCGTTGCCAGTGGCCCAGTCTCAGCACCACGTTCCAGCTCGGGACGCATTGCTGGGGTTGGCTGGGGACGACCAGCTTGAATGAGGTTGGCGTTGAGGGCATGGAAGCTCTTGGAGTTGCTGTTGGCGAAGATGCCGTCGAGGTCGAGGCGGGGCATGGTTAAAAGTTGAGGCTGAATCCCTGCTCCCTGGCCCAGCTCAGGTTCTCCTCGATGCGGCGGTGGTTGCGCTCGCAGACGGCGAGGAAGTAGCGCACGTCGCAGAGCATGGCTCCGCGGCGCTTGGCCTTGTGGTGGATCTGCGTGGCGCGCGGTGCGTTGAATCCTTCGATCAGATGCTCTGCGGTGTAGAGCAGCGCTTTGCCTGGGCAGCCGTAGACGCGCGGGGCTCGCTTTTCAAAACCGTGCTCCTTCAGCCATACCTCGCAGATCGGGTTGGCGGCGAGGTACTCGAGGCGCAGCTTTTTGTAGCTGCGGTTCTGTGCTGCTCGTTTCTTACCCACCTTCGCGATGGGTGCGGATGAACGGACGAGGGGAGTGCGGCGTTTGGGTGTGCTGGATCTTGTTAGCATTGGAGATGGATCGCGCGGCGATGACGGCGAATTGTCGGTATGCGTCGACGATGTGGTCGCAGCGGAGTGCGTCGTCGGGGTGCTTGTCGGGTTTGTTCTTCCGCTTGAGGGTGACCAGTCCCTGGGCCAGCGCTTCCGCTGGGGTGATGCCGCGCGCGAGGTGCGGGCGGTGGTCAAAGTTGAAAACCTCGCAGCTGCACTCTCCATTGCAGTGGTAGCTGTCGAGGTCGACCATGTGCGTCTCGTTGGCGCGGCTCCGGCTCGGTATCGTGAATCGCATTACGCAGTCGTAGACTGTCGCTGGATCCGGGTGCTCGAGCTGGGTGGAGCTCATGCGGCGAGTTCGCGCGATTTGAGGATGGTAACGCGGTGCTCCGGTGCTCCGCGTTTGATCAGACGCACCGAGACGTTCAGGCCCATCAGTCGTGCGGCGCAGCGGATCGAGTGGGCGGTGCGGAAGTCGGGCGTGTCGTGGTGGTCTCCTTCGTGCAAGCTGGCGACGAGTTCCTTCCACTGGCCGGAGCGTTGGCAGTATTTGAGCGCGGGCATGTTATTGGGGTCGGATGATTTCGAGGCTGTAGTTGACTCCGTCCCGGTTCGCCCATGCGCGGTACAAGGTGCCGAGGGCTCCGATCGGGCTCATGGGGTTCGGGTCGCGCGGTGTGACCGTCGGAACCGTCAGGGTCTGGTAGTCCTCCGGGTCGCGCGGGTAAATATTGAGTTGGTACGTGTGGCGATCGGCTCCCGTGCCCAGCATGAGCTCGAGGTCGAACTGGCCGAGGCCGATGCGTTCCAGCAGACGCTGGAGCAGGTCGCGCGCGGGCCTGGGGTCGTATTCGCGGGTGGCGGTCTTGCGCGGCTGGCGCGGCCGGCCTTGCTGGACGGCCAGTGGTTCCGGGTAGCGGCCGAGCACGTACTGCTGGTCCTGGGCCTTGCCCATCTCGGCGATCAGCGTCTTCAGCGCGTAGAAGTGCGCTCCGGATCGGCCCACCAGTTTCGGGAGATCTTCCGCGTCGCTCTGGATGGTCCAGCGGGTCGGCTCCGGGTACTCTTGGATGTCGATCCGGAGGTTGTCCGGGTGGTCGATGAATTGGGTGATGAGCGCGCGGATCAGGTCTGCGTCTGGCTTGGTGGCGTTGGTCATGGGCTTGTGGTGGACGGGGAGAGGTGAAAAAGGGAGCGGGTGGTGTGGTCCCGCTCCCTCGGGTGGGTTACTTCTTCTTCGGACGGCCGCGCTTTTTGGCCGGCGGTGGCGTGTCGGGCGATGGGCTGCTCTCCGGGGTCACGTCGCCTTCCTTGTCTTGGCCGGCGACGAAGGGAACTTGGTTGTCCGGTGGCTCCGCATTCTCTTTCTCGAACCCCTTCACGTCCAGGATGACGGCCATGTCTTCGTCGAGGAACTCTCCTTGGTTCAGGTCGTAGGTCATCGCCTTGCCCACGGTCTCGTGGCGGGCGCTGAAGCCGAGTTTGTTCGCGCTGATGGTGGCCACGGTCGGTGCGGTCACGTCGATCGTGAAGTTGTAGCTCACGCTCACGGCCTGCTTGGCTCCGTCCTCTCCTTCCTCGATCGCGGTCTTGACCAGCGTCTTGAAGTTGGCCGCGAGGTGCCGCTTCAGTTGCATCGCGAGCATGTTCTGCAGGCTGAGGAAGAGGCGCACGCCGTCGGCGGCGTGGGCGGTGGTCCAGTTGTCTGGCACCAGCACGGTTTGGATGCTCTTGAGGTCACTGATGTCGTCGAGGTCGTAGGTACGGCCGCGGATGGTTACGGTTTTCTTGCTCATTGTTTTTCCTATCGGGGGTTGTTGTTGAAGCTGGGGTCTCCAGCTAGAAAACGGCTTTGAGGATGTCGGCGCGGATGTCCGGCGAGAGGTCGAACCAGCCGCGCTCGCAGACCAGTGCCCACGTTTCGAGGCTGGCGTTCATGGCGAGGCGGGCGGCGTTGCTCTGCTTCCATCCGGGCGGCTCCTGGTAGATGTCGCGCTTGCCGGTGCTGGTCCGGTCGCTCTTGGCGAACTCGGCCCAGTTCTTCGCGATCGCGGTCGGGGTGCAGGACCACGTGGGGTGGCGGTGCTTGTAGGCGTCGACCACGCGCTGGATCTCCGCGGCCGTCACGTGTGGAGCGACTTCGCGGATGTCCGCCATGGCCACTCCGACGGCCTTCGCTCCGTTGCGCGTTAGCTGGGAGACGTCGCGGCAGCCGCAGGCGGTGGCGAGTGTATCAAAGAGTTCGTTACGGGGTCGGTCTGCCTTCGTGCGTGTCGGTGATTTCTTCTTCGCGATGGCCTGCTCGATCAGGCACTGGTCGGCCGCATCGATCCACGCTTGGCGAGTGAGGGTGCCGCCGTTGCGAGCGCGGGCGGCCGCGAGGTGTTCGTAGAGTCGTTCGCCCGGTGTCATTCGTTTTCATTCCTCCATTTTTGGGCGTGCCTTTCTGCGTCGGCGCCGATGGCCACGCAGACGATGAAGAAGCTGAGGGCGATGAAGAGCAGGGCGAGGCCGAGGATGAACAGTATCGTGCTCATGGCTGGACCAGTTCGGTGATGAAGCGGCTCGGAGTGTGCGGGACGATCTTCCCCCATGGCGTCGTGCGCTGGCTGGCGCTGGTGATCATCAGGAATTTTCGCGCGCGGGTGATGGCGACGTAGGCCAGCCGGCGCTCCTCTTCGACTTCCTGCTCGTCGGCCTTGGTGCCGGGGATGATCTCGTCCTCGAAGCCGGCGAGGTAGACCGCGTCGAACTCCCGGCCCTTGCTCGCGTGGATCGTCAGCACGTGGATCCCGTCCTTGTGCTTCTCTTCCTTCGCTTCGGGCTGGTAGCTGGCCACGGCGAGGGCCAGCTCGAGCGGCGTGTGGTTGGTCGGCAGGGTGCGGATGATCTCGGCCAGCAGCATGCCACTTTCCCTGCTGTACGGGGCGGCGTTGTTGGCGAGATGGAGGTTCGCTTGGTTGATCGTCTTGCCGATCGAGGCGGCCGCTTTGCGCACGGCGTCGGCGTGTTTCCTGGCGGCCTTCTCGTCGCTCCCCATGCTGCGGTAAAGGGCGATCAGGTAGAAGTACGCGAGGGTGTCGTTGTTCGGATCGACCAGCAGTTCGACGAGGGCGCGGGCCACGGGCCAGTCCGCGGGCAGGGTGGAGCGTTCGCGTTTCACGACCGGCAGTCCGGCGGTGATCAGTGCCTGCTGGATCTGGTAGGCGAGGTCGTTGGTCCGGCAGAGGACGGCGATGGTGTCCCATAGCCAGCTGTTCGCTCCGAGGTGCCTGATTATGCAGGCGTGTTCTTCTCCCTCGTTGACCAGCGGGTCTCGGACGGTCACTTCTCCGCCCGGTCCCTTGGCGCTGATGGTGATCTTGTCGAGGCGGTGCTGGTTGTGGCTGATCAGGCGCTGCGCGGCGTCGCAAATTTCCGAGTGCGATCGGAAGTTCTCCTCGAGCACGATCAGCTCGGTGTCGGGGCGCTTGGATAGCGCCATCATGCCGTTCACGTCTCCTCCGCGGAAGCCGTAGATGGCTTGGTCCGGGTCTCCGACGAAGAACTTGTTGGCGATCGGGAGTGCGTGGTAAATCTCCCAGTCGATCGGCGCGCTGTCCTGTACCTCGTCGACGAAGAGGTGGGTGTAGTTCGTGAATGCGGTGGTGCCTCCGGCGGCGACCAGTCGCGCGAACTCGGTCAGCAGCAGGTCGAAGTCGACGATGCCGGATTCGGCCAGTTGCTGGTAGTAGCTGGCGATCACGGTCTGCTCCACGGTGAGGCGGGCGCTGCGCTCGGGGCGGCCGCGGCCCTTCAGCTTGAGCAGCTCGGCCAGCTTGGTCTTGCAGCCGAGGGTGGTGGCGATCGAGGCCAGCAGGTCGTTGGCGCTCTCCGGGCTGATGATGCTCATCCTGGCTCCGTAGCCGGCCTCGGCTCCGTGCTCCTTCAGCATGCGTAGGGCGAAGCCGTGGAGCGTGCCGACGTAGCCGAGGCGGTTGTTATTGCGGACGATCTCTGGGTCAGTCCCTTCGAGGCTGTAGAGGCGCTTCTCGATTTCCCTGGCGGCCGCGTTGGTGAACGTGATCACGACCATTCCGGCGGGGTCGGCTCCGTCGTCGATCAGGTAGTTGATGCGCGCCACGGTGGTGGCGGTCTTACCGGATCCCGGCCCGGCGAGGGCAAGGATCCGGTCGTGTCGGCTGGTGATGGCCAGCGCTTGCGGGCCTGTGGCGTTTGATAGGTGCATCGTGCGTATCGTGGGGGTTGGGGGTTACTGGATCTGGATCACTTGGGCGCTGTCTTGCGATTGGCTGTGCTCAATTCGGTATTGGTAGATCGATGCGCGTCCGGTCTCGATGCCGACGAATTGGTGCAGTCGGCCGGAGATTATGGCGTCGTCGATCGCGTGGACAAAAGCGACGAGGTGGTCGTCGTGGATGCGGCCGAGCTCGTCGATCAGCATGATCTTCACCGGGCTCTTGGCGGCCAGTGAGGCTTGGATGGCGGCGTAGGTCAGCAGCTTTTCGATTCCGCTGAAGGTCCGGTGGGTGACCCAGACTCCGTCGCGCCACGTGCCGATTTCTCCGTCGTGGTAGGCGATCTCGGTCTTGAGGATATTCGGGAAGAACGTGTTGGCGATGGCGAGCAGCGGGTCGAAGGCGGCCTTGACCATGTCGGCTTGGATCTCGCGCAGTTTCTTGCCGACGGTGATGATCGTCTCCAGCTCGGTCTTCGCGGTGTCGCGTTCGGTCTCGGCTTGGGCGAGGCGCAGTTTGTCCTGCTCCCGGCCGTTGGCCTCTTTGATCTTCTGGTCGATGACTCCGAGGATCAGTTTTGCGTCGGCGATCTCTTTGTTGATGCGTGCCATTTTCTCCTCGAGCTCCGGGTTCTCTTTCGGCAGGCGCTCGAGCTCGGCCGGCAGGTCGTTGGTTTTGGCGAGGCTGGCTTCGACGGAGGAGAGTTCGCTCTGCAGCAGCAGCACCGTGCGCTCGTGCTGGGTGCGGGTGTTGTGGCGCTGCCTCAGCGTATTCAGGTTCTGGATGATCCGGTTGGTCTCCTCGGTCGCGGCTTTGCGGCGGGCCTGCAGGTCGAGGCGCTTGCCGGTCATGCCGGCGAGGGCGCTGGCGATCTCCGCGAGTTTGAGGGTCTTCCAGCCGTCGCCTTGCGCTCCGCAGTAGGGGCAAATCGTTTTGCTGTGGATCCCGGCCTCCTCCGCGCGCTGGCATTCCATGTTCTCCTCCATCCGGCGGATCTCGGAGTCGAGTTGCGCGAGGCTACGACTGCTGGCGCGCTCGGCCGCGTCGAGGTTGGTGATCTCCTCCGGTGTCACCAGTTCGCCGAGATCCACGGCGTTGGCGGCCTCGAGGCGGGCCAGCACGTTGTCTTTCTTCTGGATGAGCGCGGGGCGGCAGGAGAGGAGCGTATTGATATCTTGGCGACGCGGGCGGCTGTTGGTGATCGCGAGGTGATCGCTGGTCAGGCCCGAGCGGGCGTCCTGATCGCGTTCGATCTGTGCGAGGATCGTGGCGCGCTGGGCCTGCAGCTGCTCGGCCGTGGCGGTGCTGGTCGTGCCGTCGGCGGCTTTGAGGGCGCTCAGTCCCTGCACCGTCTTCTCCATGCGCCCGACGTAGTCCTTGGCGCTCTTGGCCTCGGTGGTCAGCCATGCGAGGGCGGCGTCGACGAAGGCCTGCGGCGTTTCGTGGTCCTTCATCAGCCGTGCCAGTTGAATCAAGAGCTTGTTGCTGTGGCTGACAATCGTGCTGTCGGCGTCCTCTCGTTTCTCTGGCGGTAGCGCTGTTTGAATCTTGCCGAGGATCTCGGGGGTGGTCCACTCCGGGCCCATCTGGACGTTGGCGAACACGTACTTCACGCGTTCGGCGTCGCTTAGTTCGAAGTAGGTCTCGGCGTTGAGCATGACGGCTAGTTGGCCGCACGCTTCGATCTCTGGCGGGATCTGGTTGGTGGCGCGGACCGAGTTTCCCTCGAGGCGCAGCGTGCGGTGGATCTCGCTGCCGTTGTCGAATCGGCCGCTCACGCGCATCTCCCGTCCGCTCGAGAGGCCGAAGCTGGCGACGTTCGTCTTGCCCAGTTCGGGCAGGTAGCCGAGGAGGAGGAAGCGGATCGCGTCGGTGCGGGCGGTCTTGCCGGCGAAGTTGGATCCGATGAGGAAGTTGATGTCCTGCAGGTCGAGGTGGAAGGAGAGGCCTTTGAAGTTGTGGGCGGTGATCGTCGTGAGTTTCATGTTGGAGGGTTGGTTACTGTTCACCGGAAAAGCCGACCGGGTGAGGGTCGGCTGGTGGGGTCCGGGGCGGGCCTACGATATCCTAGAACGGAACGTCTTCCTCGTCGTCCGCCGTCTTGTGTCCGGGGTCGTCGTTGCGCTGCACGTGGCTGCCGTTCTGCGAGAGCTTAATGTACTCGTCGCTCTGCATGATCATGCCGGTGATCCATGCGGGCAGGACGGGTGGCAGGTGGATCTCCGCTCCGGGCTTGCAGTCGTCGAGCGAGAACGTGATCGGCAGCTGCTCGCTCTTGATCTTCTGCATGCCTTGGGCGAGCGGGTTGACCGAGGAAATATTGGCGTATTTCTTTTGGTCGCGCTCCTCGTGGATCACGTTGAGGAGCGCGTTCGCGCCGATCACCTTGTGGATGTCGAAGCCTTTGAGCTCCTCCTCGGTGAAGACGCGGCCGCGCCATCCCTCGAGGATCGGGCGCAGGTTGCCTTTCGATGAGAGCGTCGCGGTCTCCTTGATGGAGAGGACGCGCGGCAGGTTGAGTTTCTTCTTCTCGTCCTGCTTGTCGGGGATCTCGATGCGCAGGCTCGGGATTTCGAATAGGATGATCACTTTGCGCTTGGCTCCGAATTTGCCGAAGGCCGGCTGGGTGCCGATATCGACGACTCCGTAGCAGACGGCGTGGTGCATGCCGACGGGCACGGGGGCGATCTCCGTGCCTCCTTTGTCTTTAAGTAGGAAGGCCATAATATTTCTATTGGGTTGGAGGTTGTACTAGCAAAGTGGTTACGGCCGCTCGTGGGCCATCGTGAGCGGCCGGCGCGTGGAGTAGTGGCCTTCGGTGCGGAACTCGTCCGCGATCGTGGCTTCGTGGTTTTCCTTCGCCTGGGTGGCGGGGGTTTTGATCGGCTGGGCTGCGACTTGGCGCAGGAGCCATTCTCGGTCTGCTTTCGTCATCGTGAGTATCGTGTGTGTGCGTCGACCAAGCAGGGGATTCCCCGATGAGTCGAGCGGAAAGATTTGGGATTAATCTGGTTGCCAGTGGCTGCCTCCGAAGAGTCGCACGGCGCGGTGGACGACGTGCCGTTGCCAGCCGGCCGCTCCGCAAACCTCCATCGCTTCGCGCAGGATGTCGTCGCTCTGTTCCCTGGTGAAAATCTGCCAGCCGGAAATAAATCCGCACTGTGCGTACAGGTAATCGTGCACGACCGAGGGGTAAAGGATCGTCGGATCTTCCGGACTGATGAGTGACCAGACCGGCCGCGGGATGCTGGCGAAGTCGGTCACGAAGGCGGCCGGCACCATGATCGTTCCCCCGATCTTCGAGTGGTAGGTCAGCGTCTCCTTCAGCTCGTACTGCTGTTTTCCGCGGCGGTGGTGCTTAACCTCCGCGGCGGTCCATGCGCGCAGCACAAGTTGACTGGCGAAGGCACTCACTCTTTCTCGGGTTGTGCGGCGGGGCTACGGTCGCCCAGTTGGCGGCGGATCCACTTCCCGTCGGTTTTGATTTCGCGCAGGTCTCCGGCCATCGTGGTCTGCCATTCTTCGAGGGCGCGGATCCGGCGGTCCTGGGCGATCAGCTCCTTGTCGTGCTGCTCGGTCGCGTTGAAGACTCTGGCCCATGCGAGCGTGGTGGCGACAATGAAGGCGGCGACCGCGATCACGGTCCCGATCTTCGTCTTGAAGGGCGTGTCCTCGGTGATCACTTCGTGTTCGGTGCGGCCGTCGCTTTCGTGGTCGTCCATGGCGAGTGGCCTTTGTAGACCATCCCGGTCCACGTCCAGAGGCCGTTGGCGTTGCGCTTCAGACCGGTGAAGTGGATGTCGACCTGGACGGCGGCGTTGTCGTGCTCGAGGTGATACGATCCCTCGAAATCCGGCGGAAGGAGGTTGGTCAGGATCTCTTGGATCGGGATCTTCGTCGGCCCGATTACGCAGCCGGCGGTCAGTACGATGAGGGAGAGGAGGAGTAACGCGCGCAGGGGTTTCATTTGGTCGCTGGGGTGGATCGATCGAGGAAAGCAGCGAGCGTCGCGGCCATGGCGGCGATCGGTTTAAAGAAGAGCGTGGCCCAATCCCACCACGGCAGGAGATCGGCCTGCTCTCTGGTCAGGCTGGCGAACGAGTCGCCGAAGCTGGCCATGCCGGCGATCATCAGCAGACAGGCACCCTTCACGTAGCTGCGGGTCCAGAGCTTGGCGTGCTCCGCGATCGCGTGCGCCATGTTCTTCAGTGCTCCGCGCAGAAACCAGATCGGGATGATGGTCAGGCCGATCAGGATCAGGATGAAGACCGCGAGCGAGAAGTTCATTGATCAGGGATTCTCCTATCTGGGATAGGAGATTCCCCGAGATCGTCAATGCTGCTGGTGGATCAGCGTTTATGGCCTCCGCGGGGGTGCCGGGATCCGAGGGGCGTTCGCGCGGCCGGCGACAGAGCGTCGTTGGTCATGGCGCTGGCGACCGACGTGTACGGCGACTTCCCTGCCGCGTTCACGGCGCGAATGCGGTAATAGTACGAGGTCAAAGCTGTCAGTCCTGTGCTGCTCGCGCTCGTCGCGTTGGCGGCCGGCGTGGCGATCTGCGTCCATCCGGTTGATCCGTCGGGACTGCGATCCAACTCGAATCCGGTTTCATTAGAGCTATTGTCCGTCCATGTGAGTCCGATCGAACTACTGCTCGTCGCGGTTGCCGCAAGGCTGGATGGGGCTGTAGGCAGGTCTCCGGGGTCATCGGGCGCATACGCATACGCGCCGATGTCCCATGTGGTGCGAGTGTTGCCAGCGAAGTCGGTCGTAAAAGTATCGCTCAGGTCAACACCTGCGCCGATAGCTGGAGATCCGGGTTGCAGTCGGAAGTCATTGTTCGCCGCATCAACAAACAGTGGGTCCTGTCCGTTGATTCCGTGAGCCTCAGAGAACGTGCTTTTGGTTGTGCCTGCGCCTGTTCCAACGACTAGATTGTAGTCGGTGATTAGGCCTGTCCCTGCTTTATTGACCGCGTACCATCCGTTGGTCGTGGTATCCGCGAATCCGCATTCGACAAATAGATTATTGCGAATATCTAGGTTCTCTACCAGACCCCGACCTATAGCCGGGTCTCCATTTGAGATCGCCGCCCCGCTGTTCACCGCCGCACGATAGAATGTATTATTGTAGAACTTCACCCCGGACGGATACACATTTAGCGTCCGGTCTATCCGCGCGAAAACATTGTTCCTGATGGTGATGTCTGCGACGATGCCAAGACCTCCCTGATCCTCGAGGTTTCCAATTTGCACCAAGTCCACCGTCCCGTCACCGATACAAGTATTACCTTCGATTAAGTTGTTTTGAATCGGATAGTTCTCCGGGCTTGGAACACTCAAAACAAACATCTGAAATGAGTCGGGGTGGGGGTCATCAATATCAAACGCAACCGTGCGGCTAACCATAATGGTGTTGCCCCTAGCTATCATGTTGGACCCGAGGAGGCGGATAGCATCCCACCCATTGCCCCCGGACATGGTACAGTTCTGAATAATATGCCCGGAACCGCCGACCGTGATCCACGTATTGTTCATATCGGTGATCGTGAGATCCTCGAACGTGCAATTATCCGGTGATGGCGCAAAAGTCATGCCAACCGCACCGCTGGTTTGGGTGGTCGTGCCGGGGGTGCCTGTTATCGTTAGCCCCGACACCACGCAATTGTCCGCCAGGGCGTTAAGGTACACGCGGGGTTGAGAACCTGGCACGCCAGTCCCGGCTAATGTGAAGGGGCCGTTGATTACGAGGTATGGCGCCCGAAGGTAGAACCCAGCGACGGTCACGGTGCCGTCCGTGTCGTCGGCTGTGTAGGTAATCGGCGATCCCGATGATCCTGCGGTTGTCTCGTGCACCTCTTCCGGATAGGTGCCTGCGCGCACCATCACAGTATCACCAGCAACGACAGTGTTAGCGGCTTTCTGCACCGTTAGCCACGGGGTCGCGCTGCTGCCGTTTGCGCTGTCGCTGCCGGTTGCTGCGGAAACGTAGAATGTGGCGGCGGAAGCTCTCAGCGAGCACAGGAGGATTCCGAGCAGGAGGATTCTAATCATAATGGGTTGCTCCCAATTTCCGTCGCAGCCACGCGAACCTTGTCATAGACAATCACCGTCGATGCCGCGAAGTCCGAGAACCACCGATCGGCGCTGGTGGTCGCCTGTCCGTTCGGGATACTGACAGTAGGACTGCCGGGCTTGGTCGAGTTGGTGGAAACGTAGAGTTCCGCAACGCCGTTCGCTCCGCTTCCTGCCACATAATGCAGCCAGAGATGGTACGTCGTACCCGCCGTAGCCGTCCCAGTGTCGTCAGAGATAGTTGTCCCGTGAGACAGTCTCCATTTATTCGTCCCGATTCGTACCCGCACCACAGGCGAGCTACTGGCGTTCTGTAGCGTGAGAACGAAAGGCGCATTCGCGTTGCTGGACCAATTTACGATTTGGTACACCCAAACATCTGACTGCGAAGCGAACGGCCCTCTAGTGCTATCCGTTCCGTCGATGCCAAGACTATACGTTCCGACCAGTGGAGCCGGAGACGTGGCGTAGTTGTAGTTCGGGGAACCCGAAACGGTTGCCCATCCAGATGGTATTGCCCCGGTTTCAAAGTCTTGCTCTAGCAGGTAGGTGATGGCACTCGTCGCCTCGCTCTGGTTGTCGATCGCCGCGCCGGAGAACGACGCGAGATCGTTGCCTATCAAATCTTGGATGCCGTCGCCTGGTTGTGTATAGTCCGCAGTGCCGGTTTCGCTGTCCGGCACCGTGCGACTCAGCGAATAGGTCAGCGTATCTGTACCATCGCCGCCTAAGTACGATGTGACCACGTCCCCACCAGAGAGAAAGAGGGTGAGTCCCGTGAAGCCGTCGGCCCCATCTTGCACCGGCTCATTAAACAAGGCTTCGATCGTGTCGCCTGCGGCCGGGATCGTGAGTGAAACGAGTTCAGGAGCGGTGCCGGTCGTGCGCTTCACCCACACAAGCCCGCCAGTGATGGCAGTCATGTCGCGTGTTCCTTCGGTCCCGTCGGCGAGCAAGAATCCCGCCGGGAGCGCGGCGTCATCCTCAATCGCGATGTATCCACCAGTTGGTACGCTCGTCCCGGCGATCGCATCATCGACGTAGCTCGTGTCCGCCTTCGCATCCAGCGCGTCCTGCAATCCGGTGATGTCCCCTATTTCTCCTCCGGTGCTAGTAGGCAGATCCTTAAGCAGCACTTTCTTCGGAGCTCCGGCGCTGGCGTCGTAGGTCATCACGTAGTCAGACGTTGGATCCGGCGATGCGTCCGCAGTCAGTTCATTGATTGATGTTGGCAGACCATAGGCAACAAACCGGCTCGGTTCTTTGATGAACAACACGTCCTCAGTCCCTCCAGCCAGCACTGTGAACGTGGTGATGGTGACCTGGTGATTGACGCTGTATATTGGTGTGGCACTCGATAATGTGACGGTTACGGCGGAGCCTCCTGAATTGCTTACTGTGAATGGGAATTTCGTTCCGGTGGTGGGTGTGTCGGTCGAGAAGGTGAAGACTTGGCTGCTGGAGATCGTCTTTCGATTGTCTCCTTTGGCGGTGTTGATAACGAAAGCGGCGAGCGTGTTCTGCGCCACAAGGGTTGCGTCAGGGAACCCCTGCACTCCCGAGAAGGTGTTGCCTCCGGATAGGTTTGCTTTGGCGGCGTCGGCGGCCTGTGCGGCCGTGAGTGCCGCGTTGGCTTTGGTCGTGGCGTCTGCGGCGGCCGCGGCGATCGCGGCGGCTTGGGCCGCATTGGCTTTCGTCGTGGCGTCGGTCGCGGCCGCGGCCTGGGCGGCGTTCGCTTTGGTCGTGGCATCCGTGGCGGCACTGGACAGCACGGCGGCGTCGGCGGCCGCTTGGGCGGTGCTGACAGGTTTAGCCGAGTCGGCGGTGTTGTTGACGCTGCCGAGTCCGACGTCGCTGGCGGTCACCGTAACGTTGCCGGATAGGGCGTGGCCGTTGACGGTGCGGGTGGTCGGGACGCTGGCGGCGGCGGCGGCGTTGGCTTTCGTTGTCGCATCGGCGGCGGCCGCGGCCTGGGCGGCGTCTGCCTTGGCAGTGGCGTCCGTAGCGGCCGCGGCGATCGCGGCATTGGCTTTCGTGGTGGCGTCGGTGGCGGCCGCGGCGATCGCGGCATCTGCTTTCGTGGTGGCGTCGGCGGAGGCCGTAGCAATGGCGGCATTGGCTTTCGCGGTGGCATCGGCGGCGGCGGTAGCTTCGGCGGCCGCTTGGGCGGCTGCCGGTGCGGTACCAGCGGCCGCGGTGTTGGCCGTGGTACCAAGGGCCCGCAAGGCTTCGTCTCCGGCGGTCGCGGTGCCGCTTGGCTTCAGGGCGGCCGCGATCTTGGCGGCCGTGATCGTTCCGGCGTCGATGGTGTAGACCGTGCCGGTACCGGAGACGGTGATCTCTCCCTTGTCTCCATCAGCCACTCCGGCGGCGACGGCCGTGTCGGTGTACGCATTGGCGGTGACGACGGCCGCGTTGGCCTTGTTGGTCGCGTCAATACCGGCCGCGGCGATGGCGGCGGCCTGGGCGGCATTGGCCTTCGTGGTCGCGTCCGTGGCGGCGAGGGTCTGCGCGGCATTGGCTTTTACCGTGGCGTCCGCGGCCGCGCTTGAGATGGCCGCGGCTTGGGCGGCCGCGGCTTTCGTGGTGGCGTCCGTGGCGGCTGCGGCGATCGCTCCGTTGGCCTTGATTGTCGCATCGGCGGCGGCCGCGGCGATGGCAGCGGCCTGGGCTTGCGCAGGAGCGTTGCCGGCGGCCACGTCATTGCTCGTGGTACCGACGTTCTTGGCAGCCGCGGTGCCAAGGGTAGGCTTGTTGATCAGGTCGTTGTAGTCGTCTGTGCCGCTTCCGCTTCCTCCGTCGGTGATGCCAAGGGCCTCTTTGAAGAACACCTTCTGGGCCTCGGAGACGATCACGCCGTCTTCCCACTCGAAGATGCTCCCGGTCTTGAATCCCATGGTCTGGCCGGCGGCGAGGTAGAACGGCACCGAGGTCGGGTGCATTTCATTTGTGCCCGGATTTTTGCGCAGGTTCAGGGGAACGCTCTGGCCGGCGAGCCAGAGCGGAAAGAGGAGGAGGAGGACGAGGAACTTTTTCATGTGGCTGGATAGAGGTAGGCGATGGGCTCCCACGCGGCGGCGGTCTCGTTGTAGGAGTAAACGAACAGGGCGTTGAGGGCGCTGCCGGTGGTGATGGTCGAGATGATGTCGCTCGAGATCAGGCCGCTCCGGATGTTCAGGATGATGTCCGGGGTGGCCGGGAGCTCGAGGCGCAGGTGGAGCAGGGCACCGTCGGCGATTCCGGTCGTCCCGAGAATCAGCGAGGTGGTGCGGGCGGCTCCCTCGATCGTGACGATCTCCGTGTGCTGGAGGGAGGCCGGGGCGATGGTCGCGTTATCGACGTCCATCGTTTGCGCGTGGCGCGAAACGTAGCCGTAGGGCCTGGGTGGCAGCGTGCTGCCGGGCGCGTGCAGGACGCACGGTCCGGCGGCGTAGATGATCCGCTGGCCGGCTGCATTGGTTCCGTAGATCAACATCCAGAGAGTGGCTTCGGTCAGGCCGGCGAGGGACTGGTCGGTCTCCGCGTTGGAGAGAACGAACTGGGCTTGCTGGACGGATCCGTTCAGCCACGCGTCTCGGGCGATCGTCGGGGTGATCGTTTCCGCGAGAATCTGTTTGGTGACCAGCGCCACGGCGCTGTCCTCGGCCTGCTGCAGGACGAAGGTCATCGACTGGAGGTTGGTCAGGTCGACGGCCACGTTGTCGGCATCGAAGATGCCGACCTGGAGCGCGAGGGCCTGGCCGCGGAAGAATTTCGGCGGCTGGCCGGTGTTCGCGTCGATCGGTGTGTTCGACAGAATCGACAGGCCGAGGCGGATGGGGATCTGGTTATAGATCATGTCTTGATGATGTAGGCCAGACCGAGGGAGGGCTGGAGGTTGTTGTGCGCGGTGTTCGCTCCGAACTTGGTGGGAAATCCGGAGATCGCTTGGGATGCGGCCGTGATCACGTAGGATCCGGCGTCTCCGTTGTCGGCTTGGGAGGCTTGCGGTCCATTGACGACGGGTAGCTCCGGCTCGGTCAGCTGGTGCTTCTCCGCTCCGGCTTTGCGGCCGGCGGTCCAGTTGGTGGCGCTGCCGGCGTCGCCTGTGCCGAGACCGACGGCGGTTCGGCCGCGCAGGTCGGGCACGGCGAAGGTGGTCGTGCCGTTGCCTCCGTAGGTCGCGCCCAGCAGTGCTCCGAGGACGGGATACGCGCTCACGTTGTGGACCGTGCCGTCGCAGCTGATGTAGCCGTAGGGCAGGCCGGTCGGGGCCCAAAGTTTCACGGTGCCGGGCAGGTCGATCGCGTCGGGGCGCCACCATGCCGTGTCAGTGACCGGGTGGTTCAGGTTGTCGTTCTGCAGGCTGATGTACTTCACGCCAGCCACGTTGGTGTAGCTGCCGATGTAGTAGGTGATGTCTGCCTTCCACTCCGAGATGCCGGCCTGCTGAAGGTAGGCGAGCTGGCGAGTGATCAGGAAGTTGAGCGCGTTCTGCTCCTGGAGAACCGGTGAACCGTTGCCCATCGTCTGTGCAGCAAATCCCTCGAGGAAGGCGGTGAGGGCCTGGATCGTGTCTGGGTTCGTCGTGTAGAGGGGCGTTCCGGTAATGGTGCTGCCGATTTGGGCGAGATTGCCCGAGGCGGCGAGGTTGCCTCCGAAGATTTTCTGGGCGGCTACGGTGAGTTTGGGCATGGGATTATGGTGGTCCGTCGATGGTGAGGGTGACTGTCACGGTGGCGGTTTCGGCGACGAAGCCGTTCGCGTCGGTGACGATGCATTTCCACTCCGAGACGGCGGTCCCGAGGCCGGAAAACGTATAGGTGAAGGTGGTGCTCGCGGCGTTCGGCGTGGTGGCCAGGATGCCGGCGCCAAGGTTCTCGTCGCGCAGTCTGATCCACTGGTACAGGTAGGGTGGGCTTCCCTCAGCTACCACGGCCTCGCATGCGGCGCTGGTCACGAGGCCGGAGGAGACGTGGAAGGTTTGGGTGATGCTGGCCGGCGAGGCGACGACCGTCAGGACGATGAATTCGACTTCGACTCCCATCGGCCGCGGCAAGTACGGCCGGAGCACTTCGGGGTGGACTGGGGCGGCGTGCGACAGCTCGTAAGTGAGCGTCATGTCCTTGTTGTCTACGAGGACGATGTCTCCGGGCATGATCAGCTGCAGCAGGGCCATGATCGAGGCCAGCGTGCCGTTGTTCGCGTTGAGGATGATCTTCATTTTGATCATGAATCGGTACCCGGCGTCCGAGAGGTCGGTGTTGCGCGTGCCGACGAAGGTCGACTGGTAGAAGACCGATTGCGGGTTGACCGCGATGTCTTCGCTGTCCTGCAGGCCGTTCCAGTTCTGGAGCACGTCGCTGGCCTGCTCCGCGTCCCAGTATCCGTAGTAGGGCTGCTCGACCGGCAGGCCGACGTTGCGTGGCATCCCGACGTATTTGCCGATTACGTCGAGTTGCGCTCCGGTGGCGTTGTCGACGTTGAACGCTCGCAGGATCTCTTCGACCAGATTGTCGCCCATGACCTGCTTGCCGAGGATCGCAATCGTGGCTTTGGCCTTCGGCTGCGTGCGGTACTGCACAGCCAGCCGGGCTTGGTAATAGGCGAGACGGTCTGCGATGGTGGCCATGTTATCCGACGGCTCCGTTGATCTTGATGCGGGCGGCGGCGAGGGCCCACTTGTAGTTCACTCCGGTGGTCTCCTGGTAGGCGATGTAGGAGGCGTCGGCGTTGGAGACGCCCATGTCCTCCACGTAGCAGTTCTCCGCGAAGGTCTTCACCATGGCGGTGATCTCGCTGGCCTCGGCGGCTTGGCCGATCCGGTACCCGAGCGTCAGGAGGATCTGCGCTCGCACGTAGGTGGCGTCGACCGAGCCGGTCTTGGCGACCAGATCGAAGCTAATCCAGAGGTCTTCGGCGATCGGCCGGTCAAAGAGCACTTCGAAGGTGGATCCGTCGGCCTGGTCGACGTCGACGGCCACGGCTCCCTTCATGCCGCAACCGGCGTTGCGCTTGTTGTAGATCGCGAGGGCGACGGCGGCATCCAGTCCTCCAGCGACGATGCACCAGATGGAGTGGGCGGGCACTCCGTTGCCGTCGGTGGCGTTGGTGACGTTCTCGAGGATCCGGGCGTCGGTCGTGTCTTGGACGGCGAGCAGCGCTCCGAGCAGTCCTTCGAGGTATCCCTGGCTGGGTAGCGAGACCGACTTGGTCCGGCGGATCCGCAGCGCCAGATCGGTCTCCTCGTTGACTCCGGTGGTGCCGTCGAGGGTGCCGTTGGTGACCGTGGAGATGCCAAGGGTGGGCGTGGCGATCTCCGTCAGGGTGTTGTCGGAGACCAGAATCGCGCCGATCTCCTCAGCTTGGAAGGTCAGGTTGGTCGATCCGGCCGCACCGAATGCATGGGTTGCGAGCAGATTGAAGCGGTTGCCGGTCGCGTCGGTGATCGTGAAGGGTGCGTCCGGGGCGGTATCGAGGCCGTCGATCGTGACCGCTTGCGTCGCGGTCACAGTCACCAGCTGGGTGGTGCGGGTGCCGGCCTGGCGGACCACGCCATTGATCGCGCAACGCAAGTCGAGGCTGGTCCCGATCGCTTGGTCCGGGTCAAAGCTCGTGTAGACCTGCTGCAGAAATTCGAGGTAATCGATCGCGATTTGGGCAATCAGGTTGAGCAGGTTCCCGTCCGGGGTGTTCGGGTCGACGTTGATGTCGGCTCCGTAGATCTGGTACAGGCCGGGGTAGCCGTCGGTCCCGTTGAGCATCTCGTCGAGCAGCTCGGCGCGGGTTTTGATCGTCAGGCCGCCAGTTCCTAATGTGTTGGGCATGGTGTTATTGCTGGATGGAGGCGACGAGGTTGCGAGTGAAGATGGTGTCGATGTTGTAGGTCACCGTCACTTGGCGGCTCCGGCGCTCGGTGCTGACGGTGACGCTGTTGACCTTCACCACGCCATAGCTGGCGGAGACGACCGCACGGGTCTGGATCGTGATCTGTTCCTCGGCGGTGGGGTTCTTCGCTCCCAAGAGCGTCCACCAGTCGATGCCGAAGTTCATGTTCCAGAACGTGTCGTTCAGGAAACTTTTCAGCCGCGTCTTGATGTTGAGCGCGATCGCGCGGTCGTCGCGCAGGTAGTTCTGGCGGCCGCTCCCGAAGGTCCAGTCTCCGGTCAGGGTGAGGTTGCGGATGGTCATGCTCATTCGATTACGGCGCCGATGGCCGTTTTTGCGGCGGTGATGGCGGTCTTGGTGGCCACGTTCGGGCTGTGTCCGCCCGTATCGACCCAGGCGTCAAGGGCGGCGCAGAGTTGGTCCAGCGCGGCTTTCAGGGATCCAGCGCTATTGTGGATGTCGACCTTGGTCTTGGCGGCCACCACTCCGCCGTTCGCGCTGGTGTGGGTGACGTCGGCGTTGACGACGCTGGTGCCACCGTTCTCGCTGGTCTGCGATATGTTGGCGTCGACGACCACCGTGCCTCCTCCGGCCTTCAGACGCACTCGGGTGGTGTCGTGGCGGAGGGTGGTGGCGTCGGTCTCGTAATTGGAAACCGGATTGGCGCTCGAGCGGAATCCCACGAGGCACAGGCCGTCGGAGAGGTCGTGCATGCGGGCGCTGTTCGGTGGCTCAGTCCCTCCGGTGGCAAACCACTTGTCGATGTCCCGGTCGTTGAAGCAGACGAGGCAGGTGTCTCCGGTCGCGATCGGCATGGTGAGCATGCCCACGCCGCCGGTCAGGACGAACACCGGGCAGTCCACCAGCAGCGGATAGGTGACGATGGTTGGTGTCAGCTGCAGGCCGGCGTCGATCTCCTGGGTCTGGTTGTAGACCAGTCGCTTGACGTTGAGTCGGACGCTGGCGGTCTGCTTCTCGGCGTCGAAGGCCACGATGGTGCCGATCTGGTGGCAGTTGAGCGAGGCGAAGAGCTCGTTACGGTGGGCGTGCAGAACCGATCGCAGGTCCGGGTTGGGAATGGAGAGGAGTGGATTCATTGCAGGATCGCTCCTCCCACGCGCTCGAATTCCTCGTTTCCGAAAAAGAGCAGGACCGAGCTCTGGCAGTCTCCGGCCTTGACCGGAGAAATCGTTCCGCGGTGGGTGAAGCCGGCGACCTTGTAGATTCCGTTGTACAGCGGCTGGGTGCGGCTGCTCAGTTGGACCAGCTGGGCCACGGTCAGGGCGGGTTCGAAGAGCATGTCGAACTCGAGGCTGGTCGGCGTGCGGCGCGGGCTTCCCAACAGTCCGCTGTCGGAGGTGATGACCGGTATCGGGGCGTTGACCGCTTCGTGCAGGTTCAGGATCTTGACCTGGCCGTTGTCGATCGTGGCGAGGTTGCCACTCTCCTGGAGGATGATCTGCCACGTGTTGCCGAAGAGCACTTTCCCGCGGGTGTTGGTGCCGGGGAAGTCCCCCACGATCGGGCTGCCGGCGATGCGGGGCAGCGACTTGGCCAGACCGATCAGCAGGTCGCGCACGGTGGTGCCTTGTGCGAAGGTCTGTGAGGTAAAGCCGTTGGCCATGGCGAGGCCGCCGTCGTAGGCACTGATCTCGGTGATGAAGTCGGTGCCGTTTCGGTAGCTCGTGGCGCTGCGCACGAAGCCGTTGAAGCAGAGCGGCAGGCTCTGGCCGTAGCCGGCCCGGAACTGGATCGCACGGTATTCGTTGATCACATACGGGTCCTTTTGCAGCAGGTTCCGTGTCTTCAGGCCGAGGTTGTAAACGCGGAAGGTGGCCTCCTGGGATCCGGCGGCGTATTGGCGCGTGATCTCGAAATCCACCGTAAACTCGGGCGGGATCACGATGTTGTTGCTCCCTTCCTTGAATTGCACGGCCGGGTCGATGTTCCCGGCGTGCACCGGGTTTACCTCGATCGAGAGCTTGCATTTCCGGCCGAACTTCACGCGGGCCTTAGTTGTTGTTGCCGGCGAGTGCGGAGACGCCCACTCCTCCCGATCCGATCGTGCGGCCGGCCTCGAGGACGGTGTTGTTGTAGATCTTCGCGATGCCTCCGAGGCGGTTCGTGAAGATATAGTTTCCGGCCGGGCTTGCGATCACGACGTTGCCGGTGATCAGGACGTCGGAGACGGTCTTGGTCGCTGGAGCGCAGACGTAGATCGCTTCGGTGCCGCTTCCGCTGGTGCCGCAGTTGTCGATCGTATTGCCGTTGATCACCACGTTGGTGCAGTTGTTGACCGCGGTCACTCCGTCATTGAGCGCGATGCCGCGGCCGGGGCAGGTCTTGATCAGATTCGATTGGACGACCAAGTTGTTGCAGTCGGCGAAGGCGATGCCGCCACCATTGTCCGGGGCTTCCACCTTGTTTGCCTGGATGGTGCATTGGTTGGCGTACTGCACGGTGATGCCGCCACCGTGCCCGGCGTTGTCGTTCGAGTAGACGATCTTGTTGTCGACGATGAAAATGCGGGCGTTGTACGCGGAGGTGGAGAGGTAGCGGCCCACGAAGATCCCGGCTTCCTGGGTGTCGTAGATCGCGTTTCCGCAGAGGACGATGTCGGTCCCTTCGTTGATGCGAATGCCGCAGCCACTGCCTCCGGCTCCGGCGAGGTAGATCGTGCAGCCGATCACGCTCACTCGGTTGGGCTGGAGCGACTCGGTGTCGGCGATGATGCCGATCGCGTCGTCTCCGGTGTTCACGAAGTGGCAGTTGGCGATCAGGACGTCGGTGGCCGCTCCCACGTGGACTCCGTCTCCGAGCGTCGAGTTGAAGGAGCAGTCCAGGACGTTGATGTTGCTGATCCAGCCGGCCCCACTGCCGTGGGAGACCAGGACGCCGAAATCCGAGCAGCCTTCGAAGTGGCAGCCACGGATGGTGCTGTTGCTGCATCCCATGCGGATGTGGATCCCGTTGCCGCGGACGCTGGAGGATCCGGTGAACTTGATGCCGTGGACTTGGATTTTGCTGCAGGTGTGACTGAAAACGAGCGTGTTGCCGCCGGATGCTCCGGTGTCGTTGTAGATCTCGGCCTGGTCCCCGATGAAGGCGCAGTTGTTCATTCCGCTGATATCCCCGATCACGCTCGCGATCCGGTATTTGCCGGGCGGGAAGTAGAGGGCGCTGTACGGCGTCATGGCGGCGATGGCGGTGGCGATCGCGGCGCGGTCGTTGGCGACGCCGTCTCCGATGGCTCCGTAGAACTTCACGTTCAGCGGGAGGTGCGATCGCTGGACGCGCAGGTTGGCCGCGGTGAGGGCGGCCGCGGCGGCGGTGCCGGCATTGGTGGCGGCCGTCTGAGCGGTGTTGGCTGTGCTAACGGCGCTGGCGGCGGCCGCGCTGGCGGTGTTGGCCGTGCTAACCGCACTGGCGGCGGCCGCGCTGGCGGTGTTGGCCGTGCTAACCGCACTGGCGGCCGTGGAAGCGGCGCTCGTTGCGGTGGAGGCGGCGGCAGCTGCTGCCGATGCGGCGGCTTCGGCAGCGGTTTGAGCGGTGGTCACCGAGGCCGGGGTGGCGAAGTCGCTCGCGGGTGAGAAGGCTGCACTCCCCACGGCCGCTCCTCCCGACTTGAGCAGTTTCCCGGTGGCTCCGTCGAACACGGCCACGTGATTGTCGGTGGTGCCGGCGGGACCGACGACGTCTCCCGCTCCGGGGACCACGGCCACACCGACCACGGTGTCGCCAACCCGCTTGAGGAATTGGCCATCGGCGATGTCGACGATCGTCAGGGCGGTCGGCCCGCTCGTCTCGGTCAGCTTGCTGACCTTCGGGTTCGGATAGGCTCCGCTCAGGTCGCCACCGGCTGCTCCGGTGCTGCTGCTGTTTCCCCCAGGGAGGCGGGCGATGTAGTCGCGGAGATCGGCCCAGGTTACGAAGTCGGTGGATGCGCTCATTTGTTTGTGGCTGGCAAGGGTGATGGCTGCGAGGTCGAACGATTCGACGAGGAGCAGCACGGTGCTCCCGTCGATGAAGGCGTCCTGCTTGGTGGGCTCCATGTCGGCCATCGTCAGGACGGAGATGCCGAAGGGGAGTTTGGTGACGAACTGGCTGAGAATGTTGGGGCTGCTCACCAGTCGCTGGCCTTGCAGCACGAAGTCTCCGGCCTCGATGTTGTAGAACCAGCCGTATTGCTGCGGGCGATACTCGAAGAAGAGCGAGACCTGCGTGCCGTTCTCCAGCGTCAGGGTGGTCTGCTGCTTGGGCTGGTCGTTGAGTCCTTGAATCAGTTTCATGGCGCGAGCAGGTCGTAGAGGAGCGAGGTTTTCTGCGCGGGTGCTTCAGTCGTCCCGGCGGCGCCATTTTGGGTGACCGGGGCCATCTGCTGATTCAGGCGGCCGGCGAGTTGGCCGGCGCTCACGGCCACGGCCTGGGCGATGCGGACCTTTTTGAAGGCGATCCGGAAACTACTCTTGAAGCGGGTCTCTTCGCCTTGCTCCGCGCGCAGTGTGAGGATCGCCATGTCGGTCAAAAATCCCCACGGGGTCTCCACCGTGAAGAGTCCGCGCGACTTCCAGAGCTCGTAGAAATAGCGGACGATCTTGGCCTGTTTCGTCTGGTTGGGTGGCTGCGGTCCCTTCGCGTCGAAGAATCCGTACAGGCTCGAGGCGCTCGTGAGTGCGGCCGTGGTGGCCGCTTCGGTCGCTTGCTGTCGGGCGATTGCTTGTTCGGCTCCCTCGGTGAATTGGGGCGCGAGGTTGGGGTCGTCCGGAAGGGCGTTGTTCACGCGCACCAGTTCGATTTGCTTCGGGATTCCGGAGGTCAGTTCGCCGACGAGGCCTTGAACGGTGAAGATCTCCGGGGCGAGGGCCATCTGATCCTGCACGCTGGTGTTGTCCTCGAGGTAGTGGTCGCTGATCTCGGTCACCAAGAGCAGCGCTTCGTCCTCGGGGATGTCGAACAGGAAGCCGGCGATGCCCGGTGGCGGGTTGATCGGACGCACGATGGCCTGGCGCGCGGATCGGTTCAGCTCCGTGTCGATGGGCGCAAAAATGGAGGGCTCGCGCAGGTCGGATGGGATCAGGCGATCGCTCATTGGCTCGGGGCGGGTGCTTGGGCGGTGGCGGCGCGGAATTGCTCGCGCAGTTCGCGGCCGACTTCACGGGCGGTCTCGCGCGGGTTGCTGGATCCGTCGACCTGGACCTTGATCTCGGTGTGGTTCTGCGTGGTGCCGGCGACGGCAGGCAGGTTCGCGCGGCCGGCCTTCTCGGCGATACGGTCCTTCCAGTACTGGTCGGAATTGATGTTGCCCATCACCGTTTGGTGATTGATCGCCATCTTCTGGTACCACTCCGGCATGGCCTTGAACATGCGCTCGTTCAGGGTGAGGACCCACTCGATCGCGGCGGCGAGTTTGTTGACGTTGTCGACGGTGAGGAGGATCCCGGTGTTCCAGTTGCCGAAGCTTTTGCCGCCGGCGGCGGCCGTCATGAAGTCGTCGATCAGGAGGACGAGCGCGGCGAGGGCTCCGGCGGTCAGGCCGAGCACCAAGGCGAACGGTGCGAACGCTCCCAAGACGCTCCAGATTGCTGGGCTCAACAGGAAAAGGGCGATCCGCAGTGCTCCCAGTGTGGTGGTCACGAACACCAGCGCGGTGCCGAGGGCGAGCATGCCGACGGCGAGCAGTTGAAGGATCGTGCGGACGATCGTGGCGGCGGTCCCTCCACGGTCCAACCATCCGGTGAAGGCGGCCACTCGAGCGGCGAGGAATTCGAAGAGCCGGGCGAGTCGTTCCATCCCTGGTGCCAGTGCTGCGGCAAACTGGTTCTTCACAGCCACCAGTGAAAGTTTCAGGCTCTCCCATGCGGAGTTGAGGCGCGCAAGCCGGGCGGTTTGCTGGCCGGTCAGGACAAAATTCTTGTGCCACTTGGCGAACTCTTCGTTGCTCGATCGCAGGAGCGGGAGGAGCTCTTCCATGCCGATTCGGCCGAGCAGGTTCCGGGCGACGCCGATGTCACCGACGTTGCGCACGCGGGCCCGGAGTTGCTCGATCACCTTGAAGGGGTCTTGCCGGGGATCCACTCCCAGCATGCTCCATGCACCGACGTTCTCCGGCTCTCCGAGCGCGAACTGTGCTCGGGTGTCCTGGAGCAGTTTGATCTTCTGCGTCAGGACGTCGGCGGCGATTCCCTGGCGCACGGCGCTGTGCTGCCACATCTGGAGGCTGTCGGTGGACAGACCGGTCTCGCGCGCGAAGTTGCGCAGGCCCATGCCGGCGCGGCCGGCCGTCTCGAGCATGGCGAGCAGGGCCCAGTTCACGGCGTTAACCGCCACGGTCAGCTTGATCGCGTGGACGGTCGACTTCTGGATGCCGCGGTCGGCATCGTCGAAGTCCTGCTGGCCCTTGATGTCGAAGCCCAGCGCGATGAATAGTTCACCGATCTTCATTGTTTTTCCCTGTTCATCTCGCTGGTGGTGTCGGTGTAGTCGTTGAGGAAGCCGATGTACTCGTAGGCGTCTAACACGAGATCAGCGGGCGTGTGCTCGATCTCGGCGAGGGATCCGAATCCCGCTTTGGCGACGATCAGTGCGATCAGTCGCCACTCGTCCATGGTGATGGTTACGCTGGGCGTGCGGAGCTCGGGCTTTCTTGGGTGGTCGACTTGAAGTCGAATCCCTCGAAAAAAACCGCGAGATTGAGGCTGATCACCTCCCATGCGGTGGGCAGGTAGTCGCCGCGCATGTCTTCGGGTTCGAAGGTCTCCTTGGTGATCCGCTGGCCTTGGAGGAGGCAGCGGCCGGCGCAGGCGAGGAACGCTTGCTCGACTGCTTCGCTGGCCATCAGCACGCAGACGATGTCTTTCATCGTCCGGAGCATGCCGGGGTCCATCTTGGCCAGGTCCATCTGCAGATCGATCTTGGTGATGTCCAGGTCGACCTTGAGCAGTTCGGCAGCGACGATGCGGCGCAGTTTGCAGGCCACGCCGAAGTCGGCGATGGCGAGCTGAAGCACGTGGCCGCTCTTGAGGGTCTTGGATTCCACGGGTTAGAGGATCGCGCGGTTGTTGTTCGTGAACTTGAACTCGTAGATGGCGACGGCCTGCTCGGTGTCGCCTTCGGAGTTCCCCTTTGCACCGGGGAAGCGGGTGGGCACTCCTCCGCTCACCACGTAGGTGTCGTAGGTGATCCGGCCGCGGCCGTCTCCGGCGCGCTTCACCATCTCAGCATTGATGAGCAGGAACCCGGCGGGGTCCTTCGTCCATTGGCGCACGAGGCCGTTCAGGAACTTGTCATCGCGGCTGCCGCGGATCACGCGGATGGTCACGTCGACTTGGAAACCCATCGTGTTAAACGCGTAGATGGAGTTGCCGTTCTTCCCGGTTTTGACGGCGGCGATCTCGTTCGGGAATTTGAGATCGGTGTAATCTCCGTCGGCGAAGTCCTGAAGGACCAGGCCACCGAAGTGGACGGTATCTTTTCCGCTGAGGCTGACTGTGGACATGGTGGTGGTCTCCGGTGTGGGTTGATCTGCGTGGCCGATTATTCGTTGATGTGGACGACGACGGCCGAGGAGTGGATGGCACCGGCGAGCTTCACGGCGATTTGCACCACGGGTGCCTGGCGTGCTTCGCGGGCGGTTTGGGCCTGCTGGTTGACGGGCTGGCTGTAGATGTACCAGCCGTTCTCTTCGATGTTTCGGCGCAGGTCGGCCGGGTTGCCGAAGAGCTCGGGCGAGTTCCACGTTCCGGGCGCCACGTAGCTGTTGTTCACGGCGCGCTTGATCACGTCGATGTAGGCACCGCGGAGGACGGCCATGCCTTCCTCGGTCTGTGGCAGCTTGGTGCCGGTCAGGGCCAGGGCGTTGAATCCGGCTACTTGAAGGGCGAAGACGAGCCAGTCTTGGTTGTAGACGTTATCGAAGAATTCGTTCGCTCCGGAGCAGAACACGGAGGCCCGTCCGGCGATCGGGACGTACACGTCCACACCCAGTGTCTGCGCGCGATCGAGGTTCGCTTGGCTCAGGCCGGTGTCGGCGGAGATGCCGGTCAGCTGCTTGAGGTGCATCGTGTTCGTCGTGGCGCTGCCGTTGAAGTCGACGCACATCGCTCGGGCGGCGTAGGCGGCGGCCATCAGGCGCGCTTCCTCGGCTCCAGTGGTGTAGAGCAGCATCCGGACGTGGGGCGTCGTGAGTTCGGAGATCAGGTCGAACACGCCCGTGTCTTCGACCATCGCGGCGACGGCGTTCTGTGCGACGAAGAGTTTGATCCTGGCCTGCTCGACGATCGGGGCGGCCGCGAGGATCTCGGCGTCGTTCGGCGCGTAGCCGGCGTAGAGGGCTCCGTAAAAGGGCTGCAGGATCTGGAGGGCGGGGACTGCGGTGGCGAGCGTGGCGTCGGCCGCAATCGGGCAGATGATCAGCTGGCCACCCCCATCGAGGATGTTCGGCTCCTGGCTGAAGATCGCCACGGCCATGGCGTACACTTCGCTCTCGGATCCCCAGTCGGCGAGGACGTCGGTCGGGCTCTTGTAGATGCCCGGTGCGGCCGCGGTGATGTCGGCATTCTCCGGGGTCTCTTTGGAGAAGATCGCGAGGTTGTTAACCTGGAAGTCCGAGAGTCCAGCTGGTGGCGTGGAGACGGTGACGGTGATGACGTTGGCGATGGAGATGTCGGACATGGTGGTTTACGGGTTGACGGTGATAGCCGGCGGAATCTGGAAGAACTGGAACGGGACGATGCGGCGGCTCATCTCGTGGAAGGAAAGGACGTTGAAGGTGATCGCATAGCGGTTGAGGCGGGCGGCCGCTTCGATCTCGGAGAGGTCTACGAAGCTGGTCGGCAGGTTCGCGATGCGCAGGCTGTGGCGCTCCTGGGCCTGCTGCGCGGCGATGCCGGTCAGGGCGAAAATGATTTCCACGCGGCGGAGGCGGGCGCTCGAGTCCTTCGACATGATGTCGATCTGGATCTGCTCCTGCGTGTTGATTCCCTGCACTTCGATCAGGTCGTTTGTCTCCGGGTCGTTGTGGGTTCGGTTCGACATGCCGAAGACGCGCTCTCCCAAGACGGCCACGTCGATCCAGAGGCCTTCCTGCGCGGGCAGTTGCCGGCGCTGGTTGTAGATGGCCACGATGTTGTCGGGCAGGTCCATTTGGGTCTGGATCAGCTCGGCGAGCACCACGCAGGTTTCTTTTCGTTCAACGCGTGGCATGGTAGTCGTTGACGATCTCGTAGCTGTAGAAGCCGTCCTCGGAGTACTCTCCGCGGGCCATCACGCGGAAGCGGGTTGTCACTCCGCGTCGGGTCGTCACCACGTTGTCTCCCGTGTTGAGCTCGAGGTCGGTCGTGGTGTGGAGCAGGCGCCAGTCCCACGTTCGTTCGCCTTCCGGCTTCAGCGCGAGTTTCTGTGCGGTCAGGGGCTGGGTCAGTCCATGCGTCTCGACATCGCGCACGGTCTCCACGGTCTGGAAGTCGACCGTGGTCCGGGTGATAATCCCGAGGGCAATAGGGCGCATCCATCCGAGCATGGTGCTGCGCATGTTCGGGGTGGGCATGACCGCATCGGCCACGCTGAGGCGGTTGGCGTCGACGATCCCGAGGATCATGGCTTGGCCTTCCCCATGTGGACGATCGAGCTAATGGATTTCCGCAGCTGGGCGGAGACGATCAGGATCGCGGTGCCTTTGAATTTGCGCATGCGGCGCAGCTTCAGGGTGTACGGGGCGAGTGGGGCCCATTGGCCGAAGCCACCAGTCTCGAACGCGCGCTGGATGATGTTCTCGGCGATGATTCCGAGCTTCGTCAGGGCGTCCACGACGGACGTTTTCAGGATCAGGGATTTCCACGCGGCCTTGCCGATCTGGTCGATCTGGCGGGGCAGCTGGGTGTTGAGCGGCATGCGCAGAAATGAGCGCGCGGGCAGGGGCGGTTTGTCTCCGTCTCCCTTCAGTCCGAACTCGTGCTCGAGGCCGATGGTCGGGTTGTTCTTCGCTTCCTTGTTCCACTCGTCGTCGAAGCGCTCGGCCTTGTTACCGAGGATCCCGACGCGCACGCGGGCGCTCCGGGCCTGGTGCAGTGCGGCTCCGAGGGCGCGCATCCGGGTGAGGTCGACCTTCACGTGACTCTTCATACGGTGGTCCCTCCCTCGATCGTGGCGACGTGGCCGGTCAGGAACGGCATCACCATTTGCAGGTACAGCTGGCCGTACAGGGTCCGTGAATACATCGCCAGCACCGGGCTTTTCATGATCCGGTCGGGGATCGCGAAGCTCTCCGAGAGGTTGCTGGCCGCTTTCGCGTTGGTCAGCCAGCTGCCGGTTCCTCCCAGTCCCTGCGAGGAGGCGAGGAGGTTCTGGCAGAGGAAATGGGCGACCAAGAGCAGCGCTGCCTCGGTGTAGCTGGCTTGGTCGATCCACAGGGCGTGGTTGATGTGCGTGGTGGCCTGGGTGATCGCGCGCGTGATGTCGGTGTCACGTACCCGCGTCCGGTCCGTGGCCTCGACGGCGAAAGCGAAGTCGCGATCGAATCGGGCCTTGAACTCTGCGAGGGTTGGCGCGGTCCAAGCCATTAGCTCGTGGGCTTGGTGGCGGCTTCGAGGGTGCCGGTCAGGAGCTCGTTCTCCTTCTTGGCGTTGGCCAGTTCAACCTCGAGCGACTTGATGAGGTCGTCTTTGGTTTTCACGGCCGCGAGGAGTTCGCCATTGCGATCGCCTGCCAAGCGCAGGTTTTGGCCGCACTCCTGGAGGCGCTTCTCGGTTTCGGCGAGCACTTCAGCTAGTCGGGCGTTCTCGGTCTTGCCTTCACCATCGGTGCCGTTGGCCTCGAGCAGCTTCGCTTTGAGCTCCTCGACCTGGCCTTGCAGGTCGGTGACGGTCTGCGCGAGGCGGCCGGCGCGGGCGCTGTGGTCCTCAGCCGAGACCAGCTCGTGGCTGTATTTCTCGAGCAGCTTTTTGACCGCGGCCTGGTGCTGCTCCGGGATCGGCGTGAAGACGCCCGGCCGGATGGCCAGTTCGTGGTGGGTGTAGGTGCGGCCGCCTTGATTGAATACTTTCATGGGAGTTGGGTTGCTGTGCTGTTTCGTTGGGTGGACTGACGGGAAAATGATTGCCGGCCGCGCGAGTGCTTCAGCTCCGCGGCCGGGCTTCTAACTAACTCCTAACCCCCAAGTTAATACTGGAAGTAAAGCACTTCCAGGTTCCGGTACACGCCGACTCCCGTGAACTGGCCGTAAGCCACATTCTGGAAGGAGAAGTTGTTCGTGCTGTTCGGCTGGGTCGCGGTGTAGTCGACCGGGATGTCCATGCGCAGGGACTCCGCGTCCTTGTTGTACAAGGCGTAGATCTGCTTGTTGAGGCCGGTTCGGCTCGCGTTGTTGGCGGCGTCGCAGTAGGCCAGCGGCTTGATCGTGAAGTTGGCGTTCTGCGTGGCGCCACGGAAGGCGCGGAGCAGGAACTCCAGTTTGCTGATGCCGTAGGTGCCTTCGCTCGCACCGATCACGTTTGGCACCATCGTCTGCAGGCCGAGGAAGTCCGTGTATGGAATCACGAACGTGTCGGGCATCTGTGTGGATGCGGTCGCGGTGAAGTACGTCGAGATCAGGCCGGCGACGAACGTGGCGAACTCCGCGGCCGTCATTCCGTAGATCGGCTCGGTGATCAACGAGGTGTTGATCGTGCAGTTGGCGTTGTTCAGGAGGCCGGTGACCGCGGTGTCGGATTTCTGGCCGAGGAAGGCGATCTCCTGGAGACCGAGATCCCAGTTCTTTTTGCGGGAGCGCTCCTTCGCGGCGATTGCGTCCCAGTTGTTCGCCACGAGGGCCTGCTCGATGTCGAACAGGTTATAGCCGATCTGCTTTGCCCAGTTGACGACCTTGATCGACTTCGCGGCGACGCTCGAGTCGGCGGCCGAGAGGCGTCCACCGGATTCACCGGATCGGATGATGCCGGCTTCGAAGTCTCCCACGTTGGAGAACTCGAGGTTCGTCAGGAGCGTCTGGGCAAAGGCGCCATCACCGACTGCCACCGGCACGAAGTCGGCGAACGGCACGGTGTAGAACTTCTGCGTGGTGACCTGCTTTTTGATGTAGGTCAGGGTGTCGATCGCGATCTGGAACCCGAGACCGGTGCTGTTCACGTCGCCATTGGCGTTCATGAGCGTCAGTCCCTGGGTGGAGCGGATCGCGGAGGGCTCTGCTTCTCCGCGGCCGTTGGTGACGTATTGGATGCTTTTCACGTTAAGAATTTTATAGATTGAGAGGCTGGGTGGGTGGCGTGCTCGGGGTTAGCCGATCAGGCCGGTGTCAGAGGCGGGGTCGATCAGGACGCGGGCGAGGACGTTGGCCGCACCGGGCTTGTCCAGCATCTTGCCGAGGCGGTGGTTGGTGCTGGCGCGGGTGGCCACGAGGCCGGTCGCGGAGGCGGCCTGGACGTTGGCTCCGCGGGCAACGGCAGCGCTGGTCTCGAGGTAGACCACGGTGCCTTTCATCGCGACTTCCACGATGTCACCGGCCACGTACTGGCTCTTGCGTGGATTGTAGACGATGACGCCCGTGGCGGTCTCGGTGATCGCGGCGGTGTCGACGATGATGGGGCCACCGGCCACATCGACGATCTTGACCGGCGAGCCGGCGGTGAGCTGGGCGGCCGTGGCCACGGAGGCTGGATCAATCTGCGCGGAGATGATGTTGGCCGTGCCAGCGAGGAGATCGACCTGGCCCAAGACTGGGGTCGGTGCGAACTGGTTGGAATTTTGGTAAGTTGCCATGACAGGACTCTAAGTTGAGTTGCGGTGCTGAGTTGCGGGATGCGGTTGGACGGAGCGGGGTGGGGTTACTTGGCGGCGGGTTTGGTGCCGTAGGCGTCGTTTCCTCGGTTGCAGCGCGACTGGAGGTCGTCCGGGGCGCGGGGCGTGTCGTCCAACACGTGGCCGTGCTGGCGTGCATTCATCAGCACGCGGAAGTTCTGCTTGGCGGCGGGCGTGGACTTGGAGTTTTCCTTGTCCTTTTTCTCGTCTTCTTCCTCCGCGTTTTTCTTGTTCTTCTTTTCCTCGTCGGAGTCCTCTTCCTCCTGCGCGTTGTACGCGTTGATCAGGGCGGAGACCGGCACGCCTTTGCCGTTGATCTCGATCTCGGCCTCGGGCGAGATGCCGTCCTCGCGGGCGTTGTAGACGTCCACCAGCGTGGCGAGCGTGACCTTCTCGGTCTTGCCGTTCTCGCGGGTGGGGATCTCGAGCTCCGTGGTGCCGTCGATGTCCTCGCTCGATGGCGCGGAGTTTTCTTTGACGGGTGGTTCGGTCGTGGCGGGCTTGGCAGCGGCAGCGGGTGCCGCGGGTGGTACCTCGGTCGCGTTCTGACGGGAGGCGGGTTTCTTAAACCATTTGAGCAGGCTCATATTGGATGATGTGTTTTTGCTGTTCAGGCGAATTGTCGCCCCCTCGTATCTTGGGTTGTCCACGATCGCTAGGTGCTCACCTGAAAATGAAAGGATCTCCTCGTCGTAGGGGATCGCGTGGTACTGTCCGCCCGATCCGGACTGGCTCACTTCGTAGGCGCACGAGCAGAAGCCTACCCGGTTGATCGCCTCCTTGGCGTCATCGTCGTGGCAGATTCCCCGGCACCAAAACCAACCGTCATCGGGGTTGTAGTAGACGTCGGTGATGTAACCGCGGGCGTCCTGCTCCAGCTGGGCGGGCGTGATCTTCTTGTGCTTGAGGTTGCGGGTCAGGATCAGCGGCCGGCCGACGAAGCTGTCGATCGAGGCGGCGATGTTCTCCTTGGTCAGGAAGGCGATTCCGCATCCTTGGTCCTTGTAGCTGATGATGCCGGGCTCGATCAACCGGGCCTCAAATTTGCGGGCCCACGCCTTCGCGTTATTGCGCGTGGAGACGCGAAAAGTTGACCGGGGTTTGTCCGGAAGTCGGTATGGGGGATTTACCTGCACCGTCATTCCGGTATTTCGACTATGGGGAGCGCAAGGCAGCGGCAACGAAAATCTTCGCCTGGATGGTTCCGGTCTCCTCGGGCGCGGTTCGTGATGGGGGGGGAATCCCATTCATGGATGGTCCCGTCGAGCGCGCGGTGTTCGTCTCGCACAACCTCGTCCTTGGAGGTGCTCCACTTGTAGCGGCGGCTGCCGGCGGCCTTGTATCGCTCCTCGCGATACTTCGAGACGAGCAGTGAGGTTTCGTTCTCCGCGAGGAAAGCGGCCTTGCGCTTCCCCATCCCGTACTTCGCTTGGATGAGGTCAGTGAGTCGGTCGGCGCGGTAGCCGGCGGCCGCGTTCTTCTCCACATCGCGGCGCAGCTTGCTCACGGTCTCCGTGGCCCAGTTCTTGATGGAGAGTTCGACGTTGTCGGTCAGTGTGGTCGTCAGGCGCTCGCGCATGCCGGGCGGAATCACCATGGGGATCTCCACGACCGTGGTGATTGTCACGTTGAACTGCTCGTCCAGATCGGTGACGATCTTCTTCACGGCCGGCGTCGGACCGATGCCGGTCGGGGCGATCGGGATGTTTTGCTCGATCGCGTTGAGGGTCGCGATGACCGCGGCGTGAGCGGCCTGGGACTTCATCAGCGACTGCGTGACGATCGACTTGAGCTCGATCGGCATTTGGTGGGCGGGCAGCTTGAAGACTCCCTGTTTGCGATCGAACTTCGCGCCGAGGTCACGCAGCTGGCGGGAGACCGCAGCGGAGAAGCGGCCGGAAAAAACTCCGTCGGCGTACCAGATCACTCCAGCCTGTAGTGCTCTTTCGAGTACGCTGGTCTGCGCGTTGAGGCGATCGCTGACTCCGTGTTCGGCCAGCACATCGGCGAGCGGAGTGAAGATGGCTTCCTCGAGGTAGCGGCGGATTTCCCGCTCGATCGCGACGGTGTACGCGTCGCGGTGTCGGATCGGCTCGAGGACGCGTTTCACGCGCGCAGGCGGTCGCGGATGTTCTGTGCCTGCTGGAGCAACCGTGGGTTGCCGGTCCGGCGTCCTTCTGCCTCGAGGCGTCCGAGCCAGACAGCGATGTTCTCGGTGTGGATCCGCTCGGCCTCGGCCGTGATCACCAGCGCTGGTTTCGGTCCCAGCGCTGGTGCCTGACGAGACAGGGCGGGTTCTACTACTGTGATGGCACTAGCCGGTTTAGAAAAAAATCGGGTCAACCAGCCGGGCCTGAGGTTGCGCAGTTTCATGCGGCGCGGCGGGCGTGGTGCTTCGACTCGAAGCGCAGCATTTGGGCGAGTCTCTCCATGCCGTTCTTCTTCGACTTGCCGGCGGCCGCGGCCTTGGTGGCGTCGTTCTTAGCGGCCGCTTCGTTGCTCTCCTGCTCCATCTCGAGCGGGCTGATCGGTTCCCGCGTTCCCTTCATGACTTCGCTGTCGACGTTCAAAAGTTTGCTCTTGTGGAGCGACTGCATCGTCTCCTGGCCGTTGAGCAGGTCGCGGTCGTACAGCTCCATCGCGCGGGCCTGCTTCTTCGTGTTGTTCTCCTCCTCCTGCGTTTCGTCGAGGACGCGCAGCGGGGCAAACTTGAAGGTGAACTCCGGCTCGTATCCGAAAACCTGACGCATGCGCAGCTTGAGGGCCTGGCGCACGAGCGGCCGCACTTTGTCGCGAACGTCGGCGTCGATCATCGCGTTGTAGTTCTCCATCGAGTCCGCTCCGCTCGAGAAGCCGGTGGCGCTCTGGCCGAACAGTTTGTTGTAGGGGATCTTCAGTGCGCTGCACAGATTGATCCGGAATTCCTCGAAGAGGTCGGCGAGTCCGCTGAAGGCGATCTGCTTCTGCTCGTACTCGTCCTCCTTGTCCATGACGACCGCCTTGCGGTAGTTCTTGATCATGTTCGACAGCTGGATCCGGGTCTGGATCGCGGCCGTGCCGGTGGCGCTCGCAAGCGCGTTGTTGAACTGCTCGATTTTGTAGACGTCGATCTTCGCTTCGTCGACCAGCTCGAAGAGCAGGTTCTGGAACTTGATGTACGTATTGATTTCGCGCATACAGCGCTCGAGCTCGCTCATGCCCCACCCCTGCAGGCGCTGGCGGATGAAGGCCGGCGCGGTGCGTCCCTGCATCGTGATCACGCGCGAGTTGTGGAGTCGCACGTTGTAGTACTGGAACGGCGAAGTGTTCTCCGCGTGGCCGCCCATCTGGCCGTACTGGTTGCCGTCGAGGGTGAGGGTGGACAAAATCAGCTCCCAGCGGTCCGCGGCGATGAACGCGAGCTCGCTGCCTTCGGTGATTCCCTTCTCGCGGAAGTTGCTGCTCGGGTTCTGGCCGGTGTTGATGATCAGGCCGGCGCCACCGTAGAGCCGGGCCCAGCGCGCGGTGTCCTTGATCGCATCGAGGTCGTTGTTCTCCTCGATCGCCTGCATGAGCGTCTTGATGTCTTCCTCGTCGAGCTCCTTGCTCTCGATCGTCAGGCCTCCGCGGAAGGCGTCTTCAACCGGCTGGTCGATGACCGTCTGGACGAGGCCGTAGCTCATGTAGCCGTAACTGAGCGCGATGCGGTTCAGCGTGAACGGCGTGTAGCTCATGCCGTCCGAGAAGGTGAACGGCTGGGCGATCATCTGCTGGCCGAACTGGTGGTTGGGCAGCAGATCCTCGAGCGAGTTGTTGATCGTTCGTCGCGCGAGTTTGAGTGGAACGTCTTCGCTCATCCGGGTGGGCGATGGATAGGACTCTTTCTTAGCGTCTGGCAAGGACTTTCCCCCATGCGATCGAGATGGACCAGCTCCCCTTGGGTTGTGTGAGAGGAGTCCAGCCATTCGCACAATGGATCCGCAAGGAGCTGGCCCGGAGGATTCTGGTGATTTCGGCGTTCCCCAAGCAAGGTCTGAAGGCCGCATAGGCATTTTGGTTCGGGCGTCCGCGAGTCCCGACAGCTCACCCGTTGGGGGCTGTCGGGATTTCTCTGCCACAAGGCCTTTCGGACTGGGACGCTGAGTAGCCCTTTCCGTGAACTATCCCCGCGGCATCATCTCATTTCCGGGGCGCCAAATTGCTAAATTGCGCAATTTGGCAAGTTCACGGCAGCTCACCGGGATTGCTCCCGCGATGGATTTAAGCGCGGCTGGTGGATCGTGCGCAGGAAAGAACGATCATCAGCGCAGGAATCCTGGATTTAACTCCGGGCACATGCTTGTCGGCGCCAACGTCCCAAGCCTACGGGATGCTTTCGCGATCGTTCTTTGCTGCGCGCGTCTTGCCGTGTTGCAGGCCGCGCACCGTAAAGTGTCGATTGGATGCTGGGGTTGGATTTGAACCAACGATCTCCACGTTATGAGCGTGGCGAGGACGGCCGCTCCTCTACCCGGCATCAATCAAATTTGATCCGAGCGTCGCGCAGCATTAGCGGTGGGCTCCGGGGTTCCAGTTGTTATCCGAGTGGCTGGTTGCTCGGCCGTCGAGGGCACTGCACGTCATGGACTTCTCGCGTTCTCTGTCCAGAAAAAAACCCCGTGCAGCCTTCGACGGTTGATGCACGGGGTTCTAAATACTATCCCTTGAGAGGAGAAATGTGGGCGATTTTAAGAGGCGGGTCAAATATCTTTTTCTCCATTCAGGCTCTCGGGGATTCTACTACCTGCCGGCACCGTCGCTTCGTACAGGCCTGGCTCTCCTGGGATGGGCGTGATGTCGGTGGTGAGTTCCTTTACGATCTGCTCGAGCACAGTCATCCGTGGTCCGCAGGCGTCTTGGATCGGCACGCTCGCTGCCGGCGGCCGCGGTGTGCTCGATTGCAGCACGTCGAGGATGCTGGTCGCCTTGCCCAAGCATTCCCAGATGCCGTCCACCATCGCGTCGACCATGTCGTCGTGCAGGTGCAGGCCGTCCGGGCGGAAGCCGGCGCACTCGAGCAGGAACTCGTTCAGCCACGGCGCGTTCTTCGGCAGGCCGACCATGTGCGTCACGATGTACGGCAGGATCTCGTGGACGCGCGTCACCTTGTCTTTGGTGCGGATGATGCCGAGAGCCGGGATCCCGAGCGCGCGAAGCTGTTGGATCAGGCCGATGCCGGCGGCCGCTTCCTCGATCGTGAACTTGCGGACTGGCGCGGGTGCGTGGAAATATCCGCCCACGTCGTGGTGCTTCTTGAAGAAGGCCTGGGCGTTGGTCAGCAGTGCCGGCGACTCCCAGCGGCCGCGGATC
>CAZIWB010000042.1:0-50234 GCA_964542655.1 uncultured Cellvibrionaceae bacterium
ATTCGGTTCAAGAGCGTCGTCAACAGCCTCAGGCGTCTTGTCCTCGGTCTCACTGGCCGGTGAGTCCACTGCTTCCTTCTGGCCAAAGAAGTCTGCAGAAAAGGCATCAAGATCGTCGTCAATTACTGCTTCGACGGGGGTATTGGAGTCACTCATAAAGGTTATCGGTCCTTATCCGTTTGCCTAGTTTATTGCGACTTAGTCTTCGTGGAGCTAGGCGTTCCACTCGGAGTCGAAGGTTTTTGAGCTAATGCTCGTTCAGCAAGGTCATGCTTAGCTTCTGCCGTTGCAACCTTGAGATCAAATTCATCGACTTTCGACGATGATTCTATAAGCAATTTAAGAGCAGCCATTGTATCAGCATTTTCGCCATCAACAGCGTCATCTGACAGTGCAGCCATTCTCTTAGTTACAGCCTCGTAAGACTGAATTTCAAGCTTCTTGAAGTCAAGCGTCTTATCAGCCTTCAATTCCTTATTCTCAGTCTCAAGCTCCATCATCTTCTGCTGGAACTCTGCGATCTGCTCAGTAGTGAACTGCTGTGCATTCTGCTTGTCTGGGTCATCATCCTCAAGAAACTGAGTTGGGACCGTCTTCTTAAGCCGTTTAGCTAGTTTATCGGCACCGGGGAAGTCCATATTCATAGCAATAAGATCGCCAGCAATCTGAGCAATCTGTGGTGCCACTTGGATCATTTCCATTAGCGCTTGAGCACCTTCCTGACGCTTGGTAGTATAGGACGAGCCCGTAGTGAGGGTCGTCTGGAACATACCAACAGACAGATCGGGTGAATTAAGGTTATTAGGATCATTGACTTTAACAAGCTTAGGTACTTGATCCTCACCAATTGTGAGAACAATACGAGTACCGTCAATGACCTGTGGGATTAGCTGATTAATAACGTCACCAGCCTCAAGGACTGCTGCGTTACCATTATCATAGAAGGTGAGGGAGGCAATATCGCCTTCCTTCTGACGGGCCATGATAGCACGACCTGATGTCTCGTTAGAACGAACACCAAGAGATGCATCGTGGATACCAGTGATATCCTTCATATCTTGTGAGTTGACAGCTGCTTCGTTTAGGATAGCATCCTGCAAGGCAGGCGGGTCCATACGAAGAACGTTTCTACCGAACTCAGCCTCGTTGTTAAAGATAAGCAACGGATCACGACTCAAGTGAGCCTGTCTGATCTTATCTTCACGCCCTTCGACAGCGTCTTCTGTTGCCATCCACTGAGCTTTAGGTGCATACCCAAGCTGTTCAGCGGCAACTGAACGCCAGAAGTTACGCAGACGTACTGCATCCTTCATGAAGCGCACAAGACCGTAGCGAACACGACGACCACCGATATTTACTACTCGACCACTCATACGAATGATTGGTAGACGGTTCAGTCGGTATTCAAAAGGCCCCGAGAGAATCGCAAAAGCGGTGACAAGATGCATCTGAGCATATGTACACCATGCGACACGAGTACGAACAGGTGAACCATACTTCTGAACAAGCTCCAGCATGTTATCGTCATCAAGTTCGAAAATCTTACCATTCTCAAAGAGGGCAACAACTTTACGACGCTGGATTAGACGCCAATATTCCGTTACGCGGTAGCTGTCTTGATCGATCCAGCCTTCAACATTCCATGTTTGGGTGTTGCTGGTGTCGTCTTGAAGCTCGCTTGGGTCAATATCAGGATACTTGCGGTTAAACTCCGCAATAGGCATCCGATCATCAACAAAGACTCGCTTAGCGTCCTTACCTGTAGGGTCGACAGAGAAGCGGTCCCATACTGTAGCGTGTACATCTTCAATAGGACGGATGAAAATGTCCTGATCGAACACATCATCTCGTGCATACTCAACAGCGATACGAAAAGCGCCATCACCGCACTGAACAAGGGATTCAAAGGCTGAATCATACACTCGGTCAGCACGGCTCTGGACTTCAATAGCGCGGATCAGGTCAGCTCGAATAGAAGCAATATCGACATCTTCATCATTCGTAGCTAGAATCTTGATCGCCTTACGGCTTTCACGCCAATCACCCACCAATTGGGCGGTAAACTGCGGAATAGAGTTGATAACGAGGCAAGGAAGACCCTTCCTCTGCTCCAGTACAACAGGGTCCCACTGCTCACCAGCGGAGAACTTCTTATCGTCAAGAGCTTGTAGTCGGTTGATACGATCGAAATCAATATCAGCTTGGTACTCTTTCCTCATATCGTTGAGGAACTCAGTAACCGACTTGAAACCTTCTGGTACGTACTTCTTATCAGGCACCGTACCCTCAGTCAAGGGCATGACATCGATCTGTGAGCCGTCCTTGATCTCGGGAGCTTTCTTAGCTATTACGTTGCTATCCATTTTGTACCTTTATCAACCTACCATCCAGCCTGTATTAGCTGTCTGAGAAGGACCAGCTGCTGGGTCCCATACATTTTGCATAGTTGTGATTACTTCGTTAGGGTCATCAGCCCGCATCTTACGCGCTCGACCAGCAATCCTATCAAAGATTTTAGTCAGACCCCATACAAGAGCATCAACTCTGTCAGGGGAGCCGGTGTTTTCGTTTCGTATATTGTCGACGGAGAACTCACACATCTGGTCTTCAAGCTCTTTGAACTCTCCAACGTGATGGACTCGCTTCTGTTCGTACAGAGCAGAGACCGGCTCAGCTCTAATGAACTTTCCTCTGGAGGCGTGAACGAGCTCGACGGGGACTGAGCGATCAACGGTTTTGAGCACGTGGGACACCATCTCTCCGCCTTGGTTTTTCTCGGCGATGATTTTGTCTGCGGACCACTTTCTGTACATCTGGACTGCTCGACGTCCCCACTCTTCGGGGGTTCCTCTGAGAGAGGCGTCTTCAAGAACATATCCTCGTGCATAACCATCCTTATCTCGTGCAAGGCCGATGACGACAATACCATTCTCGTCTGACTTTTCGTTAGAGGATGCAGCCGGATCGACAGCAACGAATACTCGTTCCATATCTTCTGGTACATCCCAGATACGGGTCTCGTCAATATCCTCACGACGCCATAGAGCACCGGGGATATCACCAAGAATCTCACCCTCAAGCTCTTGACGACCAAGACGAGTACCAGCGTACCTGTCATACATATCTTTAACTGCGGTGGCAGCAAGGTTATCTTTGTTGTCCATCGTAGAGCCACGAGTAACGTGAGTCGTACCGGAAGCAACTAGAGATTTAATAAGTGGCTTCGGCTGTGGAGTTGTCGTCACCAACACTCGGGGGTGCTTACCAAGACGAAGACCAAACATCAGCTGATCCCACGTGGCTTGCATGTACCGGAACTTTGCAAGTTCGTCGACCCAAGCAAAATGATGCTGAGGACCACGAAGCTGGTCAGGTTCGGTAGCGTTGTACACCCAAGCCTGAGTGCCATTCGGCCACCGGAGCCTACGATTAGTAGGAGACCAACTATCGACTGTTAGTGTAGGATCACAGGCTAGGAGGCCTGAGTCACCAAGGATCATAACGTCACGAGCATCTGCTGCGGTCTCAGCCACTAGGGCGATACGACAACCGGGATTCTCGTGAGCAATCTTTCTAATCCATTCGGAACCCATACGGGTCTTACCGAAACCACGTCCTGCAAGAACCATCCAAGTGAGCCAGTCTCCCTCTGGTTCTACTTGGTTAGGTCGAGCCCAGAACTTCCAGTTATGGTTGAGTTCTGCTTTCTCACGATCTGTCAACTGCGACAACCATTCATCCTGTTCAGCAGGTGTCATGGATGCTAGTAGTTGAGCAGGGCTTAGACTAGCGGATTGGGATGACGTTGTCGACAGCTCGTTCTCGGAGTTGTTCGAGCTTGTTGGTAAATTCATCGACATCCCTTTTGATCTTCTGCTCCATCTCGATAGCAGCACCATCAGGGCCGCTTACCTCGTGACGTTCTTTCCAAAGCGCAATAGACTTACCTGCAAGCTCAATAGCTCGGATCATGTCTGGAGTTTTGGTTTCTTCGTTCTCGATGATATTAATTAGTTTGTTGATTAGGTAGTCAGCTTTAAGTTCCATGTTCTCCCTACGCTTCTCAGTTCGAGCATCAATCTCCCGTTTGATTAGGGGATGAGCAAGAAGCTGAGCTGCGATGCGATTCTGGTTGCGGGTATTATAACCTGCCCTTAGAACAGCTGCACTTGCATTCAGGTCGACAAGGAACTCTGTTACGAACGCTTCTTGTTTTGCTGTTAGCTTCGACCCTTTTCCCTTCTCTGGGATGGGCCTGTTGGGTCCCTTGATCGGCATCGTTAAAATCAAACTCCAGTTGAATCATAATAAAGTCCCTAAAGGCCGTAGCCCTTAGGGGGCCACTGGGCGTACCATGCGGCGTTGTTCTTTGTAGAACTCTTCTACCTTATACACTATTATAACATTTTAGACACACAAAGTCAAGATAAATCGACAAAAGAGCTATAAATAAATATCTGACAAAGAGGATTGACAAAAAGGAATTTATAACATATAATATATTATTATATATAATAGTTATAGATATAGTTATAAGTATAATGCTATAGATGTAGAATACTACTAGTATAATAGTTATAGAAATATAGTAGTAGTAATATTATACTTATAGCAATATACCTAAGAAGATTCCTTAAGATGATTTATGCGGGGGCATTCCCTTGGGTCAGACATCGAGGAGGGGCGACGGTAGGAGCCCTATTAGTTTGTCAATAGTAGAAATCAGTTTTAAGATATGCTACAGCAGTTTCTATAGCTGAGAGCTACACATGTACCACTCTTATAGCAGATTGCTCTGTACGGGCTTCCTAGGGCAAATTAGAGGGTGTTTTATATGGAGGATAGACTGTACGATTATTATTTTTATTGTACATGGTAAAACTGCTAATTTTTTATCTACTCCAATCGTCAAATTTTTCTGTAGTCAAAGAGGTCACCTGATAACGCATCCACACGCAATAAAATTTCACCCCCTCCCCCCTTCCCCTCACAATGTTTCGTCAAGCGCCCTCCTCACGCAACAATGATGCGCTGTACCAAATAGGTTAGCACACGTAATAATATTACACACACACATAACAATAGTGCTAACAAACATGTATATACGCAACAATAGTACAATAAAACAACAAACTAACCCATTTGGTGCTGGTCATGTGCCTCAACCCTTGGTATAACAGGGTCATAGAGAGAGACAGGGGCTTCCAGCCTAGTCTCCACAGACTGTCCCAATACTGGACGCTTAGTGGTTCGCGCCTATGCAGAAAAGTGTTGACAAGATAATCTGTGTATCATAAGATGGCTCTACCATAGCAGATCAGCCCCTAGTGGGTAGACTGTAAACCGTTGGAAAGGTTAGACAATGACTCGTCATCAACGCCGTAAGGCAGCGAAGGCTTCAAACATTGCCAAATCGGAACGCATAGCGATTGCATCAAAGGCGTTTGATAAAGCAAACATAGTCAGGCATAACATGGGGCAACCTATGGAACGCAACTACTATCCAGAGTCACAACTTGGGGCTTTAAGCTCTAATGCACCTCGCTTCTCGTCCTCTGGACGTGGACCCGGTAGCATGGGCCGCTCTAGGGCGCTCGCCCTCAAGGGACAAGGTAAGTGGTGACACTTTCCAACGGATAACATAGAGCATGGCGGCACTTTCAGTGCCTCTATGTGGGCGGAGTTAGCGCACTGGATTGGCTTAGTAGGCTTATCATGTGATGGGCGGACCTTGGACTTAGCAGTCTTTGAAAGTAGGGCATAGAGATATGTCTGATATGCGGCCTCCTCTGGAAAGAGTTGGCGCATTAAGCTGGAGAAAAGCAGGGACACATGTCTCAAAGTATTCTCTGGTAAGGTGCGTAGTCTGGGCTGCAACAGTAATGGGGAGATGGGAACGTCTAAACTGCATCCTAATAGCAGCAGTGGACCCCTAAACGCGAACACACTCTAATTGCGCCCTTGGCAGTTTCATTACGCTTGGGCGCGAGTGTGGCGGCTCTAGGGTGACTCTCCCCTCTCATCCTAGGGCCACCTCACTAATGGGAGATTGATATGTGCAAAGGTAATATCTGCAATTGCCCTTTACCGACTGTCTTAGTCGATATGAAACGGGTAGAGTTTCTGGCCCATGATGAAGTTAGCACTCGCCTATTCTTTGAGCCTCTAACTCAAGAAGGCCCTCGTTGGGTCATCCTCAACGATCGAGGCCTCTATATCACATATGACGCCTTGCATCGGGCTTGGGGCGATCTTTATGCCATCACTGGTATAGACGCCTCGGCTTGGTCTATCGCAACAGTTAGGGGTTAATGTCATGTATAGCTGGTATTCACGCCTTGCTAATCGCTGGTACGTCATGGATGAGAATAATTGCATCTGGGAGTATCAGTCAGGCGTTGCCCTTCGCAAAGATTGGCCAAGTGCTGAACATTGCCCTTGCTTGCCGATTGAGGACTCCTCATATAAGAGGGCAGCATAATGGGCATTAATGTCCGGACTGGTTACAAAGATAACCATGTCAGCGCCTCTGGTCGCTTGAACCCTGAGACCCCGTTCTTGCAATTGCGAGAGATGACGATAGAGTCGTTCATCTACCTTTGTCGGGATAGGGTCCGTCATTCAATCACGCACAACAATGGGAGAATATCACAATGATGATTATCCGTGGTCGAGGCAACAAAGCCAAGCGTTTTGAGATGCCTTGCGCAGAGCTGGTGAAGCGTTCGCCAGAGGATCAACAGAAACAGGGTCGAGACCTATTGTGCGACCTATTGGGGATCAAGGTGTCATGACTGATGGCTTACGTCCTAAGCATCTTGATGCAAGGGGGAGCATGGCTCCTAATAGCCGTAGGGGTGGCGGTTATTCTCTACGTCGTTCAATTACTGAGCAAATAGTGGCAGCGACTGGAGGGATGATTGATGAAATCCTTATTACCAGCATTGTCACTAGTGTTCACAACATGCTCTCTGTTCAACCTAATCTCGATATTACTCGCTATCGGGTGAGCCGGGCTTAATCCCGCGTAACATCTGGGTATACTCCTAATCGGTGTCCAGATGTTATCGAGGTTTAGCCTCATCTTAACACTACCATTGGATTAGGAGAATACCTATGGATATCGCAGAAAAGACCTCATCGGTCGCCGTCAATAAGGCGATCAAGAATGTCAAGGAATCGTTCAACAAGAGCGCTGACCTTGTGCAGAAGGCCATGATTATGGTCGTTGAACATGCTATGGCTTATGGCGATTGCACTGGTGCTGGCCGTCTCGTTGACGCTATGCCCAAGTCGGCTCGTCGTGCCCTCGTCATCAATCATTTCGCTGACTATTCTCCCATCCTCATCCGCAAGGTCAAGGACAGCGAACTCATGAACTCGACGCTTGGTGGCAAGGATGCCAACGGCAATCAGAAGCCTTGGAATCTTGAGGGCTTGAAGGCCAATCGTTGGGACCAGCGCGCTGAGGTTCACAATGAGCCTGATATTCTCACCTTCGACACGGCCAAGGACAACGTGTTCAAGATGCTGAACTCTCTTGAGAAGAAGGCAGCTAACTCGCCTGACAGCGCTGATATCATTGCGTTTGTCAAGAAGGTGCGTACCGCGACTGTAGCGGGGGACACGGCACAGGCCGCCTAACACTTACCAACCGTGTACCCCAAAGCGGTTGTAGTTTAGAGGATACTTAAAGGAACCTCCGAGAGGGTGCAAGGCCCTCACTCCTCTTACTGAGAGTAACCAGCATGGGTTGTCTTGCTCTGGCCGCTATCGGCCTTCACCTTGCGTCAATTCATTCTCACACACCTACAAACAAGGTGTATGGGCCTGAGTATAACAACAACAATCCGGGCGTTTACGTCCAGACTGAGTGTGGTTTGACTGTTGGTGCATATTACAACAGCCTAGGGAGGTTATCAACTCATGTTGGATTCACTGTTGATATCCCTCACACTCCTCTGTTTGTGTCTGGTGGCGTGGCTACTGGGTATTACGCGCCAGTTATACCTATGGGAATGGTCGGTCTTCGCGCTGATCGTGGTCCTGTTCGTATGAGGATTGGTTATATACCTAAAGTTGGTAAGATTAACGATACACACGTTGTTCATCTGATGATTGAGCGTCGGTTTTAAGGCATAGAACCAGTGAGATACGGGTGTCGGGTTGAGCTAGCCTGTTAACCGTCAGGAACACGCTGTCCGTATCTCTTTGGTCTTATGCCGTTTGACGTTAAATACGGATAGGGGGAGGCATAGCCGTAGGATAGGGATTAGTTCTCTATCACACTGCTATACTAATGATCCTGAATATAAGGGTTGCTGCACACCTTCTCAAGAAGCAGCCGCTGGATGCTAGGGAGACTAACGGGTTTGGCTGAGGCTCTCCCTAGTGTTTAGGTCCATCAGATTTTAGGGGTTGACAATGTTTAAGTGGCTGAAAACGCTGATTAAAACAACGTATGAGTTCATTAGCCCTGAGTGGCCTGTGACACCTCCCCAAGCTTTATTTCAAGGTGTCGATCAACCGACATACACTCTCGCCAACCTCATTTGCACCAAGCTTCTGTCACCTGACGCTGATTACAAATATAAAGGCTCAGTTAAGATAGATGGCAAAGTACTAGTCCAATACGCTGTTAGCTCAAATGAGGAGAGGCAATCTCAACTGATCGAGAGGTTCTGTAAAGAGTATTGTGATAAGAGAGGTAAGGCTCGTATATATTTCGAGCGTTCTGACTATAGATATCATAAAAATATGGGCAGGATCAATGAGGGCGTTGTTTTTGTCGATCGTAAGATGGCTGAACAAGAGGCAGGCGACTTAATTCGCGTCGTCCAACCTGTTCTCCCTGAGATTACATTCAGCCCACACGAAATTATGCTTATCGAGGCAGCCGTGAAGAAGGGTCTAACCCTTGACGCTGAGCGCCAGAAGCATAAAGAGTTTTATGACAATCAACAGAAAGCTGTTGAGGCTATTGCAAGTTTGATGGGAGTTAAAGCTGATGAAGAAACTACCTGAGTGGGCTGTGGCTAAGGCCTGTGAGTTTGAGCCTGATGAGCTGACTGAGGATGAAATCATCTGCGGTCGTTGGGCTAAATAAAACACTTGACACGTTATATTTCAACAACTTAAGGATAGTGTGATGCTTGAGAGACTCGAAGCCCGTCGTGAGCGTAATCGTCTCATGAAGAACGGAACCATTCGCCCTGCTTATGCAATGCAGCCTCAATTGATGGTGCGCAACCCTGATGCTAAAGGTGGCTGGTCACCCGGTATTGGTATCGCATGGGATTTGAGTGACCAGCTCCGGGGTATCGAGAATGTTCAAGTTCACTGACCTTCAGTTCGAGGCTCATCCTCTAGTAGTTGGTGTTCAAGCCACTTACAAAGGTTGGTCTGTCATCAAGTGTGTAGGGTCCAGTGGGTTTCTCATGGGCCAGTACGAGGTTCAAGACCCCAAAGGAGGTATTCATGGTTATCTCTCAGAAGAAGCAGTCGAGCTCCTTATCCGCTTCACCGAAGCCGACGTATTCAGCGACGACGAGATGCCATTCTGAGCTGCCTTGGGTGGGCTTGGTAGCTGGTGTTATCGGTGCGCTTGTCTCGCTTCTACTCTTCGAGCTGTTTCTGCCTCTCCCTCAGCCTGATCGGCTTGTAGGGTTTGCGTGTGAAGGCTCGGTTGATGGTGAGCCTCTGTATGCTGCTGAGGAGGATTTGTTTCCTGCTGAGTGTGAGCGTATCGAACGCGTTGAGCAAGGAGTACCTTGATGGCTATGGGTTTCATAGGTGGAGTATTGGCCCTTATCGTGGTGGGCATATTCCTTTTCATAACACACGATGGAGGTAATGAATAATGACACAAGTTGCAAATGAGTCCGCCGCTACGGGTGATCCAGTGGTGGTCGATCTGACCATCCGTGAAGCTGTTGCTCAGGGTCTGTCCAATCTGGGTGGCCGCACTCGTCAGAGTGTGATTGAGCATTTCGCCTCGCAGAAGGCTGAGAAGCAGGCTCAGGCACTCATCAAGGGCCTTGACAAGCTGAACGGCTTTGAGCGTGATCTGAACAAGATCAATCGTCCTGATGTGCAAACGTTCAATGAGGATGGCTCGGTCGCATCGGCTACGTTCTCCAAGGAGCGTATCGAGGAGCGTAAGAAGCTCAATGAGCAGATTGAGAAGCTGACCAACGCTATCAACAAGGCTGATGATGCTGGCGACTTCGACAAGCTGTTCGAACTCACGAAGTAATCTATTGCCCCGAAAGTAGGTAGGTTCCTACGTCCTCATATAGCGGATGGTTGCGAAAGCGCCTGAGGTTCGAGTCCTCACGGTGGTGCCTCCATAGGAGTTAACAATGCCTGATTATGTCATTCCGGCCCCTAAGCCGAAACCACCCCACATCGACAACACAGCACTCGTGACTGAGTTCCGTGACGGTGGTGGTCACATCTTCCATCTGCCTCCGAACAAATCCCGTCGTGGTATCACCTTTGCCTATGTGCAGAAGGGTCGTCGCTTCGAGCTTGCTACGGCTGTCCAGCACAGTGCTGACGACTTCACCAAGAAGATGGGCACCAAGACGGCTATCGAGCATTTCCAGAGTGGTAAGACGATTGTCCTGCCTCTTCGGACAGGTATGAACCCGCTCGACACTCTTCGTATCATGGGGTGGGCATAATATTATGAGCGTTGAGTCACTCCGGCAAGCCATTAATGATCGTGCCCGTGAAATGCTGGCCCCAGCGTTGGTGGCGGCTGGTGTGACAGCTCATAAGAAAGGGTGGCGTGACTGCCCTTGCTCTTGGTGCGCTAAGAAGCGTGAAGCAACAACTGTTATCGGTTCTCATGTGCCGTCTGGTCGTGGTCGCTATATCTCTGATGAGGGATGGCGCGATGCGTGGCGGGCTGAGAAGCGTGTTCAATACCGAAACCACCTTAATGCATTGGAGGCAATATGAGCTTTTATAAACCCGCAATCGCTTTAGCTTTGGCTAGTGTTCTCATCGTCGGTTCTGGTGTCGGCTCTTGCGCCGCATACAATCATTACCGCGTCTATTCGGCTGAGCAGGCCGGTAAGGCCATTCTCGCTGAGGCTCAGTCTTCGCGTCAGGTCAAGACGCTTGAGGCTCGGGCTAAGAAGGAGAGCGCCATCTATGAGGCTCAGGCTGAGGTTGCTCGGGCTAAAGGAGCTGCTGAGGCAAACCATATTTTGCAGAACTCGCTTGGTGGTGCTGATGGATACCTACGTTATCTACAGATACAAGCTCTGTCTGAGTCGAAGAACGCCTCTCTGATCTATGTCCCAACTGAGGGCGGTATCCCGATCACCGAGGCAACTCGGCTGCAAAAGCCATGATTGTCGAGGCTTTTGGTATAGCGGCATGGCTTCAAATGCTAGGCTGTGTCGCTATCATCGTCATTTACTGCAAGCCTAAGTAGGAGGTCTTATGAAGAAGATTCTAGTAGGAAATCGAGTCGTCGCATATCATCACGAGACATCTGTTGTTATTGATGACTCCGCTTTTGGCGACCTGTCACTCAAAGACAAGACGGAACTCTTGACGGCAGTTACTGCCATTGAGGACACAACGCTCTCGTTTCGCACTTCCTTCGCCGGTCTGACGGATTATCATACGATCCTCACGAAGCTCAAGCAAGGCGAAGATGTTCGATTCGAGCTGACTTATCTTGAAATCGAGATGACGCCCGAACAAGAAGCAGCCATCAAGGGCTATCATGCGGCTGTCAAACCTGTGGTTGCAGCGATCATGGCTTTGATCCCTCCTTATCCTTTTGCCACAGTGGAGGGCAAGGTGCCGGTCCGTAAGGGTAGCCGTTATTCTCGTGGCGACTATTATGCTTCGGCTGCAGATTTGCAGAGACTTTGGAACAAGGCAAGCAAGCTTTGGTCGGGCATTCGGGAAAGTATCGGTGGCGAATATATGTCTATCGGCAATCATAACAAGACCGTTTATTATTATACTGATCGCATCGAGATCGGTTGTCAGACAATCCGGCGTTGGGAGCTTGAGCAGGTCGCTGTAGCCGAGGGTTGGGTATTCCCTACCAAAGAAGCAATCGCTGCGGCTGCTGCAAAGAAGGTTGCAACGAAAAAGAAAGCCTGATCTTAAGTGGGTAAAGAATTTAGGGGCGATTCGCCGGTCTCCAAAACCGGACAGCAGGGTTCGAGTCCTTGTACCCGCGCCAACTAGGATATTGAGGTCATGCCTGTTCCCAACACCTCTGACCCGCCTGTAACGGAGACTAACATGCTGGTCTATCGCATCATTAAGAGACTTCCAAACCGTATGGTTGTCTTTGACCGAATACGACGGCCTATCTGGTCGCCTTGGAAGAAACTTCTTTCACGTCATGTCGTGACTGAGACCGCTTTCAAGATCATCACAGAGCGTTGCAAGATTGAAGGAAGTTACGATGAAGAAATCAAAGCATCTGACTCCAGCGTGGTTTGACCACAAGGAGAAGATGGAGTCCAAAAAGAGTGACCCTTCCTTGGCTCATCCTACAGGGTTCTATCCTGTGCCTCGTACAAGCCTCGTTCGGATGAATAGGGGTGTGAGGCCCAACACGCAGATGGTGCGCTCCTACGGGGCTCACAAGACAAACCCTCCCCATCTGGAAGGGTACAAGGAAAGTCGAGGCAGGTAAGGAGATATATTGTGTTCCACAGTAGCATTCAAGAGCGTGGACGTGTGACATTCCCTTTATTCAAAGGCGAACGGCACTATATGATTCCTTTCTTGCAGAAGGACGGACTCCCGTCTAGCCTGAACCATTGGCAGGAAACGGTTGACGCTATGCTAGAGGGCATCGAGACAGCGGAGCCTATCTATTTCATGGCCGATCAATCGGTAGTGGTGAAAGGTGAGACGCAAAGGCGTCCGGGCGTCCATGTAGACGGATACTGGTGCCCGACTCTCTCTGCACACAGAGGAGGAGGTTCGCACGGTGGTCATAGACCTATACCCTCGCACCGAGGGCAAGGCGGTCACGGCGGCTCACATATGTCTGGGGCATGGGATACTATCGACTTCTCAGAACCGGAGGCGCTTCTTCTAGCTTCTAATGTAACCGCCTGTCGAGCATTTGTGGGTGATTACTCCGGAGAGATTAAGGAGGGTGGCGATGCGAGCAGCATAGACCTCTCTGACCTCCGTGTCGTCCACATGCAACGAAACGTCACCTACTGTGGGACAGTTGCCACGCTCCATGAGAGCTTACCTGTGGTAGCAGACAGTCGACGGACTCTTGTCCGTCTGAATTGTCCCGGTGTGAGTCTGAATTAACTAAGGAGGTAATATGGCTTTAGGTCACATTGTTTATGTGTATGGCACTCTTCGACCCGGTGGTCCTGTGACCCATCTGGTTCCGGGTGTCATGTTCGATCTGGGATCATACCCCGGCGCTCGTTTGGAGACCCCTGAGACGGGTAACTTCATCGTATGCGAGAAGCTTGAAGTTGATGACGAGAAGTTGTCTCAGCTCGATCGTTACGAAGGCTTCGACAAGGATGATCCAGCTCGTAGCTTGTACCTCAGGGTTCCTTACCTTGATGGCCACATCTACACCTACAACAAATCGTTTGAGGGTCGTCGATCCATTGAGGGGGGCGACTGGTTGGCCCATCGAGGGCAAGATCGAGGGAGTGCAGCACGATGAGACTGATGCATCATGGTGGGTTGTGTTGTGGTGTCAAGACAATCTATGGTCTTAGCACTGGTCCGGCTTATGAGGTTGGGCGCCTTTTAGAGGAGACCGGCGGAATCTGTGATGGGGGTTATACCTCATTCGGTAAGGCTTGGTACACGTCCCCTCGACCACGGGAGACAGCTGAGGCACGAATGTTGGAGTATATCCGCTATTACAAAAGTAATCGGACTTCTGGGATACTTGAGGTTGTTATCCAAACTCCTCGGGAACCAGAGCTCGCTTATGCTTCTTACGGCCAAGCTAAATGGATTCCGTGGCTTCTTGAGCACGGGTTCGTCGAGGTCAACGCTTGGGTCAACAGCAACTCGACCAATGTATGTCGCCAGTTCGTGTTGAACATCGGCACGAAGGTCAAAGCAAACCCCGTCATCCCTGCCTCTGATTGGTGGGATCATTACGATCCCGAGGGTAAATATCGCGCTTAATAAGGAGTAGTATATATGGAATTTCTTCGTTTCGGTTCGAGCATTCCCGGCGCCTATTGGGGCTGCTGCGCTTGTGATATCATCCAGAACTTCAAGGTTGATCCTGATGCCAAGGCATCGATCGAAATCGTCTCCGGCGATGGCGGTGGCTCGACTGGCAAGTTCTCCGGCAAGACGTACAAGGAAATCTTCCTCCAGCGTATTCGGTATGGCACGTTCGGCACGAATGATATGCCTAACCACGCTTTCATTGCCATTCTGACTGAGTGGCAGCTTAATTCTGACCTCGGCAAGAAGTGGTTGAAGATTCTCAAGGAGTGCGGCTTCGAGTTCATTCGGACTGTCAACAATTCCGTGTACTCCGGTGCAGCCCTCGGTTCGCCAACAGCTAAGGTGAACAACAACGACAACCATCTGTTCATGCTGGTTCGTAACATCGGTGCCAATGCACTCAAGGATCAGTTCACGCCTCCGAAGGCATGGACGTCGCTACCCAGCGTGAAGCCAGAAGTATGGCAGTATTACACCATCTCCGGTGATGAGCTTACCAAGGCTCAGCACGAGGCTGACAAGGTGTGCTGGGGTAATCTCCCTGCCAAGGTGTTCTATACGTCTGCTGAGCTTGAGAAGGCTGGCATTCCTGTGTATATGTCCGGTATCCGTCCCGGCAGCGGCTCGGCACAGGAAGGTGCGCCAACCAATGGGTTTATCGGCGCTAAGCCTGAACTCAAGGCTAACCGTGAGCTTCGTATCAGTCAGCAGACAGCGATGACGCTGGCGTGGACTCAAGCTGGCAAGCCTATGGGCGCTGTAACCAAGTCTCTCCGTGCGGGCGCTGACCTTCCGGCTGCAACCGAGGCAGCTTAATCTGATCCGTGACCAGCTACGTCGGTTACCTCCTGCGTCCTTGAAAAATGCTGGCATGTCTTCCATCAAGGTGGGTAAGGCACAACGAGCGGGGCCACTAGAGGTGGTCAGGCTTATACGATAGGAGAGGCTTCTTCGAAGCTATAGGTGATAGTAAGAAAGGGTTCGATTCCCTACGCCATCAGGACCGCCAAACGGTATAACTCATAGTGTCAGGCAACGCAACGCCAATAAGCCGTCCGGCCTATGACCTACCCGCGCCTATGTGGACTGCCTAGCAGCTGCGTAGGAAGGGTTAGGCTGGGGTAAGCAGCAAGAGATTTAGTCTCTCCTATCGACCAATCCGATCAGATAGAAAGGCCATCCGGTGAGTGCATTCAAAGACAGATGGGCTCGACAGCGTCTGGAGAATGCTTTGAACCTACACTGGTTCGGGTATATCGAGGAAGCTCACGAGGTACTCCATAATATTGCTGATGTTATCCTCGAAAAAAAGGAGTTTTCTAGTTATGCCGCGCAAACGACCCACACCACAGAAAGGTGGAACAGTGTCAAGAAAAGTGAAGAACGCAGCGAAGAACGTGCAACAAGCGCACATGACGAAGACCGGTACAACGAATACCTCCGGCGACAATTCATCCGAAGAGAGTTCGAGGAGCAACGTAGTGAGCCTACACGATGGAGCGAGGAGAGTTACTCTTCTTAAAGACACGACCTTGACGTTCCCTGACCTTTACCTAGACGTTTATGTCGAAGGGCCAGAGTCAGAGGCTCGGCAATTTGCTGAGATGTTCGTTCGGTCGCATTGCAGTAAGGCTGAGACAATCGACAAGGCTGATCTGGTTATCTTTACTGGTGGCGAGGACGTTGATCCTAGTCTCTACGGTGAGAAGCCTCACTCTTCCACTCGTGCTAATGCTGCTCGTGATATGCGTGACATGAAAGTGTACGAGAAGTGCTTGAACGACGGCATCCCAATGTTTGGCGTCTGTCGTGGTGCTCAGTTCCTTGCGGTCATGCAAGGAGCCAAGCTATATCAGGACGTGAACAACCACTATGGCGAGCACACCATTTATGATATTCGTGGTAAATGTCAGGTCGGTAAGGTCTCGTCGGTGCATCACCAGATGGTTATCCCTCACCCCGAGGGAGGTATGGAAGTTCTGGCTACGTCTGGTGTCGCAACCTATCGTTGGAAGAATGACAAAGACAAGGTTGCCAGCATGTCTATGTCTGACGTCGAGGCCTATTTCTATCGTGATGCTTGCATCCTTGGTGTTCAAGGGCATCCTGAGTATCGTGGATACCACGGCTTTGCAAAGTGGACGCTCGATCTCATCAACGAGTTGATTGTGTCTAGCCCCGACACGGTTCTCATCAATAACCAGCGTCGCCTTGATCCTGACTTTCTTGCCCAACGTGAGTTGCGGTGGAAGGAAAAGGTCAAGGAACGCCAAGCAGGAGCAAACTGATGATCCGTAGATTCCTTATTGAATGGCGCTATGACGGCCCTATCCGAGATGCGGTTTGGTACAAAGCCAAAACTAATCTCTCTTTGCAAGAAGTTGAGCAACATTGCCGTGAGCATAGGATAGGGTGGCAGAAGCAGCTGTTTCGTCTGTTTGAGTTGAAACCTATTGAAGTCTCTTTCGAGACAGTGGTCAATATGAAGGAGATCAAGTAAATGTGTGGTCACGTAGGTGTAGCAGGTAAGCTCGAACACAAAGACGAACATCTGATGAAGCGTCTGCTCCTGTTCGATTATTTCCGAGGCCCAGACTCAACTGGTCTGGCTGCAATTCGCTCCAACGGTGATGCTAAGATCGCTAAGATCGCTAGCCACCCTCTCGATCTGTTTGACACGAAGAAGTTCGCTGATGCTTTGAATGGTTATCAGTCTCGTGCATTCATCGGCCACAATCGTCTTGCCACCAAGGGTGGTGTGTCGACGGTCAATGCTCATCCTTATCACTATGACCATATCGTTGGTGCCCACAACGGCACTCTTGATGTGTCATCGTGGAAGGCTTTGGAAGAAGCTCTCGACGAGAAGACTGATGTTGATAGTCAAGCTGTCTTCATGCACATTGCGAAGTTCGGTGTCGAGGCCACCCTACCTCTCATGCAAGGAGCATGGGCGTTGGTGTGGTTCGATCAGGCTGAGGGCACTCTGAACTTCCTTCGTAATGGTCAGCGTCCTTTCTGGTACGCCTACAGCGAAGATTTCAGCCATGTGTTCTGGGCCTCTGAGTGGCGCACATTGGACGATGCTATCTTTGGCACTCAAGCTAATAATGTGACGCAGCACAAGCTCCACAAGGACGAAGGCGGCTTCCGCTACTATCAGACGCAAGAGAATTGGCTCTATCGCTTTGACCTCTCAAAGATGGTTGTAGCAGGAGCCGAACGCCCCAAGCCTCGTGTCATTGAACTAAAGGGAAAGGAGCCGACCCCGGTGCAGACCAATGCTGCTGTGGGGAGCGGAAATTTTCCCCGACCACAGACACAGACTTGGACCCCGCCGACGACCCTTGGCAACTCTGGCTCATCCACCAATCAGAGTGGAGCCGCAAACACGGCCTCGCATAAAAGCGTCAAAGATGTCATCCACCTCCACGGCAATACTAAGCGGCCTCTCGGCGGGTATCTCTCCGAAGAGCAGTTTAAAGAAATGGCAAAATACGGCTGCTCGTGGTGTCAGGCCGACGTTGAGTTTGAAGAAGTAGGCGTCCTTGTCATGGAGCGGGACAACATCGTCCTGTGCCCATCCTGTGCCCCTACCGACACTAACCAATCCACCATCTATGCCTCAGACTTCGAGGCTGTTAGCGCTTAACAGGAGTACGTTATAATGGAAGTTCATGATCTGTTGCAGGGCTTCACCGTAGGGTGTGATCCTGAATTGTTTGTTGTTAATGCCAATGGTGACCCAGTCTGTGCTGATATGATCCCCGGCACTAAGGCAGAACCACACAAGGTTCCGTTCGGAGCTGTCCAGCGTGATGGCTTCGCTGCTGAGTTTAACATCGATCCCGTCAACAACTTTGAGGAGTTCGATCATCACATTGTCGAGGTGATGAAGTCCCTCAAGGGTTTCCTCCCTAAGGGCTACAGCCTGCTGGCTGCACCTAGCGTGGTGTTTAAGCCTGAAATCTTTGATGATGCGCCTGATGATGCTAAGGAGCTGGGATGCTCTCCTGACTTCGATGCATGGACTGGTGATGTGAACCCACCTCCGAGCGACCCCAACAACCCACTCCTTCGTACTGCCTCGGGCCATCTCCACTTCGGATGGACTGATGATGCGTCGCTGAGTGACATGCAACATATCCTAAACTGCCGTGATCTGGTACGCCAGCTCGATTGGTATCTCGGTGGCTGGTCGATCAAGATGGACACTGATTCTATTCGTCGTCGTCTGTACGGTAAGGCTGGCGCCTGCCGCTACAAGCCGTATGGCGTGGAGTATCGTGTTCTGTCTAACTTCTGGTTGCAAACCAAGACTCGTCGGCTGGCTGTCTGGAACAGAGCAGCTCAGGCTATCAAGGACATGCGTACCGGTTTCCTCCCGGACAAGGTGGGGGATAGCGCTAACTCCTTGCTTATCCAATCTATCAACACCTCTGAACGGGTTGCTATTTTGGAGAAGAGCTACAGGTTCCCATTGATGACCACTGACCGCCACCACTCTTCTTACTGATGAGGTAAACGACGATGCCTTCTTACACCAACTTCTATGAGAATGCCAAGGAAGCTGAGCTTCGGCTTAAGAACACTGTCGTCCTGTACGACGGAGAACCGTACCTTGTTCTGGCTATTTGTGACCATAAGCCTGACGGTATTTACCGCATCTATCTGGACCCTATCGGCCCAGAGATGACATCCAGCCAAGGGTATGGTATTCCATACAACGGCCCGTGGCCTGACCAGTATAACAATCGTGGTGACGCTCTGGATGCGTGGATGACAAACCACCCTGCCCAGAACAAGATTCTTCGCAAGATGATGAACAGCCCGGCGTTCAATAAGTTTCGTCCGTTCCCTCTTGGTATGACTAACCTCAAAGGTAATGTCTACTACCTTGAGCGTCACCCTACTCGGAAAACAGAGCAAGGTTTGACTGATGGTATGTTGGTGTGCAATCCAGTCACCTTCGACAAGACTGCCCGAGCAGCTTCACCCGGTCTTTGCTCTGCTCAGATGCGTGACACTATCATGGGCAACTACCCTTCGGCTCAGGAGTGTCTGACCAAGTTGTTGCACCCGGAGAACATCAACAATGCAGTGGCTTTTAATCGCTCCTTTGCTTTTGTTAGGGGTCCTATTGACACTGTGTTTCTGGCATATAAGTCAGACATTGTTGGGCTACTCCCTTCCTCATCGCTGGCTAGCCTTAAGCTTGCAAAGAAGTTCAACTATACGAAAGAGGCTATCGAAGAGCTTAACCTCTTTGGTTCCCTCATCATCTAAGGAGATACTTGTGACTACTGTATTCTACGACAAAAGCTCTCGGTCCGCGAAGCCCGGTTTCCCTATCGGTGTGATTCTGGGTTCTCGTCCCGTCGCCGGGGATATTGGCATCGAGATTGAGGTTGAAGCCTCTAATGCTCTCATCAAGGATAACGGGTCTCTCGCGCCTTGGTGGACGTACCATCACGATGGATCGTTGCGCGGTATCGATAACGCAGAGTATGTTCTGACCAAGCCTATCCTTTTCTCACAGGTGAATGAGTCTCTGTCCTTCCTGTGGAATAAGTTTGATGGGTACAAGTCGAAGCTGGTTGACAGCAATCGTACCTCTGTCCATGTTCACCTCAACTGCCAGAAGTTTCACCTCAATCGCTTGACTGCGTTTTGTGCATTGTACTTCTGCTTCGAGGAAGTGCTGACCGAATGGTGTGGTGAGCATCGTGTTGGTAATCTGTTCTGTCTTCGTGCAAAGGATGCGCCAGCGATCATCTCTCAGATGCGTCGGTTCATCCGGGCTGACGGACAAGCTGACCTTCGTGATGGGCTCCATTACTCTGGACTCAATGTATCCGCACTCTCTAAGTTCGGCTCGTTGGAAATCCGTACTCTTCGTGGTGTCAGCGATCCTTCGATCATCGAACAGTGGGTCAAAATACTTGAACGCATCTACTCCTTGAGCGCAGAGTTCACTGACCCTCGTGATGTGTGTGCTGCCTTCTCTCAGGGAGGCCCTCTGGCTTTCTTCGATAATATGCTCGGTGATATGGGTCCTGTCATCCGTGATGGTATCTCGTTCAACGACGATCAGATTCGTAACAGCATGTACGAAGGCATCCGTCTTGCCCAAGACCTGTGCTATTGTCGGGATTGGGATACGTTCAAAGCTCTGGAAGTTCAGGACGATCCGTTCGGTCGTGATCCTCGGAAGATTGCGAAAAAACTGGCAGGCTCTCCTCCTTCTACTCTAATTCCCGTCAGCCCCGGTTTATCCTCCCTCTCAGCGTCTGCTTATCATCATTACATACAGTCGCAGATAATTAATACGACGACCCCCTCTCAATACGATATTGACACGGCTGCTGTCCCTCCCGGCTGGGGGGAAGCTCCTACAGGGAATGAGCCTGAGCCTAATTTCTAAGGAGGTATGAATGCCACGTTATCGTATAATCCCTTATCGCCAAGGGTCCAAGAGTGCTAAGGCGCTTGCAACTGCTCTTGGTGGTAAGGTGTTGAAGCTGCAGAACAGTACGTTTGTCCCTAAACCGGGTGATCGTATTATCAATTGGGGAAATACCTCAGTCACACAAACTGGTGTGTTGAACCCCGGACCGCTTCTTCGCAAGTGTTCTAACAAGCTTGAGTTCTTCAAGCGGATCAAAGAAGTTAATCTAGACTCCATCATCCCTGCATGGTGGACCAACAAAGGAGACATTCCAGATGACGCGTACCCAATTGTATGTCGAACGGTTCTCGCTGGCCACAGTGGCGATGGCATCGTTATTGCTAGTAGTAGCGACGAGCTCGTTGATGCTTCACTCTACGTAAAATACGTCAAGAAGAAGGAAGAGTATCGTGTGCATTGCGGACTACACTCAAATGGGGAAACAAAAGTCATCCTCGTCCAGCGTAAAGCGCGAGATACGAGTGTTGAGAACCCCAACTGGCAAGTACGAAACCACAGTAACGGGTTTGTCTATGTCCGAAATGGTTTCACTCCGCCGTCATCTGTCATCGATGTGGCCCAATCTGCGTTTAGAGCGACAGACCTTGACTTCGGAGCAGTCGACGTAATCTGGAATCAACATGAGGATAAGTCCTATGTGCTCGAAATCAACACAGCGCCCGGTCTCGAAGGCCAAACAATCACAGACTATGCAACCTTCTTCTCAGGTAATCCATAACGCCATCAAACGTCATGCAGGATTGTCTGACTTTGATGACGAAGCGATAGCTGATGAGGTCTTTGCAATCCGTAAAGCGTTAAGACGTGCTGGATACAGTATAATCAATGAGAATTGTGATATGGAATGGACTGATCTTTATGATAACCCCGAGTGCCCCAATTACGCCTATGCCTCCGACGATGAGGAACCTGTGGCGTCGACCGAAGCAACGAACGAACGTGACGGAGAGGAAAGAGCCTGATGACACAGCACATTAATGTCCCTGCGCTTAAGAAGCAGTGGGTACTTGACGCCCAATGGACAGATTGCCCAGAAGATGTAGAGACAGTGATTAAACATCTCTGGCGGTACTATGAGTTAGGTAACGATAACTACATGTTGCGTCGATCTATTAATGATCTCCTAGAGATGACAGATGACCATGAGGACGAGTCTGTTATCGAAATAACCGTGGAACAATGGTTCTGGGGTGAGACTGACGAAGAGAAGAAAGGTTGGGTAGAAGCCCCTGCAAGCCTGACACCTCTTATTCAGTACCTCCGTGAGAAGGGTATAGCAGATGACGAACAAGTTATCCTCCATTGGTGGTGGTAAGAAAATGCTTGACAGCACCTGACAATCAGGATATAATAGTTATATAGAGAATAGGTTATAGAGAATAAATACTACTAGTAACTATTATACTTATAACTAACATCTAAAGAATATGCTATAGGATACCTTAAGAGATTTATCTTAAGGGTGGGCAGCTAGGTATGAACCTAGGGATAGGACACAATATGTGCAAGTGCAACATCTGCGACAAAGAGATTCAAGGCGACGAGATTCAGTGGAATGCTGCTGGTCAGTTCTTTGAACCATGTGGCACATGTCTAGAGATAGCTATGGACGCAGCTTACTCCGATGGCTTCCAATATGAGGAAGACATTGTAACCGTCCTCGACACATCTTTCGATGGTGATGCGAGCGACATCGTCTACTCCCCAATGAATGAGAACGATTATGACTAAGCAAAAGTATGAGATTGGTGATCTAGTACAGATCGCAGCGTACTATCCGTGGATTTGTAAAGGTGATGAAGTAATTTTACACCGAGACGGAGCAGGTAAGAGGGCTATTATCTTAGGCTCTTATGCAGAGCAATTTGGTGGCTCTAACACTACTGACTATTCGGTCTTCATAAAAGGCAGTGGTCGTGTGGCTTGGTACGACGAAGAGTATATGACTTTGATCGAACATGATCGTATGGACCTATATCGGAAGTGGAGAGATAATCATGAGTAAAACTTGGGTCTACTCTGACCCTCATTTCTATCATGGTAATATCTGTAACTTCACCAAGGCTGACGGGTCCAAACTGCGTCCTTGGGATGATGCTACACAGATGACAGAGGATATGATTGGATGGTACAATGAGCTCGTTAATGATGGCGATAGGGTTTACCTGCTTGGGGATATTACTTTTAGCGCTAGCAATATGCATAAAGTGGTGCCTAGACTTAAGGGGAGGAAAGTCCTAGTCCCCGGCAACCACGAGCCTCCGAAGATGAGGAAGTATTTCGACCTGTTCGATGACGTCCGTGGGTATGTCGTGAAGAAGGGTTTCATCATGAGCCACATTCCGATCCACCCCGGTTCTCTGAGCCGATGGAAGTTGAACATTCATGGTCATACTCACGCTAACCAAGTGGACGGGCCTTGGACACCTCATCTAGACTGGTCTGGTGAGCCTATGCCGCCTGAACAATTCAGGGAGCCTACTCCTGATCCTCGTTACTTCTGCGCCTGCGTAGAGCAAACTAACTTCCGACCTATTCTATTGGATGACATTTTGAAACAGAGAGGCATTGTATGACTGCATTTGAAGGATTTCTTTTAGGGTTTATCATCGGCTACGGTCTTAAATCCTTTTTCTGTTTCTTAGATGAAAGGTAATAGAGTGGCAAGAACTAAAGAAGAAGTTGAACTATTTCTCATCAACCGAGGGGTAGAGTTAAACATCGGAGGATGTGGGTGTTGTTCTTCTCCTTGGGTATCTATCCGAATTGATGGCGAATTGGTTGTCGACGAGGCAGAAGAATACACCTTGAAGATGATACCGGGTAAGTCTATTTAAGGAGAGAGATGCGTAAAGCACCGTGCCCTGATTGTGGGAGTAAAGATAATCTAGCTATATATGACGACCATGAGCATTGTTTCTCTGAGGGGTGTGGACGGCATGTTGTCTATAACGATAATAAAAAGACTAGGAGACACATGGATAACGAAGAACCTAAATCACGGACGCTTACTAACCTACCTCAGAAAGAGATGCCGGGGATTAAGTCTCGTGGCATCGATCAGGTATCGGTCAACAAGTACCAAGTAACTGTCTCTACTAATCCTGATAGTCCGGGCGAAGCTATCTTCCCTCGGTTCAAGAACAACGAGCATATTGCTAACCAAGTTCGTCTTAAGGACAAGCAATTCCGAGTAGAAGGATCGATCAAGGGTGCTGAACTCTTTGGTCAGTCAGTGTTTCAACCCGGCGGTAAGAGTGTTACGATCACGGAAGGCTATTATGATACACTCGCTGCTTATCAACTTACTGGAAGTCGCTATCCCAATGTGGGCGTTATGTCGTCATCCAGTGCTAAGCGCGAGATCATTGATAACTTCGAATGGTTGAATACGTTTGAGAAGATTGTTATCAACTTCGATAGTGACGAGGTAGGACAGAAGGCAGCTAAGGAAGTTGCTCACCTGTTCAATCCCGGTAAGGTCCACATCATGAAGCTCGAACGAGCTAAGGATGCGAATGACTACCTTATGCAGGGCCTCGTTAAAGAGTATATCAACGAATGGTGGCGTGCTGCTCCCTTCATGCCTGACGGATTGAAGCTTGGCACTGAGCTATGGGGCGATATTAAAGACCATAAGACTCCTCACTCTGTTCCGTACCCTTGGAAGACTCTGAATGTTCAGACCTATGGTATTCGACGTAGCGAAGTCGTGCTTCTAACTGCTGAGACTGGCGTCGGTAAAACGTCTATCGTCAAAGCAATTGAACACGCCCTACTCAAGAATGAAGAGTTAATTGCCGAGGGTGCTGGTGTAGGACTCCTGCATTTGGAGGAGCCTAAGTACGACACGGCTATTGGCCTTATGTCGATTGAGGCACAGACGCCTTTTCACCTCCCGGACACACCGAAGAGTGAGGATGAACTACGTGCTGCATACGATGCCGTTATCAACACTAATCGCCTTGTTATCTGGGACCATTTCGGTAGCAATGATATTGAGGTCGTTCTGGCCAAGATCAGGCACATGGCTGCCCTTGGGTGTAAATATATTATGGTGGATCACTTGTCCATCATTGTTAGTGACCAGTCTGGGGACGAACGCAAGCAACTAGACGAGATTAGTACGAAGCTTAAGACCCTTTGTATGAACCTCAACATCGCTTGCATCTGTGTCATCCATCTTAACCGACAGGGTGAAATTCGTGGGTCTGCTGGACCTGAACAGATCGCCAACATCGTGATCCGATTAGAGCGTGACAAGAAGGAAAGCAATTCTTGGCGTCGTAACATTACGAGGCTGACAGTAGAGAAGAACAGGTTCTGTGGCCGTACTGGCCCCTCCTCATTCCTCTTCTACAACGAAGACACAGGATGCCTTGAAGAGTTGACACAAGAACAAGTAATGGAGTATGAAAATGGCGGAACAGGTGCAGGCCACGAGTTCTCGGCAATGGAAACATGATCCAAGTTTTGATGTATGGGTCTATGAACCATATGAAGGTTCGAGTATTTGGGGTAGCTTCAAGACTTTTGAAGAGGCTGTAGTTTCTGCTGAGTCTATCGTAGAGTCTGGCTATAAGATGGATAATATAACAATCACAGGAGGCTCATGGGTTGTATCTTGATTATGATGATCTCAATAGGGACGTCTACGTAATAGACATTGAAACCGAAAGCCTTACACCAGAGATCATCTGGTGTATGTGCTGGAAGAATGCAGCGACAGGAGAGATTGGTGAAGCTACTACGCTGGATGAAGTCCGGGCATTCTTTGAAGAAACACATGGGGCTGCATACGTCGGACATAACATTCTTAAGTTTGATGCTCCTGTACTTGTTAGGATTGCTGGGGTTAATCTCAGTGCGATAAACTGCATTGATACTCTGGTTCTCAGTACACTTTACTCTCCCTCACTTGCAGGAGGGCACTCCCTCGGGGCATGGGGTGAACGCCTAGGCAAAGCGAAGATTGACTTTGAGGATTGGTCCAAACTCTCCTTAGAGATGGTCGAGTATTGCCATCAGGACGTAGCGATTACGACTGAGTTGTTTGTCAAGTTGATTAAAGTTCTACGTAAGATTGAGTTCTCTGAACAATCAATTTGGATACAGCACAGGTTCCAAGAGCTTCTACACAAGCAACAGCAGAATGGTTTTTACTTTAACGTACAAGAAGCGTTAGCTCTGTTTCAAGAGTTGCGAGCAAAGGAACGAGACCTTGAAGATCGCATCCATGTCGCCTTCCCACCAGTTCGATCTTTGGTCAGAACTAATCGGATATATACAAAAGATGGACGTGAGACTGCAATATATGTACGAGACTGTGAACGATTTCACATCGTCACGGATGACAGAGAAGGAAGCTATTCTGCATATGAAGATGTTGAGTTCTCAGTTGGAAGCCCTAAACAACGAGTTGATAAACTCCTTGAACTAGGGTGGACACCTCTAGAGTTCACCGAGAAAGGTACACCTACACCATTCATCAAAGGGAAGATCGCCCCCTCTCTTGAGGCTTTCCTTGAAGACCATGACATACCAGAAGTTAAGCTGATCGCTAAATGGATGGCTATTAATGGTCGTGGTAACATGATTAATACATGGCTGGATAATTACAATGAGTCAACTCACGCAATCCACGGCAGTCTATTTACTGCGGACACGCTCCGCCTCAGACACCAACGCCCTAATACGGCTAATATCCCGGCGGTTAGAGTTCACGAGGTCAAAGACCCAATCACCAAAGCCGTACTGTCAAAGCACGTCCTATATGGTGAGGAGGGATACTATACCTACGAAGCTCGAAATCTTTGGACTGCAAGACCCGGAAGAGTTCTGGTCGGAACTGACGCAGCTGGACTTGAACTCCGTATGCTCGCCCACTACCTTAACAGCCCAGATTTCACGGATCAAGTAATCAATGGTGACCCCCATCAGTACAACGCCGACCTCGTCGGTATCTCGCGGCCTCAGGCCAAGACCCTCATCTACGCTGTCTTATATGGAGCGGCTGCGCCGAAGGTCGCTAAGACTCTTGATGTCTCGGTTAAAGAGGCAGCAAATATCCGCACACTATTCCTCGAACGATTGGGTGTAGGCAAACTAATTAAGGAGGTTCAACATGAGCAAAGAAGCGGACGAGTCACTCTCTTGGACGGGTCCAAAGTCGTCTGTCCATCTCCACACTCTGCCCTCAATTACCGTCTGCAGGGTGGTGGCGCCCGAGTCATGGCTCTGGGTGCTGTCCTCCTTGAACGAAGCATCAGACAGATCAGGCTTGACTCGCTTAAGGTGGGTGACATTCACGACGAATGGCAATACGATGTACACCCTAGTTGCGCCGAGCAACATGCAGAAATCAGTATCCAAGCTATACGAGACAGTGGTGTCCACCTTAAACTCAATGTCCCTCTTGATGCAGAGGCAAAGCAAGGACTCACATGGGCAGAAACCCATTGATGCTTTGTGTGGTCCTATGGGAAGGATTGATGTGGTATGATAGACCTACCAACAGATGTTAAGCAATGGTTCTACTTCCCTATTGAGATGCCTTTAGCTCCCTCGGGGATGGGGCCTGCAACAATAGAGGAAGCTACCTCTATTACTTATGAAGTATGGGATCAATACTGTGACACGCACGGATCATTTGAATTTCTATCTGACGCAATCAATCATGCTATAAAATTAAACTTAGAGAGGATTGATGTAGTATGATGTACAATAGAGGTACTTTCTGCTGTGTACTAGAGGCTCTAGTAGCAGAGTTTGAGAATGACCACGAAGAACATACAGGTGTGTCTGATACAGATCGTATGACATTCCATCAATGGGTTCAAGAATTAATGAACTTATATGAAAATACTCGTTGACATTATTGTCAGATATGCTATAATAGTAGTATGGGTAGGGGAGATTACCCTACATAAGAAAAAGGAAATAGAAGTTTGGTAGAATTTACAACTGAATTTATGAGTGGCACTATCTATTGGGCTAAGGTGTTCAAACCTGTTCTTAATTATAATAAGGACGGTAAGGAATGGACGTTCAACCTTATCATCGATGATGCTGGTGTAGACTCGCTTAAGAAGCACCGACTTCTTGACCGCATCAAAGAAGCTAATGATAAGGTCCCCGGTGACTTCCTTGTCTTGAAGAAGCCTGAGCTGAACAAGGACGGAGACAGGAATGATCCTATCAAGGTTCTCACAGCAGATGGCAAGCCTTGGGACACGCAGGTCAATGGCCTTATCGGTAATGGTAGCAAGGTCGATGTTCGACTGACTGTTGCTGACTTCGGTAAGGGGATGAAGAAGGCTATCTGGACTAGTGCTATTCGAGTCACTGACCATATCCCTAATGAGGGTGGTACTCAGGACCCGTTCGCTGGTATGGATAACGATACTCCTCCGGTTAAGGCGAAGGCCGCAGCTAAAGCTAAGCCAGCGCCTTTGTCAGAGTTGGATGACGACGAAATCCCGTTCTAATCAGGTCCTCTACCACGGTAGAGCTGTGACGTGACCCACAGTGCGATAAGGGTAGTCTTATCGTGAGGTTGCAGATGTCCTTCTAGAGGGCACCAGCGGGTGAAAGGCCCGCACATTTTAGGAGTAGTGATGCAAGTTTATAATCTCCTAGCAACGACTATGCGAGTACACACCGACCGTATCTCATTGTCTGTCGAGGCTGCAACATTTAAGGACGCTATCCGTAAGACGGAAGAGGCTCTTGATGTGTACCCTAAACCGCATTCAGCAGAGGGTGTACATCGTCTCTATGTAGAGCATCGTGATTACGGTGACGTAGATATTATGGACATTCGAGAGATCGTAACAGATGATGAGGAGCCTGATGATTGGCCGAGCTAAAGACTTTACCGAAAGATATTTATGACTTGTTTAACCCGGACGAAGATCATGTCCCTAGCGAAGAGAATCTCGAAGAGTTCTGCACCAACCTCAAAGAACTCCTCCGACAACGACTCGCCAAATACACTCCACCTAATAACCCCCTTCGGTTTTCCGCTCTGGGTAAGCCAAACCGCCAAGTCTGGTATGACGCCCACCCAATCGAAGGTGGAAAAGAAAAGCTAGTACCTAAGACCTATATTAAATTCTTATATGGAGATATAATTGAGCAACTCATCCTTTTCCTCACGAGAGAAGCTGGCCATGAAGTATCGCATACTCAGGAACAAGTTGAGGTCGACGGTGTCAAGGGGCACATTGATGCAATTGTGGATGGCGTCGTGGTTGACGTCAAATCTGCTAGCTCGTTCGGATACAAAAAGTTCAAAGAAAACTCCGTAACTGAGGACGATCCTTTTGGTTACGTAGCACAGCTTTCGGGGTATGCCGATGTGCTTACTCCCGGAAAGGCCGGGGCATGGATCGCTAATGATAAGGTAGCCGGAGATATTTGTGTCTCCCCCCTGTCTGCTACTATTATCAAGCACCATACCCCCGGCCCTCGTATTGCTGAGTTAAAGGAAGTTATTAAAAGTGAAACTCCTCCAGAGCGCTGTTACGAAGATGTCCCAGATGGTAAGTCGGGTAATCGAAAGCTGTCCACTCCTTGTAGTTACTGTGGTCATAAGTTCCGTTGCTGGGATAACCTGCGGGCTTTTGCATATAGTACGGGTCCTCGTTTTCTGACGAATGTAGCGAAGGTCCCTGACGTCCCTGAGATTAGCCCTGAGGAGAGTAATCCTGAGTAAACGTTTTAAACGTACAGACGGTTTCCGATCTGGTTACGAACAAAGGGTGTATGATGAAGCAATTGGACGCGGCAGACAGCTGGATTTTGAACGGCCTGACTCCATTCTACATTACATTAAACCTGCCCGGAGAGCTCGATATATCCCCGACTTTGCGTTGCCAAACGGGGTACTTGTTGAAACTAAAGGGCGTCTCACCGCAGCAGATCGAGCGAAAATGCTTAACGTTGCAAGAGACAATCCGCAAGCTGACATTAGATTCCTTTTCCAAAGAGCTAGTCAGAGAATTACGAAGTCGCCAAACTCAATGACGTACGGAGAGTGGGCAGACAAACATGGTTTCCGGTGGTCAACCGGCGACACTATCCCAGAAGAATGGTTTGACGAATAATGGATAAGTATCAAGAGAAAGTGGACAAGATCAAAGCTCTTCGTGAAGTTGCTGATGCAATTACACAAGACTATATCGTTATCCATGATGATAAAGTCGACGCTATAAATGATTTGAAACTAGCTGAGAATGACATCAACTCTTACATCAAGTCCTGTTATTATTCAGACACAGGAGTTTCCTCAGGTATTGAGCCTGTGAAAACTACTGGCCCTTCTGGATACGCTCTCTACCTCGACAAAGGGCGGGAGAAAGCGTGGAAGAAAAGGAACGGTATTGACTAAAATCCTATTCTATGATATTGAGTGGAAACCTGCTCAAGCTTACGTATGGCAGATGTGGGATCAGAACATCTCTGTCGATCAGCTCATTGATGCAGGCGGTTTGCTCTGCTTCTCTGCTGTCTGGTCAGACACGAAGGAAGTAATATTCTACTCTGAGTGGGAGCATGGCCATCAGGCTATGGTCGAAGCTCTTCACGGTCTTCTATCAGAAGCTGATGCAGTGATTACTTACAACGGTGATCGCTATGATATCCCTAAGTCTATGGGCGAGTTCCTATTGGCTGGGCTTACACCACCCCCTCCGCCAACATCTATTGATCTTGTCAAGACGATGAAGAAGATGGGCTTTCCAATGGCTAAGCTAGCTTTCATCGGCCCTCTTTTGAAGATTGGTGCGAAGATTAAGCACGAAGGCTTTCCTCTGTGGACTGCTGTAATGGCTGGTGACGTCAAGGCTCAGAACCGTATGAAGCGGTACTGTATCCAAGACAGCAAGCTTCTCGTTCGTTTGTATAAGAGGGTTAAGCCTTACATTACAAATCATCCCCACATGGGTACGACTAAACATGAGTGCGGAGCGTGTGGTAGTAATCACGTCCAGTCTCGCGGTTATCGTCGGACCAAGCACTTCAAGATTCAGCGTATCCAATGTCAGGATTGCGGTAGTTGGAGTGTAGGCACTCGGAGCAAGGTTACATAAATATATGGACCAAGATGTTTACGAACTACTGACACAAGACCTAGTTAATAATGTGGGTCTTGATTACATGCAAGCTCTGGAGGTTGTCGATTTCCTCCAGAGCAATGACTTCATTGATTACGATACGTTAAAGGAAATCTATGTCTACGAAGACTGAGACGACTAACGACTCCCCCGAAAAGATCGGCACTGGTGCTATCAAGTATGATGCCGGTAAGCCTTCTGTCTTTCAAGGTGTGATTGAATACTTCCCTCGTGCCCTCTGGGGCGTTGCTGAGATCAGTACGTTCGGTGCTAACAAGTATGCATGGAATGGCTGGGAAGGCGTTGAGAATGGTTTTAAACGGTACAAGGATGCTCAGTATCGTCATGCTCTTAAGCTCGCTATGGGTCAAGAGGTTGATGATGACAGCCAGTTGATGCATCTCAAGCACGAAGCTTGGGGCGCACTAGCTACTCTAGAGCTTTATCTACGACAGAAGGAAGCCGAGAATGGCTCAAACTAAATACTCTATCGGCCTAAGTAACGGCGACTTCTTTGACTTTGAGAATCCTGAGGTGCATAACTTTGACATCAATGTTATCGCTCAGTCTCTTAGCAAGATTTGTCGTTACAACGGCCACAACGATGGAGATGCTCACTACTCTGTGGCTGAGCACTCTGTCTATGTCTCATACCTTGTACCGCCCGAGGATGCGTTTGAGGGACTGATGCATGATGCTAGTGAAGCTTTCACTGGTGATATGCAGAAACCTTTTAAAGAGCTCATCCGTCATGTATACGGCCCAATCGAAGAGCGCATTGAAGCGGCTATTGCCAAGCAATTTGGTTTACGGTTCCCTTATCCTGCGTCAGTTAAGATTGCCGATGGACGGATTTACAAGACAGAACGTGAGCAAATCGCAACTGCTGTAGTGGACAATGAATGGTATCGTGATCTACAACCTACTGATATCCAGATCAAGTGCTTACCTCCTAAGAAAGCTAAGGCTTTCTTCCTAGATCGTTTCATGGAGTTGACTAATGTCCAAGGGGCTGAACAGCTTCGACGAAAAGAAGCGGCGTGAGCAACGTCGTTTCAACCATATTGCTAAAGACCTAAGAACGCCTAAGTATAGGCAGCGTCGTATCGATAATAAGAAAACTAAGGATTACGATGAAGAAGAAGAATACTGATAAGCTCAGCGCTAAGATTGAAACATGGGATAACGAAGAGTGTTTGTTTAACTTCTCTAAGTTCTTTTCTCGTGTCAATCTAGCGACTGAGTTCGTGCAGAATGAGGATGGCTTGATAGTAGCACAAATCTTGATTATGAATGTAGGAGATAAGAAGATTGTCTCTGATCCTCAGCCTCTTGATTGGCCTCTACAGCCCGCCCCACTACCAGATGATGAAGCCCTTGAGGCAGCAGGAGTTAAAGTAAATTGATGACACGCGAAGAACGAGTAGCCGAATTTCGAAATGCCGCTGATCTTAAGACGCAGAGCGAAGACCCTGCTGGTATGATCCTTGTATGGAACTGCCTGACCGAGGAGATGCTAGAACTCAGTGATGCTGGCCAGAATTATCATGCTGACCCTAGTCCGGACAACCGAGCAGCTTTTGTCAAGGAGTGGGCTGACGTCCAGTACGTCCTATCGCAACTGGCTATTTTCTATGAGTTCGATGGTCAGAAGGCTTTTGATATCGTAGCAGATAACAATATGTCTAAGGTGATTGATGGTAAGATTCTCCGTCGTGAAGATGGTAAGATTCTTAAGCCAGAGGGTTATGTATATCCAGACATGCGGGGTCTTTAATTGATTACATTAGATCATACTCGTGATGGTCTGCTAACTGACTTCGGAAAGGAGACCTTGAAAGATAGGTATCTCCTCTCCGGGGAGAGTTACCAAGACCTCTTCGCTCGTGTAGCATGGGCTTATGGCTCTAACCAATCTCATGCTCAACGTCTCTATGATTATATGAGTAAGCTTTGGTTCATGCCAGCTACTCCGGTCCTCAGTAACGGCGGCACCGAAAGGGGCTTGCCGATTTCTTGTTATCTCAATCATGTACCTGATACTATGAAAGGTATCGCAGATGTCTGGAACGAGAACGTCTTCCTTGCCTCCAAAGGAGGAGGTATTGGCACTTATTGGGGAGATGTACGATCTATCGGAGAAGTGGTCGGCCAATCCGGACACACTTCCGGTGTTATCCCCTTCATTAAGGTCATGGACAGCCTCACATTGGCCGTATCTCAAGGATCACTTAGACGAGGGAGTGCCGCCGTATATCTCGATATACATCATCCAGAAATTGAAGAGTTTCTTGAGATCAGAAAACCTTCTGGAGATTTCAACAGGAAGTCCCTCAACATCCATCACGGAGTAATGATTGATGATCTTTTTATGGGAGCTGTCCGGAGTGGTGATAGCTATGATCTGCTTAGCCCTAGGGACCAGAGGGTCGTTAGAACGGTAGATGCTCGTGCTCTGTGGGAGAAGCTGCTAGAAACAAGGATCGCAACTGGTGAACCGTATATTGTATTCAGTGACACCTGCAATAGGGCCGCCCCATCGCACCATAATAAACTTGGACTACGAATCTCTACCTCCAATCTTTGCTCCGAGATCACACTACCGACGAGTGAAGATAGGACAGCAGTATGTTGCCTATCTAGTCTTAACCTAGAGAAGTGGGACGAGTGGAAGGATGATAGTCAATTCATTCATGACGTAATGGAGTTTCTTGATAATGTACTTACTGACTTCATTGTCCGGGCTCCTCAAGAGATGTCTAAAGCTGTTTACTCGGCCTGCCGAGAGAGAAGTGTGGGTCTTGGTGTTATGGGATTTCACTCTTATTTACAATCACGAAGTATACCCTTTGAAAGCGCTCTTGCCAAGTCCTTTAACTTGCGAGCATCCCGACACATTAGTCAAGCTGTTTCTGCTGCTGATGAAAGACTCGCACAAGAGCGAGGACCTTGTCCAGACGCAAAGGACACTGGAGAGGTGCGACGATTCTCCAACAAGACAGCTATTGCTCCTACTGCTTCAATCTCTATTATTGCAGGAGGGACCTCAGCCGGTATTGAACCAATCCCTGCCAACATCTACACCCACAAAACTCTAAGCGGTTCTTTCATTGTCAAGAATAAATATCTTGATGAGTTAATTCAAGATGAGTCATTCGGTGCTGTGTCAACTGAGGGAATTGCAGGAGCTATGGCGTGGGCAACCAAGCAATGGGATTCAATCCTAGAGAATGAAGGTTCAGTACAGCATCTCGATTGGATGACACAAGATCAGAAGGATACGTTCAAGACTGCATTCGAACTAGACCAACGCTATCTGGTAGAGTTTGCTGCAGACCGACAACAGTATATCGATCAGTCTCAATCTCTCAATCTGTATATCCCTGCGGACGTACAGAAGTGGGACCTACACAATCTCCACTACAAAGGATGGGAACTTGGTGTCAAGTCTTTCTACTATCTTCGGTCTAAGTCTCTGGCTCGGGCCGGTTACGCTGGCGGAGTTGAGCGTGACAATACTATTGAACCGCCTAAGGTTGAGTTAACTGATTACGAGGAGTGTCTTTCATGTCAGTGAAGAATCAACGCCGATTAGAAATGGCGCTTATGAAAGCGGGTATAGCACTCCCTAATGAGTGTAGGCTTTGTCATGGCGAAGGAGAAATCCGAGACAAGGACTCTGATTACTGGTATGAAAAAATAGAATGCCCTGTCTGTAGAGGTGAAGGATTTTTATGGGTTTGATGACACCAAGCGTCGGCTTAGACTACCTAGCAGGATTGTTTGATGGGGAGGGATCAGTGACTTTTACTCGAAGATTTAAAGAAGGTAGAGAGCAATTCTATGCTGCCTTATCTTTATCTAACACAGATAAAAGAGTTCTTGATAGCGCCCTATCCCAACTAGGTGGCTCTGTTTCGACGCAATCAGACCGAGGGAATTATGTGTGCTATAGTTGGTATGCATCTCACTCTTCGGCTAGAAAGGCCGCTGAGATTCTGTATCCTCGGACTTATATTAAGAGAGAAGAGCTTAGTCTGCTATGCAAATATTACGATGAGATGGTACCTCTAGGCGTAGCTCAAAGAACAGCAGGTCGATGGGGTAAAGATAAAGAAAGTATTCACACTGAAAGAAATAGAATCCATGAGTATTATAGGGCACGACTTGCAGACGCAAGAAAAGAAAATAGGACTGCTAACTCCTTCTGTGGGGTACAAACCATTTAGATATCCTTTTGCGTACGAGTATTGGAAGAAGCAACAGCAAGTCCACTGGCTCCCCGAGGAAGTCCCCCTCGGTGAGGACATTCGAGACTGGAACCAGAAGCTCACACCTGAGGAGCGGAACCTATTGACACAAATCTTTAGGTTCTTCACTCAGGCTGATATCGAAGTGCAAGATAATTATCAAGATCGTATCGGTCAGGTGTTCAAACCTACCGAGGTCAAGATGATGACTACAGCTTTCTCCAACATGGAGACAGTACACATCGCAGCTTACTCCCATCTCATTGACACAATCGGTCTACCAGAAGTGGAGTACAGCGCATTTCTCAACTACTCAGCAATGAAGAACAAGCACGACTATTTAACGACTTTCAACGTGAGCTCTCCAGAGGACACGGCTCTAACGCTAGCGACCTTTGGAGGATTCGTCGAAGGCTTGCAGCTCTTCGCGTCATTCGCCATGCTGATGAACTTCCCTCGGTTCAATCTAATGAAGGGCATGGGGCAAATCGTAACATGGAGCGTAAGAGATGAGAGTCTGCACTGCGAAGGAATTATCCGCCTCTTTAAAGAGTTTTGCCAAGAGCAGTGGGGCGGAATGCCAAGTGTTGTTCGAGAGCGAATTATTCAAACATGTCAGGATATCGTATCCCTTGAAGACTCTTTCATCGACCAAGCTTTTGAACTTGGCTCGGTCAAAGGGATGGACGGGCAAGACATCAAACAATATGTACGATACATCGCAGACTGGCGACTGAGCCAGCTAGGGATTGACCCTATCTTCGGAGTGAAGGACCATCCTATCCCTTGGTTGATCCCTCTGCTGAATGGTGTAGAGCATACTAACTTCTTCGAGAACCGAGCAACTGAATATTCAAAAGGGGCTACTCAAGGTGAGTGGTCTGATGTATGGAGTAAATTTAATGGATGAAGATTACTATGATAAGAACTTTAGTTACCACCTCAATGAGGATGGTGTAATAGAAGTTGATAGCTATATGTATGGCGACATCAAGGAAGAAAGCGCATGTGTCGCTTATGATGATTATGGCGATAGAAGCCTACGTGAACGATTGATCTTTCTCCTCGCCCCTATCGCAGCAGGAGCTGGTGCCACCACTGTGGAGAGTATTATCAATACGGCTGTCAAGCTTGAGGGGTACATCAAGACAGGTATCAATCCTCTTGAACCAATGATTGCTGGATATGATCTTAATCATGGTCCTCTCCATTCAGATACGTTCGAGATGGAACTTGACGAAACAATCGTGGTAGACGAGAACGGTGTTCTCCAAGCTGCATAAGACATAAAAAAAAAACCTCCTAGGCGGAACCGAAAGGAACCATCTAGGAGGTTTTTTTTTTTATTTATTTGTTGCCCACTCTTGGACAACTTGTAGTCGTGCAGTGTTCTCAGCACAGATACCAGCATCAGTTAGGGTAATAGAAATTCTGGTACTCTCACTGGTGCTGTCGCCGCCACTGGTGGTTGTGCTGGTGCTGGACAAATCGATGCGACCGGACGCACGTTGAGAGGCTTGGTACCGCAGGAGGTTAGCATTATACTTCCCAAGCAGATCGCTGTAAGCTTCATCAGCTTTACGTGCATTCTGGGCATCCTTTCGTTCTTGCTCTAAGGCTTTCTCCAAGGCTAGTGCCTTAGCTTTCTCCTGAGCAAGTGTATAGTTATCTATCGTCGTCTGGTGCGCCGTTTGTTCAGCCACCAGCTTATCACCACGAAGATCATAAGCAATGTACCATCCGACATTCGAGATAAGCAGAAGGGCACTGAGGCCCCCTGCAATATGTGGGAGGAAATTCTTAAACATATGTCATACAGAGTGTGTACTCCGCCTGTCGTCTATTAACCAGACCTTTAACCACTTTACCGCCAGCATACTTCCACATCTTGATAGCTTCGCAAGCGCCTTTGAAATCGCCAGCACTAAACTTTCGTGCAACAGTAGACTTCTTGTATTTAGGTAGTCCGATATTATATGCTAATGATGTGGCTGCAGCGAGCTGAGCAGGATGATTAGCTAGTTGAGGGTTCACTGTCAGAACACCATTAGCGTATACCTTGACAGAAGCTTGGAGCATGGCCTTACATTCGGCGTCAGTATAGCGACGCATCTGAACGTTGGTCTCACCGTAGCAGACTGTCTGAACACCTACAATATCTTTGTAAGGGTCTTTACTAAACCCTTCCCACCCCGCGATAAACGGGGTAGCAAGAGCCATAGCAGCAGCGAGACCAAGGCCCATCACAGGCTTGGGTATACTCATTTGCTTCTCCATTCCTTGTATCTAGCGTAAGCAAACCAACCAGCTTGCATCGCAATCCAGCCTAAGGTAGCTAGAAGCACCCAATCCTGCAGGCTTACGCCCGCAAGACTGAGACTTGAGATGATTACAGGTGGTGTTGAGATCACAGCTTGGCTTACGTTTTCTGTTTTATGCACTTGGATCATCTCCCGTTACGTCCTCCGGTTCTTCATCTTCTGGGTCGAATAGGAGCTCACGAGCTGCCTTACGCATGTCCTCAGTGATCTCTTTCATCACACCGAGCTTATACGCATCGTCTCCAGTCTGCCATTCAGGAGTTTTCATTTCCTCTCTGGTAGACTCTACGATCCAATAACCACTTAGATATTGATACTTCTGGAACTCTTCTGCAGTTAGACGACGTTGTGCGCCATCGACTTTGACGTTCTTACCCGGAGCACCTACAACAACTTTATCAGTTGTTTCAGCAAGACGGATAAGCTCCTTAAGTGCAGGATCAGATTCTACTTCCCGTATGTTAGTACGACTAGCAAGATCAGGACCAGCAAAGTCCCTAGGATGAGACTTACCATATATATCATAACGCTCTGGTAATTGCTCAGAGAGGCCCGGTAGGCCAGACTTCACACGACCAATGATACGATCATACAAGCTTCCGTCACCCGTGGTATCACGAACAACAGGATCAGTAGCCTGAGTGTACTTACGAAGAATAGCTGGAGTAGTAGCCGAGGAGGCCAGACCAGCAATGAAGTTCGTGAAAGCAATACCACCTTGATCTGGATCACTAGCAGTGACAGCCATCAAGTTATTCAAACCTTCGGTATAAGCATTCTCTGTCAGGACAGTACCAATACCTCGTGAAAGATTGAGAGCAGTTTTCACATAGTCTTCGTCACTGATCTCTCCGGCTTTGCCACGCTCAACGAGAGTAGCAATACCATTGATGACAGTGGACACAGGCTCAAGACCAGCAATAGAGTAATACTTATCGCCAACCTTAACTGAGTTCTCTTGGTGCCCTGCTAACCACTCTTGCTTCTTCTTGGAATCACTCGGACCTACGCCCGTGATATTACCTTTCATAGCTTCTGTTGCTAGCCAGAATGAGATAGCTGAACCCATAATCAAACGGGCCTTTACCTTATCTCGTTCTGCTCCGCCAGCCTTCCAGCCTTTGATATTCTCACGCTCAAAGACTCCAAGAGGAGTGTACCGGAGCGCAGTACGAATCAAAGCATCTGGAGTACGAACGAATGGAACAGCAATCTTAACGATGCCTCGGGCAACACGACCGGGCACTGAGCTATCAGCTTTAGGTGTCTGCAAATCAATGATTGCCTTACCAATGGCAGAGGCTTTATCCTGAAACTGCAGAACCTTTGAGTAGTCAGCAGCGTGAGCCAGCATCTCATCAGTTGGGTTGTCAATCAGCTCTTGAGTACGATTCCAGAACTCTTTACCTTTCAATCCTTGGCGACCAGCATTACGCACAGCCATACCATGAATGTCAGAGAGTTGGAGAACGTTCTTCCAGAACTCATCAGCACCAGCCAAAGCACGGCTAGGAGCTTCAAACACACCTGATGCAAAGTCACCCGCACCTTTGATAGTAACTCGTTTACCCAGACTTAGATCACCGCCGAGGACGTGTTGAGCTTTCTCTGTCTTAGTCCCTGAGGCTTCTGCGCCGTTTAGAACACGACGAGTATTAGCCCACGTATCAGAACTAGCACGAAGAGCTGACAGGGCGCCCCACATACGATACCCAATCTCTCGGGCACGGATGCGATCAGCATTCCTACCGAACTGCCCCTTCAAGGCAGCGCCAGTAGCGAACATCATGTCAGCAGCAAAGTTACCACCCGTACCGACGAAGTTAACAACGTGGGTAGCAGGGCTAGACAGCAGCATGTTATACCAAGCGGAGAAGATATAATCCTCAGCCTTGTGCTTGAACGAGTCACGAGCCATCTTGATAGCAGCAAGTTCACCTTTAACGTCAGCTGTAGCAGCCAGCGTAGCAGCAAACTTCTTGAACTGCTCAGGATTACCGAGTAGATCATTGCCTTGCTCTTGCATAGCTTTAATGATCTTAGCTGCACTCATCTTCCCATCAGACATCATCCGAAGAGAAGCAAGGGCACGGCCAAGCTCAGAAGCATTCTGTGACACGCTAGCATGTACAGCACGGAGAGTAGTCAGAGCTTTAATGAAGTCAGCTTGCAGCGCCTCAGAATAACCATCAGTCGCCATCTTCTCTTGAAGCTTAGCAACCTTGTTCAACTGAGCCGTCATAACCTGACGAGCAGCATAGACCTTAGCAGACAGGTTGCCTACATCGCCCTCGCCTTTCAGCATCTTTGAAGCATTGATGCCCATAGCTTTAGCTTCGGCCATCGTTTGCTCACGGCTGACAGGAGTATAGTCTCCAGCCTCTTCTACCAATCCTTCGAGGATTTCCTCAATGTCGTACTTAGATTTGATACGACTAGGATTGATCGAACCAATCAGAGTCATCTCATCTTCGTCACGAGCAGTACGCTGCATAGGACGATTGTCATTAGCTGATCCAGTGTTACGAGACGAACCCCGCTCAGCAGTATTCATCAAAGTTTTTAGGTCAGCCTGAGCCTTACGACCTGCAAACATATCTCTTTCAAATTCAGCAGGAGTCTTCTCCACGCCAAGATTGTCTAGATTGATATTAGCAATAACAGGTTCATCGTCACCTTGCTTAGGTTTGAACAACCTGAATCCATTCTCAGGGACAGATTTACCATTGACTACAGCAGAGTGAGCCATACTCAAGATGTGCTTAATCTCAGCATCAGTATATTTGATGTTGACGCCCATCTTACGACCGAGCTCTTTGAGGAACCGGACGATACGCCCACGCATAGTAGGAGTAAGCTGTCCTGCTTCACTCATCTCAGCTAGAACTTCTTCTACGTGACGAGCAGTAGGCACATCAGCATCAGCATAGGTGGTAGGAAACCTTTCACCATAAGCATCAGCCTTAGCACGGATAGTAGGGTTCGAGTCATAGAGATCGAGCATGAGCTTATCAAGCCCATCACCAAACTCTTTGGTCAGTCCATAGTGTCCGAGCGCTTCGTGAAAGACAACAGCATCCACCATCGAAGGTGTCTTAGCTGCAGTAGAGTTGATACGCACGATACCATCATCGCCAACAAATCCTACCCAATTAGGTTCAACACCATCAATATCCTTGAAGTCCTCGAAGACTTCGATCTTAGGTGCATCTTTCCAATCTTGTGTAATCGTATTGACACGGTCGAGAGTAGCCGACATTTCTGGCGTAACACGCTCAGGTGCAGTAGGCTCTAGATTCTCCTCCGGAGCCCGTACAGGCATCTCAGTTCCATCAGGGGCAATCCCCCTCTCAGCAGCTAGATCGGCTTTGGTACGACCTACAGGAGCCTCAGCAACAGCTTCTGCAGGAGATGCTTGGATCACCTCCTCTCCGTTTTGCTCTATACGTGCATTATACTCTTCGTCAGTAGTACGGATAAGTTGATCCGGATTAGCCGGGTCTTGCTTCCATTCACCACTATCTACGTATTGCTTCAATTCCTCAGGGGAATATTCAGAAGCTTTAAGAGTCTCTGTAGCCTTAACCTCGACATCCATAGGCTGGTCGACTTTAGTCGCAACCCTAGGATCAGCATCAGGGTTAGTGTCAACTCCACGCTTCTTGAAGAGATCACGGATAAAACCGGGAACCTCAAAAGCGCTCTGGAGCCCACCACCCATAGCAGCACTGGTAAGCATCTGAGATGTATTAAATTCGTCAGCTACCTCATCAGTAATGTCCGCTGCTTGATAGGCAGCATCTGATGCACCGCCCATACCAATCTGTGCCGCAATGCGAGCACCGGGACCAGCACCGGGATTGACCAAAGACTCTGGGCCAGCTGAACCTACAAGTTGACCAGCGAGCCAAGGGCCCCACTTATCAATCTGCCCAGCAGCTTGCCAGAATGTTTCATCAGGTTTCCAGTTTGGATCAGCTTCTTGTTTACGAGCATAGTCCTCACGGATACCCTTCTGAGCCTGAGAGATCAGCTTATCAGCTAGAGTCTCAGCTTCCTCAGGAGAGTAGCCTTTCTTAATGAGGTCTTGAATACCATAATCAGACCAGTCATACCACTTACGAGCCACCCAACCGGGGAAGCCATACTGAGCAGACTCAGCTGTACTATCTTTAAGCCGCTGCCAAGCACCACGCTCTTCATTAATCTGAGGAGCAGGAGCTTGAGCAACGGGAGCAGCCTGTGGCTGTACTGTAGGAGTAGGAGCAGAGGTAGGGGTTTTACCATCACGATAAGCTTCGTGCGTAAACCCGTCCTCGTCCGTATAAGTAGCGCGGTCGGGATTAGTCGTATCGATTACCCAGCCACCAACTTGATCGGCCATATGTTATTCCTTTATCGAGAGAAGCCGGGTGGAAGCGGAGGAGGAGTCCTCGAACTCTTGCCACGGCCCGGTCTTAGATCATCATATACTTTCTGTTCACCAGCAGTCAGTGTGCCACCGGCTCTGATCTTAGCGGCCAGAGGTGCGATGATAGAAGCTGCTGTAGGATTAGGCGCAGCACGAGGCTGTGGAGGACGATTAGCCCTCGTCTCATTACTCGTAGCGTTTCGATCAGCAATATCCAACTGTCGATCACGACGAGGGAGCTGCTCCTGTTGATTGACTGACATATCACCTGCTGCGATAACAGACCTTTGATCTTCTGTCAATCCTTGTGGGATAGCAAGGTCTTCTAGATCGAAGCCATAAGCACCAGCTCGCTTTGTAATAATATCCAAAGCTGCTGCTTGTTTTGCAGGAGTATTAGCGCTTGACAGAAGACGAGCGGCATAGTTGCCAAAGTCCTGTTTCCGTTTGTACGTCCTATCCTCGATCTGATCTTGACGTCCAGCGGTTTGACTCTGTTGTGCTGCTTTCTGTGCTTCTGCTGCCTGAACAGTTTTGTATAGCTCACGAGCTGCTACATCATCAATCTCACCTAGACGCTCTACAGCAGCCAAAGGATCATCAGTAAACCCATACTGAGCAGATGAGGCCCTCTCCTTTTGGCGACGGGGCTGATAGACAGCATCCTTACCACCTTGTACAAGGAAGGCGTCCCCTACAGTACCAAGAATATCACGAAGAGTGCCACTAACACCAAACATACCTTTACGTTTGATAAGTTCTGGGGTCGCCTGTTGCATCTCCTGCTGTTTCGGATCAAGAGGGACGTCTCGATATTCCTGAGGCACTGTCCGTGGCTGACGCCTCTTACCAGTGACCATGATATCTTCTACGATAGGTTCGTCGTCAAACTCACCCGCCTTACGACGAGCTACGTCTCCACCAATACCACCTCCCGGTGCATCAGGGGCACGGAAAGCGTTAACTAGGTCTTTAAAACTAAATGCCATGTTAACTCCTTTCCCAGATCATATCATAGTTCACTGTTGCGTAGCCATCTTCGCGCACTGGCCCGAGAGCTTCTGGACGGAGCTGAGCCACTTCATCAGCCATGACGCCAATCTGTAGACCATCGTCTGACGTGTTGTTATAGCGGAATTGATATACTTTCAATCCATCTGGCAAGGTATATAGATGTGTAATATCTTCCTTAAGCCTACGATCCGATGCAGCAATACCCGCACCAATCTGACCTAGGAAGCTACCGATACCCGGCTTACTGCTAGAGCTTCCGTTACTCGAACCGGTCGAGGTAGAACTACTCTGATTACCAGCGCCAGAGATAAGCTGACCAATACTGAGGCCAGTACCGCTCTTCTGGAAGAGGCGATCAAGATAACTATTAGCATACTGTTGATCGAGGCCCGACTGCGCAGCAGTTAGAGCCTTACCTGTAGCACCACTGTTAAGCAGACCAGCTGCTGCACCAGCTCCAGCCACACCACGTCCTGCATTGACTGCAGCTGTGTTATAGCCAGTAGCATCTTTAAACAGATTAAAGCCGCCAGTGTCGCCACCAAGGAAAGAGTTGATATCCCCTAAGGCATCAGTCGTAGCATCTGCACCAGACCCGTACTGTTCTTGCAGAAAAGGGTAAGCCTGATTATTACTTTGAGATTGGCTCTGTTGAGTAGAAGTCTGCTTGGACTTACTCCCGCCAAAAATAGAACTCATACAACAGACTCCCATTCGAGTTTGGTTAGTATTACGAGTCGCATAGTACCAGCTTGTGTCTCCACATTACCATACTCTTTAAAACCCAATTGCTTATTCATCCAGAGAGCGCCTTTGTGCTCTACAGGGGTGAAGCCTCTTATGACTTTTACATCATAAGGACCAGTAAAGATTTCATGTAGCATCTGCTTTGCTAGCTTAAAAGCCTCTCGACCTCGCGCTACCATGAAGTAGTGACCTGAGACAACTCCCAGAGCCTCTCTCTCAAATAACGAGTAGTTACCTTCACTGTCAGTGAGTGCCACATTCAAAGGATTAGAGAGCCACTCCTCAGGATTAAACCCAAGGATTGGAAGGTACGGCTCCATAGTTTTAAGGAGCGGCTCTAAATTCCATTCTCTTACTATTGTCACGCTGCAATCCATTTCTTCTGAGCTGCATTATATGTCAGTTGCTGCCCGTCAGCCGGGTTAACGATATTAGTATCACTAAGACCGACTAACCCGAGCTGTACGAGAGCTTCTATAAACGTGATAAAAGCCTGAGTAGGATACCCAGTTTTAAGATCAATGATCTGGGTATTCCAATTGATAGGTGGTGTTTTCTCAGTCATTATGACATATCCAATCCATCTAGACGTTTCATCTGACCATAATCAGTGATCCGAAATACTCGACCCGGCGCCTTGATAAGACCTAAACTCCTCCAAACAATCTCTTGTTCATAGGAGGCAAAATCTAGGAGATTAACTCCGGCATTGATCCATGTCACTCCATTGTCGTCACTATACTCAAGCTTAACATCTAGAGGACTATCCACCCAATTATAATCTAATTGGATCAGACTATCAATCAGCCATGCCCCATCTGGGTCAGTTAAGATAAAACCATCTGGATCAATCAAATATGCGAAGTCGAAATCAAGAGGAGTGCCTACTGAACCAGTTAGGTACAGTTGGTTACATTTCAAAGTATCTCGCATCCGCATAGGTGTTCCAGCGGTGACAGCGCATTCAATTAAATAATGCCTCGTATCGTCACTGGGGATATCATCTAACCTGTACTCTTCATCCACAAAGAACAAACTATCAAATCTTAGATCAGCTGTGATCGTCCTAAACCGGGCCCTAATAGAAGTCCACTTTACTCCGGTGTGTGGTCGTAGATAATCTATACCGTATGTCTTCCACTCGAACCATTGTTCCGTAGTCAGATCATAAACTAAGGTTACCTGAGTGCCGAGGTTTAAGATGTACATCGTATGCCCATCGGTCCACAAAGGCCAGACCCGAAAGTCATCATAAGTAGTTGATAGGTATTCATCTGACGTGATGAAATGCCTGATTCGCTCTTCAATACCATTATCGCTGATACGTTTGTAGTTCGTCCCATCAAACTGGTATACTACAGAGTCTGATCCGACAAAGATAAGAGAATCATCAAGGACTTCGTCTGACCCACCGTATCCGCCAAAGTTAAACGTTCTACCTTGAGCACGTCGGAAAGGAGAATTAAAATCTCCAGTGGCGTACCAGATTTCAATCGTATCATTACCGATAAACCAAATCTGATCGCCAACAACTCTGACAGAGATTAGACTGTCGGGTTTAAGTTCAGTAGAAGCAAAGTTCAGTTCATCTATATAAGTCTCACCGGGTTCAATCCAGTAAAATCTACCACCACGATCTGTTGCAACAAGTACATAGGAATTAATAGTACCTAGACTTACAGCATTGCCTTGCCCCGTAGGAAGAGGGACTGGGTACGTCGAAGTAGAGGTGCTTAAACCACCGCCTGTGAACGTCGGAGTAGACCATGATAGTACGGCTGTGGCTGATACACTTACAGCGACCTGATTACCTAGAACTCCACCTTTGTTGGCATAGAAATCAATGTACGATCCAAAGATACTGGTACTCACATTAGCGAATAAGTTCTTAGTCGTGGCACTTGAATAATCCGAGCCGGGCGTACCTTGAATATCCACGGCTTCGGCTAGATTCTGCATAGCAGTGTTGGTAGCATCAGCTAGTGCGACAAGCCAAGGATTCGCAGAGGTCCCTGCGGGAGTACCTGTGTCTACACTGCCCGAAGTAAACTTATAGTAAACTCCACCGATAACAACAACAGCATTATTCTCAATAGTCCCAGACCTACCCAACCGATTAATGGCTTGGCTTTCCTCGGGATAGAGACTTATTGAAATACCATTCGTATAGTAGAAGTACGGTGGAATAGTGCCAACCCCTCCTACGAAAATACCAGTTGTGCCAGACGTGCTAAACGTTCCGGTACCAAGAACAGTGCTTGCTCCTAGGTCATTTACTCGATAACATCTAACATCCGTAAGTGCGAACAAATCATTATTAAAAATACCTTCTTGGGTGTAGAGTCTATTGACCCCATTAGCCCCAAAGAAATCCGCATCTAAGAACTTACTGAAACCCGGACGAGTAACAAGGCTAGACCCTTCCACGAGATTAGTAGGGTTTTGTTCAAAGAACCTATTCTGCAATTTAACTACAGGTTCTTTAACTGTCGTACGCCTCCAATCAGAAGTTGCAAAAGGGATTGTAACCATCTAACATCCTTTAAGTAGTTTGATAAAATCCTGCTATACGCAATTGGCAACCCGAGTCAGCAGGATATGTACCAGTATTACTGGTGATATTTAGAAAACTACCTTCTGCGTCTCCGTTGAGCGCAAGGAATGTAGTATTAGCTCGCCGACCCGTACAAGGGAAAGCAAGCCCTGTGAAAACCGGCAGAGGAAGAGTTAACCTAATAAAACCTGCTCCTGTTCCATTTGTAACAACATTCACAACAGCTATGAATGACACAAGATTAGCAGCACTCCTACTGTATTTGATACTAGCATTTGCCGATGTAATAGTGCCAGAACCTGCAGTGATCGTAGGGACAAAAGTAGTCCATTGGGAATAGGTGCTACTAGGAAGTTCATCATCTAGCTTAGCCAGAAAGGTAGTAGTATTAGGCAGCTCCTCATCTAGCTTTGTAATAAAACTAGTGGACTCTGTAAGAAGTCTGGTATCAACCATTAGTTAGGCCATCCTTTGTCAAACATGGAATTAGGGTTATAGTACGAATACTCTGTACCCCAAATATCCCGATCAGCTGCGACCTTAGGCATACGGATAAGACCAAGTTCAGAACGAACTGGAATGATCTGAGTATACCTAGCGGCAAGTTGAGACTTGGACCGATTCATTACTTGAATGGACTGCGGGTCCATCTGCTGCCCATAACTAGGATTTAACCTGAGAGCGAGCATTGAAATAAAGTAGTCGTCAAACTCTTCGGGAAAAGGAAAAGTATCTACTAAGGCAATAGGGGAATATTTTACCCAATTAGCAATATCTGCCTGAAAGAACCATGTCTGATTAATGCCATTAGCATTCAGTACAATACTAAATTGGTTCTCAATCGACGCACCATTGCCATGTACTGTGACAGGATATGTAGCAAGATTCTTTCCGGCGTCAATAGCTTGGAACCGTGCCCCATCACATGGAGCAGGATTCAACCACAGCTCTACAGAGCGATCAATATTGAGCATTGCTCGTGTATCTGATGGGACGTACCAGTCATTATCTGGCACCGTGTCCCACCAAGGATAGCCCGAGGGTCGTTGAATATGGCCTCGTCCGATAGGGAACGAATTAAGAGGATCGCCAGCTTCGTTACCAAACACTGACTTGAGCAAACGGTTCAAATACCGAAGAGCTTCCTCCTGCTGTAGTGCAGTAGGGGTGACGCCGATAGCAAGTAGATTGCTTTGGCGATAGGCGTCAGTGATGATTTGAGAAACTAGGGTCATCTATGATCCTTAAGCGGGTACAGGTAGAGTGAATACGTCGATACGAGTTTCTTGAGGTAGGTTCTCCTGTAGACGAACCCAATAGAAATCACCAGCAGCGTTCGGGACATCTACCCAGAAATCATCACAGATTACTTTGTAGCCGATGACAGTAGCAGCGGGGAGAGTAGCACTCGTAGTCACGAAGAATGCATGTTTCGGAGTATTGCTACGGATGCGGATAAAACCCACATCAGCAGCTGTCACTGCGACCCAGCCGTCCTCAGCATCAATGAAAAAGTTGGCAGTCGCCATATATAACTCCTAAAAGAAGTACAGGGGTATCGTTGAGGGACCCCTATACAATTAGACTACAATGCCTGCCGTCTTAAGATCAGCAATGAGAGCAGCTACACGTTCAGCAAGCTGAGGGAGCGTAACACTACCAGTCGCAAAAGTCGTGCGAGTCTCCGTACCAGTAGCCGCAGCAACCGTGACAGGCGCATAGCCCAACATAGTCTTACGGTACTTAGCAGCGAAGTAGGGGATTTCCCCGATAGAGGTAATCGAAATAACAGGTGTTGCCATCAGTAGGCTCCTAGAAAAATGGGGAGGAGTGTTACCCCCTCCCCTGAGTTATTACGACCCGTTTACGCGGACAGTCCGAAGACGACCACCACCGGATACGTTAGGCGTAACCGCAATGTCGAAACGGACCTGATGATCGCCGGTAGCGAACACCGAGTTCTGCCACATACGAACCGACAGAGGCACCTTGGTCAGCGACTTACGCGAACCGATACCCGTTGCAGGCATGATGAGATCAGCCGTATTAACAATGACAGCCTGCTTGTTCATAAGCAGACGTGGCTTGTACGAAGTGCTAGGCGCACCAATGAACGTCACAACAGCGGTATTCGTCGGAGCCTGAGCAACCGTCGCGTTAGCCGTATTCACGTTAGCATTGGAACCACCCGGAGTCGTAGCAGGGACCACAATCGCAGGGAAGATACGAACCGTAGCAACACCACCGGTCGCCGTGTAGACGCCAGCATTGATACCATCGCTACCCGTACCACCAACAATGCGGAACTGCTGGAGATGTTCCAGAGAGGCCTGCAGCTTGTTGTCGTACGCATAGACACCAGCAATGGTGAATACTTCACCTTCACGGATAGTTTCCGTACCAGAGCCAATATCAATGTTAATCAACTGAGTCAGATACTGGCCGGGAGCAGGGGAGATAGCAGCTGCGGCATATGCCACCGGAGCGTCAGTCGTACCGGCAGTGAGAGCCGAAACGGTTGCGCGCGAACCCGTGACAATCGTTGGGAGCTGCTGAGTGAACATCGTTGGGATGCCAGCGACAGAACCGCTGAAACCTTCACGATAGACACCAGCACCGATATCAGGCAGCGAAGAGTTATCGCTGATGATAAGATTGCCAAGAGCCTGCTTATCGCCGTACGTACCTACGAACTTGAGATCAGGGTCTTCAACACCCTGCTCCTTGAGTCGCGTATAGCCGGAAGCAATGTCGTCCCATTCAGAGACAGCAGCGCCGGGCGTACCGAGCCAAGTGTTCGAAGCCATCGTAGCATAGCCAAGAATGAACGCATCAATCTGCGTTGCAAGCTTGAGAGCTGCACTCTTGAGTGCTTCGCTTTCACGAGCTGCACCAAGGTCACGAATCTTAACGAAGTCGCCCCAACCCATGCTGGAACCGAACACGCGATCAAGCGTGAACTGCTCGGAACCAAACACAGTGTCCTGCACACCAGAGGTAAGATCGGCAACGCCGCTTACAGTCTGGGTCACGACGTAGTTAGGAACAACCTGTTCAACGACGGTCAGTCGGTTACGGTCATTCATCTCACCGTCGAACTTACGCCACGTGACGAGGTCCTTAGAGATGAGGTTATTCTGGAAGATCGCGGCAAACGAGTTAAGAACCAGCTTTGCTTGATCTACTGTTACAGTAGCCATTTATTATCCTTCATATGAGAGTGCCTTCACTTTCGCTTCTTGAACAGTTTAGCAGTGAAGGCTTCCAGATCGTCCGTGTCATCTGGGACCTCCGTAACAGCGGCAAGATTGCCTTTGTTCTGGGGAGGAGGCGTTGGAGCCTGAGAGACACGGGGTTGATGTTCTACCTTCTCAGGGGTCTTAGCTGCGAATTGTGCTTCTAGTCGACCAAGAGCAAGAGTTGCTTTAGTCGGGCCAGCGTTTACAATAGCCTTAGCTTCAACGGGATTCTGAGCGAGATAGTATAGAACGTCAGGGCCATGATCCATCGACATAATTGTCGCGGACAAATACTCACCATAATGTTGGTCGAGGTCTTCAAAGTTTGTAACCAACTGGTTACCGACTTCGTCGAAATCAGGATAACGCTCCTTAGCGGGACCAAGTTTTTCAACCCAACTAGAGCGAAGTGCTTCTTGTTCAGCTTCACGGGCAGCTTGCTCTCGACGTTGAGATTGCTCTGCTTCATACTCAGCGCGATCTTTCGCGTTGTTGTACTTCACAAGGTCAGCAATATACTCAGGGTCGAAATCGCCTAGGTGATACTTATCAGTGCCATCTTCATTCTTAGCGAGAGGATCAGGGCGAGTAGAGTCAACTTCAACCTTCGCGGGAGTTGCCTGTACGTCCTTCGAAGTTAGTTCAGCAATGCGAGCTTCAAGAGCTTTACGTGCGGCAGTCTCTGCCTCAAGGGCTCGTTCTGCTGCTCGTTGCTTGCCTACAACTTCATTGATGCGCTTCTGAGTAGGGGTAAGCTTCGGTTCGGTAGGAGTCTGTTCGACTTCTTCCTCTTCCTCTGATTTATCCTGTTCAGTGCCGTCGGCATCATCTTCGACGGGAGTGTCATTCGGTTCAAGAGCGTCGTCAACAGCCTCAGGCGTCTTGTCCTCGGTCTCACTG
>CAZIWB010000043.1:0-11778 GCA_964542655.1 uncultured Cellvibrionaceae bacterium
CTACGGCTTTATTAACGTGCTCTTCCATTGTGTAGCCAGAACCCTTAGTCATGGTAAGGTGAGCTACAACTGTAGTTCTGATAAGCTCAGCCTTAAGCCTATCTCGTTCTGACATAGCGATATAGAGCATTTTATGCTTTCCTCCTCATCTGTGCACCAGTGAGCACAGCGTCCTCAAGATCGTCTGTGTAATACGCCTTGCGTTCTGTTTCTTTCGATCGTGGAGGCCACTCATTCAACGTAATTCGGAACTCCCGACCCTCTTTTTCCATTCTCACACGATTGATAGAACAACGCTGATAAGCCTCATGCTGGGTGAGCATGACATTTCTCCGTTAGGGGTTGAACATCTCTATACTAATATATATATACTATTACTTCTCTTCTTCTTCCCATTCAATATGAATGACAGTAGCGATTTTCTCACCATGTAATTCTTCAGCCTCATCTTCACTATTGAAAAGTACACCTCCAATTGTACCGTATTTATCTTTTCCATGATAGACATTAATCCATCCCTCTCTCTTCACCATCTTAGGGGGAGGGGTGTATTCTTTCCAACTATCTTCCCAACAGGAAACAAAATCAAATTTTGATTGGGTATTTTGCATCCATCCATGTTCACCTACGACAGCCTTACAGAGATAAAGACTATCAGCATGAGTATTATGATAAGTCTTCCCCACTTCAAACATTTCAGTCTCCTTCATTGACACATAGACAGACGCCAATACGAGCGCCTGCTTAATATCAATTCAATTATCAAAGTCTGACCAATCCAGCCATACGCCTCTCTGTCGAAGCAGCCAAACAGAATACGCCTTAACATGCCAATCGTAGGACATGGCGCTTTCCCTCTGTGCTCTACTGAGATTGATAAGCTCAGCCTCTCTCATTTCATCATATGTCATTTCACACCAATAAAAGGGTTTTCTTTGGTTGAATAATCAGACCAAAATGCATACCCATTCCAAGAATAATGAAACCACCTACCATTTTCGTATTTCCAAGGGAACGTTTGCCACATAACCATTTCTCCTATGGCGTTACCAATTATGAACGAGTGGTTTTGATTGTCCCCATAAATGTTTCTACCACATTTTTAGCATGAACAAGAGAGATGAAACGACCATCAGGTCCAACTCCGCCAACAACTCGCAATTCCTTAATTGCGTTAATCTTCTCTCCCTTCATAGCCAACTCCATCCAATATGGAATGGGTGCCTCTTTAACCACATTGACCCGAATAGTCTCAGTTGTTTTTACAGAGATAAACATGGAGAGCCCTTTCATGGCGTTACCAGTCTCATTTGTTGCAAGAAAACACGTGTGGCCCGATCACATATTGACTGGATACCCCCTTATCATTGAGGCCCACATATGCAATCAGGCTCACACGGTCTAGAGATAAGGACGTGCACCTTTAGCTTAGCACGCCGTTTATTCGGTCTAGCCTCATTTGGACTAACCCTATCATCTAGCAAAGACAGGCACATGTTGCCACGTGCCTGCTAATGTCAGATGATAATCTGATCATGATCGATGCTAATGCATCGACATGTTAGACGACGTCAGTCATTCAGATTGACATGGCCGTGATAGGCATAGCCCGGTCCCTTAACCACCTTACGATGGATAGAGAATTGGAACATATTGCCTTTGCACATAGCCTTATACTTAGCCTCATTCGCGAGGCGAGTATTGACCGCAAGCATGACAGCCTTATCCATGATAGTCTCCGTTAACGTGTCACCATTGACACATAAAGGCAGGCACATTGCTATGCCTGCCCATAGTATCAACCGTTAGGCTGCAATCTTTTCCTTGTCATCGCCATCGAGGACGGCAACGTTCCCCTTTTCATCAGTCACGGGGATATACTTGTCCGCAACAATCTCGGCGGGAGTTTTGGTTTCTTCCGTCGTGTTCTCATTGGCAACAGTCTCTGCCGCTGCCTCAACATGACGCAACACGGCGATACGCTTTGCATCGTCAAGCGCACTGATGAAGTCCAAAGGCAGGGCAATACCCTCTTTCTCTGCCTTCTTAGTCACCGTGTCGTGAAGCTTGATTGCCATATCAAGCAAGGCGTTCAAGTCCCAATTCTTCGGCTTAGATACGTCGACGTTATAGAAGGGTTCCAAACCCAACAATGCGTCGAAATCGTAGCGGTCCTTACGCACGTCTTCTGTGCCCTTGAGCACATGCCAGCCGATGATTTCACCGGCCTTGTTCTTCTTATTGGAATACATAAGCCAATGCTTAACCTCGCCATCAACTTCCCCGCTGAAGTTGAGAACAACCCACGCCTTAAGGGCGGATTGATCATTCACTTTCAACGCTTCAAAGAAGCGATTGAGGTTGAAGCATTCGCCGAACTGCGCCGCATGGAACACAGTGAGAACCGCGTTCTGATGCTTACGCTGATCAAGCTTGCCAAGCATGGCAATCGTATCAGTCGTGAAGCGCTTGAGCAACTTGCTGTCGGTAGCAGTGTTGATCAGGGTGTTAGTCATCTTGTTCATTCCTTTTGTTTGAACCCATGACAGTAGCGCCATGTGCCAATGGTCAAAGGCTAGCACCGGTCACCCTAGCGCTTTGTCATGCGCTAGCTGTGACGCACATGTGACCATTAGCGACAGACCAAAGCCCATCAACCAACAGCCACAAGAGTGTGCCATTGCCTCTGTTTCTATGGTCAGCTTTCGCCTAGTGCAGTCACAGCTATGGCCGAAGCCAGTCCCTAGACCCTACGCACCGCCTGCCCACATTCGGGAGGCTACCACGTCTCTACCTCACACTTGCTGCCGTTGATGTCCGTGCCTTGGTGGCCGGGCTGATGGCTGGCACAAGAGAGAGCGCCAGCTACAGGCAGTCAAAGAGGAAACCACTGGCATATGACGCCAGCAACGCCGCTTATACGCCTCCCAACTGATTTGTAAACAGCGATGTTGTTGAATAAGCCGCTGCTTATAATAGCCTAGCCCCGATCCACCATTGAAGCCATGTCACTCACTCCCATGATGCACAAGGCGGAGAGAACGCATGCGCGCACGTGCTCTATACATAGCTCGCATACGGACAATGAACGCCCAAACCAATAGGACAACAATGCTGTCTCATAGTTCAACGGAAACGGGCCTAGGACGGCCGATCATGTGAATACGCCTCAATGTACCAGCCACCATCAATCGGCCGCTGGCGGTGCCTCCCTGTTGATCTGGCAAGGCACGAACGGAGAGGGAACAAGTCGAGAACATACCAGAACGATGGGGGTTGAAGAGAATGGATTATCATCGGACTAGAACGCTTTTGCCGGAGGCGCTGACCTAGTGTAGCAATATCAATGGGTTAGATATATAAGCCAAGGCTTAAGTTATTGATATCATTACATTCTAGTGGTGGAGGGTAGGCAGGTAGGTCAATGCAACCACTTGCACCATGCAAGCAGTCTAACATGACAACGCGAGTCAAGAATAAGGCTCAGGGGGTACCCCGGGGGTTAGGGGGGTTGCGATTATGTGCATTACCCCTCCTATCATTCTCCACAAAATTACCATCCTCCAAAATTTATTTACAAAAAATTGTAACATAACGATATTTCTGAGAGTATTATATATTTTAAGTTGTTTTTGAGTTGTTTTATTTTTTACGCTTCAAATGTATTCTCTATACTAATATATAATATATAGGGATGTATTACTATAAAGGATATGTAAGTGAAATATAAAGGTAGAAGTAAAAGTAATAATATAGAGGACAGACGTATTCCTAAGAAGATTAGGAATAATAATGATGTTATATCAGTTCCTCGTAATGATGGAACATTTGGTGGTATGACTGAGAAGGGTATGTTTAAAGACAGAACAGATATAGCTTCTCTCAAGCGTCCTAAATATACTAAACGTAAAAGAAAGAACTTAGCGGCTAATAGTTCCTCTAAGAAACGAATGAGTAAAGCGAGATGATTTATGGCTATTGATGTAAACATCACTTCTATCGGTAGTGGATTTAACCGTACAGTAATTGATAACAACTTTACCAATATTCAGACAGCGTTACAGAATGCTCTGAGTAGGAATGGTACGCTTCCTAATTCTATGGAAGCTGACATTGATATGGATTCAAATGACCTTCTCAACGTAGGAGACATCAATACTGAGCGTCTCTTCGTCAATGGAGAAGAGTTTGTAGCGGGAGATGTCACTGCTGTAGGTGATAGAGGTTGGTCTCCTTCGTTCGCTGTAGTGACTGATGGAGCTAGGCGTGTTCTACAGCTTACTGGTTATGTTGGTGGAGGGGGTACGCCTCCCACTACTAACGTTGGTAGGTATGTTGGTGCTACACAGATGGAGCTTCTCATTGCTAATGGTGTAGACATTAGAGGAGCACAAGGGGCCACTGGAGCGGGCACAGGTGATATGCTTGCTGCCCAAAACCTGAACGATGTCGTCAGTAAGCCTACGGCGTTCTCCAATATTAAACAGGCAGCCACCACATCAGCTACTGGCGTTGTAGAGCTTGCTACGAATGCTGAAGCTATTGCTGGAGTAGACACAACTAGAGCAATCACTCCCTCAACTCTTGCGGCCACACTTGCTACGGTCCCTAGTCCTGCTGAGGTTCTTCTCGCTAGTGGAGATATTCCTACTGGTGGCGTCTTTGATATTAACTTCTCGGCTTACACAGAATACTCCCACATTCGTATTAGATACATCAATATGAGGAGTACGACTGCTGGAGCGTATAGTTCTCGTCTTAGATTCAGTAGCGATGGTGGGAGCACTTACGATGCAGGAACTTTCGATTACATTTGGAACCGAGCTATTGCATACAACAGTGGGAATATCAGTGGTGGTACAGGGAATGCCAGCTATCTAGAAATGGAAAACTCCACTATCGGTACAACTGCTGGAGCTGGTTTTGATGCTGACTTCATCATATATGATTGGAACAACGCTAATACATTCAGTAGAGTAGATGGGAATTATTCTCGTTATAGTAATTCCGCTCTTGCTACTGCTAGGTTTTCGGGATATAGGGTTGCTACGAAAGTTTGTAACGCCATTCGTCTATTTTTCTCCACAGGGAATATCTCCAGTGGAAAGTATTATGTTTATGGGATTAAATAAATATGGCTATTGACCCTAATCTCGAAACCATTAGTTCTGGTTTCAACCTCTCTCTAATCAACACTAACTTCCAGACGATTGATAATGCTCTCCGGGATGCTCTTTCTCGTTCAGGGACTAATCCGAACTCCATGGAAGCCGATCTGGATATGGACAGTAACGACATTCTCAACGCTGATAATGTGTATGTGAATAGTCTGTTCGTCGACGGTACACCAGTTGAAGATATTGTTGGACAGCCCGGACCACAAGGTGAACAGGGACCTCCGGGTCCAACTGGAGCCACAGGAGCTACAGGCCCTACAGGAGCGACAGGTGCTACCGGAGCCACAGGAGCTACAGGCCCAACTGGTTCAGCGGCTACAATCGCTGTTGGTTCAACTACTACGGGCTCTCCTGGCTCCAATGCTAGCGTAACCAATGTTGGTAGTTCCAGTGCCGCTACGTTCAATTTCACTATTCCTCGTGGTGATGTTGGTGCAACGGGAGCAACTGGAGCAACTGGTGCTACTGGCTCTGCTGGAACAGCAGCTACGATTTCTGTGGGAACCGTTGACACCGTTCCATTTGGTGACCCGGCTACTGTGACTAATAGTGGTACTTCCAGTGCTGCTGTGTTTGATTTTGAAATCCCCGAAGGTGAGCAAGGTATCCAAGGGATACAAGGAATTCAAGGTATCCAAGGCGTCCAAGGTGTTCCGGGGAATGATGGAGCTGATGGAGCGGATGGTATCATGGCCAGCGTCGTTGCTGGTACAGGCATATCTGTCGATAACACTGATCCCGCCAATCCTATCATCTCTGCTACTGGTGGTGCAGGTTTAGTTGATGGTGATTATGGTGACATCGTAGTTTCAGGCACCGGCACTATTATGAGTATTGATACCGGTGTTATTGTTAATGCTGATGTCAATGCTAGTGCTGCTATTGATGCGACTAAAATTGCTGATGGTAGTGTTACTAATGCAGAATTTCAACGATTGGATGCCACGAGTTCTATTCAGACACAACTCGATGGTAAGCAGCCTTTAGATAGTGATTTGACTTCGTGGGCTGGTGTTACTCGGGCCAGTGGTTTTGATACGTTTGTAGCCACTCCTTCCAGCGCCAATCTGGCTTCTCTCGTTACTAATGAGACAGGCTCAGGTGCTCTTGTCTTTGCTACGTCACCCACACTTGTCACCCCTGCTCTTGGCACTCCTGCTAGTGGAACTCTAACGAATGCTACTGGTCTTCCTATTAGTGGACTGGTTGCGTCTACTTCTACGGCCATTGGTGTTGGTTCTGTTGAATTAGGACATGCTACTGATACAACGTTAACTCGATCAAGTGCTGGCAACCTCGCAGTAGAGGGGAACGTAGTTTATCGAGCGGGTGGGACAGATGTGTCGCTTGCTGATGGCGGCACGGGTGCCTCACTCACGGACCCCAATGCCGATCGGGTGCTGTTTTGGGACGACAGCGCAGGCGTAATGACCTGGCTGACGATGGGGACCAACCTCACCATCACGGGCACGACGTTGGATGCTGCAGGCGGCAGTGGTCAACCGATCCCTAGCAATAGCACCTACGCCATTGGCACACTGCTGCTTTGCTACAACAACTCCGCAGGCACCGTGGCCGACAACGCGACCACGGCAGGAAGTGGCATAAGGGCATACGCTGGAGCCGCAACCCTACCAAACAGCGGCGCAGCGCTCAGCGGCACGTGGCGCAACGTCTCAACCGCTTCCATCGCCAATGGTAATCTCGGCTACTTTGTCAGGGAGGCGTGAAATGCAGTTGCTGGAAGTGCACAGCGCGACGAAGCACGTCTCAGGCGCTATCGACATGCAAATACGCGTTGAGGTCGACGGCGTCGAGAAGAGCCTTCCGTTCAGTTATTGTCCTGGCGACCCGTACGGGCTGGGCCCGGCGATAGATCGATGGTGGGCAGAACATCCAGATTTTCCGGTAGAGTCGGCGCCAGCCCCCGAGATCAGCCCGGACGCCGTGAAAGCTGAAGCCGCCCGTCGCATCGATCTCATCATGAAAGATTACGAGCAGCGCAACGCATTGGCTCTCGGGCAGGAAATGGTCCTGACCTACGGCCCCGATGCAACGAAGTGGCCGGCCGACAAGCAGGGCACGCTCAGCGCCATTATGGGCAAATGGGCGGCAATCAAGGTCATCCGCGCCAAGTCCGACGATATCGAGACGATGAGTCCGATTCCAGCCGACTACGCCGACGACAAGTACTGGGCATAGTTCCATGACCTCCGACGGCTGCACCGGCTTCTGGCCGCTCGAATGGTTGTTTCCGAAGATCACTGCCTGTTGCTCAGTGCATGACTTCGGAGGCACCGATGGAGCGCTGCTTGACTGCCTGCAATCTACGCTTCCACCGTGGGCGTGGGCAATCGCTGCATTTTGTGTAACATTGATGGTTTTGTTTCGTCCTGTTTATAATCTCATCAAACGAATTTTTGGAGTAAGGAAAGCCAATCAATGAAAACTACATGGACTAAAAAAGATATGAAAGATAGTAGGGGCTACCCAATGACTCAGGCTTTGTTTCTTGAGACGGTGTATAGTCCTTACGCTATCTGGACTTTCGACGACGAGGATAAAGAATACACCTATCCTGATGGAGAGAAGAGGCTTTTGAAGTCTCTTCGCTCTTACTACCTAGATATCGCTGATCCTACAGAATATCAGTTCGCCAAGCAGTGTACCCTTGGATGGGATCACTGGAAGCGTCTCACTGAGAATAAGATGATTAGAGCTGAGGTGGATAAATGGCGTGAAGAGTTGGAGGTTATGCTCCGTTCTGAAGGTATCTTATCTATCGTCACTGCAAGTGAAGAGAACTTCCAAGCAGCCAAATGGCTTGCTGATAAAGGCTGGAGTAAGAGTGGTCCCGGCCGTCCCTCCAAGTCTGACATTCAACGAGAGAAGCGTGTTGCTGATCGAGTTAATCAGGGCTTCGGTGCTGACATTATTCGTATGAAGGAATTCAAATAAATGGCTGAAGACCAGTGGCTTGAGGAAGCCCTCACTATCGTTAAGAAAATGCCCAAAGAGGCGAAAGAGATTCGTGAGCGTGCCCTCGATGACCTCGTGTTCTTTGCCACTTTGGTTAACCCCGGCTACATGTACGGAGAAATTCATCGTAAGATTTTCCGATGGATGCAAGAATATACGCTGTTTGGTGGAGATGAACTCTCAAGTAATAAACTAACCATGCTCCCCCGGGCTCATTTGAAGAGCCATATGGTGGCGACTTGGTGTGCGTGGATTATCTTGAGACACCCTGAAGTAACAATCCTCTACCTTTCAGCTACGGCAGAGCTGGCTGAAACCCAGCTCCTTGCCATCCAACAGATTCTATCTGGCAATGTTTGTATGAGGTTTTTCCCGGAATACATTCATCCACAGGAAGGACTTCGTAAGCGTTGGAGTCAGCGTAAGATCACTATTGATCATCCTGCTCGTGGGCAGGTTCGTGATCCGACGGTTGCTACTGCTGGTCTTACTACTAACACTACAGGGTGGCACGCAGATATTATCGTAGCAGACGACTTGGTTGTCCCTGAGAATGCTTATACTGAGGAGGGACGTGAAAGCGTCAGTAAGAAAAGCAGTCAGTTCACTTCTATCCGTAACCCGGGTGGATTCACTATGGCTTGTGGTACAAGGTACTTCCCTACCGACATCTACTACACATGGATGGAACAATATTATCCAGTGTACGATGCGGATGGGACGCAGATTGATACCAAAGCTGTTTGGGAAGTAGAAGAACATAAGGTTGAAGAACATGGAGTGTTCCTATGGCCAAGAACCGTCCGAAAGGATGGCAAAGCATTTGGCTTTAACAAGCAAGTATTGGCCCGTATTGAAGCTGAGTACAATGACAGAACTCAGTTCTTCGCGCAGTATTATAACGACCCCAACGACCCTCAGTCAAATCGTATTTCGAGAAACAAGTTCCAATACTATGATGTGAGGCGTCTGAAGAAGGAAGGATCAAACTGGTTCTTCAAGGACAAAAGGTTGAACATTTATGCCGCAATCGATTTCGCTTTTTCTCTTAACAAAGCAGCCGACTATACAGCTATTGTTGTGGTTGGCGTTGATAGTGACGGTAATTATTATGTTCTAGATGTTGACAGGTTCAAGAGCAATAAGACTATTGATTACTTCCAACATATCACTTCTCTCCATTCCAAATGGAAGTTTAAGAAGATACGAGCGGAAGTAACTGTTGCTCAAGAGGTCATCGTCCAAAGTATTAAAGATTTCATGAAACAATATGGGTTGACAATTGCCGTAGATGAACATCGTCCTAGTAGGGCGGAAGGTAGCAAAGAAGAACGTATTGCTGCTGCCCTTGAACATCTGTACGACGATATGCGTGTGTGGCATTTTGAAGGTGGGCTAATTCCTGTCCTTGAAGATGAACTCATTCAGGCTCGTCCTTCTCATGACGACTGTAAAGATGCTATGGCCAACGCTGTAAGCATTGCTATTAAGCCAATCGGTTCTAGAGGTAATGCTCAAGAGCTTTTGGCATTTCACGCTCCTCGTGGGCGTTTTGGTGGAGTTGCTTATAGATGAGCGATAAAGTAATGGAGATTGCTGCATTCACAGGTAGGGATGACCCTGCTGCGTTTGTAAGTAATCTTTGGGATACGTATAATAACCAACGAGCTGGATGGCTCCAAGAGAAGGTGGAGCTTCAGCAGTATATCTTCGCTACTGATACTACCACTACTACTAACCAGAACCTCCCGTGGAAGAACTCCACTACGCTCCCCAAGCTTGCTCAGCTTCGGGACAACCTTCATTCAAATTACCTCTCTGCGCTGTTCCCCAATGATCGTTGGCTACAGTGGAAGGGTTACACGAAGAAGGATAGTTCTCGTCGTAAGGCTAAGGTTATTACGGCGTACATGGAGAACAAAACTCGTGAAAGCAGGTTTAGGCAAGAAGTTTCTCGTCTACTCTACGACTACATTGATTTTGGGAATGCTTTTGTTATCCCTTCTTACGAACGAAGATATAAGAAGGACCGGAATGGAACCCTCTCCCCCGGATACACTGGACCCCGTGGCCATCGTATTAGTCCTCACGACATTGTCTTCAATCCGCTCGCTTCTACATTTGAAGATACGTTCAAAGTTATTCGTAGTTTGAAGACTCTCGGTGAGCTTAAGAAACTCGCTAAGGATAACCCTGAACAGGCGTTTTGGGAAGATGCTCTTAAACGACGTGAGCATATTCGTAATAGTATGTCAGGCTACACTAAGGAAGATTTTGATAAGTCTATTGGTTATAGCGTTGATGGTTTTGGTAGTATGTATGAATATCTGAAGTCTGACTACATGGAAATCCTTGAGTTCTATGGGGACTACCATGATGCCAATACTGGTGAACTTAAAGTCAATCGAATGATCACTATTGTGGATCGTGCGTTCACTGCTCGTGATGAGGAGATTCCTACGTATGACGGTCGTGCTCCTATTAGACACGTTGGTTGGCGTACTAGACCTGACAATCTTTGGGCAATGGGTCCGTTGGACAATCTTGTCGGTATGCAGTACCGTATTGACCATCTCGAAAATCTCGTAGCTGATGCTATGGACCTTGTGGTTCATCCTCCTCTGATGATTATTGGTGAAGTGGAAGAATTCATTTGGGGTCCGGGTGTCGAAATCCATCTCGATGAAAACGGCAAGGTGGAGGAAATCTCCAAGAACATGAGCGCCATTATTGCTGCCAAGTCTACTGTTGCGGACTTGATGGATCAGATGGAACTCTTTGCTGGTGCGCCTCGTGAAGCGATGGGTGTACGATCCCCCGGTGAAAAGACCGCTCTGGAAGTTGATAGGCTCTTCACTGCTGCCTCTCGTATCTTTCAAGAGAAGATTACATCATTTGAAATTAACCTTTTGGAGCCACACTTAAATGATCAATTGGAAATCAGTGTTAGGAATTTTGACGGAGCTGACGTTGTCCGCACTATGGATAACGATTTGGGCATTACTGAATTTGCTACGATTACTCGTGATGACCTTAGCTCTAGTGGGGTCATACGCCCTGTCGGGGCTAGACACTTTGCAGAGTCTGCTAACGAACTACAAAACCTCGTGGGTATCGCGAGTACCCCTCTTTGGGAAATGATTCGTCCACACACCTCTGGTATCAACATGACTAAGTTTATTGAAGATGTTCTTTCTATCGATGGTTATGAATTGTTCCGACCGAACGTCGCCGTTGAAGAGCAGAAACAAACGCAGTCTCTGATGTCTCAGGTGAATGAAGATATGGAAATGGAGGCTCTGATGCCTTCCAATCCCGGTATTATCCCAGCTCAAGGTCCAGCCGCATGAAGCAGTCTTGGACCAAAGGCTTAGATGAAACCAGAACTAAGGACGTAAGGGGGGACTTCCTGTCCTCCCTCGTCACACGTAAACGTCTAATCGAACTCCTCGAAGAGAAGATTAGTTCCGCAGAAATTACCTCTCAAGACAAAGCAGGGTATGATGTGGCTAATTGGGCTTATAAGCAAGCAGACCTTATTGGTTATAAGCGTGCTCTAAGAGATGTAATTAATTTAGTTACAGATTGATTTGTAACAAATTATAATATTTGAGAGTATATA
>CAZIWB010000043.1:11878-49827 GCA_964542655.1 uncultured Cellvibrionaceae bacterium
AATTAATTTAGTTACAGATTGATTTGTAACAAATTATAATATTTGAGAGTATATAGTTATACGACATGATATTATTCTTAGTATCATTTGGATAAGGCTCATACCTCTGTAAATCAAGTATGAGCCCTCTTATATTTCTCAATATTGCAATATAGGAATATATAATATAATATGACTGATCTATTTGACCAGAATAATCAGGAACAGAATAATAACGTTGCACTTGATAATAACAACTCTTTTGAAGACAAGCTTAAGATCATTGTGAACGATCAAGGACAGCCGAAATACAAAGACATCCCATCTGCTCTGGACGCTCTTAAGGCGTCTCAGGAACACATCAAGCGTCTCGAAGATGAAGCGAAGGCTGCTCAGGCGCTGACTGCTGAAGCTGTGGCGAATAAGGCCCGAGCTGATGCGTTGGAAGAAATTGTAAATCGTATGTCGAACAACTCTGGAAAGCCCGCTGAACCGGCGACCCCCGCGAAAGAGGCTCCTACTGAGGAAGCAATCGTTAAACAGCTAGAGAATATCATTGCTCGTAAAGAAGCACAGAGCACTGCTCAGAAGAATATTCAGGCTGTTCAAACCTCTCTTATCGCCAAGTTTGGTGATGAGGCCAAGACTAAGGAAGCCGTAGCCGCTAAGGCTAAGGAACTTGGTCTGACTCCTCAGAAGCTTGGTGCCCTCTCTAGTGAAACCCCTCTGGCTGTACTAGCTCTCTTTGGAATTACTTCCAATGCTGGTGCTGCCTCAACTATTCCTTCTGCTACTCCCCTCAATCCTCATAATCCTGATAAGCCACTGGAACGCCCTGCACAGAGCGTCATCTCTGGCATCGGTGCTACAGATGCAAACCGTAAGGCCCTTATGAATAAGATTAAAGAGGAAGTGTATAAGAAGTTTGAAGTTCAAGTTTAAGGAAAACTAAATGCAGCTTACTACGAATACGCGTGCCTTTATTGAGGCCGAACAGTATTCCAGCTTCATTCTCCTGAACCTGCATGACGGCCTCCTCCCCGGTTCTTTCTATCGTAATGTCTCCGATTTCGGTAACGGCACTACGCTCCATATTAAGACCATTGGTACTGTCACGCTTCAGGAAGCGGCTGAGGATACTCCCCTCATCTACAACCCGATCGAAACTGGTGAGATTCTTTTCACCATTACTGAATATAAGGGTGATGCTTGGTATGTGACCGATGACCTCCGTGAAGACGGTACGGACATTGATCGCCTTCTGGCTGAGCGTGCCTCCGAGTCTACTCGTGCTATTCAGGAGACTTTCGAGTCGGACTTCCTCGCTGTTGGTGCCAAGGTTTATGCGGCTACTAACGGTCCCTTTAATATCAATGGCTTTGCCCATAAGATCAACTCTGCTGAAACGAACAACATCTTTGCTCTTTCGCACCTGATTAAGATGCGCCTTGCCTTCGATAAGGCTAACGCCCCTGCTGAGGGTCGTATCTTTATCTGTGACCCGGTTGTTGAAGCTACTCTGAATGGCCTCGTAACCATCACCCACGACGTTACTCCCTTTGGTGCTGAAATCCTTAAGGGTGGTATGGCTCGTGGCCAGCGTATGATCATGAACCTGTACGGTTGGGATATCATCCTGTCGAACCGTCTGTATGTCCATGCTGCTGCTCAGACTGATGGCACTACGTCCATCACTGGTGGCGTGATGAACATGTTCATGTGTATCGCCGATGATCAGACCAAGCCCATTATGGGTGCATGGCGTCGTCAGCCGAAGGCTGAGGGTGAGCGTAACAAGGATCGTGCTCGTGATGAGCATGTGGTCCGTTGCCGCTATGGTTTCGGTGTGCAGCGCATGGATACGATGGGTACGCTCGTCACTTCCGCAACTGCGATTGAATAAGGAGAAACCGAATGACTAAGTACGAAGCTTCTAAGTTCGGTAATGGCATTAGCTCCCTGTCGGCTGGCGGTAACGTCGTCGTGGCGAGTGGTGCTCCCCACAATACCTATGGTCCTCGTGACTCTGGTGGTTCTACTGGTGTTCTGAAGGTTGAAGGTGAGATTGAGCAGCTTAAGCTCGAAATCACTGGTGATGATCTGAACGACCTTCTGGAGCCTCTGGTCCCCACGTACCTCCCCGCTGGTGCTCTCATTCGAGATGCTTGGTGGAACACTGCTGAAGTGTTTGTGGCTACTGGTTCGTCTCCAACACTCCTCGTTGGTACTGATACCAGTGAAGTGACTAATGGTCTGGTGGTCAATGAGACTGCTCTTGAGACTCTCGGTACTACTCGTGTTACTGGCACGCTGACTGGTACTTGGGCTGTCAATACTCCGCTCGCTGCTCGCACCAAGGTTGGCTTTGCCATCGGTGGTACTGGTGGCCCTGCTATTGCCCGTTCGGGCCGTGGTTATCTCACCATTGAGTATATCCGTCCGGCACTCGGCGTCTAATGTTAAGGGAGCCTCGTGCTCCCTTTTCTTTTATGGAGAATTGAATGGCTAAAAGTAAAAAGATGGTCAGGGTTAAGGGCACACGAGAAGAGGCCCAGGCGAAGATTAATATCGCTAATGACTGGCCTCCCGGTCGTAAGACTAAGGCCATCGGTAAACGTAAAACCAAAACTAGTGGAGGTCGTGGTAAGATGCTCAAGCGTAAGTCCAAGACGGGCTATGTAACTGGTGGAGGCTTCTAGTGGCCATAGAACATGTGAGTATTCCAGACGGTGAACGTCATGAGCCCAAGGGTGCTTCCACTGCTACTATCGATCAGGTCTATGTATCTGATGGTGCAGCTAGTGGTGCATGGCGAACTCTCCCGTTCGTAAATACGGTGGTGATGGCTGATGTCTCAGCGGCAGGGTTTGAAATTATTCCTATCCCGCAGAATTGTATTGTCGATAGCATCACTTATGTTTTGTATAATGCTATCACCGTTGCTAATAGTACCATTACTGTTACTCGTGGTGGTGATGCTGCTTCGCTTGGAACGCAGGTGATTGCATTCACTAGTTCTGCTGAAGGTACCACCTTTACACAAACCCCTAGCGGTAATAACACTCTTACTGCTTCCACACATAAGTATTTGAAAATTGCTTCTGATGGTGGTTCTACTACCACTGCTAAAATGTCTATCACGATCAAAGGAAGGATGCGTGCGTAATGGCAAAGAATACAGCTTTCGGTAAGGCATTCGCCTCTGCTCGGAAAGCAGGTAAGAAAGAATTCACCTTCGGTGGGAAGTCTTACAATACCAAAGTGAAGGAAGAGAGTGGTTCTAAGAAGCCTCCTGTTCCTGTTAAGCGCTCTATGAAGAGTAAGGTACAGCTCCCTAGTAACGAGCGTGCTAAGGCATCTGTTGCTAGTAACAAGCTTAAAGGCTCTGTTCCTAAGAAGAAGGAAAAGAAGGGCCACGGTATCGCTATGGGTAAGTATAGGTTGAAGTAATGGCTAAAACAAATCTATTGGGAATTGTTCAGACTATCCTGTCTGATATGGATAGTGATATTGTCAATTCGATTGACGATACCGATGAGGCTACTCAAGTTGCTCAGATTGTAAAGAGCACCTTCGATGCTATGATTGCCAATAGAAATTGGCCACATACTCTACGAATGATTAACCTCACAGCGTCTACGGATAATAACTTCCCCGTCTATATGACTATCGAAGATGATGTGAAAGAAATGGTTTCCATCTACTACGAGAAGCATAGGGACGGGGATACCCGTCTCCGGTACGATGAGGTCAAATACAAAGACCCTGATGACTTTCTCCGTTACACTAACGTAAGGGATAGTACCTCTGCGGATACACAGATTATCCTTGATCCTAGTGGTGTAACTCTTCTAATTACAAATAACAAAGCTCCGGCTTACTACACTTCGTTTGATGACGATACTCTTGTCTTTGACAGTTTTGATAGTGCCGTAGATAGTACACTCCAAGCTAGTAAGACTCAGGCTCGTGCATACGTCATTCCTGAATTCCAGATGACGAATACATATGTTCCTGATCTTCCTCTCGAAGCTTTCCCTGCTCTGATTGAAGAGGCCACTAGTAAGGCCCAGTTCAAGCTCAGGCAGTTTAGTGACAGCAAGAGTGAACAGGAGGCAGGACGTCAACAGTCGTGGCTCTCTCGTAAGGCTTGGCGTGTTAAGGGCGGTATCAAGTATCCTGATTATGGTCGTAAGAACCGTAAGTGGTATCGTGATCCGACATTCAAACAAGGTGATTATTAATGATTATGGAATATGGTGGCTACAATATTGACAGTGATGGTGCCTTCGGTATGAAGATTATCAAGACTATTGGTCGTGGAAGCCTCCCTTCAGAACTTCGTGGTTCTTTTAGCAATGATCGTGAAGCTCGTAAGGCTATTGATCTTTCCCGTGCGTTGAAGGAGAATATTAATGCCGAGGTCCTCCGTACCAGTTGAGGTAAACCACTTCGTTGCTGGTTTTATCTCTGATGCCAATCCGCTAACCTTCCCGGATAATGCTTCTATCGAAGAAGAGAATATGATTCTCAATATCGATGGCAGTCGTCAGCGTAGGTTGGGATTGGATTTTGAAGACGACTATTCGGAAATCACTACCACCATTGCCAACGCTGATACAGTGGATGTTGCCATCTCCTCGTTCAAATGGGACAATGCTGGTGGTGATCCTGAGACTAGTATTCTAGTTGTTCAGACTGGTAGTGAGCTTAGGTTCCATCCTATGGACCCTTCTCCTATCTCTGGTAATGCTCTTCTTCTGACATACGATGTAACTGCTGCTAGTGATGAACAGGCATTCTCTTTCACTGTGGTTGATGGTATTTTGGTTGTGGCTACAGGGCAGAAAGATGTTCAAATCTTTACTTACGCTTCTGGTGTTGTGACACAATCCACCACTACGTTAAAGATTAGAGATTTGTTTGGTGTTGAAGATGTAGTTAGTGCTGTTGATCTGTTCGATCATGTCGATAAACGTCCTGCTACAATCCCTGACACACATCTGTACAATCTTCGTAATCAAACTTGGGCTGTCCCACGAGTTGATGAGAACTCTGAAACTATCTCTGACACTATCACCAATTTCTATTTTGAAAGTGGTAATACTGTCTACCCCTCTAATTCTGACACAGTAAATGTTGCCCTTCTCCCTGATGCTGCGGATACGGATAACCGTACTATAGAGAGGTTTTTCCCCGAGAACATCTTTAAAAACCCTCGTGGAACTACCCCTGCCCCTAAAGGGTATTTCATTATCGATGCCTTGGAGCGTGGTAGTAGTCGAGTAGCTGCTGATGCCGAACTGAGAGCCAATTATCCTATCTTAACTCTCGACGTTGATGCGGGTGAACTTCCTGATGATATCACACCCGGTGGTGCTAAATGTGCTACAGAATTTGCTGGTCGTGTATTTTTCTCGGGGTTTAGTGGAGAGGTTATTGATGGGGATAAGAACTCCCCTCGTATGTCTTCCTATGTCTTATTCTCACGTCTAGTCAATCATAATACTGATGTGCATAAGTGCTATCAAGAAGGTGATCCAACTAATAAAGATCAACCTGACCTCGTTGCTACTGACGGAGGGTTCTTCCGTGTATACGGCGCTTATAATATTCAGGCCATGTTCAACGTGGGTTCGTCTCTATTGATCCTCGCTCAGAATGGTGTGTGGCGTGTGTATGGTGGTAGTGACTACGGCTTTGATGCTACCAATTACGTTATTGAACGCATCACTGACCACGGTGTGGTTAGCCCTGACAGTATTGTCCCTGTGGACAATACGATTATGTTTTGGGGTGATGACGGTATCTATCACGTTCGTACTAATGAATTTGGTGATTGGACTGCTCAGAACATTACCTTCAGTCGTATTCAGGACTACTACAGCCGTATCCCCGCAGAAGATAAGCGTAGGAGTAAGGCAGCGTATGATAGTTTTGAACGTAAGGTCAGGTGGATTTATTATAATCGACTGACTGATGACACTCCTACGAATGAGTTGGTGCTAGATATTAATCTTCAAGCATTCTATATCAATCGTATTATGCAATATGAGACTAACGTCCCTCGTATGGTTAGCCCTATGAAGACTAACCCGTATCAGATTATCAATAACACTACCCCTGTTGTGGTTAATACAGAACAGGTTCAGGTTAATGGTGATGATGTGGTTATGGGGATTGAGGATACATTGACTAATCCTATTCAGGAAGTTGCGTATCTAGTAGTCACTCAGATTGTTCCTGTCATCAAATACACGTTTGCACTCTATCGTAACGTTGACTTCCGTGATTGGTATTCGTTTAATAGTGTTGGTCTTGACGCTGAAGCCTTTATTGTGACTGGCTACTCAGCAGGTCCTGAAGGGCAGCAGCGAGATCATATGAGGAATAAGGGTGTTCCCTTCTTGTTCGTCCATTGTCGTCGTACTGAGACAGGCTTTGAGGAATTGCTTGATGGCGATTTTGAACCAATCAATCAATCCTCCTGTATTGTGCAGGCACGATGGGATTGGGCCGATAGCTCGAATTCTAATCGTTGGGGCAATCCCTTCCAAGCGTATCGATATAAGAGGCTCTACTTCCCTGTAGATGTCCTTGATCCGTACGACACAGGGTTTGTCACGATTGTAACCAAGAACAAACTTAGAGGTAAGGGTAGAGTCCTTTCTTTGAAATTCTCTACAGAACCTTACCGTGATCTCCACCTGTATGGTTGGAGCTATGTGATGAGTATGCCCGGTAATGTATAAGAAAGCTGTATATCACGAGGATGAAGATTTCAGCCTCACTGTAGAAATGTTTGCAGATTATCCTTTCATCCATCTTCATCTCAAGAGAGCCTCCAAGGCTATCGTAGAGAGGGTGATGGAGAAGTGGGCAGAGGTTAAAGCCCTTGCTTATTTTGACGGGTATGAAGCCATCTACACATACACACAGGATAAACGCATGTTTGACTTGTTTAAGCCTGATAAGATTATCGGGCCAATGAATTTCAAGGGGAAAGAATATGAGGTGGCAGAATGGGTCTTGAACTAGTATTTGGTGCCCTCTCTCTTGCTGTTGGGCTAATCTCCACTTCTAACTCTCAGAATGCTGCTAAGAAAGCAGCGGCTGCTCAGAGAGAGTCTAATAACATTTCCCTTGCTCAAAGTGAGAATGCTGCGAGAGAAGATAAGCGTCAACTCCTTCGAGAAGAAAGGATCAGGCGTGCACGTATCATGCAGAGTAGCTTTAACACTGGTGGAGCTGGTAGCTCGGGTGAGTCTGGTGCTATGGGTGCTATTACTACAAACGTCGATAGTGCTGTGAGTGGTGCCGAAGCAACTAGCAAAGCTAATGCTGGTATCAACATCTTCAACCAGAAGGCTGCCACATATGATCAGAAGGCTCGTGAGTCCCTAGCTTGGGGTGAAGTCTTCCAGAGTGGACTGTCTACTTTTGGAAACATCTTTGAGGAATAAACAATGACTACTCTTGCTGAATTCAATCAGGTACAGCCTGAGAAACTATCTTCCTTTGTTCCCGGTATTGGTTCGGCTGGCAGTGGTGTGAATAATGCCACTGCTACCAACATTGCTGCTCATGCTTCAGTGTTGGGGGAAGCTCAGAACGTCCTCAAGAACTACGCTATGATTAGTTCTGAGCTTAGCACGGGTGAAGATAGTTCTACGCTTGATGAGCTTCTCAAGCAGAACCAGAATGCTGACAAGTCTATTGTGTATGAGGAGATGCAGCGTATCCTTCGTGATCCGAATATCGATGTAGACACTAAATCCCGATACATGGGCGGCTATATGGATATGACTACGGATCAGATGGATAATCGTTCCCTCTCTGTTCTCGTTGCTCAGAATGCTTCCCAGCTTCCTCAGTCGGAAGAAGAGAACGATGAAACTGCTGCTACGCAGATGTACAACGTCCTTGCTGGTGGACTTGATGAAGTTGATCAGTACAAGGGTTGGGTGCAGTCTCAGATTAACTTGTCTAATAACCTCAAGGATAGGGACTTCCTTAACCTTGCTGGTGACTTCATTGAAGGTATGGTTCCCTTTCTCGATCAAGCTGCTACCGCTAAGGTAAGGGCTGCTCAGGGCGAGGGGGTTGGTGGTATAACTGAAGCCCTGCTTCTGCTTGGTAATAGCAAGGAAGCAATTCGTAAGGGTCTTGCTCAAATGCCTGTTGACCAACGGCGTGATGTAGCACAGAAGTTGATTGATATTGTTAAGACCGGTGGTGGTTCGTGGACCCTACGACGCAACGAGCTTAACATGATAAATCAGCTTAATCAGTTCCTCGTCAATGACTCTTACAACGATACTGACGCTACGCTGGATAACATTTTCTCCTTGATGGATGTCGTGTTTCCAGTTGGTGGTTGGCTTGGTAAAATTGCTAAAGGTGCTAAGGGTGCTAAGGTAGTTGCTGCTGATCTCAAGCGTGCAGAACAGGTTGTGAATAAGCTCGGTACAGAAGTTAAGACTACACTTGATGAAGCTAACTCTGCCCCTCGTACTGGCTCTAACTTCATCGTTGATGGTACTCGTGAGATTATTCGAGATAAGGTTGTAGCTACTATTAAGGCTCATCCCAATGCTCGTGAACTTACTGAAGACTCGATGAACACTATCCGTTCTCGTATTGAGGAAGCAATTACTCCCTCGACGGTTGCTGATAGTGAAGGGTTGACTAAGCAGGTTGTGCAGCTCACGAAAGATTTTGTGAAGCAGCAGGAGCTTGGTGCCTTTAAGAAGGGACAGATTGCTGCTCTCACTCGTGATGTAACTGAGAAAAGCAATGTCGCTCGTATGTCTGTACGCTCTGGTGTAGACCGGACTAGCCTCTCACAGACGTTCGTAGACGCCAACGCTGGTAAGGCTCGCAATGCCAATGCCATGATGGAAGCAGACCCCTCCAATAAGGCTGCTAACGCATTGTATGGCACGTCTAGGTCTGATGCTATTGCTAATGACCGTCTCCCTGAAGTTGCTAGTTCAGATGGCAGTGTTCGGAATAAGGTGAAGATGGACGAGTCCAATCCTCAGCCTAACCAAACTGTCATCAACAATATCGCTAAGAATAATGGTCGTACTGATCTTGATCAGGCTGAAAAGACTCAGCAGCGTACGCAGGTAAAGAACGCTTTCACTCAGGTTAATGGACTTGTTCCTCGTACTGAGATGGGCTCGACTGAAGACATAGCTACTGGCGTCAAGCTTGATATGGTGTATGGTCCCACTGATGGTGGCTTCCGTAATGCTGGACAGGCTATCCGTCAGGTCCTTGTTGCCTTCCGTAAATACGGCGTCAAGGATAATGAAGTGGAAATCCTGTCCAAAGACATCACTGGTAAATACGTTCCTGCGAAGGGTGTGCCCGGTGAAGAAGGAAACTACCTTGTCCGTGTTAAACACAATTATGAATTTACCCCGGCTGATGTGGTTGACTACAGTCTCTTGGGTAGTAGCAAGTATAAAATGTTTGAAAGTCGGACTAGCCTTACTGATGGTAATGCTGGTTCTGTTCTGGAGCATATTGTTCCCGCTTCTGCTATTATCAATCGGGTTATCTTTAACGCTGCTAGTGTTGCTGCCGATAAGTCTGCTTGGATTAATAAGCAACTGGTGGACTTGGCTACTGTCTACGCTAAGAAATATAAGAAACTTTCTCCTCGTCAGAAAGCTCTTCTAGATGAGTATCGTATCGAAGCTAACGAGAAGGGTATTGCCTTTACTACGGCTAACCTGAAAGCTCGTGGGTTTGATGACGACACTATCGATGCCATGCGTACATGGAAAGAAACCACTGACACGATGTGGTGGATGGAGAATGTTGATGTCAACAAGACCCTTCGCTCTCGTGGTTGGGAACGGTTTCTTGATCAGACGAATGATACTGACTTGATTGCTCGTCCTAAGCCTAATAGGTTTGGGGCCTCTGTAAAAGCGTATGATCCCGGTGACGGGACTGTACGTGTTGTAGAGAAGGTAGAGCTTGATGAGTTGTATGCTAAGAATGGCACGATTGCTGAACTGAAAGAACCTCTTCAGATTAACGATGAGACGGCTGACTTCATCCTCGTTCAAAATAACGAGAGTGGATATCTACGTCGTATTCGTGATGATGATACTACTCTAAACTATCGTGATGGTTACTATCCTGTTAAGTACACTGACCCCATCTTCATTGAGAAGAAGTTCAGGCGTAAGGATGGTACAGAGTATTGGAAAGCTGTTGCTACGGCAGGTAATCATGGGGATGCTAAAGCTCTTCTTGAACGTCTGCGTTCTACTGATGAAGTAGGAGAGTATAATGCTAGAGGCGACTATAAGCGCGGTACTCAATCCTTTGATGATGCTGACTGGTCAGCGGCTGTTAGCGGAGGTCGTTCTGCTCAGCGTGTTAGGGGTAAGCGTCTTTCTGATAGCAATGCGGTTACTGACTTGGCCCATGCGGCCATCGAGTCTCCAGAGGAAAGTCTGATTAGTTCTATCCGCTCTGTTGCTTCTCGTACTGCCTTCCGTGATTGGATGGAAACTACGAAGAGCAGGTGGATGTCTAACTTCGGTGATCTGGTGGAGAAACAGCAGGGTCAGATTATGTATCCTAATGATGTACGTGAAATTGGTAAGGGGACTCTTGGACCCTCCAACATGCGTATTCAGGATGCTAAGACCACATGGCGTTTCATCAGACAGATGGAAGCTGGTTATGTCAATCTGATTGACGACACTTCCAAAATCTTCTTCCAGAACATTTCTAATACGGCTGGTAAGAAAGGTTGGGGTTGGTTAGAGAAGGGGTCAGGAATGGCCTCAGAGGTATCGCCAACGGCTTTCGCACGTAAGAAGGCATTCCGACTGCTTCTGGCAGCAAACCCGCTCAGGCAGCTTCCTGTGCAGGCTATGCAGGCTCTCCCTGTTCTCATGGCTACTAATCCTCTGGCTATCCCGAAGATCAGTATGCAAATGATCATGCTCGATTTCTTGGCTAATGGTGGAGACGCTGCTAGCTTCATGAAGGGAGTGGCTAAGGCTGCTACAGGTATGGATGCTAAGAGTGCAGCTAAGCTGGCTGAGGATTGGCATGCTTCTGGATTTGAGGCGGCTGTGATGGCTAACTCTCTCATTCGTGATCAGCTCGGTTCGTTAGTGGACAGAACCTTCATGCAGAAGGTTGGACATACACTTGGTAAGCCTCTCGACTTCTTGCAGAAGATTGGTTTCAACAAGGGTGAACAAATCCTTATGCGCTCTGTGTGGCTGTCTGAATACGACTTGCTGTTGAAGAGTGGTAAGAAGATTGATGCTGAAGCTCTTGAGAATCTCAATGCTCGTGTGCGTAACCTCACGCTCAACATGAACAAGGCTGGTGAACTCCCGTACAATGAGAACGCTCTCAGTGTTGCGATGCAGTTCTTTCAGGCCCCTCATAAGGCTTGGAGTCAGGTTATGCTGAACCACACTGGACTGTCTGGTGCTGATCGTATTAAGCTTGGTACTAGCTATGTTCTGACGTATGGTATTGGTGGCAGCTTTGTCACTGACGCTATTATGAAGGCTATTGGTCCAGTTGACCCTGATACTCGTGAGTTGGTGGAAGGTGGTTTGTTCAATCTTGCGTTGAATAATACGCTCAGTACACTCTTCGGTGGAACTATCCGTACTGACTTCTCTGATAGTCTGAGGCTTCTCGATCCCGAAATCTTTATGGGGTGGAGGAGTTTGATTGATAGTGAGGTGGGGGAGGTGCTTTCTAGCTCTGCTTCTATCTCGCTGATCCTTGGTCAGAGCCCTCGTGTTACGAACTTCGTGAAGCAGATGATGAGGCCCTTCATTGTCAGTGATGACAAGAAGCCAGAGGAGTTGGTACTTCTCGGTACGAGTTTCCTCAATCTGTTCTCTGGTACGTCTAACATACTGAAAGCTAAGTATGCTGCTGAAAATCTGAAAACCATTTCCTCTAAGGGAAAGGTGATTGACTATCACGTTAATGCTGTAGAGGCATTCCTCAAGGCTAGTGGTTTCAATACGATTGATGAAGTTAACTATTATGCTTCTCAGGAAGAAGTTTATCGTACCTCACAGAAGTTCAAGGACGATATCAAGAAGATTGTTGATGAGATTAGCTCTAGGCTCGCTGCCAAGGGCATCAGTAATGAAGAGCAGGGTTGGTACCTAGATATGATGGCAGAGGCTCAGAGGGCGTTTAAAAACGATCCCATCTATATGAAAGAGTTTGCTGATCAAATCTATTACAAGGCTCTTGCTGGTGAAGATAGTTTGTATCGTGTTCTTCGGAGCATGTCAGGTTATATGAACGCTCAGGATTTTGAGAACATGGTGCTTAAGAGTACAGTCTCTGATGAAGCCAAGAAAACTCTGCTACAGAGTAAGAAACTATTTGAGGTGAATAATGGCAACTAATTACGGAGATACAATCTTTGAGGGGGAGCTTTCCCCCTCTGTCACTCAGGTCAACCCTGTTGTTGATCGGAGTGGGGAGTATCTCGCTTCTGGCCTTAAGTCTACTGTTGATAATGTAAATTCCATTCTCTTCAGTAACGACAAGAAAGCTGCTAGAGCCGATGCTGCCAAGAATACATTGTTCGGTGAGATTGCTGAGCGTGTGAGTTATTATGCTGACGCCCGTGAACAGGGTGTTAGTCAGGATGAAATCCTTCGTAAGCTACGAGTTGACAGTTTGGCTTGGGTTGCTAACAACCCCTCACTGACTGAAGACATCTACACCTTCCAGAACAAGCTCCTTCAGGAGAATGGACTGGCTGGTAGTATCACTCGTGAAACTCCTATCGAAACTGGTAATCGTAAGAAGATTGAAACTGCTACTGCTGATGGTTGGGATGTTTCCACGCCACAGGGTATGCAGACGTACGATAGGTTCTTGCTCCAGACTAACCAGCTTAAACAGATTGAGCAGGAGATTAGTGCTGCTACTGCTGAAGGTAGGCTAGTGTCTGCTAAGATGCAAAATGAAGCTACTCTCACGCTGCATGGTGTTGTTCAGACTGGTACGTCTTGGGTGAATAACCAGATTAGTAAGGCTAATAACCTTCTCTCTGAAACCCAGGACCCCAAAGCTCGTACTGCTATCATTCAACAGACTAAGGCTGCTGTAGCTCAACAGTTGGCGTTCATTGGTGCTCAGAAGAGTGCTGGTGGTACAGTTGATACGTCCTACCTCACTGCTGGTATTGATAACATTATGAAGACGTGGGAAGAAACAGCTAATGGTACGGCTGATCTCTCTGCCCTAGAGACTGCTCAGAAGACTGCTGAGACGCAGGCTTATATGATGGCTCTACAGGCTGATCCTAAACTAGCCACGCTGATCGCTCTCGATAAGGCCAGTAAGTTCCAGGACCCCACAATGATCATGCAGCTTGATGCTGCTAAGATGGCTGTCTACAACAAACTCTTCAGTTCAACTCCTACTAATACAGATGGAACTACCAATACTTCTAGTGGTAAGCCCCCTGACATTGTAGAGAGTGTAGAGAATGTTGGTTTGGTCACTGAGGTGTTGAAGGATAGCACTAAGAAGGCTCTCAACAATCCTGAAGCGTCTCCAGAGGAACTCGCTGCTCAGGGTAACAAGCTCTTCAATACTATGCGCTCTGTCGTATCGTATGGTGCTAATGACGATGACGCTAAGAACTTCATGTCTGTTGTTGACCTGTTCTCTGATACGTCAGTGGGTAGGTTCCTTGAAAGCCATCCCGATCTGATTGATATGGGTGTAGCCACTCAGGCTCAGCAGATCATCCAGAAGCAGTACGAAGGTACTGTTCTCCCTCTCGTAAATGAGAAATGGCAGGAAGCTGGTAATCAATTGCTTCGTGGTGGTATCACTCTCCCTGATGGCAGCCCGATGGATATTAGTCAGGATATGACTAGGTTGATTGAGCCTGTATGGAATGGGGCTGGCCTTGAGTTCAGGGTTAATGATCAGTTCTCTAATGTGGCTAGTGCTCGTGGACTGGCTAAAGAATTGAATAGCTCTATCTCTCCTGCTGTCAATCGTATGGTTAGGACGTTCGCCCACTTGAGCGGGACTACTGACTATGAGAAGATTTACAATGAACAGTATGCTTCTCGTCTCTTCGTTCCTAATGAACGAGAGAATAATACGACCACTGCACAGGGTGAGACTGCTAAGCAAATCCAGAATAGTCCTACCACCATCGACAATCCGGCTGATCTTGATCTAGAAGATTTTAGTGACGCTGAGTTCAAGAAGATTGTAGAGAGCAGTAAAGCTAAAGACCCACAAGCTATGATGGCTGCTGGCTCCCCCACTGAGATTGCTCAGGCGTATCTTGGACTGAATGAGAATGATAGTGAGCAGGTTAAAACCCTCTCAGCGTTCATCAGTCGTAATGCTGGCCTGAACATTAATCCAGCTACCACTGCATGGTGTGCTGCGTTCGTAGACGCTGTGCTTGGAGCCTCTGGTGGTAAGGGTACAGGTAAGCTTAACGCTCGCTCGTATCTTTCTTGGGGCGTCCCTGTGGATACTCCCCAGCTCGGGGATGTCGTTGTTCTCCAGCGTGGTGAAGATAAGAATGGCTGGAAAGGTCATGTTGGTTTCTACATGGGTGAGAATTCTGATGGCACTATTAAAATCCTTGGTGGTAATCAAGGGGATAGTGTCTCTGAAGACAACTTTGACCCGAAGAAGGTACTAGGATTTAGAAGGGCCGGATAATGGTAAATTGGAATGAAGCATATAAGTTGTGGCGGGAATATGAGGGGCTTAAGCTAGTAGCTTACCCCGATCCCGCTACAGGTAATGAACCTTGGACTATTGGTTATGGCCATACTGGTGGTCTTTCTGGCTCTCGTGTAAAGCAGGGTCAGAAGATCACTAAGGCTCAGGCCGAAGAGTTCATGAAGAGTGATTTGGAGGCAGCCTATAAGGCCCTCCAGAAACTCGTTAAGGTTGAACTCAACGAGAACCAGTGGGCTGCTCTTATTAGTTTCTATGGGAATTTGAAGACTAAGACTTTCCTCAAGTCTAGTGTTCTTTCTTACATCAATCAGAACCGTCTGGCTGAGGTGCCGGGTCGTATGGCTCTGTATCGTCTAGGCGACGGTAAGGTGATGAATGGACTTGTTCGTAGGCGAGCTGCTGAAGGCGCTCTTTGGATGTTGCCTGAAGCTACAGTGGAGAACAGTCCTAAAGAGACTGTAGCTGTTGAGAATAAGGAAACTCAGGGTGTTGAGGTTAAGCCCGCTTCCACTAAGAAGCCTTGGGATTGGGGTGTGTTTGGTGTCGTCCTTACTACTCTCGCTGGTCTGTCTGATGAGTTTAAGAAGCTCATTGGAGACGTGACTTCCGCCCTTGGTGTTCCTCCCCTCTACATTCTTGCTGCTCTAGTCGTAGGCTTTGGTGCTTGGACTGTCTATAGCAAATGGCGGGATAAATGACCACCATCAATGAGTATAAGAAGGATGCCCTTGAGACGCTTACTGCGTCTACAGGGGCTCTCCCTAACTTGGAAAAGAAGTGGTTGTTTACATGGACTGATCCGTATATCGGACCTATCCCCGACATGTACAGAGAATTCTACCGTCTGAAAGGTTTCACGACTGGTAGTCTAGATGATCGTGCTAAGGATTACCTTAACGATCTAGGTTATACTGGTGATCTCACTACTATGTGGAGAGATTATTGGTACGATGGGGGTGAAGCAGCCCCCTGATTTGTAAACACTGAAAGTGTACACGTCTAACGACGTAAACAAAAGGAAGAACTAATGAATATCAATAAATTTTATCGAGCAGTGATTGCTGCTCTTGGCGTATCTGGTAGTGTGAAGAATTGGAATGAATTCTCCACTAAGTTTGTCACTGGTCTTAGTAACATCATCACTACTACTGGTGCTCAGACTCTTGGTGGTGTAAAGACTTTTACCAGTATGCCGGTATTTCCGGTTAACGCTCCCCTAGCAGGTGCTGGTTCTGTCATTGGTGATGCTGCTCAGCTCTCGACTGGTATCACTGTGATTACTGGTGCTAATGGTACTCTCGGTTGGAAACTCCCTGTCACCACTGGTGGTGATGTGGTTATCCTCAAGGGTACTACGGCTGGTGTAGCCAAGCTCTGGCCTCAGACGGGTGGTCAGATTAACGCTGTAGGCACGTCCACTGCCTTCTCTATGCCCACTGGTGTCATCCCCGTTATTCTGGTTAGCGTCTCTGCTACTCAGTGGTACACGCTGCCTCTCGTCCCGTCGTGATTTATGTTCCAGATTATCTGGAGTATTATCAGTAGTCTCCTCGATAAATGGGGAGACTACAAACTTAAACAAACATCTGATGCTTTAGAAAGGGAGAAAGTTCTTGCCCAAACTGAGCAGAATAAAGACAAATGGAAGGCGGTGATCCTAACATCTACAGGTAGCTGGTGGTTCCAATTGTTCTTTATTATCCCACTTGCTATCTGGTTCAGTGCTGTAGTTATTTACAGCGTCCTTTGGTGTAACGATTGTATCTATCCTCAACCTTGGACTATCGCGGCTTTACCCGATCCGCTCGATAAGTGGGCAGGGGCTATAATCGGCTTCCTGTTTTTGACAAATGCCACGAAGAGGTAATATGGTTGATTGGTGGGCTCAAGTAAATAATCTAATTTATGCAATCGTTACGGCTGTTATCGCGGCATTCGTTATTCTCATTAGGAAAGTGTTGACTAATGAAAAACAAATAGCGCTTCTCAAGCAGGAGATCGCTCAGAGAAATGAATATCGAGAGGAGCAAGATAAAGTATTTAGAACAGAACTAGCTGAACTACGGACAGATGTTAAGGACATTCTGAAACGAATGTAGTAGAAATAAAATAACCCCCGACCCTCTTGATTGAGGATCGGGGGTTTTGTTTTATCCGAGTTCGATTTTGAGATCGTCGTAACCACCAACATAGTCAGTCTCACCAAAATCACCCATCCACATGATCTGTGGTACAGAGGTTTTAGTTGGGAAATGAACTTTGTAACTACGAAGATGTCGTTCCTCTTCTAAAGGACGATATTCATATGGCATACTCTTCTCTTCGAGGAGTTTCACAGCTCGCTTACACCATTCACAAGTAGCTATACCATATACAACATATTGCATTCGATCATTCCTTTCCGAGTTGATCAAAATCTACTTCACAGGCACCACCTGCACAGGCTGCTTCACCAGTCAGGTCAGTGTTATCTTCAGCTTCCTTCACCATAGATAGATCAATGTCGGCAAGGAGTTGAAATAGTTCTTCATATTTGGATTGAGTGATATCTTCAAAAGGTGTTTGTTTATAAGACCCTCCGTCGTAAGGGAGGACTGAGATGCCGTTGTAGGTGTCTTTGTTTTCATACATCCATTCTCCCACTTCGTCCCATTCATGTTCTTTGATGGAGACGGTAACTGAGACGTTGTTGGTGTTGTCTCCTTCACGATGACCATTCTTCACCCAATTGAGGTTGTATCGTTTGGTTCGTTCGAGGAGAGATAGCGCCGACTCGTTTCGGAACGTTGCCTCTCGTGGAGCCTTTTGAGGAATTCCGACAACCGCTTGTGACTCGGGACGGAAGTATTCGTCTTCGACGAGTTCAGGGAGAACTCGTTTAATATACTTGTAGATGTCTTCATCTTTACCAAACCTCAACCTACGTAGATAGTATGGAGCGTGCCAACCGTGAATGCCAGAACTACTACCAACAACCAATGAGGAAGTGCCTGACGGTTTAACGGTAGTAACACGGGAAGCAGGCTTAATACCAATAGTAGCAGCCACAATGAAATTAGTATCACTAGCAACATGGGCAGCTTCCTCTTCATTCAAATGTTCAATAGCACCACTGGCAATACCAGTCATACCAACGCCGATAAGAGCATCTTCCTCAGTTGTGGACTGCCAGATAGGACGAAGGTAATGAAACGCTGTGTAACCTGCTTGGAGGGTTCCAAGAAATGCTGCGTCTCTAGCTCGCTGATTAAAGTCAACTTGGTCTGTAATGTCAGACGTATTGATCTCGGTAAGATTACAAAACTGATAGGGCCGGAGGGCAATTTCACAACAAGGGTTAGTCCCCCAATCGAGGTTATTCGTCCAGTAAAATCCCGGCTCACCCGCCCCACTAGCTCGAACTCTACGCCAGAGTTCATCAAACTGTGCACGAGTCGTTTTGTCTCGGAGCAGTACAACTGAATTGTTAGCCCTACCACGCTGAGGATTGGCTTCCCACCAATTTCCACTTTTGGCATTAATCATCTCCTCATCGTTGTAGCTAAACAACGAAATCATAGCAGCGCGTCTAATTCCACCTGCAAGGACTGCGTCTGCTTCATAGCACGCGATGTCATGAGCTTCAATTGGTCTAAGTCGTCGTCCGATAGTAAGTTCCAACACCCGTTCAATGCGGCCAAGGCATTCACGTAGGGGTTCAGGACCCGGAGCTTTTCCTCCACTGACGACAAGTTCTGTTCCTTTAGGTCGGATTTCGGTGTAATCGAATATGACTTTACGCTTACCATAAAAATAACTTTCTACAAGAACCCTTACTGCGTCGGCCCATCCTTCGATACTGTCGCCCACGATATAACGACGCGATGATCTGCTAGGGCCAACCACAATTGGAAGTTTGTCAACGTGACGATACTGTACAGAATAGCCAACGCCAGTACCACCCAACAGAAGAAACATAATCTCAGAAAAAGCTCGGGTGTCTTCGATAGGAAGATACGCACAATTGTAAATGCGGCTTGGATTACGTTCAATTGCTTTTCCTGCGAACTGTAGGGAACGCATAGAGGGCAGCACTTTACGTGGCCTTACTGAACGTTCATAAACTTCTCGAATACTCTGTTCGAGTTTTGGATAGCGAGCAATGTGCATATCCATATTGCGGTCAATAATTTCATCCCAAACTTCTCGACGCTTCCTATTATGAGAATATCGAGCGTACTTGGCATGAACGGTGATGTCAGACAAAATCTTTTGCGATAGGTCCATTAATTACTATTGTTTCTATATTATTCTTCTGAGCCCGTCGCACCATATCCCACGTCCCACGAGAAGTAGGGGTAGGAAACGCTACAACTAAATCAGGTTTTCCCTCATCGAGCATACGCTGATTACGGATGGGGCCTGCACGGTTACCGTATCTATCCCATTCCGCCATAAATATTTTGTATTGGTAGTTCCAACCTTTTGCTAGATCGATAGCAAATTTATCAGCACCTCTAGCTCCACCAGAGATGATAAGAGGACGATTATGAGCTGATGTGTGTTGATTACATACATCAATCATAGTTGATGTAAACAATCCCCAATCATCAAAATCTCTCCCACCACAAATCAAGATGGTGACATGGGTGCGTTCCATTAGTGTTTACCCTTGTACCCATTAGCATATGCAGCGGCTGCTTGCTTCTGAGCTTTCTTCTTATCTTTATAAACCTTACCGTGGTTTCCCCATTTGTAACCACCCTTAACTTTCTTTATAGGCATGACGTTTCTTCAATTCGTATTGAAGCTCCTGCATACGCTCGTCCATCCATTCAAATGGACTTCCACCACGTCCTTCAAATTCATCATCAGATGCCATATCATCCCACTTCTTATCGAGATCATGGAGTTCCTTGATAATTTCAGAGGTAGTCAAATCTTTAGCGAATTTCATTTCTTCCTCCTCAAAAGCATGGAGAGAGGAGGGGCAATAGCCCCTCTCTTTAACATCACTGTAGGACAATACCCAAATTATCCTGTAGGCCCTGCTTATCAAAGACAGTGCTGTCAAGGAAACAGCCGTTCAAATCGAAGATGCCAACCAGATAGGGTGCCCCATCAGGGAAGATGGAACTCACATCCCAAATATACATGGTGGAGACACCATTTTCCAGTACAGCGATAGTTGGGAGATTGTTGGTTTCAGCTTCAGCGAGGATGTCGTCGAGCATAGGCATATTAGGGACGGGACAGATGACCACAGGAGCCTCTACAGGGGCTTCCGTGGGTGGGATGGTACTTGGGGTGCTTACATTAGCAAACGCCGCTGTAGGGGATCCCAAAGCGATTGTAAGGCATATTGCCTTAACCAGCGTTGACAAGTAGTGCATGTCGAATTCCTTTCTCAAGAACATTAAATCGTGTGCGGCTCCAACCACCGCATGTCTGACATTGAAACTTCTTATACTTATACACGTTAGTAGTAACATAGCCACGCCATTGAATATGGGCAGAGCCACACTTGGGACACAACACTTTATCTACTTCTTCAAACACAGCTACATTCGGATGACGCTTCATGAATGGACGCATCTTCAGATAGACATGTTCGAGAGTTGAGACGTCCTGCTTATTGTAGACACGCATCTCTTCCCAAGCTTCAGGATTGTTACGCATACATTCCTGCCAGAGTTCAAAGCCGGGGAACTTAGCATGGCCCCCCTTCTTCTCTACACCAAGGAGAATAGCCAAATGCTCAAGAGAATTAGCTGGAAAATTAAACTCATACCTAGCCACAAGAAGTGTGTCCACAATTTTGTAGGGTGAAGGAGGACGTAGCCCGAGGACAAGCGCACGACCCTGAATGGTAGGCAGGTCAAACTTAGCGCCATTGTGAGCGACGACAATATCAGCAGCATCAAGGACATTCAGCAGCTTCTTTACAAGTTGTTTCTCTGACTGATGCTGTGTATCTTCATACCACACAACATCTTCATCTAGCCATTTATAAGCGAATGAAGCGAGGGTACTGTATTCCAGTACCTGTTTCGCTCCGATGTTTTCTTTAAAGAAACGCCAGACGTATGCCGTATTAGGGAACGTCTCGACGTCAAGGATTAGGATTTTCGGCAAACTTTGCTCCACGTGGTAGCGGCAAGCCGTACTCTTGTTCGAGTTCCTCTTGCAATAAGGCAAGAGCACGCCATGCTAGAGCAGCACTTTCTCGAATGTCCCCATCAAACTTACCTCGTCCAGCCAGATGCCTGATGATGCAATCAGCATGATCAGTCGACTTACCACGAGAGTGATGCATAGGTTCACCCGGATTGTGCTTCTCATTCCCGAGATAACTAACTTTACTTACTTCTGCTAGAGCGTCGGGAAAATAATCTAGCAGTCCACGAGCCATTGGGTACGTCTTACGCACCTCACTACTGGCTTCGAGTAACCTTTCCATTTTAAGGGCGGTCAAGATACTACCTCCGAAATCAGTCTTCTGTTACGTCAGAGATATAGATAATTTCAAGACCAAGGGCTACAGCCGTAGCATGCTCAGCTCGTGCGCCATAACTCTTTTCCCAACCGGGGAGCATTGCAATGGCATCAGCTTCAGTACAAATCCATTCGAGATCGATTGCGAGAGCCGCTCGGAGGAACTGCTGACGATTAGCAGCCATAGCCTCTTCAGTTGCTTCTACACTCTGATACATTTCAATATCAGTTTCGGCTGGATTACAAACCTCCCAACCTCCCTCTCGGAAGGCTTCTGCTGTGGAGTTGAAGGCTGGATGATTGAGCTGAGGATAACCATTCATAGGGCCAGCGATATAGATACGTCGCTTCTCAGGTTCATCAAACGGCAGTTCAAGCTGGATTACATTAGACATAAGTGACAACCTCATAGTTGATTTGGGGGAGAAGATACTTCTTAATTTCAAAGGTCTGGAAAAGGGTGAATTCTTCCTCATCTATATCCTCAGCCCATTCCGGTATTGGAAATTCGATTACATATTCCTGTTCGGGGATTTTGATATGGACCTTTGTCTTAGACATTATTCTTCCTCATAATTCCACGACGAGTATTCTCGTACCCGTTCTTACCAATATCAATTGCCATCTTGGCAAGAAGTACACGATCAGCCTGAGTAAATTTCTTCAGGTAGTTGAGAGACATCTGGCTCTGTGGACCAAACACCTCCTTCATATTGAACATAACGTTAAGTCGGTTCCAAGTACGGAGGGTCGGGTCACGAATCTCATCGAAAGTGGAATAATCAAATGTCGTCGTCATCGTCTTCCTTTTGTTTGGCTCTACGAGCTTTAGCTCGGGCCTTTTCGTCGTCAGTCTTTTTAGTGTGGCAGTCATTACACAACACCTGTAGGTTAGGAGCTTCACAAAACATACGCTCGATCAGAACATCGTAGGATACAAAGCCCACATCGGGGTCTACAATAGGTTCAATATGATCTACGTGTACATTCTTTACTCTACGCCCTCCAGACTTAGTAGTAGCTGGAACTTCTTCTCCACACCCTGCACAAAGATAGAAACCTCTTGATACTCTAGAAGCCTTGAGGCAATCAGCGATTGGCCCCCAACGCATCGTAGCGGCTCTAAGCTGAGAGCGAATGAAGGATCGGAAACGAGCTTCTGTCCAAGAATTTCCATTTCTAGTTTTAGGTCCACCAATTCTACCTGCCATACTTTTCCATCAAAGATTTAATCGTACTGTACTCCCTGATAATGAATTCAGCAATTTCATCTGGTTGAGGATAGATGGGGAGTTTACGAAAAAGTCCATACATACCCTGATGAAGTTTCATATCATCCTCATCTTTTTGGGCTTGTTCAAGTGTGGGATAAATCTTACCATACACACTCTTATAACCGGACACAAGCTCTACCATCACATCCTCTTCAAAATAACTGCTTCCCAAGGATTGGGGTTATTAGCAAGGTAGTTAGTTTCCACCTTATACTTATCCATATCTGTAGTGTTCTTCTTCTTGAAGTCGTTAAGCCAACCTCTGGCTTCTTTCTTCAGCTTGAAGCTCTTCTTCTTAAAAGGTTGATATTGTGCCATTATGACAATCCCTCTTTGATCAACGCGATTACCAATCCTAGAACTAATACCGCTAGTACAACTACCGAGATTATGAGTCCCATTACAACCATTCCTCAATGTTAAAATGTTTCAAAGTTCCGTCGGGGTTACGTTCTCGAACGATCCAGAGCAAACTACATTGCTCTGTGAGTAGTTCCTTCCAGTTGTCACCAGCCACTTCTTCATAATGACGTTTGACGGCATCAAAAACCTCTCGTTCAGATGTACAGTCAGAGAGTAGGGCTGCTGCTGCGACTGGTCCAACCCCACGTAGTCCCCCAATATTGTCAACCACATCCCCTGTGAGGAGCTGTGCTCCAAAGAACTTGAAGCCGCCACCTTTGATTTTATTTCCGGACTTGCCTCGAATGAGTTCAATCGTACCAAGGGAGTCATATTCTACTGGTCCGAACTCTGGCTGCTTCCCACATTCCCATCCGTAGTGGAGGCCGGGGACCATTCGGAGGTCTTTGTCTCTAGTACAGATAATTGTAGTTTGAGGTGCCGCATGGTGATTAATCCCGATAGCGTCGTCCGCTTCGTAGCCCACAGCAATGTCAACATTTCCTTGGCTAAGGATATAAGCTGTGAGATTAATCCAGTGGAAAGGCTTATCTTGTTTTCGAGTTCCTTTATATACTTTATCTTTTGCAATTCCCTCTCGAAAGTTTGATCGAAACTCTCCTTCCAAAAGATTGCTTCGTTTTGCCATTCGGAAAGTGTGTTTGTCGCCGGTAAGGAATAGCCGATACTCGGTAGCGTTACATCCCTCGACAATCGTTCTGATTCGTTCATCAAAAACTTCCTTTACGAAATCAAACGAGCGAATTTCTAGTTCGCCCGTTTCTTTGTTAAACTTCTCTCCTACTGAACCCACTTCGTAACGTAGAACGTCAGCGTCAATCAATGCCGTTCGCAAGCTTATACTTCTCCAACAGAGCTTTAATCTTGTCGTCATCAAAACGACTAAGTGAATTAGGGTCCATCAGGAGAAGTTCCTTCCCCATGATATGTTCGTGGGGATTGTACAGATGGACGAAGAACTTGATGCGCTGTGTGTAAGGGTCTTCATCGGAGATGGGCAGAGCTTTATGCCCTGCCACGTACACAAGATGTCCCCTCTTAACTCCATGTTCTACGAACTTGTCAGAGACAACCTCGCAGAAATCACCAGTCATAATATACTTAGTCATTAGCAACACCCTGCATCTTGGAACCTATACACCCTAGAAGTGATTTCATCCTTCAAATCCAACACTTCATCAGGTTCAATAGTGAGCATCTCACATTTGACTTGTTCAGGATGCTCTACAAGAAAGAATTCTCGTGCCTTTTCAAGTGAAGGGGCTATAATAACAAGCCCTCCACTATCATGGTAACGATCAGTCAACTCATTAACATCAAACCAAATATAAATCTTCATTACCAATTAGCCCCATCTTCCTGACCGGGTTCAGGGGGGATTGGCTCTTCCTTCTTCTCAGTCCCCTTATGGTTCTGGAGAAGATTGTCAAGTTTAGACCCCTTGAACTCAAGCCCACCCTTAATCTTATCCTGCACCCAAGTAGGAAGGCTCAGGAATACTTCTACGTCCGGGGCGTCCAGAGTAAAGAACTTAGGCTCATTGCGAAGCTTGGGGAGCCGCTCAGCATCCCGAGGGCGCATAGCAGATACAGCACCAATGTTGTTATAGACCTTACCAGCATTCTTTCCCTTACCGGGCTTGTTGACAATCGTAATGGAGGCAGGTACACCGAGCAACTTACTCCAGTCCCCGTCATGCTTGACGTTCGGATCAAGTGCGTAATATCGCTGGGTAGACTTAGCCTTGTCGGAGTTGAGAGAGTTGAGAGTGAAGGTTTCACTAACCCAACGGGGCTTGTCTTCAATGTCATTCCCTTCCTCATCCTTCATAAACTCATCAGCGAGTTCATACGTAGTCATGATTTCATTCTTAGGGTCCTTGGTTTCTCCAAGGTATACCTGAGCCTGAAGGCCAAGGTCAATAATCTGAACAGTCTGTCCGGGGTAAGTACCGGGATCGATAGGTTCCTGTGCCTTACCGGCAGGGCCGGCAGCTTCGTTAGTCTTAAGAGTCATTAATTAGAATTCCTTTTTCTTAATTGTAAGAGTAGGGCTACGATAAGCTCCAAAGATTTTATCTGCGAGTTTGATACGATCAGCTTTGTCTACGAAAGCGTATTCCTCTTCTTTAATAACATTAGAGAAGGCTCCCCACAGAGCGAATGCAATCTCGTCCTTAACGACTAGGATGTTGTACACACCAAGTCGCCACGTAGACTCGAGTGTCTTAGCCTTGCCCTTATACCCCTTGATATTGGTATTCTCTGCTCCGATAGCAAGAAGCTTTTCATGGATGTTTTCATTCCATACAAAGACAAGATCGATGTCATTGGCTGTATCCATATTAACGATAAAGCTTCCTGTGAGAATAAACCTCCATCCGAGAACTCCAACAATTCGGGTAAACAAGTTCTGATCATGTTTCATAACTCATTCCTTTTCAATAATTGCAAACTGTGTGTGCTTATTCTTACGCAAGTTGGTCAAACGTTCAACAGCATCCTTACGTTCCTTAAATGGACCGGTATGGATGATGGTGACACGGGGGGGATTGTCAGTCCACTTAGTCTTCTGAATAAAATACGGCATTAAAACAACTCCTTGATCTTGAGGGTGAGTTCGATGATGTAGTCCAAATTCTCTTGCTTATCAAGCTTTGGATTTCCAGCAGCGATTATAATTTTATCAAGGAGACGAATAATTTCTTCTCGTCGAGTCATTAATGAATACTTGAGTATCTATCGCCAAACTGTACGTCGATACCCAGCTCCCTGTTTAAGTTAAGATTTGAATTCAATTCTGCAATAGCCTCTCGCAATAATTTTTCTGCCTTGTCGCGAAAGCCCTTCTTAATTTCAATTACCACTTCGTCATGAAACTGACCCGTCAATTGGGGTCGTTTTAAACGAAACAAACGAACCCACTCGTCGAATACAAAACTCGCAGTCCCTTGAATTAGGGTTGAGAACCTGTCCTTTTCGTAACGCAAGGAGTACCACAGCTTCGAGATGGGATTGTACAACCACATTTGATTTGAAATTGTCTTCACCTTCTGAGCTTCCGATACTTTCTTGATGGCCCAATTCTTTTCCCAATAGATTTTCCATACTCGTTCAGCTTTCTGTAAACTAATGTCCGCAGTGAGAGCAAGCCTAGGTGGACCTGCACCATATTGACAGGCATAATTGCCGTTTTTGAAGATGTCTCGTATAGGCTTAATAGTTTTCTTGTCCACGCCGTTCTTGTAATCTTCAACCTGTTTCTCCGTTACTTCTTCACCCAATAGGGCTAGAGATAGATGAGGATCGTAATCATCAGTAGACATTTCCTTTACGTATTCAGGGTCATAAGGATAGATGAAATGTTGTTTCAGTCTGTCCTCTAGTCCGCTCATATCACTACCACATAGTTCCATTCCTTCCCTAGCAATCAACGCTCCACGAATTTCTTCTCCATAAGGCTTGCCAACTTTTGGAAGGTTGACAACAGTCTTATGTTTGAAACGAAGAGTGTTGGTTAGTCCTGCGATTTGGGCAGCAACGAAGTTATCATTATCAGCAGAGCTGATGAACCCATTGAGAAGCCCAATCCGATGAGAAAGAATGCCGAGTCCTTGAAGATCAGCGATAGCAGGATTGAGATCAACCAAGCGTAAGACAGAAGGACACAAATCTTCACTATGTTCCTCTCTGATCTGAGGTATTTTCCGAACAGTTCCATCTTCTTCTTTCACATATTTAAAGGTTGCGGGTTTCCATCCGAGAGAGAACAACCAATCCTTAACCTGAATAGGGCTACCGGGATTGGGAGGTTCAAATCGAATGAGTTCTTTAATCTCTCCATTGTAGTCCTTGGGGAGACGTTCTGCTTCTACAAGGAAGAACCAACGGGCTCCAGCTACGGATAGGGTCCCATCCTTCTTGTATGGCCTCTCTGGTCGCTTACGGAGGGCGTACACTGGCATTTGGGGCATAGCAGCACCCAGCGTAGCCAATTTATCTAAACGCCTGTCAGTGAGCTTCCTAAGCGATTCTAGGGCATAGTCCTTGTCTAGCCGCCATTTGCTACGTTCCTGCTCACGAGCACAGTCCATCTTGAAGGTGAGATATTCAATGAGCTTCTTAGCTTCTTCCCAGCTTCCGTAGATTTGTTCTAGGTAACGACGTTGTTTTTTCCAGAGCTTGACATTGATCTTGACGTCTTCTTCACAACGATGGATGTATTCCTCTTGTGAGAGATTTTCCCAATCGTCTATGGGAGGTTTGGGTACACCGAAATCAATACCCCAAGAGTTAAGCCCATGAAGGTTGCGTTCAGGATACAGATACCAAGATAGAGGGAGAGTGTCGACCAATTTAGTTTTGTTTGAGGTTTGAGCCACCAAACGGTTGAGAAGAGGTATATCATACCGGACAATGTTATGACCAATAAGAACGTCAGCATTTTCGATAAAGTCCTTTATGTCATTTAGGGAAATGAGAGTAGCGCTAGCACCGCTGCTAAGATTAGTATAAGAAAGACAGTGTATTCTGGTAGCATCTTCTAACAACCCATCTGCTTCAATATCAAATACGTAGATGTTCACTGATAGGTTTTACCTTTTCAATAAAATCGTATTCAAACCATTCTTTTTGATCATGATCAACAATATGATCACCATCAATGATTTGATACATATCTCCATCTCTGGTATGATCCCAAGTACGATAATAAACTTCAATGATAAATGGATCACGTAACGATGGAACTTTAACTCACCAATAACCCTCATCTTCATGAGTAGGATTTTTAAGATACATAATATACTCCTATATATGTATATAGATATATACTATAATATAAGGTATAGAGATTAATATAATACTAATACTTGTTCTTACTATAAACTCCATACATATCATTTCTATAACGATAGATAATCTGTCTTACATTAGTATGAGACAAACCAGTATATTCAGCTATATCCCTAGTCTTATATCCATAGAGAAGAAACATAGACAACACTTGCCTATGTGTATTCTTCTTCATATCCCTAAGAACTACAACTGCTGTTATCTTTTCTCGACGATAGGGAATGAGTTCTGTACCATCGTCGTCCATCAGTTCCTTCGAGACACCTCTGTCTCGTTCAATCTCTCTTACATCGTTGAGAACATTACGTAAAATTCCTTCAAACCATTTGTTGAATTCATCCTTCTTCTCATCAAATGTAGCATAATACTTTAGAGCACGAGTGTAAGCTTCCTGTACACATTCCTCAGCTACAGCCTTGGATTGATTAGGAGCCTTCCATGTCGTCCTCTTTACCAACCTATCGTAGTTTTGTACGTAGTGTTGACCAATCAAATCATTCCTATTCATAGCCCCCACGTTACTTCTTCTTCAGTACGATAGATAATCCGTACTCTTTCGTTCTTCTCATCTCGGAGCCTATTATGCTGTTCAATCAACTCGTTCTTACGAGTTATGGCATCTTCTACTCCTAGGTTATGAAGATAGAGTGTATTTACTGGTTTCCACCCCCAATCAAATTTATAAAGTTGGAGTTCTAGATAGCGGTCTTTCATCACAGCTCCTCAAATTTAGTGTTGTTATGGTTCCAATACAAGGGGAACCTACCTGTTTCACCGAACTCTCGGTCTTCAAGAAGAACCAAGTCTCTTCGGTTCTTAACTGCTTCGTCAACTACATCAGGGTCTTTATTCCCCTCAAGTCCAAGCATCATATTACATGAACGCATCATGGCACGACTGCCAGCAAATTGTGCAGAATATACATTACCACCAGACTCGTGAGGACAGTTACCAAGACCGATATACTTCCCATCGTGATAATATTTCTCACGACGTTCTTTGGCGATGTTACCTTCCGGCGCTTTGAGGTGGCAGAAGATGAAGATGACGATATTGTAATCCAAGGCCATTGCCGCCAAATCTTGAGCGATTTCTTGGAGTTTGGTGTTAGCATCTCCAGAGTCAATGCCATTTGTGAGATTGGTGATTGGATCAATGAAAACAGCACGTGCACCCCACCCGACAGCTGCAATGATGTCAGTCTTAAGACTTTCCCATCCAAGATGCTGGTAAAGATTGACCATTGCCAATTTACCTTCCAGAACCTTCCCTGCTTTGTCGTAAGCGTCATAGTCGAACTCCTTATCAGGATCGTGGAAGTATTTACCAGCAATCTTACCTGCTAGCAGCTTATAGGTTTTCTTGTTTCCTTCTTCTGGCTTGGCCATAAACACTTTGATACCGTGGTGCTCAATGAAATGAGCAGCGGTTGCATTAAGCAACTCACTCTTCCCCATCTTCACACCAGCACCGATATAGATAGTTTCTCCATACCGAATACCACGAGTCTTATCGTTCAAATGTTTCCAAGGCCAAGTCAAATCTCCGTATTTGGCTACCTCACGAGCTTCCTCGTGCAAAGACTCGCCAAAAACAAGACGTGTATTCTTAGGCTTCTCTGCATTAAACATCACAGCGTTGAAGCAAGCCTTAGCAAAACCATCAATCAACGCCTGATTAGCATCCTTACTAGGAAGCTTAGCCGAAATTGCTTCCGGCAGTATCTTCATTACTTCTTCAACCGCTTCCTGTCCCGCCTTGTCTTGATCAAAGGCGAGAACAATTTCTTTCCATCGGCCCTTGATTTCATTCTTGAAACGAGCCAGAAACTTAGGAGCACCAGCGCTACCGAAGGGAATAGATATAATGGCAGGTTTATTATCAACCCACTCAGACTTAGTGAACCTATCAACAATCCGAGATAGAGCAATCGCATCATCTTCTCCTTCAGTGATGATTAGCCGTTTACCCCCTTGTCCCTTAGCAATCTCCCAACCAAATGGATCGACTTCCTTCATCTCTCCAATTGACCACATCTTCTTCTTCTCCCCGTTACGGGGGATAAGCTTAGCTTTGTAGGCTACTACCTTTCCACCTTTCGTATAGGGGTAGTAGACGACTTCGGGCGTTTTCCCATCCGTCTCTGAGACAGATACTCTAACGCCAAATGTACTGAGGGCTTCAGCCGAAAGCTTCTTGTGGTCGAGCGGAAGATGCTGGTATCCACTAATTCCTGCAATCTCAGCATCAATCTGCTCCTTAGTTTTAGGCTTAGGTGCTTCAATTGTGTTAGCCATACGAGGCTCCCCAAAGGGGTTGGCTTCATATGTAGCACAGGCAAAGCAATAACCTGAAGTTGTTCCGTCTTCCTCTGCGAAGACTTGTAGTCCGTCTCTACTTCCACACGAATGTGGGAGCTTAACTAGGCACTGTCCCATTCTTCTCCATTAAAATTTCTGCTTCTATCAGAAGCTTATGAGCTTCCTGTAGTTTAAGTGCAATCTCTGAAGCCGGAGCATAATGCTTGTGAGCATGTTGCACTTGAAGTCTGATATCTTGTATAAAGGGAGTTAGATTAGGTGCTTCTCTCATACCAAACCTCCTATGTTTTAATGATTGCTTTCACAGTTCCATCCGCATAGAAAATGCGGGCATCAGGCTTAGTCCAACCACCATACTGATTGGCCCATTTCTGAACCTTTTCCTCAGAGAAATCCTTCTCTTCGTTCCAAGGCTGGTACCACCTATCACCACAACATTCACAGTCACAACCGTCAGCTACACCATCATAGTAGATACCAAAAGACAGTGCCTTAGCATTAGCCTCATCGAATGTTTCTGCTTCAATATATACACTACTACACAGATTTTCATCTGTGATGAATGAACCACCAGAATTATTTTGGTCCCAATGCCAAATTTTCACACCAAATCTCCTAGGTCTGGAGCCTTGTAATTAGGCCCCTTCAAAACTTTACCATCATCTCTGTAGATAGGCTTACCGTCCTCACCGAGCTTGCTCATATTACTCTCATGAGTGCGCTTGAAGGCTTCGATCAACTGATCACCAAGCCCAAGGGAGACGAATGTTCCTAGTAGTACATATAGGAGATCGGCTCCCTCTTTCAAGAGGTTGGGATTAATTTTTTGATCTCCGTAACAAGTCCACAATTCGTCCGCCAATTCCCCACATTCTTCTCTATGGAGATTAACACGTAGTTTAATAAAATCCATATTACAAGAATAGATTGGCCTATTTATTGGATGACCAAACGCTCGATGGAATTCTTCCATCATTTTCAATTGTTCATGCATTAATTAATCTCCTGCTCATACACGTGGATGTGATCTCCACCATAATCCCAACGAAACTCGCCTTCTTCTTCTATAAGAGGCCATTCCGCTATACCATTTATCAGTCTTCGCTGGTTTTTAGCCTGAACAAAAGCTTCAGCTTGGTGTTCAAAGAGAAACCAATCACTCCAACCTTGGTAATCAGACCCCACTGCCACAACCCAAACTTTTCTCATACATCACCTCATTTAATTTTTGCTAGAAATTCGCTTGTTCCAGACTTTCAATTAGCTCAAGCTCTTTGCGTCTGAATTTCCTGTACTGCTTTTCCGTTCCCTTCCACAGAAAGTCGGGCAACTGTATCAACAAGCCACTCATAAAACTCACTAGCTTTAATTCTACGCTTTTCCACTTAAACTGCCCTCCGAAATGGGTTTGCACTCGTATCCTTATACATAGTCCAGTCAGTGCAGAATGCAAGAGGTTGGATTAGGCGGACTCCGTCCTTGACCATCTGCTTATAACCGGGGACCATAAACATCTCAGCGTATTCACCGAGAACGTTACGAACGAACTGAGCTTCCCCACCCATACTCATCTGCTTGGCTACTTCAGCAGGGCTCTCGAAGTTCTTAGCGGACAGTCGTACACGATCGATAATCTTAGCCCACTTGAAAATCTCATCAAGATTGGGAGTACCACGCATAGCCCTGAATTCAACAGAGCCATACTTGAACAGAGAGCAAGGATTGAGAGAACAATAACGAATATGATCTAGCTTAAGATTACCCAGCTTATGAGTACGTGCACTATCTACCAGTTCATCGACAATGAATTCAGCATCCTTGGCACGAAGGCAGAAATGATTACCCTCTCGATGCTCACCACAGAATTTGAGAAGAAGTTCTTCAAGAATGAAATAGGTGACGACGAAAGTGAAGAGTTCTTTCGGCGTGTAGTCCTGTACATTCACATGAACATGGACACCAGATGTCTGAGTTTCTTCAACAACAGAACCATGACGCTTATACTTATACTCCAGATAATCGAGAGCCTTCTTTACATCAGCGAGTGAACCCGGTTCCCTCATAACATATTCCTTAGCCTCAAGACCAGCCTGAAGGCTACCATCGTTATGAACTGACCAATGTTCTTCGAGAGCAAGAGGAAGTCTACGCCCCTCTGCCTCAATCTCGATTGCGTATCGTCCCTCTTTCTGCTTGAGATTGGGGATGATGCTAAGAATAATGTTCTTCATTTACAAACTCTCCTCTAGGGCCTCTTTCGTCCACCAATAATCATCGTGGAGCTTATACTCACGACGAGTAGGATCGACCATTTTACCAATCAGATACTTACCACGATGGAAGATGTTCCAATCAACATCCATAGCGAAGTGACGACACCATGCCTTGCTAAAAATCCTATCCTTACCACCAGTGAGGGCCTTCACTGTGTCTGCATAGGCAGGATAAATGCCCTGTATAGTGGCTGCCAAAATCTTACTCGGCATCCTATCTCGGAAGGGGGCTTCATCCTTATTGAATTCAATCCAACGAAGGTTCTTCCATCGTGCTCCCTGCTTCCAATCATTCCTCATGGGGGTACGAACAACATAGGTTGCAACTCCCCCATGATTAGCATAACCAAGAGGGATGGGATTGATGTCTAGTTCGTTGTAAGGGAATATCCTTTCCTTACTAGTCATAAGTTCCTTAGCCATCACTGTCTTGTCAGCAATTTGAATTACTTCTACAGGTGTGCCATCCTTATGACGAACGAAGGTCCCAACAATACGACCTGCTGCATAAATCTCATTATCATAATTACGCATTTCGGAAAGCCCTATCCTGATCGTCAATAATCTGTGCAATCAATTCATCTTCACGCTGTCTAGCTGCCCGTATGGCAGCGCCTTCATGTGCTGCTGCGATAATATCAAATGCATCTCTTACACCTTCGATATCAACTCGGGCGGCAGGGGCTGGCCAAGGGTTATTTCCAGGAAATGGTGCGGGTGGAACAGCAGGAGCACGAGGTGCAGCATCCCACTGAGCAGCAAACCACTGCGCTTCAGGTACATTGTTAACAACACCCAACCGCAGCCGATCAATATTAAGCTTCTTAGCAGTTCCACGCTTGATCTTGGTAGCCTCAGCCTTGAGTCGTCCCTTAGCCTGAGCATGATTAGTAATCAACCATGCGTCGTAAGCCCTCTTGAGTTGATCAGTACGACCAACAGTATAGTCTACGTACTGACGAGCATGTTCGATGTTGTTGGTGTCAATCATCTCACGAGCATATCCGGGAGAAAGTACCTTGTTGTAGTCAAGTCCATCTAGAAGCTGGCTATAACTGAGAAGAATGTCACCAAACAATTCACCACGCAGATTTACATTACTAAGCCAGAAGTTGCTAAGCACACGGTATTCAACACCATATGGCTTAGGACGATATGCACCAGCCTTCCCGTACAATTCACGACGACGATTATCCGTATCGTACACAATACCTTTAAGCCCAATGCCACAATCGAGCTGCTTGGTCATCATCTGACAAGCTTCAATGTGTTCAGGGTTCTTGATATCTTCGTCTTCAGTCCAACCAAGATGGAAGTGACCAGATGCTGTACGGAAATTCTTAGCAGCATCAGGAGGATTGTTAGCTTCACCAGTATAGGCATTGAAATCAGGATCACAACCAAGAGCACGTGCCTCATCAGGTTGGCTCTTAATATAATCAGGATCAAAATCAGCGACAGGAACGAACGCAAATTCGTAATCATCTGGCACCATCCTACGAAGATTAGACATAACGTTCTGATAGTTCTGTTCGAATTCAGCGAACGTAGCAGCAGGATTGATATTGATCTCCAGAGCCATGCCATCAACCTGCACAGCACCACCTTCAACCTTAAGAGGGTTCTTCTTAGTCCCCTCAATCAATCCATAAGCAGATACAAACTTACCGTCTTTCTTAACAAAGAATTCCGGATCAGCTCCAATGAGCAAATTAGACATATAATTCTCCTTCGATTACTTATTGTTACGCTTGAAAGCGTCTTCAGTACGATGACGATGGTCACAAATCTGACAGATGAAAGACTTGGGACCAACCCACACCAGATGATCTGCTTCAACAGCAGAAGGCTCTTGTCCACATTCAGAGCAGCCAGCCTTGATAGATGACATGAACTGAGAGAACGTCAGGATACGACCCTGATATCCCTTATATTCTGCATTCGGGTCCCACTTACTGCCGAATACAATATCCATCTCCTTCTTGAATTCATCATTAGCCTTTTCTTCCGTCTTCTTAGGGATAAGAGGAACAACATTAGAAGGCTTTTTATCAACCACGATTACTTCGTGCTTCTTAGGAGCAGTGTTAGCTGCTACAATTTGCCCCACAGTGGGAGGGAGAGGCATCCCCTCAGAAATAGTTCGCATATCGAGCGTGATATACCGATCCCATTTTCCATTGATGGGGTCCCAATTACAAATAGCGCTCTTCACACGACCAAGATAATACTGCTGACTATCCCTCCATTCGTTATGACGGGGATTGTGTTCGCTATAGATACGAATCTCATAGAGGTTATTGACACGGTTACTATCACACAAAATGTGTGCCATACCAGCCTTTGGATTACGTTCACCAAACGTCTGGAAGGGAATGACCTGACCAATTAGGCTCTTGGTAGCATTGTCAATGAAGTTCTGAGCCTCACTAGTGTCGTTCTTAGTCCCCGTAGACGTCCCCCCAAAATTCGTAGTAGGCTGGCGTTCCGTATTCGGGGAAGAGAGAAAAGGGGCGTTACCTCCGTTTCCTCCGTGCTTGAACACGTTGCCACCTTGGTAGACGAAAGGGGGCGGCACAAAGCCTTTAACTTCCTCGTCCACATAGAACAGATGACCATCAATAGAGCCATCGTCCTTGAACTTGAGGTAGTGTAGCTTGTACGGGTCAAATTCCTGAATCTTCTGATACTTCACACCAGAAGAACCAAGAGCTACTTCCAACATCCATTCTTCACTAGCCCAATAGAAGTTCTGCTTATCCGCAGAGAAACAATAATGGAGAGGACGTTCACTGTTACGAATGAAGTTGATACGACCATTACGCTTGTCATGCCAGACAAGAGCCCATGCTCCCTTAGTCTTGTTGATAGTCTCCTTCCAACCATTCTTATTGAAGGAGAAGATGAGGGCTTCACTATCAACTTCAAACTGTTCATGCCCATCAATATTGCTCAACCATTTCTGATCGAGCGTACCGTTATGAGCACCAGTAATATTCCCATGCTTGAAGGGGTGAGCATTGTCAGCTACCTTCTTACCGACAGTAGCAAAACGATTATGCCCCATCAGAATCTTATAACCATACCCCTTCACTGTATCATCATCATCGAATTCACCACGATGATCATCATACAGATGCCAAGGACGTCCAACAGACTTGAGAAGTTTCACCTCATCCTTGTTATCAATAGCTGCTACACCAGTGGAATGAGGACTATTGTACGCCCCTTGTTCAAGGAGATTACGGAATGCCTTCTTCTCACCGCCGAAAATCTTACCGGCAACACCAACCAAGCGGCAAATTTTAATTCTCCTTCACATTGTTATTGTAAGCAACGAGTTCATCGTGATAATAAAACTCATCGATCAATGCATTCTCATCCCATTCTATATAAGGAATCTCATCGAATTGACCATTCGTGTACATATCACTATCCTTCCAGTTAGTGGAGTGACGTTGAAAGGCTTGATGCCAAGCACAATTCCAATCGCTGAAAGTTCTAAAGGCGTCCTTCACTCTTACGGAAGAACACATGTTGATTCTCCTTAGAACGGAATGAAGTCAGCAACATTCACCTTGTTGATAATGCCATTGGCAATATCATTACTGACCTTACCGATATCAGCATTGGTCAAAAGATAATTGTTGATGAAGAAAAAGAACACATCACGACACTGACCACGTCCAGCATCAAACTCAGGATGGGGCTGGAAGCACAGGCTGTGTGTCTCAGGATAGTAGATGCTTTCTACATCTTCATCCTTTGTGTATCGTGTGATGATACCAACTCCCTGCTTCCCCATTCGTTCCTTCTGAGTAGAGAGACTGGCAGTGATAAGAACAATACTCTCAACATCATCTGGAGCAGGGATCATCATCTGATGATGAGTACTAGTCACATCAATCTCACCAATGAAACCAGTAACATGGGCCTTGTGTGTGCCAGAGATGGCATGATTATTCACATGCTGCCACATCTTACCGCCGTTCATGACGTTGAGGAATTGACCCCCACGACAGATGCCAGCCATAGGAATGCCAAGCTCAACTACCTTCTTGAAGATTTCAGCCTCAGCCCTATCACGATTGATATTGCTATAGGTCTTGGGATGCGGACGTTCTCCATAAAAATCAGGAGTTACGTCTTCACCGCCAGTAAACAACACGAGGTCAGCTTCTTCGAGCGTCTTAGCCATTTCCCATTCACGCTCAAGGAACATGTTGACGTACTGAGAACTACTGGCAACGATATACACTGATTTATTAGTCATTAGAATAGCTCCTTATATTTGTGGAGGTAAGGAAGGATTGCGTCCATAGCAGCTTCCAACTTAGGCATACCACTTGCAGGCTTAGCAACAGCCTTCCCAAAAGGGTTTTTGGAAGGGGTAGTAGTACCAGCAGCAGCCTTGGCCAAGAGTTTACTAACTTCAGAGACTGGAGGAACTCCTTTCTCATCCTTGTTTGGGTGATGCCACAATTTGAAAGACCTAGTAGCATCACCAGATGCTTCCCTATATGGCTTAGCCAAATTGGCGTACTCTCCCCTCAAGAAGTTGAGGAGATATGACTCTGGCGTAGAGGAGGAAGTGGCTAATGTTGCTTTTAGATATCCTGTGAAACAACCAGTATGACTAGGGACATATTCAACTACATAACCACTATTGTCCACATACATCTTGTGTGCAAAGACAAAGGCAATGTTAGGGTGAAGCCCACGCTTAACAAACTCCCACCACATACGAAGAGAAGTGGGATGTTCGTTAAAGATGCGAGTGGACATAAGGGCCGCACCCATAAGGTTGGCTGGCTTATCAACATCACCCATCAGGACACGATGTTCAAGAGCACTAGCTGCTTCGTCCTTAAGCAACCCACTCTTGAATGGGCTATGGAACAACAGCCATTCAATGAATGTACGCTCCATATCAGCGTGTTCTTCTTTGAGAGGGGTCATATTCTTCTGAATACCTGAGAATACTGAAATTAATTTCTTACTCTCAAGACGGGTGGTATACCACTCTCCTGAAGACAGTTGAGCATGACAATACCCATCCCAATGAAACTGACCTTCACCTTTTTCACCAATCCAACCAATTGTTGCCACAGCATTAATGTGAGCTGGATGTTTCTTTTTCCATTCTTTTCTAGCGGTCTCTAATGCTCTTTCCAATTTCTTCCTCACATAATAGCTGCATCAGAAATAGACGGATGGATGAGGCTCTTCCAAGACTTATAATCCTTCACAGGAATAGTCTGACGCTTATCACCGTCCATCATATACTTGAAGGCATCAGCCAGACGCTGTCCGTAATAATGCCAGACTTCAGGAGCCGTATTGATCTCAAGGAAATATGCCTTGCCATCCTTTTCAATCACATCAACAGCACCGAAGTGAAGCTTGCTGAGATTGAATACCTTGATAGCGTTCTCAACGACGTGCAGAGGCCACTGGCTCCAACGATAGAGTTCAAGAGCACCTTCATCTACACAACCCCAAGAGATAGCCTTCTTGTCCTTCACAATCTTCTCAAACACCATCAAGGCACGGCCATTTGCAACAAAAACACGCCATTCCCGATCCTTCTTTACGTACTCA